>CAVXQC010000013.1:0-263553 GCA_963763895.1 uncultured Alphaproteobacteria bacterium | reverse complement strand
GAGCCTTATCATGAGTGCAGCTTGCGGCCACAATGCCGTGTTCGAGGGCATTTCTGCGGATTACAAACGCCGGCTTTGGCTGGTTATCGCCATCAACGCCGCCATGTTCCCGGTCGAGATGATCGCCGGCCAGCTCGCCGGGTCGCAGGCATTGCAGGCTGACGCTCTGGACTTTTTTGCCGACGCGATGACCTACGGCATGTCGCTGGCGGTGATCGGCGCCTCCCTGAAATCCGCGCCGGCGCAGCGCTTGCCCAAGGGTGCCAGCCTTTTCCTGATGGGCCTGTGGGTGTTCGGCTCGACGGCCTACAGGTGCTCGGCGTGCCGGAAGCTGGCGTGATGGGTGCCGTAGGCTTTCTGGCGCTCGCCGCCAATTCGCCAGCATGCTCTCCTCATGCGCTACAAGGACGGCGATGCCAATGTGCGCTCGGTCTGGCTGTGCTCGCGCAACGACGCGATCGGCAACGTCGCCGTGATGGCGGCGCACTTGGCGTCTGGGGCACGGCCACCGGCTGGCCCGACGTGATCGTGGCCGGCCTGATGGCAGCGCTGTTCCTGTCGTCGTCCTGGCAGATCCTGCGCCAGGGACTGCGCGAATTTCGGACAATTCGTCATTGCGGCCAGACCACGTCGAACACGGCCACGCGGGCCATGTATGAGAGCCATGGGGCCAAGGAGTTGCCGACACTTGCTGCGGTCATGACCATGGCGCAAATGGCGCCTACGGCCGTGCCCATTGAGTGATCGCTACGTTACCCTACGCGAATGGTTCGCGTAGGGTATTTCATCCGCCAAAAATCGTCGGAGTCTTCTTCAGCCCCAAGGCCGCCATCCGGGCCAGCGAAGCATCAATTGCTTCGCGCCATGCGGTGCCCCTCTCGCGAGCCTCACTGAATGCGTCGAGCAAATCGTCTCGATGACCGGTCTCCTCCAAAGCTTCGCCCAGCTGTTCCGATTGCCGAAGGTCTTTCTCGTCTTTCCCTGTTCCGCCCCTACGACGCGCCGCAACGATTAACTTGTGAATTGCATAGCGTGCAGGAGCCGGAACTATGACCGGGATGCCTCCCTTATAAAGCATCACAGTCCGAACAGGCTCACGGATCAGGAAATCAAGAAAACGCAGCGGCTCGGCAGCAGCCCCACCCAGCGCCGGCATCTTCGCCGGCTTACCGGTGTATTCCTCACTGCCCCTATTGGGGGTCAGGAATTCTACCCGCAAGCCACCTTGAGCGAGAAACTTCGTCGTCCCAAGCGCGTCACTCAACGCTGGCGCCGCGTGAAAGGTCGCATCCACTTCGCGCAAGACATCGATAACCGGTGAAATGGAGTCTTCAACCGCCACGGAGATCGAATGAAACTGGGCAAGATCGATATCGCCGGTTTGCAGCGCCGCGCCCGCGAACCGATAACCCAGGACGGTTCCATAGGTTTGATAGGCGATGGTGCCCACCAGACAAGCTCGCAGCCGAAAGACGCCAGCCTTCCACAGTGCCTCCACGATGTCGCCGACGCGCCGCTCCGGGCTGAATAACCTGCCTTCTCGGGTAAGCGTCGAGACGATTTTACGCCGCGCCTGGAAATCGACTTTTATATCGCGGAACGCCGCAACCCGTTTCGATATTTCGGGATCATCGACGGGGCCGACATAGATACGTTTGTCCAGCTGACCATCCTTTACGGAAGGCTTGTAGTACCAATAGTCCCTTCCCTTCGACGTGACCTTGATGAAGGCGCCCGCTTCGTCAAAATCCATGTCGAATTGGGCGTCCAGGGCACGATCCAGTAGTTCGGCAGCCAGCGTCGTATAGGCGATATCCAGTTTCCGCCCCATTTGGCAAACCCGTTATACCCAAAATGCATTTTGGGTATAACTATCATGTCTCAATAAACCAGTCAAGTTATACCCATTTTGCTAATTGGGTATAACCCAGCAAAATCTGATAGATAACCAAAATTCCCGATCTTATCGGACCGAACTCTCCCAATAGCCACTTTTGTCTCGTGGTCCTCAGCTCACCCCTTCTTGACCGCCGCCTGAGCGGCCGCCAGTCTGGCGATCGGCACGCGGTAGGGCGAGCACGACACATAGTCCAGCCCCACCTCTTCGCAGAAGCGGATCGAGGCGGGATCGCCGCCATGTTCGCCGCAGATGCCGAGTTTGATCTCCGGCCGCGCCGCCCGGCCCCGCTCAGAACGCCATGCGCACCAGTTCGCCGACGCCGTCGATGTCCAGCGTACACGAACGGGTCCTGCTCGATGATGCCCTTCTGGCGATAGGTCTCCAGGAATGAGGCGGCGTCGTCGCGGGAGATGCCGAACGTCGTCTGGGTCAGGTCGTTGGTGCCGAAGGAGAAGAATTCCGCCATCTTGGCTATCGACATCCGGCGCGGATGCGCGGCGCGCGGCAATTCGATCATCGTGCCGACGAGGTAGTCGATCTTTGCGCCCGTCTCCTGCATGACGCTCTTCGCCACCTGGTCGATGCGCGCCTTGACAAAATCCAGCTCCTCGACCAGCCCGACCAGCGGCACCATCACTTCCGGCACCACCGGGGCACCGGTCTTCTTCGCCGCCTCGACGGCCGCCTCGAAGATGGCGCGCGCCTGCATTTCGGCGATTTCCGGATAGGAAATCGCCAGCCGGCAGCCGCGATGGCCAAGCATCGGATTGAATTCGTGCAGCGCTTCGGTGCGCTGCCGCAGCTTTTCGGCCGAAACGTTCATCGCCGCCGCCGACTTCAGCGATCTCGGCTTCCGTCTTGGGCAGGAATTCGTGCAACGGCGGATCGAGCAGGCGGATGGTGACCGGCAAGCCCGGCCATGATCTCGAACAGTTCGAGGAAATCCGAGCGCTGCATCGGCAAGAGCTTGTCGAGAGCGGTGCGGCGTTCCTTTTCGGTGTCGGCCAGGATCATCTCGCGCATCGCCACGATGCGGTCGCTCGTCGAAGAACATGTGCTCGGTGCGGCAAAGCCCGATGCCCTCGGCGCCGAAGGAACGCGCCATGCGGGCATCCGCCGGCGTCTCGGCATTGGTGCGCACCTTCATGCGGCGGATTTTGTCCGCCCACTCCATGATAGCGGCGAAATCGCCGGAAAGCTCCGGCTGCAGCATGGCAACCTCGCCCTTCAGCACCTGGCCGTTGGAGCCGTCGATGGTGATGATATCGCCCTTCTTCAGCTGCGTGCCCTCGGCGAGCAGCGTGCCGGTCTTGTAGTCGACGCGCAGCGAGCCGGCGCCGGAGACGCAGGGCTTGCCCATGCCGCGGGCAACCACCGCCGCGTGGCTGGTCATGCCGCCGCGCGTCGTCAGGATGCCTTCCGAGGCATGCATGCCATGGATATCTTCCGGGCTGGTCTCGACGCGCACCAGGATCGCCTTGCGGCCCTGCGCCTTCAGTTCCTCGGCATCGTCCGGACGAGAACACGATCTCGCCCGTGGCCGCCCCCGGCGATGCCGGCAGGCCCATGCCGATGACGTTGCGCTCTGCCTTCGGATCGATGGTCGGGTGCAGCAGCTGGTCGAGCGATGCCGGATCGATGCGCGAGATCGCCTCCTCGCTGGTGATCAGCTTTTCGGCGGCCATCTCGACGGCGATCTTCAGCGCCGCCTTGGCGGTGCGCTTGCCGGATCGCGTCTGCAGCATCCACAGCTTGCCGCGTTCGATGGTGAATTCGAGGTCCTGCATGTCGCGATAGTGCTTTTCCAGCCGCTCCGAGATATCGACGAAGGAGGCGAATGCCTCGGCATCAGCTTCTGCAACGACGGCTTGTCGGAACCCGCGGCGATGCGGGCCGCTTCGGTGATGTTCTGCGGCGTGCGAATGCCGGCAACCACGTCCTCGCCCTGCGCATTGACGAGGAACTCGCCGTAAAGCTTCTTTTCGCCGGTCGACGGATTGCGGGTGAAGGCGACGCCGGTCGCCGAGGTGTCGCCCATATTGCCGAACACCATGGCCTGCACGTTGACCGCGGTGCCCCAGCTCTCCGGAATATCGTGCAGCTTGCGATAGGTGATCGCGCGGTGGTTCATCCAGCTGGAAAAGACCGCGCCGATCGCCCCCCATAGTTGCTCCTGCGGCTCCTGCGGAAACGGCTTGCCCAGCTCTTCCTCGATCTTGGCCTTGTAGAGCGCGATCACCTCCTGCCATTCGGCGGCGGAAAGTTCGGTGTCGAGTTCGTGGCCGAGCCTGGCCTTTTCGTCCTCGAGGATTTCCTCGAACACCTCGTGGTCGAGCCCCATGACGACGTCGGAATACATCTGGATGAAGCGCCGATAGCTGTCATAGGCAAAGCGCGCGTCGCCGGAATCCTTCGCCAGCGCTTCGACGGTCTCGTCGTTGAGGCCGAGATTGAGGACCGTATCCATCATGCCCGGCATCGAAGCGCGTGCGCCGGAGCGCACCGACACCAGAAGCAGTTTTTCCGGATCGCCGAACCGCCGGCCGGTCAGCCTGCCGACCTGGTCGAGTGCAGCGCTGACATCGGCTTCGAGCGTCGCCGGATAGGTCTTGCCGTTGGCATAGTACCAGTTGCAGGCTTCGGTGGTGATGGTGAAGCCCGGCGGCACCGGCAGGCCCAGGCTGCACATTTCGGCGAGATTGGCGCCCTTGCCGCCCAGCAGATTCCTGTCGCCGGCGCGACCTTCCGCCGCCCCGTCTCCGAATGTATAGACCCACTTCGTCATGCATGCTCCTCACGACTGCAAGCTGGATTTTCAGACACGGCCAAAGGGCCGGACGGGCGAGCGATAGGATGCTGCGGTGCGAAAGGCAACCCGGCGGAAAGGCCAAAACCGGTTCGAATCGATTAGCAAAGGCGATGCTGGGGACAACTTGCGTTTCGAACCATCGACAATAGAACGTAACCAGAACATATGGGTGCGTCATGAAACAGACTGGAAAGCTCGATTATCTGGAAATGCCTGCGGCGGATGGCACTTTGGACCGGGTGAAGGCGTTCTACAGCACCGCCTTTTCATGGTCGTTCACCGACTACGGCCCGACCTATTCGGCGTTTGACCAGGGACTTGAGGGAGGCTTTCAGGCCGACAGCAGCGGAAGTCTCGGCCAAACCGCTGCCGGTGCTTTATTCGGAAAATCTGGAGGACACACTGGAAGCGGTCGAAGAGGCCGGCGGCAATATCCAGGCCGATCTTTTAATTTCCCGGAGGCCGCCGGTTCCATTTTATTGACCCCGCCGGAAACGAGCTGGCGGTTTGGAGCGAATAACACCTGGCGCTCCGGTCACTGCCGTTGGCGGCGGCCCGCCAACCAATCCGAGACCAGAAGTTTGGCCAGTACTGCGACCAGGCACCAGAAAATCGCGAATCCAACGATCGCCGCGAGGGTGACAGCGATCTTCTCTGGATCGTCGAAGGAGAAAGTGCCGAATTTTCGCACATAGCCGATAGACACAGGTATGACCGCGACCAGCCATACAGCGAGGCTAATGGCCGCAATCAGCGAAAATGCACGGTCGAATACGCTCATGAAGCCTCTCTAGCTGAATTTTACAGACATGGGAGCCAAAATAGCGAAAGACGCATGTGGCAAGTCCGCTCACGGCGATTGTGCTTTTCGCCTGCTCTCAATATAAGACGGGCCGTTCCGACTCGACCGTCGGTTATTGGGGCGTCGCCAAGTGGTAAGGCATCGGTTTTTGGTACCGACATTCCCAGGTTCGAATCCTGGCGCCCCAGCCACCACCGGAAAGGCCCATCCGGGACACATAGGTCACCCATCTCTCGGGAAGGCATATCCCGCACTGAGCTTCCAGTGTTTTACGCTGGTCGCACCAGTTATTCGCCGTGGAGTGGGTACGAATGATTGACTGGCTGCTGGTCGCCCGTTCCAACAATTACGGTCTGACACGCGACGCTGAAATCCTCGCCGCCGCGATTGCCGGTGCCGGCGGCACCAGCGGATTTGCGGAAACACGGCAACGCGGCCTCGCCGAGCGGCTTTTCCGGCGCAAGCGCGCCGGACACATCGTCCACATCGAGCGGGTGTTTCCTCGCTGGTTTTCGGCAGCGAGGCAAAACTGGCTCATTCCGAACCAGGAGCGGTTTCCGCGCCGGCATCTCGGGAGATTGCGACACATCGACCAGGTGCTTGCCAAGACCCGTCACGCCGAGGCGATCTTTGCCGCGCTTGCCCTGCCCGTCTCCTATCTGGGTTTCACGTCGGAGGACCGTTTCGACGGCGCCGTGGAAAAGAACTGGAACCGTTTTTTCCATCTCGCAGGCGGCAGCACGCTCAAGGGGACAGAAGACGTGCTGGCGCTTTGGGAAGCCCATCCCGAATGGCCCGAACTCGTTCTGGTGCAGAAAAAAGCAAACGCTCCGGCCAAGGTTCCGGCGAACGTCACGCTGATCTCGGGCTTCATCGATGACCCGCGGTTGCGCCGGTTGCAGAACGAATGCGGCATCCATCTTTGCCCGTCTCGCTCCGAAGGCTGGGGTCACAATATCCTGGAAGCGCTGTCGGCGGCTTCCGTCGCCGTCGTCACCGACGCCCCGCCGATGAACGAACATGTCGATGACAAATGCGGCGTTCTGGTTGCCGCAAGCCGGTCGGAACCGCGACACCTCGGCACCAATTATTTTATCGACCGCGCCGCCCTCGAGGAAGCCATCAACCGGCTGATTTCGACGCCCGCCGGTGCCAAGGCCCTGATCGGCCAGGCGGCGCGCGCGCGCTTTCAGGAGATAGATCGCGGCTTTCAGGAACGGGTGCGGAAAATCTTCGGCGAGGCTCGGCCACGCCTGACGGCCTGCCGATCCTTGGCCGCTCAGCTTGCTTCGCGCAGTTGCTCGGCTTCCTCGAGATCGACCGAAACAAGCTGGCTGACGCCCTGCTCCGCCATGGTGACGCCGAACAGCCGGTTCATGCGCGCCATGGTGATCGGATTGTGGGTGATGATGACGAACCGCGTTTCGGTCGTCTTCGCCATCTCGTCCATCAGATTGCAGAAACGCTCGACATTGTGGTCGTCGAGCGGCGCGTCGACTTCGTCGAGCACGCAGATCGGCGCCGGATTGGTAAGGAACACCGCGAAGATCAGCGCCATCGCGGTCAGTGCCTGCTCGCCGCCGGAAAGCAAGGTCATGGTCTGCGGCTTCTTGCCGGGCGGACGGGCCAGGATTTCGAGACCGGCCTCGAGCGGGTCTTCGGATTCGACCAGTTGCAGTTCAGCAGTACCGCCGCCGAAAAGATGCGTGAACAGCCGCTGGAAATGGCCGTTGACCACGTCGAAGGCCGCCAGCAGCCTTTCGCGGCCTTCGCGGTTGAGGCTCTGGATCGCCTGGCGGAGCTTGCGGATCGCCTCAATGATGTCCTCGCGCTCCGAAACGATGGTTTCCAGCCGCTCGGAAAGCTCCTTCTGTTCTTCTTCGGCGCGCAGATTGACCGCACCGAGCCGCTCGCGCTCGATCTTCAGCCTTTCGAGCTTGCGCTCGATCTCGCCCATATCCGGCATCGGACTGTCGGCCTCGAGGCCGGTGTGGCGGATGACGAGATGCGGCGGTGTGTTCAGCGCTTCCTGGATGCGCGCCTCGATTTCCTTGCGGCGATCGTCGGCGGCGGTCAGCCTTTCTTCGGCGCGAACGCGTCCTTCGCGCGATTCGGCAAGCGTCTGGATCGCGGCGGTCGCTGCCTTGTCGAGTATTGCCTGCCGGTTTTCGGCCTCCTGCAAGCGATCGCGCGGCCGCCTTGCGCAACGCCTCGGCTTCGGAAAGCTGCGAAAGCAGCGCCCGGCGCCGCGTCTCGATCTCGTCCGGCGCGTCGACCAGCGCCTCCTGCTCACGCGCCGCTTCCGCCCGGCGCTCGGCAAGCGATGCGATCTGCTTGTCGGCGTTTTCGGCGCGCATTGTCCAGCTCTTGCGCTCGGCGGCAATCGCCTCCAGCCGGCGCGCGCGCGCTTCGGCCTCGCGCTTCAGCCCTTCATGCGCGGCGCGGGCATCGGCGAGCGTGGCGCGATCGCGCGAAACATCGCCGGACGTGCGGTCGAGGCGCGACTGCAGGTCGCCGAGATCGGGAGCGCCCGCAAACTGCCTTTCCGCCTCGACGAACGCGGCACTCGCCTCCGCATGGCTTTCGGCAACACGCGCGCGCGCTTCCTGGAGTGCGGCCCGTCGGCTCGACAGTTCGCCGGCCGCCTTTTCCGCGCGCGCCAGCGCGTCGCGCGCTTCGCCGACGAGATGCTGGGCGTCGCGCCAGGTCTGCCGCGCCACCCGCTCGGCCTCCGCCGCCTGCCGGACGCCGCTTTCAGCCGCGGCAAGCGCTTCCTCCGCCTGCCGCACCTTCAAGGTCGCGGCAACCGCATCGGCGTCGAGTTCGGCCAGCCTGTTCTTCTGCGCAAGGCGCTGTGCGGCCGGCGTCGGCGCATCCGCGCTCGCCGTGAACCCGTCCCAGCGCCAGAGCGCGCCGTCGCGGCTGACCAGCCGCTGGCCAGGCTTCAGCAAGGCCTGCAGGCGAGGGCCATCGGCCATCTCGACAACGCCGATCTGCCGCAGCCGCCGCGCCAATTGACGAGGTGCATGCACGACTTCGATCAGCGGCCGCACACCGGCCGGCAGCGCCGGATCGCCGGCATCGGGCGCGATGTCGCCCCAATGCGCCGGCGCGCTGCGATCGAGCGGGATGTCGAGATCCTCGCCGAGTGCGGCGCCAAGTGCCGTCTCGAAGCCGCGCTCGACCTTCACCTGTTCCAGAACCGCCGGGAAAAGATCGCCTGAAGCGGCATTCAGGATCTTCGCCAGCGTGCGGGCTTCGGTTTCGATGCGCGCCAGTTCGGCCTTCGCTTCCTGCAGCGGCGACCGCAAGGCGCCTTCGCGCTGACGCGCTTCGGCGACTGTCTTTTCCGCGGCGATGGCATTCGCTTCCGCGCTTTCAGCGGCAGCGGTCGCCTGCTCTACGACGATCCGCTTTTCCGCCGGATCGGCCAAACCGCTGATTTTCGACGCAATTTCGGCTGCCTCGCGATCGACATCGGCAAGCTGGCGGGCGAGACGGTCACGGCGTTCGGCGGCGTCGCGCATGGCGCGCTCGGCCTGGCTGCGGGCGGCGGAAGCCTCGGCACGCTCCGCGGTCAAGGCTGAAAGCGCGCCTTCGCTGAGGCTCAGCCTGGCAGATGCCTCCTCGAACGCGGCGCGCGCGCTGATCTCGCGCTCGGCGGCGCCGGCATTTTCGCCGTTCAGCGAGGCCTCTTCCGCCGCCAGCCGTTGCAGCGTATCGGCATTGTCTCGCACCATCTGCTCTTCGCGGGCGATGTCGGCGTCGAGCTGGGCGAGCCTCTTCTCGATTTCCGCCTGACGGGCCCGGATGCGGCCCGCCTCCTCCTCGATCTGGGCGCGTGCGATCGACAGGCGCTGGAAAGCCGCGGCCGATTGCGCCTCGGCGTCGCGCAGTTCCGGCAGCCGGTGCGCGCCGATCGCCTGTTCCTTGGCCGCGTTCATCTGCTCGGCGGCGCGGTCGGCGACCAGCGAGGTCGCTATGGCCAGCGCCGACTTGGCTTCCGCCTCCTGCGCCTTGGCCAACGTCCAGCGCAAATGCAGCAGGGTTGCTTCCGCCTTGCGGATATCGGCCGAAATGTTCTTGAAACGCGAAGCCTGCCGCGCCTGGCGTTTCAGATTTTCGATCTGGCCTTCGAGTTCGCCGACCACATCGTCGAGGCGCTCCAGATTTTGTTCGGCACCGCGGAGCCTGAGTTCTGCCTCATGCCGCCGCGTATGCAGGCCGGAAATGCCTGCCGCCTCTTCCAGAAGCGCGCGGCGCGCCTGCGGCTTGGCCTGAATCAGTTCCCCGATGCGCCCCTGCCCGACCATCGATGGCGAGCGTGCGCCAGTTGACTGGTCGGCGAAAAGAAGCTGCACGTCCTTGGCGCGCGCTTCCTTGCCGTTGATGCGATAGACGGAGCCCGCCTCGCGCTCGATGCGGCGCGACACCTGCAACTCATCGGCGTCGTTGAAGGCCGCAGGCGCCGTCCGGTCGATATTGTCGAGAAAAAGCGTCACTTCGGCGGTGTTGCGCGCCGGCCGGGTCGCCGAGCCCGAGAAGATCACGTCGTCCATGCCGGAAGCGCGCATGTTCTTGTACGAGCTTTCGCCCATCACCCAGCGCAACGCTTCGACCAGATTGGATTTGCCGCAGCCGTTCGGCCCGACAACACCGGTCAGCCCGCGTTCGATGACGAACTCGCCGGGCTCGACGAAGGATTTGAAACCGAGAAGGCGAAGCCGGGAGAATTTCATCCACGCGGTCCCGTACGCACGGGCGCGTGATTGCGCGAACGCCTCGGCCTGGCCGGAGCGTCAGAGCATGCCGTCGATGATCGCCGACAATTCGTCAATCGACATGGCTCCCGGATATCTGTTCCCGTTGATGAAGAAGGTCGGGGTGGAATCCACGCCGAAATCCTTCGATCCGCGTTCGCGCACCGCCCTCACATCCTCCAGAAGCTTCTGGTCAGTCAAGCAGGCCTCGAAGGACTCCTGTGAAAAACCGGCAAGTTTGGAGATCTGGAGCAGCGCCGTCTTGGCATCCTGGACGCCGGCCCAGCTGTCCTGCTGCTTGAACAGCACCTCGATCATCGGAAAATAATTGTCATTGGAGCAGCGAGCGAGCATGAAACCGGCCTCGGCGCGCGGATCGAATGGAAATTCGCGGAAAATCAGCCGTGCCTTGCCCGTGTCGATGTATTTGGTCTTCAGTTCCGGCAGAGTTGTTTCGTGGAAGTGCGCGCAATGCGGGCAGGTCATCGAGGCATATTCGACGATCGTGACCGGCGCATCGTCCTTGCCCAGCACCTTTTCCGGAAGCGGTCCGGGTTCCAGCAGCTTGGCTGCGTCGACGGTTCCTTGCGGCTTCGGGGCTTCGACAGCCTTCGCCGGCTCGGCCGGCTTTGCAGGCTCAGCCGGCTTCGCAGGTTCTGCGGGAGCCGGCGTTGTGGCCTGCTGGCTCTGCTCGCCGCTGTCGCTGCAAGCTGCAAGCGCGAGGGCCGCCGGAACGGCGAGAAGCGACGAGAGAACAGTTCTGCGCGGAAGCGAACGAAGCATACGAATCACCTGAAACCGTTTGTATTTTGCAATGCCGAAGCACCAGAAAGCGAGAGTTGGCGCGAATTAAGGCATCCTCTTTCTCAAACCAATGATGAAAAACGGGAAAAACGATCACGAATTCGCGAGAAATTTGCCTATTTCGGCTTTCGCGAGCCAAGAATTGTTGCGCCAAGCTGCTCGAGCGACGCCCGCAACCCGTCGTCCTCGATCAGGCCGACGGTCTCGGAAATGCGGGATTTTTCCGGCCCCGTCAACGGCCGCAACTGCGGTTTGCGGCGTTCCTCGGCCAGTCCCACCGGCTTCTGCACGATCTTGATGCGGCCGACTGCCCTGAAGCCCAGGAAGCTGTTGACGCGGCTGATGATTTCGCCGGTCTCGTGCTGCAGATGAAGTGCCGCTGCGCCTTCGCAGGCGATGACTAGCGTCGCCGGCTCGAATGGATCGTCCTCATGCATGCGGCGCGGCCAGACGATCTTTTCCGGCCGCGTCCGGGTCGCAGCCGCACGCCTACGATCTCTTCCCAGGATTGAACCAGACCGATCGAAATGCCGGCCCGCTTGCGCAAGACGGGATCGAGGATCTCGGTCGCAAGGTCGCTGACCGCGACAGGATTGCCGTATCCGCCTTTCCCTGCCATGAATCCTCCCCATCAACGCTGCCAAGCTAATCTTATCCGGGCTGCACGGCAACGGCAGCACGAAATCTGAAGACGCTATCGATCTTTCTTTGACGGCATACAAGAGCGGTATTCTTTCACCACATGGAAAAGTTGGTCGCCGATTTTTGGAATGATGTGAAAATGGAGACTGCTCATGAGCGAGGTTAAGATTCACATCGAAAATGTCGATGATTTTTTCAGCAACGCCCTGGAAATGGCGAGGCGTCTGGACAAAGGCGATCGCGTGCAGGAACAGGCTTCCATTGCATTTGAAAGCATGGAACAGCTCCTCGGAGTGCTGACACCCAATCGATGGGCTCTGCTTAGGACGTTGCGTGGCGAACGGACCGGGTTCCATCCGTGCGCTGGCGCATTTGCTGAAACGCGACTATCGCGGCGTTCATGCGGATGTGACGGTGTTGCTGGATGCCGGTTTGATCGAGCGTTCCGACAGCGGGAAGATAGCCGTTCCATGGTCACGCATTACGGCGGAAATGGCCGTCGACGTAGCAGCATAGTTTCAGGCGAAGCATGGATTTGCAAACTGAGGTGAACGACATCGCCGCGCGCCTGCTCGCCTGGTATGACCGCCATCATCGCGACCTGCCATGGCGTACTCCGCCCGCTGCGATGGCGGCAGGAAAACGCCCTGATCCCTATCATGTCTGGCTGTCGGAAATCATGCTGCAACAGACGACGGTCGAGGCGGTCAAACCTTATTTCCGTGCCTTTCTTGCCAAATGGCCGAATGTCAGCGCGCTGGCTGCGGCCGGGACGGAAGATGTCATGAAGGCCTGGGCGGGGCTTGGTTATTATTCGCGCGCCCGCAATCTGAAGAAATGCGCTGACCTCTTGGCGGCGGAGCATGGCGGTCGGTTTCCCGACACGGAAGAGAGCCTGCGCGCGCTGCCGGGGATCGGCGGCTACACGGCCGCCGCGATCGCTGCAATCGCCTTCGACCGGCCGGCGGCAGTCGTCGACGGCAATGTCGAGCGGGTGGTGACACGCCTTCACGCCATCGAAACGCCCATGCCCGCCGCGAAGACGGAAATCCACGAGATCGTCGCCGGACTGCTGCCTGCCGATCGACCCGGCGATTTTGCCAGGCGATGATGGATCTGGGCGCGACGATCTGCACGCCGCGCCGGCCGGCGTGCCTGCCCTGCCCTCTTCGGGATGATTGCCGTGCGAGCGACGACGGCGATCCGGAACGCTTTCCGGTTAAAGCACCGAAAACGGCAAAGCCGTTGCGGCGGGGTGCAGCCTTCGTCGCGGTCCGCGACGACGGAGCGGTCCTGCTGCGCAAGCGGATCGAGAGCGGCCTTCTCGGCGGCATGACCGAAGTTCCGACGACCGCGTGGACGGCCCGGACGGACGGTGTCGCGACTGTAGAAGGCGCGCCCTTCACTGCCGATTGGCGGAAAGCCGGCAGCATTTCGCCACGTTTTCACGCATTTCGCGTTGGAACTGGCGATTTTCAGGGCCGATCTGACGAATTTCCAGGCCCCGCCAAATCATTGGTGGGCATCTGCCGCCGATATCCATGGCGAAGCCTTGCCCACCGTCATGAAAAAGGCGATCGAGGCGGCGATACCCGGCGCCACCCAGAAACCACGTCACCCGAGAGGCATGAATTGAACGAAATCCGCCACATCGTCTTCGACATCGGCAAGGTATTGATCCACTACGATCCCGACCTGCCGTTCAGCCGGCTTATCCCGGACGAAGACGCGCGCCGCTGGTTTTTCGAAAACATCTGCACGCATGACTGGAACATCGAGCAGGATCGCGGCCGCACCTGGGAAGAGGCTGAAGCGCTGCTGATCGCCAAGCATCCGGAGCACGCCGAAAACATCCGCAATTTTCGGCTCCATTGGCACGAGATGGTGCCACATGCCTACGACGACAGTGTCGCACTGATGAACCGGCTGATTGATAGCGGGCGTGACGTCACCCTGCTCACCAATTTTGCCGCAGATACCTTTACCGAAGCGCGTGGGCGCTTTCCGTTCCTGAACCGCTCGCGCGGTATCACCGTTTCCGGGGAGGTCGGCATGATCAAGCCGGAACGCGGCATCTACGATCATCATGTTGCCGCCTTCGGCCTCGAGCCGTCGGCGACCATTTTCATCGACGATAGCCAGAAGAACGTCGACGGCGCCAGGGCCGCCGGCTGGCAGGCGGTGCTGTTCCAGAACGCCGAAACGCTCAAGGAAGACCTCGAGCGTTTCGGGATCATGCCGTGACTGGAAAAACGGCAGACCGGTGACTCTATTTCCTTGAACTGAGGCGGTGTTACGCGCCGGCGCGTTCCATGCCGACGCGCACGATGCGGCGCAATTCGTCGATCTGGGTGAGCCCCCCATTGCGCTCGTAGTGCCAGAAGGTCCAGCCGTTGCAGGCGTCGAGGCCCTGAACTTCGGCGCCAATGCGATGGATCGAGCCGGCCTTGTCGCCGATCGCCAGCGTGCCGTCGGCGCGCACCTTTGCGGCCCAGCGCTTCTTGGCGTCATAAAGCACAGTGCCGGGCTTCATCATGCCGGAATCGATGAGGCTGACGAAGGCGACGCGCGGCTCCGCCCGCTTTCCTGACATCATGTTGAGATCGGCGTCTTCGAGCTGCGTTATCGCGTCGATGCGCTCCTGCGCTGCGTCGATATACGTCTGCTCGCGCTCCACGCCGACAAAATTGCGGCCGAGACGCTTCGCCACTGCGCCGGTCGTTCCCGAGCCGAAGAACGGGTCGAGCACGACGTCGCCCGGCTTGGTCGAAGCCATCATGATGCGGGCGAGAAGCGCTTCCGGCTTCTGGGTCGGATGCAGCTTGTTGCCGTTGGCATCCTTCAGCCGCTCGCTGCCGGTGCAGATCGGAAAAAGCCAGTCGGAACGCATCTGGATATCGTCGTTCGAGGCCTTCATCGCCTCGTAATTGAACGTATAGCCTTTGCCCTTCTGGTCGCGCGACGCCCAGATCAGCGTTTCATGGGCATTCTGGAAGCGGCGGCCGCGAAAATTCGGCATCGGGTTGGTCTTGCGCCAGACGACGTCGTTGAGAATCCAGAAGCCGAGATCCTGCATCGTCGCGCCGACGCGGAAAATATTGTGATAGGAGCCGATAACCCAGATTGTGCCGTTCGGCTTCAGGACGCGGCGCACAGCAAGCAGCCAGGCGCGGGTGAAGGCATCATAGGCTCCGAAGCTCTCGAACTGGTCCCAGTCGTCGTCCACCGCGTCGACCTTGGACTGGTCGGGGCGGTGGAGGTCGCCGTCGAGCTGGAGATTGTAGGGCGGGTCGGCGAAGACAATGTCGACCGACTTTTCCGGCAGCCGGTCGAGCGCGGCCACGCAGTCGCCCTTCAGTATGGTATTTAGCCATTCGGCCTGGACCGGCAGGATGGAAGGGTCGGCAAGCTGACGCATGGCTGACATGGAAATACCCGGTATGTACGCGTTACTGTTTACTCGCTGTTATGGTTACTGTTTTGCGTAAATATTTAGTGAAACGCGGCGCCGGAATTCGCCGATCTGGAGAACGAGAATGCGCAAATCCTCCGCACTGCTGGGCAGCGCGCTTTTTTTCGCGATGGCGCCCGGGATCGTCGCCGGGCTCATCCCGTGGTGGCTCACGCGCTGGCGCTTGGATCCGATCTGGCTTCCGTGGCGGATTGCCGGTGCGCTGCTGACCCTCGCCGGCGCCGCGTTCCTGCTGCATTCCTTCGCGCGTTTCGTTTCCGAGGGCCGTGGCACCCCTGCGCCGGTTGCGCCGACGGAGCGGCTGGTGGTCGGCGGAGTCTACCGTTACGTGCGCAACCCGATGTATCTCTCGGTGCTTGCGGCAATCGTCGGTCAGGCGCTGCTGTTCGGCCAACCCGTGCTTCTGGCTTATGCCGCGATCGTCTGCGTCGCCGTCGTGTCGTTCGTCCTTGCCTACGAAGAACCGACGCTTCTGAAGCGCTACGGCAACGACTACGACACCTATCGCCGCGCCGTGCCCGGCTGGCTGCCGCGCCTGACGCCATGGTCCGGTGGCGGCCCGGGTGGGAAACAATAGCGGCCGCGAGGCGCAGGCTGGCAAAGCTGCGAGGTTGCCACCATATGCGCAAGCGGTTATAGCGCCGCCTTCCCTGCGGGCCGGAACCCGCAATCCAGGAATTTTCCATGATCCAGCCTGAACTTGTCATTTTCGACTGCGACGGCGTGCTCGTCGATTCCGAGATCATCGCCTCGCGCGTCGAGGCCGAGTTGCTGACCGCAGCCGGTTTCGAGATTTCAGCCGAGGAACTTTCGGAGGCCTATGCCGGCCTGACCTTCAAGGACATCATGCTGCGGATCGAGGAGAAATCGCAGATCCCGTTCCAGGCGTCGCTGATCGATCAGGCCGAAGTGCTTGTCGACCGCCGCCTTGCCAGCGAAGTGCGCGCCGTCGACGGCGCTCGCGAGGCCGTCGCGGCGGTGACGACCAAACGCTGCATCTGCTCGAATTCGCGTGGCGAACGGCTTGACGCGATGCTGACCCGGACGCGGCTGAAGCCGTTCTTCGAAGGCCGCATCTTCTCGTCGCTGGAAACGCCGACCGGCAAGCCGAAACCGGCGCCGGACGTTTTTCTTCATGCGGCGCAGGAGATGGACGCCGACCCTGCCCATACCTTCGTCATCGAGGATTCCGTGCACGGCATTGCAGGCGCCAAGGCTGCGGGCATGCGCGTGATCGGTTTCACGGGCGGCGCCCACACCTATCCCGGCCACGCCGACCTTTTGACGGATGCCGGCGCCGAAACCGTCATCCGCCGCTGGGCCGAATTGAAAAGTACGATGGCCGCGCTGGCGGTCTGGTCCGAAGACGCCTGAAACCGATCCCCGATTGCGATCACAAGGCTGAATGAACGGCTTGCCGGTCAGGGTTTCTGCCCCAAGGCATCGAGCAGCCAATCGCTCAACATGCGCACTTCCGGCCGCGCGGCTTTGGGATGCACGAGGTGGAAGTCGTAGCCGTCGATGACGGGGCCGAACGGTTGAACCAACACGCCGGAGTCAAGGTCGTCGGCGACAAGCACGAGGCTGAGCAGCGCCACACCCTGGCCGGCAACCGCCGCCTGCACGGCATGACCGTCGTCGTTGAAGCTGATGCCGGCTTCGGCATCAGACGATCTCCATGTTGGCCGCTTCAAACCAGCGCCGCCAGGTCGGTGTGTCGGCGTTCGGATGCCGCCATCTGGAATGGAGCAGCGTGACGTGGCGTAGGTCTTCGAGCGTTTGCAGACCCAGGCGTGCGCTGCATACAGGCGCGAAGCGGTTTGCCATCAACCTTGTCGAACTGAGACCCGGATACGGCCCGCGCCCGTAGCGGACCGCCGCGTCTGCGATGCCAGTGCCGAAGTCGACGGGATCGTCCGAAGCATGCAGGCTGAGGTCGATCGACGGATATCGTTCTCGAAAGGATGCCACGCGCGGCACCAGCCAGCGGGCAGTGAATGAGGTCGTCGCGGACAGGGTGACCACACTGCGACGCCTTTCCGATATTCGGTTCAGCGCTTCTGAAAAGGCGTCGAATCCGTCGCGCAGGACGGGAAAGAGTTCCCGCGCCTCCCGCGTAAGCACCACTTGCCGCGTCCGACGCTCGAACAGGCGCAAGGAAAGGGTTTCCTCCAGCAACCTGATCTGATGGCTGATCGCTGTCGGCGTGACGCCCAGTTCTTCGGCAGCCCGTTTGAAACTCGTTTGGCGGGCGGCAGCCTCGAACGCGCGCAGCGTTGCAAGTGGCGGCAATGGTCGACGCATGAATTGCGCTCATCTGTCGGATGACGAATTCGATTTCGCCACGCAGCTTAGCATTCCTTATTCTCAATCGGAATGCGCCCCACAATCTCGCAAGAGTTGGTCGCTTCCGGATGAGAGAAACTATTTCATGAGAAGCTTAGAGAATGACCACCATCCTGCATATCGATTCCAGCGCTCGCCGCAATTCCTCGCTCGAAACTCCGTATGGATCGCACAGCCGCGCGCTTGACGGAACGGTTTGTTCGCAAATGGCGCGAGGCGCATATGCATGACTCCGCAGTCATCTACCGCGACGTCGGTCAAACACCGCCGCAACCAGTGACAGGCGCCTGGATTCAGGCCGCCTTTACGAAACCGGAGATGCGCTTGCCGTGGATGACCGATACGCTTGCAGAAAGCGATGAACTCGTCGACGAGTTGCTGGCGGCCGACATCATCGTCGCCGGCGTGCCGATGTACAATTTCGCTCCGCCTGCCCAGTTCAAGGCCTGGATCGACAACATCATTCGTGTCGGCCGTACCTTTGGCTTCGACCGTTCCCGCGCCGGCGAGCCCTACTGGCCGCTTCTGTCTCAGGCCGGCAAGACCCTCGTCATCCTGTCGTCGCGTGGCGACCATGGTTACGGGCACGGCGGCAGGATCGAGCCGCTTAACCATGTCGAGCCCAGCATCTCCACGGCTTTCGCCTATATCGGCGTGACCGACCTCAGGTCAGTCGCCGTCGAATTCGACGAATTCGCCGACGAACGGCTCCGGGCATCGATCAAGAACGGCGAAGCGGAGGTCGACGCGCTGGTCGAAGCGCTTGTCGGCGAATTCCGCGCTCGAAATGCCGCATGATATGATGCGGCTACATCATTCCGCCTTCTTCTTCGGCGGGCCTTCGTCGTAACCGGCGAACACCTGAAGGTCTTGTGATGTCGGGATCGGGATAGCGACGTTCGGATCGTTGAACAGCCATTGCGTCGACGTACTGCCTACGGCGACCTGGTGTTTATGCAGTTGCGAATAGAGCACTTCGTCGCCGCGCACCACCACGATACGGATCGGCATGGTCACATTTCCGGCCTTGCCGGCCGGACCGGGCACAACCCTGCCGGCAACCCCGACATTCATGGTCAGCGTGCCGCCGGCGCGCGAACAACTGCGCGTCACATCGGAAATCGAGGCCTGGTAGACAACCTTGCTGGGGTCATCCTCGCCGCCTTTTTCATAAGTGTTGAAGAAAGCGGTCCCTTCGCGCAGCGTGATCGCAGGGCAATAGGCGCGAAGTTCGCTTTCGAGGACCTTTCCGTCCGGCGGCTTCACGTCACCGCCAGCGGCCAGAGCGTTCTTGTCGCCCGATTGGCAGCCTGCGGCGGCAAGCATAAAGCCGGCCAGAGCGAAACTCGTGAAAAAGCGACTGTCGATCAACGCCATACTGCACTTCCCTCTCGCAAACGGGCCGTCTATAGCAACCCGGCGGCAAAAATGCGACTGCGGAAGGCGGTTTTCCAAAGGCTGCGGCTTGCCGGCGTCAACGCCGTAACGGACAGGTGAATATGCGATATGTCAGCACACGCGGGGAAGCGCCCGAGCTTGGATTTTCGGACGCCGTTCTTACCGGCCTCGCCCGCGACGGCGGTCTTTACGTCCCGAAAGACTGGCCGCATTTCGGCGCCGCCGAAATCCGTGCCATGCGCGGCCTTGCCTATCCGGACCTTGCCCTCCGCGTCCTGACCCCGTTTCTCGGTGGAGAAATCGCGGCCCCGGTTTTCGAAAAGCTGGTGCGCGAGGCCTACGCGACTTTCCGGCATGACGCGGTGTGCCCGCTGGTGCAGTCCGGACCGAACAGCTTCATCCTCGAACTCTTCCATGGGCCGACGCTCGCCTTCAAGGATGTGGCGATGCAGCTGCTGGCGCGCATGATGGACACTGTGCTCAGCGAGCGCGGGCAGCAGGCGACCATCGTCGGCGCGACGTCGGGCGATACCGGCGGTGCGGCGATCGACGCTTTCGCCGGCCGCGACCGCACCGACATCTTCATCCTGTTCCCGCATGGCCGCGTTTCGCCGGTGCAGCAGCGGCAGATGACGACATCGACCGCCGCCAACGTCCACGCGCTCGCCATCGAAGGCAATTTCGACGACTGCCAGGCGCTGCTGAAGGACATGTTCAACGATCACGCTTTTCGCGACCGTGTCGCGCTGTCCGGCGTGAATTCGATCAACTGGGCCCGCATCATGGCCCAGATCGTCTATTATTTTTCCTCAGCACTTTCGCTCGGCAGCCCGACCGGCCGGTTTCGTTCACCGTTCCAACCGGCAATTTCGGCGACATCTTTGCGGGCTACGCCGCCAAGCGAATGGGCCTGCCGATCGACCGGCTGGTAATCGCGACCAATGACAACGACATCCTCGCCCGCACGATGGAAAGCGGCGAATACCGGACGCAAGGCGTTGTCGCCACGACGTCGCCCTCGATGGATATCCAGGTGTCGTCGAACTTCGAACGGCTGCTGTTCGAATCTTCCGGCCGCGATGCCGCGACGGTGAGGCGTTATATGGCCGGCCTGAAACAATCGGGCGCCTTCACCATCGAGCAGACTTCAGCTCGCGCAGCGATTCGCGGCGAATTTTCAGCGGGACGCTCCTCGATGGCGGAAACGGATGAAACGATCCGCTCGACACTCGCCTCGACCGGCTACCTGCTGGACCCCCACACGGCAACCGCCATGCATGTCGCCAAGGCACATGCGGACACGTCAACGCCGATGATCGTGCTTGCCACCGCCCACCCGGCAAAATTCCCTGCAGCCGTCGAGAATGCCTCGGGGGTTGCGCCAAAGCTTCCAGCATGGCTTGATGGAATGATGCAGCGCGAAGAAAAGTTCACGGTTCTTCCATCCGAGCTGAAAATGGTGGAAGATCATATCAGTCGCCGCGCGCGGGCGGCGCGTTAGGGAGTAAATCGTACATGGGTGTTGAGGTAAGCCGTCTGTCGAACGGCCTGACAGTCGCCACCGAAACCCTTCCTCAAGTCGAATCCGTTGCCCTCGGTGTCTGGGTCAAGTCCGGCGCGAGGAACGAGCGTGAGGACGAGCATGGCATGGCCCATCTGCTCGAACACATGGCGTTCAAGGGTACCAGCAAACGCAGTGCCTGGAAGATCGCTTCGGAAATCGAGAATGTCGGCGGCGAGATCAATGCCGCGACCAGCGTCGAGACGACATCCTTCTACGCCCGCGTTCTGCGTGACGACGTCCCGCTCGCCATCGATATTCTCTCCGACATACTGACCGATTCGAAATTCGACGCCCACGAGCTGGAGCGCGAACAGCATGTGATCCTGCAGGAAATCGGCGCTGCCCACGACACGCCGGACGACATCGTCTTCGACCGCTTCACCGAGACGGCGTTTCGCCACCAGACCATCGGCCGCTCTATCCTCGGCACGCCGGAAACGGTGAAATCCTTCACCTCGCAAACAGTTGCACGACTTCATAGAGCGCCAATACGGCGCCGAGCGCATGATCGTCGTTGCCGCCGGTGCGATCAAGCACGACGAATTCGTGCGCGAAGTCGAGCGTCATCTGGGTTCGTTCCGAACCAAGGCAGAAAGCGCGCTGCCGCAATATGCCCACTATGTGGGCGGCGACTATCGCGAGAACCGCGATCTTATGGACGCGCAGATCGTGCTCGGCTTCGAGGGCCGCGCCTATCATGTGCGTGATTTTTACGCCTCGCAGGTGCTGTCGATGATTCTCGGCGGGGGCATGTCATCGCGCCTCTTCCAGGAAGTCCGCGAGAAGCGCGGTCTTTGTTATTCGGTCTACGCGTTTCACTGGGGCTTTTCCGACACCGGCATTTTCGGCATCCATGCCGCTACCGGCCAGAGTGACATTGCCGAACTGGTGCCGGTAATCGTCACCGAATTGCAGAAAGCCGGCGACGCGATCCTGCAGGACGAACTTGACCGCGCGCGGGCGCAATATCGCGCCGGGCTTGTGATGTCGGCCGAGAGCTCCGCCAGCCGCGCCTCGCAGATCGCCCGGCAGTTGCTGCTGTTCGGCCGCCCGATCGGTATGGACGAGCTTGTCGACAGACTGTCGAACCTCACCATCGAGCGACTCACCGATCTGTCGGCACGGCTGTTCTCGACCAAGCCGACCGTCACGGCTGTCGGCCCAGTCGGCACGCTGGCACCCTACGAGGCGATCCGCGACGCCTTGCCCACCGCAGGTGTCACGGCCCGCAAACTCGCCGTCTGATATCGGACACAAGGCAATGTTTCCGCTGCCTTTTTTCCGCCGAGAACTTCCGGCGCTGAAGGGAGCACGCATCACCCTGCGGTTGCCGGAACCCAACGACTACCGCGAATGGGCCGCACTGCGCCAAGCGAGCCGAACCTTCCTTGAGCCATGGGAGCCGCGGTGGTCGCCGGACGAGCTCGAACGCAGCGCATGGCGCCAGCGCATCCGCCGCTACCGCGAGGACTTCGAGCAAGGTCTCGCGGTAGCCTTTTTCATTTTCGAGGGTCGCTCGGGCAAGCTGATCGGCGGCATCACCGTCGGCAACATCAGGCATGGCGTCTCGCAATCCGGCCAGATCGGCTACTGGATCGGCGAGCGCTACGCCGGCCAGGGCTACATGCTCGAGGCGGTCAACCTGGTCATACGTTTCGCCTTCGAGACGCTGAGGTTGCACCGGATCGAGGCTGCCTGTATTCCGGACAACGCGCGTTCCGTGCGTGTGCTTGAAAAAGCCGGATTTCAGCGCGAAGGCCTCTTGCGATCCTATCTCCGGATCAATGGCAGCTGGCAGGATCACTATCTCTACGCCCTCGTTTTCGATGATTGGGGCGGCAAGACACGAGGCTGATTTTTGGTACAATTCTTCAGGAGCGGGAACTTGCTGGCGTTTGCCTTGGCGGCAATCGTCACGCTGTGCACCGTCTCATCGGCGCTGGCCATCGAGCCGATCAAGATCGCCCGCGACGACGTCGCACTGGATCTGTCCGGCGCCGTCGAAATCTATCGCGACCAGGGTGAGAATTTCCAGGTGTCGACCGCCCCCGGCCCGGATGGAATCGTCCGGCGCATCGAGGTCGAGGCGAACGATGCCCGCTCGACCGGCGACTGGGCAGTGTTCGCGCTCGCCAACACCACCGAAGAACAGCTCGACCGGCTGATCGTCGCGCCGCACTTCCGGCTGGTGAACTCCGGCCTGTTCTGGCCCGATCTCGGGTCGAGCCGTATCGCTGCCATCACCCCCAGTGAGGGTTTCGCGCTCGACCGCCAGGCAAGCCCCGATGCCGACGTGTTCCGGGTCACGCTCAACCCCGGCTCGGTCGTCACCTTCATCGCCGAACTGGCCTCGCCAAAGCTGCCGCAGGTCTATCTGTGGGACCCCGAGCCCTATAAGGACACGGTGAATTCCTACACGCTCTATCGCGGCATCGTCATCGGCATCTCCGGCCTTCTGGCGCTGTTCCTGACCATTCTTTTCGTCGTCAAGGGAACCTCGATGTTTCCCGCGACCGCCGCGCTTTCCTGGGCCGTTCTGGCCTATATCTGCGTCGATTTCGGCTTCCTGAACCGGGTTATCGAGATCTCGCCCGGAAACGAACAGATCTGGCGCGCGGGTACGGAAGTGGCGCTTGCCGCGACTTTCGTCGTGTTCCTGTTCACCTACCTCAATCTCAACAGATGGCACGGCCATTTCAGCTACGGCGCGCTGGTCTGGGTTTTCGGACTGGCGCTGATTGCCGGCGTCGCCGTCGTCGACCCGGCGATCGCCGCCGGCATCGCCCGCTTCTCGTTTGCGGCAACCGCGATCGTCGGCATCGGCCTGATTATCTATCTCGGCATCCAGGGCTACGACCGCGCCATCATGCTGGTACCCAGCTGGCTGATGGTGCTGGTCTGGATGGCCGGCTCATGGATGGCGATAACCGGCATACTCGACAACGACATCGTCCAGCCGGCGCTGGGCGGCGCGCTGATCCTCATCATCCTCTTGATCGGCTTCACCGTCATGCAGCATGCCTTTGCCGGAGGCGGCCTCTACCAGGGCCTGTTCAGCGACATGGAACGGCAAGCGCTCGCCGTCACCGGCGCCGGCGATACGGTGTGGGACTGGGACGTCCTGCGCGACCGCGTGGTGACCCGGCCGGACGTCAGCAATCAGCTCGGCCTGGCGCCAAACAGCCTCACCGGCCCGGCGCGCAACTGGCTGCCGGTGCTGCATTCCGACGACCGCGACACCTTCCGCACCACGCTCGACGTGGTGCTCGAACACCGGCGCGGCCGCGTCTCGCAGAATTTCCGGCTGCGCGGCGCCGACGGCCATTATCACTGGTTCGCGCTGCGGGCCCGTCCGGTCATCGGCTCCGACGGCGAGGTCATCCGTTGCGTCGGCACGCTGGTCGATGTCACCGAACAGAAAAAGGCCGAAGAACGCCTGCTGCACGACGCGGTGCATGACAATCTGACCGGCCTGCCCAGCCGCGAACTGTTCCTCAACCGGCTGGAAGGGATCATTTCAATCGCCAAGGGCGAGGAAACAATAAGGCCGACGGTCTTCGTCATCGACATCGATCGCTTCAAGCAGGTCAATGACGGGCTCGGCATTTCGGCGGGCGACACCATACTGCTCACCATCGCGCGCCGGCTTCACCGCTTGCTCAAGCCACGTGACTCGCTGTCGCGCTTCGGCGGCGACCAGTTTGCGCTGATGCTGCTTTCCGAGCAGGATCCTGCCCGCATCGCCGGCGTCGCCGACGCGATCAAGCAGGCGATCCGCGCACCGATCACCTTCGCCAAGCGCGAGATCGTACTCACTGCCTCGATCGGCCTCATAACGTGGACGCAGGCGCAAGCTTCGGCCGAGGACATGCTCAAGGATGCCGAACTTGCGATGCATCAGGCGAAACGCTTCGGCGGCGACCGCATCGAACCGTTCCGGCCTGCCTTCCGCTCGGTCGGCACCGATCGCCTGCAGCTCGAATCCGACCTTCGCCGGGCCATCGACCGCAAGGAATTCACTCTCGCCTACCAGCCGATCGTCCGGCTGGAAGACCGGTCGATCGCCGGTTTCGAGGCATTGCTGCGCTGGGAGCACCCGCGTCGCGGAGCCATCCCGCCTTCGGACTTCATCCCGGTAGCGGAAAGTTGCGGGCTGATCGTCCAGCTCGGCCTGTTCGCCATGCAGAAAGCGGCCGACGACCTTGCCATGTGGCAGAAGCAGATCGGCGATGCGCCACTGTCGGTCTCGGTCAATCTTTCAAGCCGCCAGCTGATCCGCCGCGACCTCGTGACAGACGTGCGTTCGGTGATCGCGCGCGCCAACCTCAAACCACGCTGTTTCCGGCTGGAGCTCACCGAATCGCTGGTGATGGACAATCCGGAACAGTCCAACCACGTGCTGTCGAAGCTGCGGAAACTCGGCATCGGCCTGTCGCTCGACGACTTCGGCACCGGCTATTCGTCGCTCTCCTATCTGACGCGTTTTCCCTTCGACACGATCAAGATCGACAAGAGCTTCATCGACGACACCACGCCGAAGCGCGAAGTGCTTCTCAAATCCATGGTCAACATGGCGCACGATCTCGGCATGTCGGTGGTGGCGGAGGGCGTGTCCGACGAAAGCGACGCGCTTCAGCTTCGCCAGATGGGTTGCGAATATGTGCAGAGCTTCATGTTCGGCGCACCGATGGCTGGCGACGCCGTGCTCGCATTGCTGAAGGAGCAGTATCCGCTCGCTCAGGCGTGACCGGCAACGTGGCTGAGGCGGGCCAACTCGATGCCGATCGAGGCGAGGATGCGGTCATACTTCCGGTCGATGTCGGAATCGAACAGGAGGTCGGTGTTGGCCGGACAGGTCAGCCAGCCGTTTTCCGCGATTTCATGCTCGAGTTGGCCGGCGCCCCAGCCGGCATAACCCAGCGCCATGAGGGCCTTGCGCGGTCCACGGCCGGACGAAATCGCCCGCAATATGTCAATCGTCGCCGTCAGGCAGATTTCTTCCGACACCGGCAGGGAGGACTCCACCATGTAATCGTCGGAATGGAGGACGAAACCGCGGCTGCGATCAACCGGACCGCCATTGCGTACCACGAAATCGCGGGTTGGCGGCGGCAGCCTGATCGCTTCCTGCTCGTTCATGATACCGAGTTGCACCAGGAGGTCGGGAAAGCGCAGCGGCTGGGTCTGATTGATGATCAGCCCCATCGCGCCTTCGTCGCTGTGCGCACAGATGTAGATTACCGTACGCGCGAAACGGTCGTCCTTCATGCCGGGCATGGCAATCAGAAACTGGTCGTCGAGAAAGCCGCGCACTGCGGACTTCTTCTGCCGCAAGATATCCATCGCACAAAGGTTAACCTTTTTCCGGCTATCTTGAAAGACGACTTTCGACAGCCAGGCCTCAAGATCGACAACGGGCTCACGCGAATATGATGCAAGGTGCCGGTTCGTTGGTTGCGAAAACCATTCGCGGCGCTCAAATGTCGGCCATGCGTTTTTTGTTCACAACCACGGTCGGCCTGCTGTTTCTCGCAGTTTCCCATAACGGTGCGTCCGCGACCGCCAGCGACTGGGTGCAGGTGCAGGGCGGCCGCGTGCGGCTGGTGACCGCAAGTGTCGATGCAGCCGGCGTCCTTCAGGGTGCCCTGGAAATCGATCTCCAGCCCGGGTGGAAGACTTATTGGCGTGATCCGGGCGACGCCGGAGTGCCGCCGCAGATCGATATCTCGAAAAGCGTCAATATCGCTACGGTGGAGATGCGGTTTCCGGCTCCCGAACGCTTCGACGACGGCTTTTCGAAATGGGCGGGCTACAAGCATAAGGTAGCTTTTCCAGTCACCTTCACGCTGAAGTCGCCCGGCGAGCCGGCTTCGATCGAGGCGGATGTGTTCCTCGGCATCTGCGAGACGATCTGCATCCCGGTGCAAGGGAAATTCACCCTCGATCCGGCGAGTGATCCCGGCAACGACGACCACCAGGCCGCTGGTCACAGCGGCGATCAACGCGCTTCCTGGCCCCGAACGACCCGATTTCCGAGCAACAGTCAGGTCGTCCGACGGCAAGACAATGGTGATCGAAGCTGCTGTCCCCGGCGATGCAGCGCCAGCGGAGTTTTTCATCGCCGGAGACCAGGGCTACATGTTCGGACCGCCGGAACGCGTCGACAAAAACGGCAAGACGATGTTCGCGGTGCCCATCCTCGACCGGCCGGCAACCAAACCCACCGGAGGCGCGCTTCACTACACGCTCTCCACAAGCGCCGGCGCGGTCGAGGGGACCCTGCCCTATCCGTGAGTTCCTTTGCGTCGGCAGTTGCCGATCGCGCCATAAGCCGGTAGGCATCCTGCGAAGTCGAACCGACACTTTTTGAGGTGAACAGATGACCATTGCCGTTGGCCGGAAACTGCCTGATGCGACGTTCAAGACAATGACCGCCGATGGCGCCAAGAACGTCACCACCTCGGAATTCTTTTCCGGCAAGAAGGTCGTGCTGTTCGGTGTGCCGGGCGCTTTCACGCCAACCTGCAGCAACAACCATCTGCCGGGCTATATCGAGAACCGCGACGCCATCTTGGCGCGCGGCGTCGACAGAATAGCGGTTGTCGCCGTCAACGATCATCATGTGATGACGGCCTGGGCACGCTTCACCGGCGGCGAAGGAAAGATCGAATTCCTGGCCGACGGCAATGGCGATTTCGTCAAGGCGCTCGGCCTCGACATCGACCTCAGTGCCGGCGGTCTCGGGCTGCGCTCGAAGCGCTTTTCGATGGTCGTCGACGACGGCAAGGTCACCGCTCTCCACATCGAGGATTCACCGGGCCAGGCCGTCGAGTCCGGGGCGGCCAAGCTGCTCGAACAGCTTTAGAGGCCAAAGTTAGCGCACGGCCCGAAATCGATTTTCGAGGCCGACGCGTCGGCAAACCATGCGGCGACCGAGGTTCAGTAACTTTGGGTCGAGCGCCGTACCTTCTTGGGCGCCGGCTTACCTGCGGACGGCTTGGGTGTCGCCGCGCGTTTGGCTGTCGGCGATTGGACGGGACCGGTCCTGGCAAGCTGCTTCTTCGGCGGCTTGAAGGGCGCCATGCCGAGGCGCGCGAGTTCGTCGGCGCGCTCGTTTTCGGTGTGGCCGGCATGGCCTTTCACCCAGTGCCAGGTCACCTTGTGACGCTGGCGTGCCTCATCGAGCGCCTGCCACAGCTCGGCATTTTTCACCGGCTGTTTCGCCGCTGTCTTCCAGCCGTTACGCTTCCACCCGTCGATCCAGCCGCCGATACCGTCCTTGACGTAGTTCGAGTCGGTGTAGAGATCGACCTGACACGGTTCCTTGAGCGCGTTCAGCCCGGAAATCGCCGCCATCAGCTCCATGCGGTTGTTGGTGGTGTTGGCTTCGCCGCCCGAAAGCTCCTTGGTTGCGCCGTTGAAGCGCAGGATGGCGCCCCAGCCGCCCGGCCCCGGGTTGCCCGAACACGCCCCGTCGGTGAAAATCTCCACTTGCTTCATGCATCGATGCCTTCGGCGACGAGACCATATTCGAAGGGCGAGCGGACTTGCCGGTGAAAGCGCATGCGGCGCAAATATTCCAAAGGATCCTTCTTCACGACGAGGCTGCCGGCAGGCACGTTCAGCCAGTCGTAAAGGCGTGTCAGCATGAAACGCAGCGCCGCGCCCCGTGCCAGCATCGGCAACGCGTCGGCCTCGTCACGCGACAGCGGCCGCACGGACGTATATCCGTTGAGCAGCGCCATGCCCTTGGTAAGATTGAAGGAATGGTCCTTCTCGAAACACCATGCGTTCAGACACACCGCCACATCGTAGGCGAGCAGATCGGTGCAGGCGAAATAGAAATCGATCAGCCCCGAGAGACGATTTCCGAGAAAGAAGACATTATCCGGAAAAAGGTCGGCGTGGATGATGCCTTTCGGGAGCTCCGACGGCCAGTTCGCTTCGAGGAACGCCAGATCGGCTTCGGTCTCCACCGCCAGACCTGGCTCGACTTCGTCTGCGCGGTTGCGTGCGCCATGCCAGAGCGGGCGCCAGCCGTCGACGGAAAGCGCGTTGCGGCGAACCATGGGAAAATCTTCGCCAGCCAGATGCATTTCGGCCAACGCGGCGCCGACAGCGCGGCAATGCTCGACGGTCGGCCGACGCATCCACATGCCTTCGAGAAACGTCACGATCGCGGCCGGCCGGCCGGCGAGTTCGCCGATCGCGCTGCCGTTCTTCTGTTTGACGGGCAGCGGGCAATTGACGCCCTTTTTCCGCAGATGCTCCATCAGATCAACGAAAAACGGCAGATCCTCGCGATTTACGCGCTTTTCGTAGAGGGTGAGAATGTAGGAGCCGCTCGACGCGTGCAGCAGGAAATTGGAATTCTCGACACCTTCAGCGATGCCCTTGTAGGACAACAATTCGCCGATCTCGTAATTCGTGAGGAAAGCGCCGAGTTCGATCTCGGAAATATCCGTGTAGACGGCCACGGTCAGGCCATTCCGTTGACGAAAGCCATGTCGGCGGCCGTAAGCTCTACATCGCGCAAAACCCGCATGACGGGGAAATCCTCGGTTTCGGTCGCCGTCACCGCCAGTTCGACGGTCACGTCGAAGCGGGCGCGGAACGCGTCAATGATCTCGTCGACGATGATCTCCGGAGCGGATGCCCCCGCCGAAAGGCCGAGCGTCGAAATCCTGCCGATCTCCTCCCATGGAATTTCGGACGCGCGCTGCACCAGAAGCGACATCTTCGCCCCGGCACGCTCCGCAACTTCGACAAGCCGGCGCGAATTGGAAGAATTCGGCGCACCAACGATCAGGAAGAGGTCGGCGCCGGGTGCCGTTTCCTTCACAGCCTCCTGGCGATTGGTCGTGGCATAGCAGATCGACTCCGCGGCCGGCGCCTGCATTTCCGGAAAACGTTCCTGCAGCGCCTTGAGCAGGCCCGCGGTATCCTCGACGGACAGCGTCGTCTGGGTAACAAAGCCGAGCGCCGACGGGTCCGCGGGCTCGAACTCCGCGACGTCCCTCTCGGTCTCGATCAGCGTCACAGCGCCCTCCGGCAGCTGGCCCATCGTGCCGATCACCTCCGGATGCCCGGCATGGCCGATCAGGAGCACATGGCGGCCGAGCCGCTGGTGCCGCATCGCTTGCTTGTGCACCTTGGAAACCAGCGGACACGTCGCGTCAAGATAGAAGAGATTGCGATCGCGGGCATCCTGCGGCACCGATTTCGGCACACCATGGGCGGAGAACACCACTGGACACTGCCGATGTTCCGGCGGGATTTCGGAGAGTTCCTCGATGAAGACCGCGCCGAGGTTCTGCAGGCCTTCGACGACATAGCGATTGTGCACGATCTCGTGACGCACATAGACCGGCGCACCGTACTTTTTCAGCGCCAGCACGACGATCTGGATCGCCCGGTCGACGCCCGCGCAAAAGCCGCGCGGCTGGCACAGCCTTACTGTCAGCGGCATTTTTGTCGTTGTGGCGTCCATTATTTCCGGTACTCCGAGCAATGCGGAAATGAGGGGTGGCACCCGCTCCTGTCAAGGGCACGCTGCGTCACACCACCTGCCGGCGCCGGTAGAGCATAACACCGAGGACCCCTGCAAGTGCGGCCGCCAGGCCGTACCAGGTGATTGCGTATTGCAGATGGCTGTTGGGCAGGTCGATCATGGTCACGCCGCCCTGCGGCAACCCACCCGGATTGGGACGCGCATCCGCATCTATGAAGAAAGGCAGCACGCCTCCCTCGATATTCAGCCCGGACAGGATCGCCATCGCCCGCAAATCCTTCCAGTAGAAGATGTTCTTGTCGGGATCGTTGTCGGGCAGCATCATCGACGGCTTGCCGGGAAGCGGATTGCGTGCCAGCCCCCGCACCGTTTGAAGTCCAGCTACCTGGCCCTGCTGCCGCGTCTCAGGATCCTTCTTGTCGAACGGCACGAAGCCACGATTGACGAAGACGACGCGGCCACCATTCTCCAGCCGCAGCGGAGTGTAGACGTAATAACCCGACTGGCCCTGCCACGTGGCAAAGAAATGACGTTCCGCCTCGTGCAGGAACTCGCCCGTCGCGACGACCGGCGTGTACTCGATGTCGCCGGTTTCGCCATATCTCAACTCGACATCCTTGAGAGACATCGGCTCGGCCCTGGTGCGCTCGGCGATCGTCGCCAGCAACGCTTCCTTCCAGTAGAGGCGCTGCACCTGCCAGGTGCCGAGCCCGATCAGGATGACGAACAGGATGCCGCCCAGGAAAACCGCAAGCCAGGGAAACGGCTTCGAGACGGCGCGGGCGTCCTCGGCCATCACGCTCACCCCTGCCTGTCCCAGCGGCCCTCTTCCGCCTTGTTGCGATATTGAAGCGTAATGAGCACGCCCTTGATCAGCCGGAGCGAACCCAGGCTGAGCAGCAGCGTTAGCGGAATCCACAGCAGGAAGTGCAGCCAGAGCGGCGGGCCGGAAGTCACCTCCAGCCACAAGGCAAGCCCGACCACGATGAAGCCGACGATCAGGATAACGAACACCGCGGGGCCGTCGCCGGCATCGGCGAAGGAATAGTCGAGCCCACAGACCTCGCATTCCTTGGCAACTGTCAGGAAGCTCGCAAACAGCCTCCCTTCGCCGCAGCGTGGGCAACGCCCCTTCAGACCTGCCACGATCGGCTCTACCGGCGGCCGGATCGTCTTGTCGTCGCTCATCGCTGTTTCCCGATCACGGGTTGATCTCGATCGGCGTGCCGTCTGCAACCATATCCCAGATCTCCTTCATCTCGTCATCGGTGACTGCCAAGCAGCCGTTTGTCCAGTCGAACATCTGAAACAGCCAGGCCCACCAGCCATATCCCTTCGGCTGGCCGTGGATCATGATATCGCCGCCCGGGGACACGCCCGCCTTGCCGCGCCCGCTTCTTGTCTTCCTGATTCGGATAGGAGACGTGGATCGATCTGGTGAAGGCGCTTTTCGGGTTACGCCAGTCCAGGATGTAACGGCCTTCCGGCGTTCGCTCGTCGCCTTCCTGCTTCTTGTGCCCCACCGGGTTGGCGCCGAGCGCTATGTAATATGTTCTCAGCACAACACCGTCGCCAACCAGCTCCAAGCGGCGGTCGGATTTGTCGACGCGAACGAGATCTGCTTTCTGCGCAGCCGCCTCTCCGGCGAAAAGCACCGAAAAAACCAATGCGCCGAGTTTACCAAGCCGACTGCCGGACATGGCCGGAACTTCACGCATCATTGCGCCGAAAAAAAGAGAAGGCGGCCGTGTCGCCACAGCCGCCTCAATGATTGCAGGTCGCAAGCCTCAATGGCCGTGCGCGATCGGCGCACCTGACGACGCCCACACGTAGACGCAGGCGAACAGGAACAGCCACACCACGTCGACGAAGTGCCAGTACCAGGCGGCCGCCTCGAAGCCGAAGTGCTGCTTCGGCGAGAAGTCGCCGCGCATCGCCCTCAGCAGGCAGACAAGCAGGAAGATCGTGCCGATGAAGACGTGGAAGCCATGGAAACCGGTCGCCATGAAGAAGGTCGCGCCATAGATGGAATCCTTGAAGCCGAACGGTGCGTGGATGTACTCGTAGGCCTGCACCATCGAAAACAGCACGCCGAGCGCCACGGTGAGCGTCAGGCCCAAGACCAGGCCCTTGCGGTCGTTGTGCAGCAGCGCATGGTGTGCCCAGGTCACCGTGGTGCCGGAGAGCAAAAGGATGATGGTGTTGTAGAGCGGGAGATGGAAGGGATCGAGGACCTCGATACCCTTCGGCGGCCAGACGCCACCGGTGTATTCCGTGCGCATCACCTGATGGACTTCATCGGGAAACAGGCTGGCGTCGAAGAAGGCCCAGAACCAGGCAACGAAGAACATCACCTCGGAGGCGATGAACATGATCATGCCGTAGCGCAGATGCAGCGACACGACCCGCGTGTGATGACCCTCGTGGGCTTCCTTGATGGTGTCCGACCACCAAGAATACATCGTGTAGAGCACGATCGCGAGGCCGATGAAGAACAGCCAGGGATTGGCGAGATTGATGCCGAAGAACGGGAACTCGCCGCCCTTCAGATACTGCATCCAGGCGATGCCGCCGATCGCGGTAACCAGTGCACCGACAGAACCGATGAACGGCCATGGGCTTGGGTCGATGATGTGGTAATCGTGCTGCGGTTTTGCGTGTGCGTCAGCCATGTTCAGCCCCCGATGGAGTTTGCTGTTGCCTTCCCGCCTTCCGCCTTCGGCGCAGCCGCCACGGGCTTTTCCCCCTCGATCGGGAAGAAGGTGTAGGAAAGCGTGATCGTCTTCAAGTCCTTCAGTTCCGGCACGTCGGCGATGTCTGGATCGACATAGAAGACGACCGGCATGTCGAGCGTTTCACCGGGCTTCAGCGTGGTATCGGTGAAGCAGAAGCACTCGACCTTGTTGAAATAGGCGCCCGCCATTTCAGGCGTCACGTTGAAGGTGGCGCGACCGGAAGTCGGCCGAGTCGACAGATTCTTCGCAGTGTAATGAACCTGGGTCGTCTCGCCGATCTTCATCGTCACGTCGCGTGCCGCAGGCCTGAAATCCCATGGCACGCTCGACATGTTGGCATCGAACCGCACAGTGATGGTTCGGTCGAGTATCCGGTCCGAATACTGTTCCACCCGCTGCGTGGTGCCGCCATAGCCGGTGACCTTGCAAAACATCGCGTAGAGCGGCACCGCCGCGTACGCCATGCCGACCATGCCGGCGAAGAAAGCCAGGCACGCAGCCGCGACGACGCGGTTGCTGCGTTCTTTCTTCGGATCCGTCGGCGTCGGCTGGCTGCTCATCATATTGCTCACATCACCCGGTCGAGCAGCGCCGGACCGAATTTGGCGATGCTGCCGAGATAAACGACAATCACAAACGCCGCCAAAGCCAGTGCGATGGCGATCGAACGGCTGCGGCGAGCTTTCTTCTGGCTGTCGGTCAGTGTCACCATGTCTTCATCCCGCACCGTTCAGGCTCCCGCCAGCGCGACCCAGCGCGCCACAAGGCTGTCCGCGAGATAGGCGGCGAAGATGCCAAAGAGATAGAGCAGCGAATAGGCGAACAGCGCCTTCGCCGGCCTCATTTTCGTATCGTTCGCCGGCATCACCAGCACCTTCCAGGCGTACCAGACGAAGCCCGCGCCGAGCGCGATCGCAGCGATGCCGTAGGCGGTGCCGGTATATCCGAGCACCCAAGGCAATACGCCGACAGGCGCCACCAGGAGAGCATAGGCAAAAATCTGGCGGCGGGTCGACGTCTGCCCGGCGACGTTGGGCATCATGGGGATGCCGGCGCGGTCGTAGTCGTTGGCCTTGAACAGGGCAAGCGCCCAGAAATGCGGCGGCGTCCACAAGAAGATGATCAGGAACAGGATGACGCTTTCCAAGCTGACGGTGCCGGTCGCGGCGGCCCAACCGATCATCGGCGGGAAAGCACCGGCGGCACCGCCGATGACGATATTCTGCGGTGTCGTACGCTTCAGCCACATCGTGTAGACCACGACGTAGAAGAAAATAGTGAATGCAAGCAACGCCGCCGCCAGCCAGTCGACGAGAACACCGAGCGTCATCACCGACAGAAAAGACAGCACCAGGCCGAAGGCGAGCGCTTCGCCCGGCTGGACACGGCCGGCGGGGATCGGCCGCGAGGAAGTCCGGGACATCACCGCGTCGATATCGGCGTCGTACCACATGTTCAGCGCGCCGGAGGCCCCTGCTCCCACGGCGATGCCGAGGATCGCGATGATCGCCACCAGCGGATTGACCGCGACGGGAGTGGCTGCAAGTCCAACAAAGGCGGTGAAAACCACAAGCGACATGACACGCGGCTTCAAGAGGGCGAAGAAATCGCCCGCCATCGCTTCCGACATGCGAATGCCGGTGTCATCCAGTCGGTTGTGGTGAACCACGGCCATGCGTACGAGTTCCAGTCTCTCCGTTTGGCCAAAGCCGCCGGTTTTCTGGCCGGCGGCCTTGCTGCTAGATACCGCCCTTACTTGATCTTGGGCAGTTGTTCCCACTGATGGAACGGCGGCGGCGATGGCAGCTGCCATTCCAGCGTCGTTGCACCCTCGCCCCATGGGCTGGCTCCGGCGACGCGCTTCTTCGAAAACGCCTCGAACACACCGTAGAGGAATACGATCACGCCGACGGCGGAGATGTAGGAACCGTAGGACGAGACCATGTTCCAGCCCGCGAACGCGTCCGGATAGTCGATGTAGCGGCGCGGCATGCCGGCGAGGCCGAGGAAATGCTGCGGGAAGAACACCAGGTTGACGCCGACGAAGGTGATCCAGAAATGCGTGTTGGCGATCATCGGCGAGTACATGTAGCCGGTCATCTTCGGGAACCAGTAGTACCAGGCGGCGAAGATGGCGAAGACGGCGCCGAGCGACAGCACGTAGTGGAAATGCGCAACCACGTAGTAGGTGTCGTGCATCGAACGGTCGAGGCCGGCATTGGCGAGCTGGACGCCGGTGACGCCGCCCACGGTGAACAGGAAGATGAAGCCGATCGCCCACAGCATCGGCGATTCCATCCTGATCGAGCCGCCCCACATGGTGGCGATCCAGGAGAAGATCTTCACGCCGGTCGGCACCGCGATGACCATGGTGGCGAACACGAAATAGCGCTGCGTGTCGAGCGACAGGCCGGTGGTGTACATGTGGTGCGCCCACACGACGAAGCCGACCGCGCCGATGGCGACCATCGCATAGGCCATGCCGAGATAGCCGAAGATGGGCTTCCTCGAGAAGGTCGAGACGATGTGGCTGATGATGCCGAAGCCCGGCAGGATCAGGATGTACACCTCCGGGTGGCCGAAGAACCAGAACAGATGCTGGAACAGGATCGGGTCGCCGCCGCCTTCGGGCGCGAAGAAGGCGGTGCCGAAGTTGCGGTCGGTCAAAAGCATGGTGATGCCGCCCGCCAGCACCGGCAGCGACAGCAGAAGCAGGAACGCGGTGATGAGCACCGACCAGGCAAACAGCGGCATCTTGTGCAGGGTCATGCCCGGCGCGCGCATGTTGAAGATGGTGGTGATGAAGTTGATGGCGCCGAGGATCGACGACGCACCCGCGATGTGAAGCGAAAGGATCGCCAGGTCCATGGCCGGACCAGGCTGGCCGGAGGTCGAAAACGGCGGATAGATGGTCCAGCCGCCGCCGACACCGTAGGCACCGGGCGCGCTCGGCATGAATGCCGACAGGATGAGCAGGATGAAGGCCGGCGGCAGCAGCCAGAACGAGATGTTGTTCATGCGCGGGAACGCCATGTCCGGCGCGCCGATCATGATCGGCACCATCCAGTTGGCGAAGCCGCCGATGAGGGCCGGCATCACCATGAAGAAGATCATGATGAGCGCGTGCGCGGTGGTGAAGGCGTTGTACATCGACTTGCCGCCGTCGATGGCGGCATCGCCGTTCAGCCCGTAGACCATCTGCGCGAGACCGGTGAATATCTGGATGCCCGGCTCCTGCAGCTCCATGCGCATGACGACCGACAGCGCCGCGCCGATGATGCCGGCGCAGATCGCGAAGATCAGGTAAAGCGTGCCGATGTCCTTGTGGTTCGTGGAATACACCCAGCGAACCCAGCCGCGAGGCTTGTGGTCGTGGTGGCCGTCGTGAGCTGCCGCGCCTGCCATGTTCCGCTCCGTTCCTTGTCCCTGTCCGGTCCGCGGCATCAGTTGCCGGCGGCCGCCACTTTCCGGTTGCTGTCGATTTCCGCCATCAAAGCCTTGTTGGCCCCGTTGAGGTCGGTCTTCGCGGCAGCGAACCAGGTGTTGTACTGCGCATCCGAAACGACGCGGATCGCGATCGGCATATAGGCGTGATCCTTGCCGCAAAGTTCGGAACATTGGCCGTAATAGAGGCCTTCCTTCTTCGCCTTGAACCAGATCTCGTTGATCCGGCCGGGCACCGCGTCGGTCTTCACGCCGAACGCCGGCATTGCGAAGGCATGCATGACGTCGGCCGCCGTCACCAGCACCCGGACGGTCGCATCGACCGGCACGACGACTTCGTTGTCGACCGCCAGGAGCCGCGGATAGGCGCCAAGGTCTTCCTTGCCGGCGGCGGCGCGGGCGTTATCAGCGAGCAGGGCCGAGTTGAAGGAAAGCGGCTCCTCGACCTGGTACTCGTAGTCCCAGTTCCACTGGTTGCCGGTCGCCTTGATGGTGATCTTGGGCTCCTCAGGCGGTGTGTACTGCGCGGTGAGCAGCTGGAAGGAGGGAATCGCCAGGAACAGCAGGACGACCACCGGCCCGACCGTCCAGATCACCTCGATCAGTGTGTTGTGGCTGGTCCGCGACGGGTTGGGATTGACGCTCTCGCGGAACCTGAAGATGCACCAGGCGAGCAGCGCCAGCACGAGCAGCGTGATCGGCACGATGAACCAGAGCGTATACCGCTCGAACCACTCGATCTGCTCCATGATGCCGGTCGCGGCTTCCTGGAAGCGCCATTGCCACGGCTTCGGCTGATCGGCGAAGGCTGCGGCGGTCGTGAAGAACGCGGCGAAAGCAGCAGCGCCAGCATAGATTTTCTTCATCGCCCTCTTCATCTCCCAATTCAACGCGGTAAAGCGTGTCCGCGAACGTGGAACGACACACCGGAACGGGAATCCCGGAGCCTGTTGCGGCGTTCAAACCATACTCTCTTTCCGACCGCAAGAAAGGAGCGGCGGAAACCGTGCGGCATTTTTGCGCGCGAGGGCGTAACGCCTGGCGGCGGCGTTCAGGTGCGTATGGCGATCGTGAGGATGCGATATGGCGCGGCCACCACGATATGGCGGTATGGGAGGCTGGCGTCCGTCGCAATTCAGGCGGATTTCCGTGGCGAATGTCGGGAAACTCGCCATTTCCGCAGGTATTCAGCGCCTGCCCGTTCTTTCACTTGCCAGGGTCGCGGTCTAGAGTGCCGTGATTCGCATGGAGCCAACATGAAATTCAGGCTTTTCAGTTCCTGGGCACCAGTCCTTACCTTTGCAGCCGTCCTTGGGCTGGCGATTCCGGCTGGCGCCCAGCAGCAAACAGGTACCGTGAAATCGACCCACGGCGCCTGGTCGATCATCTGCGACACGCCGGCCGGCGCCACCGCCGAGCAATGCGCGATGATGCAGAATGTCGTCGCCGAGGATCGCCCTGAGATCGGCCTGTCGGTTGTCGTCCTGCGCACCGCGGACAACAAGGCGGAAATCCTGCGCGTTCTGGCGCCGCTCGGCGTGCTCCTGCCCAACGGGCTCGGACTGAATGTCGACGGCAAGGATATCGGCCGCGCCTATTTCGTGCGCTGCTTCGCCGACGGCTGCTATGCCGAGGTGATCCTCGAAAAGCCGCTGCTCGATACGCTGAAGACCGGCAAGGCCGCTACCTTCATCGTCTTCCAGACCCCCGAGGAAGGCGTCGGCATCCGGTCGATCTGAACGGCTTCGGTCCCGGCTTCGAAGCGCTGCCAGTGACCTGCCGATTTTCCGTGATTGCCGAATGGACATTCCGCGCCTACATCGGTGTGATATTTCCGCGGCATATGAGGAACGGTCCGCTTGATGAACTCCCTGCTCGACCAATTCGACATTTCCAGCGAACGCATCCGCAGCATCGTCGCCGACACGATCAACGGCGCCGACGATGGTGAGCTGTATCTCCAATCCAGCCAGGGCGAGTCGCTGATGTTCGACAATGGCCGCCTGAAGACCGCGAATTTCAATACGGACCAAGGCTTTGGCCTGCGCGCGGTTGCCGGCGAGGCGACCGGCTACGCGCATTCGAGCGAACTGTCCGAAGCAGCGCTGCTGCGCGCTTCCGATGCGGTGTCGGCCGTCAAGGGCGGCTATTCCGGCACGCTCGCGGCTGCACCGGCACGCACCAACCGCCACCTCTATGGTGAGGAAAACCCGATCACCTCGCCCTCCTTCGAGGAAAAAGCGAAACTTCTGCAGGATATCGACGCCTTCCTGCGCAACAAGGACCCGCGCGTGCGGCAGGTGACCGCCTCGCTCGCTTCCTCATGGCAGCATGTCGAAATCCTGCGTGCCGACGGCCAGGTGGTTAGCGATGTGCGCCCGCTTGTCCGCATGAACGTCACAGTCGTTGTCGGCGACGGCGATCGCCAGGAAACCGGCTCCTACGGCATGGGCGGACGCAAGGGTTTCGGCGAGTTCGTCGCCGAGGACAGCTGGCAATTCGCAGCCGACGAGGCACTGCGCCAGGCGCTGGTCAACCTTCAGGCGGTTCCCGCTCCCGCCGGCACCTTCGATATCGTGCTGTCCTCCGGCTGGCCGGGCGTCATGCTGCACGAGGCAGTCGGCCATGGGCTGGAAGGCGACTTCAACCGCAAGAAGACCTCCGCATTCGCCGGCCTGATGGGCAGCCAGGTCGCCGCAAAGGGCGTTACCGTTGTCGACGACGGCACGATCAACGAGCGGCGCGGCTCGCTCACCATCGACGATGAAGGAACGCCGACCAACCGCACGGTGCTGATCGACGACGGCAAACTGGTCGGCTACATGCAGGACCGCCAGAACGCCAGGCTGATGGGCATGGATCCCACCGGCAACGGCCGCCGCGAATCCTATGCGCACCAGCCGATGCCGCGGATGACCAACACCTACATGACCGCCGGCGACAAGACGCCGGAAGAGATCATCGCGTCGGTGCAGAAGGGCATCTACGCCGTCTCGTTCGGCGGCGGCCAGGTCGACATCACCTCCGGAAAGTTCGTGTTCGGCTGCACCGAGGCCTACATGATCGAGGACGGCAAGGTGACCCAGCCGATCAAGGGCGCCATGCTGATCGGTAACGGACCGGACGCCATGCACCGAGTCTCGATGGTCGGCAACGACATGAAACTCGATACCGGTATCGGCATGTGCGGCAAGGCTGGACAGGGCGTGCCGGTCGGCGTCGGCCAGCCGCATCTTCGCATGAACCAGATGACAGTCGGCGGCACGCGGGCCTAGATATTTTTGATGATTCCACCGAGCGGCCCCAAGATGAACCCTTCGCCATCCTTGATCGACCAGCGGTTCGTTGCCGGCTTCCTGCTCGGCCCACTGCTTGGAGCTATTGTTTATGCCGCGATCGTCGGCATCTTCTCCGGTAGCGGTTCGCAAGGTTTCTTCTATTACCTAGCGACGTCGCTCGCCTACGGCTATGTCGCCAGCCTCATCCTACTTCTGCCCTGCTTTCTCCTCTTGCGTCACTTCCGGCTCGATCATTGGCTGACCTGCGCCGCGGTAGGCCTGGTCGCCGGTTTCCTCTTCTATCTCGTCGTCTTCCACCTCCCGGCAACATCGTCCAATTTCAGCGCACTGCTCCTCTTCGGCATCATGCCTTTCCTCATCACAGCCTGTTCCATCCGTTTGATCACGGGTAAGCGCGTTTGAGGCAATTCGAGCGGATCGTCATTCTCACCGGCGCCGGCATCTCGGCCGAATCCGGCGTCGAGACGTTCAGGGACAAGGACGGCATCTGGTCGAAGGTCGACTACCGCAAGGTGGCCACGCCGCAGGGCTTTGAGCACAACAAGGCGCGGGTGCATGATTTCTACAACCAACGCCGTCGCAAAATGGCGAGCGTCGAACCAAACGCGGCGCATATCGCACTGGCGCGGCTGGAACGCGCATTTCCCGGCGATTTCCTGCTGGTCACGCAAAACATCGACGATCTGCACGAGCGCGCCGGTTCCCAAAAGCTCATCCACATGCATGGCGAACTGGCAAAGGCGATCTGCACGAATTGCGGCACCCGCCATGAATGGCGAAACGACCTTTCGGCCGCCACCTCCTGCCTGGCCTGCCATGCCGCAGGTTTCATGCGCCCCGATGTCGTCTGGTTCGGCGAATTTCCTTACCGGATGGACGAAATCTATGCCTCACTTAGCGCCTGCGACCTCTTCGTCTCGATCGGCACCAGCGGCAATGTCTATCCCGCTGCGGGTTTCGTCGAGGAGGCCCGCGGCGCCGGCGCCCACACCGTCGAACTCAACCTCGAACCTTCCGAAGGCCGCAATCTGTTCGCGGAGGCGTTTCACGGCCGGGCGACGGAGATCGTGCCGGAATTCGTAGCGGAGTTGCTCGCCTCGCGCTGAGAGCCTCACCGCCGCTTTTTCGGCTTCTCCAGCAGGGCCACGGCCTCGACATGCGGCGACCACAGGAACTGGTCGATCGGCGTCACGCTCTTCAGCCGATAGCCGCCGCCGAGCAGGATTTTCAAATCACGCACCAAGGTCACGGGATTGCAGGAGACGGCGGCGATCAGCGGCACGTCGGAGCGTGCGATCTGTTTCGACTGATCCTCCGCGCCGGCGCGCGGCGGGTCGAAGACGATCCCGTCGAAGGCGTTCAATTCCTTGAAGGTCAGCGGGCGGCGGAAAAGATCGCGCTTTTCCGCGGTTACGCGCTTCAGACCCGACGCGAAGCGGAAACCGCGGTCGAGAGCCGCCAGTGCCGCGGCGTCGCCTTCCACGGCATGGACTTCCGACTTTTTCGCCAGCCGCAGCGTGAAGGCGCCGGAGCCGGCAAAAAGGTCGGCGATCTTTTTGGCCCGACCGAGATGGCCTGTGACCAGCTCCGCCATGACAGCTTCGGCGGATGCGACCGCCTGCAGGAAGCCGCCCGACGGCGGCGATACCGACACATCGCCAAACAGAACCGAGGGTTTCCGCGGCTCCACGATAATTTCGCCGTCGACGGAAAGGCGCGCCAATCCTTCCCGGATCACGAAATCCGAAGCAAGCGTACGCGCGCTGTCGCTGAGCTTCCCGGACTCCGCTGCGGCGACATCGAGGCCGGAGCCCGTCTGCGTAACGGTAAGATGGAAGGGGTTGGCGGTCTTGGAGATCAGACCCGCCAGCCCGCGCAACGTCGGAAGCGCTGCGACGATCTCCGGCACGGCGATCGGACACTCCTCGATGTCGATGATGGTGTGCGAATGAGCGCGGTTGTAGCCTAGCAGCATGCCGTGCTCGGTGCGGCGCGCCGAAAGGACGACACGGCGGCGCGACGCCGGCGGGCACGGGATGGTTGCTGCTACGTCGGCTTCGATCCGCTCGCGTCTCAGCGCCTCGACGACTTTGTCGCGCTTCCAGTCGTTGTAGGCGCCCGTTTTGAGATGCTGGAGGGCGCAGCCGCCGCATTCGCCGAAATGCCGGCAAGCCGGCTCCACGCGCAGCGGCGAAGGCTCGAGTACGGCCATCAGGGTCGCGCGATCCTTCTCGCGCGCCGCCATCACCACCTCGCCAGGCAGCGTGAACGGCACGAAAACCGGTCCCGTTTCGGTATTGGCGATGCCGTCGCCTTGCGCGCCAAGGCGGTCGATGGTGAAACGCGCGCTCATCGATCCTTGATCCCGGCAAGAAGGAACTCGAGGTTGCCGTCACCACCTTCGATCGGCGACGGAACAAGACCGATGGTGCGCCATCCCGGAAAGGCATCGAGCCACTGCCGCCGTTCCTCGGCGATTTTTGGTCCGGCGGCCGGATCGCGTAGCAAACCACCTTTGCCGATCGCTTCTCGCCCCGCTTCAAACTGCGGCTTGACCAGGAACAGCCCCTGTGCACCCGGCGCGGCGAGGTCCAGCGCAGGCGGCAGAGCTATCGTCAGCGAGATGAAGCTGACATCGGAAACCAGGAAATCCGGCCGTGCGCCAATGCGGTCCAGGGTGAGGTCGCGGGCGTTCAGTTCTTCGATGCAGGTGACGCGCGGATCGGCCTTCAGGGCGGCGTCCATCTGACCATGGCCAACGTCGATCGCCACGACGTGCCCGGCCCCGCGCTCCAGCAACACCTGCGTGAAGCCACCGGTCGAAGCGCCTATGTCGAGCGCCTTCAAGCCCGAAGGGTCGAGGCCAAAACAATCGAGTCCGGCGATCAGCTTCAGTGCCGCGCGCGACACATATCGCTGCGCGGGGTCGTCAACCGCGACCGACGCCGTCGCCGAAACCGCCTGTCCCGGCTTTGCGGCGGGATGGCCGTCGACGGTGACCGTACCGCGCTCGATCGCGTCGCGGGCGCGCGAGCGGCTGGCGAACAGGCCGCGGCTGACAAGCAATTCGTCAAGTCTCGATCGTCCGTGTCCGGATTGGGTGGGTTTCATCAGCCTTCATTGGCGAAAGCCCGGAACGAATGCAAGGACGTCAGTATGCGTATGCCGCCTGCCGCGCCGGCGGAGCGGGTGGCGTGCTGCTTGCATCGGTCGCTCGGGCGCGTTCATTGCCCAGAGCCACCAGCAGCGGGCCCATGTCTGTTGCCAAAGGCCCCCTGATCTCGCCGATCCTGCCGGCAACGATGCGCATCACCGCCTGCTCGAGATTCCGGTCATAGGCTGGCCGTTCGAAAATGCCGATCTTTCCGCGCGACAACTCGCCGGCCGACACCGGCGCAGTCCCGCAGGACATTGCCAACGCGACGATCAGAAGTCTTTGCATAATCGATGAAGCTCCCCTGTCCCGGGAGCGATTCTTACACGCAGCGCGCTAAAAAACGGCCAAGAGAAAGGGTAAGCAAAACGCCAACCAGCATCGTAAACGCTCGGTATACCGCAGCGTTGCGCTTCTTCCGGAAGCACAAACGAACGCCACAACGGGGCGAATATTCAGTTATTCTTGCGCAGGCTAGAAATTATGCCCGAACCGCCAGCGCCGGATTGCCAAGTGCCATGAACACAGTGCGCACGATGCCGGCCGCATCGAGCCCGGCGTCGGCATACATCTTTTCAGGCTTTGCGTGATCGGTGAACTCGTCCGGCAATACCAGGGGCCGTACTTTCAGGCCGTTGTCGAGCAGGCCTTCGGTCGCTAGGAATTGCAGCACATGGCTGGCGAATCCGCCGATCGAGCCTTCCTCGACGGTTATCAGCACTTCGTGCGAGCGGGCGAGCCGGCGGATCATGTCCTCGTCGAGCGGCTTGGCGAAACGAGCATCGGCGACGGTGGCGGAAAGACCGGCCGCGTCCAGCTCCTCGGCGGCAGCCAGGCAATCCTGAAGCCGGGTACCGAAGGAGAGCAACGCCACCTTGGTGCCTTCCTTGATGATACGGCCCTTGCCGATCTCGAGCACCGAGCCACGCTCCGGCATTTCGACACCGACGCCGTTGCCGCGCGGATAGCGGAAGGCGATCGGGCCGTCGTCATAGTTTGCCGCCGTGCGCACCATGTGGCGAAGTTCGGCCTCGTCGGCCGCCGCCATCACCACGAAACCTGGCAGCGAAGCCAGATAGGTCGTGTCGAAGGCGCCGCAATGTGTCGGCCCGTCGGCGCCGACATAGCCGGCACGGTCGATCGGGAAGCGCACCGGCAATTTCTGGATCGCCACGTCGTGCACGACCTGATCGTAGGCGCGCTGCAGGAAAGTCGAATAGATCGCCGCGAATGGCTTGTAGCCTTCGGTTGCCAGACCCGCCGCGAAGGTGACCGCGTGCTGCTCGGCGATGCCAACGTCGAAGGTGCGCTGGGGAAACACTTCGCCGAAGAGGTCCAGCCCGGTGCCGGACGGCATCGCGGCGGTGATAGCGACGATCTTCTCGTCCTCGCGCGCCTCCTGGATCAGGCTGTCGGCAAACACTTTTGTGTAGCTCGGCGCGTTGGCCGGCGCCTTCGCCTGCGCGCCCGTGATGACGTCGAACTTGTTGACGCCGTGGTACTTGTCGGCGGAAGCCTCGGCCGGGCCGTAGCCCTTGCCCTTCTGGGTGACGACGTGGATCAGCACCGGGCCGTTGATCGTATCGCGCACGTTCTTCAGCACCGGCAGCAGATGCTCGAGATTGTGGCCGTCGATCGGCCCTACATAATAGAAGCCGAGTTCCTCGAACATAGTGCCGCCGGTCCAGAAGCCGCGGGCGAATTCCTCGGAACGGCGGGCCTTTTCCTCCAGGAACCTCGGCAGCCTCTTCGCTACCTGCTTGGCGGTTTCGCGCAGGGAACGGTAGGTCTTGCCGGACACCAGCCGTGCCAGATAAGCGCTCATGGCGCCGGCCGGCGGCGCGATCGACATGTCGTTATCGTTTAGGATGACGATCAGCCGGGCGTCGAGCGCGCCGGCATTGTTCATCGCCTCATAGGCCATGCCCGCCGACATGGCGCCATCGCCGATGACTGCGATTACGTTGTTCTTGCCGCCGGAAAGGTCGCGGGCGACTGCCATGCCAAGGCCGGCCGAGATCGAGGTCGAGGAATGCGCAGCGCCAAACGGGTCGTATTCGCTCTCCGTCCGTTTGGTGAAGCCGGACAGGCCATTCTCCTGCCGCAGCGTACGCATGCGGTCGCGGCGGCCGGTCAGTATCTTGTGTGGATAGGCCTGATGACCGACATCCCAGATCAGGCGGTCTTCCGGCGTGTTGAAGACATGGTGCAGAGCAACCGTCAGTTCGATGACGCCCAGCCCGGCGCCAAGATGGCCGCCCGTATGCGAAACGATGTCGATCAGATCGGCCCGCAGCTCCGCGGCGAGCTGGGGAAGATCGCTTTCAGGCAATCTGCGGAGGTCCGCCGGAATGCGGATGCTGTCCAGAAGTGGCTTTTTCGGCGGTTGATTCACGATAAGGGAGCCTGCTTGCTCAGCTAAATCCTTTCCGGGATAGAACCTTGCCCCCGGAAAGTAAATGTGCGCTGGTGACGCGCCCCAATCTGCGTCAAAGGCGTCAATTTTCAGGCAACGGGATGAACTCCTCCTCGTCGCCCGGCACAATGTCGAAGCGCCCGGTCTTCCATTCTTCCTTGGCCTGCTCGATGCGTTCCTTGGAGGAGGAGACAAAATTCCACCAGATATACCGTCTGGAGCCTAGCGAAGCGCCTCCGAACAGCATGAAATGGGCGCCATTTTCCGACGAAACCACGATTTCGTCGCCTGGACGGAACACCAGAAGCCGATCGGGAATGAAACGGTCTCCGGAAATCACCACGGTACCTTCCAGAATGTAGATCGCGCGCTCCTCGGCATCGGCCGGTATCTTCACACTGGAGCCGGGCGCCAGCCTCAAATCGGCATAAAGCGTATCCGCATAGGTTGCGACCGGCGAACGCGCGCCGTCGAATTCGCCGATGACGACACGGCCGGAAATGCCGTCAGCGTCGATCTCGGGAAGTGCGGTACGCAGCGTATGGTCGAACAGCGGGTCGATTTCCTCCTTGCTGTCGGGTAGTGCCAGCCAGGTCTGCAGCCCGGAGATCGAGAGCGGGTTGCCGCGCAGTTCCTCCGGCGAGCGTTCGGAATGCACGATGCCGCGACCGGCCGTCATCAGGTTCACGTCGCCCGGTTCGATGACCATCTGGGTACCGAGCGAATCGCGATGCCTGATGTTGCCGTCGAACAGATAGGTGACCGTCGACAGCCCGATATGCGGATGAGGCCGAACATCAAGCGCCTGCCCTGCCCGCAGAATGGCTGGTCCCATGCGATCGAAGAAGATGAACGGGCCGACCAGCCGGCGCCTGGCGGTCGGCAGCGCTCGCCGCACCTCGAAGCCGCCGATATCCTTGGCGTTGGCGATCACCATCAGTTCGATGGCATCGCAGGAAAAGGCATCGCCGGGTTCGGGATCGCGTGCGGGAAAGAAGCTCATCTTGCATCTTAGACCGACGGTCGGGCAGAGCCAACAAGGTTGCGGTGTCTCGGCGCACTTTGAACGGATGCGCCTGGAAATGCCTGACCGGGCCAACATCTTCTCTTCGCGGGTTCCCGCACAATATTTGTGAATATGGAAATTCAACAGCAGGCGGCGCGGCGCGTCTCTGCAGTGCCGCGGACGGCACGGGTGCTCGCACTGGTATTCATAACCCTTGCGTCCGCATTCGGCCTGGCAGCCTCGCCTGCGTCCGAAACCGGGCGAGTGGCCATTGTGTTGGCGCTCAATGGCGCTGTCAGCCCGGCAACCGCCGACTATGTGACGCGCGGCCTTCAAAGTGCCGCGGATCGTGGCTCCCATCTCGTCGTTCTTCGCATGAACACGCCTGGCGGTCTCGATACGTCGATGCGCGAGATCATTCGCGCGATCCTCGCTTCGCCGGTTCCGGTCGCCACTTTCGTAGCGCCGAGTGGGGCGCGCGCCGCGAGCGCAGGGACCTATATCCTCTATGCGAGCCACATCGCCGCGATGGCGCCCGGCACCAACCTGGGCGCCGCTACGCCTGTCGCGCTCGGCGGTGAAGGCTTTCCGTTCGGCGGCGAGCCGGACAAACCCGACGAGACGGGCGAGGAGGCGGGCAAGCCTCGCCAGTCTCCGCGCAACGCCATGGAGGCAAAGGCGGTCAACGACGCCGCGGCCTATATTCGCGGGCTGGCCGAGCTTCGCAACCGCAACGCCGATTGGGCCGAGCGGTCGGTGCGTGAGGCCGCAAGCCTGTCTTCGACCGCCGCCGCGCGCGAAAAGGTCATCGACTTCACGGCCGCCACGATCGACGAGGTGCTGACCAAGGCCAACGGCCGCACGGTGCAGGTGGACCAGAAGGACGTCCGGCTCGCCACCGCAAATCTTTCGGTGGAAGAAATCGAGCCCGACTGGCGCACCAACCTGCTTTCCGTGATCACCGACCCGAACATGGCGCTCCTCCTGATGATGCTCGGCGTCTACGGGCTGATGTTCGAGTTTCTCGTTCCCGGCACGGTGCTGCCCGGCACGGTCGGAGCCATCAGCCTCCTGCTCGGGCTTTATGCGCTGGCCGTCCTGCCCGTAAATTTTGCTGGCATAGGCCTGATTCTCCTGGGTTTGGGCCTCATGGTCGCCGAAGCCTTCGCACCTTCCTTCGGGTCTCTCGGCATCGGCGGCGTGATCGCATTCCTGCTGGGTGCGATGATTCTGTTCGATACGGAGGTTCCAGGCATGGAAATATCCTGGCCGGTCGTGGGCGGCATCGCCATCGTCAGTCTGGCTTTCAGCCTTCTGGTTGCCCGTCTGGCTCTTACCTCACGCCGGCGCAAAGTGGTGACGGGAGCGGAGGAGATGATCGGTGCCGTCGGCAAGGTGGAGAGCTGGAACGGCGGCGAAGGCTTCGTCATCGTGCATGGCGAACGCTGGAAAGCGGCCTCCCCTGCCCCTCTCGCGGTGGGTGAGGAAATCCACGTGATCGACAGGAGCGGGCTCACGCTCAAAATCGCCCCCCTGAACGCGAAGGAGACATGACCGCCGCCCGCAAGGCAGGAGGAAAGTGATGACCGATATACTGACTGACCTCGCATTCTATTTCGTGCTGATCGTCCTTTTGCTGGGCATTCTCGCCTCGGCGATCAAGATATTGCGGGAATATGAGAGGGCCGTGGTCTTCACGTTCGGCCGCTTTACCGGCGTCAAGGGGCCTGGGCTGATCCTGCTCGTTCCGCTGGTGCAGCAGATGGTACGGGTCGATCTGCGCACGCGGGTGCTCGATGTGCCGAGCCAGGACGTCATCTCGCGCGACAACGTGTCGGTTCGCGTCAATGCGGTGCTCTACTTCCGGGTCGTCGATCCGGAAAAGGCAACGATCCAGGTTGAGGACTTCATGGCTGCGACGAGCCAGCTCGCCCAGACGACGCTGCGCTCAGTGCTCGGCAAGCACGACTTAGACGAGATGCTGGCGGAGCGGGACAAGCTCAACAGCGATATCCAGGAAATCCTCGACATCCAGACGGATGCCTGGGGCATCAAGGTCGCCAATGTCGAGATCAAGCATGTCGACATCAACGAATTGATGATCAGGGCCATTGCCCGCCAGGCCGAGGCCGAACGCGAACGGCGGGCCAAGGTCATCAATGCCGAGGGAGAGCAGCAGGCGGCCCAGAAGCTGCTGGAGGCGGCGGAAATCCTGGCCAAGAAACCCCAGGCCATGCAGCTTCGTTATCTGAACACGCTTAACGTGCTGGCCGGCGAGAAGAGCTCCACCATCGTATTTCCGTTCCCGATGGAATTCGCGGAGTTCGTACCAGGGTTTACGAAGGGGCAGCCGTCGGGCAAGCCCCCTGCCCGCAGCCGCTGATCTCCAAGGCTGCTACGCGTTGGCGAAACGCATGGGCCGAGCGTGCCTTCGCCTTGGCGGCTTCTTCCTCGCGATTGCGCGGATGCTGGTGCGTTTCCATCGAGTGCAGCAGTTCGTGCGCGGCCTCCGCAATCTGATCGACAGCGCGATAAAACGCCTCCTCGTTCTTCTTCGAGGGTTTGGTCGAACCGCTCAGCTTGCGAACGAACTGCAGTGCAGCGTCGCGAATTTCGTCATGCGTCGCCGGCGGATCGAAATTGAACAGGGTCTTGATGTTGCGGCACATCGCTTGCTCCCGGGTTTCCTCTACCGTTTGCGAGCCTTAAAACTGGGCAGAAAGTGCCGCGAGGTCAAGCTATTCGGCGTCGAGCGGCTCCGTCGCCACCGGTTTTCCGTCTCGGGAAAGCCGGATTTTCTCGACCTTGTCTTCGGCCGCCTTCAGCAGGCGATCGCAATGCGCTTTCAACGCCTCGCCGCGCTCATAGATGCGGATCGACTGGTCGAGCGGCACGTCGCCGCGCTCCAGATCGTCGACGATCGCTTCCAGTGCGGCAAGCGCCTGTTCGAAGCTCATGGCCTTGATGTCGTCGTTCAATTGCTCGGCCATCGCCTACCCTTTCATCAGTCTTTTTACGTGGGCGCCGACCGAAAAGGCCAGGCCCTGCAGGTCGTAGCCGCCTTCCAGCAGGCTCACCACCCTGTGGTTCGAAAAACGCGCCGCACGATCCATCAATTGCCCGGTCGCCCAGTCGAAATCCGCTTCGGTCAGATTGATCTCGGCTAGCGGGTCGCGGTGATGCGCGTCAAAGCCGGCAGAAATGATCATCAGGTCGGGCCGGAAATTGTCGAGCGCCGGCAGCACGCGGGACAAAAAAGCGTCGCGAAAAGTGTCGCTGCCGGTCTGCGGCGACAGCGGCGCGTTGACGATATTGCCGGCGCCGGTCTCACCCTTGGCGCCGGTGCCTGGGTAGAGTGGCATCTGATGGGTCGAGCAGTAGAGCACCGACGGATCATCCCAGAAAATGTCCTGGGTCCCGTTGCCGTGATGGACGTCCCAATCGACGATCGCAACCTTGTCGGCGCCATGCTGCCGCTGGGCGTAACGCGCCGCTATCGCCGCGTTGTTGAACAGGCAGAAGCCCATCGCCGTCGTCTTCTCGGCATGGTGGCCGGGCGGGCGCGAGGCGACGAACACATTGTCGGCCCTGCCGGCGAAGACATCGTCGACTGCGGCATTCGCCGCACCGATCGCCTTCAGCGCCGCCTCCCAGCTTTTCGGGCTGACCGAGGTATCGGCGTCGACCCGCGCGATGCCTTCCTCGGGTATCGCACGGCGGATCTTTTCAACGAATTCCTCCGGGTGCGCATAGAGGATCGTGGCCTCGTCACCGTCCGGTGATTCGACGCGGTCGAGCTTAGAGAACGCCTCGTCCTCCAGTACCCTGGCAATGGCGCGCAGCCTGTCGGGCCGCTCGGGATGGCCGGGAGGCGTCAGATGTTCGAGGTAGATCGGGTGTGAATAAAGCCGTGTCGTCATTTTGCCAGTCTAACATCTATGGCGGCGGTAGCCATGCGGCGAGCGCCGATGGCTGGGGAAATCGTCGCTCGCCGGGCAGGCGGGGTCGCGCACGATGTGGCTTTCCTCGCCGCATCCTGTAGAATCGTCGTCGTCAGGTGCCCGTAGCAATACGGGAGAATCGGGAACACGGTGGAAATCCGTGGCGTGCCCAACGCTGTAAGAGGGACCGCGCCGGCAAAAAGTCACTGTTCGGCCGCATCGGCCCGAAATCGGTTCGATTTTCGGAAAGCACGACGCGGGGGTTGAAAGCCATCGAACGGGAAGACGCCGGTAGCGGGACGATCTCGAGCCAGAAGACCGGCCAGACGACAAAGTCATCCGCATGGTCAGGCGGAGCGACGCCGTTTCAAATCGCAAGGGGACACGCGATGCCGGCCGTTCATGCATTTTCCGACAATTCTTTCGATACGATGGCGCGCGACGCCGTCTACCAAGCGATCTTCACGCGGCGCGACGTTCGCAGCCATTTTTTGCCCGAGCCGCTGGACGACACGATGCTCGCCCGGCTGCTGCTCGCCGCCCATCACGCGCCGTCGGTCGGCTACATGCAGCCTTGGAACTTCATCGTCATCCGCGATCGGTCGACGACGCGAACAGGTGCGTGAACTGTTCCTCGAAGCGCGCCGCCAGGAAGGCGAGAACATCGCCGGCGACAAGCAGGCGCTCTACCGCAAGCTCAAGCTCGAAGGCATTTGCGAAACCCCGCTCAATCTCTGCATCACCTGCGACCGCCGCCGCTCGGAAAATTCGCCGCTCGGGCGCTGGCACAACCCCGAAATGGACCTTTACAGCACCGTCTGCGCGGTGCAGAATTTCTGGCTGGCGGCGCGCGCCGAAGGCATCGGCGTCGGCTGGGTCAGCATTCTCGACAGCGCCGCTCTGAAACGCCTGCTTGGTATTCCCGATCATGTCGTTCCGGTCGCCTATCTGTGCGTGGGGCGGGTGTCAGAATTCGCGCCGAAGCCCGACCTCGAAACACATGGCTGGGGCAACCGGTTGCCGCTGCCCGACCTGATCATGAGCGAGATTTTTTCCGGGGCCGGCGAAGAAGGGTTGAAACGCGCAGTACAGGAAACGCGATTTCCGGAGCTGAGATGACCGTGCCGTGAACCATTCGCGCGCCGGCGCGCTTGCACTTCAGGCGGACGCTCCAAACAGCAGCAAAACGGCGCCGAATGCCATCAGCGCCAGGCCCGGCCAGTTGCTGGCCAGGCCGAGGAAGCGGAGCCCGCGATGTTGTGGCTCGAGCGTGCCGTCCCTTATGTTTGGTGCAGCCTGGGTCGTGCCGCTCAGCCTGCCCCGGTCCAGTGCCGCCTTTGCCAGGACGATCACACCGGCGATGACCAGAAAGGCGCCCAGCCAGATAATCAGCATTGTTGCCTCCCATCACATTTGCGGCATTTGCCGCTTTTCCCGGCATCTAGGGCGGGCGCTGCCATCTTCCAGCCGTCCGGAATGCCATAAAGTGGCGGCGAGATTGGGAGAACCGCATGCCGAAATCATTCCGCGCTGGATTTGCAGCGGTGCTGTTCCTTTTCAGCAACGCGATAATTGCTGAAGCGGCAGAGCCGCCACGCTCTGGAAACCGGGTGTTCGACCGCGCGGTCGAGCTCGTTTACAAGAATTTCCACGACACTGCGGTACTCGATCGCTTCACCGAGGCGGTGAAGCGCGAAATCGACGACCCGCAGTCGCCGATATCGGCCGCAAGCCCCGATGCGCGCGTCGATGCGGCGATCGATGCCGCGATTGCCAGCCTTGAGGCCTCGCACACCGGCCATTTCCGTCCCGATACGATCGACTATTTCGAACTGGCGGACGTTTTTCGCTACGCCATACGCGACGATCTCAAGCGGCTGTTCCCGCCCGACGGCGATGTACGGTATCCCGGTATCGGCATGGTGGCGCGGCAGGGCAATGGTCTGTGGTTCGCCAGCGATGTCTACGACGGTTCGCCGGCCGCACGGGCCGGCATCCTCGTCGGCGACGAGATCATTTCGGTCGACGGCGCGCCATATCGGGAGATCATTTCGTTCCGCGACAAGGTCGGCAAGAGCGTTGAGATAAAATTGCGGCGGCGGCCGGGTGCCGAGCCGATGACAATCAAGGTCCAAGTCGAATTGCTCAGACCGCTGCCGATGTTCGAAAAGGCGATCGCCGACAGTGCCGCGGTGTTCGAACGCGACGGCCGCCGCATTGGCTACATCCGGCTGTGGACGCTGGCGGCGCGCAACTCCATGGGCGCGGTCGCCGAGGCGCTGGCGCGCGGCAAACTCAAGGATGCCGACGGGCTGGTGCTGGACCTGCGCGGGCGCTGGGGCGGCGGCAGTTCGGACGCCGCGGAACTCTTCGTCGGCGATACGCCGCCGTTCCGGCTGATCGATCGCGATGGCGAAACGATGCTGGCCAATGTGCGCTGGAACCGGCCGGTGGTCGCGATCATCGACGAAGGCTCGCGCAGCGGCCTCGAAGTGTTCGCCTACGCCTTGAAAATGAACGAAATTCCGCTGGTCGGGGCGCGCACGGCGGGCGCCCTTCTTGCCGGACGGGCGTATCTGCTGCCGGACGACAGCCTGCTCGAGATCGCGGTATCGGATGCCATCATCGGCGACGATGTCCGTCTGGAGGGAGTCGGCGTGCAGCCGGACATCCCGGTGCCGTTCAGCCTGCCCTACGCCGCCGGCACCGATCCGCAGCGGGAAGCGGCAATCGAGGAGATGCGGCGGATTCTGGCGCGGGGATAGCGAGCGGAAGCGTTATTCCTGCTCTGCCACCACGACGTTGTCGATAAGGCGTATATCGCCGAGCCAGGCCGCAACAAGCAGCCGCGCCTGGCGGTCCGCGCGCTCCAACGGCTTGAGATCATCCGAGCCGCGCAACTCGAGATATTCGACCTCACGATAGCCGGCTTCGACGATGGCTGCCCTTGCCGCCGCAATGACTGGCGCCGCATCGGCGCCACCTGAAAGCTCGCGGGCGGCATCGACGAGAATTGCCGCCAGCCTGGGCGCGACCGCTCGCTCGGCGGGCGACAACCTGATGTTACGGGACGAAAGCGCTAACCCGTCCGCTTCCCGCACTGTCGGACAACCGACGACCTCGACCGGGATGTCCAGGTCCTTCGCCATGCGGCGGACCACATGCAGTTGCTGAAAATCCTTCTCGCCGAAAAACGCGAGGTCAGCGCCAGTCTGGAGGAAGAGCTTTGCAACGACGGTGGCGACGCCGTCGAAATGGCCCGGCCGGTACGCGCCGCACAGCCCCTCGCTGACGCCGCTCACCGAGATCGTCGTGGCAAAGCCTTCGGGATAGATTTCTTCCGGGTTCGGGGCGTAGAGCAGATGCGCCCCTGTCGGCCCGAGTTTTGCGGCGTCCTCGTTTTCGGTGCGTGGATAGGCGGCGAGGTCGGCCGCGCTGTTGAACTGCTTCGGGTTGACGAACAGGGTGACGATCACGCGGTCGCTCCGCGACAGTGCCGCCTCCACGAGGCTCAGATGCCCCTGGTGCAGCGCTCCCATTGTCGGTACCACGCCGATCTTCGCGCCTTCCCGCCGCCATTCGGCAACGGTTGCGCGCAACTCCGCCAGCGTGCGGACTATGGGTACGCTCATGCCGCGGTTCCGCCCTTCACGGCCTTCGGCACATCGCCAAAGACATGGTCCGGTCCCGGGAACCGGCGCTCGCGCACGTCAATCGCATAACCCTTGATCGCGGTATCCATCGCGTCGCCGAGTTCGGCATAACGTTTGACGAATTTGGGCTGAAATTCGGAAAACATGCCCAGCATGTCGTCGACGACCAGGATCTGGCCGTCGCAGGCGGCGGACGCGCCGATGCCGATGGTGGGAATGGCAATTTTCCGTGTGATCTTGCGCGCCAGCGGCTCGGCGATCTTTTCGAGCACCACGGAGAAGGCGCCGGCATCGGCGACGGCGACCGCATCGCGCAAGATGCGTTCGGCGCCGGCCCCTCGCCCCTGCACCTTGTACCCGCCGAAGACGTTGACCGATTGCGGCGTCAATCCGACATGCGCCATGACCGGGATGCCGCGATCCGCAAGAAAGCGGATTGTGCCGGCCATCGTCTCGCCGCCCTCGAGCTTGACCGCCGCGCAGCCGGTTTCGGCCATCACCCACGCCGCGTTGCGGAAAGCCTGCTCGGGTCCCTCCTCATAGGAGCCGAACGGCATGTCGACCACCATCAGCGCCCGCTCGACGCCGCGCCGAACCGCCTTGCCGTGCAGGATCATCATGTCGAGCGTCACGCCGAGCGTGGACGGCAGGCCATGCAGCACCATGCCGACGCTGTCGCCCACAAGCACGACGTCGCAATGGCGGTCGACGAGGCGCGCCATCGGGGTCGTATAGGCGGTCAGGCAAACAATGGGCGTGCCATTCTTTCGCCCGACGATGTCGGGCGGGGTCAGAGCCTTGATCTCCGTCGACGCGCTCATCTTGCTTCTCCCTCAACGCGTTCAGCCATTGTGTCGCACGAAATTTGTGCAGGTGCGAAGAGAAAAATGTGAGCGGCCGGGCACGGTTCGCCCGCCAGACAGGCACGGCAACAAAAATATCGAAGCTGGGAAAAGCGGCTTGACCTCAACCTCACTTGAAGTCGTAGCGTCCAGGAATTGCGCCGACCGCGGCATCCAAAAGGACAGCATATGACCGACAGCCAGCACAATTCATCGACCGTCTACCGGATCAACAAGTTCGCCGTTCCAGCGGCGGGGCGAGACGAATTCGTCGGCCTGCTCGAACAGACCCATGCCGTCATGCGCGCCCAGCGAGGGTTCGTGCGCGATGTCATCGTGGAGCAGGAATCCGACGGCGGCGAATCCAGCTTCGTCGCGCTCATCGAACTTGCCGGAACCGATGCCGTCGAGCGCATCACAGAGGCGATCGCCGAACGGGACAGGGCAATCGGCCTCGACCGCAAGGCGTTCGCTTCCCGGCTCGGCATAAGGTTCACAGCCTGGATCCTGGCAGCGTGAAGCGGACTGCTAATGCCGAGCCTTGTCTTTCAAAAGCCCCTTGAGCAGGGTCTTGAAGGCTTGCACCGCCTTCTTCGACGTCGCCTCGGGATCCGCGGCGTTGGCGATCCATTGCGCGGCGTAGAGGGATGCGCCGCTTACCAGGCGCGCAGCCGCTTCCGGATCGATGTCGCCAACGACACCTTCCTGCTTGAGCAGCGTCAGGCTCTTCGTCATGGATGTTATGCAGGCATTGGCGTTTGGCCACTGCGACGGGTCTCCGAGCACGGCCGGCCCGTCACGCAGCATGATGCGCTGTATCTCGGGCTCGAGCGCCATCTCGATATAAGCGACGGATTCGTCGACGAAGCCCTGCCAGCGATTTGGCGCCCCGGCGGAGATGGCGCACAGCCGTCCGTTCATTTCGGCGTCGATCTCCGCGATCACCGCCTCCAGCAACCCCTTCTTGTCGCCGAAATGGTGATAGAGGGCGCCGCGGGTCAAACCCGCCGCGGCGGTGAACTCGTCCATCGAGGCCTCCGCGTAGCCGACCGTGCCGAACGCATGACGCGCCGCCGCAACCAGTTTGGCGCGCGTCTCGGCGATCATCTCGCTGCGCGGCTTGTGTGCCGTTTTCATTCCTTTTCCTTCTTTTCATACGCGACGTATATTTTTTCGCATACGTCGCGTATTCTAATTGACATACGCCGCGTACGCAACTATCTCAGTTGCATACGCCACGTATGTAGGTGGCGCTCCTCCCAGAATCCAGGAGTGCATCATGCCCAATCCTTATAGTGAAATCTTCAAGGCGCCAGGAGCCAAGGGCTTCGCTTCCGCGGGGTTCGTCGCCCGCATGCCGATGGCGATGGCGCCGATCGGCATCGTCGCGATGCTGTCGCAGACGCACGGCGAATACTGGCTTGCCGGCGCGGTTTCCGCAACCTACGCGCTGACCAACGCGCTTGCCGCGCCGCAGATCTCACGGTGGATCGACCGGCTCGGTCAGACCCGCGTCGTAGTTCCGACGACGATTGTTTCGGTGATCGCCTTCACCATTTTGCTCGCCGCCAGCCATTGGCACTGGCCGATCTGGACGCTGTTCCTGTCGGCGCTGCTTGCCGCGGCGATGCCGAGCATCCCGGCGATGGTGCGGGCGCGCTGGACGGAAATATTCCGCGACCGGCCTGAGCTCAACACCGCCTTCGCCTTCGAATTGGCCGCCGACGAACTCGTCTACATCGCCGGAGCATCCATTTCGGTGGGCCTCAGCGTCGCGCTGTTTCCCGAAGCAGGAATACTGGCGAGCACATTGTTCCTCGCGGTGGGATCGGCCGCCCTCATCCTGCAACGCTCGACCGAGCCGGCGATCAGGCCGGTGGTGCATGGGGCGCATGGCTCCGCTATCATGCTGCGGCCAGTCCAGATCATCACGCTTGCCCTGATCTTCGTCGGCGCAATCTTCGCGACTGCCGAAGTCAGCACCGTGGCGATCACCAAGGAGCTCGAGCCAGGCGAGCGCGGCCAGCCTTGTCATCGGCGTCTATGCGCTCGGTTCCTTCGTGGTCGGCCTGGTTGTCGGCGCGCTGAACCTGACCATGTCGCTGCAGCGTCAGCTCGCCATAGCCGTCGCCATCATCGCGCTCACCACGTTGCCCCTGCTCGTTCGCCGACACCGTGCCGCTGCTCGCGTTCGCCGTGTTCGTCAGCGGCGTGGCAATCTCGCCGACCTTCATCACCGCATTCGGCCTGATCGAGCGCCGCGTGCCCGAGGCGATGCTGACCGAAGGCATCACCTGGGTGATGACCGGCATCGGCATCGGCATGGCGCTCGGCTCGTTCGCCGCCGGCTGGGTGGTCGACAATTTCGGCGCGCAGAACGGCTTCTGGGTATCGGTGGTCGCCGGAGCGAGTTCGTTGCTGACGGTTCTGCTCGGCCAGAAGACACTAGCTGGGCGTCGAGACGTCCCTTTGGCGGGCGCCGTTCCGCAGCCGGCCGAGTGAATCTCGCTCCATCCATGCATGCAAGGGCCTCGCTCGCGTTGAGCGGGGCCCTTTTGTCAATCGACGAACCGCGTCTGATCCACTCAGGCGCAACCCTTCGCGACCTCGAGCAGGGCGAAAGATCGCCCCCCTCAGGACAAACGGCAACGCGTTCCCCGGCCACCGCGAATCGGGCACGCTACGACCGATAATCGAATTGAATGATTGTAGAAATGAGCACGATTAAGGTCGTCGATTACGATCCAGAATGGCCCAGGCTCTTCGAGCAGGAAAAGAGCCGGATATTGGGGCTCATCGGCTGTATGGTGGAAAATATCTACCATGTTGGCAGCACATCGATCGTCGGTCTATGTGCGAAGCCGAAAATTGATATCGACGCAGTACTTCACAGCGAAACAATGGTCGCCGAGGCGGTCAAGCAGGTGCAATCACTGGCGGACTTTACCTTCCATGGCGATCCCTACAGTGACGGCATGTGGACCTTTACCTCGGGTCACGGCTCCTACGGCACGCGCCTTTACGTCTGCGGGCCCGAGAATACCACGCATGTCAAACGCATACTATTTCGAAACTGGCTCCGCAGTCATTCAGACGCAGCTGCGGAATATGCCACTCTTAAGCGCAAACTGGCAGTAGAGGCAGATGGCGACTGGAAATTCTATACAGGCGGCAAATCCGACTTCGTCGCGAGGATCGTACTGCAAGCGTCTGCTTAGAGGGTTGACCAGAGGTCCGCTCTCGTCACTGCCTCAACCAAAGCGACAAGGAGGAGCGCGATGCGCGTAATGGTTCTCGGCGGGACCGGCTCGATCGGTTCGGCGGTCGTCCGTGAACTTGTTGCGGCCGGGCATCAGGTCGTCGGACTGGCGCGGTCGGAAGGGTCCGCCGACGCACTTCGCCGGCACGGGGCGGCACCGTTGATGGGCGATATCCACAAGCCCGAGGGCTGGGTGGAAACGCTGCCGCCGATCGACGCCGTCGTCCACGCCGCCACCGATTTCTCCGACGATATGGCCGAGATCGATCGCAGGCTGCTCGATGCGCTGTTGCCCGCGCTCGGTGCGATGCCTCGCCGCCCGCGTTTCCTTTATACCGGCGGCTGCTGGTTGTTTGGCGCGACGGGAAACGTGGTCGCCACCGAGACAACGCCATTCAATTCCCTGCCCGCCTTTGCCTGGTCAGTGCCGACAATCGGGCGTGTATTGACGCGCTTCCGAAATCAGAGCCGCTGATCGTCCATCCGGCCATGGTCTATACGCACGAGGGCGGCGTCTTCTCCTCCTTCGTCGAGGACGCCAAGGCCGGGCGGGCAATCAGGATAGTCGGTGACGAAAAAATCCGCTGGCCGCTGGTTCATGCCGACGACCTGGCTGTGCTCTACCGGCTGGTGCTTGAACGCGGCGCGCCCGGCGGGAGCTACAACGGCGCCACGTGGGCGGGTTACCGGTCGGGTCCATCGTCCGCGCGATCGCGCGCCGCTTCGGATCGCCGTCGCCGAAACTGCAAATCATCGACGCCGACGCCATCGCCGCAGAAAAAGGCGAATGGGCACGCGGCTACGGGCTCGACCAGCAGATGAGCAGCGACAAGGCCAGGCGCGAACTCGGCTGGCAACCAATGCATGTCGACCCGCTCGCCGAACTCGCGGGAGCCGGTTGAGCGCCGGCGGTCGTCTCGCTCAGAGAATCTCCGTCCTCACGATCCTGATGCCGAACCCTTCGAGGCCGATATAGTGGCGCTCGCGCGAGGCGATCAGGTTGATCGACGAGATGCCGAGATCCTTCAATATCTGGGCACCCAGGCCGATTTCGCGCCATTCGCTCTCGCGGCGGCGGGCTTCCTCATGGTCCTCGCGGTCGCCCGGAGCCGGCCGGTTGCGGCCCTGATGGGCAACGCCGACCGAGCCCTCGCGCAGATAGACGATGACGCCGCGTCTTTTCTCGCCCATCGATTTCATGACGTCGTGCAACTGGTATTCAGTGCCGAATACGTCCGAAACGACGTCTTCCGAATGCAACCGCACCGGAACCTCCTCGCCATCGCGGATGTCGCCGAAGACGATGGCGAGATGGTGCATCACGTCCCATGGCAGCGTGTAGGTGTAGGCTTTTGCCTTGCCGCCCGGCGTGTCCATGTCGAAACACTCGACGCGTTCGATCAGCGTTTCCTGACGCTGGCGGTAGGCGATGAGGTCGGCGACGGAAATCTGCTTCAGCCCATGCTCCTCGGCAAAGGCCGCCACCTGCGGCCCGCGCTTCACCGAACCGTCGTCGTTGACGAGTTCCGAGATGACGCCGACCGGCGGCAGGCCGGCGAGCTTGCAAAGATCGACGGCAGCTTCGGTATGGCCGGACCGCATCAACACACCGCCTTCGCGGGCGACCAGCGGGAAAATATGGCCTGGACGGACGAAATCCGAGGCGCCGACATTGCCGTTGGCGAGATTGCGCACCGTCAGCGTGCGGTCGTCGGCCGAAATGCCGGTGGTGGTGCCGTGCTTGAAATCGACGCTGACGGTGAAGGCCGTGGTATGCGGCGGAATCGTTGTCGGCGACCATCGGCGCCAGGTTGAGGCGCTTCGCCTCCTCGCGCGGCATCGGCGCGCAGACGATGCCGGATGTGTGGCGAACAATGAACGCCATCTTCTCCGGCGTGCAATGGACGGCGGCGACGATCAGGTCACCCTCGTTCTCGCGGCCGTCATCGTCCATGACCACGACGATCTCGCCGTTCTCGAACGCGCGCAGCGCTTCGACGATTTTTTTCTGGTCGTAGGGCATGTGAAATCGGTCCGATTCAAAGCGAATGAGCGAATAGCGAGTAGTGAGTAGCGAAGATTGAGTAGCGCCAGTTGGCGTCCATCGGTAGGTGGAAAGCGACAATGCCGTCGCGATCCCTATTCCCTATTCGCTATTCGCTCATGTTCTTCCCGTCTGCCCTCTATGCCGCAGATAGTGATCGGCAATGGCGCAGGCAACCATCGCCTCGCCGATCGGCACGGCGCGGATGCCGACGCAGGGGTCGTGGCGGCCCTTGGTCATGATGTCGACGTCGTTGCCGTCGACATCGATCGACTTGCGCGGCGTCAAGATCGACGAGGTCGGCTTGACGGCGAAACGCGCGACAACCGGCTGTCCGGTCGAGATGCCGCCAAGAATTCCCCCAGCATGATTCGACAGGAAGATCGGCTTTCCGTCGTTGCCCATCCGCATCTCGTCGGCGTTCTCTTCGCCCGTAATGCGCGCCGCTTCGAAGCCATTGCCGATCTCGACGCCCTTCACCGCGTTGATCGACATCAGATTTGCAGCGATATCCTGGTCGAGCTTGGCGTAAATCGGCGCGCCCAGCCCCGCCGGCACGCCTTCGGCGACGATTTCGATGACCGCGCCCACGGAAGAGCCCGCCTTGCGGATGCCGTCGAGATAATTGGCGAAGACCGCGACCGATTCCCGGTCCGGGGTGAAGAACGGATTTTCGGGATCGCCGATGAATTCCCAGTCCCAGTTGGCGCGGTTTATTTCCTTTTTTCCCATAGAAATCAACGCGCCGCGCACCACCATGCCGGGCAGCACCTTGCGCGCCAGCGCGCCGGCGGCAACGCGGGCCGCGGTCTCGCGCGCCGACGAACGGCCGCCGCCGCGATGATCGCGGATGCCGTATTTCATGTCGTAGGTGTAGTCGGCATGGCCCGGCCGGTACTGGCGGGCAATGTCGCCATAATCCTTGGAGCGCTGGTCGACGTTCTCGATCATCATCGAGATCGGCGTGCCGGTGGTGATCATGGTGACGCCGTCTCCATCGGTCACGAAGCCGGACAGCACGCGCACCTCGTCCGGTTCACGGCGCTGCGTCACGAAACGCGACTGGCCGGGACGGCGCTTGTCGAGCTCGGCCTGGATCTCGTCGCGGGTGAACCGTATTCCCGGCGGGCACCCGTCGACGACGCAACCAAGCGCTGCCCCATGGCTTTCGCCCCAGGTGGTTACGCGGAACAGATGCCCGAACGTGTTGTGCGACATTGAGTAAAGTCCGGCCCGACCCGGTCTGGCCGGGATATCGTGCTGCCTTCTATTGACGTTTTCGGCAAGGGTCAAACCAAAGAAGCCCGCCGCCACAGGCGGGCTTCGGGCAATCTCGCGTGCCGAAAGTTATTTCAGCGCCGCCGACACGGCATCGAAAAACAGCATGTCGTCGATGGGCGCGGCGTCCGTGGGTTTCGACTGGGCGCCGAAAACGACGATCACCACCTTTTTCGCCGGATTGATGTAGATGTACTGGCCGAAAATGCCGATCGCGGCGAAGGCGCCGTCGGCCCTGGACGGCTCCGTCCAGGCCGGCCACCACATATAGCCATAGTCGAGCGGCTTGCCGTCCTTGAGCGTCTTCGGGCTGCCGGCCTCTGCAACCCAGCCGTCCGGCAGGATCGAGGCGCCGTCGATGACGCCCCCGTTCAGGAAGAACAGGCCGAAGCGGCCGTAGTCGCGCAGCGTCGCGCTGATGCCGCTGCCGCCGATCTCGCCGCCGTCGGGCGAATCCAGCCACCAGTTCGCGTCGGCCTCCATGCCGGCCTTGCTCCAGATCTTCTCCGACAGGTATTCGGCGACCGGCTTGCCGACGGCGCCGCGCACGATCTCGCCGGCCACCTGGGTTTCGCCGGTGCTGTAGGTGTTGACGCGTGCCAGGCTCGGCCGCGCGCGGCAGCCTGGCCATGACTTCGAGCGCCGCGCCCGGCTTCTGGGAGATCTGCGCCTTCAGCAATTGCCGCCGGTCGGATGCCGGATCCGTGTAGGTCTCGTTCCAGCTTCACGCCGGACGACATCATCAGGATGTCGCGCACGGAGACGCCTTCATAGGCGCTGCCGGCCAGCTTCGGCACGTATTTGACGACCGGGTCCGACAGGCTGCCGATGTGGCCGTCCTTGATCGCCGCGCCGATCAGCGTCGACGTGATCGACTTCGCGACCGACATCGACATCCATCTGGTCTTCTCCGTATTGCCGCGCTGATAGAGCTCCAGCGCGATCTTGCCGTCCTTGAGCACAAGCAGGCCGGTAATGCTGTTGAGCGCCAGGTAATCGTAGAGATCGTAGTTCTTGCCGCCCTGCCTGAACTCGACGTCGGTCAACTGCTCGGCCGCCTTGGGCAAGCGGAATCGCGCTCGCCGCCGCGCGCGATGATGCGCGTCGGAAACAGGCGATCGATGTTGCGGAAGGTGTTGACGGCGATGTCAGGCGTCAGCGCGCCGTCATAAACCTGCTCGACCGTCGCGATCGGCTCGTCAGCATGCGGATAGGCGTCGTTGTCGTCGCCGCTCGCGCCATGCGCGGACAACATCAAGGCAGTCATGAAGGTCGCTCCCAGCAATGCGTGACGCCGACGCAGCAGTCGATCATACAGGCCGACAAATTCAATACCGGTCGCCGTTTTCCTTCTCCACCCGTTCACTTCTTTCGGTCCTCCAGTTCGACCGGCCGGAAAGTTTTGCGTCCATGGTCATACCAGTTGGTGGAAAAGGCGGCAAAGAGGACCGGCGATGGTGGAATGCCTAACACTCCATTAGCCGCGAAGGGCAGAACAGGATGAAACGGCGCCCACGCTTCCGGGCCGAGGCTCAACCCTCCGACACTGTTGCGGTGCGTCGATGGAGGGTGTTTCGCGCAATGACCATTTGATGGGGAAAGAGCGGTTTTAGTTTTGACATATTCGCCGTGTTACTGCTCACTTCATCCCCGCCCGTCCAACGTGCCCCCGCGCCAAGCGGAGCGAAAAGGAAAAGACTATGAAACGTATGATGATTGGCGCCGCCGCTTTACTGATGATTTCCGGCGCCGCGCTTGCCGCCGAGGCCGAAGGCCAGATCCAGTCGATCGACAAGGACAAGCTGACGATCACGCTCAACGACGGCAAGTCCTACAAACTGCCGGGCGAGTTCGATGTCGAAACCCTCAAGGAAGGAATGGACATCATCCTCGCTTACGATCAGGTCGGCGGTGAAAACCTGATTACCGACATGGAACTTTCGCAGTAGCCAAGCAGGCCGGGCTCAAAGCCACTCCAGACGATCGTCCTGTAATCGGAGCACACGGTCCTGCGGAACATGCAGGTTTGCCGCTTCCTGCTCCGGCAGGCCGGCAATCACCCTGAACATTACGCGCAGGATGCCGCCATGGGTGACGCAGACTGTCGGCTGCGTCAGGCCTTCCAGCCAGGGCAGCACGCGCTGCCTGAGTATCTCATAGCTCTCGCCTGCCGCGCCCGGCGGGCGGAAGTTCCATTTGTCCTTGCGCCGCGCCTTGGTCGAGCCCGGCGCCTTCGCCTCGATCTCGGCGAAGGTGGAGCCCTGCCAGTCGCCGAAATGCACCTCGATCAGCCGCGCGTCGGTTCGATAGTCCTTCGGGTAGAGACCCATGGCGGTTCGTACCCGCTCCATCGTCTCGCGGGTGCGCCGCATCGGGCTGGCGACGAAATCGAAGCCCTCCGCCTTGCCGAGCAGCTCCGCCAGCATCCGGCCGTTGCGGTCAGCCTGCGCACGGCCCAGCGCGTTGATATCGGTGTCGGCCTGTCCCTGAAGCCTGCCTTCGGCGTTCCAGTCGGTCTCGCCGTGGCGCACGAAATAGACAAGCGGATACATCGCGGCGATCTGCGCAGTTCGGATTTGCGGTGGCCGGACCGGTCAGTCCTTGACGGTGGATATATCCGGCGCGTCGACCGCCTTCATGCCGACGACGTGATAGCCCGAATCGACATGATGAACCTCGCCGGTAACGCCGCGCGACAGATGCGACAGGAAATAGAGCGCCGAATCGCCGACCTCCTCGACCGTCACGGTGCGCTTCAGCGGCGAATTGTATTCGTTCCACCGCAGGATATAGCGGAAGTCGCCGATGCCGGACGCGGCCAGCGTCTTGATCGGGCCGGCCGAAATTGCATTGACGCGGATGTTGCTGCCGCCGAGATCGACGGCCAGGTAACGCACGCTGGCCTCCAGTGCAGCCTTGGCGACACCCATGACGTTGTAGTGCGGCATCACCTTCTCGGCGCCGTAGTAGGTCAGCGTCAAAAGCGAGCCGCCGTCGGTCATCAGCTTCTCCGCGCGCTTGGCGATCGTGGTGAAGGAATAGACGGAGATGTCCATGGTGCGCAGGAAATTGTCGCGCGTCGTTTCGACATAACGACCGTCGAGTTCCTCCTTGTCGGAAAACGCGATGGCGTGGACGAGGAAGTCGAGCTTGCCGAATTTCTTCTCGACATTGTCGAAGACCGCGTCGAGCGTCCCGGCTTCGGTGACGTCGCAATGGCCGGCGATGTGGGCGCCGAGTTCGGCGGCCAGCGGCTCGACGCGCTTCCTGAACGCCTCGCCCTGATAGGTCAGCGCCAGTTCGGCGCCCTGGTCGGCGCAAGCCTTGGCGATGCCCCAGGCGATCGACCGGTTGTTGGCGACGCCCAGAATGAGGCCGCGCTTTCCGGCCATCAGGCCATTTCCACCTGCCATTTGAGAATTCTCCGCGGAAAATTTGCTTGGCGCAGCCTATCGCACAGGCAAAAGGCCGCTTCAAGCGCGGAGGGCGAAGGCCAGGAGTTCGGGAGGGCAGTGTGTGATTGCGGACACTGGCTTGCGTGCACGTGGCAGGCGGCGGCTTCCGCCATGCGCCAATTCAGACATATGGCGATCCGAGAATGGACTCCTCCACTCCCGGATCGCTGTCCGCGAAAACGCGGCCGGCTTGACCGGTCTCAATGGGCCGTTGAGATTTCGGGGCTGGCCGATAGTCGCGGCTTCTCCATCGCCATCGCTCAGCAATGGGTCGGTCGCCACGCCCAGGTCCCCATCGAGAACGCGGTTGGCTTGCTCGCGATCGATATCCCCTTCGCACACTGCCACCACCACGGTGGCCACGCAGTTGCCGATCAGGTTGCCAAGCGCGCGCGCCATTCCCATGAACCAGTCGACCGAAAGCACCAGGACCAAGCCGATCGCCGGAATCACCGGCAAGGCCGAAAGCGTGGCGGCAAGGACGACGATCGCCGATCCTGGCACGCCATGGGCGCCTTTCGACGTCAGCAACGACACGCCCAGGATGACCAGAAGATCGCCCGTCGATAGCGGCGTGTTGGTTGCTTGCGCGATGAACACGGCCGCAAGCGTCAGATAGATCGAGAATGCATCGAGGTTGAACGAGTAGCCGGTGGGAATGACCAGACCGACGGTCGAATCCTTGATTCCGAGCCGTTCCAGCTTGCGCATGACCTGGGCAGCACGCTGTCGGAAGAGGCAGTGCCGAGCACGATCATCAGCTCTTCTCGGAGATAGGCGAGCAGCTTGAGAAGGCTGAAACCCGCTATCCTCATGATCAGGCCCAGCACTCCGAATACGAAGATAAAGACGCTCGCATAGAACAGCGCGACGAGGTATCCGAGTTGCTGTAGCGACGCGATGCCGTATTTGCCGACCGTGAAGGCGATTGCTCCGAATACACCGAGCGGCGCCAGCTTGACGATGAAACCGATGATCTTGAAGAGGACTTCGGTCGTCAGGCCAATGAAGCTCGCAACCGGCTGGCCGCGCTCGCCGAGCAGCGACAGGCCGGCACCGAACAGGATCGCGATCAGCAGGACCTGGAGTATGTCGCCCTTTGCGAAGGCGTCGACAACGGTCGTCGGTACGATGCGCAGCAGGAAATCGACGGTGCCGGTAACCTGGCCCACTTTCTCCGTGTAGGAACTGATCGCGCTTTGGTCGAGGGTCGCGGGATCGATGTTCATGCCGGCGCCCGGCGCGAAGGTATAAGCGAGAACGAGACCCAGAAGCAGCGCGACGGTCGTCACCGCTTCGAAGTAGACGATCGCCTTCACGCCGACACGACCGACCTTCCTCAAGTCGCCGGCACTTACGACGCCGTGAACCACCACGCCGAATACCAGCGGCGCGATGATCATCTTGATCAGTTTGATGAATCCGTCGCCCAGGGGTTTCAATTGGGCCGCGAAATCCGGCCACGCGACACCGACCAGCACGCCGAGCACGAGCGCTGCGACCACCTGGCCGAAGAGTGACTTCAGAAAGTTGGACATTTGTTCTCCTCTGATTGGCGGCCGTTGATCGGCTTCTTTTTTCGCCTTTGTCTGGATTCTCCCGGGCATTCCCTGTCTTGCAACCGACCGCGCTAAACTTGCAGTCGAATTTATCCGCAACGCCGGGCGGATCGACCGATCGCACCCGGTTGCGTGCTGCCGCGCAGCAATGCGGACCGCATCCCCAGCCTTTACCGGCAGACTTTTTGCGGAATTCACATCGTGCATCGACCTATCTCGATATGTCCAATATATTGTTTGGCTAGATCAAGTCGTTTTGAATATTGAACCGCGAGGGCGAAATGGAGTTGCGGCACCTGCGGTACTTCGTGGCCGTGGCCGAGGAACGCAGTTTCACCGCCGCCGCCAGCCGGTTGGGCATTTCGCAACCCCCTGAGTCAACAGATCAAGGACCTGGAAGAGGAATTGGGTGTGTCTCTTTTCGAGCGAACGAGCCGCCGCGTGGAACTCACCGCAGCCGGTGCCGGCTTACTGGAGCAGGCCCGCGCCATTCTCATTCAAACGGAACATGCGGCCCAGCAGGCCCGCGCGATCGGCTCAGGACAGGTCGGCCTGATCAACATCGGCACGACCGGATCGGTGCTTCTCGGACCGTTGGCCGAACTTATCGCCGCCTTCGGCGAACGGCATCCCGGCGTCGTTGTGCGTATCCACGAGATGGGGCCGCAGGAGCAGCAGGCCGCGCTGTTGGCTCACCGCATCGATATCAGCTTCATAAGAAGGCCGCGTCACGAACCGGATCTGATTACCGAGGTCGCCTGGCACGAAAATGTCGGGGTCGCACTGCCTGAGCTGCATCCGCTGGCGGCGCACCGGCAATTGCCGCTGTCCGCGTTGAGGGATCAAAACCTGGTGTTCCTGCGTCTCAGCGATTCGCGATTTGCGCGATACCTTCAGGATTGCTGCATCGAAGCAGGGTTCATGCCGCGAATATCCCATGAGGTGGTCGAGTCCTATTCTCTCACGAGTTTGGTGGCGGCAGGTCTCGGCATCGCTCTCGTGCCCGAATGCGTGCGGAAACTGTCGCGTCCCGGGATCGTTTATCGGCCTCTCAAAAACCCTGCCCCGATTGCCGACGTCGAAATGATGTGCCGACCGGACCGGGCGGACGTCGTGGAGCGGTTTATCCGGTTGGCGCGCAACTTCCTGAACCCCGACGCCTCGCCCAGCTGAATATTGGAGCCTGCCAAGTCCTGGTGAAAATCGACTTCGAGGTCAAAAGCCGTCGATGGCCGGGGATGACCAGCAGACCGCAGATCGCTCAAATCTCGCTCCCCAAGGAACTTGCGGCCGCGAGGGTGGTTCTACTGGTGAAGCTGTCACGAAAGGAGAGACACGATGGCGCAATGTGACCTTTGCGGAAACAATTACGACAAGTCCTTCACCGTCACGATGGCAGGGCAGAACTACACATTCGACAGTTTCGAGTGCGCCGTCCAGAAGCTCGCCCCCGCCTGCCCGCATTGCGGCTGCAAGATCATAGGGCACGGCGTTGAACAGAACGACGTCATCTACTGCTGCGCGCACTGCGCAAAGGCAGAGGGTGCCACCAAAGTGGTCGACCGGGCCAACTGACGAACAGAAATTTATTGGCCGACTTTCGCTGTCTGGCCGCGCTCCAAACGAGCGCGCCCGCCCCGCTTCACGATGATCTCGCGATGCGGATAGGGGATGCTTATCCCGTTTTCCTTGAAGGTGTCCCACAGCGCGAGAAGCACCTTGCCGCGTACGTTGGTCAGACCTTGTTGAGGGTCGTGGATCCAGAAGCGCAGGACGAAATCCATCGAGGACTCGCCGAACTCCGTAAGCCAGCAGACCGGCCGTCGATCCGCTTCGACCCGGGCAACGCTCATGGCCGCCTCAATCGCCAACCGGCTGACCTTATGCGGGTCGGCGTCGTAGGAGACCCCGAAATTCACATCGAGCCGGACGAGATTGTCGCTGAACGACCAGTTGATGACCCTTTGGGTGATGAAGTCCTCGTTCGGGATCAGGTATTCGCGGCCGTCACGCGTCACCACCGAGACAAACCGCGCCCGCAGCTCGCGGATCCACCCGAACGTACCTTCGAGCGAAATCGTGTCGCCCGGCTTGATCGATTTGTCGAGCAGGATGATTACGCCGGAAATGAAATTCGAGACGACCTTCTGCAACCCGAAGCCGAGGCCGACGCCCACCGCGCCGGAAAACACTGTCAACGCCGTCAGGTCGACGCCGACGGATGAAAGAGCGATGGCGCCGGCTATCAACACCAAGCCAATCTTTGCGACCTTGCCGACGAGGACGCGGATCGAAGGTGTCAGCTCCTCGGAGCTCTGGACGCGCTCGTCGAGATAATTACCGACGACGACCGCAAGCCAGACGGTCGCGACGAGCAGCAGCGCCGCCTTGAGCAAAGTGAGAGCCGAAAGGCGAACCCTGCCCAAAGGCAATGCGAGGCTGTCCAGGAAAGCCGCAGCTTCGTCGTTGATGCCCAGAATGACGAGGGCGGCAAAAATCCAGGCGAGCCAGCCAAGGGTGCGCGCGAGAAGGCGGTTGCGAATGATGCGCGACAGAACCGACGCGAACAACCACGCCAGCGACAATGAAAGCGCGACGGCGATGAAATGGGTTCGGCTCGGCCAGGTGACGCTGCGCAAAAAGGTGAGCGCGACGAGCAGGAAGACCGCGAAAAGAATCCAGTCCGTGCGCCGCAACAGCGCGACGATGACCCGCAACAATCCAGGATGCCCCTTGATCTGGCGTGCCCGGGTCTCCAGGAACGGTTCGACGCGCCGCGCCGCGAGCTTCGCCGCCAGGAAGAGCGCGGCTACGATCGCGGCCTGATAGAGGAACCATGGCGCGGCGACGTAGTCGAACCATCCGCGGGCCCACACCAGCGTTTCATCGAGGGCAGTGCGAAAATCCGGTTCCACACAACCGTTATGGTGCGGGTATCGTGAACGGCAAGCCTCGGCCCAGGCAGACCCGCTTTGGCTCACCGATCCTTGGGCCAGGCGGCGGCACACGTAACGACCGGAACGTCAGCAATGAAGCCGCCTGGTACCCTGGACGTTTCGGAATTGCCGTTCAATCGGCAACCTTGCTGCTGGGCCACGGAATGAGCATGCCCACCTGCTTGCGATAGCGGCGGTACTGATCGCCGAACAGGGCGACGAGATCCCGCTCCTCGAGGAAAATGCCGAGCAGGATGTAACCGGTGGTGCCAACCGAAAAGAGCAGATGGCCCCACGTCATCGACGGTGTCGCCCAGAAAGCCAGCAGGAAGCCGACATAGATCGGGTGCCGGACCCATTTGTAAAAGAACGGCGTCCTGAAGACGGGCGCGGGCAATTGCTTTTTGCGCAACGCGGCGAAGACCTGCGCCAGGCCGAACAGCTCGAAATGATCGATCAGGTGCGTGCTGATCAGCAGGATCGCCCAGCCGAGCCAGAACACGCCGTTGATCACGGCGATCCAGACCGCGTTTTCGACTGTCCAGACCGGTCCGGGGATCGGCCGCCATTGCCAGTAAAGCAGCAGGAGGACGAGGCTCGCCAACAGCACGTAGGTGCTGCGCTCGACCGATTTCGGTACGATGCGGGTCCACAGCCGCTTGAATGCAGGCCGCGCCATAACGCTGTGCTGTAGAGCGAAGAGGCCGAGCAGCAATACGTTGACGAGCACCGCCTCGACCGGACTTCCGGCGATGCCGGAATCGATGGATTTCGGGACAACGAAATTGCCGACAAAGCCGATCGCATAGAGAAACGAGCCGAGAAATATGGCGTATGCGGCAATACCGTAAAAGAGTGCGATCAGACCCGTCATGGTCCCCCCTTTCGGCGCGAAACCGATTTTTGATCGGAAAGTTCGGTCGACCGACCGAACCGCTACAAGAAGCCACAATCTGAGAAAAAAGTCAACTTGATCGGTCGTTCGACCGAAGTATGGTGAGAGAATCACATTTGGATGGAAGACAATCATGAACATTCGCAAGCATACCGATCCCAGTTCCAGGCACACCGCATGACACGAGGATCGAGTACTGCTCAGGTTGCGGCCGCGAAGAAGCGAGATACGCGGAATGAACTGCTGGCGGCCGCCGAGATTTGCCTTCGCGACGGCTATGCCGACTTCTCGACGCGGCGCGTTGCGGAGACCGCGGGCGTTCCGCTCAGCCAGATCCATTATCATTTCGGCTCCAGGCAGCGGCTTATCCTGGCGCTGCTCGACCAGTTGAACGAACGCCTGCTGGAACGCCAGGCGGCGACGTTCGCGGCGCCTATGCCGCTCTGGCGCCGCTGGGAGCGGGCCTGCGACTTCCTCGATGAGGATCTGGCGTCGGGCTACGTTCGCATTCTGCACGAAATGATCGCCGCGAGTTGGTCGGACCCCGAGATCGCAAAAGCCGTGCGCCGCGACCTGCGCGGCTGGTTCGAGCTGCTGGCCAAGCTGGCTGAAGAGGCTGGCGAAAAATTCGGCGGCCTTGGGCAGTTTTCCGCGGCCGAAATCGCCAGCCTCGTCGGCGCCGCCTTCCTCGGCAGCGAGACGATGATCCTGCTCGATATCGAGAGCGAGCATGTCCCGGTCAGGCAAGCCTTGCGCCGCTTTGGCGAGGCGATCCGGCAGATGGAGGAAATGCCGTCAAAGAAGAGGGCATGACTCCGCATCGGAGCTTCCGAAAGTCAGCCGCTGTTCTTCTTCATCAGCGCTTCGAGTTCCGGATCGCCACTCTCCGGCAGCATGACGCAGACATGGGCGTAGAGATCGCCATGGCCGCCCGTCTTCTCTGGCAGCCCCAGGGCGCTTCAGCCCGCCCGAGGTGAGACCTCGGCCGTGCGGTGCCGCAAAGACGAAGATCGACTTGCCGGCCGCTTGGTAGTATTCTTGTCGCCGTTGCTTGGGGTAGGGAGAATTCTGGAAAAATTATCGATCGTGAATTTCGAACGATCATGTTGTGGAGGAAGCAATGACCGAGTGGGAACTCCATGGAATGGAATTCGGAAACTGCAATTGTTCCTATGCATGCCCTTGTCAATTCAATGCCTTACCGACGCATGGCAACTGCCAGGCCATCGGATTCTTCAGCATCGACAAGGGGCAATTCGGCGGAGCGGCGCTCGACGGATTGAAGATGGCCATCGCCGTCGCTTGGCCGGGTGCGGTTCATGAGGGCCGCGGCACCTTGCAGCCCATCATCGACGAACGCGCGGACGAAGCGCAGCGCCATGCGCTTGCTCAGCATCCTGACCGGCAAGGAGACCGATCCGATGGCGACGTTCTGGGCGGTCTATACCGCCATGTGCGAAACCGTCCACGATCCGGTCTACGCGGCGATCAGCATCGATCTCGACATGAAAGCGCGCCGGGCCCAGTGCAGGGCGGAGGGTATCGCATCCGGCCGCGGCGAGCCGATCCTCAATCCGGTGACCGGTGACGAGCATCGCGTCGGCATAGTACTGCCGAACGGCTTCGAATACGGACAGAATGAAGTCGGCCGCGGCTGGTCGACATCGTCCGGAAGCGTGCCGCTCACCCTCGCCGACAGCTACGCCCATTGGTGCGAGTTGCATTTCAACCAACACGGGCGCATCCATTAAACAGCACGGACGCTGAACCGGGCGGGATACATGCGATGAGTGAAACCGCTTTGGAGGCGACGCTGCGGCGAGACCGCGCCGTCGTCGCGGCAGCACTCGCCGCCCTCACTGCACTCGCCTGGATATATATTCTGCAGCTCTCGTCCGACATGGACATGGGCGGCATGGAGATGCCGGGCTTCCGCATGACCTCGACCGGCCTCGGCATGGCGATGCTACCGGCGCAGACGCCGTGGACCATCACGGAATTCCTGCTCCTGTTCGCCATGTGGGCGGTGATGATGGTCGGCATGATGACCCCGTCGGCCACGCCGATGATCCTGATCTACGCACGCGCCGGACGGATCGCGGCGGGCGCGGGAAAGCCGCTTGCCGCCACGGGGTGGTTCGTCGCGGGGTATCTGCTGGCGTGGACCGGCTTTGCTCTCGCCGCAACAACCGCCCAGTGGGCGCTCCAGCGTTTCGCCCTGCTCGATCCGATGATGATGAGCGCCAGCAACCTGCTTGGCGGCGTCTTGCTGATCATCGCCGGCCTCTATCAATGGACGCCCCTGAAGCACGCCTGCCTGTCGGCCTGCCAGTCGCCGCTGCTGTTCATCCAGCGCCATGGCGGTTTCCAGGGCGACGTAGCCGGAGCCCTGCGGCTCGGCGGCAAGCACGGGATCTATTGCGTCGGCTGCTGTTGGGCGCTGATGGTTCTTCTGTTTGTCGGCGGGGTCATGAACGTGCTTTGGATCGCCGCCCTCGCCATCTTCGCACTGCTGGAAAAAGCTGTTCCTTCCGGCCGGATCATTTCGTGGATCGCGGGGGTGAGCCTGATCGCCGCCGGGATATACCTGCTGCTGACCTGACCGCTGCCGATCCGCGGCAAAACGAGGATCGAATCCGGCCGAACCCTCACCCGCCGTGCTTCTTCATCAGCGCTTCGAGTTCCGAGTTGCCGCCCTCCGGCAGCATGACGCGGACATGGGCGTAGAGATCGCCATGGCCGCCCGCCTTTTCCGGCAGGCCGCGGCCTTTCAGCCGCAACACCTTGTCGGAACTCGACCAGGCAGGCACGTTGACCGCAAGCCGGCCGGTCGGCGTCTCCACCGCCACCTTGGCGCCGAGTACGGCGTCGCGAAGCGGAACCGGCAGATCCGCATGGAGATCGCGCCCCTCAACCCGATAGCGCGGATGCTTGCGGAAGCGGATCGTCACCAGCGCGTCGCCGGGCTCGCCGCCCAGAAGCTGTTCGCCCTGGCCCTTGAGCCTGATGGTCTGGCCGTCCTCGACATAATTCGGCAGCTTGACCGCGATGCGTCGGCCATCCGGGAAGATCGCGTTGACCTTGGCGGCGGTTGCGGCATCCTCGATGCTGACGTCGAGCGTCGCGCTGACGTCGCGCACCCCGCGCCGTTCGCTGCCGCGCGCCAGCGCCCGGATGCTGTGAAAAGGCATCACCGAAAATCTGGTTGAAAATATCGTCGCCGAGCCCGTCCCCGCCCGGACCGGAGGTGCGGAACTCGAAACGCGCACCGCCCGGCCCGTGCTGGGCACGGCGGAACGCGGCGAACGGATCGCCGCCGCCGTGAGCGCCCTCGAAGCCTTGAAAGCGCTGCTTGCCTTCGGCATCGATCTCGCCGCGGTCGTAAGCGGCCCGCTTCTTCTCGTCGCCGACGATCTCATAGGCCTGGTTGGCCGCGTTGAAACGTTCCTTCGCCTTCGGGTCGTCCGGATTCTGGTCCGGATGGTATTTCTTGGCCAGCTTGCGGAACGCCGACTTGATGTCTTTCGCCGACGCGCCTTTGGCGACGCCAAGAACGTCATAGGGATCGCGCATTTGGTTTCACTGCCAAAGTGGATAAGGATAACTCGCCCTATATATGCGTGCGGTTAGGAAGAGATTCCAGCCCGACGGGATGCGCCTACAGTGCCTCGAAAGCGCGCATCCGCCAAGCGCCCGCCGTGACCAGGCAGGCATCGCCGCTGATACATGGAAACGCCGTCGAAACTTTCGCGCGTCGCCTGGAAGCGGCGGCAAAGCGCGTCCTTGTCCTTGTATTCGACGAGATCGGTGATCGAGCCGCGCGAGCCGGTATCGGAATTCGCCCAGGCGATCGGCTGGCCGGCGGCTTGCTCGACGTCGGCCGACGAAACCGCGTTTCGGATGGTGGCGACATCGGAAAGCTGGCCGGAATCCACGGAACTGCCGGAATCCGTGGAGGTCGAACTGGTGTACAATGTCCTGTCGACCTCGGCCTTGCCGAGATCGAGGCCGGAAGCACAGGCCGAAAGCGGCAGCAAGGCGGTCAGGACGAGCAGCGCTTTAGGGCATTTCGACCGGCTGGACCACGCATCGCTTCTCCCAAACGCTTGCGCCCCGCGCGACAATCGGCAATCTCCTGACAGGCCTTCCACTCCGAAGTGTAAATTATGAATGAAATCGGGTTAACAAGCAGTGACTTTACTGAGCGGGCAGAGCCGTTCCGGCTGTTTTCGGAATGGCTGGCGGATGCCACCAAAAGCGAGCCCAACGATCCCAACGGGGTAGCGCTGGCGACCGTCGATACCGACGGCATGCCGGATGTGCGGATGGTGCTGCTCAAGGGCTTCGACGAACAGGGTTTTGTCTTCTACACCAATTTCGAGAGCGCCAAGGGCCGCGAAATCCTGGCCACGATGAAGGCGGCGATGTGCTTCCACTGGAAGTCGCTGCGCCGGCAGGTGCGCATACGCGGCCCGGTCGAGATCGTCAGCGACGCGGAGGCCGACGCCTATTTCGCGACGCGGCCGCGCGGCAGCCGCATCGGCGCCTGGGCCTCAAAGCAGTCGCGGCCGCTGGAAAGCCGCTTCGCGCTGGAAAAAGCGGTCGCCGAATATACCGCCCGCTACGCCATCGGCGAGATCCCGCGCCCCGCTTACTGGTCCGGCTTCCGCATCGTGCCGCAGACGATCGAATTCTGGCACGACCGGCCTTTCCGCCTGCACGACCGCATCTTGTTCAGCCGGGCGGCCGAGGGCGGCTGGGAGAAGAGCCGGCTTTATCCCTGATCGACAAGCAACTCCGCCTGCCCGGGCTAACGGCAGTTCGTCGGCCCCTCAATCGCCGTCAACGGCCCGCAGGACAAACTTGCCGACTTCGGTCACAAAATCCGGATTGGACCGCATCAGGGCAGCCGCCGCGCGCTCGCGCTCGAACTTGACGATTTTGGCCCGCACGTCCGTCAACGTCGGTCTGGCGGACGCTTTGGAGACGAGAACAGGCCGGCCTTTCTCCATCCGGCCAAGACGCATCGCCTGGTTGACACGCCGCTCGCACCGGCATGCCGCGGCAGGGGAAACCAAACCGCATCTCGCCTGGACGAACGCGGTCACCAGCGCGCGAGCCCTGTGAAGGCGCTGACGGAAGGCAGCCGCGTCGATTTCCAGCGCCGAAGCAGCTTCGGTGTCCGACAGCTCGAAAATGTCACCGAGGACATAGGCGATCCGCAACGGCCGCGAAAGGCAAACCAGCAAAGCGAGCGTGCAGCCGATCTTGACCTCCTCGATCATGACCTGCGTCTCGGGGTCCTTCAACGCCTCATCCGGCAGATCCTCCAGACCATTGCCAAGATCTGCGGCAAATGCCCTGAAGGTGAAGCGTTGCGCCTCCAGACGGCCTCGTTTTCTGGCGTGAACGAGGTGACGGCAGGCCACCCGGAACGCCCAGGCGCCGGCAGCGTCGACATCACGAACGTCACCAAGATGGGTGATTACCTGAACCAGGATTTCCTGGGTCGCATCCTCGGCGTCGGCCGCGTTGCCCAGCATCCGTATCGCGAGATTGAAAACCGGCCGCTGCATCGACCGGACCAGCCGCTCAAGCGCGGCGCGGCTGCCCTGCCGCGCCGCGGCCACGAGGCTCGGATCAAGCTCGATCATTTCGCTTCAAGAAGCTCCTTCAGGCGGACGAGTTCCGCAGTGAGCGTCCTGCACTGCGCCTCGAGCGCGCCTTCGAGAACCTCGAGCGGGACCGGCGGCGCCATCAGTACGAAGGAATATATCGATTTGGACTCTCCGTCCGGCGTCACCCTTGAATAGGCGTTTCCAACGGCACCGTCGGGAAACGTCATTCTCCAATCGACTGTGCCCGCCTTGCGCTGGGCATCCGTTTCGAGCTCTATGTCTACCACGCCGTGCGGCGTCGCGAGATGCGCCGAGCGGGCGTCGGCATACTTGAAGGCGTCGGTCCAACGGGGAAGATTTGCAGGCTCTGCGACGAATTCGAATACCTGGCTTGCCGGCGCATCGATGCCGACGGATTGCACATCGAAAGTCTTCATGGGTCGTCCTCCTATCGCCCGAGTAGCGGGCATGACAAGGAAGAGGTTTCGGTGGCCCAATCCGTGACTCGAGATTTGCTGTGGCGTACAAGGCGGCGGCCGATCAGCGGGCGGGGTCACCTCCAGGACGCGAGCGCATGACCCAGCGGATACCTGCCGCAAACGCGATGCCGAGCAGCGGCCAGACGGCCCAGAACTCGCCGTGCCACGACAACACGTTGATCCCGACGATGCCCAGTCCGATAACGCCCAGCGTGGCGATGGCGGGATCGAAGCGCTTGGTCGTCCTGGCCCACATAAGGCCGCGAAAGACGGCGTAAACGAGCAATGGCCAAACGGCCCAGAATGTGTCCTCGTAGGTGAGCAGGTTGATGGCGATCAGTCCGAGCAGCACGATATGGAGAACACCGATTTTGCCATCGACCCGGCGCTGCAGGCGAGCCATCATCGAGGCCGGCGCACTCGCGGCGGCATCGGGTGGTGGCGGCTGCGCGGGCGAAAGCTGCGGGTTGCGGCCGAACCCGTGCTCGGCCGGGCGCGCCTCGGTCTCCTGGCCGCCCAGACGAACGGCATAGCTCGGCACGGCCTCGTCTATATTCTTCACGGCAAGCGGTCCAAGGAACTCGAAACCGACCGCCACCTTGTTGCGGACCTGATCGTAGACCGTGTTCGATATCACAATGCCGCCGGGGGCGGCCGACGTCTGCAGGCGCGCGGCGATGTTGACACCGTCGCCATAGATGTCGTCTTCCTCGGCGATGACGTCGCCGAGATTGATCCCTATGCGGAAGAGCATGCGCGCTTCGGTGGGACGGCCTTCATTGCGCTGGGCAAGTTCGCTCTGTACGTCGATCGCCGCCCGCACCGCCTCGACGACGCTCGGGAATTCGGCGATCAGCCCGTCGCCCCAGGTGTTGACCACCCGGCCGCCATGGGCATCGATCAGGCGCCCCATGGCATCGCGATAATCCTTGAGGGTGGCGAGCGTGCCTTCCTCGTCTGCCTCCATCAGGCGCGAATAGCCCTGGACGTCGGCGGAAAAGATGGTGGTCAGCTTGCGGCGTGTGGCCGACATGATCCTCCGGTCCTCATTCATGCTCCGCCGCTGGACTTCTACTCCAGCGGTGGCTGCGACGCTAGGTCAGCTACGTCCCAAACCAGCCGTTCGCATGCAACTTACCGAGATAAACGCATTCGCGTCCGGTCCATGCATCGGACTCCTCATATGGGTCATATGGGGTGTCAAAACCGAATGAGGAAGACGACGAGAAATTCTGTCAGCATTTTTGCGCCCGAAACGATCGGAGCCGTCGCCGGGAAGCCTACCTCTGAACTATCGATCCCGTCTGAATCTGGTCAGGCAGGCATGGAGAGCGGGCCGCGGTGATCTTCGCAGGACAGTCGACGGCCGCCCTCCGGGCGGCGGCCGTAACCTTCGCCGGCGGAAGGACGACCATGCGGGCCGAGCTTCGGACGGAAACATCGCCGTAGGCGACAAACGCGCCAGCCACCACCACGCTCAGGAGCAGGCAGGCCAGGAACCAGCCCAACAGCGGCGGCGGTTCGGGTTCTGCGGGAAAGCGTCTCATAGGAGCGCTCCTTGCAACTCCTATGACAACCAAATCGGACACCTTCCGTTCCTTTGAAACAGCCAAAATTCGACCCTCATCCGGCTGTTTCAATCCCCGTGCAAGGCAAGGAGTTAGCCCGCCTTCTTGCGGCCCATGAAGGCGATAAAGGCGTTGCGGGCTTCTTCCGATTTCAGCCGGGTACGGAAGTGCGCGCCCTCTTCCTTGATGCGGGCGACAAGTATCTCGCGATTGCCAAGCATCAGGTCGCGAGCGATTTTCAGCGCCTCCGGCGGCTTGGCGGCAATGGCTTGCGACGCTGCGAACACAGCCGCCTCGAGCTTGTCTTCGGCTATCACCTCGTAGATCAGGCCGGCCGCCTTTGCCCGCTCCGCCGAAAATCCTTCGCCCAGCCCCAGCAGCGCGAACGCCTGCTGGCGGCCAAGCACCGCCGGCGCAAGCAGGCTGGAGCCCGCTTCCGGCACCAGCCCAAGATCGACGAAAGGCGTCCTGAATTCGGTGCGCGGCGTCGCGAAAGTCATGTCGCAATGCAGATTGATCGTGGTGCCGATGCCGACGGCTATGCCGTCGACGCCGGAAACGATCGGCTTTTGCGCTTCGGCCAGCGCGATCAGGAAGTCATAAACCTCCGTACCTCCCTCTCCGCCAGTGGCCACCACCATGAAATCGGCGAGATCGTTGCCGGACGAAAAAGCACCCGGCACGCCGAGGATGACGTGGGCACGGATCGCCGGATCGGCATCGCCTCCCCTCAGCGCCGCCGCCATCGCCGCATACATGGCGCGGGTGATGGCGTTCTTCTTGTCGGGCCGGTTCATCCGGACGGCCTGGACGGCGCCCTGCCGTTCGATGAGGATATGGTCGGTCAAATCTATGATCCTTCTTGCAATCACGCAGCAACAAGCGCGGCAGCCGCGGCTGCCAGGCTGTCGCCGCCCTTGATGACACGGTCTTTCAGCGCCTGGCCTTCGCCGACGAGGTTTTCCGCAAAGAAACGGCAGAGCGCGATGCGGCCCGTCGATTTTTCGGCAATTGCCCCCTTGGCCAAGTAGGCGCCGCCGGCGGCGAGCGCGAACAGCCGCAAATAAGGCGTCGCGCCGGCCAGCGCTTCCTGCATGCCGTCGCCCGAGACCCGCTCCTGCAGAAACCGGGTCGCTTCCTTCAGATCCGCCAACGCGCGCTCCAGATTGTCGGCCGTGCGACCGAACCCTTCGAGGTTCGAATTGCGCAACGCCTCGACTATCCCCGACAATTCGCCGATGTAGCCCAGGACGTGCTCGCCGCCGGCCTGCGGCAGCTTCCGCGTCACCAGGTCGATCGCCTGGATGCCGTTGGTGCCTTCGTAGATCGGCGCGATGCGGGCGTCGCGATAAAGGTTCGCCGCACCCGTCTCCTCGATGAAGCCCATGCCGCCATGCACCTGCACGCCGATCGAGGCGACCTCGACACCGACATCCGTGGAGAAGGCCTTGGCGACCGGTGTCAGCAGGTTGGCGCGCTCCTGCCAGTGTTTTGCTTCGCCGCCGCCGGTGCGCGCCATGTCAGTGGCATGGGCGCAGCAATAGGCGATCGCACGCGCGATCACCGTCAGCGCCTTCATGGTCAGCAGATTGCGCTGCACGTCCGGGTGATGGACGATCGGCGCCATGCCCTCGCCGGAAAAGCCGGCCGCCTTGCCCTGCCGCCGCTCGTTGGCATAGGCGAGCGCCTTCTGATACGCGGTTTCGGCGATCGCCACGCCTTGCATGCCGACCGCTAGCCTGGCGTTGTTCATCATGGTGAACATGCAGGCCAGCCCCTTGTTCTCCTCGCCGATCAGCCAGCCGATAGCGCCGGGCTGCCGGTCCTTGGCGAAGCCGTCGCCATAGATCATCGTGCAGGTCGGCGAGGCGTGGATGCCGAGCTTGTGCTCGATCGACGAGCAGAACACATCGTTGCGGGCACCGAGGCTGCCGTCTTCCCCGACCAGAAATTTCGGCACCAGGAACAGCGAGATACCGCGCGTGCCGGCCGGCGCATCGGGCAGCCGCGCCAGCACCAGGTGAATGATGTTGTCGGTGAAGTCGTGCTCGCCGTAGGTGATGAAGATCTTCTGGCCGAAGATGCGGTAGGTGCCGTCGCCGACCGGCTCGGCGCGGGCACGCAAGGCGGCGAGATCGGACCCGGCCTGCGGCTCGGTCAGGTTCATCGTGCCCATCCACTCCCCGGAAACGAGTTTTTCCAGGTATTTTGCCTTCAATTCATCCGTGGCGTGCTTTTCGATCGCCTCGACCGCACCCATGGTCAGTGTCGGCCCGATGCCGAACGCCATCGAGCCGGAGTTCCACATCTCGACCGCGGCGACGCCCAGCATCGTCGGCAGTCCCTGCCCGCCGAATTCTTCCGGGCCGGACAGCGCATTCCAGCCGCCGTCGATCCAGCGGCGGTAAAGATCCTTCCAGCCGGGCGGCATGGTCACCGCGGCGTCTTTCAGCACCGCGCCCTTTTCGTCGCCTATCTTGTGCAGAGGCGCCACTTCCTCGGTGGCGAAGCGGCCGGCTTCATGAAGGATGGCGTCGACCAGGTCTTCGGAAAGGTCGCCGAGCGAGCCGGCGTCGATCGCGTCCCGCAGCCCGGCGACCTGTTTCAGCGTGAAGGCGATCTCGTCGACGGGCGCGCGATACATGCTTTCCTCCAAGGGCGAGACGACAATCCAGGCGCAGGAACCGGACGCGACTACTGGCCTTTGCTTTGCTTCCTGCTTTTTACGTAAACGTCAAACACGGCGATGTTGCCGTTGCCGACGCTCTATTTCAAGCCTAAATGCAGGTCAGGGAGAAAAATGATGCTCGCCCGGCCCGAAAAACATCGCTGCATCGAATGCGGGACGCCGTTCGGCGCAGTCGGCTTCTGGTATTATCAGGGCAATGTCGACAACGGTCCCGCCTATTGGAGCGACCGCGGCATTCTCTGCTCGCCGGCCTGTTCGGTGGCGCATCATCGGAAGCGGGCCGCCGAAGGTACCTTGCCCGATCATCCCGCGCCGAATCCGTTCGAAATCGATCGCATCCCTTCTCCCCGTTCACGGGGAGAAGGTGGCCCGTAGGGCCGGATGAGGGGCAGAGCTGTTTCTGCAGAACGAACAGCCGCGCCTCATCTGCCTCCTGAGGCCGTCGAAGGGCGGCGTCTTTTCCCTTGAAACGGGGAGAAGACTTAAGCAGCAATTCGTTAACCACGTTCCAGCAGGATGTCCGTTAGTCTCGCGGAGTCTTTCCTGTCTTGTATCGTCCGGCGTCCCGCCTCTTTCGTAGCCTGTGCCTGGGGTTCGCGTCAGCGCTGACCGCCGTGGCGCCGGCGGCAGCGCAGGCATCCGACTTCTCGCAGCCATGGCTGCGCTCGGACCGGGCCCTGGTCATCGACGCCTACGAGTACAATTCGATCGACTGGCAGAAACTCTCGACCGACAAGCGCATCGCGGGCTTCATCAACAAGGCCTCCGACGGGTTGCCGCCGCCCTATGCCTGTTCGGGCAACGAAACCGAGACGAGGCTGTGCAAGGCCTTGTTCAAACGTCATGCCGTGGCGCGGGAACTGTTCCACACGCGCAAGATGCTCGCCAAGTCGCTAGGCCTGAAGTGGGGCGCCTATCATCTGGCGCGACCGGGCAACCCGGTCGACCAGGCCAACAATTTCATCGATTTCGCCGAGCCTGGACCCGACGACCTCGTCGCGCTCGACATCGAGGAAAACGATCCGACGCAATGGATGTCGCTGGAGGACGCGGAGGAGTTTGCCCGCCATGTGCAGCGGCGCATCGGCCGCTTCCCCGTGCTCTACACAAACGGCACGACCGCGCAGTACATCGCCGACAATCGCGATAGATATCCGCTGCTGTCGCGGCTGCCGCTCTGGTATGCGCGCTACAAGCCGGAAATCGGCATCCATTTCCCGAAAGGCAACTGGCAAGGTTACGCACTCTGGCAATTCGCCTCCCAGGCCAATTGCAATGACCGAAGCTGCCCCTACCGCGTGCCCGGCACGCCGAACAACATCGACGTCAACGTCGCCTCGATGAACGTCGAGGAACTGCGCAAGGCGTGGCCGTTCGGCGGCCTGCTCGACGTGCCGGTGGAAATGATCGCCAGCGTTCCCCTGCCGGTGACGCGCCAGGCCGGGCTTGCCGGCGACGTCACGCTGTCCTTCGCGCCGGTCGAGAAGGCGAGCGCGGTGCTGGCGCTGGCCGGTGCCTTCCACGCCGGCGGCGAACGTTATCCCGGTCGCTATGGCGCGGCACCGGAACACAGCCCGGGTCCGATCGAAACAAGCGTTGTCAGCGTCGCGGATGTCGTCCCGGCCAGCGCCCCATCATCGCTTTTCGAGACCATCGCCAGCTACATAACGGCGCTCAGCGAGCGCATGGTCGCGTGGGCCAGCGACGCGCCGCCGGCAGGCATCGACCCGACAACCACCGCGACGGTGCCAATCGGGAAGACCGAGCGCTAGGCTGTTTCCCTCAGCGTCCGATTTCCCGCTCCACGGCGCGCCAGCCGATGTCGCGGCGGCAGAAACCTTCCGGCCAGTCGATCTTTTCCACCGCCGCATAGGCATTGGCCTGTGCTTCGGCCACCGTCTTGCCGGTGGCGGTTATGTTGAGCACGCGGCCGCCATTGGCGATGAGCTGGCCGTCGCGCATTGCTGTGCCCGCGTGAAAAATCTCGGCGCCGGTTTTCGCCGCTCTGTCCAGCCCGCGGATGACGGAGCCCTTTTGCGGTGTGCCGGGATAGCCGCTCGCCGCCATCACCACGGTCAGCGCCACCTCGTCGCGCCAGCGCGCCGAAACGTGCGCCAGCTGGCCGTCGGCGGCGGCGTTGAGCAGCACCAGAAGGTCCTCCTTCAGCCGCAGCATCAGCACCTGGCATTCCGGGTCGCCGAAGCGGGTGTTGAACTCGATCAGCTGCGGGCCGTCCTCGGTGATCATCAGCCCAACGAACAGCACGCCGGAAAACGGCGCGCCGATTTCCGCCATGCCGCGCATCGTCGGCTCGACGATTTCCTGCATCGCGCGCTCGACCAGTTCCGGCGTCATCACCGGCGCCGGCGAATAGGCGCCCATGCCGCCGGTGTTGGGGCCGGTGTCGCCGTCGCCGACGCGCTTGTGATCCTGCGCGGTGCCGAAGGGCAGTGCCGTCTTGCCGTCGCACAGGCAGAAAAAACTCGCTTCCTCGCCATCGAGATAGGCTTCGACCACCACTTCCGTCCCTGCGCCGCCGAACGCGCCGTCGAAACAGGCGTCGATCGCCTGAAGCGCTTCCTCGATGGTCATCGCAACCGTGACGCCCTTGCCGGCTGCCAGCCCATCGGCCTTGATGACGATCGGCGCGCCTTGCTCCTGCACGTAAGCCTTGGCTTCGGCCGCATCCGTGAAACGCCTGTAGGCGCCGGTCGGAATATTCTGCCGGGCGCACAGATCCTTGGTGAAGCCCTTCGATCCTTCCAGTTGTGCCGCCGCTTTCGACGGACCGAAAACGCGAATGCCGGCGGCCCGCAGGTCATCGGCGATACCGGCGACCAGCGGCGCTTCCGGACCGACGACGACAAGATCGATCTCTTTCTCCGCACAGAATGCAACAACGGCCGCGTGGTTGGAAATATCGAGCGCCACGCATTCGGCTTCCTGGCCGATGCCCGGATTGCCGGGCGCGGCGTAAAGCCTGGTCAGCATCGGCGAGGCGGCGATCTTCCAGGCCAGCGCATGTTCGCGGCCGCCGGAGCCGATGAGGAGAACCTTCATGCCGCATACCTCGCTGCGAACCGCCAGATTGAGGCTTCTCCGCTAGTGTCCACGAGGCGGCGGGTCAAGGGACCGGCCAAGTTTTCCGGCAATTGACACTCGAGGTTCCATGTGAGCCTGCTGCCACTCTTGAAACCGTCCGGAGTTCCTCCACCTTATTCGGCAGAAACTTTTAATGTTGCCGAACGAGGAGCACCAGGAGACGGGCTTACTGGCCACCGACAAACCAACAGAGCAAAGCGCCCTGCTGCACAGCCGTTTTGATTGACCAGCGGCCTCGCATTCGACCCGGCTTCCTCTTCGTCCCAGAACGAAAGGAGAGACAGATGGCAAAGGTCGTTTGCGTCCTTTATGACGATCCGGTCGACGGGTATCCGACGAGCTACGCGCGGGATGGCCTGCCGAACCTTCAACGTTATCCCGGCGGCCAGACGCTTCCCACGCCGAAGGCGATCGACTTTCAGCCGGGCGTCCTGCTGGGCAGCGTCTCCGGCGAACTTGGCTTGAGGGAGTTCCTCGAAGGCCAGGGGCACAGCCTGGTCGTGACCGCCGACAAGGATGGCCCCGGCAGCGTCTTCGAACAGGAACTCGTCGACGCCGAAATCGTGATTTCGCAGCCCTTCTGGCCTGCCTACCTGACCGCCGAGCGGTTCGCCAAGGCGGCCAAGCTGAAACTCGCGATCACCGCCGGCATCGGCTCGGACCATGTCGATCTCCAGGCAGCGATGGACCGCGGCGTCACGGTCGCCGAAGTGACCTACTGCAATTCGATCAGCGTGTCCGAACACGTGGTCATGATGATCCTCAGCCTCGTGCGCAACTACATCCCTTCCTACCAGTGGGTCGTGAAGGGCGGCTGGAACATCGCGGACTGCGTCGCACGCTCCTACGACATAGAGGGGATGGAAATCGGCACCGTCGGCGCCGGACGGATCGGCAGCGCCGTGCTGCGCCGCTTGAAGCCGTTCGACGTCAAGCTGCATTACACCGACCGTCACCGGCTACCCGACGCGGTCGAGAAGGAACTTGGCGTTACTTTCCACAAGACGGCGGCGGAGATGGTGCCTGTCTGCGATGTCGTCACCATCAATGCCCCTCTGCATCCAGAGACGGAAAACCTCTTCGACGAGGCTATGATCGCCAAGATGAAACGCGGCGCCTATCTGGTGAACACGGCGCGCGGCAAGATCTGCAATCGCGATGCGGTCGCGCAAGCGCTCGAGAGCGGCCAGCTTGCGGGTTACGCAGGCGACGTCTGGTTCCCGCAGCCCGCGCCCAGGGACCATCCCTGGCGTTCCATGCCGCATCACGGAATGACGCCGCACATTTCCGGGTCGTCGCTTTCCGCGCAGGCGCGCTACGCGGCGGGCACGCGCGAAATCCTGGAATGCTGGTTCGAAGGCAAGCCGATCCGCGAAGAATATCTGATCGTCGACGGCGGCAAGCTCGCCGGCGCCGGTGCGCACTCCTACAGCGCAGGAGACGCCACGCGCGGTTCGGAGGAAGCGGCGCGCTTCAAGGCCAAGGCTTGAGCGAGGGCGGACGCGTCGCGAGCATCAACTGACTTTTGCCGGAAACCGCGCAGCGTAGGTTTCGGGCGGAAGCCGGAACGCATTCACCAGATAAGAGACCATCCGGTAGCTGCCGGCCAGCAAGAGCAGCTCGATGATGGCCGCTTCGCTGAAATGGCCGGACAACCCGGTCCAGATATCGTCCCCGAGGGTGCAGCTCTCGTGAAGCGCATCGCATGCCTCGATGAGTGCCTTTTCCGCCTCGTCCGTCCAACATGCGTCGTGTGCGCCGCCGTGGACGAGCGAATAGATCTGCTCGTCGTTGAACCGAACCCGTTCGCCGAACAGCGCGACGTGCACGCCCCATTCATATTCGGCTCCGCATCGCGCCGTTACCCGGTCGATGACGATCTCTCGCTGATGCAAGGTGAGGTTGCCCTTGTCGAGCAGGCCGCCACTCATGAAGCGCTGAAAGAGGCGCTGGTCTTTCGCCAGCGTTGTAAAGAGCCGAAGCGGCGGCACACCGGGCGGCATCAGGCGGTCGAACCAGACCTGGATTTCTTCCGGAAACGGTGGGGTTGCGGGTTCGATCCTGGCTGACATTCTTGTCACTCCGTGCTACGCAATCCGTAGCGTAGGATGTTTTTGCTACGGATTCAATAGCATGAAGTTTCCAACCCCCGGCACTCCGGTTCGCGGCTCGCAAACGGGTCGGCCGATTATGGCGCTGCTCGACCTGCTCGGCCGGCGCACGGCGCTGCGCATCCTGTGGGAACTCAGCAAGGCGGATCTCAAATTCCGCCCATTGCAGGCGGCGGCCGAAACCAGCCCGAGCGTGCTCAACACGCGCATCGCGGAGTTGAGGGAGGCAGGTCTCGTCGAGGCCGGGCCGGAGGGCTATCGCCTGACAGAAAGCGGCCGCGAACTGGTGCGGCATTTCCTGCCGCTGGTGGCGTGGTCGGAAGAGTGGGCGAAGAAGGTGCCTACAAGCAGTGCCCGCGAGCTGGATTGACCGGCTTTCCGGACGCAAGAGCGCTTGACGCCCGGCTTCTCCGCTGCCACTCCAAACCAATGGAAACCATCCAGTCCCGCACCGGTCAAGGCCGGGTCGCCGACGCGCCGAGCGGCCATTGGGTCTACCGCGCCTTGCCGCGCGGTCTGTGGCCCTATGCGCAGCTCGCCCGCTGGGACAGGTCGATCGGCTGGCAGTTGCTGCGCTGGCCCTGCTGGTGGTCGGCCGCACTCGCGGCGACCGCCCATGCGCGTGCCGGCGACAGCCTGCTGTCGCTGCTGCCGTCGCCCTGGCATCTTGTTCTGTTCCTGATCGGCGCCATCGCCATGCGCGGCGCCGGCTGCACCTACAACGACATCGTCGACGAGGAGATCGACAGCATGGTCGAGCGTACCCGTTCGCGGCCGCTGCCGTCCGGTCAGGTGACCCGTCGGCAAGCCTGGACCTTCCTCGTCCTGCAGGCACTGGCCGGGCTACTGGTGCTGCTGCAATTCAACACATTCTCCATAGTGCTCGGCCTCGCGTCGCTGGCCATCGTCGCCGTCTATCCCTTCATGAAAAGAATAACCGACTGGCCGCAACTCGTTCTGGGGCTTGCATTTTCCTGGGGCGCGCTGATGGGCTGGGCGGCGGCCTTCGGCGATATCGACGGGCCGGCGGTGCTGCTCTATTTCGGCTCCATCATGTGGGTGATCGGCTACGACACCATTTACGCCGTTCAGGACAAGGAAGACGACGCCATCGTCGGCGTGCGCTCGACGGCGCGGCTGTTCGGCGACAGCACCAAGTCGTGGCTCATCGGCCTCTATGGCGGCGCGCTGATCCTCTTCGCCAGCGCCTACGCTGCGGCCGAAGTGCCGGTACCGGCATTGGCCGGGATATTCGTCGCCGGCGCCCATATGGCGCGGCAGATCTGGGCCCTCGACCTCGACAACCCCGACCAGTGCCTGCGGCTGTTCAAATCCAACAACATGGTCGGCTGGCTGATCTTCCTGGGACTGATCGGCGGCGGATTGTGGGCGGCGCTGAAGCCGATGGTTTAATTTCGCCGAGTTCGCCGAAATTCAGTCCGACGAGTCATGTGGTGGTGCTTTTCGAGAACCGGAGCGCAGCGGACATATGGTCCGTGAGCACCGGAAGCGGAGAAAGCGCCTCCAGATGGCCGTCGGAGTGGATTTCTACTGCCTGGCGATGATCTCTTCGCCGTCGATGACAAGCCTCAGGCCGAGATCGCCGGTCTTGCGGCGGGCGAGGAACCGCGGGCGGCGCTGTGTCGAGACGCGGCCCTTGCGGCGGTCCCTGGAGCGAGCCGCGGCGACTGCTGCTCTCGAGCGATTCCTCGAGCGTACGGGCGATGCCGTCAGCCTCTATCAACAGCATCGGCAGCCGGTAGGCGTCGGCCCAGGCGCGCCAGTCGGCGGCGACATCCTCGAGATCGTGCGCAACCAGCAGCGGCACACAAAGCATCGGGTCGTTGTGCAGCAATTCAAGCGTCACCGTCACATTGCCGAGGTCGTCTTCCAGAGCGCGCGCCGCAACGCCGCGAAATGCTTTGGCCGGCAGTGCCACCGTTACCGGCAGTCCACTCATCTCGAGTACCCGGCGGACCACTGCGCCGCGCGGGTCGATGGTGAAGGTCACATCGCCGTAATCGTCGCGCGCGGCGTAGCTCACCATCTGGGGCAGACGGAACGGGTCGAGCCGCATGTCGCGGCCGGCCCAGACTGGCTTCAGTCCGGTCTTCATGAATTGCCTTCCTGTTCTCCTGAGAGCCGGTTTTCCGGTCTTCTCGCGGACCGTTTTTCCGGTCTCGTTATGTCAGGAAGGCTAGCGCTTGCTCCTTACCGCCGCGCTTAAGAAGTTCGGTTAAATTTTTCTGATCTTCGGCATGGTTATCGAAATCCGACCCGGTGCAACGGCCGGGAAACCTGTCTGAACAACAGGTTAACCGGTAACTATAAGTCCGCGATCAAATAACCTTACCGGAATTCATAATTCCGGCGGGGTCGAACACCTTTTTTACACGCCGCATCAGGTCGATCGCAACTGGCGGTGCGGTTGCAAGCAGCTCATCGCGCTTCAGTTGTCCGATGCCGTGCTCGGCAGAGATCGAGCCGTTCAGAGCCCGCACCACGTCATGCACCGCCATGTTCATGGTGGGGTAGAGGGCGAGGAAGGTTTCGCCGTCGGCACCCACCGGCTGCGAAATGTTGTAGTGCAGATTGCCATCGCCCATGTGGCCGAAACAGACAGGGCGCGCGCCCGGCGATACTTCAGCGACCGCCTTGGCGGCCCGCTCGATGAAATCAGGGATGGCAGCGATCGGCACGGAGATATCGTGCTTGATCGACGCGCCTTCCGGCTTCTGGGCCTCGGGCATCAGTTCGCGGAAATTCCAGAAAGCGTCGCCCTGCGCCAGCGAAGCGGCGATGACCGCATCCCCCACCGTACCATGCTCAAAACCGGCCGAAAGGATATCTTCGATCAGCGCGCGGGCATCCTCGGCGGAACGCCCGGACGATATCTCCATCAGCACATACCAGGGGAAATCGCCGGCCAGCGGACGCACGACGCCGGCGGCGTGGCGCACGGTGAACTCGTAGGGCGTGCGGCCAATCAGCTCGAACGCCGTGAGCGCGCTTCCCGCCTTGTCCATGGCATGGCTGAAGAGCGCCCGCGCTGCTTCCGCCGATGCCAGGCCGGCGATCGCCACCTCCCTGCCCTTCGGCTTCGGAAAAAGCTTCAGCACGGCGGCGGTGATGACGCCCAGCGTTCCCTCCGCCCCGACGAACAGGTTTTTCAAATCGTAGCCGGTGTTGTCCTTCTTCAGCTTGCGCAGGTCGTCGAAGATTTCGCCCGTCGGCACCACCACCTCGACGCCGAGGCAGAGTTCGCGGGCATTGCCGTAGGCAAGCACGCCGGTGCCGCCGGCATTGGACGACAAATTGCCGCCGATCTGGCAGGAGCCTTGTGCGGCCAGCGACAGCGGAAACAGCCGGTCGGCCGCGTCGGCGGCTTCCTGCAAGTTTTGCAAAATGACGCCGGCTTCCGCCGTTACCGTATTCGACAGCGGGTCGATCTCGCGGATGCGGTTCAGCCTGGACAGCGACAGGACGATCTCGTGGCCGCTACCGTCGGGCACCTGCCCGCCGACCAGCCCGGTGTTGCCGCCTTGCGGCACCACCGGCGTCTTCGTCTGCGTCGCCAGTTTCAGGATGGCGCTCACCTCGGCGACGCTGCCCGGCTGCAGCACCAGCGGCGTTCGCCCGTGCCACAGCCCGCGTGGTTCGGTCAGGTAAGGGGTTATCTTGTCCTGGCCGCGCAGCGCGTATTTGTCGCCGACAATTTTTGCGAAGCGATCGAGAAGGGCGGCGTCGGGAAAAATCGGAGAATCCATGGGCACAGATTAGGATCAGCCGATCGGCATGTCACGCGGCGCCGCGGCCCGCGCCAGACGATCGTTGATGGCTTCGCCCAGCCCCCAATGGGGGATTGGGACGACAGCGATGGTTTCGGCGCCGCTGCGGTCGAGCGCCTGCAGGTGCGAAAACAGGTTGCTCGCCGCCTCCTTCAGATCGCCGGTTTCCGACAGATTGAGAGCGGCAACCGCCTTCCCCCGGATATCCGTGCGGCCGAAAGCCAGCAGCGCTTCGCCCTCCCTGATGTCGGTGGCGTTGAGCCGCACCGCTGCACCGGGCGCATAATGCGAGGCAAGCATGCCCGGCGCCACGACGCCGGCTGCGCCGCCGCGCGACAGTGCCACGCCCGCCGCCGCCTCGATCTCCCCCGCTGCAATGCCGCCCGGCCGCAGCAGGCGCAGCACTGCGCCCTCGACCTTGACGATGGTCGATTCCAGCCCGACCGGCGTCGGCCCGCCATCGACGATCAGCGGAATCCTTTCGCCGAGATCGTCTGCGACGGCTTGCGCCGTCGTCGCGCTGACCCTGCCGGAAGAGTTGGCGCTGGGGGCCGCCAGCGGCTGGCCAAGACGGGCGATAAGCTCGCCGCCAAAGCCTTTCGGCATCCTCAGCGCAATCGTGTCGAGACCGGAGGTCACCAGCGGATGGATGCCGGAACCGGCCTTGAGCGGCAGCACCAGCGTCAGCGGCCCCGGCCAGAATTTTTGCGCCAGCCGCCGCGACAGCGGATCGAACACCGCGATCCGCTCGGCCATGGCGATATCGGCGACATGGGCGATCAGCGGGTTGAAGCGCGGGCGGCCCTTGGCCTCGAAGATGCGGGCGACCGCCTCGCCATTGGTCGCATCGCCGGCCAGCCCGTAGACGGTCTCGGTGGGGATGGCGACGACGTCGCCGGCCTGGAGCAGAACGAGTGCCCGCTCCAGCGCTGCTTCCGCCTTGAGGATTTCCGCCATTTTCGCCGATCCGCTGTCCATGCGCCGTGACTACAGAGGCAAGCGGTTTGCCGCAAGTCCGGAGGGGCCGAGCCTGTCACCACATTCTTAACCGCTAAAATGCTAGGCTTTGTCTCAAGCCGGCATCAATCCCGCGCAGCTAGGCTCGGGATCATGTCTGTGGGGCGGGTATCGTGATGAGAATTGTTACGGCATTGCTGACATTCAGCGTCCTGTCGGGCGCTGCGCATGCATCCTCGATCCTGGTGCTGGCGCCAGGCAGCGGCAACCCGTCGGCCATTACGCTCGGCGCTTCTTCCACCTCGCCGTCGATCGTCGCCGCGGGAACCGACGATCCGGCGGCCACCCCGTCGATCGTCGCGCTGAGGCAGGACGGAACCCGGCGTCGCTTATGAAAACGTCGCCGCGATCGACGGCGAAGCGCAGAAACCGAAACCCCACCGCAACATTCCGCCGATGGTCATTCGCGGCGGCGTCGTGGGAGACGCGTTCACCCGCGGCTCGGGACTATCCTCGTCGCCGATGCCGGCCGGCGAAGCGCCTTCCCCGGCAGCGGAAACGCCTTCTTCACCGGAGGGCACGACGCCAACCGCCGAGCCGCAAGCCGCCGAGGCACCTTCGCAGCCGCGTGGTGAACCAACCGCCAAGATCGAGTAACAGCCGCCTGACGGCGCCTGCCAAAGGCGGATTCAAAGCGTGCTGCGTCTTCGCTGAACGGAACATCGCGCATCGATGAAGAGGAAACCGGCAGCCTTCGACGGGCCGCCGGCGCGACGGATCAGGCGCAGTTACGCCGCGTCCTCGACCTTATCCTTGTCCGCCTCTTCGTCGTCATCGTCATCCGACTCGTCATCGTCTTCATCGGACGATGATGCGGTGGTGGCTTCGGCGTCTTTCGGCCGCCTTGTCGCCTTCTTCCTCATCGTCATCATCGTCATCTTCATCGTCATCGTCGGACGAAGCGGTCGTGTTCTCCGCGTCATCCTCGCTATCTTCGTCATCCTCGTCGGGCACTTCCGCAGCGGCGGCAGCGGCGACGTCGATGAGCGACATGTCGGTCTCGCCGGCGGGGTCGAGTACAGCGAGCGGCATGACCTTTGCGGCCAGTTCCGTTTCGAGCTTGGGGGTCACGGGTGCCTCCTGTGGCGGGGTTGGGGAACACCTCACCAATCGCACGGTCACATCATAGCCATGTGACCTTTGCCGGCTCCGGAACCGTTTCAGCGAAGATTTTCGTCCGCGCGAAGGCGCAGGATTTAGATCAGGCCGAGCCGGAGTCGAAGACGGGCGCGTAAGCGACCAAACAGCCAGATTTCGAGAACCGGAGCGCAGCATACGTTTGCATATGTGAGCACCGGAAGCGGAGAAAGCCGCCGTTTGCAGGCCGGCCTCATCTGAATCTAGCCGGCGATTTTAGAGAAGTCGGCAACCTGGCCGGTCGCCGCGCGGATGCGCGAAAGCAGCGCCAGACGGTTCGCCCGCACGGCGAGGTCTTCATCATTCACGAGAACTTCTTCAAAGAATGAATCAACCGGTTCACGCAACGCGCTAAGCGCCAGCATGGCGGCGGAAAAGTCTTCATTCTGAATCGCTTGGCCGGCTTGGCTCTCAGCCTGATTCACAGCGGCAAAGAGTTTTTTCTCGGCGCCTTCCCTGAAAAGTGCCGGATCGACCGCGTCGGCGATGGCCGTACCCTTCTTCTCCTCGGCAGCCAGAATGTTGGCGGCGCGCTTGGTGCCGGCGAGCAGGTTCTTGCCGTCCTCGCTGTCGAGGAACTTGCCCAGCGCCTCGACGCGGCGGACGATGGTGAGGAGATCGTCGTTGGACGATTGCCCCTCACCCTTACCCTCTCCCCGCAAGGACGGGGAGAGGGCGGAGTGTCGACGTTGGCTGCCCTTCCTCTCCCCGCGTGCGGGGAGAGGGTAAGGGTGAGGGAGCCAGCACCGCCGCTCGCCAGCACCGCATCGATCAGGTCGTGCCTTGCGCCCTGGTCGCGCAGATAAACCTTCAGGCGGTCATGGAAGAAGGAGAGGAGGTCGATGTCTGCAAAGGCCTCAAATCGCTGCCTCTGCACCTGACTGTCGCTAGCCGTTCGAGCGGTGGCGCGTCCCGCAGCTGACACGACCGGCACAGCACGCGGAGCCGCCAAGAAAGCCGACTTCAATGGCAGTCCTCACTCCCATTCTCGACCACAATCCGGATCACCCCCAGCGCCGCCCTTCTGAGCGCATACGGATCCTTCAACCAGTGGGCTTCTCGTCGATCGCCCAGAAGCCGACCAGCGTATCCAGCTTGTCGGCGAGCGCCACCGCAATCGACACCGGGTCGGCGGCACGCGGTCGGACGGCCCTTGCGGCTTGTAGTGTTCCTCGATTGCCGCGGCGACCGAAGGATGCTCGCCCTGCAGCGCGGCGTATTTCCGCCCCATCGCGCCTTGCAGTTCGGGAAACTCGCCGACCACTTCGGTCTGCAAGTCGGCCTTGGCCAGCACCGCCGCGCGGCGGGCGAGCTGCGTGATCTCCCCCCTTGTGGGGGAGATGCCCGGCAGGGCAGGGGGGGCAACGTAGTGCGCTTGTCCGCCGATTGACGAGGCTGGCGGGACAGCGCCCTCTTCGGCTTCCGCCATCTCCCCCACAAGGGCGGAGATTGTCGCGCGCCACGACCGGCGCCAGTTCCTCCGCCAGCCTGGCAATTCGCTCCACGCGCTCGCCTTGCGTGCCGAGCTTGGCATGGAAGGTGACGTTCAGGTGGTCGAGCCGCGCCATGCGCTGGTCGAGCGGTTTCTTCAGGTCGAGCCCGAATTTTTCGGCGGAAGCTTTCAGTTCGCCGAGGTCCGGCACGTCGCCCTGGTCTGTTTTCCAGAAATACAGCGCGTCGGAAAGGCGCGCCCGCACCACCTTGCCGTTGCCGTGGGCGATCTCCTTGCCGCCGTCCTTCGCCTCGATGTTGGAGACGAGGATGAAACGGTTGGAGAGTGCGCTTCGGCATCCCTCCCCTCAGATGAGGACGAGGTGCCCGCGCGAAGATGCCGTGGCCGGCGCCTCGTGTGTGAACGTCGTGGACCGGGCTGCGGCGCCATCAGCGTGGCAAAGCGCTCACGGTCCTCATCCGAGGGGGAGGAACGCGCCTCGAAGGACGCATCACAAAACACTTCTGGTTCGCCCTGATGGTCAGGCGGATCACCTCGGCGGGGATTTCCAGGAAATCCTGCTCGAATTCGCCCATCAGCACGACCGGCCATTCGACCAGCCCGGAAACCTCTTCCAGCAGGCCCTCGTCCTCGACCAGTTCCAGCCCGCTGGCAAAAGCGAGATTGCGCGCGTCGGCAAGGATGATCTCCTTGCGGCGGTCGGCGTCGACGATCACCTTCGCCGCCTCCAGCTTCGCCACGTAGTCGTCGAAGCGGCGCACCGTGATGGCGCCCGGCGCATGGAAGCGGTGGCCGTAGGTGACGTTGCCGGCGCGGATGCCGTCGACCTCGAAGTCGACCACCACCGGCTCTTCCGTCTCCGGGCCGAAGGTGCAGACGATCGATTGCAGCGGCCGCACCCAGCGCAACGTCTCGCCGCCCCTGCCCTCGACCGCCCCGTAGCGCGCGCCCTTAGGGGCCGACGCCGCACCCCAGCGCATCTCCTTCGGCCACGGGAACGTCCGGATCACCTCGGGAACGATCGTTGCGATGATCTCGGCCGCCGCCCTGCCCGGCTTGACGATGCGGGCGACGTAGAAATCGCCCTTCTTCGGGTCGGAATGCACATGCGCTTCTTCGATCGAGGAAAGCCCGGCCGCGCGCAGAAAACCCTGAATCGCCTGTTCGGGCGCCTTGGTCGACGGCCCCTTGCGCTCCTCGTTTATGTCGCGCGAGCGGGCCGTCAGCGCCGCGCATGTCGAGCACCAACCGCCGCGGCGTCCAGTATTCGCGCGCAGCCTCATAGGTCAGCCCGGCCTCGACCAGACCGTCGGTCACCATCTTCTTCAGGTCGCCCGCCGCCTTGCGCTGCATGCGGGCGGGAATCTCTTCTGAGCGAAGTTCAAGAAGCAAGTCGGGCATTCGGGCATTCCCACGGAAAGGTCAGGCGCGGGCAATAGCAAGCCGGGCCGCCGCTGTCACCCTTTCAGGTAACTCGCGTCGCCGCCACGCTAAAAATTTTGTTTCGCATTGTCGGAGAAGGACAGGCCTGCCCGTCCTTTGGGCACAACCCCGATGAACCAAACGAGACGCTGAAGCGCCGAATGCTTCAGACGGGAAGCTTTTGACCGGCGAACGACCATGAACACGCATCCACCCTCATCCAGATATTTGCGCTCAGCACCTGCTTCGCCATCCAGGTTGCGGCACCGGGCGAGTTCAGGATGCCAGGCGTCCGCCGCGCCATGCAGACGATGGCGGGTACAACCAGCCACCCGGTATTTCCGGCGCAAGCCTGCATTGTTGAGGGGATCGGAGAATGCTGAGCGATCGCGCCTGGCCCCGCAGCTATGCGGCCAAACCACCCGCTTCCGTCAGCAAAAACGCCTCGCCGCACGCCTTGGCCAGGTTGCGCACCCTGCAGGATGTAGCGGGCCCGCTCGGTCGGGGAGATGACGCCACGCGCGTCGAGCAGGTTGAAGGCATGGCTCGCCTTGATGCACTGGTCGTAGGCCGGCAGCACCATCTTGTGCTGCGCGACGTTGGCATTTGCGGCCGGCGCGCCGGCATCAAGCAGCGCACGGCATTCTGCCTCGGCGTCTTCGAAGTGCCTCAGCAGCGTCGCCGTGTTGGCGTGCTCGAAATTGTGCCTGGAATATTCCTGCTCGGCCTGCAGGAAGACGTCGCCATAGGTGACCTTCTCGTCGCCATCGCGGCCGTTGAAGTTCAAGTCATAGACGCTGTCGACGCCTTGCACATACATGGCAAGCCGCTCCAGCCCGTAGGTCAGCTCGCCGGAAACCGGCGCGCATTCGATGCCGCAAACCTGCTGGAAATAGGTGAACTGCGACACTTCCATGCCGTCGCACCAGCATTCCCAGCCAAGCCCCCAGGCGCCCAGCGTCGGGCTCTCCCAGTCGTCCTCGACGAAGCGGATGTCGTGCAGCAGCGGGTCGACGCCGATCGCCGCCAGCGAGCCGAGATAGAGCTCCTGCAAATTCGGTGGGTTGGGCTTCAGGATCACCTGGTACTGGTAATAATGCTGCAAGCGGTTGGGGTTCTCGCCGTAGCGGCCGTCCTTCGGCCGCCGCGACGGTTGCACATAGGCGGCGTTCCAGGCCTTGGGCCCAAGCGCGCGCAGCGTGGTGGCCGGGTGAAACGTGCCGGCGCCAACTTCCATGTCGTAGGGTTGCAGCACCACGCAGCCATAGGCCGCCCAATAGCTGTGCAGCGTCAGGATCAGCCCCTGGAACGAGCGTTTGGGATCCAGAGCGGAAGAAAGAGCGTCAGTCACGAGCGGGCCTCTGCGGTCGAAAACCGTGAAGGCCCGTCCTAGTGGCCGCGGGAAAAACGGTCAAGCGCGGCAGCGCCGCCCCTACGCCAAACTTAGTTCGCCGGTGCCGGCAGCTTCAGTTCCTGCCCGGGCACGAGGCGACCTGGATCGCCCTGCAATTGCGGATTGAGGTTCAGGATCTCGATATAGCGGTTGCCGCTGCCAAGCTGGTCGACGGCAATCGACCACAGCGACTGCCCGCGCAGCACCTTGTAGGCGGCGGGAACGATCGCCGCTGTCGCGGATGGTGCCGCCGGCGTATCGAGCTCGGTCCTCTTGTCGGCTTCCGGGGCTGCCGGCTTCACCTCCGGCTTGACCGCCGGTGCGTCTTGCGCCGCCTTGGCATCCAGCGGCGGCAAGCCTTCCGCAAGCTTCTTCTGGACGCTCGCCAGCACATCCGGTTCCGGCTTCATGTCGCGCGCGTGTGCCCACTGGAATGTCGCCTCCAGCTTGCGGCCTGCCCGCCAATAGGCGTCGCCAAGGTGATCGTTGAGCACCGGATCGTCGGGCTTCAGCGACACGGCACGCTCAAGCTCGCGCACGGCATCCTCGTATTTGCCGAGGCGGTAATACGCCCAGCCGAGCGAATCGACGATATAGCCGTCGCTGGGACGCAGCTCGACGGCCTTCTGGATCATCTTAAGGCCTTCGTCGAGGTTCATGTTCATGTCGACCCACGAGTAGCCGAGATAGTTCATGACCTGCGGCTGGTTCGGGAAAAGCTCCAGCGCCTTGCGGAAGTTCGGCTCGGCCTTCGGCCATTGCTTCAACCTCTCGTAGGCGATGCCGCGCTGGTAGAAGATGTTCCAGTTCTCGGCGGTCGGGTTGGGCAGTCGCGCCACCGCCTTGTCGTAAAGGTCGGCGGCCGAGCGGAAGTCCTCCTTCGACCCGTAGACGCCGCCGAGCGCCAGATAGCCGCGCATGTCATCGGGCGCCGCTTCGAGCAGCGTCTTCAACTGGGCGATCGCTTCGTCATGCCGCTTCAAGTCCGCAAGGTTGAGGCCGCGCTGCAACTCGGCGACCCGCTTCAGCGATGAACCTTCGCTGATCTTGCCGTAAAGCGCGATCGCCTCTTCCGGGTGCTCCTGCTGCTCGGCGACCGAGGCAAGCTGCATCAGCACGATGTCGCTGTCCGGCTTCAGCGCCAGCGCGTATTGCAGATAAAGCCGCACGAAAGCCTCGCCGCCGCCGCGGTTCAGCGCGGTGCCGAGATTGAGGAAGATTTCGGTCGCGCCTTCGGTCGGGCCCTGCACCAGCGGCGTTACCGGCATTCCCTTGCCGATCTCGGCGCGCAGTTCGGCCACCGCCGGACGGCCGACCGAAAATTCGTCCGACTTGTCGAGCACCTTCAGCGCTTCGTCCTTCTTGCCCTCGCGGGCGAGAAAACCGGCATAGGCTTCGGCCGCGCGCAGCCAGGTTTCTGGCGCCGCGCTGCCGGCGTTGACATCGGCGACGGTCGCGGCATAAGCCTTGTCCGCCTCTTTCTTCATGCCGGCGCCCTCGGCGATCAGCGCGCGATGGTAGGTAACGAAGATGTTGTACCATTCCGGGCCGTTCATGTTGTCGAGATAGGCGAGCGCATCCTTGACATCGCCGCCGCCGGCCTTCGCCCAAGCCGTCATCAGGCCGGTGATCAGTTTGTCGAGATCGGATTCCAGCGACAGCTTCAGCCAGTATTCAGCCTTGGCGTAATCCTTCTTGTGGAAGCTATCGACGGCTAGGGCAAGGCGCGAGAAGCGCTCCACATCCGGCACCGCCTTCAGCTTTTCCGCATAGGGCAGCGCTTCCTGGAAACGGCCCTCCGAAATCAGGCCGAGCATCAGGCTCTGCTGCAGCTGCTGATTGGTCGGATCGAAGGACAGCGCACGCTTGTAATACGCTATGGCGCCGTTCAAGTCGTCGTCTACTTCGGCGACGCGGGCGGCCAAAAAGGCACCCGAAAACGAGCTGATCTCCACCGGCTCGGCCGCACTTTCCTTCGCGAAGGCCGGCTGGTTGGCGAAGACGAAACTCGCGGCCGCGAGGCCGGCAAGCCAGTTTCTGTTGTTGAGCGGCATTACTTCCCTTCCCGCCGTGTGGTCTGTCCGCAAGCGGACTCAAGGTCGAACCATGATCAGCTAAAGCATGGCCTTTTTGGGGTCACCATTCAACCTGATCCATGGTCACAATACGGTCACCGGCCATACGATGCCGATTTCGGGTTAAAAAACGCTGTCTGGTGGAGGAAGCGTTGAGTTTCCTGAATATCTAGGCCACCCGGCTGATGCAGAAGTCGATCACCTCGAGCAGCGCCGCCTTTTGCGACGTCTCCTTGAGCGGCGCCAGCGCGTCGCGGGCTATTCCGCCGAAGTGGCGGGCGCGGCCTATCGTGTCGGCGATCGCCGCATGGCGCGTCAAAAGGCCGATTGCCTTCTCGAGCGCCGCGTCGTCGCTTTCGTTGTCCTCGATCGCCTTCTTCCAGAATTCGCGCTCCGCGGCGGTTCCGCGGCGATAAGCGAGGATCACCGGCAGCGTCACCTTGCCCTCGCGGAAATCGTCGCCGACGTTTTTTCCCAGGTCCTTGGAAGAGCCGCCATAGTCGAGCGCGTCGTCGATCAGCTGGAAGGCCAGGCCGAGATTCATGCCATAGGAGCGCAACGCGGCCCTATCGGTCCTCTTCGCGCCGGCAATCACCGGGCCGACCTCGGCCGCGGCCGAAAAGAGCGCGGCGGTCTTCGCCTTGATTACCGCGAAATGCTCGTCCTCGGTGGTTTCGAGGTTTTTCGCCGCCGCGAGCTGCATCACCTCGCCCTCAGCGATGATGGAAGCCGCCGTCGACAGGATGTCCAGCGCATCCAGCGAACCGACATCGACCATCATGCGAAAAGCCTGACCGAGCAGGAAATCGCCGACCAGCACGCTTGCCTGGTTGCCCCAGATCATGCGCGCCGTCTTCTTGCCCCGCCGCATGCCGCTTTCGTCGACGACATCGTCGTGCAGCAGCGTCGCCGTGTGCATGAACTCCACCGAGGTGGCGAGCTTCACATGGCCGTCGCCGGAATAACCGAACATCTGCGCGGCGGCCAGCGTCACCATCGGGCGCAACCGCTTGCCGCCCGACGAGATCAGGTGGTTGGCGATCTCGGGGATCATCTCGACGTCGGAGCCGGCCTTGGACAGGATCAGCTCGTTGACGCGGCCCATGTCGGCGGCGGTCAGATCGATGAGATCGCTGATCGACGCGACAGGCCGCTTCCCGTCTTCGAGATTGAGAACGACGCCCACTTACGCACTCCCGTCCTTGACGCGCTCCTGGCGCATCTCTCTGTCCTTATCGGGGATTTTAGCGGCGTGGCAAGGCCGGGCAAGCGGCGAATTGGCGCGGCGCCGACGTGACGCAGGCTCTCAACTTCCTTCCGTCCGGCGCCCCTGCTAGGGGTGTCGTCCAAGGGAAGCACCGGTGCCATGAAAAACGACCTCGATCGCCGCCTGGAATTCACCGTCGACCTGGCGCGCCGCGCCGGCGAACTCGGCATGACCTTCTTTCGCGAGATCGACAAGCTCACCATCGAGAGCAAGGGCCATCAGGACCTGGTGTCGAACGGCGACCGCGAGGTCGAGCTGTTCGTGCGCGCCGAACTGGCGAGGGAATATCCGGATGACGGCATCGTCGGCGAGGAACACGCGGCGGTCGGCGGATCTTCCGGCTACATCTGGGTGATCGACCCGATCGACGGCACCGCCAATTTCGTGCGCGGCATTCCGGCGTGGACGGTTGTCATCGCCTGCGTCAGGGACAATTCTCCGGTCGTCGGCGTCGTCCGCGAACCGTCGGCCGGCGAAACCTTTGCAGCCAGGCGTGGCGGCGGCGCATTCCTGAACGGCCGGCCGATCAATGTGTCGAACGCCACAGGCATCACCGAAGGCTCCATCGGCGTCGGCTTCAACAACCGCACCGAAGCCAAAAACGTCGTTCCGCTGGTCGCGGCGATCATCGACGAAGGCGGAGTGTTCTTCCGCAACGCGTCGGGAGCGCTGATGCTCGCCTATGTCGCGGCGGGCCGGCTTCTCGGCTACAGCGAAGAACACATGAACGCCTGGGATTGCGTCGCCGCCATGCTGATCATCGAGGAAGCGGGCGGCATCGTCGAACCGTTCAACCGCGGCGACGTCATCCAGAACGGCTCCATCGCGATCTGCGGCGGCAAGGGCGTGTTTGGCAAGATCCGCGAGATGTCGGCCGCCGCCTACGGCCTGTGAGGGTCACCGAGGCTGCGACCAATGCGGACATTCTGATATAGCGAACCCGTCGCGTTCGCGGCGGGCATCGAACAAAAATCGGACGTGGATGTCACACTGGCGCTTCCTGTCTCGTCATGGTGTCGTAACCAACGAAAGGAAAACCCATGACCGCCAGACTTGACGCCTTTGCCGCGGCCCCTGAGCTCATGAAGAAGTGGACCGGCGCCGGCCTCACCATCGGTGCCGCTTCGAGCCTCGAGCCGAGCCTCAACGAGCTTGTGAAGCTCCGCACCTCCCAGATCAACGGCTGCGCCAACTGCATCAACATGCATGCGGCGGAAGCGCGCGAGAAGGGAGAGACCGAACAGCGCATCTATCTGCTGTCGGCCTGGCGCGAAGCCCCCTGCTACACCGACCGGGAACGCGCAGCGCTCGGCTGGACCGAAGCGTTGATGCGGCTCTCCGAAGGACGAGACGAGCATGAGAGCGCCTATGAAGTCCTGAAGACTCAGTTCACCGACGAGGAGCAGGTCAAGCTCACATTGCTGATCAACGTGACCAGTGTGTGGAACCGCATCGCGGTCGGCTTCGGCATGTTTGCCGATCTGGCGGCCATAAAGTCTATGCAGACCAAGGCGGCCGCGTGATGCCGGACGTCAGCCACGACGACGCAGCGGCCAGTTTCGACCCGCTTCGTCCAAAGCTCATGCGCGTCGCTTACCGCATGCTCGGCTCCGTGGCTGATGCCGAAGACGTTCTGCAGGAGGCGTTCATCCGCTGGATGGGCGCCGACCGCAGCGGAGTGCGTGAACCCGAGGCGTTTCTGCGCCGCACGGTCACGCGCCTCTGTCTCGATCAGCTCAAATCGGCGCGGCGCCAGCGCGAGACCTATGTCGGCCCCTGGCTTCCCGACCCCGTCATGGAAGAGGAGGAAGAGGAAGACGTCACCCTGCCGCTGATGCTTGCGCTGGAACGTCTTTCCCCGCTCGAGCGGGCGGCCTTCCTGCTGCACGATGTGTTCGGGCAGGGATTTCGAGGAAGTCGCGGCCACCATCCGCCGCGACCCGGCTGCCTGCCGCCAGCTCGCTGCCCGGGCGCGGGCCCATGTCCGCGAGGCAAAACCGCGCTTCCAGGTGGAAAAACAACGCGGCCTCGAGCTGGCCCAGGCTTTCTTCACCGCCTCGCGCAGCGGCGATATGAAATCGCTCGGTGCAATGCTGGCGGCCGATGTCAGCGTCCACGCCGACGGCGGCGGCAAGCGTCCGGCTGCCATGCAGCCGATCTTGGGCTTCGACGCAGTCATGAAGGTCCACGAAAATCTGGCGGCTCTTTTCCTGGAGAACGGCTCGACACTTGTTCGTGCCGGATTTATCAACGGATTGCCCGGTTTCGTCACGCTGGAGGCCGACGGCGAGCTTCAGACCACCGCGCTCGAAATCGAGGAGGGAAAGGTCGCCGCAATCTACGTGATGCGGAACCCCGACAAGCTGAGGCATCTGCATTAGGTTCGATCGGGGAATGTCCCGTCGCCTCGCTTGCTGCGGTGAAAACCGTCATTGGATTGTTAGTTCCTGGGACAACATGGTGCGGCGAGCCGTTTCGATGCTGACGTTGAACTACCTGCGACAGCCTGAAGCTGGACATGACGCAGAAACGGGCTAGCATGAAAGGTCATGGACAGGCTTGCCCGCATACTTGCTGTCGTCCTGCTCGCGGTGTTCACGGCGGGCACGATTGCGCATGGCGCAAGCGTGACGAGCATGGCGCTCGCTATGTCTCCTGCCGCGACGACCGGCGGGGATATGAGCGATTGCGATGCCTGTCCGCCGGGAGACGACGGCAAGGCCCAGATATGCGGTGCGGCCTGCCTTGTGCCGTTCGCCGCAATTCCAGCGGCGGTCGACATCGAGCTTCCGCTTGTGGCGGCTGAAATAGCGGCTTCGCCTCTGAAAGAGATCGTCGGCCGCACCGGCCCGCCCGATCCCTCTCCACCACGAACCATCATCCTGAACTGACGCCGGCCGGGCTCGCCCGGCTTTCGGCGTCGACGATCGCTGGCGCATTCTTTTCCGCGGCGATCGAGGTTTCGCATGAGGCGTCGTTTCGCGCGTCGCCATGCGGGTGAACGACCGACTTCAGGATGGTTGAACCATGTCCAGTTTTTCTATGCCGGCGCTCACGCGTCGCGCCTTTCTCGCATCGGCCGCGGCAGGCGCGATGCTACCCTTCCGACAATCGCCGGCCAGCGCCGCGGCCATCCACGAAGTCCGGTTGCGGGCAGCGCCCGGCGGTATCCGCCTGTTGCCCAGGCCAGCCGGCGAGGTTGCCGCCTGGTGCTACAACGGCACCGTTCCAGGCCCCGAGATACGGGTCCGTCAGGGCCAGCGCCTGCTGGTCGAGGTCGAGAACGGCCTTGCCGAGGAAACGACCGTGCACTGGCATGGCGTGCGCGTGCCACATGCCATGGACGGCGTGCCTCACCTGACCCAGAAGCCGATCGGAGCAGGCGAGCGCTTCGTCTACGAGTTTGACACCGTCGACGCCGGCACTTTCTGGTATCACCCGCACCAGCGGAGCTTCGAACAGGTCGGGCGTGGGCTTTATGGTCCGCTCATCGTCGAGGAACCTGAACCGGTGCGGGTCGACCGCGACGTGATCTGGATGCTTGGCGACTGGCGGCTCACGAAATCGGGCGCAATCAGCGAGGATTTCGGCAACCGGCACGACATCCACCACAACGGCCGTGTCGGCAACAAGGTGACCATCAACGGACGCGTGCCGGATACCTTTGCGGTCAGAAAGGGTGAGCGCATCCGATTGCGGCTGATCAACGCCGCCAATGCGCGAATCTTCAGTCCCGATTTCACGGGTCTTCAGCCGGTCGTCATCGCGCTCGACGGCCAGCCGGTCGCGCCGCACGCGCCCGAAGGCGGGCGTGTCGTGCTTGGGCCGGCCATGCGCGTCGATCTCATCCTCGATATGACCGGCGAGGTCGGCAGCCGGGCGGCTATCACCGACCGCTTCTATGAAGGACTGGAATACAAACTCGTTGACCTCGCTTATTCCGACACTCCTCTCAGGGAACGCGCGCCCGACTGGCCGCTGGCCCTGCCGGTAAACCCGCTGCCGGAGCCGGACCTCGAAACCGCGTCCCGCAACGAAGTCGTCTTCACCGGCGGCATGATGGGCGAGATGGTGGCGCAGGACATGGGTGAAAGCATGGGTCCGGGCGCGCCGGGCGGCATGATGCGCGACATGAAGCCGATGATGGGAATGATGCAGGCCATGAACTCCGGCATCGCCTGGTTCATCAATGGCGTCGCCGCCGACGAGACCAGCCACGACATGAGGCCGGCGCTAACGCTCGCGCGGAACAAGAGCCACGTCATCGCCATGACCAACGCGACCGCGTGGCACCACCCGATCCACCTGCACGGCCATTCGTTCCGGGTGATTTCCCGCAATGGCCAGCCCACCCGCCACCGCGAATGGCAGGACACCGTACTGGTTTCGCCGCGCGAGAAGGTCGAGATCGCCTTCGTCGCCGACAATCCCGGCGACTGGATGTTCCACTGCCACGTTCTCGAACACCAGGCCGGCGGCATGATGGCTGTCTTCCGCGTCGCCTGACTTGCCAACAATCCGAAAGGAGAAGCAAAATGTCCAATATTCTGAAAGCTCTTGTCCTCGGCTCGATCCTGTCAAGTGTCGGTCCGGCGCTCGCCGGCGAAAAAGACGTTACCCTCTACAAGAACCCGCAATGCGGCTGCTGCGAGGGCTATGCCGACTATCTCAGGGAAAACGGCTTTGCGGTGACCGTCAAGCCGACACACGACCTTTCCGGCATGAGCCGCGAGGCCGGCATTCCGGAAGAAGCCGAGGGCTGCCATCTCTCCTTCATCGACGGCTACGTGGTGAGCGGCCATGTGCCGGCCGGCACGGTCAACAAGCTCTTGACCGAGCGCCCCGACATCAAGGGCGTGACGCTGCCCGGCATGCCGATGGGCTCCCCCGGCATGATCGGTACGAAAGAGGGCCCGTTCGAGATACTCGAAATCCGGAAGTCTGGCGGGACCGGCGGCATCTACGCCACGGAATAGGAGGCTTCGATGATGGAAGGCATGAGCGGCATGATGATGTTCGGCATGGGCCTGGTGTGGTTGCTCGTCGTCGTCGTGCTCGTCCTCGGGGCGGCCGCGCTGATCAAGTACCTGTTCTTCAGCGGCGGCAAATGAGAAGGGCGTCGGTCCTCTTATCGATGCTCGGCATGGCGGCGGCAGGCCTTGGATTGGCCTGGACATGGCCTTGGCTCACCGACCGGATGGCCGTCGGCGCCTCGGCCGCAACGATAGCGCTCGGCAAGACGGTCTATGCCGAGCGCTGCGCCGTTTGCCATGGCGCGAGCCTCGAAGGTCAACGCGACTGGAAAAGCCCACTGCCTTCGGGACGCATGCCGGCGCCGCCGCACGACGCCTACGGCCACACCTGGCATCACCCCGACGGCGTGCTCTTCCGCATCACCAGGGAAGGACCTGCCGCGGTTGTCGGCGGCGGCTACCGGAGCGACATGCCGGGCTTCGGGGATGTCCTCACCGACGAGGAGATCCGGTCCGTTCTGGCCTTCATCAAAAGCACCTGGCCCGAACGCGAGCGGCGGTATCAGGCGCAGATGAGCCGCCAGGAACGGGAGAAGACACAGTGAGACCAATCCAAACCGCGGAGCCACTCGGAGGCCCCAACCGGAAAGCACACTCCATGAAAGCGAAAACATTGCTTGTTGTGTCCCTCGTGCTCGCCCTTGCGGTCCCGGCGCTGGCCCACCATCCGGGCGCCGACCTCGACGAGATGATGGGCAGCGAGGAGAAATTCTTCCAGGCGATCGACGAGCCGGCCGCGCCGCCTTTCGAACTGGCCGACGCGGACGGAAAGGCCGTCCGCCTTTCCGATTTTTCCGACAAGATCGTGGTGCTCTACTTCATCTTCGCGAGTTGCACGGACCTGTGTCCGATACATTCCGAGGTGATCGCGGACATTCAGCGCAAGGTCAACGATACGCCGATGAGAGACAGGGTGCAGTTCCTGGCGGTGACGACCGACCCGGTCAAGGATACGTCCGAAGTCCTCAAGGCCTATGGTCCCGCGCATGGACTGGACGCCCGCAACTGGATGTTCCTGACGACAAAACCGGGCCAGCCGGAGGACACCACGCGAAAGCTCTCGGAAGAATACAATGTCCGCTTCGAACCGTTGGAAGACGGCCAGCAGATGCATGGGGCAGTCACCCACGTCATCGACCGCAGCGGGCGCTTCGCCGCCAAGTTCCATGGGCTGAGGTTCGATACGTTGAACATGGTTCTCTACATCAACGGCCTCATCAACAACGTGCGGAAACCGGCAAAGCCCGAGCCCGGCTGGTGGGACCGATTGCGAGCCATGTTCGAATAGTCTTTGGGCACCCGTCGCCGACCAACGCGGTTGCCAACCCCTCCCCCTTTACCTCGCCCTCCCAACCTGCGACTTTCGCCACATGATCGAACTTGTCCGAACCAACGATGCCGTTCTGATCTCCTTCGTCGAGGCGCTGATGCGTGACGCCGGCATCGAGTGCCTGGTCGCCGACCAGAACATGAGCGTGCTCGACGGTTCCATCGGGGTGCTGCCACGGCGTATCCTCGTCGTCGACGGCGACATCGACGAGGCGCGGAAAATCCTCGCCGACGCCGGCATTGCAAACGAGATCGAAGGCGGCTGAGGCGCTTTCCGGCATGTTTCTTCCGCAATCGTAACCGGCATGAAGTCCACCACGCAGACCATCGATGCCTTCCACCGCGGCAATTTCTGGCTGGTTCAGCCGCGCGGCAAGGGCCATCGCGCCGGCATGGATGCGATGATGCTTGCGGCGGCGGTGCCGTCGGAATTTTCCGGACGGCTGGCCGATTTCGGCGCCGGCGCCGGTGCGGCCGGCCTCGCGGTCGCATCGCGCTGCCCGAAAGCGGAAGTGGTGCTGGTCGAACGCTCCGCCGAGATGGCCGAATTCGCCGCCAAAACCCTGGCGCTGGAGCAGAACGCGCATCTCGGCGGCCGTGTTTCGCTGCTTGCCGCCGACGTGACGCTGACCGGCAAGGCGCGCGTCGCCGCCGGCCTTACCGACGCTTCGTTCGGCTTCGCCATCATGAACCCGCCCTTCAATCCGATGAAGGACCGGGCAACGCCGGATACCTTGAAGAGCCAGGCGCATGTCATGGAAGACGGCCTGTTCGAGCGCTGGATCAGAAGCGCTGCGGCGGTGGTGCGCCCGCGCGGCGGTCTGGCGCTGATCGCCCGCCCGGAATCGTTGGCCGCGATTCTCGCAGCCCTCGACGGCCGCTTCGGCGGCGCCTGGATCGTGCCGGTCCAGCCGCGCGCCGATGCGGCTGCTATCCGCGTCATCGTCCGAGCCGTGCGCGGCTCGCGCGCCGGCCTGTCGCTGATGCCGGCGCTCGTCCTGCACGATGCGTCCGGCGACTTGTTTTCGCCGCAAGCCGACGCCATCAACAACGGCCGCGCCTCGCTGTTCGGCGATTACAGCGCCGCGGGCCCGAAGGACACGCAAGGGACGCTGTAACACTCAAGAATCGAGCATGATCCTTTCCGAAACCGACTCCCGGCGTGGAAAGGATCATGCTCCACTCCGTTCGCCGCCCATTGCGCAGGGCGGGCAAATGCCTACATGCAAACGAACCAACCTCCGGAGACCTCCTTGCTGAGACGCATTTTCCGCCGCCTGCTGCCGAAATCGATGCGTTCCGACGCGATCACCATTCCCGTCATCCGCCTGCATGGCGCCATCATGACCGGGGGCGGCCAGTTCCGCCAAAGCCTGTCGCTCGCGACCACCGCCGGCCTGATCGAAAAGGCCTTCGCCTTCCCCGACGCCCCGGCCGTCGCCATTTCTATCAACTCGCCCGGCGGCTCGCCGGTGCAGTCGCGGCTGATCTACAAGCGCATTCGCGACCTTGCCGCCGAAAGGAACAGGCGCGTGCTGGTGTTCGTCGAGGATGTCGCGGCGTCGGGCGGCTACATGATCGCGGTCGCCGGCGACGAGATCATCGCCGACCCGTCGTCGATCGTCGGCTCGATCGGCGTCGTCTCCGCCTCGTTCGGCTTTCCCGAACTGATGAAGAAGATCGGCGTCGAGCGCCGCGTCCACACCGCCGGCCAGAACAAAGCGGTGCTCGACCCGTTCAAGCCGGAGAAGAAGGAAGACGTCGAGCGGCTGAAGGCGCTGCAGCTCGAAGTGCACGACACCTTCATCGACCTGGTCAAGGAACGTCGCGGCTCGAAACTCGCCAACGATCCGGACCTGTTCACCGGTCTGTTCTGGACCGGCAGGCGCGGCCTGGCGCTCGGCCTCGTCGATGCACTCGGCGACATGCGCGCCGTACTGAAGGACCGTTTCGGCCCGAAGACGCGGCTGAAACTGATAACCCAGCCGCGCGGCCTGTTCGGCCGTGGCCTCGGCTTTTTCGGCTCGCGCGGCGGCTTTTCGGCGCCGGATTTGGCCGAAGCCGCCATTGGCGGCTTGCTCGATGCGGCGGAAGAGCGCGCGCTCTGGAGCCGCTTCGGCCTTTGAATGACCGCTGAAGGCGGGTATCATGCCGCCTTCGCACCCTTACCGGCAAGGTTTTCGACCGGCGCTCTCTAAGGGAGGAGCAGAACAATGCCGCAGCTTATTTTCTTCGCCCTGATCGCGCTCGTCGCCTGGTATGGCTACAAGCACTTCGTCAAGGAGGCCGAGCGGGTGACGGCAAAGGTCCGCCGCGAGGAGCACCAGGCCGCCACCGGCACGCAAGGTACGCTGGTGAAGGACCCCGAGACCGGCGAATACCGGCTTGCCAAGGACTGAAGCCGAAGCCAGCCTGATGGACGTGCCCGCCCCGACGATCACCCGGCTCGCGCCGGCGAAGATCAACCTCGCGCTGCACGTGACCGGCAGGCGTCCGGACGGCTATCATCTCATCGAAAGCCTTGCCGTGTTCACGCGGTTCGGCGACCGGATCAGCGTGTCGGCCGCGCACGAGGACCGGTTCTCGGCGACCGGACCGTTCGCGGCAAGCGTCCCGCTCGATAGAACCAACCTCGTCCTTCGCGCCCGCGATGCGCTGCGCGGCGCCTTTCCGGATCGTCCCTGCCCGCCGGTTGCCATTTCGCTGGAAAAGAACCTGCCGGTCGCCTCGGGCATCGGCGGCGGTTCCAGCGATGCGGCCGCCACGCTCAAGGCGCTGGCCGATCTGTGGGACGTCACCGACATGGCCGCCCTCTCCCGCATCGGGCTTTCGCTCGGCGCAGACCTGACGATGTGCCTCGCTGCGCAGCCGCTGATCGCGCGCGGCGTCGGCGACGAAATTTCGACGCTCGTCGATTTTCCGGCGCTCGGGCTGGTGCTGGTCAATCCCGGCGTCGCAGTGTCGACGGCGGAAGTGTTCGGCGCGCTCGAGCGACGCGACAACGAAAAACTGCCGCCGCTGCCCGCTTCGTTCGACTTCCATTCCGCCCGCAATTGGCTCGAAACCACCCGCAACGACCTCGAGCCTGCGGCACGCAAACTGCAGCCGGCCATCGGCGATGCGGCCGCCGCACTCGACCGCGCAGGATCGGCGTTCACTCGCATGTCGGGCTCGGGCGCCACCTGCTTCGGGCTGTTCGAAACCGGCAATGTGGCGAAACGCGCCGCCATCGCGCTCCGCGCCCGCCATCCCGGCTGGTTCGTCGCCGCGACGCGCAGCATGGCATCGGAGGCCTACACGCATGGCTAAGCCTGACGAGACGCGAGCCTTCGTTCCGGTTGGCATCGCAGTGCTCAGCGTATCCGACACGCGCACTCTCGCGGACGACAAATCCGGCCAGGCGCTGGCCGACCGCATCGCCGAAACCGGCCATGTGCTGGCCGCCCGCGCCATCGTCATCGACGACAAGGAAAAAATCCGCGATCAGGTGTTGGCGTGGTCGCGCGACGAAAACATCGACGTCGTCATCACAACCGGCGGCACCGGCTTCACCGGCCGCGATGTCACCCCGGATGCGCTGGAACCCATCTTCGAAAAGCGCATGGACGGCTTTTCCGAGGTTTTTCACCGCATCTCCTACGACAAGATCGGCACCTCGACGATCCAGTCCAGAGCGACCGGCGGCGTCGTCAACGCCACCTTCGTCTTCGTGCTGCCGGGTTCGCCGGGCGCCTGCAAGGATGCCTGGGACGGCATCCTGAAGGCGCAGCTCGACTACCGCCATATGCCCTGCAATTTCGTGGAAATCATGCCCAGGCTTGACGAGCACCTGAAGCGCGGCGCCCCGAAAAAAGCCGTAGTACCGGGGAGATAGCCAGCGAATGAGCGCCAGGCATCGTCGTTGCGCTCCGCTTATTCGCCGGTGGGAAAGCCGGGCAACACGACCCTCACATTTCGCTTGGGAAGACCGTTGTCGGGCGCCGAGGCCCCATTTCATGTCTTTCCTCGGCCTCTGATGCGCTATCGCCTGCATCTCGACGGTTTACCGCCAGTCTCTGTCTATTTCCTCGCCGGCGCGACCAAAATCTCCGCCGCAAGCAATTTTGTGGCAAGGCCGCGCGCAATCCCTTCGGCGTCGCGCCCTGCCTTGGAGAGTGCCGCCGCCTGCCGCTTGGTGATCAGCAGACCCTCTGCAAGCGCCCGGCCGCTGGTGAACACTCGCGCCAGGAAGGGTGTTCGATCCTTGCGCGAGCGGGAAAAGCGGGCGGCCATGGTCAGTTTCGCCATGTGTTGCAAAACATCGTCCATCCATCCCTCGGCGAGCCTGGCGCCGGGTTCCAAAAGCAGCAGCCAGTCGCCCTTCGCCTTGCCGATGCCCGCGGCGATGCCGCCCTTCGCCAGATAGTGGCATCCGGCATGCTCGGCGACGTAATGGGTCTGGTCGGTCGAGCCCCTGTCGCAGACGATCACCTCGCGCACGACGCCTTCGACCGCGCCGCTGACCAGCGACGCCAGCGTGCGGGCCAGGGCTTCTTCGTCGTTCAGGGTTTCGATCAGCACGGAGAGCATCGCTTCCGCGTAGCCGAAAGCCACACGAAACGCCAGTTTCCGGCCAATGTATTCGATTGCATTCGATTTGGCCGGCAAACGCCCAGCCATTGTGCACCGCACAACAGCCGCCACTCGCTGCGCAATTCCGAATTATAGGAAATTGTTTATCTTGTTCAAATGGTTAGCCGGAAAGCGCGGCGACTGGCACGGATGATGCTTTTCCATTTTGCAGTGCAAAAGGAGGTCGTCATGCCGAAAACCGTCAAAATCGATATCTGTGTCTGCACTTTCCGCCGCGCTGAAATCGCCGATACGCTGCGTTCGCTCGCCGCCATGGACAAACCCGCAAGCTGCCGGATCGGCGTGATTGTCGCCGACAACGACGATGCGCCCACGGCCAAGCCGATTGTCGCGGCGCTGGCGGCCGAGTTGCCCGTCCCTATCCGCTACATCCATTGCCCGGCAGGAAATATCTCCATCGCGCGAAATGCCTGCCTCGATGCGAGCAGCGCCGACTTCGTCGCCTTCATCGACGACGACGAAACGGCTTCCAGCCAGTGGCTCGTCAAACTGGCTGAAACGGCTGAAGTCACCGGTGCCGACGTCGTGCTCGGGCCGGTCAAGGCACAATATCGGCCGGAGGCGCCCGAATGGATGCAGCGCGGCGACTTTCACTCGACCTTTCCGGTGTGGGTCGGCGGCGAAATCCACACCGGCTATACCTGCAACGTTCTTCTGCGCATGGACGCGAAGAGCATTTCCGGCCGACGTTTCAGCCTTGCGCGCGGCCAGACCGGCGGCGAGGACACCGAGTTCTTCGATCATGTGCACAAGGCCGGCGGCCTGATCGCCTACGCAGCCAAGGCCTGGGTGGACGAGTTGGTGCCGCCGGCCCGGGCCACGTTCGGCTGGCTCGGTCGGCGTCGCTATCGCGTCGGGCAGACGCACGGGCATCTGCTGCGAAGCGAGACCACGGGGAAAAGGCTGGTCAAGCAACTCGGCCTCGTATCGGCGAAGGTAGCCTTTTGTTTTGCATCGGCCGTCCTGACCGGGGCCTGGCCCGTCCGCCGAAACCGCAGCGTGTTGAGAGGCATCATGCATGTCGGCGTGTTGAGCGGCCTCGTCGGTGTTCGCGAGATTCGCCAGTACGGGGTGCCCGCGTTGGGCGACGGATCGAAACGCGCCGCCTGACGGCGCCGTTCCCTGGTTATCCTTCGGCGGAGCAGGCTGCACTGCGCCCTCACCCAGCCGGCGGGCCCTTCAATTCGATGACGTTGCCCGATGGATCGCGGATATAGAGCGACAGGCTTTCGCCCCGCGCGCCGGCATGGAACGCTTCCTCGACGATCTCGATGCCGTGCGCCGCCAGATGCCTGCGCAGCGCTGCCTCGTCGTGGCCGCCGAGCGCCAGGCAGAAATGATCGAGGTTGCGGCCGCCAGACACCTCGGGCAGCGCCCACCTTCCCTGCACTGCCGCTATGTCGACCAGGTTGATCAGCGCGGACCCCGCCCGCAGCACCGCCATGCCATATTGCGGCAACGCCTCCTCGAAGCGGCAGCCGAGAACGCTTTCATAGAACGCGCGCGCCTTCGCCATGTCATCGACCAGCAACAGGATGTGATCGATGCCATCGAGCGCGAAAGGTGGCCGCGACGCCGGCTTTACTGGCGCTCCGCGCACGGGTCTCTCCTCCTTGCCGCTCACTCTACCACCGCCGCGGCTGGATCAGAAATGCAAAAAGTTCTTGCTTTGTTCTCGTTTGCGAAATAGGAATAATTTCATGAACAACGCAATTCGCCAGACCGCCGACACACCTTGGGAACGAGCAAAAGTGGAACAGATCGTCCGCGCCGACATTGCTGCTTTCGGGAAGGGCAGAGCCGAAATGGCCAATGCGATGATCGAGCAGAGTGAAATCCGCGTCCGTCCTGACCGCAATCGCGGCAGGTCCGCTGGCATCAATCCGTCCGGCCGTTTCGAGCCGGTCAGCCGGCACGTCTTCGACGACGGCTGGAACTCTCTCGAGGAACTGCCGCCCTTCAAGACCGAGGTGCAGGTCGAGAAGCCGCGCACCATCATCACCCGCAACGACTCTCCCGACATTTCCTTCGACCGTTCGATCAATCCCTATCGCGGCTGCGAGCACGGCTGTGTCTACTGCTTCGCCCGACCGACCCATGCCTATATGGGCCTGTCGCCGGGGCTCGACTTCGAATCGAAGCTGTTCGCCAAGCCGGACGCGGCAAAACTGCTCGAACGGGAACTGTCGAAGGACGGCTACCAGCCGCGCACCATCGCCATCGGCACCAACACCGACCCTTACCAGCCGATCGAGAAGCAGTACCGCATCATGCGCGAGGTGCTGGAGGTCCTTGACGCCCACAATCATCCCGTCGGCATCGTGACCAAGTCGGCGCTGGTGACGCGCGATATCGACATCCTGTCGCGCATGGCCGAGCGCGGGCTCGCCAAAGTGGCGCTTTCGGTGACGACGCTCGACCGCATGCTGGCGCGGGTGATGGAGCCGCGGGCTTCGACGCCAACCAAAAGGCTGGAGGCGATCAGGCAGCTCTCCGAAGCCGGCATTCCGGCCTCGGTTATGGTGGCGCCGATCATCCCGGGGCTTACCGACCAGGAGATCGAGCGCATCCTCGATGCGGCGCGAGCCGCCGGCGCGCGCGACGCCGGCTACGTCATCCTCAGGTTGCCGCTGGAAGTCGCACCCATCTTCAAGGACTGGCTGCTGCGCCACTATCCGGACCGCTACCGGCACGTGATGTCGCTGATCCGCTCGATGCGCGACGGCAAGGACTACGATTCGGAATGGGGCAAGCGCCAGCGGGGCACCGGGCCCTATGCCTGGCAGATCGGCCGCCGCTTCGAGATCGCGGCGCGCAAGCTCGGCCTCAATTCCGAGCGGACGCGGCTGCGCAACGACCTCTTCCGCGCCCCGGCCAGACAGGGAGAGCAACTGAGCCTGCTCTGACAGAGCATGATCCCGAAAAGTTGCAGACTTTTCGGACAAGATCATGCGGCAACAAAAATGACACCAATCCCGTCCGGCCATTCCCCTGACCGCCCGACGGAGCCTTCCCGGACGCCGCCCCATTCGGCCGGGAAGGACTTGCGGAGAATCGGAGCCGATGCGAACCTCGCCGCACCATGGCTCGCACGCGTTCCGATTCTCCGCCCCTCTTCGAGATCATCGAGAAGCCCGACTTCGCTTTCGAAACGAAAGCGATTGCCGAGGGCCAGTGGCCCGTCGCGGGACTCGACGAAGCCGGGCGCGGACCGCTCGCCGGACCGGTGATGGCGGCCGCAGTTATCCTCGACCCGCAAAGGATACCGCAAGGCCTCGACGATTCGAAACGGCTCACCGCCGAGCAACGCGAAGCGCTGTTCGAGGAAATTCTTGCCACCGCGCTCGGCGTCTCGATGTCGTCGATCTGCGCGGAAGGCATCGACAGCATCAACATCCTGCGCGCCAGCCTGGAGGCGATGCGTCGCGCGCTTGCAGGGCTCAGCCTGCGGCCGCGGATGGCGCTGGCCGACGGCCGCGACATTCCGCCCGGCCTGCCCTGCGCCTGCCGGGCGCTGATCAAGGGCGACCAGCGCTCGCAGTCGATCGCCGCCGCCTCGATCGTCGCCAAGGTGATGCGCGACCGCATGATGTCGGGCTGCGGCCAGGTGCACATCCACTACGGCTTCGAAGCGCATATGGGCTACGCCACGCCGCGCCACCGCACCGCGATCGGCAACCATGGGCCAATCGCCAGGCTGCATCGCGTCTCCTTCGCGCCGTTCCGGCTGGGCGGAGCGGAGACGGCGGAGGAGAGCGATCCGGACGCGCTGATCGATGCGTCCTTCGAGGCTCCCTCCGCTCACCCCTCTGGATGAGGGAGTAGGTACTGTCAGACCCATCTGCGAGCCCTCACCGGGTTGGAAGCTTGGAGCAATTTTCGAAGGGCGAGCCCCGAAGGACGCACCTATCGCAGCCGGCATCCTCGACACTCAGCCAACAAAAAAGCCGCCCAGTCGCCCGGGCGGCTTTTTTTGAAATCCTGATGGTCCGGCTCAGTTGAGCTTGGCCTTCACCTGCTGCAGCGACGACTTGAAGAGGTCGGCGCCGGTCTTGGCGTCGACCTTGTCGCCAAGAAGCTTGCGCGCCGCCTCGACCGCAATGTCGACGGCGCTGGCGCGCACTTCGTTCACCGCATCGCGTTCGGCCTGGCTGATCTTCTGCTCGGCAAGCGCAGTGCGGCGGGCAACGTATTCTTCGGTCCTTTTCTGCGCTTCGACGACCAACTGGTCCGCCTCACGCTTGGCGGCGGCGACGATGTCGCCGGCCTCCTGCTCGGCTTCCTTGCGCTTGCGCTGGTAGTCGGCCAGCAACTGCTGGGCCTCCTCGCGCAAGCGGCGAGCCTCGTCGAGTTCGTTGCGGATCTTGTCCGCCCGATCGTCGAGGGATTTCGAGATCATGCCCGGCACCTTCATGTAGAAGACGATGCCCAGGAAGATGACGAGAGCGACGAATGCCCAGAATGTTGCGTCCATGGCGCGCGCTCCCTACCTCACGGCCTTGACGGCAGCCGCGACGGTTGCCTTGTCAAGCTTGCCGCCGACCAGTTCCTGCACGATCGCGCCGGCGGTATCCTCGGCAATGGTGCCGACTTCCTTCATGGCCGCGGCCTTGATGGAAGCGATATGGGCTTCGGCGTCGCCGAGTTTCTTGTCGAGGCTTGCCTCGACCTTTTTCCGCTCGGCCTCGGCACTTGCCTTGGCGCCGTCGCGCGCCTGCTGGCCGATCGTGTTTGCCTTCGCCCGGGCGTCCGTCAGTTCCTGCTCGTAGGCAGCAACGGCGGCATCGGCCTCTTCCTTCAGGCGGCCGGCCTGATCGAGGTCCTGCCTGATGCGATCGTGGCGGACTTCCAGGATGCCCCCGATACGCGGGAGCACGACCCTCTTCAGAAAGAGATAGAACAGGCCGAAGGTGATCGCCAGCCAAAGTATCTGCGACGGAAATGTCGACGCGTCGAACGGCGGAAATGCTCCGCCGCCATGGCCGGCGTCTTCGACGGTGTGCGCTTCGTCCAAAGCTGGAGCCTGGTGTTCCTGCGCGTATCCCGGTGTCACAAACATCACGCTTCCCCTGTCACTCGATCCGGCCGCAAGGCTGCGGCCGGCGAAATCGCTGTCCGTTCCGCTCTCAGGTGAAGAGCAGGAGGAGCGCGACGAGCAGGGAGAAGATGCCCAGAGCTTCGGTCACGGCGAAGCCGAAGATCAGGCGGCCGAACTGGCCGTCGGCAGCCGAAGGATTGCGCAGCGCGCCGGCGAGGTAGTTACCGAAGATGTGGCCGAGGCCGATGCCTGCGCCACCCATGCCGAGGCAGGCGATGCCCGCACCGATAGCCTTTGCTGCTTCTGCTTCCATTGTCCAACTCCTTGTGGATCTCAAATAAACTGCAGTTTCAGATGGCGGGATACCGCCGGCGAATTTTTCCTAGTGGCCCGGGTGAATGGCGTCGTTGAGGTACATGCAGGTCAGCACCGCAAAGACGTAGGCCTGAAGGAAGGCCACCAGAAATTCGAGACCGGTGATCGCCACGGTCATGGCGAGCGGCAGGATCGAGCCCGCCACGCCGACGAAGCCGAACGCGCTTAGCGACGTCACGAAGCCGGCGAAAACCTTCAGCGTGATGTGGCCGGCCAGCATGTTGGCGAACAGACGAACCGAAAGACTGATCGGGCGTGACAGGAACGAGATCACCTCGATGAGCACGACCAGGGGAATCAGGATGCCCGGCACACCGGACGGCACGAACAGTTTCAGAAAGCCGATACCGTTCTTCATGAAGCCGTAGACAATGACCGTCCCGATGACCAGCAGTGCCAGCGCGAAGGTGACGATGATATGGCTGGTGACGGTGAAGAAATAAGGAAACAGGCCAAGCAGGTTGGCGACAAGCACGAACATGAACAGCGAGAAGACGAACGGAAAGAACTTCATCCCGTGCGATCCCGCCGCGTCGCGCAGCATCGAGGCCACGAACTCATATGACATCTCCGAGATCGACTGGAGACGCCCCGGGACCAGACCGCGGCTGGAAGTGGTCAGGAAAAGAAATGCACCGGCGGCGGCAACCGTTGCCACCATGAAGGCCGAGGCATTGGTGAACGAGAAGTCGAGCCCGCCGATTTCGATCGGAATCCATTTCGAAATCTGGAACTGGTGGATCGGATCGTTGGCCACCTTCACCCCTCACATCATGCGCCCGCAGGCGCCGTTCACTTCCTGTCCGGTCCGTCACTACCCTTGCCGGGTTGTTTCGGACCTGGTTCGGCAACAAGCCCCGCGGAGCGCAGGACATTCAGGACTCCCGGCGCCGAAACCGAGCAGCAGAAACACGATCAGTCCCCACGGGGAAGTTCCCGCCACACGGTCGATCACCCAGCCCAGGCCTACACCGACCGCAATCCCGGCGATGAATTCGCTGGAAAGCTTCAATGCTTGCCCAAACCCGGCGGCGCCGCCTGAATTCGTGCCTTCGCTCCCGGCCCGCTTTTCCGGTCGTCTCGCAGCAAGCGTTGCTTCGAGATCGCGCCGGCGGCGCTCGAGGTCATCGTCGCGGACGTCAGGCTTGCCTTGGTCTCCGGGCCCGGTTTTGCCGGTTTCGTCTGGCCCAATGGGTGTGGCCACCGCAACCTCCCTACCCGGCCAGTCAAGAACCCGCTGTCCGCTTCAAAGTCGCGCGCAACATAGTTAGCGGGCATCCCCCAGTCAAGCCACGGCGGGACCTCTCACAGCATGTATTTTGTCTAATAGAATCAATGATTTGAGAAACTGCGACATACTGCCCGTGCGGCTGGACGCGGCAAGGGCGGCGAATTCCGCAGGACTCCCGCCGGGAGCGGGCGCCTTTGCCGCCGTTCAGCTCCAGCCGCCGCCATAGGTCCGATAGAAGATATGAAGACCGATCTTCTTCATCTTCTGCATGGTCCGTGCCCAACCGGGGCGAACATAATTGGCATAATAATGCGTGGAGGAGCCGACCTCGGGGATGAATATCTTGCCGGCCGTCACCGCCATCGCGATGTCCTCCGCCGTCTTGTAGTGCGAGGGGCTGGTTATGCGGTCCTTGCGGCCGTCGCATGCGAAGGAGAACTGGCAGCGGTTACGCCAGTTGTCGTTCTGGTAGACGACGCCGCAGATCGTGTTCGGATAGGTCGGATTGCGGACGCGGTTCAAGACGACCTGCGCGACCGCGGCCTGCCCTTTGAGGCTTTCTCCACGCGCTTCGAAATAGATCGCGTTGGCCAGGCATTTCTGCTCGGCCTTGGAGAAGACGCTCGGCGGCAGCGGTTTGCTCATCCAGGGGTGGTCGCCTTCGGCCGTCGGCGGGATGAAGCGGCCCTTGTTCGGGTCTTCATCCTGAAGCAGGGTCTCGAAGGGCGACGCCTTTGCATAATCGGGCTCAGCCGGAGCATAGGCGGTCGCAAGAATGTCGGGCGTGTCATTGGTGACGAGCGACGCCAACATGACCGGCACGCCGGGATCGACCCGCCTGTCCTGCCTTGCATGGAAGGCTGCCGCGATCTCGATTTCCTTGCCTTTGATCGCAGGCACGGCGAAGGCCATCTTCAGTTCGCTGTCGATTGTGGGCAGAAGCAGCGAACTGGTGCGCTCGAAAACGGAGCCGGCGTTGAAGGATTTCGGAGGAGCCACTGGCGCGATCTTGACGATGCGCCCCTTCTTGTCGCCGCGATTGATGCGCAGTTCGTCGGGCACCTCATTGGCGGCACCCTTGCCGCGAAATGCTACGGTTCCGATGCCCGGGGCCGAAAAGCCGGATCCGGAGATCGAGCCGGTCGTCACGTTGGCGTCGGCAAAGGGCATCTCGGCGGCATGGGTCGAACCGGCGGCGGCCTTCTCGACGAAGGAGTTCCAGCGGGCGCCCTGCATCTCGGCACCCGAAACCATGCTCGCCATGTCCTGATAGGCGGCAACCGTCGGGAATCCGATCCAGATGCCCAATCCGATAACGAGTGAAGAAAGAAGCGAAGACCTGCTCTGTCTCGCGGCGGCGGCTTGCAGCCGCGTCACAAATCGTCGATGCACGAACACCCTCTCCGTACGCAACACTACCCCACAGAAGATGGATAATGGCGCATTAACCTTGATGCGGCGTTAACGGCAGGGTCGTGGCTGCAATGTGGCGCCAGGTGAGAAAAAGTTTTGCGCCGATTCGTCGCGCCCAGGCATTCCGGCCGGCCGGCTGCCGTCAGCGTTTCTTCTTGGCCTTGCCGGCGAATGGATTGTCGGACGCGTGCAAGGCCATGCGGATCGGCACGCCGGGCATGTCGAAGGCCTCGCGCAGATTGTTTACGAGATAGCGCACATAGGACTGCGGCATCGCGTCGGGCCGTGAGCAGGAGACGACAAAGCCGGGCGGCCTCGTCTTGGCCTGCGTCATATATTTGACCTTGAGACGGCGGCCAGCGACCGCCGGCGGCGGGTGGTGGGTGAGAATCCCTTCCAGCCAGCGGTTGAGGCGGCCGGTGGAAACACGCCGGTTCCAGACCTGATGGGTCTTGATGACGGCGGCCATGAGCTTTTCGAGACCGCGCCCGGTTTCAGCCGAAATCGTCACCGCCTGCACGCCGCGCACCTGCGGCAGCAGCCGATCCGTCATCTCACGCAGTTCGGCAAGCTTTGCCTGCTGGTTGTCGATCAGATCCCACTTGTTGAAGGCAATTACCAGTGCCCTGCCCTCGCGGATGATCAGGTCGGCGATCTGCAGGTCCTGTTTTTCGAAAGGAATGGTCGCGTCGAAGACAACGACGACGACCTCGGCGAAGCGGATCGCGCGCAGCGCATCGGCGACCGAAAGCTTCTCGAGCTTTTCCTGTACTTTCGCCTTGCGGCGCAAGCCTGCGGTGTCGAACAGCCTGATCTTGCGGCCACCCCATTCCCAGTCGACGGAGATGGAATTGCGGGTGATGCCGGCTTCCGGACCGGTCAACAGGCGTTCCTGTCCGATCAGCGCGTTGATCAGCGTCGACTTGCCTGCGTTCGGCCGCCCGACAACGGCGATCCGCATCGGCTTTGTCTCGTCATAAGGAACGGCTTCGGCGGCGTCGGGATCGGCAATGTCCTCGCCGATCAAAATCTCGCTTTCGGCGACGGCGCCTTCTTCCTCTTCTTCGCCGAATGCTCTTTCCTCGCCTATCGCTGCGATGAGGGCGTCGCGCAGGTCGGGTAGCCCCTGACCATGTTCGGCAGAAACCGGCACCGGCTCGCCAAAGCCAAGCTCCCAGCTCTCCAGCATGCCTCCCTGGGCGCCGCGGGCCTCCGCCTTGTTGGCGACCAGCACCACCGGCTTGCCGGAGCGGCGGACGATGTCGGCGAATGTGCGGTCGTCGGGCAGTATCCCGGCCTTGGCGTCGATCATGAAAAAGATCAGGTCGGCTTCGTCGATAGCAATCTCGGTCTGCGCGCGCATGCGGCCCTGCAAGGTCGCGGCCCCGGCATCCTCGAAGCCGGCCGTATCGATCACGTCGAAATGCAGATCGTAGAGCTTGGCGGAATGAACGCGCCGGTCGCGCGTTACGCCCGGCGTATCATCGACGAGCGCGAGCTTCCTGCCGACCAGACGGTTGAAAAGCGTCGACTTGCCGACATTGGGCCGGCCGATGATGGCAACCTTGAAGCTCATGATCGAGGATCACGAGGTGCTGCCCGAACCGCGGATCAGTTCGGTCAGGAGATTGGCGCGCTCGCGCACGTTGCGAGGCGCGGTATTGTCGGCGGAGACCTGCTCAAGAAATTTCAGCGCCTCCGCCGACTTTCCTTCATTCCAGGCGGAAAGGCCGAGCAATTCGCGGGCGGAATGGCGCAGCGGATTGGTTTCGGCGTTCAGCACGCCGACGCGCGAGGCGACATCCGCATGGGTGCCGTGGTCGACGAGAACGAGAGCCGCCCGCAACCGCGCCATATCGCGGATGGCGACGGGAATGGAGCCGTCGTTGGAAACCTTGTCGAACGCCGCGACCGCGCCGGAGAAATCACCCTTGTCGGCAAGCACCGTCGCGGAGCGCAGGCGGGCAAGAACGGGATAGGCCCCATGGCCTTCCGCTTCCAGCGCCTGCAGCGCCTTCAACGCTTCGTCGCTCTTGCCGTCGTTGGCGAGCTTCAGCGCCTGCGAAAACGCATCGCCCGACCGACTGGCGCGGGCTTCCACCCAATAATCGTAGCCGACGAACGCGGCCGTTGCGAGCACCACACCGACCGCAATCACGATGGCGGCAGGGCCAAAGCGATCCCAGAGCGCCTTCGCCTTATCCTGGCGAAGCTCTTCATTCACCTCGCGGATGAAACTATCGTCCGACATTCAATCAACCAAAATTGCCTGGGTCCCGTTGGGGACTTTGTTGTTGCGCCAGCGTTTAAGCGGAATTTTGTCCGCATGGAAGGGGCGAGGCCGAAAATCGCTCAGAGCGGGGAAACGCCGAACAGCCAGGCGTGCAGCCTCCAGACGAAGAGAACGTAGAGTAGCGTTCCCGCAACGACCGCGACGATATCCCATTTTACCGGGCCCGGCGCGGGTATCCTGTCGCCGAGGCGCTTTACCGCGATGCGATCCAGAACCGCCCAAACCAGGAAGCTGCCGAACAGGAGCAACGAAGCGAGATCGCCGTTCGCCAGGAGATGCGCGACCGCCCACAGCTTTATCGCGACCAGCATGGGATGTTTCAGCGCCGGTTTCAGCCTGCCGGCAGGGAACGCGAAAGCCATCAGGGAAATGAGCGCCGGCAGCATCAGCGCCAACGTCACATGTCTCATCCAGAGCGGTGGCTCATAAAGCACGGGAGCAACCGGCCAGGCACGCGCATAACCCCAGACGATCAGAACGAAACCGACGAGCGATACGAGGGAATAAAGCCCCTTCCACCGGTTTTCGCCCAATCGCGCACGCTGGGCGTCGCGCCAATCGGGCGCCACGATGCGCACCGAATGGATGCCGAGGAAAAGAATCAGACCGAGAATCAGGAGAAACATGGCTGGCTCCGCGCTGGCTTCCGCCAAACTATCGCAGGCGGTGACGTCGTTCCATGCCTCTTGTCGTAGCGACGCACCGGCGCCACATTTTGTCCCTAGCAGCGTCGTTCGAGAGCGAAGAAGCCAGCGGTGTCATGTCAGTAGCCTTGCGTCTTGGTGCCGCCGTTTCAGCGCTTCTGGCCGGCGTATCGCCGCTTGCCGCCGCCGACACCGGGAACCGCCCGCAATATGTGATCATCTCCTTCGACGGCGCGCACGATGTGGCGCAATGGAAACGCAGCCGGGCGCTCGCCGCGAAAACCGGCGCCAAATTCACCTACTTCCTCTCCTGCGTCTTCCTGCTCTCGCCGGAAACGAAACGGCTTTATCGCGCACCCGGAAAAGGCCCGGGAAAGTCGAACGTCGGATTTGCGCTGACGAAAGAAGAGGTCAGCGAACGGCTCGCCGAGATCTGGGCGGCGCGCAGCGAAGGTCACGAGATCGCCAGCCATGGCTGCGGCCATTTCGACGGCGCCGGCTGGAGCGAGGGCGATTGGCAGAGCGAGTTTTCATCCTTTACGAAAATTCTCCGCGACGCCTACGCGTCAAACGGCATTTCGTCGGAGCCGGCTGGCTGGCGCCACTTCGCCGAAACCGAGATAAAGGGCTTTCGCGCGCCCTATCTCTCGACGAACAAAAGCCTTTATGCGGCCCTCGCCGAGAACAAGTTTTCCTACGATGCCAGCGGCGTGTCGCGCGGGCCAGCTGAGCCATCCGACAACGGAGCGCTCGCACGCTTCGCCCTGCCGCAGATCGCCGAGGGACCGGCGGCGCGCCGGGTGATCGCCATGGACTACAATCTGTTCGTGCGGCATTCGGGCGGCTTCGAACGGCCAAGCCAGGCAAAGGACTTCGAAGATCGCGCCTACAGCGCCTTCCTCGCTTCCTTCGATCAGGAGTACCATAGCAGGCGCATCCCGTTCCAGGTCGGCTTCCACTTCACGCTGATGAACGGCGGCGCCTACTGGCGGGCGCTGGAGCGTTTTGCGGAAGAGGTCTGCGTCAGGCCGGAAGTCGCCTGCGTCAGCTATCAGGATTATCTCGCACGAACCAGACCGCTCGGGGCCGGGCCGGATGACCGGCCTAGCGCGACGATGGGCGGGTGAGGCGGCCAGCGGTCGATCGCGTGATGCGGCCTAGACCTTCCCACCTTCTTCAAGCAGCTTTTCCCCGCGCAGATAGGTTTCGTCGAGATCGGGCAGGTCTTGACCCTCTAGCGTGGCCTCGAAAGCCAGCAGGCGCTTGTAGATCGAGATCAGCTCGACGATCGTGGGCCACGAATGGACCAGATACTGGAAGGAACTCGAAACCTGGCTGAAGGCGGTTAATATCTGTTGGAACAGGCCGAAGGTGATGCGGCCCACGGCGATCGTCGGGACCAGAATGGCGGTCGAAAACATCACGTCCGATTGGATATATAGATACCGCGCGACGTCGAAATAGACATAGTGAAAATAGAGCCTGAAGTAGTTTCTTCGAACGTAAGAGAATAGCTCGGTCACCGTCGGCGGTTGGGCGCGATCGGCATCGTCCTCGCCGTAGACGAGTTCCTTTCTGTAGGCGGCCTCAACACGCTGATTGCGGAACTCAAGACCAGGAAGCTTGATACCGACTGTTATCAGCAGGACGGTGCCGAAGATCGACCAGCACACCGCCGCGATGACCAGCGGATAAGGTATCTGCCCAACGATCGGCAATGCCGTTATGTGAGTCGACAACACGGCCAGAACGGGCAGGAACGCTATCAAGGTCATGACGGAATTGATGAGATTGACTCCCAACGACTGCATCGTGCTCGAGAACCGCATCGTATCGTCCTGGACGCGCTGAGATGCACCTTCGATGTGACGCAATCTCGACCAATGCGACATGAAAAAATCGTTCATCGCCGTCCGCCAACGGAAGACATAGTGCCTCACGAAGAAAAGATTCAGGACGGCAACCGTGATCCCCACCAGCGCAATGGACAGGAACTGGAAGGCACCGAGGTACAGGTCCACCGGCGGAACTGAGCCTGGAGTCGTCAAAGCCTTCTGGATCATGTCGTAGAAGACACCGCGCCAATTGTTGAGCGCGATGCTGACCTGGACCGAGAAATTTGTCAGGAAAAGGATCAGCCCGGAGCCAAGGATCGACCACTGCTGCCAGGAATGCGGCGAATACCAGCTCCAAAAGCCGTAAAAGATAACGGCGGTAGCGGCGAAATAGATATAGAACCAGAGGAACGGCGCCGACCAGAAAACCGGCACGCCGATGATCGGTGGTGTTCCTGGGGCGGCGGGCGGCAGCCCAAACACTGCGCCGAGTTGCTCACCACCGAAAAACCAGAGCAGCACCGCGACAAGACTCCACGCCGCGGCGCTGATGAAAAACAGTTTCGGCTTCGGGAAAAAGGATACGAACATTTCGGCTTCCTTTTGGGGGCAAATCAGGGGCGTTCGGGATGAAGTCACACTTCACGTCGGAAGGAAACGACCCTTCTGGCAGTGCTTTGCGGCGAAATCTGGCGGAAAGTTTTCAGGTCAGCCGCTGTTTCCTGCCGGCGTCGTAGCCGATGGCGCCGCAAAGGAGAAGCATGATCGCCGCTCCTATCGACGGCACGAAGAAGCTGCCGGTCCAGTCGGCAAGAAAGCCGGCCGCAATCGGGCCGAGGATCTGGCCGGTGCCGAAGGAAGCCGTCATCAGCGCAAGCGCCCGGCGCGGCGCTTTCGGCGCGAGAAGACGACCGGCCTGCAGGCCGATGGCGGTGATGGCGATGAAGGTGCCGCCGAGCAGGATGCCGCCGAGCAGCGGCCCGGCAAAACCGCCGAGACTGACGCTGGCGACAACGCCGATGGCCTCAACGACGCAGCCCAGCGCGAAAGTCGCAGTCAGGCCGAGACGTGGCACGATCCTGCTCCAGAGATAAACCGACGGAAATCCCGCCAACCCGGTGACCAGCCAAACAACGGATTCAAAGAGCCGGCCGCCTTCGCCCTGGCGGACTATCGCTACCAGAAAGGTCGCGGTGACGATGTAGCCGAGGCCGAAGAGCCCGTAAGCTATGATGAGCTTCACCAGCGACGGACTTTTCGGAAGTTGCGGCTCGCGCCGGGCGGCGCCAGTGACGAGCGGGCCGCGGTCGATCATCAGGAGGACGACGAGGAAGCCTGCGATCGACAGCGATCCCGACCAGAGCCAGCCGGCTGGCCATGCCGCTCCGGCCAGCACCAGCGCGCCGGTCATCACCGAGGACGCCGCAATGCCAAGGCCCACCCCGCCGAAATGCAGCGCCTGCAAGCCATGGCGGCTGGCAGCAACCAGATGGCTGAAGACTATGGTGGTGACGAAAACCATGACGAAGGCGCTGGCGACGCCCGCCAAAAAACGGATCGCCATGAACGCACCCAGATTTGCGGTCAGCCCCATCGCGGCGGCCAGCAAAGCGCTCGCGGCAAGGGAAGTCAGCATGATGATCCGTTCACGCCCTTGGGCCCAGCCGCCTGCCGCTGCGATGGCGCCGAGCAAATAGCCGAGATAGTTGGCCGAGGCGATCAATCCCGCATCCGACGCCGACAGGCCGAGTTCCTGCATCATGCCAGGCAGGATCGGCGTATAGACAAAGCGGCCGATGCCCATGGCGACCGCCATGGCGATCATGCCGGCGATGGCGTAGCGGAGCGGATTGGCGGGGGCTGATTCCATCGCGCGACCTTATTGGCCGCGACGGCCGGCGGCGCAATCCGATTGTTGCATCTCCACGTTGGGCCAGGCCGCTCCGGCGATATGCAGCTGGCCGAATGCTTCGATGTGGAACCGCCAGCCGGTACGGTCTATGAATGCCCCTCTTCCCGACCTTGCAAGGACATTCATTCATGACATCCGACACCTCAACGACGATCGATCCCATCAAGCTCGACCGGCTGGCAGAAGTGGCCGTCAAGGTCGGCACCCGGCTGCAGCCGGGCCAGGATCTGGTGATGACGGCGCCGATCATCGCGACCGGCTTTGTCCGCCGGATCGTCGAGCACGCCTACAAGGCGGGCGCCGGCATCGTCACCGTCCTCTATACGGACGACGAGGCGACATTGGCGCGTTACCGCCACGCGCCGGATTTGAGCTTCGACCGCGCCGAAGGCTGGCTTTATCAGGGCATGGCGAAAGCTTTCGAAGAGGGAGCCGCGCGGCTTGCCGTCCGCGGCGACAACCCGATGCTTCTCGCCTCCCAGGACCCGGCCAAGGTGGCACGCGCCAACAAGGCCAATTCGACCGCGTATCGCCCGGCGCTGGAGAAAATCACCGGCTTCGACATCAACTGGAACATCGTCGCATACCCCAATCCCGACTGGGCAAAGCTGATTTTTCCCCATGACGACGAGGCAACCGCGGTCGCCAAACTGGCGGACGCGATCTTCTCCGCCTCACGCGTCGATGTCGACGATCCGATTGCGGCCTGGCACGATCACAATGCGGCGCTTCACAAACGCACCGAATGGCTGAACGGACATGCCTTCAGTGCGTTGCGCTTCACCGGTCCCGGCACCGACGTGACGGTCGGGCTGGCCGACGAGCACCGCTGGACCGGCGGCGCCGAAACCGCGAAAAACGGCATCGTGTGCAACCCCAACATCCCGACCGAGGAAGTGTTCACCACACCGCATGGGATGCGGGTCGAAGGGCATGTGTCGAGCACCAAGCCGCTGTCTTACCAGGGCACGCTGATCGAGGACATTTCGGTTCGGTTCGAAGCCGGAGCGATCGTCGAGGCCAAGGCGTCGCGTGGCGAGGAGGTGTTGAACAAGGTGCTGGACACCGACGAGGGCGCCCGCCGCCTCGGCGAGGTGGCGCTTGTTCCGCATTCGTCGCCGATCTCGAAGAGCGGCCTGTTGTTCTACAACACCTTGTTCGACGAGAATGCCGCAAGCCACATCGCGCTCGGCCAGTGCTACTCGGCCTGCTTCGTCAACGGCGGCAAACTCAGCCGCGACGAAATCGCAGCCCGTGGCGGCAACAAGAGCCTGATCCACATCGACTGGATGATCGGCTCCGGCCAGATCGACATCGACGGGATCGGCAAGGACGGCAGCACGGTGCCGGTGATGCGCCAGGGCGAGTGGGCTTGACCCCCTCGCCGTCTGTCGTGTGGGCTACCGCGAGGTGGCGACCGCTGCCTCGTAACGCTCCGGCTTGAAGCCGGCCAGCAGTTTGCCACCGGCGTCGAGTACCGGCCGCTTGATCATGGTTGGCTCAGACAGCATCAGCGCGATCGCCTTCTCCCTGTCGAGGTCTTTCTTGTCCGCATCGGGCAAGGCGCGAAACGTGGTCGAGGACTTGTTCAACAAAGCCTCCCAGCCGAGTTCGTCGCACCAATGGGTGAGCAGGCCGCGATCCAATCCTTCGACGCGATAATCGTGAAAATCGTAGCCGACGCCGTGCGTTTCCAGCCACGTGCGCGCCTTCTTCATGGTGTCGCAGTTCTTGATGCCGTAAATCCTGATAGCCAAAGCAGTGTCCCTGATATCGCATATCGCGCGGATCACAGCGGCCTCGGGGGGCCGCAGCGATTCACTGTGTTCATGACACCGCTTTAGCTATTCGAACGTGTAGGTGAAACCCTCTTTGGAGGCGCCAACCGTCACCTTCGTCATCTTCTCGCCCTCCAGCGACCGATTGAGGACGCCGCGGCTCAGTTCCGGCAACAGAGTGTTGGTGAGGATGGCGTCGATCATTCTCCCGCCGGACTCGATCTCGGTACAGCGCGCCTTGACCAGATCCATGACGCCGTCGCCGATCACCAGTTCGGCGTCGTGGCTGGCGCGCAGCCGCCGCGCGATCTTGCCGAACTGATGGCGGGTGATCGCCTCGATCATCGAGTCGGACAGCGGATAATAAGGAATGGTCACCACGCGGCCGAGGAAAGCGGCGGGAAAGACTTTCAAAAGCGGCGGACGCAACGCCTGGTCGAGATCGTCATGCCCGGTTCGTTCGCGGCCTCCGTCGGTGCGGTCCATGATGACTTCGGAGCCGACATTCGAGGTGAGCAGGATCAGCGTGTTCTTGAAGTCGATGCGCCGGCCTTCGCTGTCGTCCATCATCCCCTTGTCGAAGACCTGGAAGAAAATCTCGTGCACGTCCGGATGCGCCTTCTCGACTTCGTCGAGCAGGATCACCGAATAGGGTTTTCGCCGCACCGCCTCGGTGAGAATTCCGCCCTTGCCGTAGCCGACATATCCCGGCGGCGCGCCCTTCAGCGTCGAGACGGTATGGGCCTCCTGGAACTCCGACATGTTGATCGAGATGAGGTTCTGCTCGCCGCCATAGAGCGTCTCGGCGAGCGCCAGCGCGGTCTCGGTCTTGCCGACGCCCGACGGCCCGCAAAGCAGGAACACGCCGACCGGCTTTTCCGGCGCGCCGAGCCCGGCACGGCTGGTCTGCACGCGCTTGGCGATCATCTCCATGGCATGATCCTGGCCGACGACACGCTCCGCAAGCGTGGCGGCCAGACGCAGCGCCTTTTCGGTCTGGCTGGACAGCATCCGTCCGGTCGGGATGCCGGTCCAATCCTGCACCACCGCGGCGATCGCATTGCGGTCGACCGACGGCAGGATCAGCGGCGTCTCGCCCTGCGCTTCGGCGAGTTCGGCCATCAGTTCCTTCAGGCGTGCGAGATCGCCATCGCTGGCGCCGGCAGCGTCCGTGGCTGCCGGCGGGGCGACATCAACCTCGGAGGGGGTATCTGGAGAAACGGTCCCGCCTGCATCGCCGGGGACAGCGCCGGCGATTCCTTTCCCTCCGTCGGGGGTCGGGGACGGGAGTATTTTCATTCGCGACTTCGGCCACTTCAGCCGCCGCGTCGAGCGGCACGCCCTCGCCGCGCAGCCTAGCGCGCAGTTCGAGGATCTCGGCGACCAGCGCCTTTTCCTTTTCCCAGCGCTCCTTCGCGGCCGCCAGTTGGGTCTCGGCCTCGGCCAATCCCGCATCGACCCGAGCCTGGCGGTCGGCGACCTCGATGCCGATCGCCCCCTCGCGGCCGATGATGCCGCTCTCGACTTCCAGCGCCTGGCGGCGACGCAGGATATCCTCGACCTCGGCCGGCGTGGCGTGCTGCGATATCGCGACGCGCGCGCAGGCCGTGTCGAGCAGGCTCACCGCCTTGTCCGGCAGTTGCCGCGCCGGAATGTAGCGGTGCGACAGGCCGACCGCGGCCTCGATCGCCTCGTCGAGGATCTGCACCTGATGATGCTTTTCTAGGACGCCGGCGACACCGCGCAGCATGAGCACGGCGACCGCTTCCGAGGGCTCGTCGATCTTGACCACCTGGAAGCGACGGGTCAGCGCCGGATCTTTCTCGATGTGCTGTTTGTATTCCGCCCAGGTGGTCGCGGCGATGGTGCGCAGTTCGCCGCGCGCCAGCGCCGGCTTCAAGAGATTGGCCGCATCGCCGGTTCCCGCCGCGCCGCCGGCGCCGATCAAGGTATGCGCTTCGTCGATGAACAGGATGACCGGCATTTCGGAGGACTGCACCTCGTCGATGACGGCCTTCAGGCGTTTTTCGAACTCGCCTTTGACGCTGGCGCCCGCCTGCATCAGGCCGACGTCGAGCATGCGCACGCTGATGCCTTGCAGCGGCGGCGGTACGTCGCCCTCGGCAATGCGCAAGGCAAAGCCCTCGACCACGGCGGTCTTGCCGACGCCCGCCTCGCCGGTCAGGATCGGGTTGTTCTGCCGGCGCCGCATCAGGATATCGACGATCTGCCGTATCTCCGGATCGCGGCCGACGACCGGATCGATCTTGCCGTCGCGGGCGCGCTGGGTAAGGTCGGTCGCATATTTCGCCAATGCGAAGTCGCCGCCCGGCGCGCGTTTCGGCTTGTCGGCGGAAACGGGGGCCGTTTCGGCGGCACCGCCTTCGAGCGATCCCTCCACCACGTCGGCGAACCGGCCGATGACGGCATCCGCATCGATCTTGTCGAACTCCGGGCTGATCTTGGACAGCAGGCCTTCGAGCACCGGCGTCTTCAGGCAGGCGAGGATGACATGCGCGCTGCGCACTTCTTCGGCGCCGAATTCGAGCCCGGCCAGACTCCAGGCCTCCTGGATGGCATGGAAGATATGGTCGGAGAACTCCTCGATCGAAGTTGCGCCATAAGGCAGCTTGTCGATCGCGCGCGTCATGTCGCCGGCGATGCGGCTCCCGTCGACGCCCGCATCCGCCAAAATGAGCTGAACGTCCGAGCGGTCGGAAAGCACAAGCTGCTCGATGAAATGCGCAAGCTCGACATACGGATTGCCGCGCAGCTTGGCGGCACCGGCGGCCGCCTTGAAGGCGCGCAGACAGGTCGGATTGAGCTTGGCGACCAATTCCTTGCGTTTGAAGCTCTGCGAGCCTCCACGCCGCTGCACACCCCCTGCCTCCATCGGACTGCTCCTGTGCTCGGACTTTGTCTATCTAATAACCTGCCATACAAAAAGCGACTTTACAAAGAGCGGATCGCGGGGTGGAATAGAGCAGGGAAAGGTCTGAAACAATCGCCAGCGCCGTTCAGGGAATATCCGGGTTGTTCTAATCTAGAATTTGTTGCCGGATAACCAGTGGCATGGATGCGGCTGAGCATAGTTCAAGTTTTTAGCCATGTGTTAGAAACTTCACAGACAACAGTTCGCGAAATCGTGGACACCGAGCCTGAAACGCGTATCCTGCGTTTGGTTTTGGACATGTTTGGAATTGTGATAAAAGAATGTGGTGTAGTAAATACGGGCGATACGGCCTTTAGGCCGCGTGCTGGGGGGGTTGTGTGATTGATGTCGCGCTCTGGCTGAGTCCTCTGGACGGTGAAAATCCGTCGGGAGAGGATTTGCGCAACGATCCGCGCTTTCACGAGCTGGAACGCCTGACGGAACCGCAGATCAAGATCATCCACGACGACCGCAACAAGCCCGTCCTCGGAGAGCAGCATCCCTGTCGACTGGCCTGCGGTTCTGAGCCAGGCCGAAGAACTGCGCACCCACGGCCGCGACCTGCGCCTCCTTGTTATCGTCACGCGCGCACTCGCCAATGAAGAGAGGTTCGCCGGGCTGGCGCAGGGCCTGAGCCTCATCGCGCAGACGTTCGAAGCACATTGGGAAACCATGCACCCGATGTTGCGGCCCAACGCTCCGCCCCGCGAGGCTGCGCTGCGCCGCATCAATGCGCTGCTCGACCTCCAGAACAGCCAGGACGGGCTGCTCGCCAATCTGCGGCAAATGACGTTCTTCGCCCCGCGCGGAATAGGCCCGATCACAGGCCGCGACCTGGAACAGGGCGCGCTGGACGACCGCATCATGCTTCAGGAGGCCGCCTCAGGATTGAACGTCGCCGAGAAAGCAGCTCTCTCGAGCGCGCATGAGCAGCTTCTTGGCCGGGTTCGCGCCGGATGCGCAGCGCAGACGGATCAGGCCAACACGGAGATGATGGCGCTGATCGCCGATGCGCGGGCCGCAGCGTCGGCGCTGGACGCGGTCGAAACAGCACTCAACGCACGCCTCGAAGGCGGCGGCACGGCAGTTCCGGAATTGAAACGATTTTTGGAACGCGTCGCTAACCACGCTGGAGCGCGGGTCAACCGTCCGCACGCCGGCGAACAGTGCGACCAAGCCGACCGAAGTACCCGCCGCGCCTGAAACACCCATTCGAAACGGCCACGACCCTGTGCCCGCGGCAACTGAAGGGGGACCCAGTCAAATGCTCCCGGATCGGATTTCCTCCCGCGAAGATGTCGTGAAATGCCTCGATCTCGTCGTCGCGTTTTATGACCGAACCGAACCGTCGAGCCCGATCCCGCATCTCGCGCGCCGGGTGCGCCGGATGGTTCACATGGATTTCGTCGAACTGATGGAAGATCTCGCGCCATCGGGGCTCAAGGAGTTCCGGCTTCTTGCCGGCGTTCCGGATACCAAAAAGACGGCCCAGAAGGATGAAAGGTAACGAACCATGCCAGCGGAAAGCAAAGCAAAGGTCATCGAGCGAAATCGCGCACCGCGCGTGCAGATTGCCTACGATGTGGAAACTTACGGCAGCCCGACGACGATCGAACTGCCCTTCGTCATGGGCGTGATGGCCGATCTCTCCGGCGCGTCGGAGACGAAGGAAGCACAGAAGTCGGTGCTTGACCGTGCCTTCGTCGAGACCGACGCCAACAGGTTTCCCCGCTTCATGGAGGCGCTGGGGCCGCGCGTGAAAGCGCGCGTGAAGAACATGCTTCCGCAGGCTGAAGGTGCCGAGCGCGACGAGGAACTGTTTGTCGATCTCACCTTCTCCAAGATGGGCGATTTCGCCCCGGACAAGGTCGCGGAGCAGGTTCCGCAGCTTGCCGAGATCCTCAAGATGCGGCGCCAGCTGGAGGAACTGCTCGGCTTCATGGACGGCCGGGTCGACGCCGAAAAGCGCATCGCTCAACTGCTGAACAACGAACCGCTTCTCGGCCAGATCGCCAACCAAGCGCTGTCCGACGGCGACAAGGTCGAGGAATAAATCATGGCCGAACAGCAAAAGATCGCAACCGTCGCCGAGGCCGAAGCCGTCGATCTCGGAGAATTCAGCGAGCTTCTCGAGAAGGATTTCAAGGTCAAGAAGGACGACAGCGAAAAGCTGCAGCAACTCGTCCGCAACCTTGCGCTGGCGGCGCAATCCCGCTCCGAAACGACGACGATCTCGTCGAATGCGATCAAGTCGATCAAGTCGCTGATCGCCGGCATCGACAAGATGCTGACGACGCAGGTCAACGAGATCCTGCACGCGCCGGAAGTGCGCGAGATGGAAGGCACATGGCGCGGCCTCTGGTACCTCATCAACAACACCGAGACGGATCAGAAGCTGAAGATCCGGGTGATGAACATCTCCAAGGAGGCGCTTGCCGACACGCTTGAAGACTACGAAGGCCAGATGTGGGACCAAAGCCCGATCTTCAAGAAAGTCTATACGGACGAGTATTCGATGCTCGGCGGCGAGCCGATCGGCGCTCTGATCGGCGCCTACGAATTCTCGAACCATCCGCGCGACGTCGGCCTGCTCCGCAACATCTCCGGCATCTGCGCCTCGGCGCATACGCCGTTCATCGCGGCCGCCTCGCCGCGCCTGTTCCGCATGGACAGCTGGCAGGAACTGCCTAACCCGCAGGACCTCCAGCAGATCGTCTCGAACCCGGCCTATGCGTCGTGGCAATCGCTGCGCGAGAGCGAGGACGCGCGCTACATCGGTCTGACGATGCCGCGTGTTCTGGCGCGCCTGCCGTATGGCGCGGAGACGGTGCCGGTAAAGGGCTTCGCCTTCGAGGAGGAGGTGCAAGGCGACCACAACAAATACGTCTGGATGAACGCCGCCTTCCCGATGGGCGTGAACATCAACCGCAGCCACAAGCTCTACGGCTGGGGCACGCAGATCCGCGGCGTCGAGAACGGCGGCACGGTGCTCAACTTGCCGGTGCACAGCTTCCCGACCGATGACGGGTCGATAGCGATGAAATGCCCGACGGAAGTCGCGATCGACGACCGGCGCGAGGCGGAGCTGGCGAAGCTTGGCCTGATGCCCATCCTGCACCGGAAGAACACCGATCTCGCGGCCTTCATCGGCGCGCATTCGCTGCAGGACGACGAAACCCGGGCCGGACGGCTGGTCGACCCGGATGCGCAATCCAACGAGCGGCTGAGCGCGAACCTGCCCTACCTGTTCCCGGTTTCGCGCTTTGCCCACTACCTCAAGGCGATCGCCCGCGACAAGATCGGCTCGTTCAAGGAACGTTCCGACATGCAGATCTGGTTGACCGAATGGATCAACCGGTACGTTCTGGCAAACCCCGCCTTCGCCGACGACAAGGCGCGGGCCAAACGCCCGCTCGCGGCTGCGGAGGTTCAGGTCGACAGCGTCGAGGGGCGGCCGGGCTACTACAACGCCCGTTTCTATCTGCGTCCGCACTACCAGCTGGAAGGGATCAACGCGTCGCTCCGGCTGGTGTCGGAGCTGCCGTCCGTAAAGACTTGATATTTCTAGAGCAATGGAGAACGACAATGGCACTGGGTGAAAGCAGAAAACTTAATGTGACCAAGATCGATGGCTTTCTGGAGATTCGGCGACATCAAGGGCCCGAGCGAGCGCGACGGCCATGAAGAGCAAATCGAAATCTACGACGTCACCTTCAAGATGGTCGCGCCGTTCGATCCCAATTCGCTGTCGCGCAAGGGCCGCGTCTCGTTGGGCACGGTGACCTGCACCAAGGATGTCGACATGTCTTCGCCCTATCTGGCGAAGGCCTGCCATGAGAACAAGCCACTGGACGAAGTCACCATATATTGCCGCCGGACGATCGACGGCGCCACGAGCGACTATTTCGTCGTCACGCTGAAAGAAGCCTCCGTCGTCGGATACTCTTTCGATGCGAGCGAGATCAGCCCCGATACGCTCGGGGATGCCGTACAGTTCGCCTACAAGAATATCGAGCTAAAATACGATGACGACCACACGACCGATATGGATGTCGCGACCGGCATGTAACGTCGGCAAGTGCATTGAACGATGAAAGCCAGTGGAGTTCAACGCGCCAAGCGCGAGGCGGTCCAGCCCTCACTTTGGGACCGCCTCGTCAACGATCTGCCGGGCCTGACTTCGGAAATCGAAGACCTGCGCCAGTCGTTGGTCAACGACCTGGGCGCCGAACGTGTGGATATGTTGCTGGCGGGCAGCGCGCGGACCATCGATTCCAGCACCGATCTGACCGACGACCAGAAGCGGCGCCTGCATCGGCTGGTCTTGCAGAACAGGCACCGGGCCGAACTGGAAAGCCGCGGGATCGTGGTGTCGGCACGCGTGCTGCGCGAAGCGGTGCGGCGCGATATCGAGGCGCTCTTCAACACGGAGCGCTTCGAGTCGAAACCGCTGCTTTCCGATCTGGAAACCGAACAGGCTGCCGACACTCTGCCGGCACTCGAGGACTTCCCCGAGGTGCGTCGAAGTGTGGTCAACTACGGCGTGCCGTCCTTCTCGGGGCGATCGTCTCGCGACTTCGACCGCGACCTCTTGGCGCGGGAGATCAAAAGCGTTCTTGGAATCTTCGAACCTCGTTTGAAGGAAAGCGCGACGAAGGTCACCGTCACCCTCGGCGACAAGGTTGTGGGATTGAAGATCGAAATCGACGGAATCCTGATCATGACGCCGACGCCCGAGCGGCTGCGGCTTCGCACCACGATCAACCTGGACAACGGTCTGGCACGGACAGAATTCAGCGAGGCGTGAGATGGACCGGGTCTTCCTGGAGTATTACGAGGAGGAACTGACCCATATCCGTGCGCTTGCGTCGGAGTTTGCCGACATGCATCCGGCGGTGGCGCGCAACCTGTCGCTCGATACCGCGCCGTGCCCGGATCCGTATATCGAGCGGTTGCTGGACGGCGTCGCCTTCCTCGCCGCGCGAACCCGGCTGAAGGTGGACGCCGAGCGTTCGCGGTTCTCGCGCAGCATCCTCGAAGTTCTTTACCCCGATCTCGTCTCGCCGGCGCCCGCAACAGCGATGGCCGTACTGAAACCGGGCCAGCAGGTGCAGACGATGCTTACCGGCCATGTCGTCAAACGGGACACGCGGCTGGTGTCGAGTCTGCAGCCAGGTTTGTCGACACGCTGCACGTTCACGACCGCCCAGGACGTCACGCTCTGGCCTATCGGGATCGCTTCGGTCGGTTATTTCCAGGACCGCAATGCACTGGCCGTTGCCGGAATAACGCCGGCCGGAGGAACGCGCGCTGAGGCGGCGCTCCGCATCACCGTTACGCGGAACGGCAAAGGCAAGCTCAACGAACTGTCGCTCGACCGGCTCGACCTGCATTTCGCCGGGCGGGCAAAGGCGCCGCTGCTGTTCGATGCCATCTTCGGCAGCTGCACGGCCGTGGGTGCGCGCATTGAGGGCAAGAGCAACCCGCTGACGCCTTTGCCGCTGCCGGAAATGGTGGGCATCGGCGACGCCGAGGCGTTGCTGCCGCGCACCCGGGCAACATTCGAAGGTTACCGGCTGCTGCGCGAATATTTCCTGATGCCGGAGAGGTTCCATTTTGCGCGGGTCCAGGGATTGCAGCCCGTCGTGCGCAAATGCGAGGCCGGGCTGGAAATCATTTTCCTGTTCGGACGGTCCGTGCCCGAACTGTCCGACGTTACGGTTGCGGATTTCGAACTCTTCGCGACACCGATCATCAATCTCTTCGAACGCGATTGCAACGTCATCGAGCTCGATCCGCGAAAAACACGGCAGGTGCTGTATGCCGACCGGACACGGCCGAGGGACTTCGAAATCTACCGGGTAACCCATGTCGAAGACGCGGACACCGAGACCGACGCCGAAATACCCGCTTTGTTCAGCCTCGGCCAGAACCGCGGCAATGGCTGGGTCTATTCCACCGAACGCCGTCCGCGCCGCGCAACCGAAGATGAACGGCGGCACGGCATGACCCGCACTTCCTATACCGGCGACGACGTCTTTCTCGCCGTTTCGCGCCCGCCGGGAACGGCCGCGAACACGCCCGCTCAAGCGCATCGACGTCACCGCGCTTTGCACGAACCGCGACCTGCCGATACTCGACGACACGCCAACGCTTACGCCAGAGAGCGGCGACCCGATCGAATTGGTCAAGGCTTCTCGGAGCGCTGCGGCCACCGCAACCGGCAATTCCGGCAGCCCTGCCCGCGGGCGCGGAAGGAGAGTCGCGCGCCGACGACCTCGCGTGGCGGCTCGTGGCGCAGCTTTCGCTCAATTTCCTCAGCCTCGCAAAGGAGGGGCGCGGCGCCGATCCGCTGCATGCGCTTCTCGACCTCTACGCCGATCGTGGTGATCCCGGGCTCGCCCGCCACGTGCGCTCGATCGTGCGCGTCGAATCGCGGGCGGTTGTCGAAAGGCTGGCGATCGAGGGGCCGATGTGTTTCGGGCGGGGCCTCGATGTCACGCTGCATGTGGACCAGTCGGTGCTGGCGGGACAAAGCACGCTGCTTTTGTCGGCTCTGCTTGCACGCTTGTTCGCCCGTCACGCCGGGATAAACGGTTTCGTGCGGACCCGCACGCGGTTGCTCCAGAAACAGGAGGATGTGCCATGGCCGATGACGCCCGGCAATCGCTACCTGATCTAGACCAGGGCAAGTCCCAGGCCTGTCTCGGAAACGTTCGATTTTTTCGAACTGCTGCGCCAACTGGAGCGCAGAGGCGGTTTGTTCGGCCACGCCGGCCGGCCGGATCGCGAGCCGGCAAGGCTCGGCCAGCATGTCCGCCTGGGCTTTGCCACCCAGGATCTTGTCGAGTTCCGCAGCCTCCACGGACAAGGCGCCGGCCCGGGTCACGGTTGCAAATCTCGGGTTGATGGGACCCGAAGGCCCGATGCCGCTGCACCTGACGCGCTGGGTGCTCGACCGGCTGTCGCAACGATGGTTCGCAGGCGCCGAAGCGCGGGAAACGAGCGACACGACATTCGTCGATTTCGTCAACATCCTCCAACACCGCATGATCGCCCTCTTCTATCGGGCCTGGGCGGACGCACATCCCGGGGTGCAGGTCGAGCGCGCTGTCGGCGGACGGGTCCGTTCCATGCTGGAGGCAATGGCGGGAATAGGACTTCCAGGCACGCGTAATGCCGAGAGCCCCTATCTCGACGCCGTCAAACTTGGCCAGGCGGCTGCGCTTGCCAACCAGGTCGATGGCCCAGAACGCCTGACCTTGTTCGTGGCGGAGGCTTTCAAGGTACCGGTTCAACTGAAAGAGTTCATCGCCGCCTGGATTACCGTGCCGAAGCCCCTGCAGACCCGGCTGGGCAAGGATCACGCCTCGCTCGGCCGCAGCGCGACCATCGGTCCGCGGACATTCAGCCGCCAGAGCAGGGTCGAGCTTCGCATCGGCCCGCTTGGGTTTGCGGACTACCTGGCATTCCTGCCCGGCGGCGAGCGGCTGGGCATGCTGAAACGGGCAATCCGCGACCTGGTCGGCGAGTTGCTGGATGTCGATCTCAGGATCGTACTGGCGCGCGATGCGGTGCCGCCGGCCCAGATCGGTTCCGCGCAGATCGGACGAACGGCGTGGCTTGCGCCTCCAGAGGAAAGGGGCGATGCTGAAGATATGCGTCTTCGGACGATCGTTGGATGGCGGCCGGAAACGGTGGGAGTGGCGCCATGAGCCTGGTTCTCACCCTCGAGCAGGGACCGCGTGCCCAGGCGGTGCGCCAGACCCGGCTTGACTCGGGTGAACTGGTGATCGGTCGCAGCCCCGATGCGGACTGGCAGATCGACGATCCCGACATGTTCGTTTCACGCGCGCATTGCAAGATCGTCGCCGGACAGGACGGCTATTTCGTCACCGACACGTCGAGCAGCGGTCTTTTCATCGACAACGCCGGCAGCCCGCTCGGCGCGGGAAACTCCGTCCGGCTTGCAAAACGGCATGCGGCTCAGGATGGGCGACTACGTGGTGTGGGTCGATCTGCAAAAGGCGAACACCCAGACGGCTGCGCCTGCCCAACCGGCGCCCGAGCCGCCGTCGCACACATCTCGTCCGCCGGTGAGCATCGGGCGGGACGATTTCTTTTCGGTCAGGACCGAGGAAGAGCCGCAACGCCCGCGCCCTGCCAACCTCCCCGATCCGTTCGAACAGCCCGAAGCCGGCGCGTTCGAACGAGCCAACGCCGGGCGCAGTTCGCAGGCTTTCGATGATCCTTTCAGTCTTGATCCGGTCGCAACGCCGACGCCTGTTTCGAATGGCAGCGCCGACAGCGTCCACGATAGCGTGCCAACCTCCGAAGACCCATTCGGCTTCGATGCGGCAGTGCCGCTTCCGAATGGCAAGGCTGGGGCGTCACCGCGACAGGAGCCATCGGCATCCGACGATTTCAGCCTCGGTCCACCGGCCGCACCCGCTTCGAAGAAAACTGCGGAGCATTCTGACGATCAGGGCATCATCGGCGATTCTTCATCGTCACGCGATCCATGGGACTTGCCTCCGCCGTCGGAGGCAGAGCCTCCCCCAATGCCAACGCCACCACCAGCGCCGCAGCCGCCACGATCCCGCGCAGCATCCAAACAGTCTGCCCGCCAGGCACATGCGGCCGCACCGACGGACACTGCGTTGCGCGCCGCCTTCCTGCGTGGCGTGGGCCTCGAGGAAGACGATTTTCCCGGCCGCGATCCGGTCGCCGAGATGGAGAAATTCGGCCGCGAGTATCGCATGATGATGGAAGGCCTGATGCAGCTCCTGCGCAAGCGCGCAGAGGAGAAAGGCAACGCCCGCGTCGCGCAGACCGTGGTCGGGGCGTCCGAAGTCAACCCGCTCAAATTCCTGCCGACGGTAGACGACGCGCTGGTGACGATCCTGGCCGAGCGCAGTCCCGGTTTTCTCGCTGCCGAACCGGCTATCGCCGACGCGGTGCGCGACCTTGCCCAGCACCATGTCCGCGCCTGGCGCGGCGTGCAGGGTGCATTGCGGCGGATGATCGACCGCTTCGATCCGGCCGCCCTTGAGGAAGAACTGAAGTCGAGTTCGACGATCGAGACGCTGCTCGCCGGCGGGCGTGGCGCCAAGCTCTGGGAACTCTACCAGAAACGCCATCGCGAAATCGCCACGAGCGCGGAGTCACGCTTCCTGGGCGAAATTGGCGTCGATTTCCGAAACGCCTACGAAGAGGAGTGACGCATGATCCATCGGCGCGACTTTATTCTTGCCCTCGGTGCAACAGGGCTGGTTGCCGCTTGCCAGAGCGGGCCACCGAAACCGTCCACGGTCACCATCAACCTGGCCGGCCAGGCAGGCATGAATCCCGGGCCGGGCGGCGGAGACAGGCCGGTGACCGTCCTGATCATGCGGCTGAAGAGCGCCGGCAAGTTCAATTCGGCGGATTATTTCGCGCTTCAGGGCGACGCCGGCACGGCGTTGGCCGGAGATCTCGTCGGCTCCGATTCGATCGCGGTCGGACCGGGCCAGACCGCATCGAAGACCATAACGGTCGAGCCGGAAGCCACCACTTTGGGTCTCGTCGCGCTCATTCGCGAACCCGGCGGCCGAACCTGGCGTACCACCAAGTCGGTCTCGCCGGGATCGACGGTCACCATCAATGCAAGGATCGGCGGCGGCGGCATTTCCGCCTGACGATGACAAGGTGCTTCATGCAGAGAGTAGCGGTATGAGCGATGCGAACAGAGTGCTGTGGTCCGAGGGCCTGTTCCTTCGGACCCAGCATTTCCAGCAACAGGATCGCTTCTTCGAAGCGACGGTGCGCGGCACGTTGCAAGCCGGGCACCTTCAAACGTTCGGTTTTCGCTCGCTGACCCTTGACCCGGCGCAACTCGAAGCCGGCCAGATCTCCGTTCTTTCAGCACGCGGCATCCTTCCCGACGGAACACCCTTTGCCATTCCCGACATGATGGATGCCCCGCAACCGCTTGCGGTCACGCCCGAGATGGCTGGCGGCGCCGTACTGCTCGCGCTGCCGCTGGAACCGTCCGGCGGCGTCGGCTTCGATCCGGCGCATGCCCAATCGACGGGAGCACGCTATCGCGGCAAGATCGTTTCGGTTCGCGATGCGGTGCAGGGCGGTGCGGATCCGGAAGAGATCGAGATTGCCCGACCGCAGGCGCTGTTGCTTGCACCGGGCAAGTCGGTCGGCGGTTACACCGCGCTGCCCGTCACCGAGATCAGGGGACTTCGCGCCGATGGCGGCGTCGCGCTGGACGAGATGTTCCTGCCGCCGACGCTGGCGACAGGGGCGGTGGCCTGGTACGCGCAACTCCTGCAGGAGGTCATCACCGGGCTCGAGCAGATCGCCGAAGCGCACGGCAAGATGGTGCTGGGCGGGCCTGGACGCAGCGTCGAGGACCTGCTGATGCTTCACCTCGCCAACGCGGCGCGCCCGCGGCTGGTCCATATGCTCGCGCAGGAAGTATTCCATCCGGCCGAGCTTTATCTCGAGCTTGTCGGCCTCGCGGGTTCCATGGCGACTTACGGCTCAAGCGCACGGCGGCTGGGCGAACTGCCGGCCTATGATCACATGGCGCCCGGCCCTGCCTATTCGGCGCTGGCCGATGCCTTGCGCTCGCTCATCCTGAGCTTGCGTTATGTAGAGCCGAAGTCACGCGCGCTGCCGGTGATGCGCCACTCCACCAATGTCTGGAAGGTCCGCGTCGACAATCCGAAGCTTCTGGTCGCGAGCCGGATCGTCGTTCGGGTCGGATCCGAATTGTCGGAAGACGCCTTGCGCAAGATATTCGTCAACCAGGCAACGGTCGGGGCCGCCGACGAATTCGAAGGGCTGTGGAAATCGCGGTTGCCCGGCATTCCACTCAAACCATTGCATTCGCAGCCGCGCGAAATTCCCTATGACGGCGACCGGCTGTGCCTCGAACTCGACCAGCGCAGCGAACATTGGGCGTCTCTGCTCAACGCACCCGGCTTCGTGATCGGCGTTTCCGGTGTCTTGCCGAGCGAGCCGCAGGTCGATTGTTATTCGGTGAACAGGTAGGACGATGAGCAAGGACGATCCTTTCGGCCTGTCGGAGGATCGGGAGCGGACCCGAATCCGCCTGGTCGGCGCGCCGATGCCGCGGGCGTCGATGCCAATGACGCCGGGCGCGCCGGTGAAACGCGTCGCGTGCGCATCCCAATGCGCTGGTCAATGCCTTTTCGCCGCTGCTCGAATTCGCACCCGAAATGGAAAGTGCCCTCCCCCCGGAAAACCCGGAGGCGTTGCGCACCCGCTTGCTCGATGAACTTGTGCGGGCGCGCGATGCCGCGATCACAGCGGGCTCGTCACTGGAACGCGCCGACCAGGCGGCGTGGGTGGTAGCCGCCCTGCTTGACGACCTTGCGCTGAACACACCATGGGGCGGCGCCAGCGCATGGCCGCGTCAACCCCTCGTCGTCATGCTGCGCGGCGACGTCGACGCCGGCACGCAATTCTTCGCCCGCCTCGAAGAACTCGAGCGGCACCCCAACCGCGACCGCGAATTGCTCGAATTGCAGTACCTTTGCATGGCGCTGGGTTTTCGCGGCAAATACCGCGTGCCTGGTCGCTCGGGCGATCGTTCGCTGAACGCGGTGCGCGTGGCGGCGGCGCGCTTCCTGCGCGATGCCGACGCCGAAGACGCGCCGCTCTCGCCCAACTGGAAAGGCGTCCTGGCGTCCGACGAGCCGGCGCGCTTCACCGTTCCGATATGGGTGATGGCCGTTAGCGCGGCGGTGCTCGCGACAGCCATTCATATTTTTCTCTCCATGGGCCTGAGCAGCCAGGCCGTTGAACTCTCCGCCCTGGTCAGGGCACTTCCGCCGCCGGATCGCGCGCAAATTGAGCGCGCCTCTCCCAAGGTCGAAGCGCCGCCACTTGAGACTGTGGATTTTGCCCTCCTGCCCGAGTTCGAGGCCGGCAGCGCCTGGCGAATTGCGGGCCGCGCTCAAGGGAACCGAGAGCATTTCTCTCGCCAAGCTCGTCATCCAGCAATCCAATCCCGAACTGTTCCAGTCCTCGCGCCCGCAACTGACGGAAGGTTTCGAACCGCTCATCGGTTCGATCGCCAAGGTGATCCTCGAAAATCAGGATCTGATCGGCAACATCACGGTTGTCGGCCACACCGACAGCATCCCCTTGCAAAGGAGCAACCCGCTGTCGACAAACCAGCGCCTGTCCGAAGCCCGTGCGGCGACCATTGCGGATATCCTCGTCCAGAACGGCGTGCCTGAAGATCGCGTCCGTTCCGAAGGCCGTGCCGCCACCAATCCGGTCGCCGACGACAGCACCCGCGAAGGCCGCGCTCTCAACCGGCGCGTCGAGGTGCTGGTCGAGAAGAGGCTGTGACATGTTCATCCTGCGCTTCCTCTGGGCGGTTCTGACGTCACGCTTCCTCTGGACGCTGATTGGCCTGGCGCTGCTTTCGGCGATCATCTGGATATTCGGACCGATCGTCAGGATCGGCGCGAGCGAGCCGTTCGCATCGGAGACGGTGCGCATCATCCTCATAGCGGCGCTGGTCATTTTCTGGCTGATCTGGCTGATCGTCGCGCAGCGGCGCGCGATCCGCGCCAACCGGATGTTCGTCGCCGAAATCGCAGCGCCGGCCCCGGCGGAAAAGCAGCTCTCGCCGGGTGAAGAAAGCGTCGCCGCGGTCGGCGCCAAGTTCCAGGACGTGATGGGCGAACTCAGGCGCCGCAAGCTCGGCGGCCGCAAATTCCTGCGCGAGATGCCCTGGTACGTGATCGTCGGCCCGCCGGCGACCGGCAAGACCACGGCGCTTGCGTCAATCGGGGCTCAACTTTCCGATCGATCTGACCGACGATCTGCAAGGTGTCGGCGGCACACGCAATTGCGACTGGTTCTTCTCCGAGACCGCCGTCCTGATCGACACCGCCGGGCGCTATGTCCAGCAGGAGAGCCAGCCGGACGTCGACGCCACTGAATGGCTGGGTTTCCTCGACCTTCTGAAAAAACATCGCGGGCGCCGGGCTTTGAACGGCGTCATCGTCGCGCTGTCGATCGACGCACTGTCGGAGGGCGACGAGGCGATCAAGGCGCATGGCCGCAAGATCCGCCGGCGGCTGGCGGAGCTCAACGAACGGCTGGAAATACGCCTGCCGGTCTATCTGATGCTGACCAAGGCCGACCTGATCAAGGGCTTCGAGGCTTTCTTCGGCGGACTGTCCACCTCCGCCCGCGAACAGGTATGGGGCACGACCTTTCGCGCTCGACGCGCGTGTCGATGCAAAGACCGTTGGCGGCGAGATCTCGACGCTTGCGCGCGAACTCGAACGGCGCCTGGTGCCGCGTCTCGAGGACGAAGACAAGCTCGCGTCCCGCGCCGAGATATTCCGGTTTCCCGCCCAGTTGGAAAGCCTGTCCGAGCCGATCCAGGTGCTGATCGATTCGATGTTCGGCGAAAGCCGCTACGAAGAGAGCGCCTGGCTGCGCGGCATCTATCTGACCTCGGCAACGCAGGAAGGCGCGCCGATCGACCGGCTGACGGCGGCGCTCTCCTCCTCGTTCGGACTGCCGGCCCGGCGATCCATGCCCGCGGCCCGGGTCGAGAAACGCAGCTTCTTCCTCAAGAACCTTTTGACCGAGGTGATTTTCAAGGAAGCCGGTCTCGGCACGTTCGACCCGCTGGCGCAACGCCGCCGCGCCTGGATCTGGCGCGGCGCGGCAGCAGCCTCGGCGGCGGCGGCGCTGTTGGCCGGCCTGCGTGTTCACGTCTTCCTATTACGACAACCGTAACGCCATAACCGCGCAGGCGTCCCAGTTCGAGGAATTGCAGGCGCCGCTGACCGCCATCGCCGCCACCCAGGCGCCGGTGGAAACGTCCGACCTCGATGTCGCGCTCGCCGCGATGACCGATGTTGCCAATGCCCGCACCGAACCGCTGGGCGGCGTACGCGACGTAATCGGGCCGTCAGCCTCGTCTGAAATCCTGCTGGCGCAAACGGATGCCTACAATCACGCGCTCCGCAATGTGCTCGAGCCGCGCATGGTGGCTTTGCTCGAGGCAACCATGTGGCGGCAGATCCGCGAGCCGGAGTTTCTGCTGGGGGCGCTGAAGACCTACCGCATGATGACCGGGCTTTCGCAAATGGACCCGGAATTTGTCCAGAACTGGTGGGTGAACGACCTGCCTGAATTCGCGCCTACCGCGCCGTTCCCGACGCCCGACGCCGAAGAGCACCAGCTTGCCGCCATCCGCCGCATGGCAGTCGACGAGAGTTATATCGCTCCGGATCAGGGCGCTGGTTGCGGAGGCGCTGAAAAGCGTGTGCACGATTTCGCTGCCGGCGCGCGCCTACAAGCAGTTGCTCGCCGATCCGGCGGTCGCGGAACTCAAGGAATGGATTCCCGCGAATTTCGCCGGTCCCAATGGCTCCAAGGTGTTCGCGCGGCGTTCCGACAAGACGCTGCGCACCGGCGTGCCCGGTGCATTCACTTATGACGGTTTCCAGAATGCAATCCTGGAGCGGCTGGAAGATGTCGCCGCCCAGGCGGCGCTCGACAGAGCGATTTTCGCGGGCGGCTGCTCGGAAAACGCCGAGACGTCGGTGTCGGCGCTCTCGCAGGATATTCTCAAGCTCTATTATGAGGATTTCATCGCGCAGTGGGACAGTTTCCTGCGCGATATGCGGCTCGCGCCGCTGACAGATCTCGCCGTCGCCAGCGAGAACCTGAAAGATCTTTCGAGCGCGGATTCGGCGCTGAAGCGCCTGGTGACGGCGGTCGTGCGGGAGACCGAACTTACCCGGTCGGATGAAGCGCCGGCGGCGGACGACAAGAAGGCATCCAAGGGCGCCTCCAAGCTGCTCGGCAAACTCGGCAAGATCGGCAAGCTGGCGAAGAAAGGCGCAAAGCTGCTTCCGCGAGCCGGCGCAACTGCCGAAGTGGATCTCACCGGCGCATTGGTTGCGGAGCACTTCAAGCCGCTGAAGGGCGCCATCGCCGAGGTCGACGGCCAGCCGCCGGCGCTCGACGCGGCCGTCGTCGCGCTGACCGCCCTCTCCAACGTTCTGCAGACGGTCACCGCCAACCCCGACCCGCAGGACGCGATCAAGAAGCAAGGCGGGCTTGCCGAACTCACCGGCGCGGTAGCCAGGCAAGCGCAGATCCTGCCCGACCCGATCGACGACTGGCTCGGCGGCATCGCCGGCGACACCAGCGGCCTGACCGAGAAAGCCGTCACCTCCGAGCTCAACGCGATCTGGCGGGCGGATATCCTGCCGTTCTGCCAGGCGGCGCTCAACAACCGCTACCCGTTCACCGCCGAAAGCGCGATCGACGTCAATGTGCGTGATTTCGCGCGCCTGTTCGGACCGGGCGGCATGATCGACGCGTTCATCAACGACCACCTGATCAGCTATGTCGACACTGCGACCCAGCCATGGAAGTGGCGCGCGGATTTCGGGCTCGATGCTTCGGCGCTTGCCGCCTTCGAGCAGGCGCGGAAGATCCGCGACGACCTTTTCCCCGGCGGTTCGGGGCCTGTCATGAGTTTCACGCTGGAGCCGAAAGACCTGTCGCCCACCGTCACCCGCATGACGCTCAACCTCGATGGCCAGAGCCTCGTCTATTACAACAACGCGACGCGGCCGCAGCCGATGACCTGGCCGGGCAAGGACGGCACCGGTGTCATCACGCTTGCCTTCCAGCCGATCGACGGCTCGCCGGAAGTGATCGTCAGCGAGACCGGCAGTTGGGCCTGGCTCAGAATGCTGCGCAACGGCCGGTTCACCGGCACCAAGCTCGCCGACGTCTACAGCCTGCGCCTCGGCGCCAAAAGCCTTTATGCCGATTTCGAACTGAAAGCCTCCAGCGTGGAAAATCCCTACAATCTGGAGATGTTCAAGAAATTCACATGTCCGCAGCAGATATGAGCACAGGCTTCTACGGGAAGATTCCCACTGCCGGCGATTTCGTCAGCCGGCGCCTTCCGCTCGACTTCGTTCAACCCTGGGACCGATGGGTTGCCGAACATCTCGCTCCGCTGGTCGGTTCTGAGCTCTGGCCGTGGCCGCTGGCATTACGCTTTCTTGCCGGGCCTGCCTGTTTCGGGCCGGCGACGGGCATCATCCTGCAGAGCACGGACAAGGTCGGCAGACGCTTTCCCCTGAGCATCGTCGCGCCGCTTGCCGAGGCCTCGATGGCCATGGCGCGCGCCGATCGATGGTTCGCCGAAATCGAGGAGGCCGGCATCGCGCGCCCAGCTCGGCGAGCTCACGCCCGATGAACTCGATGCCGCCTTGGCCCGCCTGCCGGCGCCATCTGCCGAGGCAGGTGCGGAAATCGTCGACGGCATGGTGCTCTGGACCACGCATTCCGACATCTTCGACATCGATCCGATCGCACCGCAGACCGTGCTGGAGCAGCTCTTTGCCGCAAGCTGGGAGACCAGCTGATAGACTTAGCGATCGATATTCGATACGAACGCGGAGATACGCGTCTCCAGGACAGTTGCGGGCCCGCTGCTTTATCGCACGTAGGGTGCGCGTTTCACATGTGGATTTGTCCAATCAGACGCCGTTCGCCGCCCAGGAAAGCTGGACACGTGACGAGCGTGGGCATGAGGTCTGGCTGGTCGCGATCAAGGCGTCCTTCGAGATCGATCCCGACGGCAAGCAAACGGCTGCTGAAGGAGCAGACGCCGGTAAGCCTGGCACCGGTCTCCGGCGCCGATCCAAACGAACTGCTCGACGACATGGATTTCAATATCGAGAAGAAGCACACCGACATTCTGATTGAAGGACATGTTTACACGCCGGAGGTCGTCCGAGCGTCGAGAGCGCCGCGCGCATCAAAGTTGCGACGTCGACAAGACCGTCAAAGTGATCGGCGATCGGGTTTTTGTTCCAGGCCCTGTGTCGGTGCGGATGAGCGCGGCCGGAGCCATTCGTCAAATTGCCGATCAGCTGGCGCCGCACTTACGGAGGGACCGACATGGAGGCGCCCAAGCCGGATTGGGACCAGCGCAACCCCGTTGGTACCGGTTTTGCGGTCGATCCGCAGCGGCTGGTCGGCAAGTCCGCGCCCAACTTCGAGTATCCCGACGCACCATATCGCGATCATCGGAGCGGCACGCCCGCCGGCTTCGGACCGGTCGCACGGCATTGGCAGCCGAGGATCAAATATGCCGGAACCTATGGCGAGGTGTGGGAGAAGACGCGCGATCCGCTTGCTGCCGCGAGACTTCAGCCGCACTGTACTACCAATGCGCGCCCGGAGGATCAACAGACCGAGACCCCCCTCGTCGGTTACGAGGATGTGCGGCTAGGGAACGTTTCAGCCGACGGCTTCTGGCAATTTCTGTCTGCCGCGCATGACGTTCGACATCACGACGCAATTCCATAGATCGCCCCGACCGCAAGAACGGCGAGGCTGTGATCACACGCTGCGCATCAAGCCAGACGATCGGCAATTCTCGATGACCTGGATGTCGATGCTCCCGGTGCCGTATGATGAGGAACGGCTGACAGATGACGACCTTGCGCATCAGGCAGCGCACAGGCATCTCGCCGACCGTTGGCGGCGACCGGCGTGTGGCTAGGGGAGGACGCCCATGATGCGCAAGGCGAGACACCATCGTCGTTGTCGGTGTCGGGGCGCGGACGCCCTCGGCTTTGACCGCGTCAAGCGCGGCGGCGGTGCGCGCCGGAATATCGAGCTATTCAGGATCACCCCTATCATGATCGACCGCTTCGGCGAGCGAATGAAGGTCACACGCGACGCGGGCATCGACGTGGATTTCGCGGACCCGATCGTGCGGTGGAGATCGCGTTGGGCCGGCGCTACGACGCGCTGCGGCCATTGCTGCGGATCGGGGCGTGCAGCAGAGGTTTCGTTGATCCTTTCCACACGGAGAACCGCGGCCTGGACAGCGCGAGGGCTTTGCAGCGGAGGTCAACGCGAGACTGCGAAAGCGGCTGGCGGAGCATATTGTCCTGGAAGGCGGCGGCTCAACAGCTGGCGGCCATGCTGGCGGGCTGATGGCGATCTACCACGCGTGCAAGATCCTGTGGGAGGGCGCGCGAAGTTCTGCCTGGCAGGCGGTGTCGGATACCTATCTGGAGCCGGAAACGCTGGAGTGGCTGGACGAGAACGAGCAACTTCATTCCGAGGGCAACATCTATGGCTTCTGCCCGGGCGAAGCGGCGGGATTCTGCCTGCTTGACACGCTCGGAACCGCGACGGCGCATGGGTTGCAGCCGCGCCTTCAGGTCGTCGGGCTTCGACGGCCAGCGAGGAGAACCGGATCAAGACGCGAGACGGTATGTGCTGGGCGAAGGTCTGGGTGCGGCCTTCCGCTGCCTCTTCGAGCAAGGCGCCGATCGATCCGGTCGATCGCATCATCTGCGACATGAACGGCGAACGCTATCGCGGCAACGAGTACGGCTTCGCCGTGCTGCGCAATCCGGCCGCTTCATGGACGCCGCCGATTTCGAGACGCCGGCGGATTGCTGGGGCGATGTCGGCGCCGCCTCCGGCACCGCTCTTTGTCAGCCTGGTCACCGAAGCGGAAGCGCGCGGTATACCAATGGGCCGCTGACGCTTGATCTGGGCCAGTTCGGAAAATGGCGCGCGCGCCGCCGCCTTGCTCGGCGAGCCGAGGAGGAGCGGCCTGATGCCAGCCATATCGTCGTCAACGGTCTTGGCCTGACCTACAAGGGAACGATCGGCTTTCGATCGCGACGATACCCGGACGTCTGCAAGACGCCGAGCCCGGTGGGCCGATCCCGATGCCCTACCCGAATTTCGCCGACCAAGCACCCTGAACGCGGTACGACGACGGTCTTCGCCAAGGGCGGCAAGATGATCGCCATCAAGGGCTCGCAATACGGCATGAGCAATGGCGACGAGCCGGGCACCGTCGGCGGCGTGAAGTCCGACGTCTTCAAGAAGGCGACGGACTGGATCACCTACTCGTTCGACGTCAAGATGGACGGCAAGAATGCCTGCCGCCACACCGACAAGAAGTTCCACAACGATAAGAACACGGTGGATTTGGCGGGGGATTTCGATCCGATTAATTGCGGCTGCGATTGAAGATCTGAAAAAGATCGTATGCGACTGTGACAAAGCGGTAAACGACGAACAGGCGAAGCGGAAAGCCACTAAGAAGAAGCAGATGACCTGCCGCTCGATGGGAACGGCAAAGCACAAGTGTTGCGACGAGGCGGTCAAGAAACGGAATGAGCAAGGGAAGGAGCCTGAGCTACATCCCGAGCGCGGTTACAAGGAAAGCACAGGCGCCCACGACCCTGATGCTTCTCGTGACTGGCAGCCGGGCATGACGGCAGAAGATTATTTCAAGGGGATCAGCGGGAGAATTTTCCCGGACGGCGCAATCCTGAACCCCGACAAATCGATTAATCGGTTTGTTGAATACAAGTTTCAATGCCCTGCCGGCACTCCGACTGGAAAGGACAAGAACGGCAAGCGCAAGAAGCCATCTGCCGGCACTTCCGATATAAGTTGGACACCGGCTAGAACAACCAAGAGCGGCCGATACATCGAAGACCAACGCACACGTACAATAAGGCTCGGAGAGAAGCAGGACCCCCCAGTTACGGAAGAGCCAGAGCTGCTAACAAACATGGATTGTCCAAAATAGGTGCGAGACGATGGAACTAGATGCTACATATTACCATTTCAGGACCCCCGAGAGAGAGTATTTAATCGTCCGTCCCGGTATCTCCATCTGCATGATATACGATGAGCCTGCGTCATCCATCGGAGCAGATATCGCTAAGATACTTGAAATGTACCTTGCTTTTGTTCCGAGTGGATCTCTGCAAACCTATCTGTCAAATTCGGCCACTTGGAAGAAACTGAGCCAGAGTGTCATGTCGAAAAAGATTGGGGCACTCAGGCAACTTCGCGCTGGAGCGTTTGCCGGATTCCATTTCGGGCAGGAACCGCTGGCAAATGTGGGCGAATATGGAGCGCATTTCAAAGCCGGTCCACTCACCGATGATTTCTTTGATCGTGAAGCGAACATTTTGTATCTTGAGTTCCCACTTAGCTACGCCGAAGGCGAACATGCGCACCGCCTGGCCACCTTTTTTGAATTGGTTGTCAATGTTCGGCCGCCGGATTCCGGATACTGCGGCTACGCCTTCAAGCACCTCTTGATGACTTTCACCAAGGAGGCCATCGATTTTATATCGCAGAAGTGCATGCGGTTCATTGGTTTCGACTTTCCGGAGGACGCCATCCGCCTCTGGGTTCGCGGTCGGATCTACAATATCTCTTGGCTGACGGTGCTTGGTAGGAATGTCCTGGCTGAACTTGGGGGCCGCGAAGCCGTTCAGAGGTCACTTGATTTGCCTTTAGAAACGAAAGTCGTCGGAGACGGTTTGTTCGATTCGCGCTGCCGATGTGCCCATGGTTGGTGACGTAAACCGTGACAACGCACGGGATGTAGAGTCGCTTAGATCGCTTGCTGCCGTAACCCGTCCGGCGCGTATCCAACTTCGACGGCTGGCACCGATGAGCTCGACCTGGCAACACGTTGGCCAAATCGTTTCGACTAGTGCGGAAAGTATGGACAGACCCTTTCCAATTTCCGTCGAGTCCAGCAAACGGCCTGGCGATTTGATTATCGAGGCGAGCTTTGCGCGCACTGCCGACGATGCCGTGAGGATTGCCATCGATGATGTCATCGGCGCCTTTGCGAAACTGTCAGCGATTGGAGGCTTGGCGGGTGAGCGCCTCGATCCGGCAAGCGCGCGGAAAACAGAGGCGCAGACGCGGTTGAACAGCACCGCCATGCGTGCTTCATTTCAGAACTGCTTCGTGGATCCGGCAGGCCTGTTTGTACTGGTGAACATGATGCATTGGCTGCATTCGAAAATTTCTCCAATCGAAAGCTTGAAGATATTCTGGCCGGCTGGTCAACAAATCGTTAGCGTCTATGAACCGGAGTTCCCCGGGAGATGGCCACGATACTCGTTTGAGCTTGAGATCGGCGACTTGAACGAGGACATCGACGTCGAGATCGAACTTGAGAACTCTCAGCCGGAAACTGTCCTGAAACGCGTGGTCGATGCGATGGCCAGTTGGCTTTTGGTTACGCATCGCGGTGGTTTTGCCAATGACGTATTCGCCCCCGCGGAATTGTAGTTTACCTTGGACCGGACGTTATGGATGTGAAACCAGCAAACGTCACTTGGTTCGTGGAGATCATGCGGACCGATGATGACGTACTCGACAGCTTGTTGAATGTGATTGAATGGGTTCATCACAATGTCGCGGCGGTCCGGGCCGTAACACTTGGTCCCTGATCCCTTACGTGACAATCGCCCCACATCTTATCCCCCACTCCTTCACCTTATCCGCGAACGGCACTCGCGCCACCTCATCCCCGAAATGCTCCTCGAAGGACTGCCCCACCTGGCTCGGTTCGGTGGTAAATAGATCCGCCTCGCGCGCTTCGGGGAAAAGTTCCAGCAACGCCGCCCCGGCGGCCACCGCAAACGCGGGCGTTCGCATCTGGTGGACCAACCAGTGCAGAACGGTCCGATCGCCCAGCATTCCCGCGCCGCGGACGGCAATCGCGACCGTTTCCGGCTTCTTCAGCAATCCGCCCAGCCAAGCGCGGATGTCCTTGTCAGGTGCGGCCTTGACCGCTGCGCGCAGCGCCGTCAGCGCATCGATGCCGCCTCCGGTCGCAACCTTTCGCAGCTCTGCGCTGGCAAGGTCGCCCGAGCCCATTTCGGTCAGCGCCCAGGCCGCCCAGAAGCGGGCCGACCCTCGCCATCCTGCAGCGCGGCGGTCAGTTCGCGGACGAGATCGGCGCGCTTCAGCTTTCCGGCAAGGCGCAGGCTGGTGGCGCGCACGCGTGCATCCGGGTCGCGCAGCAGCCGCGCCACCATCTGCTTAGGATCGACCCGATGTTCAAGGCAAGCAGAGACGCCGAGGTAGCGCTTGAAAGCATCCTGCGAGTCGATCCAGTCGCGAACCAAGGGCGCGATCGTTTCCGGTCTGTGCCAGGCCAGTGCGCCGACAAGGCCGCGCGCGTCATCCTCGGTCGCGCGGCCGAACTCCACAGCCTCCAGAACGCGACGCCCGTCCGTCTGCTCGATCGCCATCCAGGCGTAGAGAAAGAGTTCGCCCTTCTCCGGAAAATCTTTATAAGCCGCGACGATGAAAGGCCATGCTGCAGACCCGGCGATGCGAAGGCCGTCGAGATTGGCCTCCAGTCGCTTGTCAACACCCGCGACAACTTTAACATCCGGCGGATCCTCCGCCATCAACGTATCGCGCTGCGCCCAGAAGAATGCCGCCTGCTCCGCATGCTGGCGCACGACATCGGGAACGATGCGGCGCTGCAGCGCCGCCGTCGTCGGATGCGCACGTCGCGTGGCCGCCGGCATCAGTTTAAATTCACCGATCCGCCGCGGATGCGATTGGCGGCGCTGGCGTGGCTGGTCACATAGGTGCCGCGGATGGTGATGTGGCCGTCCTTCTCCATGATGATGCGTCGCCTTGCCGCAGCGCAGCTCGATGCGCTCCTCGGCGGTGATCTGGACCCGCTCGCCGTCGCGGACCACATGACGCGAGCCGGCGTTCGCCGGCTCGACGATCCGGCCGACGATCAGCGGCCTGCGCGGAGTCGCCGTCCTCGAACAGCAGCGCCACCTCCGGCCCGATCATGTCCGACGTCAGTTCGGCCAAGCTGCGCGCCGGCAACGCCGTCTCCTGCGGATTGCCGGGAAAGACCACCAGCGGCCGCCATCCTCGAAGCCGAGCAAAATGCCGATCACGACGCCGTCGATCGCGTTGCGAAGCCCGTCCATCGTCCCCTAGTTCTGCTTGATCTTCGAGCCCTTCATCGTGATGTCGCTCGAAGCCTTGACGTTGATCTTGCCTGAGCCTTGACCGAAATGTCCTTGCCCTCGATGGCGATCGTGCCGTCCTTCTTCATCACGATCTTCGCCGATCCGGTCTTGATGACGATCTCGTCCGCCAGCTTCGATGACCAGCTTCTTGCCGACCTTGATAGCGCCGTTGCTCGGTCGACCTCGACGGCTCCCCTTGGCGACCTTGAGCATGAGCCGCCGCCGATCTTGGTGGAATCGTCCTTGCCGATCTGGCGCTGCGGCCGCCGCCAACGTTCGAGCTCTGATCCTTCGCATGCTCTCGCGTGTGCCCGCCGCCGATGCTGACGGTCTGGTCCGCCGCGATCTGCCAGCTGTCGCTCGCGCCGATGCTATGGCTCTGCCCGGCGCCCACGCTCACCGACCGCGATCGCGCCGATCGTGTTCGTCTGCACCGCGCCGACAGTTCGCGTCTCTGCGGCGCCGACGCTATCGATGCGCGCAGCGCCGACGGTGATCGTCTGCACCAGCGCCACCGTCTGCGTGTGGTTTTGGCCGATCGTCTCGGTCGAGTTCGAGCCGATGTTGATCGTCTCGTTCGACCCCGACCGTCAGCGAGCGGTTCGACGCCCACCGTCTCGGTGTCGTTGTAGCCGATGTTCGTGGTCTGGTCGACGCCGACCTTCACCGTCTTGTTGTTGCCGACGTCCTCGTCGAGGTTGTGGCCGACCGAATGCTTGGCGTCGTGGTCGATGCGGTCCGACTGGTCGTGCTGGACCAGCTTGGTCCGGTCGTTCTTGATCAGAAGGTTGTGGTCCTTCTGCGCCTGGAAATTGACCAGTTCGGAGCCGGCCTTGTCCTCGAACATCAGCTCGTTGTAGCCGCCGCCGCCCTTTGAAGAATTCGACTTCCAGCCGGATTGCGTGGCATTGCCGGGCAGCCCGTAGGGCGGCATCTGGGAGGCGTTGTAGACACGGCCGGTGATGATCGGCAGGTCCGGATCGCCCTCGATGAAGTCGACGATGACCTCCTGGCCGATGCGCGGGATCTGGATGAACCCCCAGCCGGCGCCGGCCCAGGTCTGCGAAACGCGCACGAAGCAGGAGCTGTTCTGGTCCTTCTTGCCCTCGCGGTCCCAGTGGAACTGCACCTTCACCCGCGCATATTTGTCGGTGAAAATCTCCTCGCCCGATGGCCCGACGACGGTCGCGGTCTGCGGGCCCCGCATGATGGGACGCGGCGTGATGCGCGGCGGGCGATAAGGCAAGGAGGTCGGCGCCACGCCGAGCAGCACCTTGAAACTCTCGCCCTCGGTTTCGACGCCGCTCCGGTATCCCGGATCGAACAGCCTGTACTCGGCGCTGAGCACCAGATATTCCTGGTTCTGGTCTTCGCGCGGGAAGCCGTCGAGCTTGAACGTGCAGCCCGGGAAAGAGGCCGCGCACGGTGCCTGCCGCCGAGATCCGCTTGTGCGGCGCCTGAATCTCCTCGCGCCGGATCGCGGCAACGGCGTCGCCACGGCCGACGTCCAGATGCGCGCCGGGATGCCGATAGTGCTCGTGAGCCGCTTCCTTGTGCCCAAAGGCCTGGGCGGACACAGCCGTCAGGTCCGCGCCGGGTTTCTTGAAATCGTAATCCTTGTGGGCATAGGCTCCCGGCCTCACCGAACTGGCCGGGATCCATTCGGTGATGTATTCGACGTCGCGCCGCGCACCGCGCCCCTCGAAATGATAGGGCACCGTTTCGTAGCCGGGGGCAGGCTTCAGCTTGCTCATCGCGTCGGCGAGAATCAGCTTGTGCTCGCCGTCGCCATGCTCGAAGAAATACATCACGCCTTCGTGCTCGAGCAGACGCTGCACGAAATCGAGATCGGTCTCGTCATATTGAACGCAGTATTCGCGCGTCGGATAGGATCCTTGCAGCCGCTTCTCGAATTTTACCGGACCGTATTTGGAGAAGATCTTCTCGACGATCTCGATGGCGCTCATGTTCTGGAAAATGCGGCAGTCGGTGGTGTTGCCGAGAAACCAGAGCCACGGCCTGACAACCGCCTCGTAATGGGCCAGCCGATCCTCGATCCTGGTGAGGCGGAATTCCGAAATGAGGCCGCTGAACCAGCGTTTCGGATCTCCGGATTCACCTTCGACGGAGACGGCACCGCCCAGCATCTTCAGCGGATCGATATCCGCAGCGCTGCTGACAAAGCCCACCGTATAGGCGAAGCAACGGCTCACCTCATCGCGCCCGATAAGGTGCGTGAAAGTCAACATCCCGGCGCCAAGTGGTGTCTGGACGGCTGTCGCACGATCGGTGGGCATTGGTGGGACGTACCTCTCCAGTAACGCAGCCGATTTCCCCATGTCGAGCCTAGCACATGTTTTTCCGCCAGCCAAAGAGAGACGTGCCTGACGAAATCGCAACTGTGGTCTACCGGCTTGCCACTGTCCCGCTGTGGCCGCAAACTGTTAAACTATTCATATTCGCGTCGGCGAAAATGTTGATAATGGGTATTTGACGGGCGATTTCGGATGTTCATCGGTCTGAAGATCGACAATGTCGACCAGCTGCCTAATGGCGGGCCACTCAGTTACCGGGCGCACGATCGCGGTTTTGAGATCGGCCGTGAGGGCCGGGACTGGACCTTGCCCGATCCCGATAAGTTCATTTCAGGCAAACATTGCGAGATCCGATACGAAAGCGGCGGCTTCTGGCTCTACGACGTGTCGCGCAACGGCACCTTCGTCAATGGAGCCAACCAGCGCCTTGCCAAGCCTCACAGACTTGGCCATGGCGACCGGCTCCGGATTGGCCGATACATCGTCTCCGTATCGATCGAGGACGGGCGGGTCCCGGCAGAACCTGCCGGAGATCCGCCAAGGCAGACGGCAGAGCCATTCGCGTTTGCAGGCGGCTCATTTCAGGCTTCGGCTGCGCCAAGCAGCGCGCGGACCGGTTATCCGCAGCCGTCCCATGGGCCTTCGCCAGCGCAAGCCTTCTTTCCTCCGATAGCGCCGGGCCAGCCGGCGGAAGCATCCGAAATCCTTCGCGCCATCGCCGCCGGAGCAGGCATTCCGCCTGAAACCTTCTCGCAACGCGATCCGCACGAGGTTGCAGCTGAAATTGGTGCCGTCCTCAGAAGTGTCGTGGACGAACTAGCCTTGTTGTTGAAGGCACGTGCCGCCGCAAAGGTTCTCGCCAAAAGCGCACATAGGACGATGGTGGGTTCGACCGACAACAACCCGTTGAAGTTCGTTCCCGGATCGGACGAAATACTGGAGATCATGTTCGCCCGGCGCAGAGCCGGCTATCTCGACGCAAGGCGCAGCATCGAAGATGCGTTTCGCGATCTCAAGACACACGAGTTTGCCACATACGCCGCCATGCAGGCTGCCCTCTCGCGGCTTCTCGATGATCTGTCACCCGACGCGATCGAGAAAAAACTGCCTCCGGCATCATTCACGTCCAAGAAAGGCCGTGCCTGGGACGCCTTTGTTGCGACCTGGGAAGCCAAGGAGGGGGCGCACGAAAACGGCATGCTGGACGTGTTCCTCGCCTATTTCAGCGAAGCCTACGCCAAGGCGGCCAAACCGAAATGACTGGGGACGGTTTGCCGTATCAGCCTCGGCCCAACGGACGTCTGTCCCTAGAAAGCGATCTTCAACCCCAGCTTGCCGCCGATGGTGGAGCTGTCGGCTGACAGCTTGCCGCGAACCTCGCTGCTCAAGGTCGCCCTCTCCGACATTTTAAGGTTGAAACCGGTCGACAGAGCGGCCGAAAAGTCGGCGTCGTCGAATTCGATCTCCCTGCTGTCGATCGTCGCGGTGTTCTTGTAGGCGAACCTTTGCTGGAAGTCGGCACGCGCGTAGGGGCTGAACACCATGCCGTTGTCGAGCGTATAGTCAGCGTAGATGCCCGGCTCGAACTTGAACGCACCGAAGGAAATCCGGCTTTCGCCGAACTGGTTGCCGCCGCTGTCGGTGTAATCGTCACCCGTGAAGCTCACCCCCAGCATACCGCCACGGAGGTCGAAGCGCATGCGGTCGGTCAGCGCGAAGATATGGCCGATCGACCCGGTCACGGCATAACCCTCGGTGTCGTAACTTCCGGTGGTGTTCAGGACCCCGTTGGACACGTCGGTTTCGCCGAGGAAGGCGGACGCCGACACCAGCGCATAATTGACGCCCTGGCGGAAAAGCGCGTAGCCGCCGAACATGCCGCTACGATTGTCGGCATCGCCTATTGCATCGAAGCCCTGAAACGCACCCAAGCCGACATCGGTCGATGCATAGCCAGCGAACAGCCCGAGGTTTAGGCCGTAGCGATCTTCGAATTCAAAATGTTTCGCGGCGTTGAAATCCAGGCTGATCGCCGCCGAAAAATCGTCGGCATCGAAGCTTGGGCCGGGACCGACAAGATTGTTGCCGCTGATCGTGAACCCGTCATGCTGGGTATGGGCGAACTGGCCGGACGCGAAGACGCCGAAGGTAGGGCTGATCTGTACCCGCTGGACGCCATGGGCGAGGCCGAGATCGGAATCGATCGCGTCGTCATTGATACCATAGAGCGCGTCGATCGCCGTGTTGACCGTACTGGCGTTGACGGCGCTGTCGGGTGCAGTGGCGATGCCGAAATTGGCGGGGGTGGCACGAATGAACAGTCCGCCGTTTGGACCGGCGATCACTTCGTAAGTGAAGAGAGCGCTCGGCGTACCGCTGACGCCAATTGCGAAAATTCCGGCAATTGGACCGTTGGTCGTGACGATGATCGGAATATCGGTCGGCTGGGCGAATTCAGGCGTCCCCAGCAAATTGACCAGGATTGTGTTGGCGCCGCTCGACGTAAAGGTCCCGGCGACGAGCTGATCCGCCAGGCCGGTTTGCTGGTTCAGGTCGAGGCCGATCGTTCCGCCGTTGAGCGTCAGACCCCCAAGCGTGAAGACATCGTCGGCCACACCGTCGATCATGTTTATGGTCGAACCTGTCACGACGACGTTGCCGGCCATGTTCGTATTGCCGTTGACGAAAAGTGTCGATCCGTTGCCCAAGCTGAGCAGGCCGATGCCTTGGGTGCCACTGCCAAAGCCGAGTGTGGAGTTGGAGGCCGAAACGGTGTTGAAGCCGTTGAAGGTCTGCGTCTTAGTTCCACCGGCGGCGAGATCCTCGTTGGTGACGGTGGCCACGGCGTTCGTTCCGCTGAAAACGACACCGTTGCGCAAATTGAGCGGGTCGCCGACTACGGTGCCGTCGATAACAAGGGTGGTGCTCGAGATACCAAAAAAATCGCCCACTACGGTGCCACCAGTCAGCCTGATCGTCTCCGCTTCGACATTGCCGGTGATCGTGCCGCCGGAAATGGTGACTGCATCCGTGCCGACCCCACCATTGATCGAGCCGCCGACGCTACCAGCCGAAACCGTCAGTTGATCGTTGCCATCTTCGCCCAAGACGTTTCCTGCAACCGTGCCGCCGCTGATTGCCACGACGTCATTACCTTCGCCGCCGAGAACTTCACCGGCGACGCGGCCGCCAGAAACCGTGATCCGATCTACCCCCTGGTCGCCGGCGACAAACGAATTGATGACACCACCGGAAATCATCAGCGTATCGTCGCCATTGTTGCCGCTCGCTGAGCCCCCAAGCGTGCCGCCTGTCATGGTGAAAGTATCGTTACCGTCATCGAGGCCGACGGCATCCGGCGGGAGGGGGACTGCCGGCCCAAGGGCACTGCCGCCTTCAATACCGGCGTTGCCGGATATCGTAACATTGTCGTTCTCGCTTCCGGCAAGAAGCGAGCCGGTGATCGTGCCGCCACTCATCTGGAAAGTATCTGCGCCTGCTCCAAGAAAGACATCGCTCGGCGACACCGTTGTGCCGATGGTCCCGCCGAGAATCCGGACTTCGTCGGCACCATCATCGCCGAAAACACTGCCGGCGATCGCAGGACCTCCAGCGACCGTGCCAATGACAATGGTATCGTTGCCGCCCTCGCCGGAGACGTCGCCGGTGATCGTGCCGCCGCGGACGAGGACCGTATCGTTCCCGCTGCCGGCAGACAGCAAGCCGTCGATGACGCCGCTGGTGATGGTGTAGGTATTGCCGCCGCCCTGGCCCACTATATTGCCGTTTACCGCACCGCCGCTCATCTCGAAGGTATTGGCACCTCCGCCATCAAGAAAAACCGCCAGCTGGGTCGGGTCGGTGCCGATCGTTCCGCCGAGAATGCGGACATCGTTGTCTCCATTACCCGTCTCGATGGCGGCGCTTACGCCCGGAACTCCGGTAATGATCGCGTTCCCGGATACCTCTATGTCGTCGTCTCCCTCGTCGCCGAAGACCGTCCCGTTGATCGTGCCCCCGCTCATAACGAAATTGTCGGCGCCGTCGCCAAGCTCCAAATTTATCGGTGCTTCGGCTCCTATCGTCGCGGTTCCGGAGATGTTGACGGTATCAATTCCTCCCAGCATCTGCACCACGCCGGCGCTTGCGTCGAGATTGTATGTCGACTCCCCGTCCGTAACTTCCGGGGTCGCAAATTCGCCGGCGGAAATCGTGCCTCCCGTCATGGTGAGCGTGTCGGCGCCGTTACCGCTATATATCTCGCCGCCGTCACCGTTCGTATATCTGGTGGTGAAGGGGAACACCGTCGGCGTGGAGTCCGGGCATGTAATGGCTACAGAGATGACAGGGCCGGCGCCGGGTTGTGCTATGGCAGTGCATGCCAACGCGTCTGTCGGTGCAAGAAAAAAGGCAGTCCCAATAGCCAGCGCCGATGCGCCCCCCATGCCCAAAGCGCGCGTCTTGCCGATCATGCTTCCCCTTCCAGGACAATACTCGTTTTTACAATTTTTCAGGCCGAGGTTTGCAAACCGCTCACCAACTCAGCCTCAATTCACCCCTGATCGCTCAAATCGTTTTCAACCAAAGAAACATAACATCACCTTGCCAATCGGGATACCGCGCGATCGCTACTCTACAGAAACCTAATATACCGGCTCCTCCTGGCGCTTACTCAGGCACCGGCGTAGCCGCCTTTTCGACATTGCAAGCATAATTGCCTGAAAAGAAACATGAATCGGGATCGATTTGCCGCAACCGACTAAATATTAGCGATGGGGAAATTGGTGAATTGAAGGTGTGGCAGAAAAACCACGCCTAGTTTGTTTGTACGCAAGGAACGTAAAAGTACGGAGGATGCTGCCAAAGCTCGGGGCAAAGCACATCAACTTTGCTGCAGAGATGAAGAAACCTGACCCTATCTTTGACGGAATTCTTGGTGTAAAAATTTAACAGGCCTTCGCTGCTAAAAACTCAACGGGTCTTCGCTGCTGCGAAGTCCGGGGCGCGATGGAGCCGGCTTCGTGGGAACTTCGACGGCGCCTCGAGATTGTCGCACGCCATAACGAGCAAGCTGACATGCCGCACACCAACAGACACTTTTTGCGCATCCCGGTTTTCGTAATCCTCCTTCTGTTTGGCTTGGCCGGTGCCCAGGCCGCCATCGAAGAGGATCAGTCGTCGCTGCAGCGCAGCCGGCTGGCGATCGTTATCGGAAACTCCAATTATCAAAGCAGCCGTTTCGAACATCTCGCCAATGCGGCAAACGACGCAACGAAACTCGCAGAAAGCTTGAAGCGGCTTAATTTCGACGTCCTGGTCCAAACAGACCTCTCAGCCGAAGGTTTCGCCCAGCTTCTCCGGGAGGCGGATGCCAAGGCGGCGAAAGCCGGCTCGGTTCTGATTTTTTATGCCGGCCATGGCGTGCGGTTGCGCGGCGAGAACTATCTGCTGCCGGTCGACACGCCCGATCCCGAAAGCATCGAGAAGCTTGCTGCGAGCGCCGTGAAGCTCAACGACGTGATCGCGAGGTTCGCGGACCGCGACCGTCCCACCTTCGTGTTTCTCGACGCGTGCCGGAACAGCCCTCTGGGCGACGGCGCCGATACGGGTAACGGTCTGGCGCAGATCGAAGCGGGCGACAACACTTACATCGCCTTTGCCACCCAGCCGGGCAATGTCACCGTCGACGGCGCCGGCGCCAACAGCCCTTTCACCACCGCGCTGCTGAAGAATGTCGAGATCCCCGGGCTCAGCATTTCCGACATGATGATCCGGGTTCGCAATGAGACCGAGGCATTGACCGTCGGCCGCCAGGTTCCATGGGATCAGTCGAACCTGCGCGAGCAATTCTATTTCACCGAACAGCAGATCCTCGACCCCGCGCAATTGAGTGCCAGCCTGTCGCGTATCCTCTCGGATCCCGTCGCCAAGGAAAAACTGCAGGTGGAACTTGCATCCAACGACCTGCAGACCGCCGTGCTCATCGTCGGGCAGACATTGCGATCGGTCCAGATTCCCGCCCAAGCCGGCACCGCGCAAGCGTCCCAAGGCACACAAGTCGCCAACCTCTCGGTAAAAGGTATGGAAGGCGCCCGGCAAAGCGTCGTCTCCGGACTAGAAACGCTGATCGTCGGCACATCGCCCGGCGAAGCCGATGACGCCAAAGAAACGGATCTTGCGCGCAGTATCCAGACGGAGCTCCGCCGTCTCGGTTGCTACCGGATGACGATCGACGGAGATTGGGGCAAGGGCTCCATTCGCGCGCTCACCGATTATTACAAGAACACCAAGCAAGTCGCGGCGACAACCGATCCGACGGTTGAATTGTTGGGCGATCTCTTTCTGCGTTCGGGGCGAATTTGCAAACAGCCTGTGATCGTCAAGAAGGCCAAGTCGACCAACGTAGCGTCCGACCAGGGTCGGGGACGCGTTTCGAAGGCGGCAACGCGCGGCAGGTCGGCCAAACCTTCGCAAGCCAGAAGCAGGCCTGCAGCCCCTCCCCCGGATATCAGCGGTGGCATCGGCATTGGCGGCGTGTTCTAGGGTTTTGCACTGGTTCTTCCGGTTCCAATCGGCAATTTCGTGCACTACGATCCGGTTGGACACGTTCGCCATCGAGCGGCCGGAGGTGCCTTTGGGCCATGTCATGTTGCGGCGAGGTAGCGTGATCGACGCGGCATTCCATTTGCCATCTACTGTTTCCAGGTGCCTGCTTGTGCAGCTCGTTTCAACCTGCCTGCGGCACGTCCGCGGTTGCGACGCGGCGATGAAGGGGCGGCGATGAGTTCGAAGGATGGTCCTTCCGGCTCGGGCGACAAGACCATCATTCGCCCAGCTTCCGGCCGGTCGCCGAAACCCGGCCCGGCCAAACCGGTATCGATGTCCCCCGAACCCGTTCCGGCCGAAGACCGGGGCGCCACCGTTTTCGACCCGGGCGCAGCTCAATCGCCCCCTCCTGGCTGGTCGTCGGGAACGGTAATCTATCAGGGCGCGCCTTTCGAAAATGCCGTGGCCGGCGACAGCTCATATCCGCAGCAAGCCAATCCCCCGGTCCCGGCAACCCGGAAAGTTCCGCAGGATGCTCTGCTCAAAGCACAGGAGGCGATCGAATACTCCTCAGCCAATCCGATCATCGCCGCCGCCGCGCCGGTTTTGATATTGCTGGGCCACCTTCGGCTGCAGGTCGCCGAAACCGATGCGGCTTCCCTGGCAAAGCATCTTGGCGACGCAATCCAGGAATTCGAAAAAAAGGTAGCGGACGCCGGTGTTCCCGCTGAAGACGCGCGGATCGCAAAATTTGCTCTTTGCGAAACCGTTGATGACGTCGCCGGCAACTTGCCGGGCTTCGACAAGGACGGCTGGAAGCAGCACGGCATGCTGTCGCGGTTCTTCCAGGCGGCGCACCCCGGCGTTGGCTTTTTCAAGGCGCTTGAACAAGGTCCTGGCCGATCCTGAACCGCATCACGATCTGCTTGAATTGATGCAGGTCTGCCTCTCGCTGGGCTTCGAGGGCCAATATCGCGGCGCGGCGCGCGACGACGGCAGTCTCCAAAGGGTCCGCCAGGACGTCTACGACACGCTGCGCTATTTCACTCCGCGCCCGGACGAAGAGATTTCGCCACGATGGCAAGGTTTGTCGGCGGCAATGGCGCGCACGTCGCGGCGAGTTCCGCTGTGGTCGGTCGCGGCCAGCGCCCTCGCCCTGCTGACCGGCGTATTTTTCGCGCTGCGCATCCTCGTAACCGATGACGGCGACAGGATTGCCGATCAGCTGCTGGCCCTCGATCCGTCCGCGCCACTGGTCATCGAGCGCGCCAATTTCGTGCCCCTGACCGAAGAGGTGAAACCCGTCGCCACCGCGCAGATCGACCGCATCCGCGCCGCCCTCGGAAAAGAAATCGAAGCCGGCGGACTGACTGTCGATACCAAAGGCGAATTCATCGTCGTGGAAATCAACAACCTGGTGCTGTTCGCATCCGGAAAGGCGGACGTGAAGGCCGAGTTCGATCCCATCGCGGGCCGCATCGCCGCCGCATTGGAACCCGAGCCCGGGAAGATCAAGATCGTCGGGCACACCGACAACGTGAAACCCAGAAAGTCGAGCGCGTTCAAGTCGAATTACGATCTGTCCGTCGCCCGCGCCAAGGCGGTCGAGAAAGTGGTGGCCTCGAAGATCGGCGATCCGTCGCGCCTGACCGTCGAAGGCAAAGGCGAAGACGAGCCGATCGCCGATAACGGGACGCCGGAAGGCCGCGCCAGGAACCGTCGCGTCGATCTGATGATCCCGCGGGAGGAAACGCTGTGAACCGGCGCCGAGCCGAATTCCACGTTGGCCGGGGGCGTCCATGATGCTCTGGCTGCTGCGGATTTTCGGCGTAATCGCCTTGGCCGGCTTTGCCGCCGCTGTCTGGTTCGCGGGGCCCTTGATCGGCTTCGCCGACGCCCGTCCGCTCGAACCGGTGTGGCTGCGTGCCACGATCATCGCCGCGACGGTGGCCATGGTTGCGGGCTACTACCTGTTCCGCTTCTGGCAGGCGCGCAAAGCGCAGAAAGCGCTCGAGGCGGCCATCGTCAAAACCGACGATCAGGATGGCGACACATCGGTGCTCGAAACCCGCATGAACGAGGCCGTCGCCACGCTCAAGCGGGCGAACCGCAAGAGCAATTTCCTCTACGAATTGCCCTGGTACATCATCATCGGACCGCCCGGCGCGGGCAAGACGACGGCGCTCGTCAATTCCGGCCTGAGGTTTCCCCTCGCCGGGTCCGGCGAAGCCCAACCCGTCGCCGGAGTTGGCGGCACGCGATACTGCGATTGGTGGTTTACCGACGAAGCCGTGCTGATCGACACCGCCGGGCGCTATACGACGCAGGATTCGGATGCGGAAACCGACAAGAAAAGTTGGCTCGCCTTTTTGTCGTTGCTTAAGAAAAACCGCGTCAGACAGCCGATAAACGGCGTCATCCTCGCCATCAGCCTGTCGGACCTGATGACGCTCGACAGTCAGGATATCGGCGCCCATGTGATCGAAATCCGCAATCGCCTGCAGGAAATTCACGAGATCCTGAAGGTCGAATTTCCGGTCTACGTGCTGTTCACCAAAGCCGATCTGGTGTCCGGTTTCATGGAGTATTTCGGCAGCTTCGACGAAGACCGCCGGCGCAAGGTCTGGGGCAGCACGTTCCAGACCGCGGAACGCAACAAGAATATGGTCGAGGCAGCGCCGACCGAGTTCGATGCACTGGCAAAGCGCCTGTCGGATGAGATCGCGGATCGCCTTCACGAAGAGGCCGACCCGGTCACGCGGGTTGCGATCTTCGGATTTCCGGCGCAATTCGCTGCGCTGCGGGAGCGGGTCAACGGCTTCCTGCACAGCGTCTTCGAGCCGACACGCAAGCAGGCCGCGAACTTTCGCGGTTTCTATTTCTCCTCCGGAACACAGGAGGGCACGCCGATCGACCAGGTGCTCGGCGCCATCGGCCGGAGCTTCGGCAGCAATGCCGGGGCGCACCTTTCCGGGACCGGCAAGAGTTTCTTCCTCCACGATCTCCTGAGCAAAGTCATCTTCGCGGAATCCGGGTGGGTTTCGCACGACAGGATTGCGGAGCGGCGCGCCGCGATCGCCCGCTATGGCGGCTTTGCGGCGATCGCCACCGGTGCTGCCGTCGTGCTTGGCGCGCTGGGCCTGAGTTTCGCGACGAACAAGGCGCTTGTCGCTTCCACCAACGACGCGGTCGAGCAATATCGCGTAGCCGCGGAACCGCTGCTCAAGAATGCGGTGGTGGCCGATGTCGACCTTGAAAACGTGATCGGCGCGCTGGATACGCTCCGCAATCTGCCGACCGGCTACGAGAACCGTGAGGTGCCGACCCCCATCGAAGAAACACTCGGCCTCAGCCAGCGCGAAAGGCTCGTGTCCGCCTCCGAAACGGCCTACAGGCAAGCACTCGAACGGATGTTTCGCTCGCGCTTGCTGCTTCAGGTCGAGCGGACGATCCAGGCGAATATCAGCAACCCGCAGGCGCTTTATGAACCGCTGAAGATTTACCTGATGCTGGGCGGCAAGGCGCCGAAGGTCGACGACGAACTGATCGTCTCGTGGATGAAGCAGGATTGGGAGCAGAACCGGTATCCGGGAGCCCAGAACCGCGCGGGACGCGAAGAGCTCGAAAAACATCTGCGCGCCATGCTGGCACTGGACGACGCACACGATCCGCTCTTCGAGCTCAATCGTCCGCTGGTCGAATCCGCGCAACGAACGCTGGGGCGCATGACAGTCGCCGACCGGGCGCGGGCGCTGGTCAGATCGGGGACATATTCGGCCGCGCTCGATGATTTTTCGGTGCTGGCGCGAGCCGGGCCGGAAGCGCCGCTGGTGTTCGAGACGGTGGACGGGAGCGACCTGTCGACAGTCGACGTGCCGGGTCTCTACACCTATGCCGGCTTCAGGGATTTCTACCTCACGCAACTCGGCGGCGTCGCGCAAAAGCTGGTCGACGATCAATGGGTGATCGGCGCCGGCGGCGAACAGGGCGGCTTCGACCAGGAATTGCTGCGGCTGGGGCCTGAGCTGCTCGAGCGCTATGGCAAGGAGTTCGCCGCAGCATGGAACGGCGTGCTCGACAAACTGAAATTCAAGCCGATGTCCGCGGACAAGCCGGAGTATCTTGTGCTCTCCGCCGCAGCGTCGCCGACATCGCCAGTCAACCGGCTCTTCGAGGCGATCGCGCGCGAAACGGCTTTGACCCGCGAACTTGAAACTGGCGAAGGCTCGCAGGCCGCCGATGATCGCATCAAGGGTCTGGCGCGCATCGGCATCGAACTGGCTTCGGGCAAGTCGCAAAGCAGAGCCGGCGCGGCCTTTGCGAAAACGGCAGGTCAGGATCCCGGCGCCAGCATCGAAGCGCAGTTCAAGCCTTTTCAGTTGCTGGTCAATGGCCCCACCGGCCAGCGCCCCATCGATGCGCTGACCCAGAATTTCCGCGACATCTATCAAAGCCTTACGCTGTCGGCGACCTTGCCGGCGCAGAGCGAACGCGCCAATGCCAACCTTCAGCTGCAAATCTCCAACCTTCGCGCCAATGCGTCGCGTCTGCCGAAGGCGCTCGCGAGAATGGTGCACGGTGCTGCGGACGATTTCGAGGGCGACGTCGCGGAAACCTCCATCGCGCAGTTGAACGAGAGGCTTGCCGAGACAGTCAGCAGGCCTTGCGAGGAGGTGACCGCCAACCGCTATCCGTTCGCCGGCGGCAGTACCGACGAAGTTCCGATGGTCGATTTCGCCAGGCTTTTCGCGCCTAACGGTACGATCGACAGGTTCTTCGCGCAGAACCTCGCACCACTGGCCGACATGAGCGGCCAGAACTGGCAATGGAAGCAGGACACGCGTCTTGGCCGCGAACTTTCCAGATCGGCGCTGAAGGAATTTCAGCTGGCCGCCGAAATTCGCGACGCATTCTTCCCGCTGGGCGGCTCGGTTCCGGCAGTCAATGTAACCTTCACACCCTTCTCATTGCACGGCGATGCCGACATGGCCTTGCTCGATGTGAACGGCCAAATCGTGCAAAGCTACCAGACCGGCAGCACGCCGGGCATGATAACCTGGCCAGGCGGGCTGGAAGGCGGCTCGGCGCATCTCAGCCTGACGCCGGAACTTCCGGGCCGGGAATCCGCGATCAGGTTCGACGGACCCTGGGCATTGAAGCGATTGCTGGACAGCGCATCGATCACCCGCAACGGCGACAATCTGGAGGCTCGTTTCGTGATCGGCGGCCGCGACGTCGCCTATACGATCCAGATCGGTTCGACCAGCAATCCCTTCTCGCTGCCGGCGCTTTCCGGTTTCAGTTGTCCGACAGCGTTGAGGTAGCTGCTTCGAATTTCTTGGTGCGCCGGCATGAAAAACTCGGAACCTGAAGTTGTCGCTGCGACGATACCGGTTTGCGCAGAAGATTAGGCAGCAGAGCAACCGCAAGAAGGGGCTGCTCAACTTAATTTCTATACTCTAATGTTGAAGCCTGTGGCAGACTGTCATGCGCCGGCGCCAGAGGAAGCGCAGCGGCCGGCGTTTTGGGAAACGCCAGGAGGCAATTTGAACGATGCCGCCCTTCCCTTCGAGAGTTACGGCGTGAGCCACACAGGCTGCGTGCGTCAGCTCAATGAAGACAGCTATCTTATGGAGCCCCAAAGCGGGCTATGGCTGGTTGCGGACGGGATGGGAGGACATGATGCCGGCGAGGTTGCATCGGCCAGCATCGTCGAGCACCTGGCGACGATCGGCATCGCGAGTTCTGCGCCCGATCTTCGTGCGCGCTTCGAAGACCGGTTGAACCGGGCGCATGCCGAAATCCGCAGGATCTCGGCGGAGCGCGGCGTGACGATCGGCTCCACCGTCGCAGCCCTGCTGGCTATGGACGGCAGGTTTGCTTGCCTTTGGTCGGGAGACAGCCGAGTCTACCTGGTTCGCAACGGCGCGATCTCGCAGATTTCGCGTGACCATACGGAGGTTCAGGAGCTTCTGGATCGCGGCATGATCAGTCCGAGCGAAGCCAGAAACTGGCCGCGCCGCAACGTCATCACGCGAGCGGTCGGCGTCACCGACGATATCGTCATCGATTTCCAGCAGGGAGAAATCCTTCCGGGAGATGTTTTCGTTTTGAGCACCGACGGCCTGACTGCCCATGTTGCAGACGCCGAAATTCAGGCGGCGGTGATGTCCGCTGCGCCGCAGGCGGCGTGCGAGAAATTGCTCGCGATGGTTCTGGCGCGCGGCGGCACCGACAACGTCACCATCGTGCTTGTGCGGATCAAAGACGTGCGTGGCGGTCGATCGGCCGGTCCGGGCCTCCAAAGGACAGGAGGCTGAAGCCGATGAGCGACGACGACAAGACGCGCATACTGCCGGATATGGCGAACACCGCCGTCGGCACGCAACTCAGCGGCATCTACGAACTTGACGAGCGCATCGCATCCGGCGGCATGGGCGAAGTCTATCGCGGCCACAACATCCAGACCGGCGACCATGTCGCGATCAAGATCGTCTTGCCGGAATTCGCCCGCGACCAGACGATCCTGTCGCTGTTCCGCAAGGAAGCGTCCATCCTCAATCATCTGTCGCATGACGCAATCGTGCGATACCACGTTTTCACGATCGATCCGGGGATCGGCCGTCCCTATCTGGCGATGGAATTCGTCGACGGCCAGTCGCTTGTTCGACGTCATGCGTCGCGGTCCGATGCCTGCCGGCGACGTGCGCAAGCTGTGCCATCGTCTGGCTTCCGGGCTGAGCTTCGTCCACGAGGCGGGCGCGGTGCACCGCGACCTTTCTCCGGACAACATCATCCTGCCGGGCGGCAAGGTGGAGCGCGCGAAGATCATCGATTTCGGCATCGCGCGCTCGGCGACGGTGGGCGGCGAGACGCTGATCGGCGGAAGGTTCGCGGGCAAATACAACTACGTCTCTCCCGAGCAGCTCGGGCTCTATGGCGGCGAGGTGAGCGAACGATCCGACATCTACAGCCTCGGGCTGGTGCTGGCGGCGGTATTGCGCGGAAAACCCCTCGACATGAGCGGGTCGCAGTTCGAGATCGTGGAAAAACGCCGGATCGTGCCGGACCTGTCCGATATCGCCGATGATTTTCGGCTGATTCTCGAGGAAATGCTGCAGCCGAACCCGCTCGACCGGCCAACCGGCGCCGAAATAGCCAGGATGACCCGCGACGAGGTCGACGATGACGGGACTTTGGCTCCGAGATCGGCACTTTCCCGCGACCGGTCGACCGTCCGCCCCGGACAATCCGCTGCTGCCGATCCCTGGGTCGACACGCGTGCCCCGGCCGCCCGGGGCGGTGCGTCGCCTCAACCGCCGAATACGCCGAACGAACCTCATTTTGTCCCGCATATGCCGCCGGCGCGTTTGGCTCAACCGCGGCCGGCGGCAACCAAACCCGCGCCGGCAGCCGCTCCCGGGCGATCGGCAAACACCAGGAACATTGCTGTCGCTGCAGCGGTGGTCGTCGTCGCCTTGGGTGGAGGCGCCTATCTGGGCGGTTTCCTGACACCGCCCCCCGCGTCGGACATCGGCGACACTCCGCCGCTGAAGCCCAACGTTTCCACGCCGCCCAAGCCCGATAACGCACCTACGGAGAGCCAGCCGGCGGAAAATCCAGTTCAGCCGCAGACCGAGACATCGGCGGAAAAAATCCCGGTGCCCGCGATCCCGTCGGATGCGGAGAAGAAGGAGCAGTCGGCGCCAACGGACAACGCTGCCAGCGACCAAACTCCGGTTCCCGAGACCTCGCCGCCAGCGGAAAATCCGCTTCAGCCGCAGACCGAGACATCGGCGGAGAATCCCGGTGCCCGCGATCCCATCGGACGCGGAGGAAAAAGAGGAGCCGGCGCCAACGGACAACACTGCCAGCGACCAAACCCCGGTTCCCGAGACCTCGCCGCCATCGGCAAACCAACCGGACACGGCCGGCGATCTGCCACAACAACCCGACACGATCACCGAAAATACAACGGGACCTTCGGTAACAGGCGCAAATACACCGCCTCCGGAAAATACACCGCCGCCGGATCAGCCGGCCGTTACCGACGGAGAAAACAAGGACAGTTCTGAAACAGCAAACGGGTCTGCGAATTCAGATGCCGAAACGGAATCGCCCATACAATCCGCTAGACCCGCCCGCCGTCGCGAACGACGAGAAACCGACGATCGAGCAGCCGGCGAATGACGGCGAGAACGAAACGGAAATTGCGATCCAGATCCCCAAACCCGAACTTCCCGCCACGCCCAAACCGGAGATACCGACGATACCGGAGATTCCGGCGACCATCGGTGACGTTGCGAAGCGCATATCCTGGCTGCGTGACTACAGTGGCGGCGACTGCTTTTATGCGGCGGCGACCTCGGCAACCGACAAGGCCATCGACATCGAGGTATTCGGGACAAAGGAGCAGCCTGTCGAAGATCTTCTGACCGCTTTCCAGGCACAGTTCAACCTTGAGCCCGAGATCGGCTTTCGCCCGATAGAACCGGCACAATGCGAAGTCACCGGGTTCCTGCGCACCCTCGCCGCCACTGGAGCGGAAAAACCCCAGCTGACGCTCGATCGCACGTCCATACCAAACGGTTCGCCTGTCAGCGGCACTCTGGAAACGAGTGGCGGATTGCGGTCGAATCTGCTGCTCATCGATCACAAGGGCATGGTGTTCAATCTCGACGAACGCCTCGTCGTGCAGCCGGGCAAGGCGACTTTCAGCATTCCGATCGGGCTCGGCGCCGCCGACAGGGCCACCGGAAAAGCCGTGCCGCAAATCATACTCGCAGTCACCGGCGGCGATGACATCGCGTCGGCAACGTTTTCCACCCCGATCCCCGCATCGATTGCGTTCCCCAGGATCCTTGAAGAAATCCGGGAAAAGGGCTCGAATTCTCCGCCACGGCCAAATATTTTCAGCTTGGCGGATAGCATGAGCACTCATGGAACTTCGGTACTTGCGCCTTTTCAGCCAGCCCGGGGCCTCGTTCGAAAGGCCGGATAGCGCGGTCTTTGAAGATTGTGCGCCTGCTCTGCGCGCAAAGCTCCTTGTCGTGGCCATCGCCGCTTTGCTGCTCTTCCTGATGCCTGGGCAGGCTCGGGCCGAATTCACCGTCTGCAATCAGACGCTCGATGTCGTCAATCTCTCGGTAGGCCAGGAGATCGACAGTTCGTTTCAGACGGACGGCTGGTGGACGATCGGAGCCAATCAGTGCGTCAACGTCATTCGCGAAGAACTGGTGAACCGCTATATCTACATCTACGCGACGGACGTCTTCGGCCACGCCATCCTCAGCGGTTCGACCGATATGTGCATCGAACGGCGGCGCTTCAGCATCCGTGGCATCGACGAGTGTTGGCAGCGCGGCCACATCGCGGCACGGTTCTATGAGGTCGACACGCTTCAGCAGATCCGGTGGACCTTCTTCCTGACCGGGCGCGGTCCATGACGCACGGCATCGACGCCAGCTTCCGGCTACGAAAACAGGCGCTTGCGCAGCGGCGGCGGCGGGCGCGCTGGCGCAAGGTCCTCGCCGGCGTCGGAATTTTCGCTCTGCTTTCGATTGCGGCCTCTGTGTACCTTACGGCCGACTACTGGTCGTTCGGCGACATCGATGAAGAACTGGAGGTCTCCGAAGGGACCGACGTCGTACCGGCCGATGCGCCGGTCTATGTGCCCGCGATCGTCGATCTGGCGGGCGATCCCATGTGGATCAATCTGTCTCGCGACAGCGCCACCGCAACGAGGGGGCGCACGATTCCGCGGCCGGCGAATCTCGCGCAACCGGGGATATCGCCGCAGATCGAAGTTCTGTCCGACGCGATGTTGAGCTCCAGCGAGCGTTTCATGACAACCATCCCTTCGAGCCAGGAAGACTTTGCGTTTTTCCAGGCGCAGCGAACGGCGGTGGCGGCCCCCGCGGACGACTTGCAGATCGACCTCCAACCTTCGCAGCCTGCCGGCGACGTGGTCCCGGAGGCCAGCAGCCCACAGGACGGGACAGTTGCCGACGCCGGCGCCGGCTGGGGCGAGACGATCGATGCAGGCGAGGCAAACCTGCCCGAATTCCAGAAAACGGCGATCGAAGACAACACCAACGTCGCGACGGTCACCCCCGAATTCGAGCGGTTCGAAATGACCGAGGACGTGTTCGTGAAAATCCTCAACACGCGCAGCTTGGACAGTGTGGTTCTCGAAGGCCATTTCAGCGCCGATGATGCCAGGCTGGCCGGAGAAGCACTGAAGTCGCTCTTCAACCGGGAAACCCTCGAACCGGGCTACGTCGTTGCGATGCGCGGATACCGGCCGCGGCGTGAAACCGTCACCCCGTCGCTCATGCAGGTCTCGATCTACGCCAAGAACACCTATGTCGGCACGCTGGCGCGCAATACGGCAGGCGTATTCGTTGTGGGCGTCGATCCATGGGTGCGGGACGACCTGTTCAATTATTCCGGCGCGCCGCAAGAAGGCGCCCACAAGCGCCAGTATCGGCTTCTCGACGCGATCTATTCGACGGCCGCCCGCAACAACGTCCCGACCGGGGTGATCGGCGAAGCGATCATGTTTCTTTCGCGCGGCCAGGACCTGAACGCCTTCGCTACATTCAACGAACGCCTGGTGCTCATCTATTCGCAGACGGCGCGCGGCAGCGACGGCGCCTCGGGACGCGTGCTGTATGTGGGCGTTCACGGCGCCGAAAAGACCTTGGAATGTTTTGTCTTCCGGCAAAGCGACGGCCAATTCGCCTGCGTCACCGGCGACGACCTGGTTCACTCCCTGACGATCACCAACGGCATGGTGACACCCGTCAGCGGCGTCATGACGTCGACGTTCGGCCCTCGCAAGCATCCGATCCTGGGAACTGTCCGCATCCATAAGGGCGTCGACTGGGCGGCGCCGATCGGCACGCCGATTTCAGCGGCGTTCGATGGCGAGATCGTTTTCCAGGGAGACGGCGGCGGCTACGGCAACCTGGTGCGGATCTCGCATCCAGATGGACGTGAGACGCGCTACGCGCACATGTCGCGCTTCGCGGCAGACAAGGGCGTGGGCACTTCCGTCAAGGCCGGCGACGTCATCGGCTACATAGGCACGACCGGCTTGTCGACAGGGCCGCATCTGCATTTCGAACTCTACCAGAACAGCGAGGCCGTCGATCCGCTGGGCACTGTCACGGTCGTGGCGTCGGATGGTTCCGCCATCGAGAAGCTCACCAACCGCATCATCCATGTCGAAAGCGGCGGCAGCGCCCGCGCCAAGAATCCCTTGTCTTCGGCAACCGGTCTCGGCCAGTTCATCTCATCGACGTGGATCAGGATGATAAACACCTACCGCCCGGACCTGGCGCGGACACTTTCGCAGAGCGAGCTTCTCGCCTTGCGGTTCGATCCGACCATTTCGCGCGAAATGGTGCGCAACCTGGCGCGCGAGGGAGAGGCATACCTGAAGGCCCGCGGCCATCAGATCACCGCCGGCCGGCTGTATCTTTGCCACTTTCTCGGCATGGAAGGCGCGCATGTGGTGCTGTCGTCTCCGGGCGACGCGATGCTCGTCAATATTCTGGGAGCGTCGGTGATCCGGGCCAACCCGTTCCTCACCGGCAAGAACGCCAGCTATGTCGCGAACTGGGCGGAGAGAAAAATGAGCGGCCGCAGCACCTGGATACCGTCGTCGCAGCCGTCTTCCGTCACCAAGGAAGTCCGTCAGACGTCGCCGGAATTCGAGGCATACAAGAAGGCGGTCACCGCGATCGTCAATTCCTTCAAGGAAATGATCTGAACCGTGATGCAGCGCGCCGGCAGCTCGCGAAACAAACCGGCACGTCCGGACGACGCGGCGCCGGGATGCGCCAGCCGGCGCGGGCGCGCCGGCTATACGCAACTACTGGATCTTGATCCGCATTTCGACCCGTCGGTTGACCGGATCATACGGATTGGGATTGCGCGGGTGAGTTTCACCCACGCCGATCGCGCTGATCCGCGACGGTTCTATCCCGTTCGACAGGAGGAAGGCGGTCACCGACTGCGCCCTGCGTTCCGAAAGTCCATCATTGTAGGTCGCCGAGCCCGACGCGTCGGTGTGACCTTCGACAAGAAAGGTGTGCGCTTTCAGCCGGTTATCCTTCAACGCCTTGGCGAACTCGCTGAGTTTTGCCTGAGCGTCGGGAGCAAGGACGGCCGAATTCGAGATCGAAATTGACCAGCATATCGAGCCCGGTTTCCACCCGCGGCTGAGATTTGCTTTTGCATTCGTCCTCGGTACCGACGCATATTCCGCGTGCCGCACCTAGGTCAGCCGCCTTGGCGAAAAACTGAACGATGTCCTCCGAAGACTGGAGTGACTGGGCGAATGCACTTGAAGATATCAGTGCCGATACCAACACGAAGACCGAAGTACCTACCCGCATCGCGGTGTCTCCAGTTTAAGAGTCCGATTAACAGAGAAGGATTGACGCAAGGTAGATCGCAGGCGGTTTTCTGTCAAGAAAAACGAAAAGTGTCCGCAACAGACGGAGGCTCCAAGTAACGATATTCGCACTCATCTTCGACTAATATCTTGAACCAGCGAAGTTTTGCTATGATCGTAGCGGCAACGGTAAAAGCCGGATACGCTTGATGCGTCCGTCAGGAGCCTGGCGCGATGAATTGCTGAAATGGTGGGTTCTTCGCTTTCCAGCCGGGAGCGACCCGAACCTGCCCGCCTGAAATGTCGAACGGTCGTAGTGGGAGAGATGTCGCAGCCATGGTCAATGGGCTCCGGTTCAAGACGGCGAAGGATCTTTTTACAGCCTGCCCGACCGCCTCACAGGACATGAAAGCGATTCCCACCGACCAACCGTCGCTTGAATTCTGCCGGTCCCTTCTCGCAGGCAAGGTGCCCGAGGAAGCAGTTACCTTTTGCGCTTACCTGCTCCCGGATCGCGCCGCGATCTGGTGGGGCCATGAGTGCCTGAGCAACCTGGCGAATTTGCTGGACGAACAGGATCACAGATTGCTGGCTCTTGTTCACGACTGGGTCAGCGAACCGCTGGAGCACAGGCGCCACGCCGCGGTGGATGAAGCGCGAGCGGCGGACCAAAGGACACCGGCGGTCTGGATCGCCTTGGCGGCGGGACACAACGGCGGCAATCCAGCCGCTTATCGGACTTCGTCATCCCGTCATCCGCCATTTCTGACCGCCCGCGCCGTCAATGCCGGGATTTTAGCCGGTTTGGCGCGGGTGGCGCTCGCCGACCGTTTGTCCGTGCTGACCGCCTTCGTGGAAATGGGCATCCAGCTTGCGGAAACAGAAGGCGCGCGCGCATGGGACGGCCTGTCCTGATTTACCGCCGAAAGAACGGCCTTGCCGTCCGGGCGCCTGCATTGTTCAGATGTCGAGCGTGTTGTCGCGCTCCCACTGCGTAAAATGCGACGTGTATGAATTCCATTCCTGATGTTTCAGTTTCAGGTAGGCAGCAGAAAATTCCTCGCCCAGCGAGGATTTCAGGGACTTGTCCTTGTCAAACTCTCTGAGCGCGTCGAGCAGGTTGAGTGGAAGTTTCGGCGCGCCTTTCACCTTGTAGCCTTCGCTGTACATGTCGATGTCGTAGCGCTTGCCCGGATCGGCCTTGGAACGGATGCCGTCCATGCCCGCCGCGATAATCACCGCCTGCAGCAAATAAGGGTTGGCGGCCCCGTCCGGCAGACGCAGCTCGAAGCGGCCGGGCCCCGGCACGCGCACCATATGGGTGCGGTTGTTGCCGGTCCAGGTCACCGAGTTTGGCGCCCATGTCGCGCCGGACACGGTGCGCGGCGCGTTGATGCGTTTGTAGGAATTGACGGTCGGATTGGTGATCGCGGCAAGCGCGGAGGCATGTTTCATGATGCCGCCGAGGAAATTTCTGCCCTTGGCCGACAGGCCGAGCTCCATCTTGTCATCCGCGAAGACGTTCTTCTTTCCGGCCGCATCCCAGACGGAAATGTGGGCGTGGCACCCGTTGCCGGTGAGCCCCTGGAACGGCTTCGGCATGAAGGTCGCACGCAATCCGTGCTTTTCGGCGATCGACTTGACCATGAACTTGAAGAATGAATGCTTGTCGGCGGTGGCCAGCGCGTCGTCGAACGCCCAGTTCATCTCGAACTGTCCGTTGGCGTCCTCGTGGTCGTTCTGATACGGCCCCCAGCCCAACGCCAGCATGTGGTCGCAGATTTCCGCTATCACCTCATAGCGGCGCATTACCGCCTGCTGGTCGTAGCAGGGTTTCGAGGCGGTGTCGGCGGCGTCGGAGATCGCGGTGCCGTCGGGCGAGATCAGGAAGAACTCGGCCTCGACACCGGTCTTCACGTGCATGCCGTCCTTGGCGGCCCCGGCGATCAGCCGCTTCAGCGTGGCGCGCGGCGTCTGGTCGACCGTCTTGTCTTCCATGATGCAGTCGGCCGCGACCCAGGCGACGTCGCGCTTCCACGGCAGTTGGATTACCGAATCCGGGTCCGGCACGGCCAGCATGTCCGGGTGGGCCGGCGTCAGGTCGAGCCAGGTCGCGAAGCCGGCAAAGCCCGCGCCGTCCTTCTGCATGTCGCCGATCGCCTGGGCCGGGACGAGTTTGGCACGCTGCCCACCGAAAAGATCGGTGTAGGAAATCATGAAATATTTGACGCCGTTCTTCTTGGCGAATTGCGCGAGATCAGTTGCCAATGGAGTTCCCCATTTTTGTTTGAATGCCGTTCCCGTGGCTTTTTTTCTTCTTATTGGCCGCAGTCGACTAGATTAGAAGCCGCCCTTTCCGGGTATCCAGTTCGTGCCTGCCAGAGGCACCTGCGCCATCGCCGCCGCCTCGACGGTCAGCGCGACGAGATCCTCGGGCTCGAGATTGTGCACGTCGTTCTTGCCGCAGGCCCGCGCAATGGTTTGCGTCTCCAGCGTCATCACCTTCAGGTAGTTGGCAAGGCGCCGGCCGGCGACGACAGGATCCACCCGCTTCATCAGTTCAGGGTCCTGCGTGGTTATGCCGGCAGGATCCCTGCCCTCGTGCCAATCGTCGTAAGCTCCGGCGGTGGTGCCAAGCTCGTTGTATTCGGCCTCCCAATGCGGATCGTTGTCGCCCAGCGCGACGAGTGCGGCCGTGCCGATCGAGACCGCATCGGCGCCCAACGCCAGCGCCTTGGCAACGTCGGCGCCATTGCGGATACCGCCCGAGACGATCAGCTGCACCTTGCGGTGCATGCCGAGGTCCTGCAGCGCCTGCACGGCGGGCCTGATGCAGGCGAGCGTGGGCTGCCCGACATGCTCGATGAAGACTTCCTGCGTCGCCGCCGTACCTCCCTGCATGCCGTCGAGCACAACGACGTCGGCGCCTGACTTCACGGCGAGCGCCGTGTCGTAATATGGCCGCGCACCGCCAATCTTGACGTAGATCGGCTTCTCCCAGTCGGTGATCTCGCGCACTTCCAGGATCTTGATCTCCAGATCGTCCGGGCCGGTCCAGTCCGGGTGGCGGCAGGCCGAGCGCTGGTCGATGCCCATGGGCAAATTGCGCATCTCGGCGACACGGTCGGAAATTTTTTGGCCGAGCAACATGCCGCCGCCGCCAGGCTTGGCGCCTTGCCCAACAACGATCTCGATCGCATCGGCGCGGCGAAGGTCGCGCGGGTTCATGCCGTAGCGCGACGGCAGATATTGGTAGACCAGCGTCTTCGAATGGCCGCGCTCTTCCTCCGTCATGCCGCCGTCGCCGGTGGTTGTCGAGGTGCCGGCAATGGTCGCGCCGCGTCCGAGCGCCTCCTTGGCCGGGCCGGAAAGCGAGCCGAAGCTCATGCCGGCGATGGTGATGGGGATCTTCAACTTGATCGGCTTTTTCGCGTGGCGCGCGCCGAGCACCACCGACGTATCGCAGCGTTCGCGGTAGCCTTCGAGTGGGTAACGCGAGATCGACGCGCCAAGGAACAGGAGATCGTCGAAATGCGGCAGCTTGCGCTTCGCCCCGCCGCCGCGGATGTCGTAGATGCCGGTCGACGCGGCGCGGCGGATTTCCGACAGCGTGTAATCGTCAAAGGTGGTCGACTTGCGCGGCGTGGTCGGCGGGTTTCGGTAGGTCATTCAATCCGCCTCAATACGCATCGGCGTTGTCGATGTTGAAATTGTAGAGCGTGCGGGCCGAACCGTAGCGGGTGAATTCCTCCGGTTCCACGCCCTTCACGCCGGCGCGGTCAAGCAGTTCGCGCAGCCGCTTGATGTGCTTGGGATGCATCTTCTTCTTGATGCAGTCGGCGCCGAGGCTCTTCACCTTGCCGCGTACGTAGAGCTTGGCCTCGTAGATGGAATCGCCCAGCGCATCGCCGGCATCGCCGAGCACCACCAGGGTGCCCGACTGCGCCATGAAGGCCGACATGTGGCCGATATTGCCGTGAACCACGATATCGATGCCCTTCATCGATATGCCGCAGCGCGACGAGGCGTTGCCTTCGATGACGAGCAGGCCGCCCTGGCCGGTCGCGCCGGCATACTGGCTGGCGTCGCCCTTCACGACGATCGTGCCCGACATCATGTTCTCGCCGACGCCCGGACCGGCCGAGCCGTGCACGGTGATCGTCGCCTCGCTGTTCATGCCGCCGCAGTAGTAGCCGACCGGGCCGCGCACATCGACCGAGATGGGCGCGTCGACGCCGGCCGCCACCGCGTGGCTGCCTTTCGGGTTGATCACCTCCCAGGAGGTTTCGTTCGAGCCCTTCTTGATCTGGTGGAGCGCGTGGTTGAGATCTCGAAGCGAGGATTTGGCGAGGTCGATGGTCGGCATCAGTGCTCCCAGAAATAGACTTTGGCCGGCTCGGGCTCCCACACCTTGGCATCCTCGATGCCGGGCAGGTTGGCGAGCGCGCGGTATTCCGAGCCGAAGGCGACATACTGGTCTGTTTCGGCCATGACGGCGGGTTTGCAGGCGATCGGATCGCGCACGACGCCAAAACCGTTCTTGGTGCCGACAACGAAGGTGAAGAAGCCGTCGAGGTCGGTCAGCGTCTTCTCCAGCGCCACGCCGAGGTTGTCGCCATGCGCCATCTTGTTGGAGATGAAGGCGGCCGCAACCTCTGTATCGTTCTCCGTCTCGAACGTCATGCCATCATGCTTCAGCTCGCGGCGGACATTGTTGTGATTGGACAGCGAGCCATTGTGCACGAGGCACTGGTCGGGACCGGTCGAGAAGGGGTGCGCGCCCATCGTGGTGACGGCGCTCTCGGTCGCCATGCGGGTGTGGCCGATGCCGTGCGTGCCCGACATTTTTGTCAGGTTAAAGCGCTTTACCACGTCGCCGGGCAGGCCGACCTCCTTGAATATCTCGATGACTTCGCCGGCGCCCATGATGCGCACGGCGGGCCTGAGCTCGAGTATGGCATCACGCGCGGCCTCGAGCTTTGCTGTCGGCACCTCGATCACCGCGTGGGTCGACTTGACGATCACCTCGACCTTGGCGCCGATTCTCTCTCTCCAGCGCCTTGCCGAGGCCGGCGAAGTCGCTCTCCGGGTCGGCCGACTGGATGGTGATCTTGCTCTTCTTTTTCTCGCCCGGACCGTAGATGGCGATGCCCGCGCTGTCCGGTCCGCGGTCCGACAGCGACACCAGCATTTCCGACAAAAGCTCGCCGAGCTTCGGCTCCAGCGACTTGTCTTTCAGGAACAAACCTACAATGCCACACATGGCTTTAGCCTCCTGGCTGTGATCCTTTTCGACAGCTAGCTTTTTCCGCCGGTCAATTCAACTACAATGAAAATAATTTTACTGTGAGACAAGGCGAAGCAGGAGGCGCCGCCAGGGCACGGCGCCTCCTTTCCGTTCAATAGCGGTCGATCGCCTCTCGGGTCTCCTCGCCGCTGCGGTCGGCCGCCATGTCGGCCTCTATCTCCGCGCTTTCATGCTGGATCTGCAGGACGTGCCAGCCGATCCAGAAGACGAGGCCGATGATTACCATCAGCACTTCGGAACCCTGAAAAGGGTAGATTGCGCCGACCGTGCTCAAGTCGACAGCCCAGCTTTCCATTCCATTCGTGGACATGATGTTTGCTCCTTGTCCGATGGCTACTTGTTGACCATGGCCTTCTCGGCGGCCGAAACCTCATGCACGGACGCGTTGAAGGCATGGTTGATGGCGAAATCGACGCCCTCGAGCTCGACCTTGCGCGGCACACGCAAGAGACCGAAACGATCCAGTATCTTGCACACGATGAAGATCGGTATGAAGCCGAGCAGGAACATCAGCACCGCGCCGGCGAAATTGCCGAGCGGGTTGATGTGGGCGAAGCCCTCGTAAGGCGAGGACGGCTGTCCCCACAGCATGAAGCCTGCAACCACGACGCCGAGGAAGCCGCCGTAGCCGTGCACCGCAACGGCGCCCACCGCGTCGTCGATCTTGAAACGGCGCTCGACGAAGTAGTGCAGCTTGTAGCAGATCGCCGGCACGATGGCGCCGATCAGCATGGCCTGGATCGGATGGTAGAGGTCGTTGCCGGCCGAGGTGGAGATAACGCCGCAGAGCCCCATCGAGAAGGTCCAGAACGGGTCGCCCTTCGATATCAGATAGCCGGCAAGCATGCCGCCCGACAGCGACATCAGGAAGTTGAAGGTGACTGCCGAGAGGGTGGTCGGCGCCAGATAGATGTTGGTCGCCGTCCACATCGGCCCGGTAATCTGGCCCGCGATCAATTCCGGGCTGATCATCGGGATGTTGCAGGCCGCGTAGAAGCCCCAGAAGCCGGTGTAGATCAGGAAGAGCCCGATCGTGACCAGCCACACATTGTGGGGCGGGATGTCGCGTGCCGTGCCGTCCGCCCGGAACTTGCCGATGCGCGGCCCAAGCACGATCAGGAAGGCAAGTGCCGCGCCGCCGGCGATCGCATGCACGACGCCGGATGCATAGGCATCATGGTAACCCCAGAGCTTGACCATCCAGCCTTGCGGGTGCCAGCCCCAGGCGGCGTCGAGGATCCACAGCACCGAGCCGATCAGCACGGCGACGATCCAGAAGGCGCCCGACCTCGCCCGCTCGATGATCGAGCCCGAGATGATCGACGCGGTGGTGATGGAGAAGAGCAGGAACGCACCCCAGAAGACGCCGTTGAGGCGGTGCCAATAGGCGGTCTCCGCCGGTGTCACGTCGACCTCGCCCGGAGTGACGCCGGACAGGTGCGGCGCCATCAGCGGGCTCCACGGCTCGGCGAAGTTGGAGGTAATCAGTCCGCCCTCGACGAAGCCCGGGCCATTCGGGAATGCGAAATAGATCCACCAGCCGAAGAAGTAGAAGGTGATGGTGACGATGGGGATCGCCATCGCATTCTTCATCAGCGTCTTCAGGTGGTTGCGCCGGCGCGAGACGCCGACCTCATAAGTGCAGAATCCTACGTGAATGAGGAACATCATCACGATCGTCACCCAGTAGTAGAACTCGGTGAAAATCGTCGTCAGTGCATTGAGATTCCCTTCCATGCCATTTCCCCTCCCGTCATGCAGTTGTTTTGCCTCTCAGTAAAACTTTTTGCTTCTTAGTATTGCGCGCTTTCGCGAATTTGAGTCAATATCCGGCTGGGGAAAACGGGCCGCCAGCGAGGCGGCGGAATGCCGAAGCGCGAACGAAAAATTGGGAGAGCGAGCAGATGACCCGATCCTGGAGATTTTCGACACTGGCCGACCGCCATCGCGCGCTGGGGTCCAGGCTTGAGGATTGGAGCGGCATGGGCACCGCCTGGAGCTACGACAAGGACGCCGACGAAGAGTATCTCGCGATCCGCACCAGGGCCGGGTTGATGGATGTTTCCGGACTGAAGAAGGTCCACATCACCGGGCCGCACGCCGCGCATCTGATCGACCTCGCCACCACGCGCGACGTGGAGAAGATCTACCCCGGCAAGTCGGCATACGCCTGCATGCTGAACGAGGCCGGGAAATTCACCGACGACTGCATCATCTACCGCATCAGCCCGAATTCGTGGATGGTGGTGCACGGCTCGGGCACCGGGCATGAAGAACTTCAGCGCGCCGCGATCGGCCGCGACGTATCGATCCGCTTCGACGACAACCTGCACGACCTCTCGCTGCAGGGACCGCTTGCGGTCGACTATCTTGCCAAGCATGTGCCGGGCATCCGCGACCTGCCCTATTTTCATCATATGCAGACGCAGCTTTTCGGCTTTCCGGTGATGATTTCGCGCACCGGCTACACCGGCGAGCGTGGGTACGAGATATTCTGCCGCGGCCAGGATGCCGGGACAATCTGGGACACCATCCTCGACGAAGGCAAGGCGATGGGCATCATCCCCTGCCGGTTCACCACACTCGATATGCTGCGCGTCGAGAGCTACCTGCTCTTCTATCCCATACGACAATTCCCAGAAATATCCGTTCGAGAACGAAGGCCCCGGCGACACGCTTTGGGAACTCGGTCTCGACTTCACCGTCAGCCCCGGCAAGACAGGGTTCCGCGGCGCCGAGGAGCACTATCGCCTGAAGGGCAAGGAGCGCTTCAGGATCTTCGGCGTGCTGCTCGACGGCAAGGAGCCGGCCGACGAAGGCGCGCCGGTCTACCGCGACGGCAAACAGGTCGGCGTCGTCACCTGCGCGATGTATTCGCCGCTCGTCAGGAAATCCATGGGCATCGCCCGTCTCGACGTCCACTGCGCGGTCGCCGGAACGCCGCTGGAGGTGCGCAACCGCAGCGGCTCGATCAAGGCTGCAGCTCAGCCGCTTCCCTTCGACGATCCGAAAAAGACCAAACGCACCGCGAAGGGATGACCGGACCGTTGATTGAACCGACGATCAAGAGCAGGCCCGTCTACGGAACGCTGACACCGCAGCCGGGCAAGGACCATCTCTTCATCGCCGACGCGGAAGGCGCCGAAGCGATCCTCGACCTCGCGAAAACCGCGCCGGAAACTTTCTTCGCCGGCGCCGGGATCGCCTTCATCCCGCGCACCGCCGGCGACAAATACCTCGCCGCGCTCACGGCGCTGAAGCCTGCCCGCTTCTACGAGGGCCCGTCGATCGCCGCGGCACTGCCGCGCCTGCGCCAGACGCTCACCACCGCGCATATGGGGCTGCGGCTTTATCTTGCCGGCACCGAGGGCCTGATCGGCCAGGCCATGCAGGCGGCGCTCGAAGCCGGCATCGACCATACTTCGATCCAGACCGAACATCGCGGGTCGCTGGCCCGGCGCGTGCAGTGCGTTCATTGCAAGGGCATCACCGAGGACGTGACGACGCAGCCCGCCACCTGCGCGCATTGCGGCCTGCTTCTCCTCGTACGCGATCATTATTCGCGCCGCCTCGCCGCATTCCAGGGCGTCTGCATCAACGCGGAAGACCGCAGCGAAATCCCTACCAAAGAGGAGATTTTCCGGTGAGCACCGGCACGACCAAACTCGACGTCACCGTCGCCGGGATCGTTCCGGTCAACGAGCTCGTCACGCGTTTCCATTTCCGCCCGGCGAATGGCGGGCAGTTTCCCACCTTCTCCGGCGGTGCGCATGTCGTGGTCGAGATGCAGGACGACGGACGCTCGCGGCTCAATCCCTATTCGCTGATGTCCTCGCCGCTCGACACCTCGGAATATACGATCAGCGTGCGCCGCAACGATGCCGGCCGCGGCGGCTCGCTCTTCATGCACCGCCGCGTCAAGCCCGGCGACCGCATGGTCATCTCCTATCCGGTCAATCTTTTCTCACTGGACCTCAGGGCAAAAAAACACCTGATGCTTGCGGGCGGCATCGGCATCACGCCCTTCATGGCGCAGACCGCGCAGCTCGCCTCCGCCGGCGGCAATTTCGAGCTGCATTACGCCTGCCGCACCGCCTCGCTCTTCACCTATGGCGACGTGCTCCAGGAGCGCTACGGCAAACGCATCCACCTCTACCATGACGACCGCGGCGAGAAGATCGCGCTGGAGCGCCTGCTCGCCTCCCAGCTGCTCGGCACGCATCTCTATATCTGCGGCCCCGCCCCGATGATCGACTGGGTGCGCCGCACCGCCACCGAGGCCGGCTGGCCGCCGGAGACCGTGCACTACGAGCATTTCTCCGCGCCGCAGCCGGGCCTGCCCTTCGACGTGACGCTGGCCTTGAGCGAAAAAAAAATCCGCGTCGGCGAGCAGCAGAGCCTTTTGGAAGCCATCGAGGCGGCCGGCGTCGACCCGCCCTATCTCTGCCGCGGCGGGGTATGCGGCCAGTGCGAGACCAACGTCATCTCCTGCGACGGCAAATTCCTGCACAACGACCACTGGCTCACGGAGGAAGAGCATCGCTCGGGCAAGAAGATTATGCCCTGCGTGTCGCGCTTCGAGGGCCGCTCGCTCGTATTGGAAAGGTAGCTTCGATGGGCATCAATTTCCGCACCGAAACCTTCCGCGATGACTTCACCTTCAGGAACTCGCCGGAGCACATCCGCCGCTTCCCCTTCCCGTTCCACGAAGACAGTTACATGTACGCGGTCAACATCGAGCCGCACGTGAAGGGACCGGCCGGCAGCGTGCTCGAAAACCTGATCGACGTCGACGAGCACTATGTCGCCGAGATGCAGGACCGTGCGCTGGTACTGGCCGAGGATCCGCTGCGCTGCCAGTCGCTGCCGCACATGACGCTTGCCGGCTGGGACCTGCTCGAACTCCTGATGACCGAGCAGGCGGCCGGCTATCCCGAGCATTTTTCGCTCACCCGCGACGGCGACAACTGGCACTGGATCAACCGCCCGCTCGGCATCGACGAAAAATTCGTGTTCGGCGATCTCGCAACGCTGCCCTGCGGGCCGATGGAATACATCACGCGCCAGAGCCAGGGCGACTTCTGCATCCTCGACCAGCGCGACGGCAATCTCTGGATGGACGCCGGTATCGTCACCACCCAGGCTGACTGGTCGCTCGACTTCGACATCGGCATGAATTTTTTCGAGTGGCACGCGCCGGTGCCGCTGGCTCACGAAAAAGGCATTTTCGTTCGGGCACTGAAATTCTTGACCAACATCCAGCAGGGCCGGCCGGCGCGGCGCCTCAACTGGACGATGACGATCAATCCGCGCCTCGACACCAGCCCGGAGAATTATCACAAATGGGGTCCGGACCGGGCGACCGTCACGCCCGAAAATGTCGGCCAGAAGGTGCATCTGCGCGTCGAGCTGCAAAGCTTCTGGCGCCTGCCGCGCTCCAACGCGCTGGTCTTCCCGATCCGCTGCTATTTGATCAAGATGGACGAGCTCGTCACTTCGCCGAAATGGGCGCGGCGGCTCCACCGTGTGCTGCGCGACCTGCCCGACGAACTCGCCAACTACAAGGGCCTGACACGCTACCGCCCGACGCTGGTGGAATGGCTAGCGAGATATGACGACGGGGAGCCGACTTCGGCGGGGTTCGGGCCGGAGTGAGGAGCGCCCACCCTCCCCCTTGCGGCGAGGGTCGATCCGCGCAGCGGATCGGGGTGGGGGTGGTTGAGGCAGGGCGCTCAACTCTGAGCGCAGCGCTTACGCCGCCGGGACAGCCGGCGCAGGGCGGCGGGCACGGGGGCGGGCACCGACAACAGCCGTTGAGCGTAATCGGCCTGGACATCCAATATCGCCTGAAGGAGCGGCTCAAAGCCATCGTAGTTGACTGCCACTTTGCTGGCGGCAACGACTTTGGTTGCGAATGTAAATTTGGAATAGAACTTGTCTCCATCCGTCTCATGGTTGGTACGATCGAACGTCTTCCCTTCAACCTTGGTGGCGAGCATCGCCGGGCGAGGCCCTGCCGAATCTGGCCGCTGCGCCCCGGCCGTCCGCCCGGCTGGCGCCGCAAGCCCGACCACGAGGTCCACGAGGTTTTGAACAACACCCACGGGCTGGCCTTCTGGGCGTCTTGAGCGCCGACACCTCCTGACGGGGGTCGCGCGCGATTGTCGATTGAGCCGGACCCTCCCCGATGCCTTGCCAGGCAGCGGGCCCGACTCGCTTCGCTCGCCGACCTCCAGGGGGAGGTAGAACCCCTTCAATCCCCGGCATTCCTCTGCGGATAGGAAATGATCGACAGGTACCTTATCGGCAGTTGCGTCAGCTCCTCCGGCCCGTGCGGCGCGTCGGCGTCGAAGAACAGGCTGTCGCCGGGCAGCATGCGGAAGAGGTGCGAGCCGTGGCGGTAAACCACCTCGCCCTCCAACATGTACAAAAACTCCATGCCCTCGTGCTGGAAGGTCGGAAACACGTCCGACTTCTCCGACAGGGTGATCAGATAGGGCTCGACCACGACCCCGCTGGTGTTTGCCCCTACATGGCCGAGCAGATTGTACTGGTGGCCGGCGCGGGTGCCGCGCCGCTCGATCTCCAGCCCCTCGCCCGCCTTGACGAATACGACGGCGCGCTCTTCCTCGAAGCGCCGGAAGAATGCCGTCACCGGCACGCCGAGCGCGTGGGAGAGCGCCTGCAGCGTCGTCAGCGACGGCGACGTGATGCCGTTCTCGATCTTCGACAGCATGCCGAGCGAAAGGCGGGTCGCGGCAGCCAGATCGGCGACCGTGATGCCAAGCTTCTTGCGGAAGGCACGGACCTCCCGCCCGATCGCCACTTCAAGCACCTTTTCCTTGGTATCGCGAACCGCATGCGGATTCTGCATCAGCGGCGGACGGATGGCGTAGATTTCCGCCGTAGTCGGCTTTGAGGGATTTCGACGGACCAGCCGCGGCCGATTTTCTGGCGGCAGGTTTCGTCTTGCCTGCCTTGCTTCCCGCCTTTTCCATTTCGCCTCCAATTCCGCCCACGCAGGCACGTTTTTCACTTCCGGTGAATTTATTCGCGCGCCAGATACACTGGCAGGAATGGAAGCTCAAGCTACCCGCTCTGCGAGCCCAGGCAAGAAACAAAAGAGCGATGCGCCGTTCCTCTGCCTCCTCGATTGCCTCACTGTTTCGGACCCGGGACGCATTGACACGCATACAGGACAAATTATTGTCCTCACAGTGAAATTTCTTTCGTGCTGGAAAAGCTCTCGGGAGGATCGGAATGAAGAAGCGCGTTGCCGTCATCGGGGCCGGCCCGTCCGGTCTTGCCCAGCTCAGGGCGTTTCAATCCGCGGCGGCAAAGGGCGCCGAGATTCCCGAAATCGTCTGTTTCGAGAAGCAGTCCGACTGGGGCGGTCTTTGGAATTATACGTGGCGTACCGGCCTCGACGAGCACGGCGATCCGGTGCATGGCTCGATGTATCGCTATCTCTGGTCGAACGGACCGAAGGAGTGTCTCGAATTCGCCGACTACACGTTCGAGGAGCACTTTGGACGCCCGATCGGCTCCTACCCGCCGCGCGCCGTGCTTTGGGACTACATCAAGGGCCGCGTCGAAAAATCCGGCGTGAAGAAATGGGTGCGCTTCAACACGCCGGTGCGCATGGTCACCTGGTCGGATGCGACGAAAAAATTCACCGTCACCGCGCATGACCGCACCAACGACGTCACCTACTCGGAGGAGTTCGACAACGTCGTCGTTGCCTCGGGTCATTTCTCGGTGCCGAACGTCCCCTATTTCGAGGGCTTCGAGACGTTCCAGGGCCGCGTGCTGCACAGCCACGACTTCCGCGACGCGACCGAGTTCAAGGGCAAGAACGTGCTCGTCGTCGGCCGCTCCTATTCGGCCGAGGACATCGGCTCGCAATGCTACAAATACGGCGCGAAGTCGATCACCGTCAGCTACCGCTCGGCGCCCATGGCCTTCACCTTCCCCGACGGTTGGGAGCAGAAGCCGCTGTTGCAGAAGGTCGTCGGCAAGACGGCGCATTTCAAGGACGGTTCGACCAGGGAGATCGACGCCGTCATCCTGTGCACCGGCTACCTGCACAGCTTCCCGTTCCTCACCGACGACCTCAAGCTCAAGACCAACAACCGCATGTGGCCGCTCGGCATCTACAAGGGCGTGGTGTGGGAGAACAATCCGGCGCTGTTCTACATCGGCATGCAGGACCAGTTCTACACCTTCAACATGTTCGACGCGCAGGCCTGGTACGCGCGCGATGTGATCATGGGCCGCATCAAACTTCCTTCGGCCGAGGCGATGGCCGCCGACAGCGCGAAATGGCGTGCACGCGAGGAAACGCTGGAAGACGCAGAGCAGATGATCTGGTTCCAGGGCGACTACACCAAGGAACTGATGGACCAAACCGACTACCCGCCCTTCGACGTCGAGGCGACGAACCAGACCTTCATGCAATGGGAGCACCACAAGATGGAGAACATCATGGGCTTCCGCGACAACGCCTACCGCTCGCTGATGACCGGCACCATGGCGCCGAAGCATCACACGCCGTGGCTGGAGGCGATGGACGATTCGCTGGAGTCCTATCTGGCCGTGAAGGAGATCGCAGCCGCTGCGAAGTGATTGGCCCTGCGGTAGACGTCAGCGATCGCGCCGCTGCATCCTTATCAGGAGCGTGGCCGCGTCTTTTGCGGATCGAAATGCGGAACCGCCACGATCCGCGCCGGCAGCCGCTTCTGATGGCCGTCGAGCTTGCCTATCTCGACCTCGGTTCCGACTGCGGAATGCGTGACATCAACCCGCGCCAGGGCGATGTTCCTACCCAACACGGGCGAGCGCATGCTGGACGTCACCTCGCCGATCTGCGCGCGGCCGATATGGATGCAGTCGCCGTGCCCGACATCGACATTGGCGTCGATCTCGAGACCGACGAATTTGCGCGACGGGTTTTCCTTGCGGCGAATGAGGGCATCACGCCCGATGAAGTCGTCGGGCTTCGACTTCAGCGGCACGGTAAAGCCGATGCCAGCCTCGAACGGATCGGTCTGATCGGAAAACTCGGCGCCTGCGAAGATCAATCCGGCCTCGATCCGCACCATGTCGAGCGCTGCCAGACCCATGGGCTTCAGGCCATGCGGCTGTCCGGCTTCCCAGATCGCGTCAAATACGCTCGAAGCGTCTCGCGGATGGCACCAGATCTCGTAACCGAGTTCACCCGTATAGCCGGTGCGGGAGACGACGACCGGTACGCCTTGCGCATCGCCGATGCGGGCCACGGCGAAGCGGAACCACTCGAGTTCGACGATGGAAGGGTGCACCGGCGAGGTCCAGATGATGTCTTTCAGAATGTCCCGGCTTTTCGGCCCTTGCACGGCGATGTTGTGCATCTGGTCGGTCGATGAGCGGACCAGCACCTTGAGACCGAGCTTCTCGGCCTGCTGGCGCAGCCAGACGCCGCCATAGTCGTCGCCGCCGATCCAGCGGAAATTGTCGCGGCCGAGCCTGAGCAACGTACCGTCGTCGATCATGCCGCCGTGCTCGTAGCACATGGCCGAATAAGCAACCTGGCCGACCCCCAGCTTCTTCACGTCGCGGGTCAGCGTGTATTGCAGCAGCGCCTCGGAATCAGGACCGGTGACCTCGAATTTCCGCAACGGCGACAGATCGATCACCACCGCCCTTTCGCGGCACGCCCAATATTCCTCGATCGGTCCGGCCTTGGCGAAGGAATTGGGCAGCCAGTAACCCTTGTATTCGACAAAGTCGCGTGTGTGCCTGGCGAAGCTCGCGTGAAACGCAGTCTCGCGGGTCATGATCGGTTCGGCATCTGGGGTCATTCTTTTCGCTACGGCTCGAGAGAACTTTTCCTGGCCCGAATAGGTGCGGACATGAATGTCGGTAAGGTTCCAGCCATTGGCCGGCGTGGTGTCGTCCGGGCAGGCCGACGAGACACAAACGATGTCGGTCAGCGCCCGCAGGAGCACATAGTCGCCCGGGCGCGACCACGGTTCGTCGGAAATGACGACCCCGCTCGCATCTATCGCGGTGTTGAAGAAGAAGTTGATTGCCATCCAGCCGGCGCGCGGCGTCACGCCTGCGTCCGTGAGTGCGCCGTTGAAATTTTCCGAGCAGTTGACGTGGCCCGGGTAGCCGATGTCGTCATAATATTTGGCGTAGCAGGCGAGTGCGAAAGCGTCGTGGCGACCGCAGGTGTCCTGCACCACTTCGACCAGCGGCTCCATGTCCTGGTCGTAGTATTTGGAATGCAACCCTGGCATCGGATAGCTCGATCCCATCAGAGACCGCGTGGCCGTCACGTCGAGCGGATGATCCTTGCCCTTGTCGAGCTTGCGTGCGGAGAAGCACTGGAAGTCGGTGCACTGACGTCCGTCGACGTCGATGATCTGGATATAGTCGCCTGCCTTGACGAAATAGGATCGCGCCGTCGCCGACCGGATCCGCAGATCCGCGACCGGGTCGGCCAGCGGATCGGGAAGTTCGAACTTCCTTGCGGATTTTACCTGTGCCCGCTGGATCATAACGGTCAGCGGCGTGACGGTATCATGGGTGTCGACCGCCATCGGTCCGCCAGGGGTTGCGACGATCAGCGAGCCGTCGCGCTGTGCCGTGAAAGTCTCCTCCATTCCAGCCGGCGTTGCTTCACCGAAGATGCGAACGGCTTGTGCCTCCGACAAATCGAGCCTGCGGCGGTCGATCCCTCTGCGGAATTTCCGCAGGCTGTCATCGTCGGAAAGAAGCAGCGCTTTCAGGCCGTCCGCGTTGCTGTTGCCGGCCACGCCCAGGATCGTCGGATCGGAACGGGCCTCTCGGCCGAACGCGACAAGCTCGCAGGCCTGCCCCCCTTCGACGTTCCTCACCGTGATCCGATCGCCTGCTTCGATATCGACGAGAACTGCTCCCGCGCCGGGGACAGTGTAACGCTCCATGCCGGCCGGAAGCGAAAAGCCGTCCGGTCGCAATACCATGCTCGGCCGTGGCGGACCGGCGATGACCTCGGGATAGCGGAGTTGCAGCATGGCGGTCTCCCCGGCTAAATCGAGTCGATTTTCTTGCGCGGAAGATTATTTTAACCCGAAGAATATCGGACTGATTTCCCTCCGGCAAGCCCGTCAACAACGACAGATCTCGCACCGCCTTCCAAGTCGTCGGGACGCGCTCGCATCAAGAAACGGGGTAAGGCCCCTCTTCGAACGCTGTGTCGTGATACCCCTTGCTCCCGATTTCGCGTGCCAACGGACTTCGAAAATCCTGTCCCGCGCGAAGGCATTCAAGAACGTGCTGGAAATCGTATTTCGGCCGCCATTCGAGTTCCGCCATCGCCAGGTGATTCACGTAGACCCGGTCGATGTGCGGAAACAGAGCCCACTGGCGAGCGGCAAAAATTGCTTCGCTTTCGGGAAAGAGGCGATGCACTATCTCCGGGGCATTTTTGCGCAGTAGCGTCAGATCTATCCGGCGTAAACGGCGTGGTGGCAGAAACAATGTAGCGGCCGAACCCGACGTCCCGCACCTTCCCGACGGCCAGGAGATGCGCACTGACGACGTCTTCGATATCGACCCGGCGATTGAGCATTTCATTCGCCTGGACGTTTGCCGTTTCGTACTTTCCCCTGATCGATGCATCATCGTCGGCTTCCGGGAAGAACCGTGAGGTTCTGAGGATGATCACCGGGAGACGTTGTCTGCGGGCGAAGAGTTCGCACAGATTTTCGGCGGCAAGTTTGCTTACGCCATAAATGTTCTTCGGGATCGGCGTGACATCCTCGGTCACCCAGGCTGCCGGTTCTCCGGCGGAGGGTGTCAGCGCGGAGCCGAATGCACTTGTCGTGCTGGTGAATACGAAGGATCCGACGCCGGCGCTGACCGCCTCCTCAAGCAGGGCCAGCGTGCCGGCGATATTGGTGTCCAGAAATTCCTGATAGGTGTGGGTCGCGACATGCGGCTTATGCAGCGTCGCCGCGTGGATGACGGCCTGAACATCGGTCATGCATTGCTTGACGAAAGTTCGATCGCAAATCGACCCGACACGATCGCTATAGGATGAGGGTTTGATATCGATGCCGCGCGCGGGCTGCCCGGTCGAGCGCAGGCTCCTCATCAGCGCCTCACCGAGGTGCCCAGCGCTTCCGGTCACAAGTATCGTCATCCAGTCCATCCTCAATCGGAATCCATATGGGGAACTACAGCGGCGGACGCAGGTCGACCACGCATAAAATATGCGCGATCCGAAATTATGCGCCGATGAAAGAGGTGTCCCAAAAAAGTAGTCACGTTGGAAGAAGGCGGAAATCCTTGCCCTCGGGCAACAACTGTCCGCCATCGACGACGATGGTGGTGCCCGTGATGTAGCTCGCATCGTCGGAGGCGAGAAACAGGAAGGCATTGGCGACGTCGCGCGGATTCCCGAGACGGCCAAGCGGAATGGCGTCTTCCATGCTCTTGATGAAAGCCGCGTCACGATGAAGCTGCATGCCTTCCGTCAGGATGTTGCCCGGTTCAACGCCATTGACGGTGATGCCGTAGCCGGAAAACTCGAGGGCCGCCGCGCGAATGAACCCATTGATACCGGCCTTGCTGGCAGAGTAGTGGCCGTGACCGGGACTGGTGACGTGCGGGCCGGTGATGGACGAGGTGAAGAGCATACGGCCGGAGCGTTGCTTCTTCATCGGCACGAGGGCGGCTCGGGCGGCATTGAAAGTGCCGCGCAGATTGACCGCCATGACGCGGTCCCAGTCGTCGGGGCTGGTGTTTTCGATCAATTGCCAGGGATAGACGCCGGCATTCTGAACGATGATATCGAGCCGGCCAAAACGTTCGAGCGTAAAGGCGACGGCAGTTTCGGCGTCCGGCATTTGTGCGATGTCGGTACGGATGAAGGCGGCGCCCAACTCGTCCGCGGTTGCCTGTGCTGCGTCGGTTTCCGTATCGGCGAGAACGAGCCCCGCACCCTCTTCGGCAAAGCGTTGGGCAATACCCCTGCCGATGCCGCGGGCGGCGCCCACGATAAGCGCGACCTTGCCTTCGAGCCGTCCTGTCATGCCAACCTCTGACGGATGGTTTGTTTGAAAGTGTCGAGAAGCACGGCCGCAAGCACCATGAGACCGTGAATGACCTGGGTGAAATTGGCCGGAAGGCCCATCAGGTTGATTGCGGTGTTGATGGAGGAAAGCAAGAGCACACCCGCGTAGACGCCGGGCAGCGAACCGACACCGCCCTTGAGGCTGACGCCGCCGATGACGACAGCGGCGAAAGCGTTGAACAGCAGCCCAACGCCGAGGTTTGCGGTGGCACCGGAAGTGCGGATTGCCAGCAGCCATCCGGAAAGGCCGGCAATGGCGCCGGCGAGGATGAAGGCTATGACGAGATTGCGGGTGACGCGGATGCCGGCGCGGAAAGTCGCCGTCTCGTTGCCGCCGATCATTATCAGATGCCGCCCGAACCGTGTCTTGGCCATAACCAGCGAGAAGACGACAAAGCACGACACGGCGATCCAGGTCGTGAGCGGCAGGCCCATGAAACGCTGAATGCCGAACCAGCGGATCGCAGGCGCCAGATCCTGCGCCGAACGACCCCCGGAAATGGCGAGCACCAAGCCGCGCACCCAGATGTAGGATGCCAGCGTGATGATGAAGGCGTTCATCTTCATCCTGACGATCAGAAACCCGTTCATCGCGCCGATGATGCCGCCGACGGCGAGCGCGAGCAGCAGCGAGACGGGAACCATCAGCCATTCGGGGTGCAGTTGAACGCCCATGCCGATACCGGCCGAGCAGAACACGATGCCCACCGCCATGGCGCTGAGAGCCGCGACGGATTCGACGGAAAGGTCCATGTGGCCGGCGATGATCACCAGCGCCAGGCCGATGGACATAACGCCGAGCACGCTCGATGCCTCGATGACGTTGGCGAAGATGCCGGGCTGGAAATAGTTCGGGACGAGGATGGAGAAAACCACCAGCACGAAAAGCAGCATGAACCAGACGAGGTTATCGAGCACGAATTCGAGAGTGCGGCGGGTGCGGAGGTTCATCGACTGATCCGGTTGGGAAGGCGCTCCGGGCCGGTGAGCCCGGAGCCTCGAACGCGAAGTTTATTCGACCGGTTTCACGGTGTCGGTCGGCGGCTTCAGGTTTCCCCAGAAGGCCGGATTGTCGACATTCTCCTTGGTGATCGCGGCACCGGGGATCTTGATGTTCGGACCCCAGGCCTCGGTCGTCACCGTCGACTTCAGCCCGAGCACGTCATATTCGCCAGGCTTGATCTCCTGCTTGTTCACGACTTTATCCATGAACATGGCGACCGCGGCGGCCTGCGCGTAGAGCGGTTGCTCGACTTCGACGTTGAGCCAGCCCTTGCGGATCAGGTCGAGGCCGACCGGGGCACCGTTCGAACTCATCAGCATGACGTCGCCCGGCTTCTTGCCGGCTGCCTCAAGCGAGGCAACGACGGCGACCGAGAGATGGGCCGCGTGGCTGAAGATCAGATCGATGTCGGGGTTGGCGAGCAGCTGATCGGCGGCGATGGTGCCGGCATTGCTGGCTTCCCACTGCATGGCGGGGACCGAGATGATCTTGGCGTCGGGAAACTCCTTCATTTTCTCGTCGAAGCCCTTCTGGATATCCAGAGTGTAGGGATCGCCAGGGTCGCCCAGGATCTGAAGGATTTTGCCTTTCACCGCGCCGTGCTTCGCCGTCAGCAGCTTCTGCGCCTGCTCCGCGGCGATGTTGCCGATTTCGACCGTACCGGCGACCGAGGTGAAATCGGACGGGGTCGAGGTGATCTGACGGTCGAATTCGACCACTGGAATGCCGGCGGCGCGCGCCGCCTCGATGGAAGGTTTCAGCGCATTGAAGTCGACGGCGGCAAGGATGATGGCGCCTGGCTTCAACGCGATGACGTCGTTCATTTGACTTTGCTGCGCGTCGGTCTTGTTGTCGGCGTTCAGCGTTTTCATCTCATAGCCGACCTGCTTCAGAAACATTTCCAGGGCGCTCACCGAGCCGGTCTGGAATTCGTCGAGCAGGGTCGGCACCAGATAGTAGACGGTACCCTTGGACTGGGCGAAAGCCGGCGTCAGCGTGGCAAGCCCAAGTGCCACGACGCCGAACGCTGCTAGAAGTATTCGCTTCATATCGTTCGCTCCTGTTGCGCCGGACCGTTGTTTCGCCCCGATCAGCCTGCCGGTCCGGCACCGGCGAGGGTTTCCCCGGTGATCATTTTGACCACCGCATCGGGACTGGTTTTGCTGCGTGCGACATCGCCTGCCACGACGCCTTGCCGGATCACCACGATCCGGTCGGCAACCTGAAAGGCCTGCTGCATGATGTGCGTGATGATAACGACGCCGATGCCCTGGCTTGCCACCTGGCGGATCATCTCGAGACCACGCCGCGTCTGCTCGACCCCAAGTGCCGCGAAAGGCTCGTCGAGGAGGACAAGCTTGCCGCCCCAGTGGACGAACCGGTTGAGCTCGATCGCCTGCCGCTGGCCGCCCGAGAGGTGTTCGACATTGGTGCGGAGCGAAGGAATGCGGGTGCCGGCATTGGCGAGGGCGTTTTCAACGACCCGCTCCATGGCGCGCTCGTCGAGCACGGGGATGCCGAATACCGTCCTGGTGATCTCGCGGCCCATGAAAAAGTTAGCGACCACGTCGACATTGGTGCAGAGAGAGAGGTCCTGATAGACGGTCTCGATGCCGGCGGCCTTTGCTTCGGCGGGAGATTTGGCGAGAAATTCCTTGCCCTCGAACAGCATCCGGCCGGAAGTCGGCTCGAGGCCGCCGGCGATGATTTTCACCAGCGTCGACTTGCCCGCGCCGTTGTCGCCCAGCAGTGCCACGACCTCGCCCCTGGCGATCGAGAAACTGATGCCCTTGAGCGCTTCAATGGCGCCGTAGTTCTTGGTGACGTTTTCGAGCACCAGCAAAGGTTCGGTCATGCCGCCAGTCCCTTGCCTTGCAGCACGCCGCGCTTACCCTCCCGCCCGGCGGTGAACATCTGACCGAAGCGCGGCGACAGCACGCCATAAACGGCAAGCGCAGCCGCACCCCGCAACACCGAATGCTGTCCACCTTGCGCGACCAGTATGCGAGGGCCGGTGCGATCGCTGCGGGCAGCGACCGAATTCGGCAGGCTGGCTGCGGAATTGGCCAGCAGTTCGAGCAAACCGGTCGGCGCAAGTCCACCCAGGATGACAGTCTCGGGGTCGAACAGGTTCTCGATGGTGGCAATGGCGTTTCTGAAGACGGGACCGACTTCATCCACCCAATCGGCTTCGCTGCATTTCCGCCGCCTGAACGCCTCGAGGGAGAGATAGCGTTCAAGGCAGCCGCGATTGCCGCACGGACAAAGTTCGCCTCCGGGGACTGCCGGAATGTGTCCGATCTCGCCAGCATTTCCCCAAGCTCCGCGCAACACGACGCCGTCATGCACCATGGCACCGCCGAGCCCGACACCGAGATAGAGATAATAATAGTCCGAGAAGCCGGTCCCGAGACCATAGAGCTGCTCGCCCAGCGCCGCCGCAGCCATATCGGTTTCAAGGAAAGCCGGCAGTCCGGTCGCACCGGCCAGCCGCTCACGGAGCGCGACATTTTTCCAGCCGGCCATGGTGGTTGGACCGACGAAGCTCATGGATTCCACCCCGAAGGGCCCGGGCAACGCCATACCGACGCCGAGAATGCGGCCGCCCGACCGAAGACCGGTCAGCTCGGGTACCAGAGCGCCTATCAGGTCGAAGGCTTCGTCGGGCGACGCGTTTGGCGCCTCGCGGTGCGTACTCTGCAGGACATCGCCGCTCAGATTGATCAGCGCCGCGTCGATCCCCAACGGGGTGACATGGATGCCGACGGCATACCCGCCCTCCGGATTGATCCGTAGGGTCGCCGGAGGGAGCCCGCGTCCTCTCGGCTCTTCACGGAGCGACAGGGTGTAACCGTGCTCCTCCAGTTCGCGAACGATGGTGGAAACCGTCTGGACGGTGAGCCCGACCCGCTTCGCAATGTCGCCGCGAGTCACAGGACCGTGGAGGCGGACGCACTCGAGCACAATGCGCCGGTTGTACGGCCGTCCGAATTCCTGGTTTGTCCCTCGCAGCGCCAATTCCCGCCTCCCAGGGCAAGAAGCTTTGCACCGAAGATTTATTCAGTCAAATGGAATTCAAAAATAAGTGCGGGATTTGACCCCATCAATTCGGAGCGCTCCAGGCGCCTGCGCTCGCTTTGAAATGTTAGCTGGCCGGAACCGCTTTTGTGACCAGCGGGGGATCCTCTGCCCTGCCGTTTGAACGAACTTCAAACCGTCAGGAATTTTCGCACGTCCGGTCTGTCGAGGTCTTCAGCCGGACCGGTGTGAACGATCTGACCGCGGTCCATGATGTTGACCTCGTCGGCAAGCTCGCGGCAGAAATCGAGATATTGCTCGACCAGAAGCACGGCAATGCCGGCGCTGTCGCGCAAATAGCGAATGGCGCGGCCGATATCCTTGATGATCGACGGCTGGATGCCTTCTGTCGGCTCGTCGAGCACCAAAAGCTTCGGCCGCATCACCAGCGCCCGACCGATGGCGAGTTGTTGCTGCTGGCCGCCGGAGAGATCGCCGCCGCGCCGCGACAGCATCTGCTTCAGCACCGGAAACAGCTCGAAGACATGCGGCGGAACGGTGCGGTCCGCGCGTTTCAAAGGCGCGAAGCCGGATTCCAGGTTTTCGCGCACCGTCAGCAGCGGAAAGATCTCCCTGCCCTGCGGCACGAATGCGATGCCCGACCGGGCGCGATCGTACGCCGCGCTCCGGTCGAGCGCCTTCCCCTCGAAGGCAACACTTCCCGATGTCAGCCGATGATGGCCGACGATCGATCTCATCAAACTGGTTTTTCCGACGCCGTTGCGGCCGAGCACGCAGGTGATTTTTCCTGCATCGGCCTTGAGCGACACACCGCGCAGCGCCTGGGCGGCGCCGTAGTGGAGGGTGGCGTCGGTTACGGTCAGCATGCTCGTTCTCCCTGCGCCACGACTCTGCGAGGTTTGAGCCGCCCCTCACCGCCCTGCCGGGCACCTTCCCGTAAGGACGGGGAGAGGAACGCGCTTCGCCGTTGGAGAGCCTACGGGGACGCCCCCTCTCCCCGTCCTTACGGGGAGAGGGTAAGGGTGAGGGGCAGCGCTACGCTGCCGGACATTTCCATCAAATCTCTCCAGACACACCCGCCACATCATCGTCACCGCCCCAGATAGACTTCGACGACGCGTTCGTCGGCCGAGACGAAATCCAGCGTGCCTTCCGACAGCACCGAGCCTTCGTGCAAACAGGTGACCTTGACGCCGAGCTCGCGCACGAAATGCATGTCGTGCTCGACGACGATGACCGAATGCTCGCGGGCTATGTCCTTCAGGAGCCGCGCGGTCTCTTCGGTCTCGGCATCGGTCATGCCGGCGACCGGTTCGTCGACCAACAGCAGCTTCGGATCCTGCGCCAGCAGCATGCCGATCTCCAGCCACTGCTTCTGGCCGTGACTGAGATTGGCGGCGAGGTCGTCGCGCCTGTCGCCGAGCCGGGTGATCTCGAGGATATCGTCGATGCGGCGCGTTTCCTCCGCCGAGCGGCGATGGAAAAGCGCCGGGAAGATCGAGCGCGGACCTTTCAGCGATAAAAGCAGATTGTCTTCGACCGAATGGCTCTCGAAGACCGTCGGCTTCTGGAACTTGCGGCCGATGCCCATCATGGCGATTTCCGCCTCGTCGTGGCGGGTGAGATCGATGTCGCCGTTGAAGAAAACCTCGCCGCTGTCGGGCCGCGTCTTGCCGGTGACGATGTCCATCATCGTCGTCTTGCCGGCGCCGTTGGGGCCTATGATGGCGCGCATCTCGCCGCGGTCGAGCACCAGCGAAAGATCGTTGATCGCCCTGAAACCGTCGAACGAAACCGACACGCCGTCGAGGTAGAGGATGGTGTTGCTCCGGCTCATCGCTTCACTCCGCCGGCTGGGGTTCAGGAGCGCCAGCCGGCCGCGGCGCTCTCCAGTCGCCGGCTTTGACCGGCGTGGCGCCGCACGATCGCCGGCGGTAGTGCGGCGGTTCCGGCCGGCGGCGTCTCTGCCGAGTGCGGCGCGGCGCGCCTTGGCATTGCCGCGCCACTGATCCCACATGCCGACGATACCCTTGGGCAGGAACAGGGTGACGGCGACGAACAGGCCGCCGAGCGCGAACAGCCAAAATTCCGGCAGCGCGCCGGTGAACCAGCTCTTGCCGGTGTTGACGAGGATGGCGCCGATGATCGGTCCGACGATGGTGCCGCGGCCGCCGACGGCGGTCCAGATGACGACCTCGATCGAATTGGCGGGGTCGAACTCGCCCGGATTGATGATGCCGACCTGCGGCACGTAGAGCGCACCGGCAATGCCGGCCATGACCGCCGACACGGTGAAGGCGAACAGTTTGACATTCTCCGCCCGCCAGCCGAGGAAGCGGGTGCGGCTTTCGGCGTCGCGCACCGCCATCAGCAGCTTGCCGTATTTCGAGCCGACGATACGCCAGGTGACGAATACCGCGAGCGCCAGCGCCAACGCCGTCGCGGCGAACAGCGCCGAGCGCGTGCTGCCCGCCTGCACGTTGAAGCCCAGAATATCCTTGAAATCGGTGAGCCCGTTGTTGCCTCCGAAGCCCATGTCGTTGCGGAAGAAGGCGAGCAGCAGCGCATAGGTCATCGCCTGGGTGATGATCGACAGGTAGACGCCGGTGACGCGGCTCCGGAAGGCGAACCAGCCGAAGACGAAGGCGAGCAGGCCGGGCACCAGCCATCACCATCAGGGCGGCGAACCAGAACTGATCGAAGCCGTACCAGAACCACGGCAGTTCCTTGTAGTTGAGGAACACCATGAAGTCGGGCAGCAGCGGATTGCCGTAGACGCCGCGGTCGCCGATCTGGCGCATCAGATACATGCCCATCGCATAACCGCCGAGAGCGAAGAAGGCGCCGTGGCCAAGCGAAAGAATGCCGCAATAGCCCCAGACGAGGTCGAGCGCCAAGGCGAGCAGCGCGTAGCAGAGATATTTGCCGGTGAGCGCTACGATGTAGCTCGGCACATGCAGCGCGCTCGTGGACGGCACTGCGAGGTTGAGGATCGGGCACGATCACCGCGGCAGCCAGCAACAACAGGATGGTGATCAGGATGCGGCGGTCGGCGCCTGCCGCGAAGAAACGGCCCGTGATCATGCTTCCACCGCCCTGCCTTTCAGCGCGAACAGACCGCGCGGGCGCTTCTGGATGAACAGGATGATCAGCACCAGCACGAGGATCTTGCCGAGCACGGCGCCTGCGTAGGGCTCGAGGAACTTGTTCAGAATGCCGAGCGAGAAGGCGCCGACCAGCGTGCCCCACAGATTGCCGACGCCGCCGAACACCACAACCATGAAACTGTCGATGATGTAGCCCTGGCCGAGATTGGGCGAGACGTTGTCGATCTGGGACAGCGCGACACCGGCGATGCCGGCGATACCGGATCCCAGCGCGAAGGTCAGCGCGTCGACCCACGGCGTCCTGATGCCCATCGACGACGCCATGCGGCGGTTCTGGGTGACGGCCCGCATCTGCAGCCCCCACGGTGTGCGCTTCATTACGTAGAGCAGGATGGCAAAGACGCAGAGCGAGAAGGCGACGATCCACAGCCGGTTCCAGGTGATCGCCAGCTGGCCGATCTCGAAGCCGCCCGACATCCAGGACGGGTTGCCGACCTCGCGGTTGGTCGGCCCGAAGATGGTGCGCACCGCCTGCTGCAGGATCAGCGACACGCCCCAGGTGGCGAGCAGGGTTTCCAGCGGCCGGCCGTAAAGGAAGCGGATGATGCCGCGCTCGATGGCCAGGCCGACGGCGCCGGCGACCAGGAAAGCGAGCGGCAGGGCGATCGCCAGCGACCAGTCGAACAGGCCGGGGAACGAGGCGCGAATGACGTTCTGCACGACGAAGGTGGTGTAGGCGCCGAGCATCACCATTTCGCCATGCGCCATGTTGATGACGCCCATGACGCCGAAGGTGATGGCAAGGCCGATCGCGGCAAGCAGCAGCACCGAGCCAAGCGAGACGCCGTACCAGATGTTTTGCGCGCCGTTCCAGATGGCAAGCGTGCCGGTAATGCCGGCGATGGCGCCTTCGGCGGCCTCTTTGGTGGCGCCATCTTCGGTGCTCGCTGCAAAGGCGGTGAGCAGCGACAGCGCCTCGCGATCGCCGCGCGCCTTGATGACGGCGATCGCCGCCAGTTTTTCGCTCGCCGGCAAATCGGAGACGAGGACGGCGGAGGCGCGGGCTTGCTCGAGCTGTTTTTTAACGCTGCCGACCGTCTCGTTGAGGATCGCCGCATCGAGCGCTTCGATGGTTGCCGCATCGGGCGTCTTGAACATCGTGCTGGCGGCCGCAAGGCGGGCAGCGGGATCGGCTGAACTCAGCGTCAAGGCGCCCAGCGCATCGCGGATGGTGCGGCGCAGCGTATTGTTGACCTTGACCTTGGTGAGTTCGGCCTTGACCGCTTCGCCGGCCGCGTCGCCGTTCAACGGATCGGTGAGGATTATGCTCCGGCCCTGCTCCTTGCCAATGAAGACGGCTGCATCGGCCTTTCGGAAATAGAGATCGCCGTCGGAAAGCGCCTTCAGCGGGCGCTCGACAGCGGCATCGCCAGTGGCCGCGAGTTCGCGCACGATGGTCTCGGTGGCGGAGAAATTTTTCGCGGTGGCGAATTTGGCGACGATGGAGCGCACGGCGGATTTCGTCACCCAGCAACGGCGTCGCCGTCGACAGGAAGAACAGAAAAAACAGGCCGAGATTGCGCAAAAAGGTCATCGGATCGTGGGCTGCCACCTGCTGTTGAACTCGGCTTCCGGGCGGACGGGAGGAGGAAATCCGCCCGGAAGCTGCTGCGCGGTCAGGCGCTTACCCGGGTATGGCTCAGTTGATGCCCTTGCCGCCGCATTTGCCGGTGGCGACGTTGAAGTTTCCGCACGACAGCGGCGCCCGCCAGTCGGCGATAAGGTCCTTGGAATCAGACAGGTAGTCGGACCACTCGTCGCCAACCACCAGACCCGAAGTCTGCCACACAGTCTCCATCTGGCCGTCGGCCTGGATCTCGCCGATCAGCACCGGCTTGGTGATGTGGTGGTTGGGCATCATGGTCGAGAAGCCGCCGGAAAGGTTGGGCACGGAGACGCCGATGATTGAATCGATCACGGCGTCCGGATCGGTGCTGCCGGCCTTCTCGACGGCCTTTACCCACATGTTGAAGCCGATGACATGGGCTTCCATCGGATCGTTGGTCACCCGTTTCGGGTTTTTTGTATATTCCTGCCATTTGGCGATGAAGTCGGCGTTTTCCGGTGTGTCGACCGACTGGAAATAGTTCCAGGCGGTCAGGTGGCCGACCAGCGGTGCCGTGTCGAGGCCGGCGAGTTCTTCCTCGCCGACGGAAAAGGCGACGACCGGAATATCCTCGGCCTTGATGCCCTGGTTGCCGAGTTCCTTGTAGAACGGCACGTTGGCGTCGCCGTTGATGGTGGAGACGACCGCCGTCTTCTTGCCGGCCGAACCGAAATTCTTGATATCGGTGACGATGGTCTGCCAGTCGGAATGGCCGAACGGCGTGTAGTTGACCATGATGTCTTCCTTGGCCACGCCTTTCGATTCCAGATAGGCCTGCAGGATCTTGTTGGTGGTCTGCGGATAGACGTAGTCGGTGCCGGCGAGCACCCAGCGCTTCACCGAACCGCCGTCCTCGCTCATCAGGTAGTCGACGGCCGGGATGGCCTGCTGGTTGGGTGCAGCACCCGTATAGAAGACGTTGCGCTGGCTCTCCTCGCCCTCGTACTGGACGGGGTAGAAGAGCAGCGAGTTGAGCTCGTCGAACACCGGCAGCACCGATTTGCGCGACACCGAGGTCCAGCAGCCGAACACCGCGGCGACCTTGTCCTTCTCGATCAGTTCGCGCGCCTTTTCGGCAAACAGCGGCCAGTCGGAGGCCGGGTCGACGACGACGGCCTCGAGTTTCTTGCCGAGCACGCCGCCCTTCTTGTTCTGCTCATCGATCAGGAACAGCATCGTGTCCTTGAGCGTCGTCTCCGATATCGCCATGGTTCCCGACAGCGAATGCAGGATGCCGACCTTGATGGTTTCTTCCTGCGCCATCGCAGGACCGGTAAAGCTCATGCTTGCCGTGACAGCCGCGGCTGACAGGAAATTTGTGAGCGTCGAGAAATTACCCCTCATATTGGACACCTCCGAACAGGGTTGCTGCATCGCACTATGCAAAGCAACCGCCGTGCCAGTTCGGGAGCGACCAGCCGCGGGAACTTCTATCGAAGCGTTATCAAGCGTTTATGCAAAGTTGCTGAAATACCGGCGGCCAACCGTCACGGCATTTATGCACGCTTTCGCAGCAGTGCTGCTTAAAAAATGAGCATGTTTCAACGAAGCCTATTTTCTCATCTTCGCGGGCTAGCATTCTCGATAATCGGCGCCGAGAAGCTCCCGGATGCAGCTTGACTGCCGGCGGCCGATCGCTATGAACTCTGCTCCGGCCCTGACAGTCATACGAATTGGCCCGAGGTCGGATGGGACCGGTCTCAGCGCTTGCGCAGCCCGTCGACGAAGACATCCACAAGGCGCTGTGCGGTTGGGTGCCATTCAGTCGCGCCCTGTGAATAGAAGATGCCGACAAGGGTACGCAGCAGATCTTCGGCCGAAATGTCGGAACGGATCTTGTCCGCCGCGATCGCGCGGTCGAGCAGCAGGCCGATCGCGCTGGTCAGTCGCTCGAAGGAATAGGCCTTCAGTTCCGAAGAGCCATGCGCGACGAGTTGAAGCGCTTCGATCATGCCCTTCTTGGTCGCCACGAGGCGGACATTGGCGTGCAGCCATTTTCGCAGCGCCTCGACCGGGTCGCCGTCGCGGGCAAGCTGTTCGGCGAGTTCGCCGAGGTGGTCGACTTCATGGCGGTAAACGGCCTCGAACAACGCCTCGCGGGTCGGAAAATGGCGATAGAGCGTGCCGATCCCGACCCCCGCCTGCCGCGCAACCGCCTCCAGGCTCGCCTGCGGGCCGCCGGCGCTGAAGATCTGCGTCGCCGCTTCGAGCAGAAGTTCGCGGTTTCGGATCGAGTCTGCGCGCAGCTTGCGTCTTGTTTTCGTGGTCTCAGATGCCATTTCTTCGAACCAGGGTTCTTTCCCCTTGATAAACGGAGGATACCTCCGTATAAGTAGATTGCACATCGGGAAAACGCACAACTTTACGCATTCCCGGTCGAGGGCCGACGGACCGTTCGCGTCAGGTCTCCCCCATGCCCGCATCCTCTGCCGCTTTCCGGCGGCTTCGATTCATACATCACAAACACTGAATGGAGTACCACATGTCACTCCCCATCAGCCTTACCATCAACGGACAGCCACGTGCCATTGCACTCGACGATCCGCGCGTGGTGCTGCTCGACCTGTTGCGCGAGCGGCTGGACCTGACGGGCACCAAGAAGGGGTGCGACCGGGGCCAGTGCGGCGCCTGCACCGTGCTCGTCGATGGGCGGCGTATCAATTCATGCCTCGCGCTGGCTGCAAGCCTCGACGGGGCCGAAATCACCACCATAGAGGGGCTTGCCGACGGCGAGACGCTGCATCCGGTCCAGGCCGCCTTCATCGAACATGACGGATTTCAGTGCGGCTATTGCACGCCGGGCCAGATCATGAGCGCGGTCGGTCTCATCACGGAAGCCCGCGCCGGGGACGACCCGGAGCGCATCCGCGAGCTGATGAGCGGGAATATCTGCCGCTGCGGCGCCTATCAGGGCATCACCGAGGCGGTGATCGAAGCACAACGAAAGCTCGCCGAGCGCAACCGGAGGGACGCGGCATGAACCGTTTCGACTATATCCGGCCAGCCACTATGCCCGAGGCGATTGCAGCAGCGGCCGAGCCGGGATCAGTCTATCTTGCGGCCGGCACCAACCTGCTCGACCTGATGAAGGGTGGCGTGGCGCGACCGCAGCGGCTCATCGATATCACACGGCTGCCCGGCCTCGACCGTATCGAATGGCTTGTCGGATGGTGGCGTTCGCGTTGGCGCGCTGGTCCGCAATTCAGACCTTGCTTATGACGCACGCTTCGCGCGTACCTTTCCCGCAGTCGCGGAGGCGCTGCTCTCGGGTGCATCGGCGCAACTTCGCAATGCGGCGACTGTCGGCGGCAACCTGATGCAGCGAACGCGCTGCGCCTATTTCCACGACCTCGCCAGCGTCTGCAACCGGCGCACGCCGGGTTCCGGCTGCGATGCGTTGGGCGGCGAGAACCGCCTGCATGCGGTCCTTGGTTGGAGCGAGCACTGCATCGCCACCCATCCTTCGGATTTCTGCGTGCCACTGACGGCGCTGGACGCTGTGGTGGAGGTGGAAGGGTCGCACGGCGCTCGCGAGATTGCCATTGACGCGCTGCACGCCCTGCCCGGCGCGACGCCGGAGCAGGAGACAGCGTTGGCGCCCGGCGAGCTGGTCGTGGCGCTGAGGCTCCCGCCGGAGGCCGCCGCCTTCTCGCGCCACGCCCGCTACCTGAAGCTGCGCGAGCGCACATCCTATGCGTTTGCCGTCGTCTCCGCGGCGGCAGCGCTCGACATCGAGGACGGTACGATCCGCGCAGCGCGAATTGCGCTGGGCGGCGTCGCTGCCAAGCCCTGGCGCGCACGCGACGCCGAGGCGTTCCTCGTAGCCCGGACGGCCAGCTCTGAAGCATTCACCAAGGCCGCCAACCTGGCGCTTGCTGAGGCGCGGCCGTCCGGCGACAACGCCTTCAAGATCGAACTGGCGCGCCGCATCGTCGTCCGCGCCTTGACCCTTGCACTGGAGGGGACGCCGGAAACCATGCCCGCGATGCCGGCCTCGCCTTTCTCGACAATCCCGGGAGCACACCATGCTGCTTGAGACCATTTCCCCAGATCCCCAATACCATCGGCACGGGTCCAACGCAGGCCAGCCGCTGACGCGCCGCGACGGGCTGCTCAAGGTCACCGGCCGAGCGACCTATGCTGCCGACAATCATCCCGAAGGCATGCTTTACGCAGTGACGGCGGTAAGCCGCATCGCGCGCGGGCGGGTCACCGCCCTCGACGTCGAGGCCGCCAGAGCGCATCCCGGTGTCGTCGAAGTGCTCACACCGGCCAATCGTCCGCCGCTGGCGCATGATCCCGACGAGAAGATGCCGCCCTTCGGCTTCCGTGTGGAGGTGCTGCAGGACGACACTGTGCGCTACGTGAACCAGCCGATCGCGCTGGTGATCGCCGAGACGCTGGAGGCGGCGACGGAAGGGGCCGCGCTCCTTCATCCGCAGTATGAGGTCGAAAGTCCCCGAACCGAGCTGGAAAAAGGCGAGCGCTTCGATGCCCCTGCGGTCGGCGTCGGCGCAGCGGCGCGCACGGCCTATGGCGACGTAGAGGCGGGCCTAGCGGCGGCCGTCCGGGTGACGGAGGCCGATTATGTCACGCCGCCGCAATATCACAACGCAATGGAGCCACATGCCGTGGTCGCCCAATGGGACGGCGATCGGGTGACACTCGATATGCCCAACCAGGCCATGGCGCTGAGTTGCGCGTCCTATGCGGCCTATTTCGGCATTCCGGCCGAGAACGTACTTGATCCGCTCGCCCTTCCTCGGTGGCGGCTTCGGTTCGAAGGCGATCCTCAACGGGCCGCAAATCCTGGCGATCCTTGCGGCGCGCATGCTCAACCGGCCGGTCAAGCTGGCGCTCACACGGGCGCAGATGTACGGCCCCGTCGGACATCGCGGGCAAACCTTGCAGAAGCTGCGCATCGGCACCGACGATAAGGGACGCCTGACCGCGCTTCACCATCACGCGCTCTGCGCTACCTCCAGCTTCGACGAGTTCCTCGAGCCGGCAGCGAACGCGTCGCTGCCGCTCTATGCCAGCCCCGCCATCCTTGCCGAGCACGAAGGCTTGCGGCTCGATATAGGCACGCCCGGACCGATGCGCGCACCGGGCGTGGCGTCCGGATCGGCGGCACTTGAAGTCGCGATGGACGAGGCGGCCGAAGCCTGCGGCATGGACCCACTTGAGTTCAGGCTCGCAAACTATGCCGAGACCGAGCCGGGCACCGCCAGGCCGTTTTCGTCCAAGGCGCTGCGCGAATGCTACGCCGAGGGCGCAAAACGCTTCGGCTGGTCCCACCGTCCGCTTGCGCCACGCACGATGCGCGACGAGAACGGCTTCCTCGTCGGCTGGGGGATGGGCACGGCGGTCTTCCATTGCCCGCATTTCCCGGCAGAGGCGCGCGCCACCTTGCGTGCCGACGGCACGGCACTGGTGGAAACAGCTGGCGCGGATATGGGGCAAGGCGCGTGGACAGCGCTTGCCCAGATCGCTGCTGAAGCGCTCGGCCTCGATCCGGATCGGGTCGAGCTCCATTCAGGCATCTCCAGCCTTCCCGACGGCGGCATCGCCGGTGGCTCCGGCCATACAGCCAGCGCGGGGCTCGCCCTCCACGATGCTGGCAAGGATGCGATCGCCAGGCTTGCCAAACTGGCGACGGCCGATCCTGCATCGCCACTCTTTGGCGCCGGCAATATCGGCGTGGTGGCGCGCGACGGACGGCTTCACCGCCACGACGACGAGGGGCGCAGCGAGAGCTATGCCGAGATCCTCGCGCGCGCCGGTCACGCCGAGGTGGTCGGCACGGCCAAGGCGGCGCGCGATCCGGCGATTGCCTCGGCCCATGCAATGTTTTCGCATGGCGCCGTCTTCGCCGAGGTGAAGGTCGATCCCGATCTCGGCCAGGTGCGGGCGACCCGCCTGGTCGGCGCCTTCGCAGCGGGCCGCATCATCAATCCCCGCCTCGTGCGCAGCCAGTATTTCGGCGGCATGATCTGGGGCATCTCGTTTGCGCTGCTGGAAGAAGCGATCACCGATCGCAGAAGCGGACGGATCATGAATGCCGACCTTGCCGAGTATCACGTGCCAGTCAACGCGGACGTGCCTTCGCTAGACGCGATCCTGGTTCCGGAGGAGGATGCCTACGTCAACCCGCTCGGCATAAAAGGCGTGGGCGAGATCGGCATCACCGGCACCGTGGGCGCGATCGCCAATGCGGTCTGGCATGCGACCGGCGTACGCGTCCGGCGCTTCCCGATCCGAATCGAAGACCTCGTCAGCCAAGGACCGGCCTAAGCGCGCGCTCGGCGGAGCGCCCGCGCTCCGCCGACCGTCAGTCGCTGGACCTGCACGCTCGCGGACTGGCTGCCCTAAGTCAGATCCGCTTTTAATATCGCCCAGGCTGCGCCGGTTTAACAGCTCATGCCTGGACTGTTATGGATGGCAGGCCGGGCTCCACATGGCCCACCAAGCGGGCCTGACGGATAGCCTTCCGCGATAATCTTCTCGACCAGCGCCGCGGCGCTGTCGCCTCGCAGGCGATCAGCAACCCGCCCGAAGTCTGCGGGTCCGTGAGAAGATGGCGGCGCCATTCCGGCATGTCCGGAGGCAGGTTCACCGCATCACCATAGCTCGCCCAGTTGCGCCGCGATGCGCCGGTGACATAGCCGTCACGCGCCAGCGACGCCGCTTCGGAAAAGAGCGGAACATCGGCATCCCGAATGACGAGCGCGCAGCCGGAGCCTCGCGCCATTTCGAGCGCATGCCCAAGCAGGCCGAAGCCGGTCACGTCGGTGATGGCGTGGACGTTCGGATCCTGCGCAAGCTTCGATCCGATCCAGTTGAGAAGCGTGGTCGATGCAATCATTTCCGCGTAGCCGCTCTCGGCGAGCGCCTCTTTCTTGATGGCGGCGGAATAAATGCCGACGCCGAGCGCCTTCGTCAGGATCAGCGCATCTCCAGGCTTTGCGCCCGAATTGCGCCGGACATCTTCCGGCCTGCATGTGCCTATCACGGCGAGCCCGTAGATGGGCTCCGGTGAATTGATCGAGTGGCCGCCGGCGACGGGAATACCGGCCGTGGCACAGATGGCTTTGCCGCCCCTCAGAATCTCGCGGACCGTTTGCGTCGAGATCTTGTCGAGCGGCATACCGAGGATCGCCAGCGCCATGATGGGCCGGCCGCCCATGGCATAAACATCAGAGATCGCGTTCGTCGCCGCAATCCGGCCGAAGTCAAACGGGTCGTCCACCATCGGCATGAAGAAGTCCGTGGTTGCGATAACGCAGGTCGCATCGTCGAGCTGCCAGACGGCCGCGTCGTCGCCGGTCTCGGTGCCGACCAGAAGCTGCCGGTAAAGGCTGGCCTCCGGCTGGTCGGCGAGAAGTTGCTGAAGGATGGACGGCGCCAGCTTGCAGCCGCAGCCGCCGCCATGCGCGAGGCTGGTCAGGCGCACGGCAGGCGCGTCGGCGATTTCGGTCGAAAGGGCGATTGCCATGGTCAGGCCTCCCTTGGAATGCCGAACAGACGCCTAGCCAGCAGAGCCTGACACAGGCCGCGACTTGACGGTCGTCCGATCGCAACAGTGGAACGAAGAAATCGGCGCACCAACGGCTGTGTCGTCAGTGTAAATCTGCCCGGGCGGCTCGATTGGGTGAATGAAAGTTGGAACGCGCGTTCGGAGGCGGAGCGCCCGACATCGCCTCCATAAATTGTCGCTCGAAAAGCGCCCCGGCACGCGGGAGCCGTTTCCAACATCACGCCGCACTGTAGGACGACGGTCCGGCGAGCGTCAATCGAACCTTAAGCTAAAACATGAGTATACTTATCAAGAATAACGACCGTATTGCTGTTCGTGCGGCATGAAGACAGGCCTTTGCTCGGCCCTTGCTGCAGCTGCACGCATCGCCTTGTTTGACATTGATTTGATTCGGTTCGAAAATGGCTTTGAACTCTTGGTTCGGAAAGCCCTTCGGGGCGTCGACTTCGGGAGGAAATTCAATGAATATCGAACTCTCGCGACGCGCGTTCCTGCAGACGGCAGGCGCGGGTCTCGCCGGCACGACGCTCGGGGCTTTCGGCTTCGGCGACATCGAAGCCGCATATGCGGCGGCGATCCGGCCCTTCAAGCTCGCTAATACGACCGAGACGCGCAACACCTGCCCGTACTGCTCGGTCGCCTGCGGTGTGATCCTTTATTCGAAGGGCGACCTCAGGAAGGGCGAGCAGGCTGATATCATCCATATCGAGGGTGACACCGACCATCCGACCAATCGCGGCACGTTGTGCCCGAAGGGATCGGCCCTGCTCGGTTTCGTCAAAGCTCCGACGCGCTTGCAGCAGCCGATGATCCGCAAACCAGGGGCCGACAAGTTCGAGCCGATATCCTGGGAAGACGCGCTCGACCGCATCGCCCGCCTGATGAAGGACGACCGCGACAAGAATTTCGTCGCGACGAACAATGACGGCGTAACGGTCAATCGGTGGCTCACCACCGGTTATCTCGCCGCGTCGGCGACGACCAATGAAACCGCGTTCGAGACCTACAAGGTGGTCCGAAGCACGGGAATGCTGGTGTTCGATAACCAGGCGCGTGTCTGACACGGCCCGACGGTGGCGAGTTCTCGCCCCAACATTCGGCCGTGGAGCAATGACGAATTCCTGGACGGACATCAAGAACACCGATCTCGTCGTCATCATGGGTGGCAATGCCGCCGAGGCGCACCCGTGCGGCTTCAAATGGGTCACGGAGGCGAAGGCCAACCGTGGCGCCAAGCTTATCGTCATCGATCCGCGGTTCACCCGCTCGGCTTCGGTGTCGGACGTCTATGCGCCGATCCGCCAGGGCACGGACATCGCCTTCCTGCTTGGCCTGATCAATCACTGCATCCAGAACGACAAGGTGCAGTGGGACTATGTGAAGGCTTTCACCAACGCCAGCTATATCGTGAAGGAGGGCTTCACTTACCAGGATGGCCTCTTCTCCGGCTATGACGAGACAAAGCGCGACTACGACAAGTCGACCTGGGATTACGAGATCGGCGCGGACGGTTTTGCCGTCGTTGACGATACCTTGCAGAACCCGCGCTGCGTCTGGAACCTGCTCAAGCAGCATGTGTCGGTCTACACGCCCGAGATGGTCGAGCGCATCTGTGGCACGCCCAAGGACAAATTCCTGAAGGTGGCCGGGATGGTGGCGGAATGCTCGTCGCCGGAAAAGGCGATGACCTCGATGTACGCGCTCGGCTGGACGCAGCACTCGAAGGGCTCGCAGAACATCCGCGCCATGGCGATGCTGCAACTCATTCTGGGCAATATCGGCATTCGCGGCGGAGGCATGAACGCGCTTCGCGGCCACTCCAATATCCAGGGGCTGACCGATATCGGGCTGATGTCGAACCTGCTGCCCGGCTATCTGACGGTGCCGACACAGAAGGAACCGGATTTCGCCGCCTATATGTCGACCCGCGGCTTCAAGCCGCTCCGGCCGAACCAGATGAGCTACTGGCAGAACTACAGGAAGTTCTTCGTCAGCTTCCAGAAGTCGATGTGGGGCCCGGCTGCGACACCGGAGAACGACTTCGCCTACGATTACCTGCCGAAGCTCGACCTGCCCGGCTACGACGTGTTGCGTGCGTTCGAAATGATGCACCAGGGCAAGATGAACGGGTACTTCTGCCAGGGCTTCAACCCGCTGCAGTCGTTCCCAAACAAGCAGAAGATCACTGCCTCGCTCTCCAAGCTGAAATTCCTCGTCGTCATGGATCCGCTTGCGACCGAGACGGCGCGGTTCTGGGAAAACCACGGCGAATACAACGATGTCGATCCGGCCTCGATCCAGACCGAGGTGATCGAACTGCCGTCGACATGCTTTGCCGAGGACGACGGTTCGCTCGTCAATTCGAGCCGTTGGCTGCAGTGGCATTGGGCTGGCGGCACGCCGCCCGGGGAAGCCAAACGCGACACCTGGATCATGGCGCAGATCTATCTGCGTCTGAAGGAACTGTACCAGAAAGAAGGAGGCGCGTTCCCCGATCCGATCGTCAACCTCCAATGGCCCTATGCCGATCCCGGCGATCCGAAGGCCGAAGAAATCGCCCAGGAGATCAACGGCAGGGCGCTTTCAACGGTGATGGATACTGCCGATCCGACGAAAGTGCTGGCGGAGGCCGGAAAACTGCTGCCTGGCTTCGCCGCGCTTCGCGACGACGGCTCGACCGCCTGCGGCTGCTGGATCTATTCCGGCTGCTTCAACGAGAACGGCAACAACATGGCCCGGCGGGATACGACCGACCCGGATGAAACCGGCGCTTATTCGAAATGGGCTTTCTCGTGGCCTGCCAATCGCCGCATCCTCTACAACAGAGCCTCCGCCGATTTGAACGGAAAGCCTTGGGATCCGACCCGCAAGTTGATCGAATGGGATGGCGCGAAATGGTCGGGCTATGACATCCCGGACATCGCGCCGACGGCAAAGCCCGGCGAAGTCGGCCCCTTCATCATGAACCCGGAAGGCGTCTCGCGGCTCTTCACGCGGGGCATGATGCGCGACGGGCCGTTCCCGGCGCATTACGAGCCGTTCGAATCGCCCATTGCCAACCCGGTCGCGCCCAAAGTCCGCGGCAATCCCGCGGCGCGCGTATTCGAGGGCGACATGGCGCAGTTCGCCGAGGCGGCGTCGCCGGAGTTTCCCTATGCGGCGACCTCCTACCGCCTGACCGAGCATTTCCACTTCTGGACCAAGCATGTGGTCGTCAATGCCGTGATGCAGCCGGAATTCTTCGTGGAGATCTCGGAACAGCTGGCGGCGGAAAAGGGCATCACCAAGGGCGGCTGGGTGCGCGTCTGGTCGAAGCGCGGCTCCGTCACCGCGAAGGCGATGGTGACCAAGCGGATCAGGCCGCTGACTTGCGACGGCAAGACCGTCCATATCGTCGGCATCCCGCTGCATTGGGGCTTCACCGGAGCGGCGAAGAAAGGCTTCGGCCCAAACATGCTGACGCCTTATGTCGGCGACGCCAACATCGAGACGCCGGAATACAAGGCGTTTCTGGTCAATATCGAGCCCGTTTCCGGGCCGGTGGCATAGGGAGGACGAGAAGATGTTTCCTCCAATCCCCAATCCATCGACGACGGACACGGCGCCGCGTTTCTCCGAGAAGGACCTTATCCGCCGATCGGCATCGACTGTTCCTCAGCCCGAGCAGTCGCTGACGGAAGTCGCCAAGCTCATCGACGTTTCCAAATGCATCGGCTGCAAGGCATGCCAGACGGCCTGCGTCGAGTGGAACGACACAAATCCGGAAGTCGGCGTCAATGTCGGCGTCTTCGAGAATCCGCCCGACCTGACGCCGGACATGTTCACGCTGATGCGGTTCGCCGAATGGGAAAACCCGGAGTCGGGCAACCTCGAATGGCTGATCCGCAAGGACGGCTGCATGCACTGCGCCGATCCCGGCTGCCTCAAGGCTTGTCCGGCGCCAGGGGCGATCGTGCAGTACTCGAACGGCATCGTCGATTTCGTCCACGAGAACTGCATCGGCTGCGGCTATTGCATCAAGGGATGCCCGTTCAACATCCCGCGCATTTCCCGCGTCGACCACACCGCCTACAAATGCACGCTCTGCTCGGACCGTATCGCTGTCGGCCAGGGACCGGCCTGCGCCAAGGCCTGCCCGACGCAGGCGATCGTTTTCGGCACGAAGGAGGAGATGAAACAGCACGCCGAAGGCCGCATCACCGACCTGAAGTCGCGCGGTTATGCCAATGCCGGTCTCTACGATCCGCCGGGCGTCGGCGGAACGCATGTGATGTACGTATTGCATCATGCCGACCAGCCGGAACTCTATTCCGGCCTGCCGAAGGAGCCCAGGATCAGTCCGCTCGTTGAGGCATGGAAGGGCGTCACCAAATATGCCGGCCTCACCGTACTTGGCGTCGCGGCGGGCGTCGGCTTCCTTCATCATCTGATCATGGGACCGAACAGGGTGACGGAAGAGGACGAGGAGCACGCCGAAGAGCTGACGGAAGGTGACGGCCATGGCCGCGTATGATGTCGGACCAAGCGAGAAGGTTCATCCGGGAAAGCCCGTCATCGGTGGACCGATACACGGTTGGCGCTCGCATCAATCACTGGATCACGGCGGCGAGCCTGATCCTCCTTGCGCTGTCCGGGCTTGCGCTGTTTCATCCGAGCCTGTTCTTCCTGTCCGGCCTGTTCGGCGGCGGCCAGTTCACGCGTTTCATCCATCCGTGGATCGGCGTCGTCCTGTTCTTCGGCTTCTTCGGGCCTCTTCCTGCGATTCTGGAAGGCGAACTTGTGGAAACGCGAGGACGGGACGTGGCTCGCGCGCATTCGCGACGTGCTGACCAATCGTGAGGAGAACGTCCCCGAGGTTGGCAAGTACAATGCTGGCCAGAAGTTCGTATTCTGGAGCATGTCCATCCTGATCGTGATCCTGATCTCGAGCGGGCTGGTCGTCTGGGATCAATATTTCGCTGACTACACGACGGTCGGCCAGAAGCGTGTGGCCATTCTTGTGCATTCCATTGCCGCTATTGTGATAATTGGTGTCTGGATCATCCACTTCTACTCGGCCATCTGGGTACGCGGCACGATCCCTGCCATGATACGCGGGTCCGTGACCGGCGGCTGGGCCTGGCGGCACCACCGCAAATGGTTGCGGGAACTGGTTACGATGAAGCCGGACAAGGGATCGGGATCGAAGCCCGCCAAATAGAGCGGGACGCTTAACAGGCAACCACGTGGCCCGTGCGGTTCGTGAGGTTTGAATGCCAAAACAGATCATTCCAGAAGGTTCCGACCCTACCGCCATCGGTGAAGTCTCGGCCCCACCCTTCGCCCGATTGCCGGACCCGTCGCTTCTGTTTGCCCGCCGCGCGCAACGGCTGGCTGCGCTGGCGGAAGGCCATCAGCTTGGCCCTTATCTTCGCTTCCTTGCCGCCCTGAGCCACGCCCAACACGATATCCAGGACGGTTTGTCCGATCCGGAAATGCCGGATTTGGACGCGCGCGAGCGGGCGCGCTCTTTCGGCATGCCGCCGCTCGACCGCAACAAATTCGCCGACCGCAGCGCTCTCCGAAACGCTCGAACGCCTGATCGCTGCGGCATCGGCGATCGACAAGCCGGAAGCGGCGGCGGGAGCGCTCGATCGGCTGAACAGGCGGAGCTTCCGAACGCGACGGCAATGATGCGCACAGTGCTCACCGATGCGATCCCGATGGAGACGCTGGCCGAGCATGTCTATGTCGCGGCGGCACTGCAGATTCACTTCGCCCGCCTTGCGGCGCGGCTTGACGCCTCAAGGCTCGTGCCGGTGGGAGACGGAGCATGTCCTGCCTGCGGCGGGCCGCCGGTATCCTCGATGATCGTCGGCTGGCATGGCGCCCACGGAGCGCGGTTCTGTGCCTGCTCGCTCTGCGGGACGCTGTGGAACTACGTGCGCATCAAATGCACGCTGTGCGGCTCGACCAAGGGGATAGGCTATCAGGAGATCGATGGAGGGCCGGGCACCGTGAAGGCCGAGACCTGCGATTCATGCGGCTGCTATGTGAAAATCCTGCATCAGCACAAGGATCCGGCGCTCGACCCGGTCGCCGACGACGTGGCGACGCTCGGCCTCGATCTGCTGGTGCGCGAGGGCGGCTATCGCCGCGGATCGTTCAACCCGTTCCTGATCGGCTATTGAGGATGCGATGACAGGTCTTCCCGCAAGCCGCCTGCGCAATCTTCCATCGGTCGATCAGGTGCTGAGGACGCCGCCCGCGGTGGCTGCGATCCAGCGCTTCGGGCGGCACGCCACCACGAATGCCGTTCGCGAGACGCTCGCCAATGCGCGTACGGCAGGCCTTGCGGGAGCTGCCGTGCCGGAAGCGAGTGACGTGGCCGCCGATGCCCTGGCGCAACTCAAGGCTGGGGAACGCCCGTCCCTGCGCCCCGTCTTCAACCTGACCGGAACGGTGCTGCACACCAATCTCGGCCGTGCGCTTCTCGCCGAAGAGGCGATGGAGGCCGTCCGCCTGGCCATGCGCGAGGCAGTCGCCCTCGAATTCGATGTCGAGCAGGGCAAGCGCGGCGAGCGTGACGACCATCTGCGCTCGCTCGTCTGCGAATTGACCGGAGCCGAGGACGCGACGGTCGTCAACAACAACGCGGCGGCGGTCCTTCTCGTCCTCAACACATTTGCGCTTGGCCGGGAGGCGGTCGTTTCGCGCGGCGAGCTGATCGAGATCGGCGGCTCTTTCCGGATGCCGGACATCATGACCCGCGCCGGCGCAAGGCTCGTCGAGGTCGGCACCACCAATCGCACCCATCCGAAAGACTACGCGGCGGCGATCGGCGCCGGAGACCGGGCTTGTCCTCAAGGTGCACACGTCGAACTATCGCGTCGAGGGCTTCACGGCGGAGGTTTCGGCGCGGGAACTTGCCACGATCGCTAAGGCGCAGGGTGTGCCGCTTGTCCATGATCTCGGCTCGGGCACGCTGGTCGATCTCGCCCGTTACGGCCTTGGCCACGAGCCGACGGTACGCGAGGCGGTCGCCGACGGCGCCGATCTCGTCACCTTCTCGGGCGACAAGCTGCTCGGCGGACCGCAGGCGGGCTTCATCGTCGGCCGCAAGGATCTGATCGCAGCGCTCGGCCGCAATCCGATGAAGCGGGCGCTGAGGCTCGACAAGCTCCGCATCGCCGCGCTGGAAGCGACGCTGAAGCTTTATCGCGATCCCGACCGCTTGGCGGAGCGCCTGCCGACGCTGAGATTGCTGGCACGCCCGGCCGCCGACATAGCCGCGCAAGCAGAGCGTCTTGCTCCGATGGTCGCCGATGCGCTCGGCGACGCATTTGTGGTCGATATCGTGGAATGCCGCAGCCAGATCGGATCGGGCGCCCTGCCGCTGGAAACGGTGCCCAGCGCCGGTCTTGCTCTCAGCCCGCGCTCCGGAAGCGGAAAGGCGCTGGAGGCACTCGCGGCCGCGCTGCGTGCGCTGGCCGTTCCCGTGATCGGGCGCATCGAAAACCAGGCGCTCGTGCTCGACCTGCGCTGCCTCGAAGACGAGACACGCTTCACCGCCAATCTCGCCGGCCTCGATCCGGGAGGCATCGATGGGCTGGCTTGACCGCCTCGCGCGCCGACCGGTCGAAGCGCCGGTGTCCGAACGCATGGCCACGGCCCTCGAAGCCGCCAGACGCGGCGACCACGCAACGGCTCTCGGCATCTGGGAACCGCTGGCGCAGGCCGGTGTTGCACGCGCGCAGAACAATATCGGCGCCTGCTTCGCCGAAGGGCTTGGCGTCGAGCGTGATCCCGATCTTGCCTTCCGCTGGCTGACGCTTGCTGCGGAGGGCAACGATCCCGTCGGGCAAAGAAATCTGGCCTCGCTCTATTTCCGAGGCGAAGGCGTCGAACAGGACTATCGCCGCGCCGCCGAACTCTATCGCAAGGCCGCGGAACAGGACGACGCCCCGGCGCAGGACATGCTGAGCTGGATGCTGCTCGAAGGAGACGTAATCGAGCCCGACGTCGCGGAGGCACGGCGCTGGGCGCTTGCCGCCGGCCGAGCAGGGGATCGCATCGGCCATGACGCGGGTTGGCATGCTCCACCACAACGCGCTCGGCGTGCCGCGTGACCCGGCGGAAGCCGTAGGGTGGTGGCGCCGCGCCGCGATGCTTGGAGATGCGGACGGCCAGGCGATGCTGGGTGCTGCCTGCCATCTCGGAGCCGGTGTACCGGCGGATGCAGTCGAGGCGCTGGCATGGCTGCTGCGCGCCCAGGCTGGAGGCAGTAGCCTTGCTAACCGGTACCTGACAGCGGCGCGCGCCGCCACTCAGCACTGAAGAGATCGCAGAAGCCGAACGCCGCGCCAAGGCGCCACTGCCGGAGATCGCGCCATGATCGTTGGCACGGCGGGACATGTCGACCATGGCAAGACGGCGCTGGTGCATGCGCTCACCGGCATCGATACCGACCGCCTGCAGGAAGAAAAAGCGCGCGGCATGACGATCGATCTCGGCTTCGCCTATCTGCCGGCACCCGACGGAAACGTTATCGGCTTTGTCGACGTTCCGGGGCATGAGCGCTTCGTGCATACGATGCTGGCCGGCGCCAGCGGCATCGATTTCGTGCTGCTGGTCGTCGCGGCGGACGACGGCGTCATGCCGCAGACGCGGGAGCATCTCGCCATCGTCGATCTGCTCGGCATCAAGCGCGGCGCGGTCGTGCTCTCAAAATCAGATCTTGCCGATACCGCACGGCGCGCCGCAGTTGCGGCGGAGATACACGCCACCCTCGCAGGAACCGCGCTTGTCGATGCGGAATTGATCCCGGTGTCGGCCGTCACCGGCGAAGGCATCGATGCTCTGAGGTGTCTCTTGTTCGAAGAGGCGGTGCGCTTTGCCGGTCGCGCGGATTCTGGCCGGTTCAGGCTGGCGGTTGACCGCTCCTTCACGCTGCACGGCGTCGGCACCGTAGTAACAGGCACCGTGCTGTCGGGCTCGGCCAGCGTCGGCGACAACGTCGTGGTGAGCCCGGCGGGGCTGTCTGCCCGCGTGCGCTCGATCCACGCACAGAACCGGCCGGCCGAACGCGGCAAGACAGGAGATCGCTGCGCACTCAACCTTGCCGGCGAAGGCATCACCAAGGAGGCTATACGGCGCGGCGACGTGATCCTCGATCCGGCGCTTCACGCGCCGACGGATCGCATCGATGCCAGCCTGCGCGTCCTGCCCGGCGAGCCCAAACCGATCGGCCAATGGTTTCCAGCGCGGCTGCACCATGCCGCCGCCGAGGTCGGCGCGCGGATCGTGCTCCTTGGCGACGACCCGGTCCGGCCGGGCGGCATCGCCAAAGTTCAGCTGGTGCTGGACAGCGCCGATCGCCGCAGCGGCGGGCGACCGCTATCGTCCTACGCGATACCTCGGCGCAGCGGACCATCGGTGGCGGCGGCTTTCTCGACCTCAGGGCGCCCAGCCGCAAGCGGCGTACGCCGGAGCGACTTGCCCGGCTCGATGCCTACGCCATCCCCGTTCCTGAGCTGGCTATCGCCGCCGTGCTCGATACGCCGCCCCACTATCTCGACCTGAAGACTTTCGCGCGCGACAGGGCACTGGGCGACAGCGAAACCGGAGACCTGATCGAGAGTCTCCGGCTGATCAGTATTCCTGTCGGCGAGATGCTGCTCGTCCTTTTGCCAAAGCACTGGATAGCGTTCAAAAGTGCCTTGATCGCGACGTTGGAGGCTTTCCACGCCGATAACCCGGATATGCCGGGCATCGGGATGGAAAGGCTGCGGCTTCAACTCGATCCGCGCCTTCCAGCTCCCGCTTTCGCTGCGGTTCTGCGAGGTCTGGCACGCATTGGTGAACTGGCTCTCGACGGCGCCTGGGTACAGCTTCCGGGCCATGAAGTGCGGCTTACGCCAAAAGACGAAGCGCTGTGGCTGCAAATCCGGCCGCTCCTCGACGGTCCAGAAAGGTTCCATCCGCCGAGGGTTCGCAATATCGCCGAGATGTTGACCAGACCGGAAGCTGAAATCCGAAGGCTCTTGAAGCTTGTTGCGCGCATGGGGAAGGTTCACGAAGTCGCCCACGATCATTTCTTCCTGCGCAACGCACTGGCAGAAATCGTCAAGATTGTCCGCGAGCTCGCGGCAACGTCGCCGGACGGAAAGTTCGTCGCCGCCCAGTTTCGCGACCGTGCCGGCAGCGGCCGCAAGGTGGCCATCCATATACTCGAATTTCTCGACCGGCACGGCGTTACCGTGCGGCGTGGCGATCTGCGCCGCATCAATCGGCATCGGCTGGACCTGTTTCGCCACCCGGCCGATAGTGAGCCGCCGACGGCTGAAGCTTTGGAGGAGCATCGTCCCCGGTGGGGCGTCCGGACTTCAAATCCGGGAGGGGCCGCGAGCCGGTCCTTGGTGGGTTCGACTCCCACTCTCTTCCGCCATCCTCGTAAAGACGATGACAATGACGGCATCGTTCCTGCTTGAACTGAAGGCTGCGGCCGAAGCCGCCAAGACCGCCGAAGGAAGCTTCCGGCGCGAGGCCACCCAGCGGATTGCGGCTCTCGAAGAGGAGCGCGCATTCGCCTTCAGGCGGTTCAATCTCATGCAGGCGATCGCCGAGGCTATGGCATCGGCCGAAAGCGAGGAAATTGCCGTGGCAAGCGCGTTTGCCGCCCTGCGTACACGCCTCGGCTGGAACGCCGACAGCGAGGCGCGCTCGGAGGTGATGACGCATTTCGGCCCAGTGGCACTGGCGCTATTCCGTGCCATCGCGCCCGGCGAGGACGAACCTGTCACAAATGTCCGGGAGGAGCTTGCCGGTTTCGAGCGCTGGTATGCCGAAACCCGGGGATCGTCCTTCTGGATACTGTTCGAGCACCCGATGCCGGACACGCCTCTCATCGACTTTTAAGGAAGGCACGTTCAGGCGTGGAAACTGCGCACGTACAACAACTGACATCCTCGCCGCCACGCAGGCCCCACGACGGCCGAGAAGATTTATCCGCCCAAGTGGGCGTGAAGCTTCCTCACTCCACTCTATTGTTTTGGGCGATCATAACGCGTTGATCTGACAGAGAAATGTTTCCGTGCGCCCGATGAAGATCCGTCTCCCGATCTGTCTGAAATTTGCGCTCTTGAACTCAAAGCAGGACTTTTTGATTTCAGAATCTGCCCGGTTTCAACGACTCTCGACATCAATCGGTCGATTTTTCGAAATCTCCGGTGAGCGCGGCCTTGTCAGCCTGGTCGAAAAAAGGACCGTCAGCATGTTCGCGAATGTGGAGAAGGCCCGATGGCCGGTTCACTGATAGTCATCTCGCTTGCCGCCTCGGCACTCTTCGTGATCTTGGTGGTCCTAGCCCACATACTCAACCCCGAGATCGACGCGCGCTGGCGCATGCTGAGCGAATTGTCGATCGGCAGGCGGGGTTGGGTGATGAACGTAGCCTTCCTCGCTTGGTCGGCAAGCAACATTGCACTCGCGCTTGCGCTTTGGTCGGTGGCTCCTCCGTGGACGAGCCTATCGCTGATCGTTGCGAGCATAGGGCCGCTCGGCGCCACGTTCGCGGCTGCTGATCCGATTACGACACCTCGCGATCAGATGTCCGCGCACGCGCGCTGGCACGGCTTCTTCGGCGTGCTGTTCATTATGGGCCTGCCGGTTGTGACGATCCTGCTCGCCATCTCAACCTTCGGCAATGGCCGGCTCGGTTCTTGGGCGGTGGGTTTGGCGATCGCCGTGTGGGCAAGCCTGATCGGTTTTCTCGTCATGGTGCTTCGCTGGCGGCGCGAGGGACGTGAGCCGGGGCCGAACATGCCCATCGGTATTCCCAATCGAATCTTCGCTGCCGCCTTTGTCGCCTGGACCGTAGGGGTCGCGCTCGCGGCTTGGCAGGTGGTCGCCTAACGCAGCGTATGGTGGCGGGTCGTCCTGCTGCCGCCTGAGATAATTATTCCACGAGCTAGTTGTGAGCTCAACGTCTACCTCGGATCGATCAGCACCGGTTCCCGCGAAGGTCGGCTCGGGTAGCGAATTCGGGCTGATGAAGGGCAGCTCAGGGTCACTCCTTCCGGTTCTCGACTATGAAGGTTGCGCCCATCCCTGACATTCGCCAGCACCGCCAGCGAAACTCCTTTTGGCGAGGTTTGCGGTCGCCGAGACAAGCCAACCAGCGACTTTGCGCAAGCTCTGTTCACCGATACCGGTATTCCGCGATGGAGTTCGGCTTCATCTCGATCGAAAACCCCGGCAGCTTCGGCGGCATGTAGGCGGCGTTCTCGATCAGGCACGGCTCCAGAAAATGCTCGTGCAGGTGGTCGACATACTCGATCACCCTGCCGTCCTTGGTTCCCGACACAGCGACGTAGTCGATCATCGACAAATGCTGGACATATTCGCACAAGCCGACGCCTCCGGCATGCGGCCAGACCGGCAGCCCGTATTTGGCCGCCATCACCAGGACAGCCAGCACCTCGTTGAGCCCACCCATACGGCAGGCGTCGATCTGGACGATATCGATCGCGCCGCCGGCGATCATCTGCTTGAAGATGATGCGGTTCTGGCACATCTCGCCGGTCGCGACCTTCACTGGCGCGACTGCCTCGCGGATCTTTCGGTGACCTGCGACGTCGTCGGGGCTGGTCGGTTCCTCGATGAAATAGGGCTTCGCGAACGCCAGTTCCCTTACCCAATCGATCGCCTGTCCAACCTCCCAAACCTGGTTGGCGTCGATCATCATGTAGCGATCCGGGCCGAGCACCTCGCGCGCAATTGTCAGCCGGCGGATGTCGTCGCCGAGATCGCGGCCGACCTTCATCTTGACGTGGCTGAAACCCTGATCGACCGCCTCCTGGCATAGCCGGCGCAGTTTCTCGTCGGAGTAGCCCAGCCAGCCCGCCGACGTCGTGTAGCAGGCGTAGCCCTCGCGTTCGAGGATCGCGATGCGCTCCGCCTTGCCGGGTTCGGCACGGCGCAGGATTTGCAACGCCTCGTCGGGGGTCAGCGCATCGGTGAGATAGCGGAAGTCGACGATGCGCACGATCTCCTCGGGGCTCATGTCGGCGACGAGCCGCCAGACCGGCTTGCCCGCTTCCTTGGCCAATAAATCCCAGACGGCGTTGACCACCGCGCCGGTGGCCAGATGCATGGCGCCCTTGTCCGGGCCGATCCAGCGCAACTGGCTGTCTCCGGTGACATGCCGCCAGAAGCGGCCCGGATCCTCCTTGATCCAGTCCAGTTCCAGGCCAACGAGAAGATGCGTCATCGCCTCGATGGCGCGGCAGCAAATGTCGTTGCCGCGGCCGATGGTGAAGGTCAGCCCATGTCCTTCGAAATCGCCATCCGTCGCCAGCACGACGTAGGCAGCCGAATAATCCGGATCGGGATTCATCGCATCCGATCCGTCCAAGCTTTGCGATGTCGGAAAACGAAGGTCGTGCGTGCGAAGTCCGGTGATGCGGGTCATCTCAAATCCATCGATATGAACATAGCGCCGAGATCAGATCGTCCAACCGCCATCGATCGCATAAGCCTGTCCGGTGGTGTATGTCGCACCGGCAAGGTGAACGGCGAGGTCGGCGATCTCCTCCGGAGTGCCGAGGCGGCCGATCGGCTGGCGCGAGACGAATGCGGCGCGTGCGGCGTCGTAGTCGCCCTGCGCGCGCAGCCGGTCCTGCAGCGACGGGCTTTCCACCGTACCCGGGCAAATCGCGTTGCAACGTATGCCTCTGCCGACATAATCGGCGGCGACCGACTTGGTCAGCCCGATCACCGCTGCCTTTGTTATGCCATAGGCGCAGCGGTTCGGGACGCCCTTGATGCTGGAAGCCACGGAAGCCATGTTGATAATCGCCCCTTCGCCACGCTCCAGCATGCCGGGCAGCACCGCGCGGATGGTGCGCACCATCGCCCTGACGTTGAGGTCGAAGGCAAAGTCCAGATCGGAATCCTTCATCTCGAGAACCGAGCCGGCGTGCACGAAACCGGCGCAGTTGAACAGCACGTCGACGTGGCCGATCTCGGCAAAGGCACCGGTGACGGCGCCTTCGTCGAGAACATCCAGCCTGCGCGTGACGATGCCCTCCTGGCCCGGCAGTTGGGCAAGCTGCGCTTCGTTGATGTCGGTGGCATGGACCACGGCGCCGGCGCGGGCGAAAGCCAGCGCGCTTGCCTTGCCGATGCCTTGCGCAGCGGCGGTCACCAGAACGGTCTTGCCTTCCAGAGTGCTCATGAGTTTCCCTTTCAGGTCCTACGAAACCGCCGCTCGACGCTCGACGATGTAGATGTGGTCCGCCGCGAGCACGACTTCACCGCGTTGGTTGATGACCTCGCAGCGCTCGATGACCCTTCCGGCGTCGGCGCGCTTCGGATCGTCCTCCTTGGCGGTGATCGTCGCGCGCGTCTTGATCGTGTCACCGATAAATACGGGCCGGATGAAGCGCAGCCGGTCATAGCCATAGGAAAATGCCACCGGGTTGATGACGCTTGCCGTCAGGCCGACGCCGATCGAAAACACCATGGTGCCATGGGCGATGCGCTGCCCGAATGGCGTCGTCTTCATGTATTCCGCGTCCATGTGATGCGGAAAGAAGTCGCCTGTGTGCCCCGCATGGACGACGACGTCGGTCTCCGTGATCGTGCGCCCCAACGTCGTGCGCGAGAAACCGATCTGGTAATCCTCAAAATACGTGGTCTGTTCCATCTTATGGCCTCTTTGCAATGGGTGTGGCCGGCGAGGCGCTCGACCGGTAGGCGGCTTCCACCAGCGCCATGGTCGACCAGGCATCCTCGACGGAGCTCACCAGTTCGGCGTCCTCGCCAGCGACGAAACGCTGCAAATTTGCCATCCTCCCGACAAATCCGTCGGGAAACCACGTGCCCGTCAGTGGCACGTTCACCCAGCCGTCGCCGCCCTTCGGATATATTTCAAGGATGTCCGGCTCGCCGCGCGGGTAATCGAGATTGACCCCAAGTTTCAGATAGGCTGCTCCCTCGGTGCCGCAGATCCGGAACTCGCAGGCCTGGTATTTCCGGCCGAACTTGTGGTCGTGATTGATCGACAGCGCGCAGCGAGCCCAGTCTCCATAGTCGAGGATGGCGCTGGTGCGGGTCTGCGCCACCGAATGATTGGGATGGCCCAAGGTTTTCGCGTGCACGCCCTTCGGATCGCCTAACAACTGGCGGATGAGATCCAGATAGTGGATCGAATGCAACGTGATCTCGACGCGCGGCGCCCTGAGTACGAACTCCCAATACGGCCAAGGCGTCGCAAGCGCCAGCCAGGCGTCGAAGTCGACCACTTCGCCGAGCAAGCCCTTGGCGATCGCATCTTTCAGCGCCAGCATCATCGGCGCAAAGCGAAGCTGGAAATTGACGGCGGCGACGAGTTTCTTTTGCCGGCAGATTTCGAGGATTTCCGTCGCACCAGCGAGATCGGCTCCCATCGGCTTCTGGATCAGGACAGCCGCGCCGTCCGGAAGCGTGCGAAGCACCTCGGCGTGACGCGCCGGCGGCGTCGCGAGGTCAAAGATCGCACCGTCGACGGCAGCCGCCTCGGCGGCAGATGCGAACACCTTGACGTCCCAAGCCTCGGCCAGCTTCTCCGCCTTGGCGCGGTCCGGGTCATAAAGGCCGGCTATCGGCACGCCGCTCTTGCGATAAGCGGGATAATGGGCATCGCCGACGATCGTCCCCGCGCCAAAGGTGACGACGGGCCGTGGACTGGACGGCAACGGCCAGGATTGGGCGAGGGAAGCGGGATCAAACAAGAATGCCATCAAGTCCCCTCCACCACGCTTCGCGTGATCCCCTTCCTCGTAAACGGAGGAGGATCAGACGGGGCCGCTGCGGATCCGCCGTTGCGATGGGGGGAACCGCCGAAGGCGGTTGGCAAATTCTCAATCGACATGAAACACGTCTTCCATTTGCGCCCACCATTCGCCTGCCTTGCGCGTTTCCAGTGGCGCCTGCATGGGCATGCAGACCGACCACCACTCCTGCGTCTTGGGGTCTGCCGCCATCTTCGCCGAGTCGGCGGCGAAGTCGCTGCCGTAGTATTCAAAATAGGCGAAGAGCAGGTTTTCCGGCTCCTTCAGGAAGATCGTGTAGTTCCTGATCCCGCAGGCTGCGATCGTCGCCAGGACCTCCGGCCACACATCCGCGTGGATGCGTTTGTATTCTGCGATCGCCTCGGGCTTGATCCCGAGCACACTTCCCATCCGCTGCATGGTCAGTTCCTCCGCGCAGTTATCTCTTTCGTGAACTCCGGAACGCTCAGCCTCTTCAAGGCATCCCAATCCCAATCGATGCCGATGCCGGGTTCCGACGGCGCGACGGCCTGCCCGTCAACGATCTCCATCCGCTTGCCGGTTAGGTCGTCGAGTTGCGGAATATACTCGACGTATTTGCCGTTCTGGATGGCGCAGACGAGGCTGACATGCAGTTCCATGAGGAAATGCGGACAGACCGGCATGTCGAAGGCTTCCGCCGCATGCGCGACCTTGAGCCAAGGTGTGATGCCGCCGATGCGGCCGACATCGACCTGGACGATGGAGCAACCGCCCTTCTGCATATATTCGCGGAAATGACGGATGGAATAGAGCGACTCGCCGACCGCGATGGGTGTCGAAGTCGAGTTGTTGAGCCGCACATGGCCGTCTAGATCGTCGGCTGGCAGCGGCTCCTCGATCCAGGCGAGGTCGAGGTCGCGCAGGCGATCGGCGCGGCGGATCGCCTCGTCGACAGCAAAACCCTGGTTGCAGTCGGTCATGATTTCATAACTGTCGCCGACCGCCTTGCGGACGGCCGAGAGACGGGCAAAGTCCTCGGCGCCGTGCGGCTTGCCGACCTTGATCTTCGAGCCGCGAAACCCCTTCGCCTTGGCCTGAAGGGCGTCGTCGACCAGGGCTTCCGGCTCGATGTGCAGCCAGCCGCCCTCGGTCGTGTAGAGCGAGCAGCGATCCCTGGCGCCGCCGGCCAGCTTCCACAGCGGCAGGCTCTGTTTCTTAGCGCGCAGGTCCCACAGCGCGGTGTCGATCGCGGCCACCGCGATCGCGGTGATCGCGCCGATGGTGGTGGCGTGAGTGGCGAATTCGAGGTCATGCCAGATCGCCTCGATCATGTCGGCGTCGCGGCCGATGATGCGCGGCGCGAGATGGTCGGCCAAGAGGCGCATGACCGACGAGCCGCCTGTGCCGATCGTGTAGGAATAGCCCGTGCCGGATGCGCCATCGGAGTTGGTGATAGTGACGATCGGCGTTTCCTGGCTGACGAAACTCTGGATGGCGTCGGTGCGCTTGACCTTGGGGACAAGATCCACCATCCGCACGTCGACTTTCTCTATCCTGGCCATCGCTATTTCCTCAATGTCCTGCCCGTCGCGGCATCGAACAGATGCGCCTGGCTCAAATCCATGCTCATGCCGATGCGGTCGCCCGGCTTCAACGGCTTCGGGTTCAGCATGCGCGAAACCCATTCGCTGCCGTCGAAGGACGCGAACACCAACGTCTCGTTGCCAAGGGGCTCGGTGATGGAAACCGGCAGATCAATCGCATGCACCTCGGCAGCGTCGCCCGAGTGGATGCCGTGGCCGCTTGGATAGACGTCGTCAGGGCGCAGACCGAACACCACCTTCTGACCCGCAGTCACAGTGCCACGAAACTGCGCCGGCAGGGGCAGCGTCGCGCCGCCCGGAAAGGCGAGCCTGCCGTCGTCGATTGTCGCCTCCCGCAGGTTCATCGGCGGCGAGCCGATGAAGCCAGCGACGAACCTGGTCGCGGGACGCCTGAATACTTCGTCCGGCGTACCGACTTGCTCGATATGGCCGTCGCGCATGATGACGATGCGGTCGGACAGGGTCATCGCCTCGACCTGGTCGTGGGTGACGTAGATCATCGTCGTCCGCATACGGGCATGCAGCTTCTTGATCTCGGTGCGCACCTGGCTGCGCAGCTTGGCGTCGAGGTTGGACAACGGCTCGTCGAACAGGAAGACTTGCGGATTGCGCACGATGGCGCGGCCCATGGCAACGCGCTGGCGCTGGCCGCCGGAGAGCTGCGAGGGCCGGCGGTCGAGCAACTGTTCCAGGCCGAGGATTCCCGCGGCTTCGGCCACGGCCGTTTCGATGTCGGTCTGCGGACGTCCGGCAATCTTCAGCGAGAAGCCCATGTTCTCGCGCACGGTCATGTGCGGATAGAGTGCGTAGGACTGGAACACCATCGAGATGTTGCGCGAGCGCGGCGGCAGTTCGTTGACCAGTTTGCCGCCAATCCGGATCTCGCCGCCCGAAATATCCTCCAGGCCGGCGATCATGCGCAAAGTCGTCGACTTGCCGCAGCCGGACGGGCCAACCAGCGCGATGAATTCGCGGTCCGCGACTTCAAGGTCGATGCCATGCACGACCGGCATGGCGCCGTATCGTTTTTCCAGCCTGCTGAGGGAAACCGTGGCCATTGCTTTATCCTTTGACCGCGCCGGAGGTGAGACCGCCGACGAGATGCTTCTGGACGATGAAGGTGAGGGTGAGCGCCGGAACGATCATCACGACCGCGAGCGCGCACATGCCGCGCCAGTCGATGGTGAACTCTGCCGTGTAGTCGAGCAGGCCGACCGGCAAGGTCTTGGAATTGACCGAGCGCGTGAGCTGCGAGGCGAGAGCGAACTCGTTCCACGAGGTCAGGAAGGCGAAGATGCCTGCGGAGGCGATGCCCGGCCCTGCCAGCGGGAACTCGACCTGCCAGAAGGCCTGCCAAGGCGTGCAGCCGTCGATCTGCGCCGCCTCCGCCAGATCCTTCGGCACCTGTCGGAAAAAACCGTCGATCAGCCAGATGGTGAAGGGGATGTTCAGCGCCACGTAAGCCAGGATCAGTCCGAAATGCGTGTCGATGATGCCCAGGCGCGCATAGACAAAGAAGAGCGGCAGCGACAGGGCGATGCCGGGGACGGTTCGCGTCAGCATGAGCCCCAGAAACATGCCCGACTTGCCCTGGAAGCGATAGCGAGCAAAGGCGTAGCCGCCGGCCATTCCGATGGCGACAGCGATCACCGTCGAAGTGATAGAGATGATCAGCGAATTGCGGAAATATTCGAGCACCGGAATGCCGCCCTTGCCAACACCGGAAAACATCGAGACGTAGGCGTCGAAAGATAGTTCCTGCGGAATCCAGACCGGCGGCTTGGCCATGATTTCTACCGTCGGCCGGAGCGACGACAGCACGATCCAGATACCGGGCATGCAGATGAACAGCATCGCCAGGAACAGGCCGGCGAGATGGGCGACCTTCAATATCCGGCGCTTGAGATGCGCCGACGCGTTTTCGTCCATCGTCACCACTCCGCCCCGATCTGCGAACGCGCCGCGGCGAGCTTGCGAAAGAAGTAGATGGTGAAAAGGATCGACAGAAGGATCGAGAAATACGCCATCGCGTTGGCCAGGCCCATGCGCGCGTCGCTGTAGGCCGTCCGCGCGACCAGTGTCCACAGAAGCTCGGTGCGGCCGGCGGGCCCGCCGTCGGTCATGATCTTCACGATGTCATAGGCGCGTGCCACGTCGAGCGAACGGATGGTCATGGCGATGTAGGCGAAGGGCATGACGAAGGGCCAGATGACATAGCGAAACGTCTGCCAGGGCGTGCAGCCATCGACGCGCGCCGCCTCGATCGGCTCCTTGGGCATGGCGAGCAGGCCGGCAAGGATCAGGATGGCGAAGACCGAAGTCGAGGACCATATCTCGGCGACTGAAATTGCGATGAAGGCAAGATAGCCCTCAATCAGCCAGGGGATCGCCCTATCGGTGAGGCCAAGCGCCTGCAGCGCGTTGTTCACCAGCCCGATATTGTCGTTGAACATGAACTTAAACTGGAAGCCGACCAGGATCGGCGAAAACATCATCGGAAACATCATCAGCGTGCGCAGGATGCGCTGGCCGCGCGTCGCCTTCTCGACCAGCAGCGCGAGGCCGAGGCCAAGCAGCATCTCCATGTTAAGGGCGACGGTGAGCAGCAGGACGGTGCGGCCGAAAGCGACCCAGAAATCCCAATCGCCCAGGATCGAAGCATAGTTGCGAAAGCCGATGAATACGAAAAACGTGTCGGGCTTCGTCAGCCGGAACGGCGTGAAGCTCGAATAGAAGGACAAGACCAACGGCACGACGACCACCGCCGCCAGCACTATCATGGCCGGCAGCAGGAGCAGTGTCGGCGCTGATGGTCTCCAGCTTCTCATTGGGTTCCTGTTCGAAGATGCCGCAGACACAGTCATCCTTGATGATCAAGGGGGTGGGCTGCCAGCGTGGCAAGCCCTCGCCCAGCGGGGGATATGGCGAGCCGAGCGAAGCGGAGGCCGGGTGGGCGGGGATAACCACCGCCCAACCAAACATGCCCGCCTCCCCTTTCCGAGGCGGCGGGCACGTTAGAATTTAAAGCTCGCCAGCGTCCTGGAGTATCTGGGTCGCCTTGGCTGCTGCGTCGTCGAGCGCCTGCTTGGAGGTCTTGTCGCCGAGGATCGCCGCCTGGAGTTCCGGATAGACGACATTGGAGATCTCGATCCACGACGGCGTCTGGGGCACCGGGAAGGCGTTCTGCGCCGCCTCCTGGAATGCCTTCAACACCTCCGTCTTGTAGGGATCGCCACTTGCCTGCGCGATGTCCCACTCCCACACCGCCGTGCGGGTCGGGAGCGGACCGGCGGCGGCTTCAAGCTTCTGGCTATCCTCATTGGTCAGCCACCAGACCAGCGAAGCCGCGGCCTCCTTGTTGGCGCAGCTTTCGGTCACGGAGAAGCCATGATGACCGGCCCAGCCTGTACGCTTGCCTGACGAACCCTTCGGCTGCACCTTCACGCCGACATTGCCAGCGACCTTTGACGATTTCGGATCGTTGAAGAAGCCGGCCCAGCCCGGCCAATCGAGGTTCAGAGCGACGGTGCCCGAGGCGAACCCCTGGCCGAGGTCATCCCACAGATAGTTGGTCGTGCCGGCCGGCACGGCCTTGGCCTTGTAAAGGTTGACGAACCAGTCAAGTGCACGCACGCCGGCTTCCGAATTGAAGGCGGGCTTACCGTCCTTGTCGAGATATTCACCGCCCTCGGCGACCACCATTTCATAGAAGCGGCCGTTGATCGCCTCTTCCTTGCCGGCGAACTGCGTTCCGTAGAAATCGGGCGGCGCGGCGAAGAACTCGGCCTGCTTCGTCACCTCTTCCCAGGTGTCCGGCGGCACAAGATCCTCGCCGTACTTTTCCTTGTACGCCTTCTTCTTGGCTTCGTCGGCGTAGAGGCTCTTCTGGTAATAAAGCGCCGACACGTCGAACTGGGCGCGCGGCAGCATCACCAGCTTGCCGTCGAGCGTCGAGGCGCCAATGTTGGCGGGAACGAAGGCTTCGATCTCGGACTTTGGCAGCAGCGGCGCGAGGTCCGTGTAGATATCGGGATATTGCGGCGCGAAGGAAGAATGGTTCGACCCCACGCACCAGCCGATCGAGCCGGTGGCAATGTCGGACTTGATCTCCTTGTCGAGCTCGAAATGGTTCTTCTTGGAGATGACGTTGACCTTGGCGCCGGTCGCCTTCTCCCATTCAGCGATGCGCGCGTAGAGCGCCTCGTATTGCTGGCCGCCGATAAGCTTCGCGTCGATCGCAACGCCTTCGAATTTGCCCGGCAGCTCCTGCGCGAAAGCAGCGCCTGCGCCAATGGCAAGCGCAATCACTCCGGCCGACACGCCGGAAAGCAGTCTCTTCATCCGATCCTCCCATGGCGCGGTTAGCCGCGTCAAAACCTGAAGCGCCCTTGAATGAGCGATTCATTCATATACAAAGATCATTTTCATAGGTCGGTCAAGCTTAATCTGCTTCCGCCAATTGCGTCCTGCGTATATGCAATGGAGAATTGAGGAAGGTTGTGAGCGTGGAAGAAGACGAATCGGACCGCTACAGGGCCCCCGCGCTCGACAAGGGTCTCGACATCCTCGAGCTGCTGGCCGGGGTCGATGGCGGGCTGACGCAGGCAGAAATCGCCAAGAAGCTCGGCCGCAGCCCGAACGAGTTCTATCGAATGCTGGACCGGCTGGTGAAGCGCGGCTACGTGACCAAGCCGGACGGTGACCGCTATTCGCTAACGCTCAAGCTGTTCGGCCTGGCGCAGCTTCACGCCCCGGTGCGCCGGCTCGTCTCCTACGCCACGCCGCTGATGCGCGAACTCGCCGAGAGATCCCGGCAAGCCAACCAGCTCGTCGTATTCGACCGTGGTTCGGCCGTGGTGATCGCCCAGCAGGAAGCGCCGGGATATTGGGGAATTTCCATTCGCGTCGGCTCTCACATCAGCCTGTTCGATACCGGCTCCGGCCACGTGCTGCTCGCCTTCCGCTCCCAGGAAGAGCGACAGATGATGATCTCCGAACAAGTGCGCAGCACGGAGCAGCCGGTGCAGCCGCCAGAATTCTTCAACCGGCTCGACCAGATCCGTGACCGTGGCTATGAGATGATGGCAAGCCTTCAGACGGCGGGCGTCTACAACCTGTCCGCGCCGGTGCTCGGCCCCGATGGCAAGGTAATTGCCGCGCTCACTGTTCCTTATATCACGTTGATTAATATGCCGTCGGCTCCGGATATCACGCAGACGATCGAGCTTATCCTGTCCACCGCCGAACAGCTGTCGCAACTTGCGGGCTCCGACGTGAGCCAGGCCCACTGAATTCTTGTTTGAATGGCAGTCCCTTCGTTAGGGATGATTGCCTGCTTGCCGGGGAGGATTGCGAGATGATCATCGACACCCATCTTCATATCGTGGACCGGTCATCGCTGCGCTATCCATGGCTTGCGGGCGCGCCGGCGCTGAATCGGGATTTCTCCTATGAGGAGTACGCGCAAGAGGCGAAACGCGGCGGCATCTCCGCCACGCTGCATATGGAGGTCGACGTCGCCCCGGACGACATCGAGGCGGAGACCTCTTATGTTGCGCGCAAGGCGCGAGAGCCGGGCAGCCTGTTGCGCGGCGCCATCGCCGCCTGCCGCCCGGAAGAACCCGGCTTCGTGGCCTATCTCGAGCGGGTGAGGGAAACACCATTCGTGAAAGGGTTTCGCCGCGTGCTGCATGTCGTTCCCGACGACATCTCCGAGGGCGCGCTGTTTCGCGAGAACATCCGCCGGCTGACGGGCACTGGGCTCACCTTCGACCTCTGCGTACTGCCCCACCAGATTCCGAAGGCGATCGCGCTCGTCGATTTGGCGTCGGACGTTCAGTTCGTTCTCGACCATTGCGGCGTGCCCGACATCAAAGCCGAAGCCGAACACCCTTGGCGAGAGCATATGAGCGAGATCGCGAAACGGCCCAACGTCGTCGGCAAAATTTCCGGCGTTGTCGCCTATGCCGATCCCGGAAGTTGGACCGTCGAGACGCTGCACCCCTATGTTGAACATGCGATCGAAGTGTTCGGCTGGGATCGTGTCCTCTGGGGCAGCGATTGGCCGGTCTGCACACTGGGCGGCGGGCTCTCGACCTGGCTCGCCGCAACCCACGCGCTGATTGCCGGCGCCAGCGCGGAAGAGAAAGCAAAGCTGCTTTCGGGGAACGCCAAAAGAGTGTGGAGGCTGTAATTGCCGCTCAAATTGCCGCTGTTGGCAGCTTCCGCAAAGCTCTCCCGAAAGAGGCGATTGAGGTCGGTAACGACGCTCGAGGCGTCGTGCCGGGCGATCAGACCTTCATTGACGCGATCCGACGCCGCTTGCTGGAAAACCATGTAGCCGTCATGACGCGGCCGCACCCAGGCGCCCTCCAGCGTCTTGCGCGTGTTTCGATAGAACCCCCATGTGGCTGCATTTACCGCCTCGTCTTCCCACGCCGCGGCATGGCCGGGCTGGCCGCCCGCTGCGGCATAGAGGCCGCGCTGGATATCGCCGCTCGCCACCCAATAGGCGAAATCGATCGCCGCATCCTTCGCCCCGGAAAATGCCGAGACCGCAATGCCGGTGCCGCCCAGCGCCGAGCCGATCGGCCCGGATGAACCTGCAATGGGCATGTCGGTGAAGGCCAGCCGGTGTGGGCGGAACCCGTCGATTGCGTAGCTGACGTAACCGTAGATCAGTGGCGCGCAGAGATAGGGCGAGCCGGTCTCCGCCATCTTCTCCGACACTGCGATAGGGTCCATGCCGAAACAGCTTGGATCGACCAGGTCGGCGATCTCGCGCATCATCTCCCATACGCGCGCGCCGGTCTCGCCGTCGATCATATCGCCGGGTCCGGTGACGGCGCACGGCCGGCCCAGATTGGCGCAAAGCGTATAGAAACTCATCAGCGAATGCGGCGGCCGCAACGGCAGAAGCACCTTGCCCTGCCGCGCCAGATCGAGCACTTCGGCCCATGCGACCGGCGCCGAGGAGAGCGCATCGGGCCGCCAAGCCTGCACCTGAGTGGCCGCGTCGATCGGAAACGCCCACTGCCGGCCCCGCCAGTTGTAGCTCGAATAGGACCGGCCGACGCTCCCCGCCGAAAGAGCCGCCCGCTCGGCCTCCCGGCCCGGCACGTCGAGCGGCACAAGGCAGCCCTCGGCAGTTATCTGGCCGACATGCGGATGATCGATGACGATCAGGTCGTAGGCACGCGCCAGTTCTTCGACCGGGAAGGATTCGAAATCCTGGAGCGAGCGCTTGTCCCATTCGACCGAAACGCCGGTCTTCTCGTTCCACAAGGCCGCGCAGGCGACCATCGGATCATAGCCGCGCGGATGGCTCCAGGTCATGCCTTTGAGCACCGTCACAGGCCGAACTCCTCGCGGATTTTCGCGCTGTGTTCGCCGATGCGCGGCGCGGCCCGCTCTACCTTTGTTCTAACGCCATTCACCCTGAGCGGCGAGCGCGTCGTAGTGATCGAGACGTCGTCCTCACGTGTTACCGTCTGCAGCATGTCGAGAACCTTGAAACCGTCGCTTTCGAAAAGCTCCGGCCAGTTCAGGACTTTCGCGCACCAGATGTCGGCCGGCTCCAATACCGCCAGCCACTCGTCGATCGTTCTGGTTGCGATCCTCTGCGCTATGATCGCCTTGATCTCGTCGCGCGCCGTGAACCATGTCGCCGGCTGGTCGCTGTAGGCCGAAAGCTCCTCGTCCAGTTCGAGCAGGCCGGCGAGTTTCGGCACCGGGGTCATGGCGATGGCGAGGAAGCCGTCCTTCGCCGGATAGACGCCATAGGGCGCCGACAGGTAGGCATGCGCGCTGCGGAATGAAGAGCGGCGCGGCAGACGATTGCCGTCGTTCAGATGGGTCGTCAGAACCTCGAACTGGAAGTCGACCAGCGCTTCCAGAAGGCTGGTCTCGACATGCGAGCCCTTGCCGGTGATGCCGCGGCGGACAAGTGCTGCCAGAATGCCCTGGCAGGCGGCGGCGCCGGCCAGCATATCGCCGATCGCCAGCCCGAATGGCACCGGCCCCTGGTCCTCGTCGCCGTTCAACCACATGACGCCCGAGCGCGACTGGGCAAGCAGATCCTGCCCGGGGCGCTTCACCCAGGGCCCCTCCTCGCCATAGCCGCTGATCGAGGCATAGACGATACGCGGATTGAGCCCATTCACATGCGCGTAATCGAGGCCGAGCCGCTCGATCACGCCCGGCCTGAAATTCTGGATCAGCACGTCGGCCTTCGCCAGAAGGCCGCGCAACGCCGCAAGATCGGCCTCGTTCTTGAGGTCGACCGCAAAGCTCTCCTTGGCGCGGTTGATGGCGTGGAAGATGGTGGAATCGCCGCCGATCTCGGTATCGCTGAGGTAGAGCCGGCGCGACAGGTCGCCGCCGTCCGGCCGCTCGACCTTGATGACGCGGGCGCCAAGATCGAGCAGGCGCAGCGAGCAATACGGCCCGGACAGGAACTGGCTCATATCGACCACGACGAGCCCGGCGAGCGGGAGTTCTTGATCGCTCATCGCTCTCACTTTTCGGTCTCGCCGACGAAGTCCGCCGGATTCTTGTATTTCACGGTCTGGAGGTGCTCGCAGTACAGCACCAGTTCGCCTTCGCCCTTGAACACCTCGTAGCTCGCGCGGATCAGGCCCAGTTCCTTGTAGCGCGGCCTTTTGTCGAGGTTGGTCCGGATCGTGTAGATCGTATCGCCGACAAAGACCGGCTTGATGAAGCGCAGCCTGTCGTAGCCATAGGAAAAGGCGTTGACGCAGTTGGTGGCGACCAGTCCCAGCCCGGCCGAAAAGACGAACGCTCCGGCAATCAGGCGCTGGCCGAAAATGCCTTCCTTTTCCGCGAACATCCGGTCCTGCACGTAGGGGTGGATGTCCAGCACCAGCGTGTTGAAGAGATGGCTGTCGCCCTCTGCCATGGTGCGGCGCAAGGAGCGTATCTTCTGGCCCACCTGCCAGTCCTCGTAGAACCAGTTCTCCGCGTTCCAGACGGGTATGTCGGCATGGTCGGCGGGCATGTCGGAAGGGAGCGTCGACGATACGCCGACAGTGGGGGCGAAGCTCGTCATTGCGTGGCGACGTCGCGGGCGATCGATGCGAGACAGGTCACGATTCCTCCCTGTGATCTTCCCTCATGAATATCTTTTTCACATATGGGTCTTGTTTGCAAGCGCCCTGCCCGCGCCCCGGACTTAGCTGGCTTTGTCGCACTACAGTCGTGCCGCCGCTTAGAATGAAAGGCAGAGAAGGATGACGACCGGCCGATGCGGCCGGCTGCCTTGCACGTCGTTCCTGACGTTACCCGGCGACGCCGCTCAGACCTCGAAAGGAGGTTCAATTCGGAGCGCAGATGATTTGGGTCGGACAGCGCCGTTTCGATCGCCGCATGAAGATGTTGCCAGATCGGCGCCGCCTCGGCCAGAACCGCCCGGCCGGCTGGCGTCAGCCGCAGCAGTCGGGCGCGCCTGTCCGTCGCATCGGGCGCCGTATCGACGAGGTCACGGCGCTCTAGCGGCTTGAGGTTGGCAGTCAAGGTTGTCCTGTCCATCGCCAGCAGCGCCGCCACGCTGCCGAGGTTCGGTGGTTTCGGTCGATTGAGCGACATGAGGAGAGAGAACTGCCCGCTGGTGATGCCGGCGGGCTTCAGCGCGACATCGAAACGGCGTGCGAGCGCACGCGCCGCCCTCTGGGTATGCAGGCACAGGCAGGTGTCACGCACCAGAAGGGTGGTTTCGAAGGCAAGGTCGGCAGGAGCATGCATCTGAAAGGTTGACATCCATAGACTCCTTACGTTGATATCAACATAGATGAGGAAGGGTCAATCGACGGCCGCTTTCCAAAGGATCCGACGCAGAAGGAGCGGACCGTGTCCACGATGCAGCCATTCCTCATGTTCCAGGGCGGCCATGCCGAAAAGGCGATGGACTTCTATGTCTCGCTGTTCGAAGACGGCGAGGTTCTCGAAGTCACGCGCTGGCAGAAGGGCGAGCAGGGCGCGGAGGGCAGCATCAAACTGGCCCGCTTCAGAGCCGCCGGGCAGAGCGTGCTGGCCAGCGATAGCCCGGTAAAGCACGCCTTCGACTTCACGCCATCCTGGTCCTTCTTCGTCGACTGCGCGTCGGACGAGGAGCAGAGGCGGCTTTTCGCCGAACTGTCGGATGGTGGCGGGGTACTGATGCCGCTGGACGATTACGGTTTCAGCAAGCGCTTCGCCTGGGTCACCGACCGCTTCGGCGTGTCCTGGCAGCTCAATCTCCCCTGACGCGCGTCGAAGCACCAATCAAAAGGAGACGACCATGAAGATCGTGACCAGCCTGAGCTTCCAGGGCCAGTGCCGCGAGGCATTCGAGTTCTACGCCAAGGTCCTGGGCGGAAAGATCACCGCCGCCATGCCCTATGGCGATGCGCCCCCCGGCATGCCGATCACCGATGAGAAGTACAAGACCTGGCTGATGCACTGCTGGCTCGATGTCGGGGACCAGGCGCTGATGGGTGCCGACATGGACGCCGGATGGGCACCCAACATCGACAAACCCAAGAACGGCTTCGACGTCACCCTGCACACCGAGGACAAGGCCGAAGCCCAACGCTGGTTCGATCAACTGTCTGAAGGCGGCAAGGCTGTCATGCCATTCGGCGAGACCTTCTGGTCGCCCGGCTTCGGCTCCCTGATCGACAGGTTCGGCGTCCCGTGGATGGTCAACGTCATTCCATCGGCTGACTGGAAGCCGTCGCAGGGCTGATCCCACGTCCAAAAAACACCGATAGAAGAATGCAACCGGATGTCGGCACCGGCGGCGCCGGCGCGTCCGTTGGGCGTTAACGAGGTCGTCAACGGAACGGCTGCTGGTTGGCGACTTCGTTCCGACAGCGGACGGGCGGGTTTCGCTCCCCTTCGCGATCGGGGCGAAGCTGCTATGACGGACGCTTCCGTGATTCTCCATGCTGACGCAGATGACCGCCGCCACCGCCCTCGAAATCCTCAAGACCATCTACGGCTATGATGCGTTCAGGGGCCCGCAGGCTCGCATCGTCGAGCATGTCATGGGCGGTAACAACGCCTTCGTGCTGATGCCCACGGGTGGCGGCAAGTCGCTCTGCTACCAGATCCCCGCGATCGCAAGGCCCGGCATGGGGCTTGTCGTGTCGCCGCTGCTGGCGCTGATGGCCGACCAGGTGGCGGCGCTGCGGGAGGCGGGCGTCAGAGCCGCCGCGCTCAACTCGGACCTGCCGGCCGACGAACGGCGCGCTCTGTGGCGCGACATCGACGGCGGCGGTCTCGACCTGCTCTACGTCGCACCCGAGACGCTGCTGCGCCACGAGGTGCTGGAGCAACTCGGCCGGGTGCGGCTGTCGCTGATCGCCATCGACGAGGCCCATTGCCTGTCGCAGTGGGGACACGATTTCCGCCCCTCCTACCGCCAGCTCGACGCGCTTGTCAGCCAGTTTCCTGAAACGCCGCGCATGGCGCTGACAGCGACGGCCGACGAGCCGACGCGCACGGAAATCCTGTCTCATCTCGACATCGCGGAAGCCGACGCCTTCATCGCCGGGTTCGACCGTCCCAACATCCGCTATGCCATTGAGGAGAAGGACAATCCCCGCGCTCAGTTGAAGGCGCTCCTGAAACGCCACGAGCGCGAGAGCGGCATCGTCTACTGCCTGTCGAAACGCAAGACCGAGGAAACCGCCGCCTGGCTGCGCGGCCAGGGCCATGACGCGCTGGCCTATCACGCCGGCATGGACAAGGCCGCGCGTGAGACGAACCAACAGCGCTTTCAGCGCGGAGAGGCGGTCATCATGGTCGCTACCATCGCCTTCGGCATGGGAATCGACAAGCCGGATGTGCGCTTCGTCGCGCATCTCGATCTACCGGGCAGCATCGAGGCCTATTACCAGGAGACGGGCCGGGCCGGGCGTGACGGCCTGCCGTCCGAAACGCTGATGCTTTATGGCTCCGAGGACATCGCGTTACGCAGTCGTTTCATCGCGGAATCCGACGCGCCCGACCAGCGCAAGCACATGGAGCGCCAGAAACTCGACGCGCTGCTGGGACTGGCCGAGACGGCGGGCTGCCGCCGGCAGGTGCTGCTGTCTTATTTCGGCGACGATCGCGAGCCATGCGGCAATTGCGACACCTGCGCCGAGCCGCCAAAGCTTTTCGATGGCACGATAGCCGTGCAGAAGGCGTTGTCATGCATCTACCGCACGGGCGAGCGCTTCGGGCAGGCCTATATCGTCGACGTGCTGCTCGGGGTTGAAAACGATCGCATCGCCCAATTCGGTCACGACCGTGTTTCGACTTTTGGCATCGGCAAGGAGCACGACAGCCGCACATGGCGGGCGATCCTGCGCCAGCTGATCGCGCTGCGCCTCGTCGATGTAGACCTCGCCGGTCATGGCGGCCTGTCGATCGCGCCCGCCGGCCGGGATTTCCTGCGCGACAAGCCGACGCTAATGCTGCGTGTGCCGGGGACCCAACGCGCGCGGCACCAAAAGATCGCGCGCAGCGCGGCGCAGTCGGGCGTCGCCGACGCGGACCGCAACCTGTTCCAGGCGCTTCGGCAGAAGCGCATGGAAATGGCGCGCGCGCAGAACGTGCCGCCCTATGTGATTTTCCACGACAAGACGCTGATCGAGTTGGCTGCCGCGCGGCCCGCGTCGCGCGCCGAGATGGCGAACGTGCCCGGTGTTGGGGAAGCCAAGCTTGACCGCTACGGCCCAGCCTTCTTGGCGGTGATCGCCGAGCACACATCACAAGGTGGCGGCGGGACGACGAGGCCCTGAGCAGGACGACCACTTTCCGTTAAGCCGTTCCGAAAGCGGACTGGCAACTCTCGTGAAGAGTTTCGGGCGTTCAACTGCACGCGCGTCACTTCATCGACCCCAGCGGCCGACTCCACGGAATTATGCGGGGTGCCGGCTAAAGTGCCGTTCGCGCGGAAACCTCACATGAAGGCGGCTTTCAGATTAAATTTCAAAGCCTTGAACTGCAAAAAGTACCGTCAGACCGAAAACTGGGTGACGGTACTTTTCTCAGACGTTGGGCCGCACACGAAAAGTGCCGTCAGATAGGCCTGCCGCACTATCGACGCCTGTAACCACCGGCGGATAAATCTAAGAAAATCAGTCGCTTGGGTGATCAATGGTTCAGTTGATGATGCATCTTGGATAGCACGGCTCGAAAATCGTTGTATTTTCAACGCCAGACTACGATTTCGTACGCCAGGCGGCGCTAAACCCCTACTCCCACTCGATTGTTCTGAAGCATCATAACGCATTGATCCATCGAGGAAAATCTTTCCGCTGACGACGAAGAACCGTATCCCGGATCCGTCAGAAATTCTCGCTCTTGAATTCAAAGGAGAACCTAGGCGATCCGCGATTTGCTCGGTTTCAAAGACTATCGACATCGGTTGGTCTATTTTCCTCGGAGTTCTCCGCAAAAGCGGCGTCTCCAGCCTGCCAAAAAGACCGTCAGCGATGGTGAAGTCCGTCGCCGTCAGTAGTGTGGCCCTCGCGCCGGTTGCGATACGGCGCAACATTCGCGGATTGAACGACGCCGCTTCAAGCGATCGCAGCTCGGCTTCCGACCGGATTACCGCAAACGCCGCCGGCGACCTGCCGGCCGTCAGTCTCGCGATATGGACAGCCCCGCGAGAAGCTGAGCATACGCGGCGAGCCTGCGGGATACGAACTCCGTGAAGAGCCGCACGCGCTTCGTCTTGCGTGTCTCCCCCTGTGTGAGAAGCCAGAGCGTTCCGTACATGTGCAGGTCGGTGCCCGGCACCCTCACCAGTAGGGGGTCCGCATCTCCGACGAAGCACGGCAGCGTCGTGATCCCAAGCCCTTGCCGTACAGCAACGACCTGCGCCTCGGCGTCCGTGGTCCTGAATGGCACCCCCGTGGTACGAACCTCACCCTCGCTGGCCCAATCCGGAATTCCATGAATGCTTATGACGATCCACCGGATGGGATCAGGCGCGCCCGCACGCCATGCGGCTAGTCGATCGCGGGACATGTAGACGCCGCCGAACAGCTCCGGTCCCTTCAGGCCGTGAAGATTGAGCGGCAGGGTTTTGCGGTCGTAGACGACGCGGATCGCCACGTCGGCCTCTCGGTTGGTTAGATTTGCCAGCTCGCCGGACGACAAGATTTCCATCTCGATGTCCGGATGCAGACGCGCGAAATCGGCGAAGTCCGGCATGAGCAGGTGTGTCGCGAGGGGCGGAGCCAACGTCACCCGCAGAAGCCCGCGCACGCTCTGGTCGCGCCCGAAGACGCGCGTCTCAAGCTGGTGCGACGATGCTTCCATCTGGTTCGCGAGCTCGAGGACCTCCTCGCCCGCAGCCGTCAGGCGGTAGCCCGAAGGCAGCTTTTCGAACATCTGCGCCCCGAGGCGTTCCTCGAACTGTGCGATGCGTCGCAGCACGGTCGAGTGATACACCCCGAGGCCCTCGGCGGCAGCCCGCACTGAGCCTCCGCGCGCCACGGCAAGAAAGTATCGAATGTCATCCCAGTCGATCATGGTGCAATCCGGCACCGCGCGGTGCGCCTTCCAAAGCCCGTATCCAACGCGTCGTACAGCAGTACGGGCGGCCATCATAGCTTATGTCGACCAGCGCGGCCCAATTCCGAACGGTGGACACCGATCGTCGCGGCTGGCGTCCAGCCGGATCGATTTTGCACCACCGATGTGCGCGCTTCCGCACTCAACAACTGACGCCGGCAGACCCATTTCGAGGGTCTCGGGGGCACCCCCGAACGACCAAAGGCAGAGCCTCGAAGGAGAAGTTATGGGAAAGCTTGAAGGTAAGGTTGCAGTCATCACGGGTGGATCGAGCGGCATGGCGCTGGCGAGCGCCAAGCGGTTCGTTGAAGAAGGCGCCTATGTTTTCATCACGGGCCGGAGACAGGAATCGCTGGACGGGGCCGTCAAGCTGATCGGCCGGAACGTAACCGGCGTGCGCGGCGACGCGTCCAATCTCGACGACCTCGACCGCCTGTTCGATACAGTCAAGCGGGAAAAGGGCAAGATCGACGTCCTGTACGCGAGCGCCGGCACGGGCGAAGCCGTCCCACTGGGCGAGATTACCGAGCAGCATTTCGACGCGACCTTCAACCTGAATGCGCGCGGCACGCTGTTTACGGTTCAGAAGGCGTTGCCGCTGTTCAACGATGGCGGATCGATCTTTATGACCGGGTCAGTTGCTTCGATCAAAGGTTTTCCTGGTTACAGTGTGTATGCGGCGAGCAAGGCGGCGCTGCACGCGTTCGCACGCGGGTGGCTCAACGAACTCAAGGGCAGGAATATCCGGGTGAACGTGCTGCACCCGGGGCCGATCGCCACACCGATGCAGGACCAAGTTCTCACCGAGGAGGCGAAGCTGATGTTCGAATCCCTGATCCCGCGGGGAAAGATGGGGCGTCCCGAGGAAATTGCGGCGGCCGCGCTGTTTCTTGCTTCAGACGATTCGAGCTTCGTGAATGGGCTGGAGTTGTCTGTCGACGGCGGCTTCTCGGCCATCTGAATTCGCGCCGGATCGCGGGAAGTGGCTGATCGGCGGGAACTAGCGTGTCCATGGTGAAATGACTTCCGCGCTGAACGGTCGGCCCGGCCGCGCGGAAGTCGTTCACGACGGGACGTCTACGCAAAGGTCGCCACACGGCAGAACGGATAACCCAGCGCCGTCGAAGGCCGGGGAATCAATGTCAACACGGATTGGAGAAACATTATGAGCTATGCGATTGTAGGATTCGGCAAGATAGGCCAGGCCCTCGCCCACGCCTTCGCCCGTAAAAACATCGAGGTGGCCGTCGCGAGCCGCCGGCCGCCCGAGGCGTTGGCGCCGCAGGCTCGGGCGATTGGACCCACGGTCGTCGCCAAGTCGCTGCGGGATGCGCTCGAGGCCGACACAATCATCTTGGCGGTCCCGTTCGGGGAGCATCGCGAGGTTGCGAAGGCCCTGCCGAGCTGGGAAGGCAAGACAGTCATCGACGCGACGAACACGTTTGGAGTTCCCCCTGAAGAGCTGGACGGTCTCCCGTCCTCCGCCTTCGTTGCGAAGTCGTTCACCGGCGCCAAGCTCGTGAAAGGTTTCAATCACCTGATTGCGGCCACCCTGGCTGCCGATCCGATCGTCGAGGGCGGGCACCGGGTCGTCTTTCTGTCGAGCGACGACGAGGACGCGATCGCTCCCGTGGCGGCCTTGGCCAAACAACTCGGGTTCGCACCCGTCAAGCTGGGAAAGCTCAACGAGGGTGGCGCGCTGGTGCACGCACGCGGCCGCACTTGGGGCCAGCTCATCTTCCAGGATTTGTTCAAGAAGGAGCAGTAGTCGATCTACGATCGTGTGATCGACGCCGAGAACTGGTCGCGCACGCCAACTTCTTCGAGCAGCGCGCGACCGAATGCTTGAAGGCCACAAAGTCGCGAAGGTTGGGGTGGGCCTGACGGCGTATGGGCGCCGTTCGAAGAGCAGGAAGACGCCCGACAGAGCGGCAGATCTGCGGGTCGCCTAGAATCTATCGACTGCTATCGATGGCCTAGGATTCGCTCGAGTGTATCTGCTATCCGATACTACTCCACGGTACTCCCCTTCACTCCCACTCAATCATCAACGAGCAAATTAAAGTGTTGATATGTAAGAGAAATCTGTGTTTCACATTTCCTAAATACCGTCACAAAGGAGCTTAAATCCAAATCGGCGACAGAGCACGTCGAAGTATCCTAATCGCCGCCGATCGCCGTACAGGAGAGTTGGTCGAGACATCTGTTGAGATCGAGCCTGCGAAGTGGGTTGATAGATCGGCTGCGACGCCGCGATCCAATTCCTCATCCACTGAATCTGGCTTACGGTTCATACGTCGTGCCGAGCTGAGAAAGATCGTACCGCTCGCGGATACGACCATCTACGAGATGGAACGCCGCGGCGAATTTCCCCGCCGGTTCTATCTGAATAGCCGATGTGTGGCGTGGGATATTGATGAGGTCGAAGCCTGGATGCGTGAGCGTCGGCGCGCATCCCGCGATGAAAAGCCGAGACATGTGGAAGCGCGCAGGCGTCGACGGGGCATACAGTCACTGCATGACAGTCGGATAACCGTCAGAATACTGAACTGTTATAACATATCCAAATATCCACACGGATCGAAACGTCATCCAAGTGTCATCCGGTCATGCATAAAGGGAATGACCGCTTACCGGATCAGGAGGGATGATTTATGCAACGCCTAACTATGCTGTTTCTCGCTGGCGCTTCGCTCGCGGCTCTTTCTCCCGCGGTCGCTCAAGACAAGCTTCCCCAAGCGGCTGACAGCTATTTCACCGCTGCCAAGGCGGATCTTGAACGCCGTCTTGCAATCCAGCCCATCACCGGCCAAGCCAAGAATGTGATCATCCTGGTCGGCGACGGCATGAGCGTAGCGACCGTTACTGCAGCTCGTATTCTCGACGGTCAGAAGCGCGGGGTCGATGGCGAGTTCGAACCTTCTGGCGGTCGACACCTTCCCCTATACGGCTCTGTCGAAGACCTACAGCCATGACGGTCAGGTTTCCGACTCTGCCCCGACGGTCACCGCAATGTTGGCCGGCGTGAAAACGCGCAACGACGTCATCGGCGTCGACCAAGCGGTGGCGGTCGGGGACTGCAAGGCGGCGCTCGCCGGCGAGGTCACTTCGATATTTGAACTGGCAGAAGCGGCCGGCAAGGCAACCGGCGTCATTTCCACTGCCCGCATCACCCACGCGACGCCTGCCGGCGCCTACGCTCACACCGCCTGTGCGCGACTGGGAAAGCGACAAGGAACTGTCCGACGAAGCCAAGGCGGCCGGCTGCAAGGACATTGCCGACCAGCTTGTCAACTGGCCTGCCGGTGACGGCTTCGAAGTCGCGCTCGGCGGCGGCCGCGCCTATTTCCTTCCGGCTGAAACCGCCGATCCCGAGGATGCCGAAAAGACTGGTCGTCGCACGGACAAGCGTGATCTCACCGCGGAATGGACGAAGAAGTCGAACAACAATGTGTACGTTTTCGACAAGAAGGGTTTTGACGCGGTCGACGTCGCATCCGGTGCGAAGGTGCTCGGCCTGTTCGAGATGAGCCACATGGAATACGAAGCCGATCGCGCCAAGGACGCCGCCGGAGAGCCATCGCTCGCCGAGATGACCGCCAAGGCGCTCGACCGTCTCGCCCAGGACGAAGACGGTTATGTGCTGATGATCGAGGGCGGCCGCATCGATCACGCCCACCACGCGGGCAACGCAGCACGCGCCCTTGAGGACACGCTTGCCTTTGATGCAGCGATCAAGACGGTGCTGGAAAAGACCTCGCACGAGGACACGCTGGTGGTCGTCACCGCCGACCACAGCCATACCATGACGATCAATGGCTATCCGAAGCGCGGCAACCCGATCTTCGGCAAGGTCGTCAACGTGGATGGCGAGTTGGAACTCGCCGGCGACGGCAAGCCCTACACAACCCTCGGTTATGCCAACGGCCCCGGCGCTTACTTTCCGCCGCTCGGCAAGGACGAGGATAAGACCAAGGCGCAGCCGGCCGGCATCCGTCCCGACCTGACCGATGTCGACACCACGGTCGTCGACTATCTCCAGCCGGCAACAGTGCCTCTGGGCAGCGAAACTCATGCCGGAGATGACGTGGCGATCTACGCCTGGGGTCCGTTCGCGCACCTTTTCCAGGGGACGGTCGAGCAGAACTACATCTACCACGTATTGAGCCACGCCTCCGGCATCGGCGCCGAGTCGAACTGACATCCCGCCGTTCCTGCAAAACACTGAGCCGCTGGATGAAACCAGCGGCTCGACTTCTTCAAGGAACAAGCATGATCCACCGTCGCGCTCTGCTGGCAACCGCAGCCCTTGCGGGACTGCTGCCATTGCGCCCGGCGCTTGCTGCGACAAGCATCGATTTCGGCGATCTCTACGAACGTGAAACAGTCTTTTCGAAACTTGCTGAAAGCCTGAATGGCTCGGCGGTTGAAATGACCGGTTTCATGGCGCCACCGCTCAAGGCCGAGGCGACCTTTTTCGTGCTCACCAGGATGCCGATGGGTGTGTGTCCATTCTGCGAATTGGAGGCCGACTGGCCGAGTGACATCGTCGTGATCTACACCGCAGAGCCCATCAGCGTCGTTCCATTCAACTTCCCAATCCGCGTCTCCGGCCGGTTGGAGCTCGGCGTCTACAAAGATGAGGCGATGGGCTTCGTGAGCCGGGTGAGGATCGTCGATGCCGGCTTCGGGAGAGTTCTGAACCGTGCCGGAACTGTCCGCCGAGGCTTTGTCCATTACCTTCAAAGATGCCGATGGCCGTCCCTTCAAGGTTCTGGACGGCTTCAATTTCACACCGGCGCCTGGCCGGCTGACGGCTGTCGTTGGACCCTCCGGATCAGGAAAGTCGACGCTGCTCAACGCGCTTTCAGGCCTCATCCGTCCCGATGCAGGGCGCATCGTGTTCGATGGGATGGACGTTTCGAAACTGGATGAAGGCAGTCGCGACCGCTGGCGCCGCAATCACATTGGCCTTGTCTTCCAGAACTTCCACTTGATCGAGGAACTGAGCCCGCGCGACAATGTGATGGTTGCGGCATGGTTTGATCGGCTGTCCGCCACAAAACTACGCGGCCGGGCCGACTCGCTTCTGGCAGGTCTCGGCGTTCCTGGAAATCGGAACAACCTGCACGGCCTCTCGCGCGGCGAACAGCAGCGCGTGGCCATCGCTCGCGCCTTGATGTTCGATCCGCCGATTATCCTTGCCGACGAGCCGACCGCCAGCCTCGATCGCGCGGCCGGGAAGAATGTCGCTACTCTCCTGAGTGACCTTGCTCATCGTGACGGTCGCACCGTCGTGGTGGTGACCCACGACCAAGACGTGATCGCTGCCGCCGATGCGACCGCCGAGGTCGCACATGGACGTCTTGCGCAGCCTCAGATGGTGACCGCATGAACCCCTTTCCGATCGTCATTGCGTTGTTTCACCGTAACAGAGCAACCGTGCTTCTCTTCGTCTGCCTCGTCGCGGTCGCGGTTGCCCTCGGCGTCGCCATTTCCGCGCAGGAACGCGCCCTCCGCCAAGGCAGCGCTCGGGCGGCCGACCGGTTCGATCTGATCGTCGGGGCTCCCGGCAGCCAGACCGAACTGCTTATGAACATCGTCTATCTCCAGCCCTCGGCAGTGGAACTCCTGAAGCCGGAGATCGTTGCCCGGATTCTCGCCGAGCCGAAGGCCGAACTTGTGGCGCCGATCGCCTACGGCGATTTAGTCAGTGGCTTTTCCGTCGTTGGCGCCACCGCGGAATTCGTCGCCCATCTGTCCGGGGCGCTTGGCGAGGGGCGTGTGTTCGAGATCGAAACCGAGGCGGTCGTTGGCTCTGCCTCGCCGTTCCGCGTCGGCCAAACCATCGAGCCGGTCCATGGCCATAGCGAAAGCGGTCTCGGTGCGCTTGAAGGTGCAGCCCATGATGAACACGCCGGCGTAAGCCATCATGTTGATCTCACGATCGTTGGGCGCATGGCCGCAACAGGAACGCCGTGGGACACGGCGATCGTCGTACCAGTCGAGCAGGTCTGGCATGTTCATGGACTGCCAAGCGGGCATGCGCCCGGCGAGGAACGCATCGGCCCGCCATTCGACCCAGATCACCTGCCCGGCGTTCCGGCAGTCATTGTGAAGCCCGATACGGTGCCGACTGCTTATGGCCTCAGAAGCGCCTATCGTACTGAAGACGCCACCGCCTTCTTTCCGGCCGAGGTGCTGGTGCAACTCTATGCGGTATTGGGCGATGTTCGCTCCGTCCTTGACGTCATGGCATTGACCACGCAGTTACTGGTCATTGCCGCCATCATGGTCGGCTTGATGGCCCTGATACAGCTTCAGCGCGAACGGTTCGCCGTCCTGCGGGCGCTGGGCGCATCGCGGTTCTATATCTTTGCCGTCGTCTGGACTGGCGTGACCGCCATGGTGGCCGTCGGAGTGGTTCTCGGCCTAGGTCTCGGCTACGGCGTAACGCAGGTTCTTTCGGCCGTTATCTCAAGTGAGACCGGCATTTCGATTTCAGCCGGCATTGGCCGGCCAGAGCTTGGGCTTGCGGGATTGCTTATCCTGCTTGGTGGCCTTGTAGCTTTGGTTCCTGCGGCGCTCATTCACAGGCAACCGGTCGTCGATCTGCTACGCACTTGAAGTCAGTCAAGCGGCCGGACGGCACGCGGACCATTGTCGAACTTGTTGGGTGAACTCAGTTCGAAGTGAACTGGGGCGACGTAGCGCAAATCCGGCGTGTGGCTTGCTGCGAAATTCGTGGCGCTATGTTTGCAGTTCATTTTCTTACGGCTTTTCGGATATTATTGCATTGACCGGGCGCAACGTCGCCTCGGTCGGGAGGATAGTTCTTGCGGAGCCTAGGCAGCCCCCGCAGGGATACCGACGTTGTTCCCATGACGCGGCGTGACGCTGATTGCCGTTGCCGTTTCGGGTGCGGCGACTTTGGTCGCCCCGGTTGCGTTTGGCGCTGAAGAAGAAGCTTTCAAATTCGGCCTGACGCCGGTCTTCCTTTCCAACGACCTCGAACTGCTCGGTCATCTCAAGACCTACCTTGCTTCCAAGATCGGCGGTCCCGTCGAGCTCGTCACGCGCCGCACCTATCAGGAAATCACTGCGCTGCTCGTTTCCGGACAGATCCAGTCGGCGTGGATATGCGGCTATCCCTATGTGCAGTTCAAGGCCGACCTCGACCTCGTCGCGACGCCAGTCATGGCACGGCAAGCCGCTCTACCAGTCCTACCTGATCGCGGCGGCCGACCGAGCTGTCGACGACTGGACTGGGCTTAAGGGCGACATCCATGCCTTCTCGGATCCCGGACTCGAACTCCGGCTTTCTCGTCACTCGGGCGCTGCTCGCCGAGAACCGCTTCCTTCCCGGAGGGTTCTTCTCGCGCACGTTCTTTACCTACGGCCACCGCAACGTCATCAGAGCAGTGGCATCCGGCCTTGCGCAGTCGGGAAGCGTGGACGGCTACGTCTGGGAGGTCATGCGCGAGATCGAGCCGGAGCTGGTGACGCCGAACCATGATCGTTCGGAAATCGGAATGGCTTGGATTTCCCCCGGTCGCTTCTCCTAAATCGTTGGCCGGAGATCCACGCGGATAGCAGCGCTCCGCGCTGCCCTGGTCTCGATGTCCGCAGGATCCAGAAGGCCGGAAGGTGCTGGAAATGCTGCGCCTGGACGGCTTCGTCGTCACACCGCCCGAGCTGTTCGATACCATCGCCGCCAAGGTCGAAACTGTGAGGCAGTTCGGATGACACCTGCTCCGCCGCTGGCAGGCGCTCCCGCTGTCCTTCCGCGTCCCGGCCATCGTGGCGCTGCTGATGGTAGTGATCAGCGCGGCCATCTCCGAGAGGGTCCTCGATCGCCTTTCCCGCACCCAGGAAAGCTATCTCGACGGTCTGGCTGGCACATATCTCGACGGCCTTTCTTCGTCCGTCTTGCCTGCGGTCCTGCGCGGGGACGTGTGGGAAGTGTTCGACGCGCTCGACCGCTCGTCCTCCGTCTTACAAGTCCCTTGTGCCGATCGAAACCGTGGTCACGGGTTCGGACGGACGCGTGCTCGCTGCCACCGACCCAAACAAGGTCGAGGCGTATTCGGAACTTCCAGCCGAATACGCGTCGCGGTACGGCCCTGAGGCCGTGACGATCGACGAGGACAGGCTGACAGGCTTCGCGCGCCGCGAACTCGTCTATCAAGGCCAGCCGATCGGCACGATCCATGCGACATTCGACGTATCGCATCTGTTTGCCGAGCGGCGCGAAGTTCTTGTCACACTCCTCATAACGAACGCGGTCGTCGCCGTCCTCTTTGCGTTTGGGCGGTTTCCTGCTCGTCCGCCGCATGATCGGCCCGATCCGGGTGCTCGAAAACCACATGCGTTCCGCCGCCCACGGTGCGGCCGAGCCGATATCGCCGGGCGAGATTCCGCCGGGCGACGGCGAAGTGGCGAGCCTTTTCCATGGCTACAACGCGCTCGTGCATGCCGAGCGCGAACGGGCGAACCTCGCCATGCAGCTTGCCGAAGAGGAAAAGCTGTCGAGCCTCGGGCGGCTTGCTTCCGGCATGGCGCATGAGATCAACAACCCGCTCGGCGGTCTGTTCAACGCCATCGATACGTTGAAGACGCACGGGCAGACACCCGGGGTGCGCGAGACGTCCATCAGCCTGATCGAGCGCGGCCTCGCGGGTATCCGCGATGTCGTCGAGGCAGCACTCGCCACCTATCGGCCAGAGCGCTCGCACCGTCCCCTCACGGCGGACGATTTCGACGATGTCCGCCTGCTGCTCAAGCCGGAACTGCGCCGCAAGCGGCAGCAGCTGGAATGGGACATCTCATGGAATGGCGCGCGCGAGCTGCCCGTCAGGGGCGGCCCGGTGCGTCAGGCGGTGCTCAACCTTCTCCTCAACGCGACAGCCGTTACTCCCGAAACAGGCGTTGTTTCGCTCAGGGCGAGCAATGCCGACCAGCGCCTGGTCATCGAGATCCGCGACGAAGGCCCAGGAATGCCGCCGGACATCGCGGGCATACTCGTTGACCGCGATCCGGGCCCGGCGGTGCGGGCCGGACGCGGCCTCGGCCTCTGGATGGTCAGGCGCGTGGTTGACGAACTCGGCGGAAGTGCCAGTATCGCACCCAAACAAGACGGAGGGACGGCGGTGACGCTGACAATTCCCTTCGACAGGGAGGATGCCAAGGCCGATGCTGCCTGACCGCGCGAGGATAGGGCTTGTCGAGGACGATCCCGTCATGGGCGGTTCGATCGTCCAGCGGCTCGAGTTGGAAGGCTGGCAGGTCACCTGGTGGCAGTCGGGCCGCGAGGCGATCGGCGCCATCCCTGCGGCCGCGCACGCGCTCGACCTCGTCATCTGCGACATCCGCCTTCCCGATGTGTCGGGCGAAACCGTCTTCAACGAACTCGCCCGGCAGCCGAACACGCCCCCCTTCCTGTTCGTCACCGGCTATGGCGAGGTCGATCAGGCCGTGCGGCTCATGCGCTCGGGCGCCGTTGACTTCATGACCAAGCCCTTCGAGATGGACGAATTCCTCAAACGCATCGAATCCGGCCGCCGCACAACCAGTTCGGGGGTCAGGCTGAAGGGCTACTATCTCGGCGAATCGCCCGCGATCCAGCACGCCGAGGACCTCATCCATCGCTACGCGGGCCACGACCTGCCCGTGCTGATCACCGGGGAAACCGGGTCGGGCAAGGAAGTGGCGGCCCGGCTGCTGCACCAGATATCGTCCCGCGCTGCCGAACCCTTCGTCGCGGTGAACTGCGCGGCAATTCCGGCGGAGCTACTCGAGAGCGAAATCTTTGGCCACGAGAAGGGCGCGTTCACCGGAGCGCAGCAGCGCCACCTCGGCTACGCCGAGCGCGCCGGCAAGGGCACGCTCTTCCTGGACGAGATCGGCGACATGCCGATCGCCCCTGCAGGCCAAGCTTCTCAGCCTGATCGAAGACGGGAAGCCTAACGCGCGTCGGTGGCGAGACGCCAATTCCCTTCCGCGCTCGCATCGTCGCAGCGACGCATCGCGATCTTGCAATTCGCGGCGCCTCAACCGGGTTTCGGGAAGACCTCTATTTCCGGCTGGCGGTCCTCCCGGTGGAAATCCCGCCGCTGCGGCAGCGCCCAGAAGACATCGCCTGGCTTCTCGACAGGTTCCTCGAGAATGCGGTCAGCCGCTCGGACACGCGCATCCGTGGGTTCAGCGCGCTCGCCGAGGAGGCCGCCCTTGCCTATGCCTGGCCCGGCAACGTTCGCGAACTTCGCAACCGCGTCGACCGCGCCGTCGCGCTCTCGACCAGCGAGTGGATCATGCCAGGCGACCTGTTTCCCGAGCACGCGTCCAAGGCGCGGCAGCGCAGGCTTCGTGCCGCTGGCCGACGTGAGGGATGCCGCCGAGCGCCGCCAGATCGAGCGCGCGCTCGAAGAAACCGGAGGCCAGATCGCCAAGGCGGCGGGCCTGCTTGCGGTCTCGCGAACGACGCTGTGGGAGAAGATGACGCGGCTTGGCCTTGCCGATCGGGTGCGTTCGGATTCCTGAACCTTCGGCACCGCAACATGTCCGGATTTCCGAACGCCTGACGTCGCTGCCGCCAGCCGCCATCCTGATTTCCTAGCAATCCCAACGACGTTCCTGTCTGGCACGGCCGTTGCTTCGCTCTTCGCAACGTCATGTACCCAAATGGGAGGGACTTCGTGGAACGCTGCAACAAACTCGTCGATGTCGGCCGTCGCCAATTCTTGAGGGGAAGCGCATTCGCCGCCGCGGGCATGGCGACAGCAGTCGCCCTGCCGACACAGGCAAAAGCCGCACCCGGCCTCGCCCTGGTTGAATACCCGTCCAACAAGCTGGCCAACGTAGCCGACCTGAAGCCGAACGAGCCGCTCGATGTCGGCTATCCGGACGCAGATGCACCGGGCGTCCTGTTGAAGCTCGGCACGCGGGTCGAAGGCGGAGCCGGCCCCGACGGCGACATCGTCGGTTTCTCGACCATCTGCCCGCACAAGGGCTTTCCGCTCAACTACAACGCCGACGATCACAGCTTCAATTGCCCCGGCCATTATTCGCGCTTCGACGCGGATGCGGGCGGACAGCAAATCTGGGGCCAGTCCACTTCGAACCTCCCTCAATACGCGCTGCGCGTCGACGACAAGGGCGACATCTATGCCGAGGGCGTGGATGAGCTGCTCTACGGCCGTCTGAGCAACGTACTTTAAGGGAGGATCGGATCATGGCTTACAAACGTCACATCGACCGCCTGCCGATCATCCCGGCGGACGCGAAGAAGCAGAACGTCACCTGCCACTACTGCATCGTCGGCTGCGGCTATCACGCCTATACGTGGCCAGTGAACAAGCAGGGCGGCACCGACGCGGCATCCAACGCATTCGGCGTCAATCTTGCCGAGCAGCAGCCGGCCGAGACGGCCGCCTGGTATGCGCCGTCGATGTACAACATCGTCAAGCAGGACGGGCAGGACGTGCACATCGTCATCAAGCCTGATCGTCGATTGCGAGGTGAATTCCGGCCTCGGTTCGGTGCGCGGCGCGCGCATGGGCGAACTTCGCTACTCGACCGCGCGCGGTTCGCAGCAGCAGCGTCTCACCGATCCGATGGTCTGGCGCTACGGCCAGATGCAGCCGACCTCGTGGGATGATGCGCTCGACCTCGTCGCCCGGGTCACGGCGGCCGTTGTCAAGGACCAAGGCGAGGACGGGCTCTTCGTCTCCGTGTTCGATCATGGCGGATCGGCTGGTGGGTACGAAAACACCTGGGGCACCGGAAAGCTCTATTTCGGCTCCATGAAGGTGAAGAACATCCGCATCCACAACCGGCCTGCCTACAATTCGGAGGTGCATGCGACCCGCGACATGGGCGTCGGCGAACTGAACAACTGCTACGAGGATGCCGAACTTGCCGACACGCTCGTTTCGGTCGGCAACAATCCGCTCGAAACCCAGACCAACTACTTCCTCAATCACTGGATCCCGAACCTTCGCGGAACGTCGCTCGACAAGAAGAAGGCTCAGCTACCTGACGAGCCGCATGCGAACGCGCGCATCATCTTCGTCGATCCGCGCCGCACCGTTTCGGTGAATGCCTGCGAGGCGGAAGCCGGCAAGGAAAACGTCATGCACCTTGCCATCAATTCCGGCACGGACATGGTGCTGTTCAATGCCTGGCTGACCGAGATCGCCGACAAGGGCTGGGTCGACCAAGCCTTCATCGACGCTTCGACCAAGGACTTCGACAAGGCACTCGCTGCCAACAAGACGACGCTTGAGCAGGCAGCCGAAATCACCGGCCTGACCGTCGACCAGATCAAGCAGTCGGCGGCGTGGATCGCCGAACCCAAGGAAGGCAAGCGGCGGCGCACCATGTTCGCCTACGAGAAAGGCCTGATCTGGGGCAACGACAACTACCGCACCAACGCCGCGCTGGTGAACGTCGCGCTCGCCACCGGCAATGTCGGCCGCGAAGGCGGTGGCTGCGTGCGCATGGGCGGCCACCAGGAAGGCTATGTGCGTCCCTCCGACGCGCATGTCGGCCGGCCTGCGGCCTATGTCGACAAGCTGCTGATCGAAGGCAAAGGCGGCGTCCATCACATCTGGGCGTGCGACCACTACAAGACCACGCTGAACGCCCACCAGTTCAACATGGTCTACAAGAAGCGCACCGACATCGTGAAGGACGCGATGAACGCGGTTCCCTATGGCGATCGCGAGGCGATGGTGAAGGCGATCACGGACGCGATCAAAGCCGGCGGCCTCTTCTCTGTCGATGTCGACATCATCCCGTCGAAGATCGGTGCGGCAAGTCATGTCTGGCTTCCGGCGGCCGAGTCCGGCGAGATGAACCTGACCTCCATGAACGGCGAGCGCCGCATGCGGCTCGTCGAGCGCTACATGGACCCGCCCGGCAACGCCAAGCCGGACTGCCTGATTGCGGCCGGCCTTGCCCAGCACATGGAAAAGGTGCTGCGCGAAATGGGCGACAACGCCTATGCCGACCAGTTCAAGGGCTACGACTGGAAGACGGAGGAAGACGCCTTCATGGACGGCTACAACAAGAATGCCGGAGGTGGCGAGCACGTCACCTACGAGCGGCTGCGGGCCATGGGCAACAATGGCTTCCAGGAACCAGCGACGGCTTTCGAGGACGGCAAGATCGTCGGCACCAAACGGCTCTATACCGATGGAAAGTTCGGGACCAAGGACGGCAAGGCGACGTTCATGGAAGCCCAGTGGCGAGGACTGCAGGCTCCGGGCAAGGAGGAGCAGAAGAAGAACAACAAGTACCTGATCAACAACGGCCGCACGAACCTCGTCTGGCAGAACGCATTCCTCGACCAGGAAAGCGAGTACGTCATGGATCGGTGGCCGTACTCCTTCATCGAGATCAATCCCGAGGACATGGCCGAGCTCGGCGTGAAGGAGGGCGATCTGGTCGAGGTTTACAACGAGAGCGGCTCGACGCAGGCAATGGTCTATCCGACGCCTACCGCGAAAAAGGGCGAGACCTTCATGCTGTTCGGTTTCCCGACCGGCGTGCAGGGCAACGTCATCAATGCCGGCACGAACGAACTGATCCTGCCGAACTACAAGCAGACCTGGGCCAATATCCGGAAGATTTCCGACGCTCCGGAAGGTGTGAAGCACCTGTCGTTCAAGTCGCTGGAATACACGGCTGGCTGAGGCCGTCTCCCGCGATCCCGCCGGGGCCTGCGGCTTCGGCGGGATCGTTTGCCTACGGATGGCGCGATACGCCGAGAGGACCGACATGAAAACAGCCATCGCCCTGACAAACGATAGCTGCGGCGCGGGTGTCGAGGGCACGGTCATTCCCGTCGATATCGCCGCCGCCAAGGCGGTGGCCATTGCCAGAACCGTGAGCGAAACTGAGCATGTTCCATTGATCGAGGCGACCGGTCGTGTCCTCGCCCGTGATGTCCGCGCCCAGATCGACCTGCCGCCCTTCGACAATTCCGCGATGGACGGATACGCCGTCAGAATCGCCGATTTCACCGGAGCCGGTCCTTGGGAGCTATCGGTTGGTGGCAGGATCGCGGCAGGCGACGTCTACGCCGGAAAGGGGGTCCGTCCGAAAGAGGCGCTCCGCATATTCACGGGCGCTCCCGTGCCTGATGGATTCGATGCCGTCGTCATGCAGGAACATTGCGAACGCGTCGGCGACAGGATTGCCATATCGAAGCTCCCGCGACGGGGAGAAAACATCCGGCACGCCGGCGAAGATGTCAGGGCAGAAACCCGCCTCATGGACGCGGGCGACCAGCTGTCGCCGCAGCGGCTGGCGCTTCTCGCTGGCCAGGGCTTAGCCCAGGTCGAGGTGCTGCGGAAGGTCCACGATCGGCCTGATCTCGACCGGCACTGAGTTATGCGATCCCGGCGAGCCACTCGGCCGCGGCCAGATATACAATTCCAACCGCATCATGATCCGGGCGATGCTGTCGGCTTATCCGTGGGCCGAGATCGTCGACTATGGGATCGTTCCCGATTGCCGGGACGCGCTGGCCGAGGCCTTCGGAGTGGCGGCGTCACGGTGCGACGTCCTGGTCACGACAGGCGGCGTCTCGGCAGGCGAAGAGGACCACGTCGTGTCGGCGCTTGGACACCACCGCGGCACACTAGACGTGCTCAAGGTCGCCATGCGGCCCGGAAAGCCCGTGAAGATCGGAACAGATCGGATCGATGCTCTTCGCCGGACTGCCCGGCAATCCCAACGCGGCGCTCGTGACCTTCCGCCAGATCGCCCTTCCTGCGATCCGGACGATCGCCGGCCTCACGGATGTGGGACCGGACTGGTCGCCGGCAGTCTCCGGGTTCGCCTATGAGAAGCGCCTCGGACGGACCGAATTCGTGCCGGTCAGGATAGCCGGGCGCGACGAACTCGGGCGGCCTGTGCTGGACATGCTCGGGCGCGGCTCCTCGGCAAGCCTGATGGCGATGGCGTCGGCTTGCGGCATCGCCATGCTGCCGCCTGACGTCCGTCTGGTCGAGCGCGGCCTGCCGCTTCGCTTCGAATTCCTTCTGTGGCCGTTGAAAATTGACTACGACGCCCGGACAGCCTTTACGTTCGCGCCAGTGTCGTTTCCTGAAACGCGGCGAAGATCGCGCCGGTCATCGTTTCGGCCAATGTTTCCGGCGCTCCGTCCCATTTGGTGAGGACAAGAACGGAGTCTCCGAGACTAGGCAGCGCGGGATTTCCGGACAGGATGCGGAGATCGCTGGTCAAGGAAATTTCCGGAAGCACTCCGACCGCACTGCCAGATACGATCGCCGCACGCACTCCGGCCAGGCTTTCGCTTGTGCAGGCGATCCGATAGTTCATGCCTGACTTATCCAGGAGTTCCAGGCAACGGCTCCGCCACCAACAGCTCGACCGGCTCACCCACCACTGCGAGATCATCGAGACCGGCAACGAATTCCTGGCGCTTCAAGAACCGCGCCTGATCACCCCATCAAGCCGATCCGCACTCGCCGGGCTGCGCAACCCCGACCAGCTCCACCCGGTCGGGCGCTCACCGCCGTGCACCACAAGGGGGTCAAAATTGGACGCCGATCCGGGGTCAGTTTTGCGACCACGTCCTCGCCGCGGTAACTGAATTGCGGATCGACCACCGGCGAGAAGCGCGAGAAGGTGTCGACGACGGTGAGCACGCGGATCTTGCGGCCGGTCGCCAGCTGGTCGTGCACGAAATCCATCGCCCAGACCTGGTTGCTCTGTGTCGCATCGGCTCGGTCCTCCCGCAGCTTCGCCTTCACCCGGCGCTTCGGCGTCTTGTTCCGCAGCTGCAAGGCCCATCTCCTTGTAAAGGCGATAGATTTGCTTCGGATTGACCGCCCAGCCCTCGCGGCGCAACAGCACATGGACGCGCCGGTAGCCATAGCGCACCCGCGTTTGGGCGATCTCCCTGATCCTGGCTTTGAGGTCGGCCTGCTCGCCGCGCTTCGACTTGTAGTGATAGAGCGACGTATCGATCAGAAACGTCGTACAGGCCCGGCGGATCGACACCTTCCAATCCGCCCGAACCTCATCCACAAGCCGTCGACGACGGGCAGGCCTCATAGCTAATGGGATGGTCCGCTCCGTCCGCCGATGCGACGATAGCGATGCAGACAGGAGGAGTGATCATGACCCACCGCAAACCCACGAACGCCGCGGTCTACGGTATCGATCTCGGCAAGAACGTCTTCCACATTGCAGGCGCCGATGCAGACGGCGCAATCATCGGCAATTGGAAGCTCCGGAGAGACACTCTCTTGCAGTTCTTCAGAGTAGCAGCGCCGGCGCTGATCGGCATGGAGGCATGCCCGGGATCGCAGTGGCTGGCGCGCCATCTGCAGGCGTTCGGACACCGGGTTCGCATCATCCCTGCGCAATTCGTGAAACCTTATGTGAAGTCGAACAAGAACGACATCATCGACGCCGCGGCAATCGCGGAGGCGGTAACGCGGCCGACGATGCGCTTCGTCGAGATCAAGTCTGCCGCTCAGGCCGAGTTGCAGGCACTTCATCGAATCCGTGACCGCATGGTCGCCAACCGAACCCGGCTGGTCTGTCAGATGCGGGCGATGTGCATCGAGTTTGGCGTCGCGATTCACCAGGGCATCGGCAAATTCAAGGCTGACATGCCGCGCGTACTGAGCAACGAGGCGAACGATCTGACGCCGATGATGCGCCGGCTCCTGGCAGACCTGCTCGACGACTTGCGTCGCCTCGAAGAGCGTATTGCTTGTGTGACCCGGGAGATCGAAGCCACTGCAGCCCAGGACGAACGATCCCGCCGATTGATGACTATACCGGGCATCGGGCCGCTTGTGGCTACGGCGATTCTTGCCTCCGCCGGAGATGGTCGGCAGTTCCGATCGGCCCGTGACATGGCGGCATGGCTGGGACTTGTTCCGCGCCAGCATTCGACCGGTGGGAAGAACACCCTCTTGGGCATCAGTCGACGCGGCAATCACTATCTTCGGCGCCTGCTGATCCACGGTGCCCGATCATGCGTCATGCACCTCGATCGAAGCCGAGACCGCCTTGGTGCTTGGATCGACGGACTGCAAAAGAGGATGCACGTCAACAAGGTCACTGTCGCGCTGGCGGCCAAGGTCGCACGCGTCGCGTGGGTGATCCTCAATCGGCCGGGAGCGATCTACGAACGTCGTGACCCCGCGACAGCGTAGGTTCTCGGTCGACAGACTGCGAGGTTCGAGGAGACGATGACGAGACAGTTGATCGGCGCACTGTAAGCCTTCCTGCCGAAAGCGTGCTCAAGCACGATCAAGTTATCTAGGAACTGTGCGCGCGTATCTCATCTTGGCCAGGCTGCAACAGCAGCCCACTCGCGAGAGGCCGGATACATTTAAGCAGACTGTGCTCGTTACGAGATCCAAAAGCCTTGCAAGGACGGAGCGGACCATACATTTCGGCGGACGACATCCTGCAGCATGGCCTTGTCGAGCGTCAGGTCGGCGACGATCTTCTTCAGTCGGTTGTTCTCGTCTTCCAACTGGCGCAGGCGCTGGACCTCCGACGGCATCAGGCCGCCATAACGCTTCTTCCAGTTATAGAACGTCGCGTCCGAGATGCCGGCCTTGCGGCATACCTCCGCCACCGCCGTCCCTTCCTCGGCCTGCCGCAGGATGAAGACTATCTGCGCCTCCGTAAACTTCGACCTCTTCACGGAATCCTCCTTCTCCCGATACCGGGATCATAGTTGGAAAATTCCAGCCAAAAACGGTCCGAAAACCGGGAGGCAGGTCACAAGTCCATCGTCCTGTCCCCCAAGCCGGCGCGAAACATGGGGCAAGATTAGGAAGTGCGCAAGTGGAGTTGCCCCTATTTGACCGGACAGTAGGCTACTGAGTTTGTGCCCTGATGAACTCCCTCGGGGAGCGCATTCTGAGCCCTGAGTGAGGATGGTTCTCGTTGTAGTCCTCGAACCATCCGGCGATCTTGCCGAGCGCGGTGACCGCATCCGGCAAAGGATTGACGCGAGCATAGTCGCGTTTGAAGGTTTTGACGAAGCTTTCAGATATGCCGTTCAACTCCGGGCTTTGGACCGGCGTGAAGCAGGCAATGAGATTGAGCGCGGTGGCGAAGTCGCGCGTCTCCTTGGCCGTGTAGGAGCTGCCATTGTCGGTCAGCCATTCGAGCGGCGCCGGCGACTGGAGGGTGCCGAACCTGCTCTCGACGGCCTCCAGCATCATGTCTCGAACCATGCCGCCGCTGATGCCCGATCCGACGACGGCATGCCATGCGATGATCTCGCGGTCATGGGCATCGATGATGAAGGCGATCCGGATGAGGTCGCCGTTCCAGCATGCGATTTCGAAGCCATCTGAACACCAGCGCAGGTTCGAGCGCATGACGATGACCTTGCCGTCGTGGACACGGCCGGTCCTGCGGCCCGTGTGCCTGGCAAGCAGCATGCTGTTCTGGCGCATGATCCGGAAGACGCGCTTGTGGTTGACTGCTGGCTCGCCCGCCCTGGCGCGTTCCCTGTTGGCCAGAGCCGTGATCCGGCGATAGCCGTAGGTCGGACGCTCGTCGACCAGGCGGCGAACCAGCTGCACCAAGGTGTCGTCCTCGGGTTTGCGATATGGCCCGCGCGGCTTCGGCGCACGATGCACCTTGTCATGGAGATGCGAACGGGCCACCCCGATTGTCTCGGCAACGGCCTTCATCGGGAACCGTCCCTCGGCTGCGACAAGAGCCGCAAGCTCGGTTTTTTTGACTCCGACCGGGCCAGAGCCTCCTTCAGGATCTCCACTTCCATCGTCTTGCGGCCGAGAAGCCGTTCGAGGTCGCGAACGCGCTCCTCGAGCCGTCGCACTTCCGAACTCCCGACCACAGGCTCGTCCGATCCCACCGCTGCCGCTCCGCCTTCCGTCAACAGACGACGCCAACGATAGAGCAGATTTGGCGCGACGCCACATCGTCGGGCAACAGACGAAACCGTCTCGCCCGGGAGAAAACTCTCCTCGATGATCTGCAGCTTCTGCTCGGTCGTCCAGCGTCGGCGGCGTGCCTCGCCGGTGATCAGTTCGATCCGTCGATAGTCGTCAGCCATAAGCCTGTGCTTGAGGATAGCCTCAAGCCTCCCGCGTTATGCCAACTGTCCGGTCGAAACGGGGGCCACTTCAGCAAGTTATATGCGCTTTGCCGTCCCACAGCCCTGTCAGCGTGCGCGGACGATCTGGCCGGTCTGCGCATCTAGGGCCGTCTGTGGGCGATCAGGGATGGGGAAGCCAAGGCGCGCTTGCCGGCTGGGGAGAGGGGCTTGGGCAAAACGCGCCTTGGCATCAGGTCAGGTGGAAGCGAGGGTTGTTACCGCCTCTACCGCGAGGATTGGCCAGCACTCGTGCAGAACCCGCGTATGGTGCGATCACACCAGCCTAAGTATTGATGATCTCGCATAGCATGGCTGGATGACGGGACACGGCGATACGCTGTTTTGGGTGGGCATTTGGTGCTCCGCCGTCTACATGGCTGCCCTGTTAGTGGCGCTGGTGATCCTGCTCACCGGTTGAAGCCTTGATGGCTGCCCGAGGCGGATCGAGCGGCGGCATCACAGATAACCGGCCAAACCGGCACCCATGTATAAAGCCGTCAAGAGGCCAGCCAACGCCCCGATGATCGCTATCGTGGTGATAACCCCGTCCTGCCCCATATCCTGCATCTAGCCGACGCGCAGGCGATTTCAAATTGGCCGGAGGAACAATAGCCAGAGGAAAGCAGCTCGTTGCCGTCTGGCCTGGCGTGAAACAACCAGCGTTTGCCTTTGGGGCCTCGTCGCGCATCACGCATGTCGCTAGAGCAGCCACAAGGAGATGCTGTACAGCACAGCTACGACGATCAGCAGCGGCGCAATGACGTTAATAAACATCTTTAGCGAATTCATCGTTGCCAAGCTCCGATGTCTCGTGAAGCCCCCTCCTACGACTTGCTATGCAACTCGCGCATCCGCCCGACCGTTCCGTCGTTGGGGTCGCAATTCGCAATTGAGCTGTTCCGGGTTACGCGGAAAGTGCCACGACGGCGCGGCGGGGAAAAGCCGGTTCCACGCAAAAGCGCCTAGGGAAAGTCGCCCCCCTCGTCGCGATCAACGGGTGTATGTCCATGCGCATTCGCCCCGCACTTCATGACGCCTCCTTGTGTGCGGACCACAGGCGCACGCCACCCACACCTTCGCTGTGCGAGAAGGCATCTCCCACCGTCCGCATTTGCCTGATGCGAAATTCGGAACGCATTCCTGCGGCCGTCAATGCGAGATTGAACGAAAAAGGGTGGGATGGCGCTGAGCGAGGAGGCTCACTCGGTGGACCGAGGCAGAGGACCGCGCAGCTATAACGTTCAGCATGCTCGCGTCGCAGAGGCGCGCCATAAATTTGTAAAGACGACAGAGCCCGCTGCCGGTACGAGCGGCAGCGGGCCTCCCGGTTGGCACCGGAATGGTCGCGGTAGCGGATCGGCGCTCGGCCTTAGTGTTTCCGCTTTGCTAGCCTTGCTGTTTCCGCTGTGCTGACCCGGCAGCCGTACCTCTAGCTCGAGTGACCGACTTGCCCGAACCCATCGCCGATTCTGAAGTCGGAACCCAATTCGGCGCTTACGCGCAGGTTGTTCTGCACGTTGGTGACGCCTGATACGCTGTCCGCAATATATTCGGCACGACGCTTTGCCTCGAGGCTCATCACCTTACCGCTGAGCGTCACCTCACGGTTACTTACCTCGACCTCGATGTCGCTGGCATCGAGGTAGCCGTCGTCGGTAAGCCGGTCGTTGATGTCTTCCTTGATAGGCTCGTCGGAGCGGGGATAGTTCTTCAGGCCCGCCCGCGGGCGGGCGAGGATCACCGCCGGGACGCGGGCGGTGATCATCCCGAGATGCCGCACCAGCGCAAAGAAGAGCAGCGTGAGCCCCCAGAGCTCGCAGCCTTCCTCGATCACCATCACCAGCGAGAACAGTGGGCTGGACTTCTCGCCCGCCGAGTTGATCGCCCCGCCCAGCAGTTCCATGCCAAGCGCACCAGACACATAGATCGCCCCCGCCAGCCCGATCAGTAGCGCTGAGCTGCGCTTGAGCCGGAAAAGAAAAGGCAAGTAGTACAGGCCGATCAGCGCCACTCCGATCCCCCCCGGCACGACCCACGCGTAGAAGAATAGCCCCGAGAGGCCGAACGTTTCGCGGATCGGCGACATCAGCGTTTCGTGCAGGCTCGCCGATTCGTCGACCGCCATGGCCGCAAAGATCACGGCCAGCAGCAGCCAGCGCCTCTGGTCGGGTTGTCCGGTTTCCCGCTCCGCCCAGGCAATGACCAGCACCACCCCGCTCGCTGCCAGCATGACTATCGAGGAATAGAAGGCGGAGATCGCGAGTTCCGAATCCAGCCCGAAAGGCCGCAGTTCCTGCAAGATTGTGCCGGTTCCCGCGGCATGAACGAACACCTCACGAAACACTCCTAGCGCGAAGACGATGGAGGTTGCGATAACCACCCAGCGCACCGCTTTCGACAAGTCGATGGTGAATGGCCGCGTGACGAGGTGGGCTTTGTTCATTCGGACCCGTTGTTTCGATTGCTAAATCGAGCTTTAGCTCGCCGGCCAAAAAGGGGAGAGCCGAGCACCCGTCGGTTCTCGGCTCTCAACCCGTCCCGCCAAGCGGCAGGCGGGGTCGCTAGGCTCTACAACCCGCCTCGAACCGAATCGTTCCATCTGAAAGAGGCGGCCCAGCTGCTTTGGGTAACGAGGGACAGCCGGGTCTTGCTGGTTGCGTACGATCACCAGCCATATGGCTGCCTACTGCTCTTGCTTGCCTGCCACGGCTATTCGCGGGTCACTTCTTGTACGCTGGCATGCCGCAGATCCTCTTCGCCGCGCAGATGCCTTATCGTTGCCATGACGCCGGGCTGAAGCCACTGTGCAGCGGGTTTGGCATTTATGCCTTTGGGTAGCGGGCCGGCCTTCGTTCGCACTCGCGCCAACAGCCGTTCCTTGATCTTGCGGTTGGTGATGAAGGCGCCGCCGAGATAATTGTTCTGCCGATCGACCATCAGCGCCATGGTCGGTTTGCCGCGCTCGGCCAGCACGCCGGCGACCTCGAGCTCGGAGACTTGGTAGCTCTTGATCTTCAGCCACGCCCGGGTGCGCCCGCCGATATAGGCGGCTTTCGCGCGCTTCGAGACTATACCCTCCAACCCCATCGCGTCGACCGCCTCGTAGAAGGCCTTGCCGCTGCCGTGCACCGCTTCCGAGAATTGTATGGCGGGCGGAGGATCGTGCAGCAGGATCCGCAGCCGTTCGCGGCGCTTCAGCGTAGTCTCGCCGCGGATGTCCTTACCCTCGATCATGAGCAGGTCGAACGCGATGAACACCAGCCGGCCGGGATTGCCCTTGATCGCTTTCTTGAAGGGCCGGTAGTCGGATCGGCCCTCAGCGTTCAGCACCGTCATTTCGCCGTCGATGATCGCCGACTTTACCGAAAGCGCCGCCGCTTCCTTCACGACGGGATGATATTTCGCGGTCCAGTCGGCGCCTCGCCGCGTGAAGGCCTGAACCTTCCCATTCTCGATCGCGAGCTGGGACCGGTAGCCGTCGTGTTTGATCTTGTGAATCCAGTCATCGCCTTCCGGAGGCTGCTCAACCAGGGTGGCAAGCATCGGCTCGATGAACTGTGCACGCATAAGCAGCACCCAATGAACGCGACTTAATTCCGGCGCGGCATTTCGGTTCCGGGAACAACTTTGCCGGCCAAGCGGTTTTAGGCTCCTCAGGTGGAGGAACGACCAATGGCTGACAACAAGTCGAAGACCAATGGCCGCGACCGTTCGCGCGTCGCCGGCGGGCAGGACTACGAGGTTTCCGGCCCGCAGGCCCGCGATCTGATCAGGAAGCACGGCAACGACCGCAACACGCTGGAGCGCGAGGCGAAGAAGCTGGCTGATATGAGCAACGGGCCAAACCTACTCTACAACCTGCATACGCCAGATATGTTTGCGGACGCAGCAACAGGTCTTTTTACATTTAATGGCTGCATGCGCGTCACCTTTGAAAGCGTTCGTTCAAACTACGCGTTAACGCCCGCAGCACTTGATCGCGTTGTTGTTGGCAGACTGGTAATGCCCGTCCTTGCGGCTGAGGCTATGGCCCAAGGCATATTGGCGCAGATTGAGCGTCTCAGGGCCGATAAGGCGAC
>CAVXQC010000012.1:0-275853 GCA_963763895.1 uncultured Alphaproteobacteria bacterium | reverse complement strand
ATAATAATTTTCGTCCATGAAAACCAAGCGTTTTATGCCGACGCAGTGTGTCGGAAATGGGCCTCGCACCTATGGTTTGCGTTACCTGAAGGACATAGGGCCGCGTTCGGTCGCAAACAACGGCTTCGGAAATAAAGGCAAACGATCCATTCGCTGGGCTGCCATGTTTGCAATTGTCGAATTAACCTTTGTAAATATATGAAAGCATTACAGAAATGTAATGCATCGTTCAGTTTCAGTTCATGGGCCAGGCGCTACTTCATGGGCATCGACAACCAAGGAGTATCCCCGATGAAACGTCTCGTTCTCAGCGCAATCTCCGTTTTCCATGCTCGCGGTTCCGGCCATGCAGGCTGAGGCCGCGCCGATGGATCGCGCCGCAGGCAAATGTGCAACTCGTCGCCCAGAAACACGTCGTCGAGGAACGTGTGGTGGTGAAGAAGCACGTCGTCAAGAAGAGGTACGGCGTCAACCAGAGTAGTGAACAAGAAGGTTGTGGTGCACAAATCGCACTGGAAGCGCGGCCACAAATATTCCGGCTGGCGGCAGCATCGCCCGATTCGCGACTATGGCCGCTTCGGACTGCATCGTCCGGGCCGCGGCCAGGAATGGATCCGCGTTGGCAACGACTATCTGCTGGTAGCTTCGCCTCGGGCGTCGTCGCCGGCATGATCGCCGCCCGTTGAGCGGAACGAGAAGAAAAATAACAGGAGGCGGCTCGCGAGGGCCGTCTTTCTTTTGCGGGTGGGGTTAGGGGAGGGGGTTGTGGGGGAGTTCTAGTTGGAGTAGGTGCCCTGTGAAAACCGGGCACTTTTCCGCATTAGGAGTCGTTTCCACCGCCGCGCATGTTTATATGGAGGCAAACGAGCTTCACCCATGCGCTTTCCGCCTTCCTTCCTCGACGAATACGCGACCGCGTGCCGATTTCGGCGGTGGTCGGCGCAACGCGTGTCGTGGGACAAGCGCAAGACCAACGCCTCGCGCGGCGACTATTGGGCCTGCTGCCCGTTCCATGGCGAGAAGTCGCCGAGCTTCCATTGCGAGGACAAGAAGGGCCGCTACCATTGCTTCGGCTGCGGGTTTCGGGCGATCATTTCAATTTCCTGACCGAACTCGACGGCATGGCTTTCCCGAGGCGGTGGAGAAATCGCCGGACATGGCCGGCGTGCCGATGCCGGCCCGCGACGACAGGCGGAACGGCGCGAGAAGGAACGCGCCAGCCTCACGACGTCATGGAAATGGCGACGCAGTTCTTCCAGGAGCAGTTGCAGTCCGCTGCCGGCGCCAAGGCGCGCTCCTATCTGCGCGAACGCGGGCTGACGCCGGCGACCCAGCAGGCCTTCCGGCTGGGCTTCGCGCCGGAAAGCCGCAATGCGCTGAAGGAATTCCGGCCGGCAAGGGCGTGCCCAAGGCCGACATCGAGGCGTGCGGGCTGGTTCGCATGGCGACGACATCCCGGTCTCCTACGACTGGTTCCGCGACCGCATCATGTATCCGATCCCGGATTCGCAGCGGCCGCATCATCGCTTTCGGCGGCCGGGCGCTGGCGCCCGACGCACTCGCCAAATACATGAACTCGCCCGACACCGAGCTCTTCCACAAGGGCAACGTGCTCTACAATTTCGTCCGCGCCCGCAAGGCCCAGCAGAAGGACGGCACGGTGATCGCCGTCGAAGGCTACATGGACGTGATCGCGCTAGCGCAGGCCGGCTTCGAGAACGCCGTGGCGCCGCTCGGCACGGCGCTGACCGAAATCCAGCTGGAACTTCTATGGCGGATGACCGGCGAGCCGTGCTCTGCTTCGATGGCGACCAGGCCGGCTGAAGGCGCCTGGCGCGCCGCCGACATGGCCCTGCCGCTGATCCAGGCCGGCCGCACCGTGCGCTTCGCGCTGTTGCCGGAAGGCAAGGATCCCGACGATCTGGTCCCGGCGGACGGGCCCGACGCGTTCCGGCAGTGCTGGCCGAGGCACGGCCGCTTGCCGACCTGCTGTGGCTGCGCGAAACCTCCGGAGGCGTCTTCGATACGCCGGAAAAACGGCGCCGAACTGGAAAAGACGCTGCGCGAGCTGGTGAGCCGCATCCGCGACGAAAGCGTGCGTTACCACTACCAGCAGGAGATGCGCGAACGGGTGCTCGCCTTCTTCGGCACGACGCGGAGCCGTCCGCAGCGGCAGGGCGACCGCGATCAGCGCCAGGGCACGGCGGCCAGGCAGCCGGGCGTGGCGGCGGGCGCCTGCGGTGTCCGACAGCCTGGCGCGTTCGGCGCTGGTCAAGCGCGCCGGCGGCATCATGCCGTTGCGCGAAACCGCGATTATGGTGGCGCTGGTCAACCACCCGGCAGCTGATCGACGAGAATTTCGACCATGTCGAAAGCCTCGATCTTGTCCACCCCGACTTGCGGCAATTGCACGCAGCGCATGATCGACGCCCTGGCGCATCGCCCTTGCGCACGACCGCGACGCCGGTACATCGCTCATGGCGCGCCGGGCTTTCGGGAACTCTGGGAACGGGCCGTGATGCTGATCCGTCGCGCCCGCATTGGCCGGCGCTGGAAGACGCCGCACTTGAGGATGCCCGCGAGGCCTTCGCCCAGGCGCTCCACTTGCACCGCAGCGCGCGCACCCTACATAGGGAGCTGAAAGTGGCCGAAGTGGCGCTGGCGACCGAACCGACGGACGAAAACTACCGTCACCTGCTCGGAAATACAGGCGCAGTTTCGTGACGCGCAGGCCACGGAAGCGCTGATCGAAGGCTTCGGCATACCCTCCGGACGGGCAAGCCGGTGATTCTCGAGCAATTGATTTGCTTTTTTTATGCGAATTGTGCGAGAGCCGCTTGACCTTCCGTTGGAATGACGGAATCAGGACGATTCGAAAAGGTTAACCTGCGGGACTGCCGCACCCTACAATCAGGGACGGAGCACTGATCACTGGACGGGCGGGGCAGCCCGCCACAGATAATCAGGGTTAATCGGGCATTAACGCACGGCGAGTACTCGCGTCAAAGCGGGTACAAGAGAATTCGCTTGGCTTGCCTGATTATAGGAGCACCGGCTCCGCTCAAAAACTCCGGCCGCTTGGAGAAAGCAAAGAATGGCGATAAAGGAAAAGGAAGAGGTCGAGACCGAACGCGAAGCCACAACCGATGGCCCGTTGCTCGACCTTTCCGATGATGCTGTCAAGAAGATGATCAAGGCCGCGAAAAAGCGCGGCTATGTGACCATGGACGAGCTGAACTCGGTTCTGCCCTCGGAGGAAGTGACCTCCGAACAGATCGAGGACACGATGTCCATGCTCTCCGACATGGGCATCAATGTCGTCGAGGACGACGAGACCAGCGACGAGGCCGAAGCCGAGCCGACGGCCGCCGACGCCGAGGAAGACGCCAACGAGCTGGCCGAGCAGACCGGCACCGCCGTCGCCGCCACACCACCAAGAAAGAGCCGACCGACCGCACCGACGATCCGGTGCGCATGTATCTGCGCGAGATGGGCTCGGTCGAGCTTCTGTCGCGCGAGGGCGAAATCGCCATCGCCAAGCGCATCGAGGCCGGCCGCGAGACGATGATCGCGGGCCTGTGCGAAAGCCCGCTGACCTTCCAGGCCATCATCATCTGGCGCGACGAGCTCAACGAAGCGAAGATCCTGCTGCGCGAGATCATCGATCTCGAAGCCACCTATGCCGGCCCGGAGGCCAAGCAGGCGCCGGTGGTCGAGCGCATCGAGGACACCGAGAAACCGAAGGTCGACGAACGCGGCCGCCGCTCGGCGGCCCGACGCGACGACGACGACATCACCAATGTCGGCGGCGAAGGCGCGGGTCGAGGAGAGACGAGGACGACGAGGACGAGGCGAGCCTGTCGCTTGCGGCGATGGAAGCCGAGCTGCGCCCGCAGGTGATGGAGACGCTCGACGCCATCGCCGACACCTACAAGAAGCTGCGCAAGCTGCAGGACCAGCAGGTCGAGAACCGCCTGGCCGCCGCCGGCACGCTGTCGCCCAGCCAGGACCGCCGCCTGAAGGAGCTGAAGGACCAGCTGATCAAGGCGGTGAAGTCGCTGTCGCTCAACAAGCCCGCATCGAGGCGCTGGTCGAGCAGCTCTACGACATCAACAAGCGCCTGGTGCAGAACGAAGGCAAGCTGCTGCGGCTGGCCGAAAGCTATGGCGTGCGCCGCGAGGAATTCCTGAAGGAATACCAGGGCTCCGAACTCGATCCGAACTGGATGAAGTCGATCGCCAACCTGTCCGGCGCGCGGCTGGAAGGAGTTCACCAAGAACGAGAAGGACACGATCAAGGACCTCCGCGCCGAGATCCAGAACCTCGCCACCGAAACGGCGATCTCGATCCTGGAATTCCGCAAGATCGTCAACCAGGTGCAGAAGGGCGAGCGCGAAGCCGCGATCGCCAAGAAGGAAATGGTCGAGGCCAATCTGCGCCTCGTCATTTCCATCGCCAAGAAATACACCAACCGCGGCCTGCAGTTCCTTGATCTGATCCAGGAAGGCAATATCGGCCTGATGAAGGCGGTCGACAAATTCGAATACCGCCGCGGCTACAAGTTCTCGACCTATGCGACATGGTGGATCCGGCAGGCGATCACCCGCTCGATCGCCGACCAGGCGCGCACCATCCGCATTCCGGTGCACATGATCGAGACGATCAACAAGATCGTGCGCACCTCGCGCCAGATGCTGCACGAGATCGGCCGCGAGCCGACGCCGGAGGAGCTGGCCGAAAAGCTCGCCATGCCGCTCGAAAAGGTGCGCAAGGTGCTGAAGATCGCCAAGGAGCCGATCTCGCTCGAAACGCCGGTCGGCGACGAGGAGGATTCGCATCTCGGCGATTTCATCGAGGACAAGAACGCGATCCTGCCGATCGACGCGGCGATCCAGGCCAATCTGCGCGAGACGACGACGCGCGTGCTGGCCTCGCTGACGCCGCGTGAAGAGCGCGTGCTGCGCATGCGCTTCGGCATCGGCATGAACACCGACCACACGCTGGAAGAAGTCGGCCAGCAGTTCTCGGTCACCCGCGAGCGCATCCGCCAGATCGAGGCCAAGGCGCTGCGCAAGCTGAAGCATCCGAGCCGCAGCCGAAGCTGAGAAGCTTCCTCGACAGCTGATCACGGCGGCTGATTAAATCGAAGGCCGGGCTCAAAGCCCGGCCTTTTTGCTTGGTAACTGCAGCTTAGAATGTCGGTGCCGGTTCTGTCTCCGTTGGCAGCGGGGCCGGCCTTTCCACCTTCAGCAGGAACACGATCAGCGAAATCGAAATGAAGATGCCGCCGAGCACGTAGGGCGCGCCGCCGAACTCGATGGGTGCGTCGGGTCCGGTGAAGTGCGCGAATATCTGCGTGTAGATCAGCGGCGTGACGATGGCGGTGATCGAGAACAGGCTGGTCATCGCCCCTTGCAGTTCGCCCTGTGCCGAGGGCGGCACCTTGGCCGCGGCAAGGCTCCTGAGCGGCGGATCGGCGAGCGCCTCCAGACACGACGCGATCATTACAGCATAGACCATCCAGCCCTGCCAGGCGGCGGCATAGCCGAACGCCGCGAGCATGGTGAAGGTGAGGCCGATGGCGCATGTCCGCCATTCGCCGAGCTTCAGCACGATACGCGGCAAAACGACCGCCATGACGAAGGCGCCGCCGAGGCCGAAGACGCCGAGCGACAGGCCGATCTGCTTCTCGCTCCAGCCGTAGCGGTAGTCGCCGACGAACGACCATACCGCCGGATACATCATGTGGCCGAGCGTCATGGTGAAGAACACCAGCCCGATCCAGCCGATGCCCTGGTAGTTGCGCATCTGCTTCAGGGCGCCGAGCGGATTTGCGCGGCGCCAGTCGAAAACGCGCCGGTGACGTTTTTCCAGCGTCTCCGGCAGGAAGAAGAACGCGACCACGAAATTGAGGAACGCCAGCAGGGCCGCGCCATAGAACGGCACCCGCGGGCCGAATTCGCCCAGGAAGCCGCCAAGCACCGGCCCGATGACAAAGCCGATGCCGAAGGCGATGCCGAGCAGGCCGAAGTTCTTCGCCCGGTCCTGATCGGTGCTGACATCGGCGATGTAGGCGGAAGCGGTCGAGAAGCTGGCGCCGCTGATGCCGGCGAGCACGCGGCCCGCGAACAGGATCGCGTAGGACCAGGCGACCGCGCAGATTAGGTTATCGATGGCGAAGGTGAACACCGAGGCGAGCAGCACCGGGCGGCGCCCGAAGCGGTCGCTCAGATTGCCGATCAGCGGCGCGAACAGGAACTGCATCGCCGCGTAGACGAAGAACAGCCAGCCGCCCTCGACCGCCGCCTCGCTGACGTTGGCGCCGGTCAGTTCCTGCAGGAAGGTCGGCAGCACCGGCATGATGATGCCGATGCCGACCACGTCGAGCAATACGGTCGTGAAGACAAGCGTCAGGCCCCGTGTGGCGGTTTTTTCGTCAACCATTGCGAACTCGTATTGTTTCTGCTGCCGCCCGGGGCGAGGCGGAAATGAGCTTATAGCTGAAGCCTCGCGCACGAACAATGCATGAACATCCCGAAATCGTTCATGCTGTCAAAGGCGGCAGGCGGACCTGCGCCGGCAGGCGGCGAAGGCTCACATCCTGCCAGCGGTTGCCGCCTCAGATCGGATTGTTGAACGTATCGCAGTCCGAAAGCTTGCCGCTCTTGAACCCTCGCGCGAACCAGGTCTGCCGCTGCGCTGAGGTGCCGTGGTTGAAGCTCTCCGGCACCACATAGCCTTGCGTGCGCCGCTGCAGCGTATCGTCGCCGATCTGCTGGGCGGCGTTCAGCGCCTCTTCGAGATCGCCTTGCTCGAGGATGCCTTTCTGGGCTGTGAAATGCCCCCAGACGCCGGCGAAGCAGTCAGCCTGCAACTCGACCCGCATCGACATCTGGTTGGCCTCGCCCTCGCTCATCGACTGCCGCATCTGGTTGAACTTGGGCAGCACGCCGATCAGGTTCTGCACATGGTGGCCGACTTCATGCGCGATCACATAGGCCTGCGCGAAGTCGCCGGACGCACCGAACTGGCGGTCGAGTTGTTCGAAGAAGGTCGTGTCGAGGTAGACCTTCTGGTCGCCCGGGCAATAGAACGGCCCGGATGCCGACGAGGCAAAACCGCAAGCCGAGCGGATCTGGCCGGAAAACATGGTGAGCGTCGGCTCCTTGTAGGTCACGCCCTCGGCCTGGAAAATGCCGTTCCAGACATCTTCGGTCTCCGCCAGCACCGTCGACACGAACTGCTTCATCTCGTCGGATGCCGGGGCGTTCGTGTCGGTCGTGGTGCCGCCGCCACCGCCGGGCGCCTGCGCCATCGGGTCGCCGCCGGTCAGAACCTGCATCGGGTCGATGCCGCATGCACGCAACGCGAAAAACAGGACGACCAGAATGATGATGCCCGACAGGCCGCCGCCGCCGGTCCGTACGCCGGGGCCGATGCGGATGCGGCCCGGTCCGCCACGTCCAAACCCGCCGGGCAGACCACCGCCTTGCCCGCGCGCATCCTCGACATTGTCACTTTGACGGCGGCCTCTCCAGAGCATGGTCAACCTCTTGGCGCAGTTTCATATCCGCCGGGCCGAAGGTTCCATCCGGCGAAACCAATAACTAGCCGAACGGCCGCATCGAGTCACAGGGTTTTTCGGCAGGCAGCGTCATCTGCCGGGCGGTTGGAGCGAACTGCTTCAGATATTCAACGGCACCCAGATCTCCACCGCACCCGTTCCCGTCCGCGGATCGAAGCGGTTGTCGTAGCGCTCGAAATTCGGCGCATCGGCCACCTTGTAGCGGGATTCCGGCAGCCATTTGCTCCAGATCGTCGAAACGGTCCTGCGCATCGCCGAGACATGCTCGCGATGAGTGAACACCGCGTATTTCTGCGCCGGAACCCTTATGCTGCTGAAACCTTCAGGAACGTCGCTGAAGTCCGAGACTTCGACGCCGGTGACATATTCGAAGCTGTCGTCGTTGTCGTAGTTGCAGCAAAGCCCGTAGGCAACGTCCCCGACCTGCCGCGGAATGTTGCCGATATGCGGCCCGAAACGTTGCCACTGAGCCGGGATGCCCTGGTTCGTCTCGCAGGTATAGCGCACGCCGATCCCGGCGATGAGCAGCGGCCTGCCGTCTTCGAAACGCGGTTCTTCGAGGTCGATGAGCATAGATTTGTCCACCCTGATGGGCTCCATGAGTTCGATGGGGTCGAGCGAGCCTTGCGCGCGAAGCTGCTCGGGCGTGATGCCGAACTGGTCGCGGAAGGCGCGGGTGAAAGCCTCGTGGGATCCGTATCCGGCATCGAGAGCGACAGCGAGGATGTCCGGCGCGCCGGCCGCCAATGCGCGCGCCGCTTCGGAAAGACGGCGGCCGCGCACATAGCGCATCACCGAATGGCCGGTCGCCGCGCCGAAGGCACGCGCCATGTGGAAGCGCGACACGCCGGCCACTGCAGCGATGCCTTCCAGCGAGATTTCCTTGCCGAAGCCCTGTTCGACGAACCAGATGGCTCTTTCTACCGGATCCATGTCATCCTCATCCTGGCATGCGGTCCCGGGAATTCAGTAGCCTGGCGGCCTCTGGAAACCGCCGGCAAGCTCAGACACCGCCCTGGCTACCGCCAAAAGCCGCGCTTCGTCCCACTTCCTGCCGACCAGTTGCAGCCCGATCGGCAGCCCGCCCTGCCCGAGGCCGCAGGGCATCGCGATCGCCGGATGACCGCTATAGTTGAACAGCGTGCCATGCGCGCTCACCATCCAGTAGTCGGTCTCCTTGCCGTCCACATCGATCGGCGAGCCCGCCTCGCAATGCGGAAACGCCGCGACCATCATGGCGGGGCACAGAAGCACGTCCCAGCCGTCGAAAAAACGCTCCCAGGCGATGCTCGAACCGTCGCGGCGGTGCAAGGCCTCGAAATAGCGTTTGAGCGGCACCGGCGGGCCGTCCTCCTGCACGGTCCCCAGCATCATGCCGATCAGTTCGCCGGTGCTTTCCAGGTCGGCGAGGAAGTCGATTTCCGGCAATTGCGCTTCCTCGACGATCGCACCCGCACTCTCCATCCGTCGCGCCAGATTTTCCGCCGCCTTGCGGATCTCTTCGGCAACCGGAACCCCCGGGAAAGTCGGGGCATAGGCAACCCTTAATCCCCGGAGACCGACCTCCGGCAGCCTTTCAACCGGCACCGGCTTCACCTCCGTATCGTGTCCGTCCGGCCCGGCGATGATCCCGTAGAGCAGGGCCAGATCGTCGACAGTGCGGGCCATCGGGCCGATGCATGACACGATGCGCACTGCGCGCGGCAGCCCTTGAGGATCGGGAAACGCGCCATGGAGCGACACCCGGTTTTCGGTTGGCTTCAGTCCGAACACGCCGCAGCAATGCGCGGGCAGGCGGATCGACGCCGACATGTCGGTGCCGACCTCGAACGGCGTCATCCCCGCGGCCAGCGCCGCCGCGGCCCCGCCGCTGGACCCGCCCGGCGTGCGCTCGAGGTTCCATGGATTGTTGGTGCGGCCGAACAGCGGATTGCTGCTCTGATGGTCGCTGAGCAGCATGGCTGCGTTGGTCTTGCCGACAAGCACGCTGCCGGCAGCCTTCAGCCGCGCCGCGACCGTGCCGTCCACCTTTGCCAGGTGGTTGGCGAAGGACGGAAAGCCGACCGTGCTGCGCATGCCGGCGGTCGAATGCGAATCCTTCAGGGTGTGCGGCACGCCGTGCAACGGCCCCCAGTTCTCGCCGCGGGCCTGGGCCGCGTCGGCCTCCCCCGCCCGCTTGCGCGCGGCCTCGGCATCAACGATCACCACGGCATTCAGCGCACCGTTGTGTCGTTCGATCTGCTTCAGATGCGCTTCCAGCGCCTCCACCGCCGAAATGCTGCCGACGCGGATCGCTGCCGCCAGTTCGACCGTGCTGGTAAAAACGCCTTCCGCCGCACCGCCGCGCCCAGCATTTCCGTTCGACGATTTGATCAGTTCGTGTCTCATCGTGCGCTCCATAAAACGACCGTTCCGCCCGATTGTTTCCGCACCCTAGCGCAGGCTCCCGCGCCGCATTTGATCGATCGTGCTGCTTGCGGCCTGCTCCGCAACGAAAACGCCCGGCATTTTTTGCCGGGCGTTTCGATGCCGAACGGATCGGAGATATCAGGCTGCCGAAGTCCGCGGCGCGCGCATGTCGGGCAGGAATATCGTCAACAGCCCGAGCAGCGGCAGGAACGAGCAGACCAGGTAGACATATTCGATGCCCCTGGCGTCGGCGACGACGCCGAGCACCGCCGCCGCAATCCCGGCCATGCCGAAAGCGAGGCCGAAGAAGATGCCGGCGACCATGCCGACGCGGCCCGGCAGCAGTTCCTGCGCGAAGACGACGATCGCCGGGAATGCCGAAGCCATGACGACGCCGATGACGAAGGACAGGATGGTCGTCCAGTTGAGGTCGGCGTAAGGCAGCGCCAGCGTAAACGGCAGCACGCCGAGGATCGAGAACCAGATCACCGTCTTGGCGCCGAAGCGGTCGCCGATCGGCCCGCCGAGGATCGTCCCGGCAGCCGCGCCGCCGAGGAAGACGAACAGCAGGATCTGCGACATCTGCACCGTCACCCCGAACCTTTCGATGACGTAGAAGGTGTAGAAGCTGGAGATGCTCGCCATGTAGACGTTCTTCGAGAACGTCAAAATCGCCAGCACGATCAACGCGACGACGATAGTCCGCCGCGGCAGCGTCTGCTTCGGAGCGGCGATAGCGCGACTGGCGGTTGCCTTGCGGTGGTTGCTGTACCAGGTGCCGACCTGCCAGAGCACGATCATGCCGACCAGCGCCGCGGCGGAAAACCAGGCGACGCTCGATTGGCCGCGCGGCACCACGATGAAGGCCGCAAGCAGCGGCCCGAGCGCCTGGCCGAAATTGCCTCCGACCTGGAACAGCGATTGCGCAAGGCCGTATTTGCCGCCGGAAGCCAGCCGCGCCACCCGCGAGGATTCCGGATGGAACACCGCCGAACCCAGCCCGACCAGCGCCGCGCCGACCAGCAGCAAGGCATATTGTCCGGCAAAGGCGAGGAACATCAGCCCGATCAGCGTCGAACCCATGCCGACCGGCAGCGAATAGGGCAGCGGCCGCTTGTCGGTGTAGATGCCGATCGCCGGCTGCAGCAGCGACGCCGTCACCTGGAACGTCATGGTGAGGAGCCCGATCTGCCAGAAATCGAGACCATAATCCGATTTGAGCATCGGATAGATCGCCGACAGCAGCGATTGCATGATGTCGTTGATGAGGTGGCAGAAACTCACCGCCAGGATGACGGCATAGGCTGTGGTTTCGGCCGGGATTCGTCCGGCGTTTGCGGTCGTGTCGGTCAATTGAGGCTCCGTGCGGCTTTCCTGCACCGGGCCGTTGTATACGCCGCTTGCGGAGGTGATTCTTTCGTGGTTTGGCCCATCATTTACGCGAGTGGGCCAGCAGTTGCGGGAATCTATGGGTGCAGCCTGAGCGATTTGGTGATCTTGTCGGCCACTTTGCGCTCGGCCCGGAAGGCCAGCCCGACCAGGTCGAGATCGTCCCGCGCCACCGCCGCTACCGCTGCCCGGTTGTCGACATCGTTGCCGGTGGCGAACAGCTCTTTGGTGTAGATATGCAGCGTGACGTTGCGCTCCAGCCCGCGTTGGTACGCGGACCGGAGGTCGGCGGCCGAGCCGCTGAACACCAGGATCGGCTGGCGGATCAGCGGCCCGTAATTTGTGCCCGACGCATCGCGGTACGCTTCGCCGGCCAGTTCCGGCTCGGCGCCGCCAAGTCCGCCCGCCAGGAAGGCGGTGACGTTGAGCTTTTGCCAGGTTGCAATATCGTCGCGAACGGCGATGACTATTTTTGTGTCGAAGGTCATGAACGCTCAATTACCTCAGCATCCGCCCCAGGACACATATCCCGCAACGCCCGGCGACAGCAATCCTTCACCCGCTGCGCCGGCTGGATAGAGGCGAACCCGGAATTATCCGGAAGTATTAAATTCCCGGCTCGCGAGAAAACTCGTTTCACGGGAAAATTTTCCCAAAAATTGTTTTCCGGGTCGAAAATCCCTATCTATAGGAAAACTGAAAAATATTTTGCGTTTGGACATAAGGACACGATCGTTGACCGATAGCAGACAGAACATCATGGAAAAAGCCGAGACACAATTCATGGAAACCCAGAAAAAAACCGCCGAGCGTGCCAAGGCCATGAACGAATATCAGACCGAAGCGAAACTGCGCGCCCAGAAGACGGCCAAGCTGCGTGAATTGCGGCTCGCCAGGGACGAGGCCGAGCGCGCCGCCGAGGCGCTAAAGCCGGTCGAGCCCAAGAAGAAACGCGCCTCGCGCGCCAAGTAGCGCAACGGCCGCTACCACCGGCAGAACCGGCGCCCCAGCACGAGACCGCACGCCGTGAGCATGGCGATGGCGATCGGGTACCACGTCGCCACGAAGAACGGCAAATCGTCGGTGCAGTGCGCAGCATAGAAGGTCGCCGCTATCCCCCCCGCGAGCAGGCCAGCCACGGCGCCGGCCGCTCCGGGCCGGGTTGGCGCGCCGTGGCGCAAGGCCGCCACGAACACGGCGAGCGGCGCGATGCCGATCAGCGGAATGAAGGTGAGGCAGACCATGCTGTTGGACCCGATCCATCGCTGGCTCCACTGATCCGGCGGGATAACGAAAAACTCAAGCCCGACGGCAACCGCCAGCAAGGCGGGCGCCAATGCAACGAGTGCCAGCGCTCCCTTAAGCCGCGCGCCCGGACTCGACATGCGCGTCACCAGCGCGAAGGCGCCGGCGGCCAGGGCTGCCGTGACGACGAACTTGAACACAAAGCGCACGGTGCCGGCCGCTTCGGCAATGTCGGGGCGCGGCCCGATGAGAATGAAAAAGATCGCTGCCGCGCAGAGCGCGGCGCTCGCCGCGGCGAACCCCCAGGTGCGGGAAAGCGAAACGTGCCGGCTGCCGGCATCGGCCTGAAGCGCGCGGATCAGATCGTTCGTGTCCATCTCAACGCCGCCCGAACCGCCTGGAGATAGCCGCCAAGCCCCGATGGAGCGCCACCCGCACGGCGGTTTCGCTCATGTCGAGCCTTGCCGCGGTCTCCTTGACCGACCTGCCCTCCACCGAGATCGAAGACACAACCGCCCTCTGGCCGGCCGGCAGCACGCTCAGCACGCGCTCGATTTCGTGATCGCTCAGTGTCTCTGCCGCCGGTTCGGCGGCAGGCTCCGCGATATCCTCGATATCGATGTCGATGCTGCGGCCGCGCCGGCGGAACGCATCGACGAGCTTGAACCGCGCAATGCCGTAGATCCAGGGCGAAATGGGATCGTCGCGCCGCCATGTGTGGCGTTTCAGATGGATTGCAAGCAAGGTTTCCTGCACGATGTCCTCTGGGTCGATGTTGGCCGAAGCGACCCGGCTTCGGCAGAAGCCGCGAACCAGCGCGGCGGCGCGAGCAAGAAAGTCCGCGTAGGCGCGCTCGTCTCCTGCTATCGCGGCCCGCATCAGCCGGGCGAGTTCAGCCTCGTCCTTGCCGCTCACAAGAGTTCCTCTCCGGAATTCGCCCCGCGCGCGGCATTTGTTACGTGTGCGGCAAAATATTGTCCAAGCTAAAATCTCAGGAGTTCACGAAACCGTGTTGTCGGCGAGGCGTAACAAACGGCCGCGGCGGAGCGAATTGTCCTTTGCGGGGCAAACAAACGCCCTTGCCGAAGCGAACCTTTACAGGAGAACACGATGAATCGTCAGACACTCGCGCTTGCCCTCGCGGGCTCCCTCGCCACCGCATTCGCCACGACCGCGATTGCGGCGCCTCTGCCGGCCGAAAAGATGGTCGGCATGGAAAAATGCTATGGCATCGCGCTCAAGGGCCAGAACGACTGCGCTGCCGGCCCCGGCACCACCTGCGCAGGCACATCGACCATGGACTATCAGGGCAATGCCTGGAAGGCGGTGCCCGCCGGCACCTGCACCACGATGAATGTGGACGGCCACAAGGGATCGCTGGAACCCAAGCCTTCCTGAGTGCAACCGGACGGGAGGCCGCTGCAGCAGCCTCCCGCCTCTCAAGATCGGCCATCGTCATGCTTCTCGACACATCCTTGCCGCCCCGTTCGGGCCTCGGCCTCAAGCCGCAGCACTACGCTGAAATCCTCGACCGCAAACCCGATCTCGGGTTTTTCGAGATCCATGCCGAGAACTACATGGGCGACGGCGGTCCGCCGCATCGCTACCTGGCCGCGATTGCCACGCACTATCCCATTTCGCTGCACGGCGTCGGTCTTTCGATCGGAGCCGACGGGCCGCTCGACAAGGCGCACCTGGCGCGGCTGAAGGCGTTGATCGACCGCTATAACCCGGCCTCCTTTTCCGAACATCTCGCCTGGTCGACCCACGACAGCGCGTTTTTCAACGATCTCTTGCCCCTGCCCTACACGCCGGAGACCCTGGCGCGCGTGGCCGCGCATGTCGACGAGGTCCAGCAACATCTGGGCCGTCGCATGCTGCTCGAAAATCCGTCGACCTACATCCTATTCGCCGAGAGCACGATCGACGAGATCGACTTCCTCGCGGAAATCGCCCGCCGCACCGGCTGCCGCCTGCTGCTCGACGTCAACAACGTGATGGTTTCGGCGGTCAACCATGGGCTCGACCCGTTCGCCTATATCGACCGCTTCCCGGTCGAACTCGTCGATGAAATCCACCTTGCCGGGTATGACGAAGCCGTCGACGGCGCCGGCGACAGGCTGCTCATCGACGCGCATGCAAGCGCCGTCCTCGACGATGTCCTGGCGCTCTACCGCCATACGCTGTCGCGACGCGGCCCGGTGGCGACGCTGATCGAATGGGACAACAACGTGCCCGATTTTCCAACGCTCTACGCCGAAGCCAGACGCGCCGACCAGCTGCTGGCGCAGGCGGCCGAGCGGCGCAGCCCTGCCTCGCCCAGCCCAGTCTCGCCCAGCCCAGTCTCAAAGGTCGCCTAGCCATGCCGCGCGCTTCAAGCCAGGCCGAGTTCGCGACAGCGCTCTTCGCGCCGCTGGCGCCGGTTCCCGCCGGCATCACCACCAGGCGCGGCGAACCGGATCCGGCACGCTTCAACGTCTACCGCAACAACGTCATGGTCTCGCTCATCGGCGCCCTCGAGCAGCGGTTCCCGGTCACCCGGAAGCTGGTGGGAGACGATTTCTTCAGGATGATGGCGCGCGCCTATATCGCCACGTCGAAACCGCGCTCACCCCTGATCTGGCAGTATGGCGAAGACTTTCCCGCTTTCGCCGCCGGTTTCGAAGCGGCGCGCGAAGTCGCCTATCTCGGCGATGTGGCGGCGCTGGAGACGCTGTGGAGCCGCGCCTATCATGCCGCCGACTCGGAGCCGATGCCGGTTGCCGCGCTCCCCTCGGTCGAGCCGGAGCTGCTGCCTTCCGGCAAGTTCGTCCCGCATCCCTCCGCCGGCCTTTTGTGCTCACGGTGGCCCGCGGGGTCGATCTGGGAAGCCCATCAGCACGATCCGGTTGCTTCGCTGTCCCAGGCCGGGCCCGAGACGGTCCTCGTCATACGCCCCGACAGCGAGGTGAGGGTCCACCTGCTGCCGGCGCAAGACCGCGACTTCGCGGCAGCGCTTTTTGCTGGCCGGCCGGCCGGCGAAGCTGCCGGCGCCACCGCGGACGAGCGTTTCGATTTCGGCCGGGCAATCGTCGGGTTGGTTTCGCTCGGCGCCTTCAAAACCATCGAATTCGACCGCGAAAGGTCCGATCCATGAGCGACATGATTCACAACCGCGGAACCCTGGTCGGACCGATCGCTCGCCTGGAAACCTTGCTGTCGTCCATCCCGGCCGCGCTGCCGCTGCTTGCGCTGCGGGTCGCGCTCGCCGTGCCTTTCTTCAAGTCGGGCCTGACCAAATGGGACGGATTTCTGCAGCTGTCGGGCGGAGCGCGCTACCTTTTCACCCAAGAGTTCAGGCTGCATATTCTTGGTCACCAGTTCCCCTACCCGTTTCCGCTCACCATGGCGACGCTTGCCGGCATCAGTGAGATCGTGCTTCCGGTTCTGCTGGTCCTCGGCCTCGGCACCCGTTTTGCCGCGCTCGGCCTGCTTCTGATGACGGCGGTGATCCAGCTCACCGTCCCGGAGGGCTGGGCCAACTTCCACTTGCCCTGGGCGGCGATGGCGCTTGCGCTCATCGTCTTCGGCGGCGGCGCGGCAAGCCTCGACCGGGTTTTTTCATCGCGAGGCCGCTAGCGTCGTTTGATTTCGAAGTTCTCCAGGATTTGCTTGCCATCCGATGCCGCGCCGGTGTATCTGGCGGGCCTTGCCTCGAACATCTTGAAAGGAGGGCTGCGTGTATAGACCAGATCACCACCGTCAGCGCGGCCCTGTCCCTGCCCTGCGAGCTTGCTTGCAGGGCTGACCGAGCGGTCCCGGGAATTTAAGAAAAATCCCCGTTCCATTTTTGGTCTGCCCTTCGTGGTGTCGCTGAGCTCAGGCTCGCCAAGCACACCGTCAAGTGCATCGAACCGGAGTCCTGGCCGAGCGCCGCGAAAACTCCGGGCAGACCAGAGAACGAACATGGCCCTGATCAGCCTCAAGAACCTCGGCGTCACCATGAGTGCGCCGCTCTTCGCCAACCTCAATCTCGTCATCGGCTCGGGTGACCGGCTGGGCATCGTCGCCGCCAACGGACGCGGCAAGTCGACCCTGCTTCGATGCCTCGCCGGCGAGATCGAGCCCACCGCCGGCGACATCACCAGGACGCGCGGCCTGCGTGTCGGCCATGTCGAGCAGGCGGTTCCGGCGACTCTTCTCGACCGCAGCTTCCATCAGGCGGTCGCCGACGCTTTGCCGCCCGAACAGGCCGACAGCGAGTTGTGGCGGGTCGACGTGGTGCTGGACTCGCTCGATGTTCCCGAGGCGATGCGCGAGCGGTCGGTGAACAAGCTGAGCGGCGGCTGGCAACGGCTGGCGCTGATCGCCCGCGTCTGGGTCACCGATCCCGACATGCTTTTGCTTGACGAACCGACCAACCATCTCGACCTGGCAAAGATCAGCCAGCTTGAAGGCTGGCTGTACGCGTTGCCGCGCGACGTGCCGGTGGTGGTGGCGAGCCACGACCGCGCCTTCCTCGACGCCACCACCAACCGGACGCTGTTCCTGCGCCCCGAGCAGTCGCCGGCCTTCGCGCTGCCCTATTCGCGGGCGCGCGATGCATTGGACGAGGCCGACGCCTCCGCCGAGCGCAAGTTCCAGCGCGACATGAAGGTGGCGCAGCAATTGCGCAGGCAGGCGGCCAAGCTCAACAACATCGGCATCAACTCCGGCAGCGACCTGCTCACCGTCAAGACCAAGCAGCTCCGCGAGCGCGCTGAGCGGCTGGAGGATGCCGCCCTGCCGGCACACCGCGAAAGATCGTCCGGCGCCATAAAACTCGCCAACCGCGGCACCCATGCCAAGGTGCTCATCACCCTCGACGACGTTTCGATCGAAACGCCGGACGGCACACTGCTGTTCAGGACCGGGAAGCGCTCCATCTGCCAGGGCGACCGCATCGTGCTCCTGGGCAGGAACGGCGTCGGCAAATCGCGTTTCATCGAGCTGATCCGGCGCGCTATCGCCGAACCCGAGACGGTGGCGCAGCCGGTGAAGGTGACGCCTTCCGTGGTGCTCGGCTACAGCGATCAGGCGCTGTCGGGCATGCGCGCCGACGACACGCCGCTCGCCATGCTGTCGCGAAAATTCGAGGTCGGCGACCAGCGGGCGCGTTCGCTGCTGGCCGGCGCCGGCGTCGCCATCGAGATGCAGGAGCGAAAAATCGGCGCGCTGTCCGGCGGCCAGAAGGCGCGGCTGATGATGCTGGCGCTCAGGCTCGCCAATCCCAATTTCTACCTGCTCGACGAGCCGACCAACCATCTCGACATCGAAGGCCAGGAGGCGCTTGAGGCGGAATTGCTGGCCCATCAGGCAAGCTGCCTGCTCGCCTCGCACGACCGCTCCTTCATCCGCGCGGTCGGCAACCGGTTCTGGCTGGTCGAAAAACGCCGCCTGACGGAAGTCGACAGCCCGGAGGAGTTTTTCCGGGCAGTTGCGGAGGGAGAGGGCTGAAGATTCCAAGTTGCCCCTCACCCTTACCCTCTCCCCGCGAAGAACGGGGAGAGGGAACGTCAGCGTTTAAGCTTCCTCCTTCCCCCGTTGTTACGGGGAGAAGGTCCGGCATGAGGGGTGACTTTTAGCCCTGTTGCCCGCGTGGCGAACCACTCACTTCTCCAACCCTTCCCTCCGTTTCGCCAGGTAGGCCCTCTCCGCCTCCGTTCCCGACATCTCGATCGCCTTGTCGTAGGCTTCGCGCGCCGGCTCGACCTTGCCGAGCCGCGCCAGGATGTCGGCGCACACCGCGCGATAGGGCTGGTACGAGGCCAATACCGCTCCGACCAGCCCAAGCCGCTCCAGCGCCGCCTCCGGTCCCTCGGCGTAGGACAGCGCAACGATGCGGTTGAGTTCGAACACCGGGTTGGGCCGCACCGCGATCAGCGCGTCGTAGATGAGCGCGATCTCCTGCCAGTCGGTATCAGCAAACTTGCCACCTCGGCATGCACGGCCGCGATCGCCGCCTGCAGCTTGTAGGAGCCGGGCCGGCCGCGCCGCAGTGCCTTCACCAGCAGCACGGCGCCCTCTTCGATGGCTTTCCTGTCCCAACGGCTGCGATCCTGCCGTTCAAGCGTGACGATTTCCCCCAGCGCCCCCATACGGGTGGCGAAGCGGGAACGATGCAGCAGCATCAGCGCCAGCAGTCCTTCGACTTCCGCCTCGTGCGGAATGAGCGTCAGGAGGATGCGGCAGAGGCTGATCGCCTCCTCGCAAAGATCGACGCGCAGATGCCGCTCGGACGAAGCGGCGTAACCCTCGTTGAAGATGAGATAAATCACCGCCAGCACCGCATCCAGTTGGTCGCCCCAGCCCTCCGGCCCGGGAACCTCATTAGGGGATGCCGGCCTTCGTGATCTTGTGGCGGGCGCGCACCAGCCGCTGCGCCATGGATTCGTGGCTGACGAGATAGGCTCTGGCGATCTCCTCCGTCTTCAGCCCGCCGATCAAGCGCAGCGTCAGCGCCAGGATAAGCACCAGGGGAACGTTCTCGATCAGATTTGCCATGGCGCCTGATTGCCAGCGCGAGGTCGAGATTGTCGCCGTGCAGGATCGAAATTCCGGCGCGCCCGCGTTTGGCGCTGACGATGTTGGCGAGAACGATGACGCCGAGCGTGAGCAAGGACGCATAGAGCGTAGTGATGTGGAAGGTCATGAGAGGTCTCTCCGTTGCCGCTGCACGATTGCAGCGCGCTATGACGAACGGAGACGGAGATGATCGACATGGTGGGAAAAATTGTGCCTTGCCGTTCCGGCAAGCGGACAGCAGATAATCAAGCAGCGGCCAGGATCACGGCAGCGCGCCGGTAGCCGGCTGGGAAAGTTCGCGGCCCGGCGCGCTACGTGTTCATGCGGCCTCAGCCGCTTCGTTTCGCCGGGATGCGTCGAAGAGATTGCGGCCGATGGCGCGAGCGGTCTCCAGTTGAGAGGCCTGATCCTCAGCTTGCGAGTCGACCATGAGTTCGGACGTCACGACCCGGGCGCCGCAATAATCGAAGATGCCATGGTCGATCTGCGTCTTCATGGCTCCGAAATAGCCGTGCCGCGCATAGGTTCGCATGTCGGAGCCGCCGATGGCGACGAGATAAACCGGGAGGTGGTGAAGCTTCTTCACAAGCTTGGTATCCGGCCCTTCGTCGTAGGCCCAGCCATTGGCGAACACGCGATCGATCCATCCCTTGAGAAGCCCCGGCATCGACCACCAGTAAACGGGATAAACCAACACCAGGGCATCGGCGCGATCGATCCTCGCCTGTTCGGCCGCGACATCGGCGGATGGCGGCACCTGCCTGCGATGGACGGCGAGATCAGCCGCGGTGAACCTCGGGTCGAAGCCTTCCGCCGCGAGGTCGGCGATTTCGAAGGAATTGCCGGGATCGGACATGGACACGCCCTCGGCAATGTGCGCGGCGACGCTATGGCTGAGCGACTTGGGATCAGGATGCGCGATAACGATGAGCGCGTGCATGTCGAAAACTCCTGCTAGCTAATTGCGAAAGAGAAGCGAGCCTTATATACTTTTAGTAAGTTACTTTTGGTATATAAGCATGTCAAGCACCGAAACGAGAGAACACGCATCCGCCGTGCGGCCGCGCCGCCGCCTGTTGAGGGAGGAGCGGCATCGCCAGCTTTTGGACGTCGCCTGGCGGCTGGTCCGGGAGGAGGGAACGGAGGCGTTGACGCTTGGACGGCTCGCCGAGCACGCAGGCGTTTCAAAACCTGTCGTCTACGACCATTTTGCCACGCGACCGGAAGTGCTGGTGGCGCTGTACCGGGACTTCGACGCGCGCCAGACCGCGATCATGGACGCAGCGCTTCAGGCGAGCAAACCGACCTTGACAAGCAGGGCTGCGGTCATCGCGTCGTCTTATGTGGAGTGCGTGCTGCTGCAGGGCCGCGAGATACCGGGCGTCATTGCAGCACTTGCCGGTTCGCCGGAGCTCGCAAGGATAAAGCGCGAATACCAGGTAGTGTTCATGGAGAAATGCAGGGCACTCCTTGCCCCATTCGCCAATGCCGGTTGCATAGCGCCCGCGGGTCTCCGGGCGATGCTCGGCGCGGCGGAGGCGTTGTCCCATGCCGCCGCGACGGGAGAAATCACGCCCGCGCAGGCCGAGAACGAGCTCTTTGAAACGATCGTCGCGATGGTTGCCAGAAGCCGGCGCGGCAACCCTCGTTCGACAGGGTAAAAGCCGAAATTCAACTTGAGACGCGAGGGCCAGCCAACACCCCGACCGTTCTCTTCCCCTTGCCTTCGCCCGCTTTCCATGGTTCTCTCTACACCTTCGCAAGTGGGCCACGGTTATGGCAGAGAAATTTCCAGGCGGCATGCCGGCCGGATCCGATCTGGCGAGCCTGCACGCGCGCCGCCTGCTGTGGCTGGAGGAAGCCGGCGGCGACGTGCTGGCGCTGCCGACCGAATATCCGGACGGTTATCGCGTGCCCACCCACCGCCACAGCCGCTCGCAACTGCTTCATGCGCTGACCGGCGTGGTCATGGTCAGCACCGGCAAGGGCCGCTGGATGGTTCCGCCCGAACACGCGATCTGGCTGCCGGCGGGTGTCGACCATTCGGTGGAGATGCTGGGCGATGTCGCCATGCGCTCGATCTATGTCAGGCCGGATGCGCTCGAAGGCCTGCCGCGCGATCTCCGCGTCGTCGCCGTCACCAGCCTGATGCGCAGCCTTATCGTCGAGGCGGTCACGCTGAAGCCGAACCCCGATCCGGCCACCCGCGCCGGAATGGTGATGGGTCTCTTGCTCCACGAGATCCCCAATTTGCCGCCGCGGCCGCTCGGCCTGCCCTTTCCCGCGGAGCCGCGGCTCGCCGCCCTCTGCCGCTCTTTCGTCGCGGCGCCGTCGCCGCATGCCACCATCGACGGCTGGGCCGAAACGCTGGGCATGAGCCGCCGGTCCTTCACTCGCGCCTTTCAGCGCGAAACAGGCCTGAGCCTCTCGACCTGGCGCCAGCAGGCCTGCCTGTTTGCCGCACTTCCCCGTCTTGCCGACGGCGAACCCATCACCAGCGTCGCGCTCGACCTCGGCTACGAGAGCGTCCCCGCCTTCACCACGATGTTCAAGCGCATGCTGGGCGAACCGCCGCGCAGCTACATGCGCGGCAAACGCGCTGCCGTATCGGTCGCCGGCCACCCGTTGGCGCCGCCAGCGGCGGCGACACGATCTCCGATTGCCGGAGCCTGAGGAAAGCCTGCCATGGCGGCGACACTGCCCGAAGTCAAACGGTTCTATGCACAGTTGATGGCCGCCTCCAGCGGCTCCACCGATCCGCGGCTCGAGCGGATATTCGAGCTTGTGCCGCGCGAGGCGTTCCTGTCTCCCGGGCCGTGGAGGATCAGCCACAACCATCGCCACTTCGAAACCCCGAGCGCCGACCCGGCCTTCCTCTACCAGAACACCTTGGTCGCCCTCGATGCCGAGAAGGGCATCAACAACGGCGAGCCGTTCCTCCACGCCGCCTGGATCGGCAAGGCGGCGCCGCAGCCCGGCGAGACGATCATCCATGTCGGGGCCGGCACCGGCTACTACACCGCAATCCTTGCCATGCTGGTGCTGCCGGACGGCCGCGTCCATGCCTTCGAGATCGAGAAGAAGCTTGCCGCGAAAGCGCGAAGCAACCTGGAGCCCTTCGAAAACGCCAGGGTGGTCGCCGCCGACGCCGTGACGCGCAAGCTGCCGGCTTGCGACCTCATCTACGTCAATGCCGGGATCGTCGCGCCGCCGACCCAGTGGCTGGCTGCGCTGCGTCCGGCCGGGCGCATGGTGTTTCCATGGCGGCCGTCGGGGAAGATCGGCCTCGCCATGCTGGTGACCAGAACCGCCGCCGGCTTCTCCTGCGAACCGTTCATGACATCGTGGTTCATCCCGTGTGTCGGCGCCTCGGAAACCGGACCGAACGACAGGCCGCCGACCCGATCGCAGGCGCGGGGGACGCGGTCCCTCTGGCTGACTTCCGACAAGGCGCCCGACGACACCGCGACCGCGATCTTCGGCGACGTCTGGTTTTCGTCGGCTGCGCTGCCAGCAGGCCGCAAGACCTAACCGTCCATCCGCACCACCACTTTGCCGAACGGACCTCTGGCGAGATGATCGAGTGCGGCGGGTAGTTCAGCCAGACCGTATTCGGCCTCGATTACCGGCTTGATGCCGACGCGGTCGACGGCGCGCACCAGACCCTCGAGCGCCCTGCGGTGACCGACCTGGATGCCCTGGACGACCAGACGCTTCAGCGCCAGCATGGCGAAGCTGCCGGAAATCTCGAAGCCGTCGATGACGCCGATCAGCGAGATGCGGCCGCAAACGGCCGCGGCCTCGAGCGAGCGCCCGAGATGCGCGCCCCCGACGATCTCGAGAATGTGGTCGGCGCCGCGGTCGCCGGTCAGGCGGTAGACCGCTTCGACCCAGTCCTCCTTGTTGCGGTTGATGCCGTGGACGGCGCCGAGTGCCTTTGCACGTGTGAGCTTTTCGTCGTCGCCGGAAATCACGATCACCTCGGCGCCGTGCGCCGCCGCGATCTGCAACCCGAACAGCGCGACGCCGCCGGTGCCTTGCACCACTACGGTCTGGCCGGCATGCAAATTGCCGCGTTCGACAAGCGCCGTCCACGCGGTGAGGCCGGCGCAGGGAAGCGTGCTCGCTTCGGAATCGCTCAGGCTGACTGGGGCCTTCACCGCCCAGTTTTCGTCGAGCACGATGTATTCCGAGAGCACGCCTTGCGCGGCGCCGCCGAGCGTCAGCCCGTTCGGCGCGCGGGCGGTGCCGAAGCCCGGTCCGTCGATCCAGCCCGGAATGAAAGTCGAAATCACCCTGTCGCCTACCTTGAAGCGCGTCACCGCCGCGCCTGCCGCGACAACCACGCCGGCGGCGTCGGATGCCGGCACGAGCGCCTGTCCGTCCGGACGCGAAAGCCCGAAGCCGTTGTCGATCAGCAGATTGTCGCGATAGTTCAGCGAAACTGCCGACACCTTGACCAGGATCTGGTTGGCCGCCGGGGCGGGCACGCTGCCTTCGACCAGCGCGAGGTTGGCGCGGCCGGCGGCGCTCAAGGCCCATCTCTTGGCCGTTTCGATTTTGACTTGCTGGTTCATGGCTTGCTCCTGTTTGTAGTCAGGCGCATGATATTCGGGATATATGAGCCGCAGTGGCGAACGATTTTCACCTGACTGTATCTGAAATCGCTACAATGGATCGATCGTGACAGACCGCCTCGCCGGCATCCGGGAATTCGTCGCCGTCGTCGAAGCCGGCGGCTTTGCCGCGGCTGCAACCCGCCTCAACCTGTCGCGCTCGGCGGTCGGCAAGACGATTGCGCGGCTGGAAGAGCGGCTCGGCGCCCGCCTCTGCCATCGCACGACGCGCAGCTTGAGCCTGACCGACGACGGCAAGGCGTTCTACGAGCATTGCGTGCGCGCCCTTGCCGAACTCGAAGCGGCCGAGGCTTCGCTGGAATTCGGCCGCACCGTGCCGGCCGGACGGGTGCGCGTCGCCGCGCCGGTCATTTTCGGCCGCCGCTGCGTCGCGCCGGTCCTCTACGGTTTGGCGCGGCAACATCCTGGGCTGATACTGGAAATCGCCTTCTCGGACCGTCCGGTCGAGATCATCGAGGAAGGCTATGACCTCGCCATCCGCAATGGCAATCTGCCGGAGACCGCGGGGTTGATGGCACGTACGCTGGCGCGGCAGCGGATGACGGTTTGCGCCTCTCCCGCCTATCTCGAAAAACACGGCTCTCCCGCGACGCTCGCCGACCTGCCGACACATCAGGCCATCGACTACGCCAATGCCACCCGCACCAGGAACTGGCTGTTCCCGGACGGCAAGGGGAGAACGATCGAGGTACCGATGAAAGGCCGTATCCGGCTGGACGATCTGGAGGCGATGATGGACGCGGCCCTCGCCGGCATGGGCCTCGCATGGCTCCCATGCTGGCTGATACGTTCGCACGTCGCTTTGGGCAACCTCGTCCCACTGCTGCGCGACATTCCCGCCACCGAATTCAGGAGTTCGGCGCTGTGGCCACAGTCGCCCGTCGTCCCGTCACGCGTCAGGGTGATGATCGACGCGCTCGCCGCCGAGCTTCCGGCGATGATGGGCGGGTGAGCAGGCAGGCTGGGCCATCGGGTTTGAGCGTGGTGGCAGGCTGCATGTGCCGCGCGATCGGCGAAGATGTCCCATGCGTATCGCCGTCATCGCCGACATCCACGGAAACATTCTCGCGCTCGACGCCGTCTTCGACGACCTGAAGCGGCGCGGCGGCGCCGACTTTGTCGTCAATCTCGGCGATTGCGTGTCCGGCCCGCTCTGGCCGGCGGAAACGATGGGGCGCCTGCAAAACCTCGACATGCCGACCGTGCGCGGCAACCACGACCGCCGCGTTGCTCTCGATCCGCTGGACGAAATGGGTCCATCCGACCGTTTCGCCCATGACCGGCTGACGGAGAAGCAGCGCGATTGGCTCGAAGCCCTACCGCTCACCGCGGAGATCGTCCCCTCTGTGCTCGCCTTCCACGCGCGTCCGGATCACGACGAAAAATATCTGGCCGAAATCATCGCCGAGGGCCGGCTGATCCGCGCGCCGCAGGTCGCCATCGAGAAACGGCTGGCGGCGCTCGATCCGGAAAAATACCGCCTGCTGCTATTCGGCCACAGCCACCGGCCGGAATTGCTGCGGCTGGCCGACGGCCGCATCCTGTTCAATCCGGGCAGCGTCGGCTGCCCCGCCTATTTCGACGACGCGGCGCCCGCGCATGTTTCCGAACAGGGATCGCCGCACGCCCGCTACGGGCTGGTCGAGCTAGGCCCTTCAAACGCGCCCGTGCGTATCGAATGCTTCGCCGTTTCTTATGACAATGAGGCCGCGGCCAGGCGCGCCGAAGAATCCGGCCGGCCGTTGTGGGCGCATGGGCTGCGCACCGGTTTCATGCCCGACGGCACGCTCGCCGGCGTATAGCCTTACTCAGCCGGCGCCGCCGCCACCGCGGGCGTGCGGCGTCGACGCCCGTATCACCGCCAGCGCCATTATCGGAAACACCGCCGCGACGAGGCCGAGGTCGGAGGGCGTGGTGAATTCGAGCACCCGGCCGCCGACCACGGTCCCCAGCGCGATGCCGAAATAAAGCGCCGACGCATTGAGCCCCAGGGTGAGATGCGCGAGTTGCGGTGCGTAGCCGACGATGCGGCTCGCCTGCGCCGGCGGAAACATCCATCCGACGATCCCCCACGGCACCATGATGCCGATCAGCAGCGGTCCCGACCACGCCTGCGGTAGGAACTTCAGGCCGAACGCGATGATGAGCGACACCGCCACCGACATCAGCAGCGACAGCACCACCACGCGCGTCGCGCCGAGCCTGTCGGCGAGATAGCCGCTGGTGAGATTGCCGATCACCGCGCCGACGCCGAAGCAGAGCAGCATCCCGGGCAGCGCAACCGCGGGCAGGCCGGCATCGGCGGCGAGCGGCGCCAGATAGGCGATGATGATGAAGCCGCCGGTGAGATAGAGCAGCGTGGTCGCCAGCGCCGGCAGGATGCCGGGGCGGTTGACGGTGGCCAACCGCTCGGCGAGCGTCAGCCTGGTGCCGCGCAGGCCATGCGGCAGCCGCACCCAAAGGATCGCCGCGCAGGCGAGGCCGACCAGCGCGATGGCGAGGAAAGTGCCGCGCCAGCCCCAGAAGGTGGCGATCAGCGAGCCGAGCGGCGCGCCGAGCGCCACCGCGAAGGTGGTGCCGCCGACCACCACGGAAATGGCGCGCGCCCGGTGTTCAGGCCCGGCTAGCGAGACGGCGGTCGCCTGCGCGGTCGCCGCGAACAGTCCGGCCGACATGCCCATGACGATCTGCGCGAGCAAGCAGCGCGGCAAACGACGAACTCGACGCCGCGACGAGATTGCCGGCGACGAAGGTCAGCATCGCCAAAGTCAGCACGCGGCGGCGGTCGATCTCGCCTGCAAGTGCCGAAAGCACCGGCGCGCCGACCGCGTAGGCGAGCGAAAAGGTCATCATCAGGTAGCCGGCCATCGGCACCGTCGTGTTCGTGTCGGCGGCGATCGACGGCAACAGGCTGGCGAATACGAAGCCGACGGTGCTCATCGCAAACGAGCCGACCGCCAGCCAGACAAGGCGCTTGTCCATGGATCTGTCCTAAGTTCAAAATATTTTGAACTATTGAACCTCACCCGGCGTAAAGTCAACACGCCGCAGCGAGGCTGCTGCCAACCTGGTGTCAGGAGGGGTCCGGGTACAGCACCAAAATGCCATCGGGATGCACGGTCCGGCAGGTGAGTTATGGTTGACACCCGGTACCGGAGCGCAAGCCTGTTCAGGGCGGAAGCTCGCCCTCGCCGGAGAACCTCCTCGAAGCTACTTCAGAATCTCTGCGAGTTCCATCAGATCGCTTGCCGTGTAATCCCAGCCGCCCAGTGGCTTGATGCCGGCAACCTTCGACGGGTCATGGGCATTTGAGCGAACAACGTACGCCGTCTTCAATCCGCATCGGCGAGCAGTTTCCAGGTCGTAGTCGTGGGCGGCAACCAGCATCGCCCTGTCGGGCACCACATCCAGCAGCTTGCAGGCATGAAGATAAACCTGCGGCATCGGCTTGTAGGCCTCGGGGACATCTGCGCCGAGGATCGTATCCCACGGCAGCCCGGCATGTTTCGCCATGTCCACCAATAGACGGGTGTTTCCGTCGGACAGCGGTGCAACGATGAAGCGTTCCTTCAGTCGGGAAAGGCCCTCCACCGAATCCGGCCACGGCTCCAGACGGTGCCAGGCCAGATTGAGGCTTTCCAGTTCGGCGCGCGGCAATTTCGACGGCGTCAGCCCGAACCCATGCAGGCAGGCTTCCAGGTTCTCCATGTTGAGCGGATCGAGCGGTACAAAGGGCCGGCGACCGCTTCGAACGGCTTCAACAGATGCGTCATAGCGGCCGACCCAAGCATCGGCAAAAGCGCTGGCGTCGATATGCGAAGCGTCGTGGCGTTTCAGAAAGGAACGCGCCTCCGCCTCTACGCTGCCCCGCCAATCGACAACGGTCCCCAGGACATCGAAGAACAATACCTCAACTTTCTTCATTCGGAGCTCCATGCGCGTGATGCGGCGCGATTTCCCGACTTCGGATGTCGGCTGAAGGTCGGAAGAAGTGCTCCTCGTACGGCGCCCAGCCGTCGAATTTCACCACCAGATTCCCGACGAGTAAACATCAGCCGCGAACCTCGTAGCGCTCCAGCGTTCCGGTAAAAATCCGCGTCAGCGCCTCCACCGCCTCGTCGGGCGAGACGCGGCCGGCCGCGGCGTCCTGCGCCAGCGCTTCGGCCGCACCCAGGAAGCCCAGGAAGATGGCGTCGTCGTTTTCCGGCAGTTTGACGAAGCGGCCGAACGCCTTCCGGTACTCGCGCGACATAGCCCTCGCGCAGCGACTGGCGGAAATCCGCCGTCTCCTCCGTCGCCCGAAGCGCCGCGAAGGCCGCGCCCATTTCCGGCCCCATGTCGAGCACGCAGTTCACATAGGCCGACGCCAAGACCGCGACGACGTCGGCGAGCGTCTCGCCGCCCGCCTCCAGCACCTCGCGCCGCGCCTGCTTTCTGCCTCTCGGTCATAGTCGCTGCAAAGCGCGATCAAGCAGCCCGGCGCGGGTGCCGAAATGCTCGTAGGCGATCGGCTTGCTGACGCCGGCGCATTCGGCGACATGGCCGAGCGTGAGCGCGTCGGTGCCCTTCGTCGCGCGATGATCGTCTGCGCCGTCTCCAGCAGTTGCTCGCGCCGTTCCGCCTTCGGCATTTTTTTCGTCGCTGTCCCAGCCATCTCGACCATCTGGCCTACCGCTCCTTTCCATGCGCGCTTGACATCCGCGCCATTCCGCGCATATTACTAATAGTAACTTACTATTCGTAAGTTACCATCCTAAGTATCAATATAGGAGCTTTTCGTGACCATTGCAGCCCGTGAAATCCATCTGAAAAGCCGCCCGTCAGGCCTGCCCGGCCCGGAAAATTTCGCGCTTGTCGAACGCGCCTTGCCCGCGCTCGCCGACGGCCAGCTCCTCGTCAAGCACGCTGTGGATGTCGGTCGATCCCTATATGCGCGGCCGCATGGTCGACCGCCCGAGCTATATCGCGCCGTTCCAGATCGGCCAGCCGCTCGAAGGCGATGCCGTCGGCGTCGTCGAGCAGTTCCAGCGACGACCGCTTCAAGCCCGGCGACCTCGTCAAGCATTTCTACGGCTGGCGCGACCGCACCGTGATCGACGCGGCGGCGGCGGCCGAAGATCGATCCGGCCATCGCGCCGCTCCAGGCCTGGCTCGGACCGCTCGGCGTCCCGGGACTGACCGCCTACGCCGGGCTTGTCCACGTCGCCAAATTGAAGGAAGGCGAGACGGTGTTCGTCTCGGCCGCCGCCGGCGCGGTCGGCTCGATGGCCGTGCAGATCGCGAAGATCAAGGGCGCGCGCGTCATCGGCTCGGTCGGCTCGCGACGAAAAGGCGCGCTGGGTGAAGGACGAGCTCGGCGCCGACGCCGTCGATCAACTACAAGACCGCCGGCGATCTCACCGCAGGCGCTCGCCAGAGGCGGCGCCCGAAGGCATCGACGTCTATTTCGACAATGTCGGCGGCGACCATCTCGATGCAGCACTTGCGGTCGCCAATATGATCGCCCGCTTCGCCATCTGCGGAATGATCGCGCAGTACAATGACGAGACGCCGCCGCCCGGCCCGCGCAACCTCGCCGCGCTGATCGTCAAGCGCATCGCGCATGCAGGGCTACATCATCCTCGACTTTCCGATCTGCGCGGAGTACGCGCGAGATGGCCAGGCTGGCTCGCCGCAGGCAGGATCAAGTCGCGCGACACGGTCGTCGAGGGCCTCGAGAACGCGCCGAAAGCGTTCCTCGGCCTGTTTTCCGGCGACAACACCGGCAAGATGCTGGTCAAGCTGGCCGATCACTGAGCCGATCGCCGCGCCTGAGAAGCGCGGCGCCTCTCGATCCTTGGGCTGTTATCCGCGTTGGCGATTTCCCCCTCTCCGTCTCGTGCTTCGCGCTCGCCATCCTCTCCCCTTCGACCGCACGGCAATCGCATGTGAGCGGTCGACCCCCACTCCGGTCCGCTGTGCGGACCACCTCTCCCCCGCTCGACGGGGGAGAGGAAATGCCGGTTTGCACGTTCGGCTCTTACCCTAATGACGTTGTAACGATGCGCAGCGGCGGGGAAGACGCCCTTCCTCTCCCCCGTCGATTGGGGGAGAGGTGGCGAGGCGAAGCCGAGACGGAGTGGGGGTCGAAGTCCCACATGCGATGGCCCTGCCGTCGACCGGAGAGAGACGGAGAGGGGTCGACAACATTCTCAGGAAAAAATTCGCCCCGTGATGTCGAAACCGCACCGCTTCGTTCGTCGTTGCAATGACCCGGAGGTTTGCCGGGACGAACGGACGAAAACGGAGAACCATCATGAGAAAGATCATCGTCGCCACCTTCGTCAGCCTCGACGGCGTCATGCAGGCGCCTGGCGGCCCTCAGGAGGATCCGACCGGCGGTTTCAGGTTCGGCGGCTGGGTGTTTCCACACTTCGATGAGGCGCTCGGCGGCGCGATGGACGAGATTTTGGGCCGCCCTTACGACCTTTTGCTCGGCCGCAAGACCTACGACATCTTCGCCGCGCACTGGCCCTACATCACCGACCCCAACGACACGATCGCACCCGTCTTCAACCGGGTCACGAAATACGTCGCCTCGCGCTCGAAGCCCGAACTTTCCTGGAACAACAGCCAATGGCTCGGGCAGGACGCCGTCGCCGCGCTGAAGAAACTGAAGGCCGGAGGCGGCCCCGATCTTCTCGTACAGGGGTCGGGCGATTTCCTGCAAACGCTGTGGGCACACGGCCTGGTCGACGAGATCAACGTGCTGACCTTCCCGGTGCTGCTGGGCAAGGGCAAGCGCCTGTTCGGCGACGGCGCGGCCCCGGCCGGCCTGAAGCTGGTGAAGTCGCAATCCTACCCGACCGGCGTGATCGTCGCGAAATACCTGCCCGACGGCGAGGTCAAGACGGGATCGTTCGCGATGGCCGAACCGAGCGAGGCGGAGTTGGAACGGCGGAAGAATTTGAGCTGAGCAGCCTCGCTCGACATAACGAGATCGACCCCCACTCCGTCTCGGCTGCGCCTCGCCACCTCTCCCCCGCTCGACGGGGGAGAGGAAAGGAGCCTTGCCCGCCAGCACACGGTTTCCGGCATTGCCGGCATGAGAGCCGAGCATTTCCTCTCCCCCCGTCGAGCGGGGGAGAGGTGGTCCGCGCAGCGGACCGGAGTGGGGGTCGATTTAAAATTGAGGGAGATTTTTCCATCAAACGCCAGCTCAACTACTGCCTCTGCTCCGTGCCCTCGCCTTTCGTGAAAATCTCGACGACCGAGCGCATTGCGGCCCATATCCCTTCATCGTCGAGCTCCTGGTGCTTGGCGTATTTCATGTAGTGGAACGAGATGGCGCCGACACTGTCCCACCATCCCGGCGGCCGTTCGACGGCCAGCCGGACGCGCCGCCTGTCGGTACCGCCCGCGAACGCCGTTCCGCGCACGTCGGCCTTGGCGTAAAAAGTGTGCAGCGGCCGCTCCTGCTTGTCGATCAGCACGGCGGCTGCACCGAAACTGTCGCCGTCGATCATCTCGGCGCTCGAGAACTCGACTGTGAGCACGCCTCGGCCGCCTTCATCGACGTTCAGCCAGGCCATTCCCTGCTGGCCCCTGCCATAGCGCCAGCGGAACGAAAATCGATCGGGAGCCTGCGCGGTCTGCCGCGCCACATTGTAGGGCGGCGGCAGCGTGGCGAGCTTGACCAGGTCTCCGGCAGGCCTTTCGATCACCACGATCAGGTTCTGCGGATTGTCCCGGTCCGGATAGAGCATGTAGGCGTGCGAACCCGTTCCTCCCAAAATTGCGAGGATCAGAACTGCCAGGACTGCAACCGCTCGCACGCCTCCCTCCGGCTCCGGTCGATGAAACTATAGACCTGCCGGTTGTCCGCGCACAGGGGCTGCTCACGGACGCAGGATAGCGCTTGCGGCGCCTTCCGCTTTGAAACGGCTCAGCGCTTCGCCCCGCTCGTGCGCGCTTTGGCTGTCTTCCGCCCGGGTGCCGCCTTCGCCCGTTTCGGAATTCGCTGAGATCTTCCGGTTTCAGCGTTTGCGCCGCGACGCTCATCGATTCGGAGCCGGCGCGAATGTCGGCCTCGCGCAGCGCCTCGCCGAAATCGAGCCCGGTCAGATCTTCGATTTCCGCCACGGTCGAGAGGAACTCCGAAACCCGCGCCAGTTCCAGCGGATCGTCGAAGGCTTCGGCCCGTGCATCGAACGCCTCGGGCATCACATTGAGAACCGGCTTCTGGTCGGCCAGCAACGCGATCGAGTGCAGTTCGGAGCCGTCGCTCCATGCGGCGATTTTCCAGAACTTCATCGGCACGCGGCTGTTGAACCGGTAGGCCGGATCGTCGTCGAGGAAGACCGGGCCGGCAAACACCGTGATCCGTCCCCGCGTCGTCACTGCGTTGCGCAGCACGTAGGTTTCCACCGCCCGCCAGCGCAGCTTGCCCTTGCTTCCCGGCCGGTCGAGGTCGCTTCCCTGGTTGAAGAAGCCGACCTGCGGCGCGGCGTTGGTGTAGAAGAAAGTATCGCGTTCGGCTCCCAGCGCTTCCTGGTCGGTACCCCAGGCCGGATCGCCGCGCATGATGATATGGCCCTTCTGGAACATGCGGGCTGTGCGCTCGGGCGATTTCGGATCGAGGAAGCCCGGCACGATCTGCTTCTCGTAGAAAGGCCGGTTCATCTGCTCTTCCGGGTCGATGCGCGCGGTCCGGCCTGAAAGCGTCGCTGGCTTCCGCACCCGCCTCGCCGAGCGACTCGACGCCGAGATCCTTCAGCGTCGGATCGTCGATCACCGTCTTGTCCTCGCGATTGATCGCCTTCGACCGCGACCCGTCGATGTTGCAGGCGGTGAAGATAGGCAAGCCGCCGGTCGGCATTCATCACGATCGAAAAGTGGTGGTAGCGCAGTTCGAACGGATCGTCCCCGGGTTGCGCCAGAAGGTTGCGCGCCGCGCGTCCCGGCGCGCCGTCATGTTTGGGCATCGGCACGACGAAGCCCGGAATGAAGCCCGGTTCGTAGCCGCCGCGATCGTCGAATTTTTCGGTCTTCCAGGTTGCTGCCTCGGCGCGTCCGCCAATTATCGACCCGACCTCGACGGTCGAGGGGCCTGTCACCAGCGGCGCCCGGACGCTGATCTCGATTGGAAATGTCCAGGTGATCGAGCCATCCACATTGGTGCGGGTGTTCGGCCGGGCATCCTCCTCGACGGCTTTGCCTTTCGCGGCGCTGCCGCTTTCCCGGTTGGGTGGCGGCGCGACAGGCTCGCCCGTGTTCCGCGGCGCACTCTCCCAAAGCGCCAGCGCCTCGCTGACGGCAGCGCGTGAGGAGCCGTCGAGCCTGGCGGTGCGGTCGCGCAGATCCCTGACGATGGCGCTGATGCGAATGCCTTCGTTGATTTCGCGCGACAGCGGCTGGCCGTCCGTTCCCATCACCTCCCGCCATGGCCCCGCCCAGTGATGCAGCGCGATCGGCTCCCACTCGTTGTTGAACACCGGCGAGCCGGACGAGCCCTGCTCGGTGTCAGCCACGTAATGCAGCACCTGCAGCGTCTCGTCGCGCGCCACCAGATGGTTTTCGCGCAGCACCACTTCCTTGAAGCGGCCATCCGGATGCTGGATCAAATTGGCGATCTCGCCCAGCATGTGCTTGTCGCCGGCGTCCGAAAGCGGGATGAAACCCAGTTCCTCGAGTGTCCGCGTCCCGACGCGCCGTTCGCCGATGCCGATCAGCGTGTAGTCGAGGCCGTCCACATCGTCGGTCACGAAGCAGAACTCGGGATCGAAGGCGAACGCCGTGGGCATCCGGACGCGGTTGATGCGGTCGTATTCGTAGTCGAACTGCACCTGGAGCCCGCCGGCGGCGGCGGCCGACTGGATCACATGGTGATTGGTCAGGAACAGCCTCGGCCCGACCAGGAAACCGGAACCTTGCGGCTTGGCGTTGAGGAAGGCGACCCGCCCAACCGCGTCCGCCGCGCGGCGTCCGCGCTCCAGGAATGCGACGCCGACGAAATCGAGAGTCGAGCCGATGATCGCCTCGGGCCGGCCGCCTTGGCGGCCATGGTCTTTCCGGCTGGCTTGGACGCCATGTCGATCGCGGCCGAAATGATCTGCGCCTCCTCGCGCGAAAGATCGGCCTTCGCCTGCAGGCGGTCGACGCGCCGCATCGGGCTGGGTTCGGCGGCCAGCGGGTTGCCGCTGGCGATATGGTTCAGCGATGCCTCTATTTCCGGCCGGGTCCTTTCCAGCCGCTGCCGGACAACGCGTTCAACCTCGGCAAATGTTTGAATGTCGACCAATTGCCCATTCCTTTTACTTGGAAAGTCCCGACTTCCTTTTAATCTAATTCTATCCTTTTATCTTCATTGCCTCAACGCGATTTTGAACTGACTTGCCGACTAAGCTTTAAACCTGTTGAATGTATTCGATGTTACTTATAGAGCCGGAAGAGTTTGTGCCGACTGGCCGGCTCGCGGGCAAGACGCGCGGCCTTGCAATTTTCGGGGTTACATAGCGCCTCGCTCTTCCCTATAAGGCCCCCTTAGCCTGACAACCAGAATCCTTGTGCAGCACCGGCTGGGCCTCCGCGACGCGTCAGCGCAAAACGGAGAATCCCGTCCCGGTTTTTCGCGCAAGCCGAACGCCCGACGGAATTTTAAAGCATGCCGAAACGCACCGACATCAAGTCGATCCTGATCATCGGGGCCGGCCCCATCGTGATTGGCCAGGCCTGCGAGTTCGACTATTCCGGCACCCAGGCCTGCAAGGCGCTGAAGGCGGAAGGCTACCGCATCATCCTGGTCAATTCCAACCCGGCCACCATCATGACCGACCCGGAGCTGGCCGACGCCACCTACATCGAGCCGATCACGCCCGAAGTGGTCGCCAAGATCATCGCCAAGGAGCGGCCGGACGCGCTTTTGCCCACCATGGGCGGCCAGACCGCGCTCAACACCGCACTGTCGCTGCGCCGCATGGGCGTGCTGGAGCGCTATCAATGTCGAGATGATCGGCGCCGATGCGCAGGCCATCGACAAGGCCGAGGACCGCGCGCTGTTCCGCGAGGCGATGAAGAAGATCGGCCTCGAAACGCCGAAGTCGATGCTCGCCAACGCCACCCAGGTGAAGGAAGAGGACCGCCGCAAGCACGAGGCAGAGCGCGCCGAGCTGAAGGCTGCCGCACCCGCCGATCTCGACGCAGCGCTCGATGCGCTGGAGACCCGCTGGAACCTCGGCGAAGGCGACCGCAAGCAGCGCTACATGAGCCACGCCATGGCGGTGGCCGCCCAGGCGCTCGACCATGTCGGCCTGCCGGCGATCATCCGCCCCTCCTTCACGCTCGGCGGCACCGGCGGCGGCATCGCCTACAACCGCGCCGAATTCTACGATATCGTCTCCTCCGGCCTCGACGCCTCCCCCACCACCGAAGTGCTGATCGAGGAATCGGTGCTCGGCTGGAAGGAATACGAGATGGAGGTGGTGCGCGACCGCGCCGACAACTGCATCATCATCTGCTCGATCGAGAACATCGACCCGATGGGCGTGCACACCGGCGACTCCATCACAGTCGCCCCTGCCCTGACGCTCACCGACAAAGAGTACCAGATCATGCGCAACGCCTCGATCGCGGTGCTGCGCGAGATCGGCGTCGAGACCGGCGGCTCCAACGTGCAGTTCGCCGTCAACCCCGCCGACGGCCGGCTGGTCGTCATCGAGATGAACCCGCGCGTTTCGCGCTCCTCCGCACTTGCCTCGAAAGCCACCGGCTTCCCCATCGCAAAGATCGCGGCGAAGCTCGCGGTCGGCTATACGCTGGACGAACTGGAGAACGACATCACCGGCGGCGCGACGCCGGCCTCCTTCGAGCCGTCGCATCGACTATGTCGTGACAAAAATCCCGCGCTTCGCCTTCGAGAAATTTCCGGGCGCCGAGCCGGTGCTCACCACCGCGATGAAGTCGGTCGGCGAGGTGATGGCGATCGGCCGCACCTTCCAGGAATTGCTGCAGAAGGCATTGCGTGGACTTGAAACGGGCCTGACGGGATTGGACGAGATCGAAATCCCCGGCCTCTCCGCCGCCGGCGGCCCCGACGACCGCAACGCCATCCGCGCAGCTCTCGGCACGCCGACGCCGGATCGGCTGCGCATGGTGGCGCAGGCGATCCGCATGGGCACCTCGCTCGATGAGGTCCACCAGATGTGCCACATCGACCCGTGGTTCCTCGAGCAGATCGCCGGCATCCTCGCCATGGAGGATCGCATCCGCGAGCACGGCCTGCCGCAGGATGCGGAAAACCTGCGCATGCTGAAGGCGATGGGCTTTTCCGACGACCGCCTCGCCTCGCTGACCAGGAAGGACCCCGCCGAGGTTCACAAGGCGCGCGAGAAGCTCGGCGTCCACCCGGTCTACAAACGCATCGACACCTGCGCCGCCGAGTTCGCCTCGCCCACCGCCTACATGTACTCCACCTACGAGGTGCCCTTCGCCGGTGAGACGCGCTCGGAGGCGCAAGTCTCGGCGCGCAAAAAAGTCGTCATCCTCGGCGGCGGGCCGAACCGCATCGGCCAGGGCATCGAGTTCGACTATTGCTGCTGCCACGCCTGCTTCGCGCTGCACGAGGCCGGCTACGAATTGATCATGATCAACTGCAACCCGGAGACGGTCTCCACCGACTACGACACCTCCGATCGCCTCTATTTCGAGCCGCTGACGGCCGAAGACGTGCTGGAGATCCTGCGCGCCGAGCAGGCGTCGGGCGAACTGGCAGGCGTCATCGTGCAGTTCGGCGGCCAGACGCCGCTGAAGCTTGCCGCAGCCCTCGAGGCCGCCGGCATCCCGATCCTCGGCACCTCGCCCGACATGATCGACCTCGCCGAAGACCGCGACCGTTTCCAGAAGCTCTTGCACAAGCTCAACCTGTTGCAGCCGAAGAACGGCATCGCCTGGTCGGTCGAGCAGGCGCGCACCGTCGCTTCCGAGCTTGGCTTCCCACTGGTGGTGCGCCCCTCCTATGTGCTCGGCGGCCGCGCCATGCAGATCATCCACGACGAGGCGATGCTGCAGACCTACCTGCTCGACACCGTGCCCGGCCTGGTGCCGGAGGACATCAAGCAGAAATACCCCAACGACAAGACCGGCCAGATCAACACTTTGCTCGGCAAGAACCCGCTGCTCTTCGACACCTATCTCGCGGGCGCCATCGAGGTCGATGTCGATTGCCTGTGCGACGGCAGAAACACCTACGTCGCCGGCATCATGGAGCACATCGAGGAGGCCGGCATCCATTCGGGCGACAGCGCCTGCTCGCTGCCGGTCCACACGCTCTCGCCCGACACCGTCGCCGAGCTGGAGCGCCAGACGGCCGCGCTGGCCAAAGCACTCAATGTCGGCGGCCTGATGAACGTGCAATTCGCCATCCAGGACGGCACGATCTTCATCCTCGAGGTCAATCCCCGCGCCTCGCGCACCGTGCCGTTCGTGGCAAAGACCGTCGGCAAGCCGATCGCCAAGATCGCAGCGCGCATCATGGCCGGCGAGACGCTGGACGCCGCCTTCGACGATTATGGCGGCAAGCCGCGGCCGAACGCGCGCCCGCACATCGCGGTCAAGGAAGCGGTGTTCCCCTTCGCCCGCTTCCCCGGCGTCGACATTCTTCTCGGCCCCGAGATGAAGTCGACCGGCGAGGTGATGGGCCTCGACTACGACTACGCGCTGGCCTTCGCCAAGTCGCAGCTCGGCGCCGGCGTCGACCTGCCGCGCGACGGCACGCTGTTCGTCTCCGTCCGCGACGAGGACAAGAAGGGCGTTTTGCCGGCGGTGCAGCGGCTCGCTTCGCTCGGCTTCAAGCTGCTCGCCACCGGCGGCACCCAGCGTTTCCTCGCCGAAAACGGCATCGCTGCCGAAAAGATCAACAAGGTGCTGGAGGGCCGCCCGCACATCGAGGACGCCATCCGCAACCGCCAGGTCCAGATCGTCTTCAACACCACGGACGGCCAGAAGGCGCTGTCGGATTCCAAGTCCCTGCGCCGCGCCACGCTGATGCAGAAGGTGCCGTATTACACCACGCTCTCCGGCATGGCGGCCGTCGCCGAAGCGATCGCCGCGCTGAAGGCGGGGAATTTGGAAGTGCGCCCGCTGCAGGAGTATTTTCGACCTCCCTCATCCTGAGCTTGTCGAAGGAGGGAGGTCGGTCGATCGCTCCGCGATCGATCGACCGACCGGGTGGAATTGTAGCAGCGTCCAGCGGCTGTAGGATTAATCAGCTAAGGTGGCTGGAATCACCAAGTCCAAGTCGAGTGAGATGTGAAAGCCTTTAGCCACCCCTAAACCAGAATCAGCCTATGAAAGTTGTTGCCTCCCCCGATGAGGTTTATTGCGTTGAACATCTCCTGTCCGAAGCGATAATCATCCTCGTATATCCCTTAATTATCCAATATAGCTTTTTCTAGATCATCTTCATTAACATTCACAGATTGCAAGAATGCTTCATACATTTTTATTAGACTTGTCATGGAAGATTTTACGGCGGAATCAGACTCGGAATTAAGCACGAAACTTAATCGACCTAGAGGAGTTAATTTAGCCATTTCGCCCGGCTACACGTTCAGCAACGCCCGCCTCCCCCAATGTGACCTTTTTCACCGACACCCCTGCCCCACCCGCGCATGTTATGCTCCCCGCAGCCCCCAAGGAGCGACGCCATGCCCAATGAAATCCAGCAGCCGAAGCCGTTCGACCTCGTCGGCGATCCCGTGCTCATTGCCGGCATCGGCCAGGGCTTCGAGGCGACGCTCAACTGGCGCGTCCATGACGGCCATGACGAGCGCACCGGCTTCTTCAATGTCGGCGGCGGCACCGGCGAGCACGGCCAGTTCCAGGTCCAGGCGGCGATCGGCGCGGCCGCCTTCCAGCTCGACCGGCTGTTCGTCGAGGTGTTCGAGGAGAGCGCGGCCGACGGTTCGGAGATCAACAAGGTGATCGTGCCGGTAATCTACGGCCCTCGCATCGTGGAAAACTATATCGGCTTCCGCATCCATGTGGTGAAGGCGGGCGACACGCTGTCGAAGATTTCCGAAGAGCACTATGGCAGCACCGGCCAGTTCCAGCGCATCGTGCGCGCCAACCCGCTGGTGATCGACAACCCGAACCTCATCTTCCCCGGCCAGCAGCTGAAGGTGCCGATCGGCGCGTGACGCTGCGGATCCTCCCTGTCCTGAGCTTGTCGAAGGGACGGGGGAGGGGACCATACGAAGCATGGTGGAGGGGGCAATCGATATGCGATTGCCCTTCCCCAGAGAGGGAGTGAAACAGCCCTACTCGAACATGCCCTTCGGCGTCTCGCCCTTCAGGAACGGCTCGATCAACCCGGAGAGCAGCTCCACCTGCCCGATGACCGCGGTGTGCGAGGTCGCCGGCAAAATCGCCAGCCGCGATGCCGGCAGCGGCTTGCCCATGTCGCCCATGACGCCGCCGCCGAGCAGCCGGAACATCGCAACGTTGTGCTCCAGCGTGGCGACGTCGGCGTCGCCGGCAATGATCAGCACCGGGACTTTAAGCTTCTTGACGTCGGCCTCCCAGGCCATCGGCTCCTTCTCGAGCTGGATCAGTTTTTCCACCAGCTTCGGGAAGCCATTCGGCTCGGCGGCGAGCTTCTTGTAGTCGGCCGCGAACGGCATGTTGACGAACATCTCGACATTCATCTGCGGGATGAAGGCCAGGTAATCGGGCTGCCAGCCCTTGGCGTCGTAGGCGACCGAGGCCGCGATGAGCCGGTCGACCTTCTCCGGGTGGCGGATGGCGAGCTGCAGCCCGGCCGCTGCGCCCATCGAGTAGCCGAACACGTCGGCCTTCTCGAGCCCGACCTTGTCCATGAAGGCGGCGACATCGTCGGCGAGGTTCGGATAGGTGATCGGCCGGTCGATGTCGGTGGTGCGGCCGTGGCCCTGGAACTCCAGCGCATAGACCTTGTGGGTCTCCGCCAGCTTCGGGATGATGGCGCCCATCGACGGGATGTTCATGTAGGCGCCGTGCAGCACGACCAGTGGATCGCCCTTGCCGCTCGTTTCGTAATACATGGTCATGCCGTTGACCTCGACGCGCTCGCCTTTCAGCGCGTCCTCAGCCTTAGCAAGAACGGGTGCCGCCATCAGCGTAAACGCGGCAATCAGGGTGCGGAACATCGGTGTTCTCCTAGTGTGTTGTTTGCAACGATGCGCATAGGACGAACCGCGTCCGGCGATCACGACATCCGCCGCCAGATTTTTTTGCAGGCGCCTGGTGGCTGGACAGTGTCGCACTCTCACCGCCCCGCCCACTCCCGAAATTCCTTCATCAGTCCCTCCCATGCCTCCTGCGGCGGCAGCGTCTCGTAGCTGTGCGCCGCGCCCGTCTTCGCCCACGCAAAACCTTCGGCTCTCCAGGTCTCCATGAAAGGCGCCAGCCCGCTGGTGTCGTCGAGCATGGTCGAGCGGATGTTGACGAACCAGTCGAACCCTTCCGGCCGGGTGAACATCCAGCTCATGCAGTGCGGGCAGAAATAATGCTTCGTCGCGCCGTGCAGGCCGCCGACCACCGGTTCGCCTTGCGTGATCTCGAACCTCTCGGCAGGGATGGCGGCCGACAGCGAATAGGCGGACGAACTCATCCTCTGGCAGCCGGTGCAGTGGCAGGCCCCGGTGATGATCGGCGCGGCATTCATTTTGAAACGTACCTGGCCGCAACGGCAGCCGCCCTCGCGCGGCAGTTTCCAGTCCATCGCAAACCTCCTTCGCTCGTGCCATCCGGTTTTATCGTCTCGCGAGGCAGGAAGGCAATCGAGGCGACCACGCTGGCGTGTTATGATTGCATATTACAACCAGTTGCATTATAAGACGAGAATTGACGCCCCGTGGAGCAAGGAGGACCGCGATGTCCGACCCTATCGCCATCGTCAAAAAATCCTACCAGGCCTATGTCGACAAGGATCGCGCCGCGATCGAAGCCGTCATCGCGGACGATTTCCACTTCACCAGCCCGCTCGACAACCGCCTCGACCGGAAAACCTATTTCGAGCGCTGCTGGCCGAACAGCGAGACGACCTCAGGCTTCGAATACAAGCACCTCGTCCAGGACGGCGACCGCGTCTTCGTCACCTACGAGGGCACCGGCGCGACCGGAAAACGCTTCCGCAACACCGAAATCCTGACCGTGCGCGACGGCAAGATCACCGACGCGGAAGTCTATTTCGGCTGGACCATCCCGCACGAGGCCAAGGACGGCGGCTTTATCGACGGGTAGAGCTTGCCTTATGCCGCCTTGGCGGGCTTGGCCTCGCCGCCGCCATCATACTGGATCTGCTCGTGCCAGTCGCGCGGCCGGCCCTCGGGCGTCAGGTCCATCAGGTTCCACAGCGGCTCCACCGTGCCGACGTGGCGCGGGTCCTGGCCGGGTTCGGAGTCCTCGAACATCATCTCCGAACTCCAGAAGTGGCGAATGCCCTCGAGCCTCGCGATGGAACACCGCCATCAGAGGCACCTGCGAGCCGTCCTCGGCCTCGGCGTGGTAGTCCCGCTTGAAGTCGTTGCCGGCCGAGGACAAGAGCCTGAGGTTTTTCCAGCCGCGATCGCGCGCAAACGCGGTCAGCCGCTCCAGCGGCGCCTTGGCGATCACCACGAAATTGAAGCCGGCGGCCTCCAGATGCGCCGCCGCGCCGTCGAGCTGGTCGAGGAAACTCGTGCAGGAAGGGCACGGCCCCTCGTCCCGTTCGAGCTGCGCGGTCTCGCCGGTTTCCGGCTTCGGCCGGTCGTCCTTCGGGTGCCGCGGGAACATCATGTTGTAGACGATCAGCGTGTCCTTGCCGGGGACGAAGAGCTCCGACAGTTTTATCCTCGCCGGCCGGCCGTCGGCGCCAAGCCCGTCGAAGACGTAATCTTCCGGCACCACCCCGCCCGGCGGAAGCGCGCGGCGCGCCTCCGCCACCGCTTCCATGGCGCGGCGCAGCTTGATCTCCGCGTCCAGCAGTGTGTTTCGTGCCTTTCGGTATTCGGTGGATTTGTCGGGAAAGCGAATGCCCATCGTGCTGTCCTCCTGCCCCGCCACTTATGTCCAGTGAGCACGGAGAACGCGCAACGATGCATTTCGTTCAGTGGTTCTTGCCGCAACGCTGGCGCTGCGGCCCGGTGTTGCAGAGTGCGTAGACAGAGGCCTCGCGGTTGTCCGTCCTACGCCGCCTCGGACTGCGTCTGTTGATCCCAATGATATTTGAACTTGCCCTCGACAGGCGTGCGCTGGATCTCGTGGCGCTCGAACATGGTGGTCAGCGCAGCACCCACCTGGTTGACGTTGTGGGCGTGTCCCTGCGCCACCAGTCCATGCACGATGTCGCTGATGCCGCGCCGCTCGGCGAAAAAGCCCTCGTCGCGCAGCCGCTTCACCCGGTCGCGGCAGGATTTGCCCACCGGCGTAGAATTCACCCGGCGCCTGGTACGCGCCTTCGGCATGCCGTCCGCCTCCAGGCCGACCGCCTCACCATTCACCGTCACGACACCCGCTCCGAAGCGTGCGCTTTCTATGATCGGTATGAGTTTATCTAGATAGGTTCGGACAAAAGAATCCTCACCCTCGAGTTCGATCGTCCCCGCCTGTGTGTTGATCAGTACCTTCGCATTAGACATGCAATGCTCGCTCCCAAGCCGTCCCCTTGCCGAATGTATCAAAAAAAACGGCAAATGATAGTTTCTCGGAAAAGATGATGAAGCTACACACTGTTTCGCGTTTATTACGCCTTCCACAGGTCACAACTATTGTAGTATCTGCCGAATCACCACCACGCCGGGCAGTTGACGCTGCGTCAATCCTTGCCGAGCCAGGCCAAACAGCTTCAACTTGTTGCAAGCCCGTACAGCGTATATAATTCGTGCAGGTACGGAAAAGCACAGGCTATCAGGAGAAGATGCCCATCACCGTTCAGACCCGCCGCGAACGTCAGAAAGCCGAACTGCGCTCAGAGCTGGTTGCTGCGGCCCATGCGCTGGTCAAGGAGGAAGGTTATGAAGGCCTGACTATCCGCAAGCTGGCCAAGCGGGTCGGCTACGCGCCGATGTCGGTCTATTCCTATTTCGCCGACAAGCAGGATATCCTCGTCGCACTTGCCCAGGACGCCTTCGAGCAGTTGGCGCGGCGCGCCGAGCGCAATCAGCCGAGCGATCCTCTCGAAGCGCTGCGCCACGGCATGCGCGAGTTCGCAGCCTTCGGCCTCGAGAACCCCAACGAATACCGCACCATCTTCATGACCCCGAAGTCGCATATCCACGATGCGGAAATGGCGGCGGAACTGGAGAAGAAGAATCCGGCGCTGATGTCGATGCGCAAATGCGTGCTCGCATGCCTCGACGCCGGTCTGCTGAAGGGCGACGAACATGCCATCACCACGTTTCTGTGGACCACGGCCCATGGCGCAATTTCGGCGATGATCAACTTTCCGCAATATTCGTTCGGCCCGGCGAAGGACTATGCAGACACCGTCATCGAGCTGGCGCTGGCAGCGGTAGGCTCGCGCAAGGTGGGGCCGCTGGGAGCCGAAGCCGGCAATTGTTGAAATTTCTGTCCACTGGTCAGTGCCCAACCGCATAATCGGCTCTGGCGCAACGTTTCCGGAAAGTCTTCTCGCACCCTGCATCGCGCTCCCCTCCAAGTTCGCCGGCAGCGTGTCGGCAGGCGGTCGCGATCCGACGCCTCGGTGCATGCCGGACTAAAAAGTCCCGGAGTTCCCTCCGAGACGCTCTCGAAAAGTTTACCGTACGCGTACGAACTTTTCTCTTGAAAACACAAAGAACGGCTCGTATGTGTACGTCACAGCGTACGTGTACAAAGTTTCAAACCGCCCTTGTGGAGAACGACCATGAAGAAGATTGCTCTCGTGCTTGCCGCCCTCGCCGCCACCTCCGGCGCAGCTTTCGCCAACGATTTCGCGGCAACGCTACACTATCCGGAAGCGCCGCGCGTTGACCAGGCCGCAACGCAGCAGCTCGACCATACTTCGACCGGTTCGATCCTGCGCAAGCTCGTTTCCGGCAAGGCTGCGACCGACAACAAGACCGTTTCGGCTCCGGCGGCCGACGCGTCCAATAACTGACCGGTTTATTCAACACGCATAAGCGAAGGGCGGCACCTGCCGCCCTCAACTCTACAAACCCCTGGCGTTAGCCGTCGATTCACTGGGTCATGTTGAAGCGACCCGCTCCGAACAGACCGCGCTCGAGATTGTGACGTTGGATCAGTTGGTCCCGGTCGATCACCTGCTGCGCAAGATCGACCGTACGATCGACTTTTCCTTCATTCACGATCTGACGGCGCCGCTCTACTCGCCCGACAATGGCCGGCCTCCGCTCGACCCGACCTTGCTGTTCAAGGCGCTGTTCATCGGCTATCTGTTCGGGGTCCGCTCCGAGCGGCAGCTGGTGCGCGAGATCGAGGTCAATGTCGCCTACCGCTGGTTCCTGCGGCTGAAGTTAACGGACAAGGTATTCGATGCATCGACGCTGAGCCAGAACCGTCGCCGCCGGTATCAGGACGAGACGATCGCGCAGGGCATATTCGATCGCATTGTCGAGCAGGCAATTCGGGCGGCCTGGTCGACGGCACGGTGCTCTACACCGATTCCACGCATCTGAAGGCCAACGCCAACAAGAACCGCTTCGACCTGGCTGTGGTCGCCAAGTCGCGGGCCGACTACTGGGAGGCGCTCGATGTCGCCATCGAGGAGGATCGCCTCGCGCACGGCAAGCAGCCGTTGAAAGAGAAGGAGCGGCGTCCGGCGGTGAAGGAGACAAAGGTCAGCCGCACCGATCCGGAGGCCGGCTACATGGTGCGCGAGGGCAAGCCGAAGGGCTTCTTCTATCTCGACCACCGCACGGTGGACGCCGCGCACGCCATCATCACCGACACGCACACGACGCCGATGGTGCATGATTCGACGGTCTATCTCGGCCGTCTTGACCGGCAGGTGGAGCGCTTTGGCTTCCATGTCGGCGCCGTCGGCATCGATGCCGGCTATGCCACGCCGGGCATCGCCAAGGGGCTGGAAGAGCGCGCCATCCGCGGCGTTGTCGGCTACCGCAATCCGACCCCGCCCAAGCCCGGCATGATGAGGAAGAGCGCTTTCACCTACCAGCCGGAGCTTGACGGTTATCGCTGCCCTCAGGGCCAACTGCTTCCTACCCACCACCGACCGCACTGGCTATCGCCACTATAGCGACCCCACGATCTGCCGGGACTGCCCGCTGCTCGCCTCCTGCACCTCAAGCGCCAACGCCACCCGGCTGATCACCCGCCATGTCTGGCAAGATGCCCGCGAGCGCACCGACGCCAACCGCCTGACAGCCTGGGGCAAGGCCATCTATCGCCGCCGCAAGGAGACCGTCGAACGCTCCTTCGCCGACGCCAAGCAGCTGCACGGCCATCGCTATGCCCGTTTCCGAAGTCGCGTCCGCGTCGCTTGCCAGTGCCTGCTTGCCGCTGCCGCTCAGAACATCAAAAAAATTGCTCTCTGCCTCTGGCCGAAACCCAAACCCGGTCTCGTCTAGGTCGGCCTCAGCGCCGCCGGCCTCCTGCCAATCAATCCTGACAGCCAATTCTCAATGCAATCAGACCCATGAAACAAAACCCCGCCAAAATCGACGGGGTTTGTCGCGTCTGACGGCGGCACCTGCCGCCCTTTTGCTGTCCGCTTCAGATGGTCGGCGCCATGCGCCGCCGGCGATCCTTGCCGAGCCCGGTCTCGTCGAGCAGGCCCTTGCGCTTGGCGTCATAATAATAACCGCGTTGATAAAGCCGGTCGGCGAGATCGGCATTGCCGGCGGCGACCAGCCAGGCGCCCTTCAGATATTTCACCGCATATTTGAGATTGGTTTCCGCATCGAGCAGGCCCTTGGCCGGCCCACCGTACCCCATGCCGCGCGCCGTCGCGTGCTTGATCTGCATGAGGCCCCAATGGCCGCGATTGTAGGCGCGGGGATTGAAGGTGCTCTCGCGCTTGACCACGCGTCGCACCAGATCGACCGGCAGCTCGTAGACAGCGGCATATTTGACGATCAGCCCGTCGATGTCGCCGTTCGGGGTATCCGCCTTGGCGAATGCATTCGGCGTGAACGCCGCCTCGGTCGCCGCGACTTGCGGTTCGGCCGATTCCGCGAAGGCGACCGGTGCGTCGGGATTTGGTGCAAATGAAGTCGGCACCACCGTGACGGTGTCTGGCAGCGCCAGATCGGCGCTCGATGCCAGCGTGAGACTCGTGGCCGTGCTGTCGCCGGTCGATGTGCAGGCGGAAAGCCCGATCGATGAAAGTATGGCGCCAACCGCCAGGAAAATCCGGATTTCGGGCAAAGCACCCCTCACTTCCACCAGAAATAGTCGCTTCCGCCCTGGTTCTCCTTACAGGAAGGCCGGTCTGTCAGCAATATGTCCGGAATCGGGTGGTGAGAGCGCGTGGGAACACTAGATTATGGTGGACGCGAGCATGACGGTCGTTCCCGATTTGTCCTGGTCGTGCTAGTGATACACTCGTTTGGGAAATTGCCATGTCCTTGCAAAACTACCACGTGTTCGAAACGCCGCTCGGCTGGCTCGGCATCGCATGGAGCGAAAAGGGACTGACCCAGCTGCAATTGCCGTCGCATGATCGCGAAGCGACGAAACAGCGGTTGCAACGCCGCACCGCTGACGGCGTCGAAAGCGAGCCACCGGCCTGGGTCGCCGAAATTGTCGAAATCCTGAAACGTTACGCGGCGGGAGAGCCGGTCGATTTTTCGTCGGTGCCGGTGGATCTGGCCGGCGTCGACGCGTTCCGGCTGGCAATCTACGATGCCGCCCGCAAGCTGAGCTTCGGCGAAACCACCACCTATGGCGAACTGGCAGTTCGCGCCGGCTATCCGGGCGAGGCGCGCGACACCGGCCAAGCGCTGGGCCAGAACCCGGTGCCGATCGTGGTGCCATGCCATCGGATCCTCGCTGCCGGCAACAAGATCGGCGGCTTCTCGGCGCCAGGCGGCAGCGCCACGAAGGAAAAGCTGCTCAAGATGGAAGGCGTGCGCGTTGGCCCGCCGCCTCCGGCACAGGCAGCCTTCGGCTTCTGATCGGGCCGAGGCTCCGCTCAGTTGCGCCGCAGCCTCAGGATCGGGAAGTCATCCTCCACATCGAAGGGCTTGCACTCGTAGACAGGGCACGATCTGCGATCCGCCGACGGGATAAAGACCGTTTCGGCCCGCTCGCTCTGTCGGCAAAACAGATCGTTACGGACATAACGACCATAAAGCTGCAGCGACGGATTTCGCGCGCGAGTTATAGCGCATGATCGCCTCGCCGTCCTGGCGGATCGTTCCCTTGACCTCGTCGCAGCTCATGGTGGTGGAGTTGTAGCGGCTGATCGCGTTCGCTGGCAGGGACACGAGCAGTACCGCCGCAGCAAGCAGAAGTTTCATCATGGTCACAACCTCCGGACGTGCATTCGTCTTTGAAGGTACGAACGAAAGCGACGTTCCGTTTCATCCATCGCAATGGATTTAGGCGGCGGTGGGGCGCCCTCGATGCCGGATAGAGGAATAGTTTCTGCTCGCCCCTTGTGTTGGCCGGTCCATTCAGCCTATATGCGTCTCGTTGATATTTCGGCCGATCGATCTAGTGGCCCCGCGGAACCCGCGTTTGCTGACGTCTATCCCCAAAATCTCGATACGAACCGGTCCGATCGTTTGTCGGGCTTTCCACGTTGCAAACTTTACTAAGGAATACGCATATGGCTACTGGCACCGTTAAGTGGTTCAACAGCACCAAGGGCTTCGGCTTCATTCAGCCGGACAATGGCGGCGCGGACGTTTTCGTCCACATCTCCGCTGTCGAGCGCGCTGGCATGACCAACCTGGTTGAAGGCCAGAAAATCAACTTCGAGATCGAGCAGGACCGCCGCACCGGCAAGTCGTCCGCTGGATCTCTCAGCAAGGCAGCCTGATTTTTTCGCGCGCCCCGGCCCAGTCGGAAGCGCGCGGCAAGTCACGGATGTACTGGCGGCCGCGCCAAGAGCGCGCGAGTGCATGATGACGAACCGGATACCGACGCAGCGGATTGCTGCCGATACCGGAACCGAGCATGTTACAGATCAGGCTACCAAGCAGCTGAAGGCGGGGAATTCCCCGCCTTTTTTGCGTCCTGTTGCCTTCAGGCTTTCGGAACCCAATCGAGCGGGACGTGACCTTTATCGGCCCTGACCCGTTCCAGCCAGGCTGAAACCGCCGGATACGCGTCGAGCTCGAACCCGTAGAGTCCCGCGTCGTGCGTGTAGGCGTAGAGCGCGATGTCGGCGACCGAGATCGCATCGCCGGCAAGAAAGGGCGTGCGCTCGAGCTGGTCTTCCATGACGCCGAGCGCCTTGTTGCCGCCGGCAAGCGTCGAAGCCAGCCGTTCCGGCGTCGCATCCTTGGCCCGTTCGGGAAACTTCATCAACGCGCGTCTGACCGCGACATAGGGCTCGTGGCTGTATTGCTCGAAGAACAACCACTGATAGACAAGCCCGCGCGCATAATGCTCGGTGGGAATAAACCGCGTCCCCTCCGCCAGATAGAGCAGTATCGCGTTTGATTCGGCCAGCAACCTGCCGTCATCGAGTTCCATCAACGGCACCTTGCCGTTGGGATTCTTGGCAAGGAAATCCTCCTTGCGGGTCGAGCCATCCATTGAGTTCGTCTCGACATGGCGAAAGGTCCGGCCGAGTTTCGCCATAAGCAGCCTGGGCTTGTAGCAATTGCCGCTATCGGTCATGCCGTAGATTGTGATCACCCGCGTCTCCCTCGAAATCACGTGGAAGTAGCCGCAAGCCGAACCGGCATCCAGTCATTTGTTTTTGGGAGAGCATCAGCCTTTCTGATGTTTGCGGCCGAGCGGGACAACCTTGCGGTCGCGCCCGGTCAAAGCCCGGATCGGGCGCGGCCTGTCGTCGAGGATCGTACCGACCAGAGCCGGGCTCGCCAGCAGCATCCCTTGCAGATAGTCCGCGCGCGCGTCCAGCGCAGCATCCAGCTCCGCAGGCATCTCGATACCTTGCACCAGAAGTTTCGCCCCCAGGCCCTTGAATGCCGTTATGACAGCGGGGAACAGCCGGGCAGTTTCCGCGCTGTCCTGGACGTTGCGGAACCAGGCGCCGTCGATCTTGATGACATCCGGCTCGATCCGCGTGACCCGATCGAGCGCCGATTTGCCCGACCTGAACTCGGCGATTGAAATCCGCACGCCGTAACCGCGCAATTCATCGGCGATAGCCGCGAGCTTCTTCGTGGACAAAGCCGGTGCGTCGAGGATTTCGCATATGATCATGTCGGGGGACAGGCCGGCGTCCTTGGCCATTCCGGCTATCGAAGCCAACGAACCGGCGCTCCGCCCCTGCATTTCAAGCCGAGGATCGACGGTGAGATAAAGTTGCAGATGGTCGATATTTTCGGCGCCGAGATTGCGATGATTGCGCAGATGCAAGGATCGGCAAACGGCTTCCACAAATTGCCTATCGGCAGGTGGAACCTCGCTGAAAAATTCCGTGGCGGTCTTCTGCTTGCCCATGAGATACGGCGCCACGCGAGCTTCGAGGGCAAAGGGAACGACGTTCGGTCCTTCGCGCCTGAAGATCGGCTGATATGAGGTCTTCAGACGATAAGGTCCGTAGATTCCGACTTCCAGGCCGACCTCATCGACGAAGATCGCTTTTTCGATGTCATGCGCTTGCTGAAAGTCTTCAGTCACGGATCGGGCCTCCCGATCCGGAGGCGGACCCCACGACAGGCGGATGACGCCGCTGCGCTGCGCACAGATGTGGCCACGGCGACGAATGCTCGGAAAATTCGAGCGCCAGCGATCCGAACGGATGCGCCGGAAAACCCAGACTTTGATACACGACCTGCCCTGTTCAGCTCTTTATCGGCTTTATCCAGAGCCTAACAGCGCGAGTTTGACCGCCGGTTAATACTGCCGGCATGATCGGAATTTGGTTACCCGTTCGTAGAACCTGGCATGCGCCTTGTCGGACTACGGTGTCTTGACCCGGCGGCCGAAAACCCGGTGTCCGGGTCCCGCCTGCCGGTGCCGCCCGTTGGAACGTTCGCCAGCCGGGCCGTCGGAATCGGTAGTTTTCCTATCTCTGAAGCGATCGAGTGCCATTCCGATGGAGGCGATTTCCGGGCGTGCCAGCAGATAACCCTGCATCATCGAGGCACCGGATTTCTCGGCCAGTTCAAGTTGCCACGGCTCCTCGATGCCCTCGAAGACGGTGACAATGCCCTGGTCCGTAAAGGTCGATACCATGGACGACAGCAGGGCAAAACCGGGTCCGGTTTCCATCAGCCGCGTAATCAATTGTGCATCGAACTTGACGATGTCGGGCTTGAGCTCCCTTACGCGGTTGATATCGGATTCGGCCGAGCCGTAGTCGTCGATGGCTATACGGAAACCCTGCAATTTGAGCGCCTGCACGAAGCGATAGAGTGCTGCCTCCGATGCCGATTTCTGCTCCGTAACCTCGCAGACAATCCGGCGTGGGTCGATGGCGGTGTCCTGGACCACAAAGCGCACGTCGTGGAGCGCCGCATCGGCAACATTCTTCTCATTGAAGATGGAAGGATCGAAATTGATGAAGATCGACGCTTCCGGATCAAGGCAGACAGCGGCATTCTGAAGATGCAAGGTGCGCGTCAGCGTCTCGACATGCAGGCGTTCGATCGCCGGGACGGAATTGAAGAATGCGGCGGGCGTGATGGCCTCTTCAGCCCGGAACGGCCGGATCAGCCCCTCAAATGCCGTCGCGAGCAACTGGCCATTGCGAAGCGCGAATATCGGCTGGAATGCGGTCTTCAGGGCATAGGGACCCCAAACGGCAGCGAAAGTGCCGTCGTCCTGTCGGATGATTGGGACGAACCCGCTTGTTTCCGACACGTTCCCTTGCTCCGGCCCTTCGGTCAGGGTCAACCGGAAAATTATGCCACTCAAGCTTTTACCGCGCGTTAACGGGTCCGAAACGCCCTGGACGAAGCGAAGTGGCGTTGTCGGCCCTTGCGGAAGCCCCGAGGTTCGGACATTAAGGCGCGCTGCTTGCGCAAGCGGCGCAAGCCAAATTTGGAGACAGCTTGTCATGGCCTTTCTTGCCGATGCCCTTTCCCGCGTTAAGCCTTCCGCGACCATCGCGGTCACGCAGAAAGCGCGCGAGCTGAAAAATGCAGGCCGTGACGTGATCGGTCTCGGCGCCGGCGAGCCGGATTTCGACACGCCCGACAACATCAAGAACGCCGCAATCGAAGCGATCCGCCGCGGCGAGACCAAATACCCGCCGGTTTCGGGCATCGCGCCGCTTCGCGAGGCGATCGCCAACAAGTTCAAGCGCGAGAACAATCTCGACTACAAGCCGGAGCAGACCATCGTCGGCACCGGCGGCAAGCAGATCCTGTTCAACGCCTTCATGGCGACGCTGAACCCTGGCGACGAAGTGATCATCCCCACCCCCTATTGGGTGAGCTATCCGGAGATGGTGGCGATATGCGGCGGCACGTCCGTGTTCGCCCAGACGACCATCGACAACGGCTTCAAGCTGACGGCGGCAGCTGCTCGAGAAGGCGATCACGCCGAAGACGAAGTGGGTGTTGATGAACTCGCCCTCCAACCCGTCGGGCGCCGCCTACACCGAGGCGGAGTTGCGGGCGCTGGCCGACGTGCTGCTGAAGCACCCCGATGTCTGGGTGCTGACCGACGACATGTACGAGCACCTGACCTATGGCGATTTCGTCTTCAAGACCATCGCCGAGGTCGAGCTGCAGCTCTACCCCCGCACGCTGACCATGAACGGCGTGTCGAAAGCCTACGCGATGACCGGCTGGCGCATCGGCTATGCAGCCGGCGCGCTGCCGCTGATCAAGGCGATGGACATGATCCAGGGCCAGCAAACCTCCGGTGCCTGCACCATCGCGCAATGGGCGTCGGTCGAAGCGCTGAACGGCCCGCAGGACTTCATCGCCAGGAACAAGGCGATCTTCCAGGGGCGCCGCGACCTGGTGGTTTCGATGCTCAACCAGGCGCGCGGCATCACCTGCCCGTTGCCGGAAGGCGCCTTCTACGTCTATCCGTCCTGTGCCGGGCTGATCGGCAAAAAAGCGCCGTCCGGCAAGGTGATCGACAATGACGAGACCTTCTGCTCGGAATTGCTCGAAGCCGAAGGCGTGGCGGTGGTTTTCGGTTCGGCTTTCGGGCTCGGACCCAATTTCCGCATCTCCTACGCGACCTCCGAAGCGCTGCTGGAAGAGGCTTGCACACGCATCCAGCGTTTCACCGCTTCTCTAAACTGAAACGAAAACAACACACCGAACAAACCGGCCGCGCCGCGGCCGGTTTTGTTTCGATCTGCGGATGCGCTGTTCGCGCTGAGTCAGCCGGCAAAGTATGACGTTTGCCATCCCGCCCCTTGCCCTCGGCGGAAACCCATGTGACGATACCTCATGGCCGGATGCGATCTCGATCCATCCTGCCCACGCGACGGCTGGAGAAGCCGGCCGCCGCCTCAGTGGTCACGCGTGAGGAGGAGGTCAGGTTACCATGGGAAAACGAGCCGGAGGCAGGCTTGCGGGACCGAAATGCATCGCCATTGTCGGTCCCTTTGCCAGCGGAAAAACCACACTTCTTGAAGCAATCCTTGCCCGAACGGGCGCAATCCCGCGCCAGAACCAGGTTTCATCCGGCAATACGGTCGGCGACCATTCGCCGGAGGCCCGTGCTCATCAGATGAGCGTCGAGGCGGTCGTCGCCACCACGGAATTTATGGGCGACAGCCTGACTTTCATCGACTGCCCCGGCTCCATCGAATTCTCGTTCGAGCCCGAACCGATTCTCGCCGCTTGCGATATAGCCGTGGTGGTGGCGGAAGCCGACGAGAAGAAGATCCCTGCCCTGCAGCTCATCATGCGCAAGCTCGACGATCTCGGCGTCCCCCGCATCCTGTTCCTCAACAAGATCGACAAAGGCGATGCCGGTGTCCGCGACACGTTGAAATTGTTGCAGCCGACCAGCAGCGCCCCGCTGCTGCTCCGGCAGATCCCGCTGCGCAAGGAAGGCATCGTCATCGGCTCGATCGACCTGGCGCTCGAACGTGCTTACATCTATCGCGAATACGCCGAGAGCGAGATCGCCGAAATTCCGGGCGACGAGAAGGCTCGCGAAATCGAGGCGCGGTTCTCGATGCTCGAGACGTTGGCCGACCACGACGACCTGCTGATGGAACAATTGCTCGACGAAATCGAGCCTCCCAGGGATGAAGTCTTCGACGATCTCGCCGCCGATGTCCGCGACGGACTGGTGACGCCGGTTTTGATTGGCACCGCCGAGAAAGGCAACGGCGTGCTGCGGCTGCTGAAGGCCATACGCCACGATGCGCCGGATATCGCCGCTACCAGAAAGCGCCTGGGCGTGCCGGAAGGCAACAACACAGTCGTGCAGGTGATGAAGACCATGCACACCGCCCACGGCGGCAAGCTGTCGATCTCGCGGATCCTCTCGGGCACCGTCACCGACGGGGCCGAACTCGCCGTCTCCGGCGGCAATACGGCGAAAGTCTCCGGCATCTACCGGATGCTTGGCAAGGATCAGGCGAAGCTCGCATCGGCCAAGGCTGGCGATACCGTCGCGCTCGGCAAGCTTGATGACGTCAAGACCGGCTCCACGCTGAGTTCGATCAAGGGCGGCATTCCCGCATTGGTGAGCTTCGAGGTTCCCCCGCCGGTCTATTCGCTGGCGTTGCGCTCGAAGGAGCGCAAGGATGACGTCAAGCTCTCGGCAGCCATCCATCGCATCGCCGAGGAGGACCCTTCGCTGCGCGTCGATCATCACCAGGATTCCAGTGAAATGGTCATCTCGGGGCATGGCGAGATGCATTTGCGTGTCACCGTCGAACGCCTCGAAGGCAGGAACCAGATTGCTGTGGAGGGCCATGCGCCTCAAGTTCCCTACCGCGAGACCATCCGCAAATCGGTATCGCAGCGCGGCCGTCACAAGAAGCAGTCCGGCGGCCATGGGCAATTCGGTGATGTCGTCATCGACATCAAGCCGTTGCCGCGCGGCAGCGGGTTCCAGTTCACCGACACGATTACAGGAGGTGTGGTCCCGAAGACCTACATCCAGTCCGTCGAGGCGGGCGTTCGCGACTATCTGAAGTCAGGCCCGATGGGGTTTCCGGTGGTCGACGTATCGGTCAACCTGTCGGATGGTTCGTATCATTCGGTCGACTCGTCCGACATGGCATTCCAGATGGCGGCCAAGCTTGCCATGAAGGAGGGCATGGCGGCGTGTTCGCCGGTTCTGCTTGAACCCATCATGAAGGTCGACATCTTCACACCAAACGATGCGACCGCCAAGGTAACGGCAATCGTGCCGCAGCGGCGCGGCCAGATCCTGGGCTTCGATGCCCGTCCCGGATGGCCGGGCTGGGATGTGGTTGAGGCGACAATGCCTCAGTCCGCGATAGGAGATCTGATCATCGAGCTGCGCTCGGCCACAGCCGGGGTCGCCAGTTATAGCGCCCGTTTCGACCATATGGCCGAGCTGACCGGGCGTTTGGCGGATGAGGCGATGAACACGAACGGAAAGGCTGCCTGACTTTTTCAGCCAAGAAAAAAACGGCGTCCGGGGGATTCGGACACCGTTTTTTTGCGGACCGTAACCGCGGGAGGCGGTACGGCAGGTCCGCCGCGGTCTGCCGCCTGGATGGCGGACGAATAAGGCGGGACGCAACGGTTGCTGAGCCCATCTGCCGAGTGATGCCCCCATCTCCCGGCGGATAACGTCGCGTCCTGACATCGCGTTTAGCCGGCAGAATTGCCGTCCAGAAGGTTACCCAGGGTTACATGTGACTGTTACGCCGATGGAAAGCGGTAAGCGTCCGGTCTACGGCGTCTTTGCAGCGCAGGGCAGACCGGCTGGGTTTCGACCTTGTCATGCCTTGCGCCGGAGAAGTTGAAGGTCAAAAGGTCTCCCTTCTGCGACCTCCTCCAGGAGACGAGTGATTAATCCTGAGGCGTCGCCAAATTCAGCCGGGATTGCGATCCGTCGTCGACCGGCAGCCAGTGACGTAAACGAAGGTGTGGCGCTCGGGTATCCCGCGCAGGCCTTTGAGTGCACGGACGCGCTCCAGGCTTTCCCCCTTGAAGCTTGCGAGCATCTCGGGAGCCTTGGAGCGGAGGTGATCGAGCGGGCGGCGCGTGCCGTGGGTCCAGAGGGATTGCCACCAAGCATTTTCGTCCGGGAAGTAAAGCTCCACCTCCTCGACAAACTCCTGCGCTCCTTGGAAACCGACGGCGGCCAATGCGGCCGTTAGTTCTCCCTCCCGCCGGATGCCCATCCGACCAGGTGGCGCGGGTAAAGCGTCGAAGGCTCCGAGCTCTCGAAGCCGAGCCTCGTACCAGTGCCAGCGAGGGTCGGTATCGCGCGAAAACGCAAAGCCAATCCTGCCGCCGGGTCGCAACACGCGCAGCATCTCGCTCAGGGCGCGAGAAAGGTCCGGGAAAAAGAATACGGCGAAGCTGCACAGCACGCGGTCGAAAGTCGCCGGCGCAAAACCGAGCGCCTCGGCATCCATCTGCCGCACCGCTGTATTGCTAAGCCCACACTTTTCGATTGCCCCTGCAGTCTGAGCAACCATTCCTTCGGCCAGATCGATACCGATGACTTGGCCTGTAGGACCGATACGCTCCGCTGCGGGGAAGAGCACAGCGCCTCTACCGGTAGCCACGTCTAGCACACGATCGGCCGGTGCTACCCCGGCAATCTCCACCAGCCGTCGCCCGGCATGTGCGAAAAGCGGCGGTCCGAGTTCGGCATAGTCCGACGCAACTTGGGTGTACAACGCCGCCACCAGCCGCTTCCTGTCTGGAAGTTCGGGCGTATCGGTCGCCTTCTGCTTAGGTTCGAACATGGCCCGCCATATGGTCCTTCCGGCTAGATGGCATACATCGCAGTACCATGGAAGCGCATTGGCGTGTACATCGCCGCAGCCCGCTTCGGGCCCCCACGAACGGGCGCTCTCGTACTGCCATGGGCAACAAAAAAGCCGGATCGAAACGATCCGGCTGAGTTGATTGGAAGTGCCTGTTAAGGCGAAACCTCCAGAGGGGAACACTCGCTAGGCGCTAATGGGAGGAGGAACGCGCCCAGGAGATGATCTAGATATGGGCGTCTCCTGCCCAAAAAACAAGCTTTCTCGTTGCATTTCACCCATGCATTTTTGCATGAGTGCCTATTTCTAGAAATTATGTAGAAAAACTAGCCAGTTAGCGCTCTCAGAACGACCAGCTGCGCGCCTTCGAAAACACGAAGTCACGGAAAGCCTTGAGCTTTGCCTGGTTTTTCATCGCTTCAGGATAGCAGAAAAACGTGTCGAAGGACGGTACTTCGATCTCGGGCAGTATCTGCACCAAACCGGAATCCTTGTCGGCCATGTAGTCCGGCAGCATGGCGATACCCACGCCCCTCTTGACCACACGGCGAACCGACATCAGGTCATTGATCTGTACCGTCGCATTGCGCCGATCGCCTTCCGGCCGACCCAGTGTTTCGAGCGAGTTAAGTTCGCGCAGAAAATTCGGCACTGGCTCGCCGAAGGTGATGATGCGGTGTTTGTCGAGATCCTTTGCCGTCGTCGGCCGGCCGTAACGTTCGATGTATGACGGCGCGGCGAACAGATGAAGATGAACGGTGAACAGCCGGCGCTGGATAAGGTCCGGCTGCTGTGGCTGGCGCAGGCGAATGGCGCAGTCCGCCTGTCGCATCGTCAGGTCGAGTTCCTCGTTGGCGAATACGAGCTGAAGCTGGATGTCGGGATAGAGATCGGTGAACTCCTGCACGCGGTCGGTCAGCCAGCCCGTACCAAGGCCGACAGTCGTCGTCACCCGAAGCACGCCGGAGGGGCGGTCCTTCGCCTCCGTCAGCCGTGTTCTGACGTTCTCCAGCTTCATCAACACGTCGTGCGCGGTGCGGTAAAGGATTTCGCCTTGTTCCGTCAGCACCAGACCGCGCGCATGACGGTGAAAGAGCGGCACGCCGACATCGTTCTCCAGCGCGCTCACCTGCCGCGAGATCGCCGATTGCGAGAGCCGCAGCGTCTCGGCGGCATGGGTGAACGACCCAGCCTCCGCCGCGGCGTGAAACACGCGCAATTTATCCCAATCCAGTGACATGCCGACCCCTCAGTCTATCGGAGGCTTATTCTGCCGCTTCGCGATGCACGTCCATCTCCGCAAGATACTTTTCTGCCTCCAGCGCAGCCATACAGCCAAGTCCTGCCGCCGTCACCGCCTGGCGATAGATATCGTCCGTCACGTCGCCCGCCGCAAATACGCCGGGCACGTCGGTCTTGGTCGAATCCGGCGCGGTCCACAGATAGCCGTTCGGCTTCTGCTTCAGCTTGCCCTCGAAAAGCTCGACAGCCGGTGCGTGGCCGATCGCCACGAACACCCCATCGACCGGAAGTTCCGAAACCGCGCCGCTCTTGGAGTTCTTCACGCGGACGCCAGTAACCGACGGCGGCATCGGCTTCTTGCCTGGAATGCCGGTGATCTCATCAACAATCGAATCCCAGAGCACGGTGACGTTTTCTTTCCTGAACAACCGCTCCTGCAGAATGCGCTCGGCGCGGAATTCGCCGCGGCGATGGATCACCGTGACGTGCTTGGCGAGATGGGAAAGATAAAGCGCCTCCTCGACAGCCGAGTTGCCGCCGCCGATCACCACCACATCCTTGCCGCGGTAGAAGAAACCGTCGCACGTGGCGCAGGCGGAAACGCCGAAACCCATGAAGGTCTGCTCGCTCGGAATGCCGAGCCATTTGGCCTGTGCGCCCGTCGCGATGATCAGAGCGTCGCACGTATACGTGGTACCGGAATCGCCCTTGAGGCGGAATGGGCGGCTCTGAATATCGGCTTCGACGATCAGGTCGTTGACGACTTCCGTACCGACATGTTCGGCCTGCTTCAGCATCTGCTCCATCAGCCAGGGGCCCTGGATCGGATCCGCGAAGCCCGGATAGTTCTCGACATCGGTGGTGATCGTCAGCTGGCCGCCCTGCTGCATTCCCGCAACCAGGACTGGTTTCAGCATCGCGCGGGCCGCATAGATGGCCGCTGTGTAGCCGGCCGGACCAGAACCGACGATGAGAACAGGCGCGTGTTTCACATTCATGATGTTGCTTTCGATGCCGGCCAGTGCCAAACGGCTAGGCGGATATGAAATTATTCCCCAACAATTTAGGTGTTGCCCTACCCCTCACGCAAGGCGGCGAATCGTTCCTCCCCGGAAAGCTGTGGGCATCCGGCAACGGCAGCGCCTCCACGACCGAAAATCTTGTTCCGGAAAGCGGCGGAACTTGGCCCGATGCTCATCTTCCGATAGTTTAATTTCACGCAGGCGACAAATTCTTACGCCTGCCGATGCTGGAGTGAATACGATGCCGTTGAAAGCAGACCTCGATTCCATCGACTGGAAAATTCTGAGGGAACTGCAAGATGACGGCCGGATGACCAACGTCGAACTGTCGAAGCGGGTCGGCATCTCGGCACCGCCTTGCCTCAGGCGCGTCAAACGGCTGGAGGACGCCGGCATCATCCGTGGCTATCGGGCGTTATTGAACAGCAAATCGCTGGGTTTCGACGTGGTGGCCTTCTGCCTTGTCGGCCTGCATCATCAGGCCGAAGTCGAACTGAAGGCATTCTCCGACCGCACCCGCAACTGGCCGATGGTACGCCGCGCCTGGATGGTGTCCGGCGAATCCGATTTCCTGCTGCATTGCGTCGCGAGCGATCTCGGCACGTTCCAGACCTTCGTGATCGAGGAGCTTACCTCGACCCCCAACGTCGATACCGTGCGCACGGCGCTGACCATTCGCCAGATCAAGGACGAAGGACTGGTCGCCATCGACGATCCGGCATGAAGGCCCCTCGATGAGCCGGTTCCACAGGCCGATCTCGGCCTTCATCATCTGCAAGAACGAGGCTGCGGTTCTCGGCGATTGCATCGAGAGCCTCGATTTCTGCCGGGAAATCGTGATCGTCGATTCGGGCTTCGACCGACGGAACCCTCGCCTTGATCGAATCCTATGTCGAGCAAGGCTATCCGATCCGGCTTGTCTCCAACGCATGGCCGGGCTTTGCCAAGCAGAAGCAGTTCGCGCTCGAACAATGCAGAGAGCCCTGGTGCCTCAGCATGGATTGCGACGAACGACTTGACGCGAAACTGAAAGCATATTTCGCCGAAACCTCGCCCGATGACTGGAAACTTTCTTCCTACGCGATGCTGCGGCGAGATTACTTGCCAGGTTATGGCTATCAGCCGTCATTCGTTCACGCGAAAGCGTTCCTCAGGCTGGTACGAAAGGGTACCGCACGGTTCGACGACAGCACTCTTGTCCACGAGGCGCTGATTGGAACCGGTCCCATCCACGTCATGCGCAGCGGTGCGATCCTGCATTTCCGTAACATGTCGATCAAGGAAGATGCCGCCAAAACAAGCGCTTACGCCGACCTGAAAGCCAAGGAGCAGTTTGCGCGCGGCCGGCGGACAAATTCCTTGAGGCTTTTCTTCAAACCCGTCGGCTGGTTCCTGAAGAGTTATATCGCGCACCGCAATTTCCTCTGCGGCAAGCCCGGCCTCATCTACGCGATGATGTTCGCGCAGTACGCTTTCCTGGTGGAAGCAAAGCTCTATCGGCTGTCGCTCGGCGAGAAAGCACCCCAAGAATAGGCGTTCGGCAGGCTGGACTGGAAATCAGCCGCGCGACCACATCCGTTCATAAACTTCGGCGATAGCGTGAGCCTCGCGCTCCAGCGGGAACCTCGCCACGACATCGGCAAAACCTGCTTCGCCATGTTTCAACGCGAGGTTCGGATCCGCAAGATACGGCCTGATCGCCTCGCGCAGCGCATCGCCGTCGCCGGCCGGAACCACGGCGCCGGTCTTGCCGGGTACGATCAACTCGGCATAGGCCCCCGCGTCGCTGGCGACAACCGCCGTCCGCGACGCCATTGCCTCAAGCGGCGTAAGCCCGAACCCCTCGTTGCGCGACGGCGCGACGTAAAGCGACACGCGCCGGTACCAGACTTTCACGTCGGGCACTTCGCCAAGGAAAACAATGCGATCCGACAAACCGGCGGTGTCGATCCTCTTTTTGAGTTCGTCGGCGAAGCCGCGATGCTCTGCGGTCACGCGTCCGGTGATCACCGCCGTCCACTCGGGAAACCGCGGCAGCAGTTCGATCATCGCCTCGACGAAAAGATCGGTTCCTTTCTGGTGCCGTATGCGGCCGAAGCAGCCGATCGCATAACGGCCGGGCAACCCGGACGCCGAATATTCGTCATCGCTTGGTGCGAGGCGGATGGAATTCCTCAAGGTCGATGCCGTGCATGACAACGGTATGCGACACCTTGAGGAAGCTGCCCGAACGGCCACTGGTGGCAATCACTGCATCCATGCGGCGGATCAGCCATTTCGTATAAGGCTTATGATCGCGCTGCGCGGCGGAGGTGAAAAGCAGCTTCACCGGCGCGCGGAAAATGTCGCGCAGGACGATGCCGGCCAGCATTTCGGGATTGCGCCTGGCGTGCCAGATGCGGAACGGCCGGCTTTTCGGGCGCCCCAGCAGGCCGAAAAGCTGCCGGGCCCGGAGTTTCGGCAATGTGTCCGGCAAGTCCGGGCCCAAGCGTCGCGATACCCAGGGTACGCATCTGCACCGGCACCAGATGAACAATCGTGGTGGTGACGCCGGACAGCCGCCGCTTGAAATTGGTCGCGATCACCTCGACCGCGCCAATATCGACCGGATCAGCCACCGCTGCCGTTTTTTCGGACGTACCCACAGGGCGTGGCCGTCAGTCAGTCAGATGAACTGAACCCGGACGATTTCGTAGCCACGGGCGCCGCCCGGCGCATTGACCTCGATCGTCTCGCCGACCTCCTTGCCGATGAGGGCACGGGCAATCGGTGATGAAATCGAAATCCGGCCGGACTTCACGTCGGCTTCCTGGTCGCCAACGATCTGGTAGGTTCGCTCCTCTTCGGTGTCTTCGTCGACGACCACGACGGTCGCGCCGAACTTCACCTTGTCGCCAGAAAGCTTCGAAACGTCGATGATTTCGGCGCGGGCGACCAGGTCCTCGAGTTCGTTGACGCGGCCTTCGTTGAGGCTCTGCGCTTCCTTGGCCGCATGATATTCAGCATTTTCGGAAAGATCGCCATGCGAGCGGGCTTCCGAAATGGCCTCGATGATGCGCGGACGCTCTTCTTGCTGGCGCCAGCGCAACTCTTCCTTGAGCGACTGGAATCCTCCGGCGGTCATCGGGACCTTGTTCATCATCTCTTCCTTCCTGCCGCGGACTCCCCGCGGTCCTTTCACGTGTAATTCACCGGTGAAACACAAAAAGAAAACGGCCCGGCAGCCTCGGCTAACGGAACCGTTTCACCTGAATTTCCCTGAATATAGCAATTCCCGTACGATTTTCACGTCAAATTTTGCCGACGCAAGGGCAAGATGCGCGTTTGCCTGGGTGGCCGGTCTCACCGGTTTGTGATCGCATTGGCGCCATATTCGCGGAGCTTTTTGCCTCATTTCCGGTTGAAGTTTCGAACGTCGGCAACGATTGGATCCAGTAACCATGCGCAATGCACCCGTTCGTGCAATCCTGCTGTCAACCGCAACTGCCTTGACCGTTTCCCCTGCCTTTTCCGAGGGGCAGATCTTCGACACCGAGAGCGTGCGCGTCGAAGCGGAGGTCTTGACGGATGAGTTGGAGAACCCGTGGGGTCTAGACTTCCTGCCGGGCGGCGACGTCATCGTGACGGAGCGGCCCGGCCGCATACGGCTCCTGTCGGACGGCAGGCTTTCCGAGCCGCTCGACGGCGTTCCCGACGTCATGGCGCGCGGCCAGGGCGGCCTGCTCGACATCATCGCCGCGCCAGATTTCGAACAATCCGGATTTGTCTTCTTCAGTTTTTCCGAGCCCGGCAGAGGTGGGGCAGGAACGGCGATTGCCCGCGCAAAGCTTGTACGCGACGGCACGCCACGGCTTGAAGACGTCGAAGTCATCTTCTCGATGGCCAAGAAGTCCCGTCCCAGCCACCATTTCGGTTCGCGCGCTGGTCTTCGGCAGGGACGGCACGCTTTTCTTCACGATCGGCGATCGTGGCCGCGGCGAGCGGGCACAGGACATGAAGCGATCACGCCGGCGCCGTCTTGCGCATCAACACCGATGGGTCGATCCCCGCCGACAACCCGTCGCCGGACGGCTCGAAACATCTGCCGGAAATCTGGTCGAAAGGTCACCGCAACCCGCAAGGTATGGCATTCGATCCGCTTGTCGGCGGCCTGCTGACCGTCGAGCACGGCGCCAAGGGCGGCGACGAGGTCAACCAGCCCGAGGCCGGCAAGAACTACGGCTGGCCGGAGATCTCTTACGGCGTCGACTATTCCGGCTCCAAGATTGGCGTCGGCACCAAAGCGCCGGGTTTCGAGCAACCGCTCTATTATTGGGACCCGTCGATCGCACCGTCCGGGCTGGCGGTTTACCAGGGAAAAATGTTTCCGGAGTGGAACGGCGACCTGTTGGTCGGCGCGCTGAAATTCCAGTTGCTGGCGCGCCTCGACCGTGACCAGGCCGGGAAAATTACCGGCGAGGAACGCCTCTTCGAAGGCGAGTTCGGCCGTATCCGCGACGTCAACTTGGCGCCTGACGGCTCCATATGGCTGCTGACGGACGAAAATCCGGGATCGATCGTCCGGCTTTCACGCGCCGACTGACGAAAGCGCCCGGCGGTTCTGAGCCGTTTCGCCCCACGTCTCATCATGAAACATACTCATGCGTAGCGTTCTCCTTATCCTCTTAAAATCCTTGCATATCCTGGTATTGCATGTAACATGTCGTCTCATGGGGCAACATACCAGCGCGACACAAATGTTGCCCTCGTGTTGCCCGGAGGGACCAAATGCCGAAAGTCTTGCTGACTGACAACAAGGTCAAGAACCTCAAGCCCGCTCCGGCAGGCAAGCGGTACGACATTATGGACGCGGCCGTGCCTGGCTTCGGCATCAGAGTTACGGACAAGGGCGTCAAGACGTTCGTTCTGGTCGCGCGATATCCCGGCAGCAGCAACCCCACGCGTCGCGCGCTTGGCGAGTACCTTGGCGAAGATGAGGCAAAGGATGTCGACGAGGGCGAGCCACCTCCCTCACCGAGGCGCGCGAGAAGGCCAGGGCATGGCATAAGCTGATCCGCAAGGGGATCGATCCTCGCGAGCAAGCCAAGAGCGAACAGGCTGCCGCGGAGCAAGCCAAGGCAGACGCTGAGGCGGCGGACATAGCGGCCCGCGAGGGCGTGTTCTCGACCGTTGCGGAGGCATTCCTTGCCCGGGCTGACTTCAAGAAACAGCGGCGCGCGGCCCAGGTAGAGCGAGAGATACGCCGGGAGCTGCTGGATACATCCCGCAACCCTTGGGCGGGGCGACATCCTGTCCAAAATCGACGACAGTGATATCGCCGGCGTCATCGCGGCCATACGCGATCGGCCGGCGCCCTATCAGGCGTACAACGTGCTCGGTCACACTCGCGCGATATTCCGGTGGGCTAAGCGTCCCGAGAACCGCAAGAGGTACGGCCTGATTTCCTCTCCTCTCGACGATCAGCAGCCGCGGGATTTCGGGCTCAAGAAAGAGCCTCGCCAGCGCATTCTGTCGGATCTGGAAATCGCTGCCTTCTGGCGAGCGGCGCGCAAGATGGGCTATCCGAACGGGAGCGCCTTTCAGCTTCTCCTAGTCACCGGACAGCGCAAATCCGAGATCGCCGAGGCCAGTTGGCCGGAATTCGATATGAAGGCGAAGCTGCTACAACTGTTCCACCGGAGCGTTTCAAATCGGACGCCAGCCATATGGTGCCGCTGTCGGACCTGGCGATGCAGATAATGGAATCACTCCCCAAGTTCAGAGGCAAGAACAGCGGCGAATTCATTCTCTCGACGCAGAACGGCACGATCCCGATCAACGGTTTTAGCAAGGCCAAGGAAGAACTCGATCGGCGCATGCTGCTGGCGATGAAGTCCTATGCGCGCATGAACGGCGCCGACCCAAAGAAGGTGAAACTCGAGCCCTTTGTCCTGCACGACGTCCGATGCACGGTGCGCACTCGCCTCTCGTCTTTGAAGGTCGAAGAACCCGTTGCCCAGCTCGTCATCGGCCACGCGAAGAAGGGCCTCGATCGCATCTACAACCAGCACAAATATCTCGACGAGATGCGGGAAGCCCTGGACAAGTGGGCTTCTGCCCTCCAGGCGACAGTGAACCCAACGGCGGATAACGTCGTGAAGATGCAGGCGCGAGCTTAATGGACAGTGCCCTGAACGTCGAACAGCGAAAGCGCTGGCTCCGCCATGCAAGGGACGTGTTTGACGCTATTCAGCCACGGTGCTTATTAGGTTGATCTGGTTCACGTTTGATATCGACGCAACTCCAGAACATTAAGAGAAGCACACGAGCCCTTTGCGATCGCCTCGGCGTCGCTTGGCAAATGCCGGAGCTCGAGCAGTCGGCCCTCATCGGATATATTCTAGCGGGCAACCAACCTAAGTTCAGCAGCAAGCGGAGAGGCCAGCCCAAAGTACCAAAATCCAAGGAAAGCGTCAGCTTGACTCGTCGAATTCGGTCAAGCCATGTTCCCTGGAGTGAGCGACAAGGAAATTTTGCGCGCCTTAAAAGCCTTGCCCAACAAGGACCCAACGGTCGCTAAACTGATTGATTTTGCTGAGTTCAACTCCCTGCCAGATTAGCGTGTCGAAGGCTCGCGGACTTAGAAAGAGATCGGCTGCATTTCATTCTGATGGGACCGGCGATCGGTCCTGCTTCGCGTGCTCCGTGCGACACGGTGCTTCGCATGGAGATAGAACATGAAGTTGCTTTCAATCGTAGAGTTGAAGCCCAAAAAGGGCATCCACTATTCCCGCCTTCACCTTTATCGGCTGATTTCAGCCGGCAAATTTCCAAAACCGATCCACACCTCCTAGAAGCGCATCGCCTTCGTCTAGAGCGAAATCGACGCCTCGATCAGGTCCCGGATTCCTGCCCGTGACGCGGTGGCAGCATGATCTCGCTGACACCTCCCGAGCACGAGCATTCCACCCTCATCGACGAGGCGGCGGCCTGGCTCGCCACAAGAAGCCCCCAGGAACGCCAACGGCCGGCGGTCGTCTAATTGCACGAGCGATATGGTCTCCGCGCTGTGGAAGCCTGTCAGGCCATCAAGCAGAGCAATTTGTTGAAAGGAGGGCCCGCATGACCAGCCCTCCTGAATGAAACCGCCCCGCCGACGGGAATCGGGCACCGCAGTCAGGTTCTTTCAGAACATCAGTCAACCAGAAGTTACCCCACTTTCTCGCTCTCGGCAAACGACTTCACGATCACGCTGCTTCCCTCACGGTTCCGGCTGTCACCCTCCATGTCCCGGCTCATCTACGAGCTCGCCAAGCTGGGGAGATCCACGATGAAGCACGAGCCGTTCCAGAGCCCAGCCGCACGCACGAAAATGTTGCATGAGGAGTTCACCCATTTGCTTACCAGCTGGCGTACAGAAAAGACAACTTCGCTGGCAGTCGGGTGCCAATTCGGTTGCTGCCCATCACAGCCATCATCGCCTGCGAGCTCGCTCGCGCCAAGATGATAGTCTTCGATGGCCAGTCTATTCGGCCGAGAAAGCACCGGGCCACACCAGCAGAGACACGGGCCACGGGGACATTCGGTGCAGCGTCCGCTTGCCGGACTGTCGACGTCGAAACCTACCTTCGAGAGAAGGGAGAGCGGCCGCGACGAACCCGGTGCGAGACGCGAAAGAGGACGCTTCGAAAGGCTTGTTTAAGCTGAGCTTGATCGAAGAGACTGTAAATGCCGATCCGCTCCTTAAGCCGGCCGACAAGGTGTTGTTGAGCGCCTACACTGAGATTTATGTCGTGGCCGACGCGCCAGGCATAGTTGAGCACCACCTACGCGATAGCGACGACCGCCCTGTCGAAGATCGGCAGATCCCCGTCAGCCGAGCCCGTCTGGTCAAGCGTGCGTATCTGGCTGAAGCCGGATCGAGAGAGCAGATCAAGATTTACACTGTGTGCAATCCTCACCTTGAGACCATGAGAGACCACGTGGCGATGACAGCCGAGCACCTGCGAGAGATTGAGGCAGAGACAAGGCGAGAAGGCGGGGGAAGCTGTCCCCGCAAAATTTGCAGAGACAAATTGACGATGTCCCTGAACCAGATGAGGGACGTCCCCGCAAAATTTGCAGAGAATTCCCTGAAGAATACCCCTCAGGATATAGCTATGAAAGAGAGAAACCCTTCTTGCTCTGTCTCAGGCACAGCCGATGATGACTATGTATTCCCTGTTCCGACAGACGAGGCTGAGGCAGACCGAATGATAGCTGAGATACTGTGCGGCATTCCCGTCTCCTCATCTGTCGAGAGCTATATGCGCAAAAAACTGATGCTCAGCGACCAGTCTGTCATCGTCGAACAGCAAAGAGAGTTGCTCGCATGACGCAGCTTGACCTCTTTGACTGGCAGCCGCCCCGAAAGTCCTCCCCTTCCCATACCACCGCCAACCCGCGTGCTCGCCGATATCGCCGACACCTTCGTCCGAGAAAGCGACCACGCTGGCAACGCCCGTATGCGCCAGCACTGATAGAAGATATATTGCCCCCCCATCCGCATCGAGATAGAGAAAGATGACATAGGCCGCGAGGTCGACAAATTTACCGCAGCCGCGCGTGCCGAAGCAACCAAGCGCTACTCCAAACCCAGCGCGTTGTGTGAACACAAGTCAGTACAGTGTTCGCTTTTTGTGAACAATCCCTCGCATTTTCCTCTGTGCCAAGCTGACGTTTCGCCAAACTTGTGGCTAGCGGTCGCAAACCGCTTGCTTATGCAACGCAAACCCTTGCAATTCCGCCATTCTTGCGTCATGTCTAGCGTAGGTCATCGCCTTCGAGGCAACATAAGAGCAACAGAAAGCCGGAAAAGTGCTTACAGAAGCGCCCCATTCATCCCCTGACAAGCCGCGCGATGCGTTTCGACGTTCGCGCGAAGTGGCAAGAGTGCTGCATCCGTCATGCTCGACAGACGCACTCTGCAATCTCGCCGGCGTGCCGAGCTTATCCATGCCTTCACTTCAGCTCTGAGCGTGCCGGCGCGATCGATGACGTGTTGCAGGCGAAGTCGAGGTTGCCGCCGAGCTCGCCGTCGTGGCCGAGTGACTCGAGCACAGTTCCTTAGCCAAGAGGTGATATCACCGCTGACGATGTTGTTCGCACCGCCAGCGCCGCCGCTCGCGCTGAGAAGCGCTACAGGCTGAATGAGAGGCGCAAGGAACGGCGCGAGCCTGATCTCGACAGCTACCTTCTCGCAGACCTACGCAGTGAAGCCGCATGAAGCAGCAAACGCCCCCACTATCGACGTTGCGCTGCGCGATCGCCATCTGCTTAGCGCGGCGCTGAGCGACGCGTCGACGTGTGTGTGTGGATAGCGATCCTCAAGGCCGCCTATGGCCTGCAACTCACAGAATTGAGCGCGAAGCTTTAGACAGTCTCAGGCCACCGCCAGCCGCCAGAGAAGCCCGTCAGAGAGCTGTGAGCCGTCGCTGGCCGTCAGAGCGGCAAATCCCGCACTGCCGCTGCGATCGCGTCTTACGTAGCGGCCTTCACCGATCTGACTGGCAAGTTGTCGCCGGCGAGCAGCCGACGTCTTGATCTTGGCCAGCAGCCGCCGTCAGGCGCGCATAGTCTTCAGCTACTGCCTCGCGTTTCTCGAGGAGAGCCCGCTCCTCAAGGGCATAGTGGTAAAGCGCCATTGCCGAAGAGATCCGCCTCAGCAACGCGTCGTTATCGAGATCCTGACTCGCCCCATTCGCGTGTCCGCGGCCGCTCGCTCCTTTGCTGCATTCTGGACGAAATCGCATTCTTCAGGAGCGACGACAGCGCCAGCCCAGACACCGAAATCTATCGAGCGTGCTGCCCAGCTTGTTGACGACCTCGAGCCTGCTTGTCGGCATTTCGAGCCCTTGGGGCCGACGCGGCCTGCTGCACACCAAGCACATGAACTATTTCGGCAAGAGCGACGCGAACACGTTAGTCGTCCAGAGATCCAGCCGGCAGTTCAACGCTACCTTGGACGAGAGCTTCATCGCGGATGCCATCGCGGAGATGCGGAGGCCGGAGAGGCCCAATAGCTTAGCGAATTCCGCAACGACCTGAGCTCATTCGTTGAGATCGACGTGTGCGTCGTTGCGTCGAGGACACGTTCGCGAGCGCCCATTCGAGCGGCGGCATGAGTATAGCGCGTTCATCTATTTCAGCGGCGGCCAGCACGACAGCATAGTGCTGGCAATCGGCCACAAAGAGAGCCACAGGAGCGTTCTCGACCTCACTCTGAGATCCGAGCGCCTTTCAGCCCTGCCGACGCCACAGCGGAGTTTGTGGCCACGCTGCGCGCCTATCACATCACGTCCGTGAAGAGCGACAGATACGCTCGAACTGGTCTATGAGGCCTTCAACAGCCACGCATCCGCTATCTGCCGAGCGAGAAGAACCGGAGCGAAATCTACATCGAGCTTTTGCCGATGCTCATGAGCGAGCGAGCTGTCCTGCTCGACGACACCCGCTAGTCACCCAGCTTTCTCGCCGAGAACGGCGTGCCGCGCGCGTGGTAGAGATTCGTAGACCACCCAAAAGTGCTTCCGATGATCTGGCAAACGCGTTGCTGGCGCGATCGTGTTCGCTCTAGAAGCTCTCGACGACAAGACCGTACTACTACGCGCCCGTCAGCGGCAGCCGTCTTTAGCGATCCATTAGAATTATCGATGAGCGAGATAGTCCAAGCCTACGACCCGAACGAGGGCGATTACGTTGCCATCGACGTCGCGAGCGGCCGCTTCGTGAAGCGCTCTCCGAAGCGGTTCGAGCATCTGGATGAAGTAGAGGCGCTGGAGCGCATTCGTCCCGAGCGGCGTGAGCGGTCCGATCCATTGGGAGATTTCCGATGAGACTGACAACCATAGGCCAGGTCTTTGGGAACGGGTCTCAAGCAGTTCCCAACCCGTTCAAGCGCGGCGAAGACGGCGACGTTCCTTCGCCTGGCGCCATCAGTGCCTTGATCCGTTCCGATCCAGTGCGGGCGGTCGCTCTCTGCAAGGAAGCCGGCGAGCCATACGAGCGCTGGTTTCCGATGAACCCCAAATGAGGAATGCGAAAATGACAGTGAAGGTTTTCCCTCTCAACCGCCACGCTGACAAGCTGTCGAAGGCTTCAACCGCCGCGGACTTCGCAGCCCTGGCCATCGCCATGGATGCGGATTTGACCGTCGCGCGAAAGCGCTTGGTCGAGCTCAAAAAAGACGAGGACAGCGCGATCTTCGGTGACGGCAACCTGGACGACGTTCGTGCTTCGATTGTCGACACCGAAAAGCTGATTGAGACGCTCGAGCGGGCGCTCGAAGGCGCTGCGCGACGCCGGACTGAAGCTCGTGAGCGGGAAGCCATTGACGAGATCGAGGAACTTGCCAAGGCCGTACAGGCCAAGGCCGAAGAACTTTCCAGCAAATGGCGTGAGGTTTACGAGCATATCGAAAAGACCAGGGGCCTACTGTTCGAGGTGGACCGTCTCCGCATGTCCATTGAGAGCGACAACTCAGCGTTTGAGAGCGCTGGAAGGCCCAACTCGAAAATCAACGTTCAGAGCCTCCGACAGAAGGCAATGTCGGGCCCCCGGGCGCCAACGCCGACCAACATCGGCCGCAAAGCCATCCAGGCCGACAAGCTGCTCCTCTCGTTCCTGATCCTCGGCGGGCCTCTGGATACCCGGGGATCTATCGGAGCGCCGATGATTGGGAGCCGTTATCCGGTGCCCCTCAGCGCGGATCGGAATTAACCAATGGAAACATACTCCTTTCAGTTTTGCGGTGATTGCCTGGGTGCTTTGACGCCTAACGGTACGCAGGTGCTTGTCGACCCGTCGGCGTCGATCAAGCCGGGCGATATTGTTGCAATCCTGCTCAGCCCAGAGCCTGGACCCTTCGCCAGCTTCATCAACGGCATTGGGGAAAACGGTTTCATGGGTATCTGCAAGATTTACCTCGGCAGGCGTGACCTTCCGTCTGGAGAAAAGCTCTATCTCGTCGGCCAGACCAATCCGCCGCTGATCTCTCCGATACCGGCCAGCGCTGTTGAGGCCATGCACAAGGTGATCAACGGCGAGATGCCGGACGATGCAGCCGAAGGGGTCGAAGACCTTGATGCCATCGACCTCCTGCTGCCGTTTGCAAGCGATTTCGAGATCCTGCCAATCAATCCGGGATCGAGGCTTCAGTGACCGTCCATCCCCTCCAGCTGCTCGGCGGCATGACAGTCTCCGCGGTGCCGGACCTGGCCAAGGTGGTGTTTACCCACGGTCTGACGTCGACGTTCCGGGATGGCTTCCTGCCGATGATCCGTAACTACCAGGATTCCGGCTGGCGGCTGAGGAAGTGAAGATGGCCGGTACGGCGCTCGACATGATCCTCGACAGCCGAACGATGGCTATGGCGGATCTGACGGACGAATTCGGGCGGCACTCCCGCCTTGAGCGCGGCATCAGCGCGATGTCGTCGAGGTTCGGTATCGTCTCTCTCATGGCGCCCTGGAACGCCGCTCTAAAGCAGTTCGCCGGCCTGGTGACGATCAACAACCTGATCCGATCCTCCGAGCGTGTAGCGGCCGGCAAAGGCAGCCCAGACGACATCAGGAAGCTGGCCGCATCGAACATCGACCATGATCTAGCCCAGCAAATCGCGAAGCAGTTCGCGTTGCATGGCGACGTTCAGGACGGAATTGTCATTCCTGGCGGCATCAACTGGGATGACCGCGGCACCCTTGAGGCCTTTCGTGCCGCCATCGTTCGCGACATCAACCGGATAATTGTCACGCCAGGTCAGGACAAGCCCCTGTGGATGAGCACCGAGCTGGGCAAAACCGTCGGCCAGTTTAAAACATTTGGCATCGCCTCGATGCAGCGCACGATGCTTGCCGGCATGCAGCAGCGTGATGCCGCCACCCTCAACGGTATCGTTTTAATGATGGGACTAGGTGCCACCGCCTACGCGATGAAGCAGTGGATTGCCGATCGGCCGCTTAGCGACAAGCCATCCGTGTGGGCTGTGGAGGCCTTCGACAAATCCGGCCTGTCCGGCTGGCTCATGGATTTCAACGGAGCGCTGGAGAAAGGCACGCGGGGCAAGGTGGGGCTGTCGTACTTCACCAAGGAGCCTATCAGCCGCTACGCCTCCCGAAACGTCACAGATGCCTTCCTTGGCCCCTCTGTGGGCGCTGTGCAGGACATCTTCCAGGTCAGCGGCAGCGTGTTTGCTGGAGACACCACAAAGGCTGATCTCAGGAAGGCGCGCCAGATGCTGCCTTACCAGAATATTTTCTACGTTCGCTCGCTTTTCAATCAGGTCGAGGAAGCGACCGGTGAAGCCTTCGGGCTCACAGGAAAGGATTGATCTCATGGCTGCCCCCGCGACTGCTGCCGTTCGTCTTCTAACCGGTGAGCGTGAGCCGGTCAGGCTGGCGACGACTGGCAATCTTAACCTGAGGGATTGCCGGTCATCGACGGCGTGCAAACCACTCCGGGCAACAGGATCTTGGTCAAAAACCAGACTGACGCCCGTGAAAATGGCATCTACACGGCGAGCGAAGGCAACTGGTATCGCGCCTCGGACGCCCGTTCCTCCCGGATGATCCAGAAGGGCACGACAGTCCACGTCCAGCAGGGCACGGTTAACTCGAGCAACGTCTATTCCTTCCAGACCTTCGAGCCGAACATCGGGACGGACAACATCGTTCTCGCCTTCTACCAGTCAGACGATACGGTTGCCGATGTGACTGCTGCCGTAGCTGCCGGCGTTGCAACGCTCGCTGACGAGACGGCCGACGGCGTTCAGGAACTTCAGGAAACCGGCGCTGAAATCATTGAAGAAGCCGCCGCTTATGCCTCGCTTGCGCGCAACAACTTCGTGGTTGACCGCTGGCCAGGCGACGGGGTTACGACCGTCTTTACCAACATTCTGACTGCCGAAACCGTCAGCGCCAACAACGTCATCCTGACGCTGGGCAACACCATGATCCCGACCGATGGCTATACGGTTGTCGGCAGAACCGTGACCTTCACATCCGGCCCGCCTCCGGGCGACGGCATCATCCAGAACATCCAAGCCCGTTACGGCAATCAAATTCCGCTGGTTGGAGCGCCAGGTGATGGCACGATTACGCCGGCAAAGCTTGCTGCGGGTGCAGAAGTGGCGTTCCGCACCGTGCTGGACACATATTCCACCGACGAAGTCGACACGCTCGTCAAGGGCGTGGCAGGCGTCCCCATCGCCTCCGCTGCATCGATCGATCTTGGCGCGGCAATCGGCGATTTCGTCGACATCACCGGAACTACCACGATCACCAGTTTCGGCACGGCCGCGGCTGGTGTCGAGCGAACGGTGCCATTCACCGGCGCTCTGACACTTACCCACAACGCGACAAGCCTGATCCTTGCCTGTGCCTTGAGCATCACCACCTTCAACGGGCTTGTCATGCGGTTCCGTTCGCTCGGGTCGGGCAATTGGCAAGAAGTCAGCCAAACCCCGGCACGGGGGTCAAATGCCAATGGTCAATATGTTCGCTTCGCCGATGGCACGCAGATTTGCTGGGCGGCACTCGATCTTGGAACAACGGTAGCCATCAGTTCCGCATACTTCGGAGGCTTCCCGCAGCGGCGGGCAAACACTGGACCTATCCGCAAGCCTTCTCGGGCATTCCCACCGTTAACGTGTCGCCCACCGCGCTCACGGCGTTCGGCGCGATTGTCTCTTCGGCCATCGCAGCAAGCGTCAGCTACGTACTCACCGCTGTAACAACTCAAGCCGCAGCACAGCGAAACGTCACGATCAACGCCATCGGGCGCTGGTTCTAAGAAGGATATCCCCGATGACGTTCCCCAAAATCGACCCACGCATGGTGGATTTTCTATTCACGCCCACCGTCACGAGCGTCACCGCCATCAAGTCTGACAGCCTCAATCCGGACGATTATCCGATCGCTCGGCTCCGTGACGTAACCTTCAGAGATCAAGAGTTCGAATGGTTGTTGGGCGATTACACAACACGTGTCGCCGCCGACGTCTACAACGGACGGTATATCAAGAAGGATGCCGTTTCGGCGGCTAGTGGCGCGTGGGTGGCTCGCCCGAAGGCCCCGACGATGAACACCGGCCCTGGCGGGCGGTTTTCGTCCGATACATGGCATTCGTCCGAGTTCGATGTTCCCAACGTCATCAACACCACAGACGCCTCGCCGTATCTCACGGCGATGATCAATCTGGAGAACATCGACAAGCCCGGTTACGTTCAGTATTCCAACGGGAACTTCGAGCTTTTCAGCCAACTTCCCGAGCGAACCTATCAATGTACCGTACGGGGCAAGCGGAATGGCGGCTTTCAGGACACTATCGTTCGCAAGCGCTACACCGAGTTTAGCTCGGTTCGGGGCATCTTCGCCTTCAAGGACGTTGGTGTCACCCTTGAAGACATCGCATTTGCAGCTACCGATGGTGTGACCGGCGGTTCTGCAATTTCAATGATCAACGATACTGGCGCACTCGGACCGGGCGATCTTTGGTTTGATAACGTTTATGTCTCCTGCGGTGACCAGATCCGGCAGTCACTTTATGTGGATGGGCAAGCCGCGGTCGGAGGAAGCCCACCGGATGGTGGTCTCCGAAATCTTGCGGGGGTAAATTGCTCGTTTTTTGGCGCGGCCGTTTGCACAATGCACTTCGTATCGGTGAAGCACTTCTTTTTTACGAACACCTTCTCGGCCACGTCGGGCGGGACAGGGCCACTTGTGTTGCGCATTTTTGGCGCGGCGAACAATGTCAGCGATGATTTCCTTATCAGCGGTATTGTTAGTGGGGATGCGGAATTAAACTATGCCGAGCGGGGCAGAATAACCTCACCGCAGATCGGCAATGTCACTGGCACGAACTGCGCCAACGTCGTTTGGGATGGCAAGCTTATGAGCGGCACCACGAGCGGCATCGACGTCATCCGCCCGGTTGCGGCCTAAGCTATTCACGCAAAGCATCGCTCAAAGACCTGCGGCCAAATTTTCGCAAGGCCGAACTCATTGAGGTGATCCTGATTGTTGAACTCGCTGTCCGGCAGCGTATCCAAGAAACGTACCCAGGGCACATTCATTCGGGTGGCGAGTTCGGTTCCGTAGGCGTCGAACGCCGCGTAGTTTGACCGCTCGATTGTAGTCCGCACCTCACGCATTGCTGCCGTCACGGGAGGTTCGTACAGGCAAACCGTCGCTCCTTTTTCCAGAAGGAACGATAGGGCTGCTTCGTAATCCTTCGCCCACTGCGAGGTTTCAAAGCCCACGACAGGGTTTTGTTCATATGCCCTTCCGATCGTCAGCTTGGCGCGCTTCTCCGCCGGGAACGTCGACCATCGAAAGTGGGCTATGTCGATGCCCTGCCGTCGAATTTCGGCGAGCCAATCGGCTGCGAGCAAGTTGACTTCCACTGGCCCCGGCCTGCCGATCTCATCGGCGCGAGCTGAAGCCACGAATGAGGCCACGTCCTTCAGCACAGCGTCCTTCAACGTCTTGTGGAAATATGGCGACAACACGAGCAGTCGCAGGTAGGGCGGCGGCATCGTAGATGCACCGAACGCTTCGGGCCTGTCCTTGTGATATTCGCCGAACCATTGCGGTGCCTGCTCGATCACCACCTTTTTAGGCTCGGTTGAGGCGTAGACATATTTGACAACTCGCAAGAGTTCGGAGGTTTGAAGCCCGCCAGGGCTGTAAACCTGGAAGCCGCCGAGGTTGTTTATAGACCCCATCTGGCTGTCACCGAACGCGGCATTTGATGAATCGAACAGGGTCCAGTTTCGAAGGTAGACTTGTTCATTTGAGGTGGGCGCAAAAGATGGGGAGCGGCAGTAAGCTTCGGCCGCGGCAATAGCCGCCACGAGGATGCCCGCGAAGATACCCACGCGTAGGCTAAAACTGAAAGTAGATAAACGCATTTGGCGTACCGCTCAGAACGAAGATGATGGACACGGCAAAGGCCAGCGCTGACAGCGCCGTTACGGCAAATGACGGCACCGGCAATGGCGGAAGATGTTCCCATCCATGCTCGCCGGCTAGGAAGCCGTAGCGGAATAGCTTTGCCGCGTTAGGTGTCAGGAGGGCGAACGCCCATGAGGCTATCACAATCGCGATCTGGTTCGGCGTCACCATGGCCTGCCCGGGGTTGCTGATTGACGCAAAGATATTCGCCGCGGTCTTGAAGTCGACGGCATTGAAAAACACCCATGCCGCGACAACTACCAACATCGTCAACGGCCAGGCGATGGCTGGGTGGCTGGTGACCTTTTGGAGCGCTTCTGGCGCTAGCGCGCGCCAGCCATGATTGACCGCGAGGGCCGCGCCATGGATGGCGCCCCAGGCGACGAACACCCATCCGGCGCCGTGCCACAGCCCGCCAAGCAGCATGACAATGAAGAGATTGACATAACGGCGGGCCTCTCCCTTCCGGCCACCACCAAGCGGAAAGTACAAATAGTCCCGAAGGAACCGGGACAGGGTAATGTGCCAGCGCCGCCAGAAATCGATGATCGAGGTTGAGCGGTAGGGCGACAGGAAATTGATCGGCAGGCGGATGCCAAACATCCACGCCAGGCCAATCGCCATGGTGGAGTAGCCAGAGAAGTCAAAATAAATGCGGGTGGAGTAGGCGAGTGTTGCCAAAACAGCATCGGAACTCGCCACCAGGCCACTGCCGGCTGCGGCATAAACCGGATTGACGATTGGCGTGAGGCTGTCCGCAATCACGACCTTGTTGAAGAGACCAACGCTGAAAATGCACAGGCCAGTGAAAATGCGCTCCGCAGCATGGCCGGTTTTTTCCCGTATCTGCGGCAGGATTTCCGTATAGCGGATGATCGGGCCTGCAATGAGCTTCGGGAATAGCGTGATGAAGGCGAGGTATTCAATAACCGAGCCCCGCGGCACGCGGCCAGACCGGACGTCCGACAGAAAGGCGATCTGCTCGAAGGTGATGAAGGATATAGCGAGCGGCAGCACGATTCGCAGGGGTTCGATGCCGGCTCCGAACGCATCGTTCAGCGTTCCAATAAAGAAATCCGCGTATTTGAAATAGCCGAGCAACGCTAGATTGGCGGCAATTCCCACGATGTAGAGCCAGCGCCGCCGACCGTCCCCGATGTAGCCGGCCAGCACATAATTGGCGGCTGCTGAGGCAAAAAGCAGGGCCAGGTAGATCGGAACGTGAGCGGCGTACAGGAAAGAAGAACATGCCGCTATCGAGACGAGGAACGCGTTGCGCCCCAGCCGCCACGCAATGGCAGCTATGACTATCGTTACTGGCAGAAACTGGAAAATGAAATCAGTGCTAGAAAAGAGCATTCGCCACCCACTTTGGGGTGCGCTTATAGCGCCCCATCCATCTCCTGAAAACTCCCTCCTGAGGTGCGACGTCTGCAGCGTAAGCCCAGGGTTCAGATCAATCGGTCGAGGCGACGTTCCCTCACATCTTACTGTGCTTGATGATCCCGCCTTCACCTTCGTCTGGCTGCTCGGGACTCTCTGCTGTCTTGTGTTTTCTGAGCCTTACACCGGCACCGCCGCCATTCTCCGGGATGAACTCGACGCCGGCCTTTTCGAGGGCGCCTTGCACGGCCGCTATAGAATGCCCTGGTGTCGTCGTCTCGGTCTCGATCCTCGTCACGGTGTTCCGGTGCACACCCGACTGATCGGCAAGGTCACGGACGGTCCAATTCAGGAGACCGCGCGCCGCTCTGATTTGTGCACTTGTCACCATCGCTAATTCCTGTGTATAGTGCATCCGTCACCACAATAGTGCAAATAGCACAACCCGGAGGAATGAACAATGCCGAACAACCCTGTTCGGGCAGCCGCCGAAGGCATGCCCAAAATCAAGCGCGCTAGCAAGCGTCGAGCAGCCACGCCAGCGCAGCGCCAAGCAATGACTTTCGAAGCGTTAGAGATTGACCCACACACATTCGACGTTGCGTGGGCTGAAAACCACCTCACAACTGTCAGGGTGGCGGCAGTAATGCTCAACCGTGACGACACAGCTCTCCAGCAGCACATGGCAAATATATGCCGTGAGGGGCTGGCGCCCGAGTTGCTCGAAAAACTCACTTTGACCAAAGAGCAGTTCGTCTCAATTGCCAATATGATCGACATCGTCCTAAACCGGTCCTTCATCGTCCTGGAACGGCTCGGTTACACCCCAGACAACCCGCCGCCGGATGAGTAAGCATCGGACTCTGCTCACGCCCGCCGCGGTTCGCCCTGGCGGGCTTTTTTGCTTCGGGGGAATTGCTGTTGCTTGAGCATCGACATCTCACTCGCCCTTTACAAGCTCATCGCCTCAAGCTCCACCTAAGATACTAGCCACCTTAGCCTTACTCGGTGCTCACCACTGCGAACTGGCTCTGCTAGAATTGTTACTGGGCTAAGGAGTTTGGTGATGAACAGGTACATCGCTGCCACATTGTCAATCGCGGTTGCGATCGGGCCCGCCTCGGCGCTCGATGTGGGCGTTGGCGGCCAAGTCGGCGGTGTCGGGGTCGGCGCAGATCTGGGTGTTGACAACGAAGGCGCTTCCGTCGGGGCTAGCACGGGCGTCGACGGAGTGGGTGGAGCGAACGTCGGTGGATCGGTCGGCACGAGCAACGGATCCCCCGGGGCAAGCGTCGGGGCCGATGGCGAACTTGGCGGCACGAGCGGCGGTCTCTCGATTGGGGTCGGTTCAGGGGGCGCCGGCCTGGGCAGCTCTACTGCCGCTCCAGGCAGTCCCGCTGGCTCGACCGCCGCTCCGGAAGGTACGACTGGCGGTTCAGTTACCGGGTCGGGACCGACAGCAAGTGGCACCGCCACGCCAGGTGCCGCCGCAACGTCAGGTGTCGCCACGCCAGGTGCCGACACAGCGTCAGGTATTCGTCAGGCCAGGGGAGTGCGGCAAGCTATCGCCCTGCCACGCATTCTTTTGCCCTCCAAAGCTCGCAGCTACAAATCTGGGCAAGGTAGGGGCTACCCCCTGCTCTCTGTGGCGCCATTAAAAGCGATACCCGGTACACCAAGGGATGTGGTTCGTGTCTGCCGTCAGGCGATCGAGTTTGCTGCGAGGCCGCTCGGCGCCGTGAATGTGCGCGCGGCAAGCGCAGGACCGCTGAGCCGGCAACGTCGTGGTGCTATTACTGCCCCGCTCCATGTGCGCATCGACTATGAACGCCAAGGGGGCATAGACGTCCGTGAGGCGCGGATCCGGTGTCACCTTGACGTGGCGGGCAGAGTTATCGCCGTGACATAAGCTCTCCCGGCCGGTCACAAGTTCGTCGTAACTCGAAACTGTGAAGTCTGCATGCATAAAGGAAAGCCGGCGAGGGATGCCGGCTTTCCTGTCGGCAGGGGAGGAGACTCCACGGTGGCGAACTGGGTGTCAGCAATAGAGGTACCACATTGAGCGGCGACCATGGCCGCCGAAGTTATCAAGATTCAAACTTCCTCGATGAACCCCTCCCGTTGCATGTCGCGTTCATGTCGCGTGGACCTGCCGATAGTCGCAGGAAACCCTTGGAAATCAAAGCAAAGCGATTGAATTGGCCAAACCGCCGAAGGCGCAAAGGATTATTTAAGGGCCAATCGGAGGACCTTCAGTGCACGGGCGGATTCCCGTTTTAGATCGACATATGCCTGGTCGGCAGCTAAAAATCCGCCCGTCGAGTTCAACGTATCACCTTTTGCGGCAACGCGATCCGACGCCGCGAGAAAACGGTCTATCAACTCTGGCAATGGATCTGGGGGCAATTTCCTGGCTAGCGATTCCCGGAGTGTTATGCCAGCTCTCGTTGCCCTCCTTTCTTCATAAGTCCGCTTTGCGCCACACAGTTGTGCTTCTAACCTGTCGAGATCCGGACCCTGATCCGGAAGGGTGTACGACCGCGCCGTCTTGTTCCGCGGCCTGAGATCAAAGTTAAAGTCCGATGGGATCGACGGGTCAGCGGCGAACACAATCTCCTGCTCGCCATGTGGTTTCGGAGTGATGTCGCTAAGCGAACCGTTCTGATCGCGCCACACGGCGTGAAACTCGGCGGTCAAGAAGACGTTGGGCCACTCCCAAATGACCCATCCGAAGACGATGGACCCGCCGTCATTTTTGATTTTCTCAAGCACTCCGTCAGAACAGTAGCCAAACAGCCCGTAGCGATCCTGGGTCACACGTAAGTAGATCGGGGCATCGGCAGGTATGTCTGCCGCGAATGATCGGACTTCGGCCGTGATCGTTGCGGGTGTTGATTTTTCTGGTTTGCCGGCTGCAGTAGCTTCCTTAAAAATCTCCCTCGACTCGTGAAGCAGGTGATTGAAAGCCCTGGCCATTTGTTGCCCCAGATGTTGCCCCAGAATTTCGGTTGACGGTATCGCAGACGCTTAAGCTATTGATTTTATTGGTGGCCACGGAGGGACTCCAACCCCCGGCCCAGCGGTTCTGAACCGCCGGGCCCTTCACGAAAGCGATCCTGCGACCCGCAGGAAATCAACCCTTTACATAGGCGTCGATCTGGCTGGCGAGTTCGGTGTATTCGCTGCAACCCTTGCCGCAACGCTTTTCGATCTCGCCGAGTTGCTCCATGGCGGACGCGACGTCACCCAGCTGGAGATGGGCCTCGCCCATATATTCGCGCACCAGCGTGTAGTCGGGATTGTTGCAGCAACGCTTCCTGATAGTAGCCGAGGCCGACGAGCACCCGGCCCTGCTTGCGGTGCGAATAGCCGAGATAGTTGAGGATGCGCGGATCGGTCTTGTCCTTGGCCAGGCTGAGCATGGCGATCGCCTCGCCGTAACGGCCTTGCATCGCAAGCGAACGGCCAGTTTCGTAGATGCTGTCGTCGTCGATCGAACTGGTCTTCGGCACGCATTTCTGCTTGCTTCTTGTCCCAGACTTTGCCTCCCTTGCATACTCGGGACGGAGGCTACCGCCGCCGCCGCCGGCGGAAAAAGCAGGCGCCACCAGTAACGGCGCAGCTACAACCATGGACGCCAGGCTGACAATCAATCGTGCTCGCATAGGGTTTCTCCTCAAAGGACTTCGCTACGTTTTAACGGTATCGAAGACACGTTTCTTCCGGAAGTTTAGTTTATCAGTCTGTGATCTCGATCACATCGGCGTGAGACAACTGGCACAATAAAGCTCGCTTGCGGCGGAATTGAAGGATGTTAAGACGGCATCCTTCGCAAGCAAGCAGAAATCATGACCCGCGTTCAGGCCAACCTCGTTCTGCTTCTCGTCGGCGCCATGTGGGGCATGGGCTTCGTCGCGCAATCGACAGCGATGGAGGCGATCGGCCCGTTTTCCTTCGTCGGATTGAGGTTTGGCATTGCAGGCGTATCGATGCTGCCCTTTGCCTGGCGCGAGGCGCGCCGCAGCGGACAACGACTGTCTCTGGAGGACTGGCGGGCCTTTGCCTTCATCGGTGCCTTGCTGTTCGGCGGCATGGCAGCCCAGCAAACCGGCTTGATGACGACGACCGTCACCAATTCCGGCTTTCTCACCGGGCTGTACGTCATCATGGTTCCGCTGTTCGCGGTTATCCTGTTCCGCCAGTGGCCGCATCCGGTCATCTGGCCGGCGGCCTTGCTGGCGCTCGTCGGCATCTGGTTTCTGTCGGGGGGCAAGATCGCCTCCCTGACCACAGGCGACTGGCTTACTGTCCTGTGCGCCGCCTTCTGGGCGCTACAACTGATCTTCATCTCCCGTCATGCAAACCACACCGGGAGGCCCGTCACATTGGCGGTCGTCCAGTTCGCTGTTTGCGGCGTTCTCGGATTGCTGATCGCCTTCGGCTTCGAAATGATCGACTGGAGCGCGGTCAGGATCGCCGCGCCGGAAATCCTCTACACCGGCATTTTCTCCGGCGGCCTTGCCTTCACGCTGCAGGCTGTCGGCCAGCGTTACACTACTGCTCCGCAAGCGGCGATCTTTCTCGCGTCGGAAGCGGTATTCGCCGCGATGTTCGGAATCTGGCTGCTCGGCGAGCGGCTGCCCGCCACGGGGCTTCTGGGCTGCGCGCTGATCTTTTCGGCGATCCTGATCGTGGAGTTCATCCCGGCGCTCTATCAGAAAAAGCCCGTTACGCCCTGAAGATCAGTGCTGCTCCGCCAGCGATCAGCGTAAACCCGAGGGCATGGTTCCAGGTGATCCCCTCTTTCAGGTAAAACACCGAGAAAACCACGAAGACGGAAAGGGTAATCACCTCCTGCATCGTCTTCAGTTCGGCCGCTGAATAGACCTGGTGGCCGACGCGGTTGGCCGGCACCGCCAGCCAATACTCGAAGAATGCAAGTCCCCAGCTCAACAGCACCGCCGCATAAAGTGGCGCCGCCTTGAATTTCAGGTGGCCGTACCAGGCAAACGTCATGAAGACATTCGACAAGACGAGGAAAATAACGGGAAAAACCTTTGGGGAAAGCACGATGGCCATGGACGGAACCGGATGACGAGGGAGGAGCGCCGCATTTCAGGCTTGCCATTCGCCTTGTCAATGCGACGTCGAGGCGGAAGCGAGCCCGCTGCTCGATTTTTCTCGTCATGGCGGCGCGCGGCGGTTGCAACGACCGATCGACTGTCAGTCGAAGATTTCCGCCCGCTGCGACTGCCGGGTTCGGCCGGTTCCCATTCAGAGCGATCGTAAACTCATAACAAGCCACGATATCCCAATCACCCACGCCACCCCGACGATCCAGGCAATCCACACCAGTGGAACGCCGATCAGCCAGAGTCCCGTCGCGATAGCCGCGGCGAGGACCGTCAACTGCGTGAAGACGATCAAAAACTCGTGCAACATAACGAGCATATAGCGCAGAGATTAGCCGCTGCCGCCCAGAGTGAGGTCTTTCACAGACAAGCCGCGCAACCAGCCATATGGACGAGTTCCGGCATTGACCAACAAAGACGGAGAGAGACCATGACGTTTTGGCCGAAGGATCGAACGCAATGGACGGATCGGGACCTTGGCCGCTTGCGGCGATTGGCTGGGCAGGTCCGCGTGAGCACCATAGCGCGGCTGCTTGGCCGCACGCCACAGGCGGTTCGGGCCAAGGCGTCCGCCGAGGGTATTACGCTTGCAGTGAAGAAACCGGCGCCCGGATCTGCTGGCGTATCATTCTACGCACGCCGCTCGGGAACTGTGAATCTGGGCGCCTGGGACCCAAAGGGTCATACCAAATTGGTGATCCCGATTTGGTGATCCGGTCTGTAAAATCCGACCGGTTCCTGCAAGGTTCGTTAAGGCTCCCTTTACCCGGCCTGTAGCGACCTCGTCGGATCGCTACAGGAAAAAAGATCAGGAGAAGCCAAGGGTCATCGGCTCCTCCTGCACGGTAACTTGACCGCTGTTCAGCAAGAAACGCCAGCCGCCGTGACCCGGGCGTGACCCCTCGTGGAAGGGGGAGCGCTGCATTTCAGCCTTGCCGTTCCCCTGCCAATGTGACGTCGGGACAGGACCGAAACCTGCATGCTCGATTTTTCTCTGGATGGCGTGCATTATGCGCGATCAACACGTGCCATCTTGGAGGATGTCCGTGCAGAAACGGGTGGAAAAGGAATGGGATCTCGCCATTGATCCCGACACCGTGCGGTTCTTCATTCTGAAGGCCAAGGCTATCAGCGCGGCCGTCAACGACGATTATGCGGACGGCAGCGAGCACGAAGTCGAACTGAACAGCCAGTCGAAAGACTCCCACCTGCATGACGGACTGGCCGAAGAGGCCGAGGAAAACCTCACCGAAGAAGAACTTCGCGAACTCATCAACGATCTGAATGTCGACGAAGCTGCCGAATTGATCGCGCTCGTCTGGGTCGGGCGCGGCGACTATGACGCCTCCGAATGGGCCGAGGCGGTGAACGAAGCACGCCAGCGCACCAACAAGCGGGTGTCGAAGTACCTGCTCGGCACTACCCATGCTGGGTGACTGGCTGGAAGAAGGTCTCGAGGCGATCGGCGCGTAGGTCCGTCGCGACATCAAACGTAACCCATCGTGATGTAGCGGCAGTTGCCACAGGAGCCCCAGCGCGCAATCTCGCATAGATGGGAGTGACGCCGCCAAACAGTTATTCCGGACAAAGCCGCGTCTGCGCTTTGTTGTGCTGCGCAGCTTTTTTCGTTGCCGGTTCAGTTTATGCCGACCCGTTGCCGACGAAGGCGCCGCGGCCCGCGCCGCGAGAGCCGGCCGCGCAGCAAATCGTTCCGCCACAGCCGTCTGTCGCCCCATTGCCCGATCCTCGTCCTGCGGTTTCACCATCCGAACAGCCGGTGCAAACGCCGCCGAAGACCGATGAAAAGCCGTCGCCGAGACCGCAGCTCGAACAGCCAGAACGGGTGGACGAAAAACCCACCCCAAGACCCGAAACGGATGAGCATCCGGCGGAAAAGAGCAACGAAAAGAAGGCTGACACGCCACCCGCGTTCGAATCTCCGCCGCGGCCGGAAACCTCACCGGCCGAAGAGGCTGCCTGCCGCAAGCGGCTGACGGCTCTGGGAGCGAAGTTCGACGAGCGTCCACCGCTCAACGATCCCGCCGGATGCGCCCTCCCTCGCCCAATTGCCCTCAAGGCGCTGGGTGGCGGTATCGGCATCCAGCCCGAAGCGCTGGTGAATTGCACAACCGCCGAGGCGATCGCACGGTTTTCGATCGACGTGGTATCAAAGCTTACCCGGCAAGAACTCGGCGCCGACCTGAAAACGATCCAGCAGGCTTCCGGCTATGTCTGCCGCCCGCGCAACGGCACGCATAAATTGTCCGAACACGCCTTCGGAAATGCATTGGATATCGCGAGTTTCACGCTTTCGAACGGAACAACAGTCGAGGTGAACGCTACCCGCAATCCGAAACACTCGCTGTTCCTCTCCAAGGTCCGCACCGCCGCCTGCGGTCCATTCAAGACGGTGCTTGGCCCCGGCAGCGATACAGACCATGCGGCACACTTTCATCTCGACCTGGCAAAGCGCCGCAACGGCTCGACTTTCTGCCAGTAACGGCCGCCGCCGGATTTCCGCCACAGGCGTAAATGCCGACGCTGAGTTTTCCTTTACCGTTCAGATTTATGCTGGCGTTCGGGGACAGGACGTCGATCATGCTGCCAGAATTTCACCAGGCGGTTGCCGCTTGTTCGCCGGCAATCACGGCCCACCGGGTGCGCGCCGCCCTGGTGGTCGCGTTCGCCGGCGCGGTTCTGGTTTCGGCCTGCACGAGCGAAGCGGTGCTGCGCCCGGATGTCGATGTCGGTGCCCAAACTTCGGCGATTGTCGCCTGCCGATATGCCGATGCCGGCTCAAACGGCAGCGCCCGAATTTGCTCCGCAACAGGCTGAAGACATACCGGACTACGCTTCCCAGCCGGATCTGGCGTCACGGCAACCGCGCACCCTTTCCGAACAAGCGGATGCGATTGATCGAGCAAACTGAAACCAGCTCCGACCCGGACCCGTGCCGCAGGAAGCCGATTTGGCAACCGGAGAGCCGGACATGGAACCCGTCTACGGTCCCGATGGCGGGAACCCCGCTCCGCAAAGCGATATCGTGGCCGATCCCGAAGCCCGCGCCTCGAACCCAGATGGCGGCTGCGATCCCGGGACCCGGGACTGCAACGCCTGGTTCCGTCGAACCCCTATCTGGCTGGCTATCCGCGCCTCGATGCGCCGCAAAAGCCAAGAACTTCGCCGCCCGGCACGATGCCGGCCGACGAGATCGCCTGCCGGCGCGACCTCAAACGTCTCGGCGTGAAGTATCGCGACCTGGCGCCCATCCACGACAGCAAGGCCTGCCGCATCGACTATCCGGTGTCGGTTTCCGGTCTCTCCGGCGGCATCCAGATGAAGCCCGCCGCGACGCTGAATTGCGAGATGGCTGCGACCTTCGCCCGTTGGACGAAGAACGAACTGGCGCCGGCTTCGCGCTATCGCTACCTGTCCGGCGTGAAGACGATCCATCAGGGATCGAGCTATTCATGCCGCAGGATCAACGGCTCGCGCACATCGTCGGAGCATTCGCGCGGCAACGCGCTCGACGTGATGCGCATCGAACTCAAGAACGGACGCGACATCGACGTGAAGAAGCCTGGCTGGTTCGCGTTCCGCCAGCGCGGCTTCCTGAACACAGTGCGCGCCGATGGTTGCCAATATTTCACCACGGTTCTTGGCCCCGGCTACAATTACGATCACCGCAACCACTTCCATTTCGACATAAAGCCGCGACGGAACGGTTATCGCGCCTGCCGATAGGCTCGGGTTCCGCCCTATTGCGCGAGGCTTTGCATGGGCGAGCCTCGGGCGTGTAGTCTTTTTCCATGCAGGATGAAGAGCATAAGGGGCGAAGGCCCGCGCAGAGGCTTGCGGCCAGCCTCGATTGCGCTGGTTGTGCTTGCTGTCTGCTACCTGGCGATCGCCTATGCTTTGCTGCCGGCGCTGTGGTCCCGCTGGTACGGCGACGAGCCTCCCGCATCGACCTATATGCTGACGGTGACGCCGCAGGACATTCCAGGCGATCCGATCAACGTCGGCCTGATCGGCTCCAGGGAAGAAGTGCTGCGCGCCTTCGCGGCGGCGAAATGGGATCCGGCGGACGCGATCACCTTGCGCAGCAGCATCGAGATCGGCGCCAGCGTGATCCTCGACCGCCCCTACCCCGACGCACCGGTGAGCACACTGCTCTATGACGGCCGGCGTCAGGATCTCGCTTTCGAAAGGCCCGTTGGAAAAAGCGCTGACCAGCGCCACCATATCCGGCTGTGGCTCACTTCGACGAATGGCGAAGGCGATCGCCCGATGTGGCTCGGCTCGGCCAGTTTCGACCGCGGCGTCGGCCTGAGCCACGACACCGGCCAGATCACGCATCACATCGCTCCGGATATCGATGCCGAGCGCGATACCGTCATCACCGATCTCGCAAATGCAAACGCCCTGGCGCGGCAGTATCAAATTCCCGGAAGAGGACCGACAACGCGCGGCCGCAATGGCGGCGGTGATCCCTATTTCACCGACGGCATGGTAACCGTTGGCGTTCTGAAGCCATAATCCGGCGCGCATTCGGAGCCTTCCCGCTTCGGTCCGATGTTTTGTCCTTCAATTGTGGCAGGCCGCAATGCTAAGGGTTCCGGCATGCTATACGTCGAGATTGCCACGGTCGTCGTCCTCATCCTCGTCAACGGCCTGCTTGCCCTGTCGGAACTGGCAATCGTTTCATCCCGTCCTGCCCGCCTCAAGGCGATGATCGACCGCGATGTGAAGGGTGCCGGCCGGGCGCTCGCGCTCGGCGCCAATCCAGGCAAATTCCTGTCCAGCGTCCAGATCGGCATCACCCTTGTGGGCGTCCTGTCCGGCGCGTTTTCAGGCGCGACGCTTGGCGAACGTCTGTCCCATCTGCTTGCCGATTATGGTGTCCGCAGCGGCTTGGCCGATGCCGTCGGTGTCGGCATCGTGGTTGCCCTGATCACTTATGGTTCGCTGATCATCGGCGAATTGGTGCCCAAGCAGATCGCGTTGCGCAACCCCGAAGGCGTCGCCGTCAAGGTGGCGCCGGCGATGACGATCCTCGCCAAGGTTGCCGCGCCTCTGGTCTGGCTGCTCGATATTTCCGGACGCGGGGTCCTTCGCCTCCTCGGCCAGAAGGAGGAGAGCGCGGAAAAGGTCACCGATGAGGAGATCAAGATGCTTGTCGCCGAGGCCGAGCATCACGGCACCATCGAATCCGACGAGCGCCGCATGATCGCCGGCGTCATGCGCCTCGGCGACCGCGCCGTGCGCGCGCTGATGACCCCGCGCACCGATGTCGACTGGGTCAATCTGGAGGCCGACGAACAGACGACGCGCAAGCTGCTGATGGAAACGCAGCATTCGCGCCTGCCCGCGGGAGACGGCAGCGTCGATGCGATGGTCGGCATCATCCAGACCCGCGACGTATTGGCGGCGATGCTTGCCGGCCAGAAGTTTGACCCGGCGCGCCATGTTCGGACAGCTCCCATCGTCCACGACCAGGCCGACGCGCTCGACGTGCTTACGACGCTCAAGGAATCGGATGTTCCCGTCGCGCTCGTGCACGACGAATACGGCCATTTCGAAGGCATCGTGACACCGGCCGATATCCTGGAAGCCATCACCGGCGTCTTCCGCGCCGACATCGAGGCAGGCGACCAGGAACTCGTGCAGCGCGAGGATGGTTCGTGGCTCTTGCCCGGTTTCATGCCGGCCGACGAGATGGCCGACCATCTGGGCTTCGACCTGCCGGAAAATCGCGACTACGAAACCCTCGCCGGCTTTATCCTGTCGCAGATGCACCGGCTTCCGGGCACAGGTGAATCGGTCGACGCAAATGGCTGGCGCTTCGAGGTCGTCGACCTTGACGGCCGCCGCATCGACAAGGTCATCGCCAGCAGATTGCCGGGCGGGCGGCGCGAAATACGCCGCTGAGATTCAAAAATGAAAGGGGGACGGCCCGGACGCCATCCCCCTTCCCGGCAGAAATGGATATGCAGTTCAGGCAGCCTTGATGTCGGCCGTCTCGGCATCGGCAGCACGCGCCGCATTGAGAGCCCGCGTCCACCAGACAAGCTGGTCGAGCATATCGCTCGCCGCCTTGTTGAGATGCGCGAATTCGCTGAGTTTCTTTCCCTCGCTTTTGGCGGCGAGCATATCCGGCCAGAGGATATGAACGCCGGCGCGGATCGGCGCCATCTGCAGTTCGACCGCGTGGAGCCGGAGCTGCTCGACCGCGCGGGCGCCGCCGACACCGCCATAGCCGAGAAACGCGACCGCCTTGTTGTTCCATTCGTTGTAGGCATAATCGAGAGCGTTTTTGAGCACCGCCGTCGGGCCACGGTTGTATTCGGCCGCAAGGATGACGTAACCGTCGAGTGCGGCGATCTTCTTCTGCCAGCGCTGCGCGACTTCATCCGCGGTCGGCGTATAGGCAAGCCCGCCTGCCTCGGCGAAGAAAGGCATCGGATAATCACGCAGGTCGAGCACTTCGACGTCGATGTCGCCGCGCGCCTTGGCAATGTCATGTATCCATTCGGCGGGCTGATCGGCAAAACGCCCTGCACGCGTGCTACCGATTATGATACCTATCTTTGGCTTGGCCATTATTCTCTCCTTTAGATACCGTGGTATCCGTTGTATACCAGCACTATATAGGAGAGTGAAAATGAAGCACGCAAGGAGGCACTTTTATGAAACCTGGTCTCCGCCACGAAAGTGAGGATTGCCGCGCGGTCAGCGATATCCTGGGCCGTGTCGGCGACAAATGGACGGTGCTGGTCGTCGGCTATCTAAGCGGCGGCCCGATGCGGTTCAGCGAGCTTCGCCGTGGCATTGGCGGCATCTCCCAGAAGATGCTGACCACCACGTTGCGCGGCCTGGAACGGGACGGTTTCGTCACACGCACCGTCTTCCCCAGCATACCGCCGCGCGTCGACTATGAGTTGACCGATCTCGGCCACGAGCTCCGCGTGCCGGTGAATGCGCTCGGCGAATGGGCAAGGAAGAACATCACCCGGGTCAAGGAAGCAAGAGCGCGTTTCGATTCCGCACTGCCGGACCGGACAGCGCCCACGGTTTCGCCAACGGTCCGCCACGCGACTCCGCGATAGACCGCCGCCAAAGGATCCTATTTTTCTTCCGGAACCGGTTTCGGCTTGCCTTCCTGGTCGAGCGCGACCATGACGAAGTCGGCGTCGGTAACCCTCTCCATCAAATCCGACAGATATCGCTGCGCCCAGGCTTCGACTTTCAGCGTCATCGACGTGCGGCCGACGCGATTGACATGGGTGTAGACGCAGAGCGTGTCGCCGATTTTCATCGGCTTGGCGAAGGACATCTCCTTGACCGCGGCTGTCACCACACGCCCCTTGGCGCGCTCCGCGGCGCGGATGCCGCAGGCCAGATCCATCTGCGCCATCACCCAGCCGCCGAAAATATCGCCGGCGGCATTTGCGTCCGACGGCATCGCCAGCGTGCGCAAGGTTAGTTCGCCGGTAGGACTGCCTTCCGCGTAGGTAACCATGTCGATCCTTTTTTCTGCAACTCGGTATCGCATGGATGGCAGCAACGGCAGTTCGCGGCAAGGCTGATGGACCCGATTGCGACCAGACCGCCCGGTCCAGTCGCATTTTTCGCAAGTCGTATTTTTCACAGGCGGTGACGGAAGCCCGGATGTGGGGAACAGGACGCGACGGCTAGGGTAGTGAACGGCGACGTTTCGAGCTGCACCGCAGGTACCATGCAAACTTATGATTTCATTGTCGTCGGCGCCGGTTCTGCCGGCTCGGTGGTTGCCGAGCGTCTGTCCGCCAGCGGCCGCTTCTCCGTACTGGTGCTGGAAGCGGGTGGCACCGACCGCCGCTTCTTCGTCCAAATGCCGCTCGGCTATGGCAAGACGTTTTTCGACCCGGCGGTGAACTGGAACTACAAGGCAGAGCCGGATCCCGGTCTTTCCGGCAATGCCGACCATTGGCCGCGCGGCAAGTTGCTCGGAGGGTCAAGTTCGATCAATGCCATGGTCTGGGTGCGCGGCCAGCGCGAGGATTTCGACGACTGGCGCGACACTGGAAATCCCGGTTGGGGTTTCGATGATCTCCTGCCTGTGTTCAAGGCGATCGAGGACAACGAGTCGGGCGCCGACCCGTGGCGCGCGCGGGGCGGCCCATTGCACGTGACCAATTGTTCGCGCAGCGTCCACCCCCTCACCCGACGCTACCTCAAGGCGGGCGAAGAGGCTGGTCTTCCTGCCAATCCGGATTTCAACGGCGCCATGCAGGAAGGCGTCGGCGTCTATCAGATATCGACGAAGAACGGCCGCCGCATGTCCGCCGCACGTGCATTCCTCAGGCCGGCGATGAAGCGGACGAATGTCCGGGTCGAGACGGATGCACTGGCAACACGCATCCTGTTCGAAGGCAACCGCGCGGTCGGCATCGAATATCTCCGCAAGGGCACTATTCACACGGCACGAGCGGGCCGCGAGTTGATCGTCTCCGGTGGTTCGGTGAATTCGCCGCAACTGCTGCAGCTTTCCGGCATAGGGCCGGCGGACCTGCTGAAGTCGCTCGATATTCCCGTGCAAAGCGCGAACGACAATGTCGGCGCCAACCTGCAGGACCACCTCGGCATAAACTATACGTTCAAAGGCAAGGAACCGACGCTCAACCAGATCCTGCGGCCATGGTGGGGCAAGCTGCTCGTCGGCATGCAATACATCTTCCTGCGCAACGGGCCGCTGTCGCTGAGCATGAACAACGCCGGCGGTTTCTTTCGCAGCGACCCGGCGCGGTTGCGCCCCAACATGCAGCTTTATTTCCAGGCTTTCTCGACCGTCATTCCGAAGAACGGCGAACGCCCGATCCTGACGCCTGACCCGTGGCCGGGCTTTTCCATCGGCCTTTCCAACTGCCGGCCGACCAGCCGCGGGTCCATCATGATCCGCTCGAGCAACCCGCGCGACTATCCGAGGATCATGCCGAATGCCTTCTCGACCGATGAAGATGTCGCCGAGATGCTCGACGGCGTGAAATTCCTGCGCAAGATCGCCTCGATGCCGTCGATGAGCGAGATCATCGTGGAAGAAGTGCTGCCGGGACCGGCCTGCCGGATCAGATGATGAACTCATCGCCGATTTCAGGAAACGCAGCGGCACCGTCTATCATCCGGTGTCCACCTGCCGCATGGGGCCGGACCCCGCAAAGGCCGTGGTCGACCCTCGGCTGAAGGTTCATGGCATCGATGGACTGCGTGTCATCGACGCATCGATCTTTCCGAATAACATCAGCGGCAACACCAATGCCGCCGCCATCATGACCGGGTGGAAGGGTGCTGAACTTGTCCTAGTCGATCACGCCTGAGAGGGACGCTATGAAAATCACCGACGTAAAAACCTTCGTGGTCGGCAATCCGCCGCCTGGCATCGGCGGCAAATATTTCATTTTCGTCAAACTTGTCACCGACGGCGGCGTCGTTGGTTATGGCGAAGCCTACAACGCCACGTTCTCCGCCCACGTTACCGCGCGGATGATCGAGGACATGGCGGAGCGCTACCTCATCGGCCGCGACCCGCACGACATCGAGAATCTCTTCCGCCGCTGCTACTCCTCCGGCTTCACCCAGCGGCCGGACGTTTCCGGCATGGGCTGCTTTTCCGCGCTGGAGATGGCCTGCTGGGACATCGTCGGCAAGGAAGCAGACAAGCCAATCTACAAGCTGCTCGGCGGCCAGGTGCACGAGAAGCTGCGCTCCTATACCTACCTCTACCCGCACACGGGCAGCGTCCACAGCGAGGACGCGCAAGGCAAGAACGTCTACAACGACCCCGACCTCGCCGCCGAATGCGCAGCGCTGTACGTCGACCAGGGCTTCAACGCGGTAAAGCTCGACCCGGCCGGCCCCTATACGGCCTTCGACGGTCATCAGCCGCGGCTGATCGACATCGACCTCTCCGCGCGCATGATCAAGGCGATCCGTGAGGCGGTCGGCACCCGTGCCGATATCCTGTTTGGAACGCATGGGCAGTTCACGGCCTCAGGCGCCTTGCGAATGGCCCGCGCGATCGAGCGTTACGATCCGCTCTGGTTCGAGGAGCCGGTGCCACCGGACATGCCGGAAGTGATGGCGCAGGTGGCCCGGCAAACCTCGATCCCGATCGCCACCGGCGAGCGGCTGACGACCAAATTCGAATTCGCGCGCGTCATCGAGAACCGCGCCGCAACGATCCTGCAGCCGGATCTCGGCCGCTCGGGCGGCATCCTCGAGACCAGGAAAATCGCCGCGATGGCGGAGGCCTATCACATCCAGATCGCGCCGCATTGTTATTGCGGGCCGATCGTCGGCGCGGCCAACATCCAGCTTGCCACGACGCTGCCCAACTTCCTCATCCTGGAGTCGCTGAAGCAGTGGGACGGGTTCCACGAAAAGCTTCTCAAGAAGAAGATCGAATGGCAGGACGGCCACGTCATCCCATCGAAGGAACCGGAACTCGGCGTCGAACTGGACGAGACGGTTTGCGAAGCGCATCCGTGGACAGGGAAGGAACTGCACCTGCAAATGATGCAAACGCCGTTGATGCCTTGAGCGCAGAGGAAACCAACGGCTTCAAAATATCCAGCAATTTCATACACTTGATAGGCTTTGGTAAATCAAGCAGGCGATATGCTGATTCAGTTTCTCAGCGCGTTGAATCAGTTTGTGAGGATGGCGGCTGTTTCCGGCCACATCGCCGCAATTACCGAGGGGGAAGCAAGCTCTGTCTGGTTCAACTCGTCGTAGAATCGGCTAGTATCGCGCGCAAGTACGGAGGGGACGCCGAGATGACGCTTATCCAGAAGCTTGCAGTTTTTTATGCGCTGATGTTCTTCGTCGTTGTGGCCATCTGCTTCGTGCCGGCCTTCATGGACGACAGAGGCTACACGTTCGGCCTGTTCTCGCTGCAATGGTACGACCACCTGCTGCACGCCTTCTCCGGCGTCTGGGCGCTGATCGCCGCCTTTGTCTCGCATCGCCAGTCGGTGCTCTATTTCAAGCTGTTCGGCGCGGTCTATCTGTTTGACGGCGTGCTGGGTCTGGTTACCGGCGAAGGCTGTCTCGACGCAGGCATCTTCATCAACGGGTTCCGGCCGCTGACCGACATCGACCTGCCCACCCGCTTTTTCGCCAACGCACCGCACCTGGCGATCGGCGGCTTCGCGGTCTTCGTCGGCTTCTGGCTGTCGAAGCGCGTGCACGAAAAGCTCGCGACTGCCTGAGCAGACGTGATGTTTTTGTTTCGCTGGCTGAAGCGCCTCATCAAGGCAATCGTCTATCTGGTTTTTCTGATTCTGCTGATCCCGATTCTTGGGCTCGCTTACGGATTCCTGACGACTGATGCCATCGAAAGCGAGCCGTTGCCGGGCATTGCCGAGCGCGTGCCGCCGCAAGCCTTGGCCGAGCGGCTGCGCGCCGAAATCCCGGGCTATCAGCGGCCGGAAGAATCCACCTATCTGACCTATCCGGAGTGGGCGATTGTCTACGCCGCGCGCGAATATGCCGGATTCGTCCAGGAAAACCGCGAAAGCCATTTTCCTTATTGGGCATATATCGGCAGGTTCTGGCAGGATTATGCGACGGTAATCCGCGCCACGTCGGACGCGCCGTTCAACTTCGCCAACCACCAGATGATCGTCGTTATCGGCACCAGCCACACCATCGAGGATCTCATCCAGTGGGCCTATGAGAATGCCCTCGGCAGGATCACCGAGTGGACATCGCAGGAGCGCATCGGCGTCGACATCTACCAGGCGAACGTCGCCGCCGAATATGCGGCTTTCCTCGATCAGGTTCCCTGGTATCAATTTCCCTATGCCGAGAAGCACGCAGGCCTGATGGCGGTGGTTCGCGCGCCGGGCGAGGACCAGGTTCGCACGACCGAACGGAAAAGGGCATTCGGCCTCGCCTATTCGATCAAGCAGACCTATGCCGACCTCATCAAATCGGCGCTGGCCGCGACTTCCGATCCTGCTTTCCTCGATATTCACGTGTGGGCGAAAGGACCGGTTGCCGAAGCAATCGGCGGCGAGCCCGATACGACGATCGAAAAGGACTTCGGCGCCGATGGTGCCGTATTCGTCACCAGACGCTACCAGGTCTTCACCGAGATGATCCCGCGCCTCATCGCGAAGGGCGTGACGTTCGTCGAAATCGGCGGCAATGACGAGATCCTGCTGACCATGCGTTCGAACGATGCCCTCGAAACGCCCGCTGGCACTCGGCTTCTATTCAGCTACCAGCTTCCCGCCGATCCGGCGGTGCGCCGAAGCGGCCTGACGGCCGCAGTACGCCAGCTGCACACTGTCCTTCCCGCGCTCGCCAAGCAAGCGCGCCTCGAACACGTCTACGACTACTGAAGTGCGGCGGCTTCTGGGTTTCACCACACTCATCATCGTCACGCTGATCGCGCTCGCCATTGTCGGACTGGTAGCCTTTCGTGTCGCCGCTGCGATGCGCGAGGCCGGTCGACCGATCGAGGCGGCCGGCGCCGGCGCGCGCTACCAGATCGTCTCCGGCTTGCGTATCCATTACCGCGAATGGGGGCCGGCAGACGGAAAGTCGCTGCTGCTTGTTCCCGGTACGATGGCGTGGTCGGGCACCTGGAACGACATCGCGGAGCCGCTGGGCAAACTGGGCTACCGCGTCGTCGCCCTCGACCTGCCGCCTTTCGGCTTTTCCGATCGTCCTTCCAATGCGGATTATTCTCGCGCCGCCACCGCGAAACTGATTCTTGGCTTCGCCAACACCGTCGGCCTCAATCGTTTCGCCTTGGGTGTCCATTCCTATGGCGGCGGCGCAGCTATCGAAGCCGCATTCGCGGCGCCGGAGCGCATCAATGCATTGATATTGCTGGATGTGGCGTTGGGACTTGGAAAGCCATACACGAAACCGCCGCTGCTCAAGCCTCTCGAATGGCAACCCCTGCGCAACCTCGTCATATCGGCGACCTTCACCAACCCACTGATGATCGGCAAGGGATTGCGTGACTTCATCCATGACGACGTCATCGTCACCGATGCACGAACCGCAATCTACAAGCAGCAGCTTGTCGTAAGCGGCACGACCTCTGCCGTCGGCGACTGGCTTCTCAGCGGGCTTTACAACGATGAGAGCGGATCGCTCGCCGCCGACATTGCCAATTATCGGAGTTTCCGCGAGCCAGCCCTGGTGATCTGGGGAGGCCAGGATACGGTGACGCCGCTCGACCAAGGCGAGGAAATCGCCGCTGCTTTTCCGCAAGGCCGCCTCGAAATCCTCGATAACGTCAACCACATTCCGCATGTCGAAAAGCCGGAGGCGGTCGTTCAACTGATTTCGGACTTTCTGAGAACGCCGTCCAGTTCGACCGAAAAGAGTGATTTGTCAGGCAAATTACGTGGCGCCGTCGAGGGTCGGTGATCGTCTCCTCGGCAGCCCTACAGATAAAGCAGCCCCTGCCTCAGTCCGATCGCCACCGCATCCGCACGGTTTTGCGCGTGAAGCTTGGTGAGCACGGCCGCGACATGGAATTTCGCCGTGTGCACCGAAATCTTGAGCTGCCGGGCGATCACCTTGTTGGAAGCGCCATCGGCAAGCAGCGTCAGCGTTTCCATTTCGCGCGGCGTAAGCGCCGCGTGCGAATGCACGTTTGCCGCGTCTGCATCGGATGGGTGGGGATTATCGACATCGCCCGGCCCGGAGGGCAAGAGGCGATATCCCGCGGCGGCAACCCTCACTGCGGCACCGATCAGCGCCGCTTCGGCATCGGCCGGCAATGCAGCATGGACGTGCGTCCCTGTTGCATCGCCTAGCAGGATGTGCGGTGTCACACCGTCAACAGGCTCGCCATCGGTCACAACGACGTCAAAACCGTCCGGCTGCTCGAGATCCGACGGCATCACGACCATGACGCCGTCATTCTCGGCCAGAGCATGCGCGAGTTCATCCGCATGCTCCGGGTCGGACAGGGAAATCATCACGGTCAGGCGGCGTTCGGCCATCTATTTTCGCTCAAGATCGCGGGCGTGCACCGATCGTCACCTCCACCCGGCGCTCCTCTCCGCCTCGCAGCAGGCCGAGCGTGATCGTCTTGCCGACACTGTCGGGACCAAGACGGCGGATCACGTCGCGTACGCCGTCGATGCTCTCGCCGTCCCAGGAGGAGATGATATCGCCGATCAGGAGCCCGGCCTTCTCAGCAGCTCCCCCTTCCTCGAGGCTCATGACCATCGCGCCGTGCGCCTTCGCGTGACGCACTGGATGCAATCCCGCGCCGAGATAGCCGCGCGGCATATGCCCCTTTTCGGCAAGGGTTGCCGCAACTCTGTCGACTGTTTCGGCGGGAATGACCAGCACCCGACGGCGGGGGCCGAACAGGACCAATCCGACGAAACCGCCCGCGGCATCGATCGCAGCACCACCTTCCGCGCGCGGATCGACACTGGCTGAAAGCCGGATCCGTCTGTCGATCAGGCCACCTCGCATGCTGCGCCAGGCTGGTCCTGCTTCTGCCACGATGCCGTAACCGGCCAAGGCCGAGCCTTCTCCACGTCCCACAGCGATCACCAGATTTCCGGCTTCGACCGGACCGGCGGGTTTCAGGGCGGGAGCGCCTTCAGGAACCTCCGATTTCAGGATTGCGATGCCCGTCGTCGGATCGCGCCCGACGAATTCGGCCGGTACGGTGCTTCCGGACGGCAAGGTCAACGTGATGCCATCCTCCGTCTCGATAGTCTCGCTGGCTGCGACGAACAATCCATCGCGCCAATGAACAGCGCTCGATGGGTAATCGCGGCTGGCGTGAACAGCGACAATCGCCGGGGCGGTGGCAGCGACAAGGCCGGCGATTTCGCGAGAGAAATCGGAAAGGCTAGCGGTCGGCATGATCTTCTCCTCTGTTCGATGCGAGGAATCTCGCCGATTTCGCGATACTGTCCAACTCGCCTCACGGCTAGGTTGGCTCTCAACTGGCCATTCGGGCAGGTCGCGCCGAGCCTGCCCACGAACTCATATAAGCATCGGCAGCCGCCAACGCCGGAGAAATGCGATGCTTGATCGAGCGGACAACAAAAACGCCCCCACCTCCACCGACGATTACTTGCTCGATGCTTATTCGCGCTCGGTCGCCGATGCCGTGGAGATGGTCGGGCCGGCCGTGTGCCGCGTCGAGACGCCGTCGGAAAGACGCGCAGGTCTCGGCTCTGGCGTCGTAATCTCCTCCGACGGGCTCGTCGTCACCAACAGCCATGTCGTCGGTCAGGCAAATACCGTCAGGGTCATGGTTCCCGACGGCTCTACCGCGGAAGCTCGCGTTCTGGGCCGTGATCCCGATACCGATATCGCGCTGCTTCGCGCCAATTCAAACTTCACGGCAGTGGCCGACCTCGGCGACAGTAAATCCCTGCGCCGCGGTCAGATCGCAATTGCCATCGGCAACCCGCTCGGCTTCGACTGGACCGTTACGACCGGCGTCGTTTCGGCTGTCGGCCGCAGTATGCGGGCTTCGACAGGGCGGCTGATCGACGACATTATCCAGACCGACGCTGCGCTCAATCCCGGCAATTCGGGCGGACCGTTGATCGCGACAAACGGCAAGGTCGTCGGTATCAACACCGCCGTCATCAGCGGCGCTCAAGGCATCGCCTTCGCGGTGGCCGCGAATACCGCACGTTTCGTGGTCTCGGAGATCATGCGCCATGGCCGTGTGCGGCGTGCTTTCGTCGGCATTTCGGCTGACACGGTACCATTGTCCCGGCGCACCGCGCTTGCGGCTGGCATCGCTGCGACAACCGCCCTGCGTGTCCGTAGCATCGAGGCTGGCGGGCCCGCTGCCCAGGCCGGAGTGACGGCCGGTGACCTGATCCTTTCTGTCGACGGACACCAGGTCACCGGCGTCGATGACCTTATTCGACTGCTCGACGGCGGCCGGATCGGCAGCCAAATCGAACTCAAGATCGTGCGCACCACCCGGATTTTGTCACTCACGGTGACCCCGATCGCCAGAATCTCCTGACGGATTACCAAACCCGGATTTCTATTAGCAGTTGCTAAGGAATCCAGACGCCTCAGTCGGTCACGATTGTATCCATCGGGATGTCGTGCGTCTGCGGATAAATGGTCGGGATTGCGGCCATCCTGTAACCCACGCCGATGACCAGCGGCTTTACCGGCATTGCAGCGAGGGTGCGATCGAAGAACCCGCCTCCGTACCCGAGCCTGAACTTGTCCGGGTCGAAGCCGACCACCGGCGCTATGACGACAGTCGGCTGCACTGGAGGGCCAGCCGCCGGCACCGGAATATTCCAGACGCCTTTCTCGAGCTTGTCGCCCTGACGCCAGGCGCGAAAGATCAGCGGCTGTCCCTTTTCGACCACGACAGGCAGAGCGATCCGGCCGCCGCGCTCGAATACCGTTTCCATCCAGGACCTCAGGTCCGGCTCGCCGCGAAACGGCCAGTATAGACTGATCAAGTGATTGGAAACATTGCCGATAACGCCATTCAGGCCCTCGGCTATCCTTGACGCCATGGCAGCGCGCTCATTAGCCGAAATTTCCAACCGGGCCGCGATGAGACGCTCGCGTTCTGCCTTGCGCCAGCGCATGACGTCTGCGCGAGTCCGGGGATCGATCGAGAAATCACGCTGCAATTCGTGCATGAAACAGGGTGGCGAGGCATATGTCCCACCTCCTTCGCGTTCGTCATCCGGAATGGACATGATCGGTTCCTTTCAGCCTTTCGCGTGAGCTTACAGCCTTGATACGCAGGAACTTCTCCTCAGGCGACGGCGACAATCGGTTTGACGCCATGTCCGGTCGCGAATGTGAGCGGCATCCGGGTCGAGTAATCGCCAAAAACAACGGCAACACGAACGTTAATCGCCCGAGGCCCGAAGAGACATGCAATTCAGGGTTTAAAAGAAGTTTTCTAAAAGAGAAACAAACGCTCAACCCCGGAGCAAACCAAGTCGTCGAAAAACGCTGTGATTTACTATACTTAGTTTTCAGGCGAGCAAACGGCTTCCCTAGCGGAAAAGGGGGATGTAAAGATAGGTTACCAAACAATGAATACCGGGGAAATTGGTTAGTAAACGCGAAGGTGTACCGATCATGAATTTCATGGGTCTTATGAAGCGCGGCGACAAAGTGGACAAGGCCTTCGAGGAGCTCCAGGACGACATGGCGGAGGCGCTCGATGAAAATCTCTTTCTCGATGAAATGCCGCCCCTCAACAGAGATGAACCAGAAGCCTCCGCGACGTCGGAAGATGACTTGATTTCAGAAGAAGATCTCCTGGTGGAGGAGGATGACATCGTCTTCGAACAGACAGAGGCGGAGGAAGACAGTCCGGAATCCGGGCGGCGCCTGACGTCGCACACGCAGAACCGGCTGGCAGCGCTCGCCTCTTTCGACGAGCTCTATCGCGATGCCCAGCAATATCTGCAGGAGATCAACGCGAAACTGTCGGAAGTTACCACGTCGCATCACCTGACTCGCGAATTCTTCAATATCGTCCACGCCGACATTCACCGCGCCAACGAACTGGAATTCACGAACTCCACGCTCGTTGCGGAAAATAGAAAACTCGTCGACCAGCTTCATGACGCAGCCCGAAGACAACAGGAGCGCGAAAACGCGGTGGAAACGCTGCAGCATCGCGAAGCCTCCCTGCTTCAGGAAAAGGACAACCTGCGGGCCGCGCTTTCGGCAGCAAAACTGGAGCTCGTCGAGGCAGCCAATACGATCTCGAGAAACGAGTCGGAACTTGGCGATCTGGTGAAGACGCTGTCGACCAGAACAGTCGAGGCCGAGCGCCGCCTGCGTGAAAATGAGGTGCTTCGCGAAAAGCATGTCAACCTGTCGATCGATCTCGACAATTCGCTGAAGCGCGAGGCCGAGGCACGGCGCAAGCTGGACGAGATTTCGACCATCCACAGCAACGAAGCTGCACGCTACTCCGAGTTGCTCGCCACGCTTGCGAAAAGCGAGAAGGAAGTCATGCGACTCCAGAAGGCGGTCGAAGCCGCGCAGGCCAAACATGTCGAAATGACCGAAGCCGCCCACAACCTCGAAGCGGAACGGGAGGCCGAGATGCAGCGGGCGGCGGCCGAAATGCGTGGGCTGAAATCCGAAATCCAGACCCTGCAGTCACGGCTCGAAGCCGCTTCCGATGAACAGGCCGAGACCGCCAATGAAATCGCCAAGCTGAAGATGCAACTGAGTGACGCCGTGGCCGAGAGGCATGTCGCTGAAGAGAAACTCTCTTCCCTCAAGAAAGAGAACGACAACGACAAGCTGCATCTTTCGGCAGCCAGCGCCAATATCTCGCAGATGTCGCTGCAGCAGGCGTCAGAGCAGATGCAGCTTGATATCCACAAGCAGGAATGCGAGGACCTTCGAGCCGAGATCGCCGCGCTCAACGACCGCGTCAAGGAGCTTTTGCCTTATGAGCGCCTCTATCGCGTCGCGAAGGCCAGGCAGCACGAGGCGACGGGCGGCGTATCTGAATTGAGCGGTGCCGCTATCACCGATGCGGCAAGGGCGGCTGCCCGCCGCACCAACAACTCGGGCCGCCGGCGCGCAAGCTAGCTGGGTCGCGAAAGAGCTGGACGCCTCAGCGGGGCGTCCAGCTAACCACCGACCGGACGAATTCCTCAAGCGCTGCAACGCCGCCAGGGCGCCAGCCGAGCGCCTTGATTTTCTCGGTCGCCATTATGTTCACCGCGTTTCCGTCAGCCTGCAGTGGCAGCGGGAACTTGCATCCCGTGGCGTCCCGAACCATCGACAGCAGCCCGCGACGATCGACCAGCAGGTCCGAAACATTGAATGTTTCGCCCGAAATCTCCGCTTCGGATGCTCCAAGCACAAGCGAGACCGCCGCGGCGACATCGTCGCCATGAACCTCCGTTCCGGCACGCGATGCAATCGGTCTGCCGGCCAGATAGTCGCGGAAGAGGCTCTCCCATTTATGCTCGCGGCCGGAGCCGGCAGGTCCGTAGACGCCTGTGAGCCGCAGGCTCGTACCAGAAAAGCCGTTCTCGCCGATGTTCTGCAGATCGTGCTCGGTCGCGAGCTTCACCTCGCCGTAGAGCGTATCCGGATGAGGCACTGTTTTTTCGGTGAGCACCGCACCGGGCGGCTGGATACCGTAGACGGCGCGGCTGGAGAGAAAGACAGCCCGCTTGACGCCGCTCGCCTTTGCAGTCCGGAACAGCGCCGCCGAGCCTTCCTGATTGCGATGACGAAAGCCCGCCGCGTCGCTGCCCTCGCCGCCGCGGTATTTTCCCGGCAGATGATCGAAGGCGGCGTGGATGAAAAAGTCGATGCCGTCGAAGGCATCTGATTGATCGCGCGTACGGATCGAGCGTTCCTTCGACGAACCGTACCGGCGCTGAAAAGAAATCGTCAGGCGGCGCGGTCCGCCCCATCACGGCTACCGAATGGCCGTCGGCCAGCAACCGCTCGACGATGAAGCGTCCGACGAAACCGGTGCCGCCTGAAACCAGCGTCGTCGTCATTTTTGTGATGCCGGGTTTTCCAGACCGGCGATATCGGGAATCCCCTCGCCGCTGTGATAGGCATGCCAGAGATCGATCAACGGCCGCAACCTGTCAGCCTTGGGATGGTCCGGCTCCCACGGCTTTTCATACTGGTAGTGCAGCACCGAGATCGATTTCCAGTCCCACAATTCCGGCAGGTTGAACCAGACATATTGCAGCATGTTCGAGAACACCGGCAGGCCGTGCCAATCGGGAAAGAATTCCTGCAGGAAGCTTTGATCGGTACGTTTCCAGAACGCGTCAGGCCGGTCGAGTTTCTCGAGCATCGCCGCAAACGTTTCTTGCGACGGCCTGGCGACGAACACCCCGGAATTCAGCCGGTGAAAATCGGCGAGCGTTTCATAGACATTGGGCGCGGCGGAAAATTCGGGATAGTCGAACAGCCGGTCGATGTTCTTCAGCACCAGTGCGTCGGCGTCGATGAAGACGCATTTTTCGTAGTCGGTCAGTTGCCAGAGCCGCAGCTTGGCGAAATTGTCGAGCGGCGAGTGGAAGGCAGGCTTGCGGCCTTTGGTAAAAGGCGCCGCAGCATGCAGCCTGGCGCGCGCGTGCCGTTCGTTGAAGGCTTCCGAGGTCGGCAGCAACTCCGCTTTGAACAACCGGCGCCAAGCGTAACAAGCGGCTCAAGATCGGCTTCCGACACTCCGCCGGTGTGCAGCACGACGATGTCTGCCATGGTGCCGGTCAGCCGCAGCGAGCGGACCAGGGCCAGCGCGCCCATCGCGTAGTCGCGGTTCGTGACCAGCGTCACGTAGGCGTCGCCGCGTTCAGCCCTCAACGAAGATCGCTTCCCGCCGGACCGCCATCAGGAAACGCTCTTCAGCCGCTTGCCTTCCGGATCGTGCTCTGATCTTGGCCGCGATGTCCTTCGTCCAGGCGGAGACCGCCGGCACGCGGTTGCGGTCGACGCGATAGGCGTATTTCTTCGCCACATCGACTACTTCGGCAAGCAGGCCCTTTTCGCAGCGTGATCGGGTCGAGCCCAAGCTCGAGGAACTTCTCGTTGTGGACGACGAGATCGTTTTCGGCGGCTTCCTTGCGCGGATTGGGCAGACAGGCGACCTTCGCGCCGGCCATGCCGGCGACCATTTCGGCAAGATCGCGCATCCGGTGCGTCTCGGTCATCTGGTTGAAGATCTCCACCCTGTCGCCGCGCTTGGGCGGCGTTCTTCAGCGCGAGCTCGATGCAGCGCACCGAATCCTGGATATGGATGAAGGCACGCGTCTGGCCGCCGGTGCCGTGCACAGTCAGCGGATAGCCGATCGCCGCCTGGATAAGGAAGCGGTTGAGGACGGTGCCGTAGTCGCCGTCGTAGTCGAAGCGGTTGATCAGTTGCACATGCCGGCGGGTCTGCTCGGTATGCGTACCCCAGACGATGCCCTGGTGCAGGTCGGTGATCCGCAGGCCGTCGTTCTTGGCATAGAACTGGAACAGCAGCTGATCGAGACATTTCGTCATGTGGTAGATCGAGCCGGGATTGGCCGGATAAAGGATTTCCTGCTTCACGGTCTCGCCGTCGATTGTCTCTATGCCGACCGGCAGATAGCCTTCCGGGATTGCGGCGCCGACCGTCGAATAGCCGTAGACGCCCATCGTGCCGAGATGGACGAGATGCGCGTCGAGATCGATTTCGACCAGCGCATTGAGCAGGTTGTGGGTGGCATTGACGTTGTTGTTGACCGTGTAGTTCTTGTGGCGGTCGCTCTTCATCGAATAGGGCGCGGCGCGCTGTTCGGCGAAATGGATGACGGCGTCCGGCCGATTGTCGGCGAGCCAGCGCTTCAACAGCTCGTAGTCGCGGGCCAGATCGATCAGATGGAAATGGATGCGGCGGCCGGTCTCCTGATGCCAGATGCGGGTGCGTTCCTGGATGGAATCCATCGGGGTCAGCGACTGCACGCCGAGTTCGGTGTCGATCCAGCGCCGCGACAGATTGTCGAGAATGTGAATTTCGTGGCCCTGGTCGGAAAGGTGCAGGGAAGTTGGCCAGCCGACGAAACCGTCACCGCCGAGAACCGCAATTTTCATCGAATCAAATCCCTTCGAATGGTCGAAATTGCTCTATCCCCCGATTGTGACAGCAATAACATACCGTGCCCGGTCCGTTAGCCTAGCCGGCAACAGATTTTTGTGGACCGTCAGGCGACGCCGGAGAGGCTTTTGAGGGCCCGGTAGAAGGTCGAACCGAATAGTTCCGTCGGATCGATCTCCCGCTTTTTGGCCAGGAAAGCCGGCAATTCCGGATAGCTCGCCAGCAACTGCTTGCCGGTATAGTGCAGTTGATAGGGCAGGAAGAAGCGGCCGCGATGTTTCAGTGTCAGGTCGATCAGGTCGCGCGTCAATTGCCGCATCGCCGCATTGCCTGCCTCCTCGGTGTTCTGGTTTATGTAGAGCACCAGCGAAAACGCCGGCTCCGGCGCATAGGTCAGCGCAACATCCTCTTTATGCACGATGCGGATCGACGCGTTGAGGATTGGCAGCGACTGGTTGCGCATGATCTCGCGGGCACCACCGATGAATGCGTTGTATTCGCCGCGCGGGATAAAATACTCGTGCAGGATGTCGGTCTCGCCGGGGAGATCGTTGAAAAGGTACGGTACGGAATCGTGCATCGGGTTGTTGCGGGTGACGAGGCACGCCTCGCCTTCGCTCATTGCAGCCGTGCGCGGCACGGTGCAGGATTTCAAACTTCGGTTCGAGGTTCTTTTCCATGTACCATTTGAGGCTCTGGAAAATGCTGCCTTGCTTGGCGAGATTCATGACCAGGCGCTTGAGCTTGACGCCAGTTGGCTCGTCGAGCCCCGGCATGTCGGCCGGCGGCTGGTCGGCGACCTTGTCGTAGCGGTAGACGATCATGTCTTCGAGGAAAGTTGCCTGGCGCCGTCGACAGATGCCCGTAGAACAGGCCGACATTTTTGTCCGGCTCCAGCGTCTTTTCGAAGAATGCAGGAAAATCCTCCGAGCGGATGACCTCGCGCTCTGTCTGATAGACTGCGTTGTCGACGACATCGAGCACAGCCGACAAAATGACGCCGAACAGGCCGTAGCCGCCGACCACATGGGTGAAGATCTCGGGATTTTCGGTGCGCGAGCAGGAAACGATGCTGCCGTCGGCGAGCATGATCCGCATCGACCGGATGCTTCCGGCGACGGAACCCGCCTGATGGTCCATGCCGTGGGCATTGACCGAAATCGATCCGCCGACGGAAAAGATGTCGGTCGACTGCATCGCCTTGACGGCGAAGCGCGGATGCAGCTGGTTCTGGATGGTCATGCCAGGTCGCGCCCGGCTGCACGGTTATGGTGTTCGCGTTCGCGTCGAGTTCGACCCTGTCGAACTTGCGCATGTCGAGCACCAGAGCATTGTCGTCGAAGGCGTGGCCGCCCATCGAATGCCGGACCGCCGCGACCGAGACTTTCAGGCCATTGGCTCGGGCAAACGCCAAAGCCGCCGCGACATGCGCCTCCTCGCTGACTTCCACGACGCCGTAGACCGGGGTGAGCGAAAGTTCGCTGACGTCATTGATCTCGCCTCCCTTGGCGAGCCAGGGCAATGCCGGGTCGTATGCCGGCACGTTGGCGGCAGGCTGGAGGGGCAGCGCGATGCCGTCGACGTCGGCAATGCGGCCGGCGTTCTTCGGCCCCGATGGATCGCGCGTCAGCCGCGCAACAGTCGCGCCACCCCAAAGAACCGCCGCGCCCAGCACCCCCGCGCCGAGCAGCAAACGCCGCGAAATCCCGGACCGCCTGATTTCCGGTGCCATTGTCAGTCCATCCCCTTTGTTTCTGTTTCGTCAGCGACACCCACCTTGCGAACCAATGCCGCAGTGGCCAGCAGCGCCACCATGTCGGCGACAATCGTCTCGATGTGCATCTTGTAATCGAGCGGGATCGAGATATCCGGCAGCTCGAAGAAATTCTTCTGCAATGGCAACAGCAGGAAACCGTCATTTCCCTGCAGCGCCACACGCGCCGGTTCGTCCGGCCACGTCTCCCCCAACCATCGCAGCGCCTGCGCGAGACGTCCGGTAACCAGGGGCCTCGCCGCGTCGACGTTGTCGGTGCGGAATTCATAGAGACTGTCGATTGCCGGCACGCCCGACTCCAGTTCGGAGAGGTCACTACCGAAAAAGCCGCGGAAGAACTGCGATACCTCACCGGCCTTGCGCGTAGCGACAAGCAGGCCCGGAAACGGCCTGATCTGTTCGAAGGCAAGCACGACACCCTTGAAGCGGGTAGCGGAGGATTTGCCCTGCTTCTTTGTCAAATGCGCTTCGTAAAGCTCGAACGGGAAACCTTCGTACCGACCCGTGATCACATCGTCGAATTCCTCCCGGTCGAAGTCGCCGGTCGCGTCGCGTGGCAGCCGATCGAAGGAATCCGGCTTCGCCCCGTGGCGATAGCTGACGTCGCTCACGAAGCCGAAGATGATGGGCAGAAGATGCGAGCGGAACGACTGCTGCATGTCCCAAGCGGGCTTCATGCCGAGCCGGTAGACGAGGAAGGTGCTGCCGAAGGCCACAGCGTAGAGAAAGACGTGCAGCGGGGAGAGCCATTGCTCCACAGGGTCGGCGACCACATTGAAAAGGAGCGCCAAGAACACCACGACGACGATCAGCAACCCGAAGAACAGCGGCAAACGCCAACGCGCGCGGCGAGCGGCCTTGCGTCGCTCGCTTTCGTAAAGTTCAATATCCTTCCGAATGGAGGCGACAACCGCCTCGCCTGGCATGAAGTCCTTGTCCATTTATGCCCACCCCAACTTTGTCCCAGCATACCAGTTCAGGGGAGAATGTAGACAGAGCCAGTATTGAAAAGCCCCGGCGTCGACACCGGGGCTTTCCGGCATTCAGCCGGGACGAACGCTCAGCAGGGACCGTCGGAGATTATACGGAAGCCGGCATTGTCGGCTTCGCAGGAATTGCCGAACGTCCGCACATTGCCGCCGCGACGGCCGCAGACCGGACGATATTCGCGTGTGCAGAAGCGCGGTTCCTCTCCGCCGCCTCCACCACCACTGCGGCACTCACCGTCGGAGATGATGCGGTAGCCGGCATTCTCCGCTTCGCAGGAATTGGAGAAGGTTTGGCGATCGCCGCCGCGCCGCGCGCAGACCGGCGCATATTCGCGAGTGCAGAAGCGCGGTTCCTCTCCACCGCCTCCACCGCCGCTCCGGCACTCGCCGTCGCCGATCACCCGGTAGCCTTGGGCCTCGGCCTGGCAGGCATTGGGGAAGGTCTGGCGGTCGCCGCCGCGCCGCGCGCAGACGGGATCATATTCTCGGCTGCAGAACTCCGGACGCTCGGGTGGGAAGGGACGCCCGGGGGCCGGGGCTCTCCTCGACCACGCATGCCGACAGGAGCATGACGAACAGAACCGACACGGCACCAGGCCGGAAACACGATGCGAGAAATTTCATAAATAGTCTCCCTCTCCCCGTCCCTGGGCAGGCGCATTTTCGCGCCGGTTGCGATCCTTCCGATTCCCCGGCGAAACGCAATCCCCGGCTTGCGAAAGAGATGTTTCATTGCGACGATGGGGTTGTCATGGCCGGACAAGAAACCCACTCCGTCATCGTTTTCGACATGGCCCGCACCGGTGAGCCTGACGGCGAGCATCTGATCGCCGGCTTCCCCAGCCTCGAGGCCGCGAAGGCCTATGCCGAGGCCCGAACGCGCGCCTCGGTGGAGGAGTTGCGGGCGCCGGGGCAATCGGCGGCCGAACTCCGCAGCCTGTGGCATGTCTACGGCGAGGATTGCACGGTGCTGGGTCATGAATTCACCGGCCGCGCGGCGCTGGATTTTTACGTCGCCAACCCGGCGGCGCCGAAAGAGATCGACTGGGCGGCACTGGCGCCGGCCAGGCTCCGGGAGGCAACCAGGAAAATGCATCGTTTCCATGTCGCCGCGCTGGTGACCGAAGAGGCGAACCACTCGGTCTGGGTCGGCGGCTTCCTGAACTGGCCGGAGCGGCCAACCGGCCCGGAGCTTCTGGAGCACTACCGCGCCGAAGCCGTCGCAGCCTTCGCCCGGCAGGGCGTCGCCGATGCCAAGCCGGTGACGATCCATGTTGCGCAGGCGCATGAATTGCCCGACGTGCCGCGCGTGCCGGCCGACCTCCCGCTCCGCCAATGGCATATCGATCTCGACTTCATCTGCCATAACGTGAAATTCGGCGTGAACCTCGAAGCGGTGTTCTCCTGGCCCGAGGAGCCGGCGGGTGCCGCACTCGGCGCCATGACGCATGTGATGATCGCTGATGCGCTGTCCGTGCGCGGCGACGGACCGTCGTGGGCCAATGAGGCCGAGATCATCAAGGTTGCTGTCCGCGCAACCGACGAACCGCCCACTTATCCCGATTTGCCGGCGGCTTGAGGGCAAATCGCCGCGCCCCCTCCTCTTGAGGGAGGGCTGCGCCGCAGGCGCCGGGTACGGTCGTTGCGGATGGATGCGGCGATTCTGCATCTGCCTTCTGATGTCTGCGCTGCCCCTCACCCTTGCCCTCTCCCCGCAAGGACGGGGAGAGGGGGGCGCCAATGTTGCGACCAGCCTCCTGCTCCCCGTCCTTCACGGGGGGAAGGTCCGGCAGGGGATGAGGGGCATGTATCTTCTCCAGCACAGCCTTCTCCGTTGCCACGCCCGGATTTTTCTCCGTCTGGCCATTGAGGTAAGTGGGAAGCGGGGCGCCGGGTCAGCACCTCGTAAGTAATTTATATGGCGCCTTCCCAGCGCCCCGCCGGTGTTTTCACCTTCGGCTGGGTGGGCTGGGCTCGGCATTTCTTTGCGCCTACCAGCCTGACCGTCGCCGAGGCCCGGGTCTTGGCGATCGCCTCGCTAAACCGCGCTACCGTTGCGCGGCCGACCCGGACACCGCCGCCCTCCCGAAACCCGGTTCCAGACCCGGTTCCCCTGAGGGCGATGACACGGATTATGCGGGAGCGCCGGAAGGGTGTGGACAGGAAATATTTTGGCTGATTGTGCAAGCCATTGAAATCGTGGCAAAGAATCTTGGCGATGGCCGAAATCGGTAGGAACGAGGGAGAATCTGTCCCCGCCTTGAGAGAACACCCATTCGGTGCCCGGCTCCGCAGCAACTGCACTGCCTTCTCAATCGATTTCCTCCCCAAGTACCCCCTCCGTAAAATCCCCTCACACCGGAGAGGTTGGAGAGGTTGCGAGTATGATACTGGCCGTATCGGCTTCAAACCTTCCAACCGGTAACCCTCTGGTCATAAAAACAACCGAAGCATCGGCGATCCGAGATTCCGTCCCTTTGCCAACCGCAACGGGACCTGCGGAGTTCGCTCAAACAGTCGTTCAACCATTCCATTCGAGAACATCCTGTGCTCCCATTCCTGCCGCGGCTCGCCGCCACCGTGTTATTTACCCTCTCCGCCATCGCGCCTGCGCTGGCCGGCGGGCCGCTGACCATCCCCGACCGCTGGACGCAGCCGGCAAAGCCGTTCCGCATCGTCGGTAATATCTACTATGTCGGGACGAAGGGGCTGGCGGCGTATCTGATCGTCGACGCGGATGCAGGGGTAATCCTGCTTGACGGGACCATGCCCGAGAATGCGCCGCTGATCGAAAAGAACGTCGCTGCGCTCGGCTACGAGCTTGGCGACGTCAAGATCATCCTCAACAGTCACGCGCATCTCGACCACGCCGGCGCGATTGCCGAACTGAAGCGCGACAGCGGCGCGAAATTCTACGCGAGCGCCGGCGACCGTCCGGCGCTGGAGCGCGGCCGCCACGAGGGCGACACCACCTATGCGCAGGCGGTTTTCCCGGCGGTAAAAGTGGATCGCACGATTGCCGACGGCGAGACGGTGGCGCTTGGCGGGACGCAGCTCATGGCGACCCTGACACCCGGGCATACCAAGGGCTGCACGACATGGTCCATGACGGCGATGGAAGAGGGCCGCGAGCTGGCGGTGATTTTTCCGTGCAGCCTTGGCGGCGGCGGCAATGTGCTGGTCGGCAACAAGGCCTATCCGGACATCGTCGCCGACTATCAGGCGAGCACAGCGGCGATGGCCAGGATGAAGGCCGATGTGGTGCTGCCGGCGCATCCGGAAGCGGCCGGCGTGGTGGAGCGCGCGGCGCGGCGGGATGCCGGCGAGAAGGAGGCATTCGTCGACAAGGCATTGCTACAGACGATCGTTGCCAAATCGAAGGCGGCCTTCGAGAAGGAACTGGCCAAGCAGACGAAGCGGAAGAAGTAGGAGAGCGGCGAGGAATGCCCCTTACTTGGCGTTGTCCCGCTGACCGCAGCGACGCTCTTGAAACGCCGCTGACCCCTCACCCGGATTGCCAGCCGCTCGGCTTCGCCTTGCTGGGCTCTCCCGCAAGGGGCGAGGCAAGGTTCAGCCTTTCGGTCTCTCCTGATGCCCGCCGAAAGCATAGCGCATTGCCGAAAGCAGCTTGTCGGCAAACTCGGATTCGCCGCGTGACGCAAAGCGGTCGAACAGAGCAGCGGACAGCACTGGCGCCGGTACGCTGGTGTCGATGGCCGCCTTCAGCGTCCAGCGGCCTTCGCCGGAATCGGAAACGCGGCCGCCGTAATTCTTCAGCGACGGGTCGGCTTGCAGAGCGCCGGCGGTAAGATCGAGCAGCCATGAGCCGATGACGCTGCCGTGGCGCCAGACCTCGGTGACCGCAGGCAGATCAAGGTCGAAGCGGTAATATTGCGGCTCGGACAACGGCGAGGTCTCGGCGTCGGCGGCGCGATGGGTGTCGCCGGCGTTGGCGGCCTTCAAGATATTGATACCTTCGGCATAGGCGGCCATGACGCCGTACTCGATGCCGTTGTGGACCATTTTCACGAAGTGGCCGGCGCCGCTCGGCCCGCAATGCAGATAGCCGAGGCGGGCGGTGCCAAAGGCATCCAGCGGGGTGTCCGGACCGGCAGCGTCGCGCGCCGGCGAAGTGCTGGGCTCCGCGCCAGGCGCAAGCGTGGCGAACACCGGATCGAGATGTTTCACCGCGTGGTCTGGCCCGCCGATCATCAGGCAATAGCCGCGCTCCAGCCCCCAGACGCCACCGCTGGTGCCGACATCGACATAGGCGAGGCCTTGCGGTTCGAGTTTTGCCGCCCGGTCGACGGCATCGCGGTAATTGGAGTTGCCGCCATCTATGATGATGTCGCCCTTTTCCATCAGCGCAGCGAGTTCACCGACCGTGCGGCCGGTGATCGCCGCAGGCAGCATGAGCCAGGCGCAGCGCGGCTTTTCCAGCTTTGCGACGAACTCTTCCATCGAGCCGGCGGCAACAGCGCCCTCCTTCGCCATCGCGGCTGCCGCGTCCGCATTGATGTCGTAGACGACGCATTCGTGGCCGGCGCGCAGCAGACGGCGCACCATGTTGGCGCCCATGCGGCCAAGCCCGATCATTCCGATCTGCATTTATTTTATCCCTGTCGTTTTTAAATCCTGAAGCAACCTTATAACGGCAGGATCGCTTGATGGTGACAGGAAGATGCGAGCGGTACGCCGGCGTTATTCGACGAAGGTGTTTTTCACCCTCTCCGAGTTCAGCACATAAGCGACCCAGATGCCACCGACCGCCACGGTCGCCGCGTAAGGCCAGAAGAACTCGGCGGTGGCGAGATTGGCCAGTGTATTGACGCGGTGGTGATAGTGACCCGGGCCCCAATCACGAACGGCAAGAGCAATCCGGCAACGTAGGTCTGAATGAAGCGGTTCTGAAATGCGGCGCGCTTGTCGAAGAACAAAAAGGCCGTGTAGACGAGGAAGCCGATGAAGGCGAGGCGGATTACAACATCGCCCAGCATAGCCGCCGGATAGATTGCGACGGTTCCTTCGGGCAGGCCGGAATATTCCTCGATCATGCCGCGCAATATCTGGATCGGGCCGAGCACCTGGCCGATCGACATCAGGATGAGCCAACCGCCTATACCCTTCAACCTGGGTTCCTGCACCGGCTGCTGTTCGAATACCTGCGACATATCCTTCCCCCTGAAAAACTTCGTACATAGAAGCATAGAAAGGAAAACGTGTCGAGTTCAACTGAAGAAATAGAAAGTATCTTGGATATCTCTTCTGACGCCCATGAAGAAGAGACCTATACAGTATTTAAAATATATCCTGCAGTATTTTAAAATACAGGGAGAGGGGTGCTGCCTAAAGACCTCTCTCCCTGTCGCCAAGCCGCCCGGCCTTGGCCGGGGCGACTCGGCGAGCTGTCCTCATCCATAAAGGCTGAGGTGAAAAATCACTTCACCGGCGCGTTCATGGCCCACGAGACGCCGAACGGGTCCTTGAGCAGGCCCCAGCGGTCGCCCCAGAACATCACGTCGAGCGGCACGGCGACTTCGCAGCCGGCATCGACGGCGCGCTTCCACCAGGTGTCGATGTTGTCGCTGTCGAGCAGGAGCTGCATCGTATAGCCTTGCGCCGGCTGATGCGGCTGGCCGTGCTCGGGATAGGCGTCGCAGAGCATCAGCGAACTGCCGTTGATGTAGAGATGGACATGCATGGTGCGGCCCTGCTCGTCGGGCGGATAGTTGAACACTTTTTCGGCGCCGAACGCCTTGGCGTAGAATTCCGCCGCCTTCAACGCGCCGTCCACCTGCAGATAGGCGATAAGACCGCCGAGCACTTTCGGGGCGGGATATTCAGTGGTCTGGGTCGTGTCATTCATGTCGAAATTCCTCTTTTCGGTATACGCCACTGTGGCTGCCTGAAAGACGGACGGGACGGTCGCAAACCGACATCCTCCGCGAAAAATTTTTCGCGGCTGGTCAAAAAGGGAAGGCTCGACACGCGGCAGGCGCGATCGGGGCGGTCCCGCCTGCGACGGAAACTCCTTACCGTCCCGGGCGGCCGGTCTTGCTGGTGCGGCGGCTCTGCCGGCGCTGGTCAGCGGGGTCCTCGTAGGAGCCGACACCGGCGCGCTCGCGGCGGATGGGCTTGGGGTCGTCTGAAACGCCGTGCCCCTTTGCGCCCCCCTCTGCTTCCTGCCGGACATCTCCCCCTCAAGAGGGGAGATTGGCAGTGGCTTGGACGGCTTGCTGCCTTCGACCGGCTTTTCAGTGCGGCGAACCGTCATCTCGTCGAGCGAATTCTTGCGGAACAGCGATTTGCCGTCATCGGGCGTGCCGTAGTCCGAGCCGTGCGCTTCAGCCGCGGTTTGTTTCTTGAACAGCGAGCGTGACACGGCGCCGGCCGGCGTGGCGTGGTCGCCAGAGGTGCCCATGGCGTCGAGCGAGGGTTTGGCGAAGAGGTTCGGCCTCGCGGCTTTCGCCTCGGCCTCGGCGGCGCGGGTGGCATCCAGCTTGCGGAAACGTTCCTGTTCCTCGGCCGTGCGATGCTTCGCCACGCCCTTGTTGTGCCTGCCCTTTTCACGACCGCTGGACGGGCTCAGCGCTTCGACATCGCGCGCCATCGGATCGTCGGAGATGGCAAGTTCCATCTCGCGCAGCCGCTTGATCTCGTCGCGCAGCCTGGCGGCCTTCTCGAAGTCGAGATCGGCGGCGGCATCGCGCATCTGCTTGGTCAGAGCCTCGAGATGGGTCTTCAGATTGTTGCCCATCATGGCGCCGGCATCGTCGGTGAACTGCGAGATGTCAGCCCGCACATGGTCCTTCTCGTAGACCGAATCCAGGATGTCCGAAATGCGCGACTTCACCGATTCCGGTGTGATGCCGTTGGCCTCGTTCCACTCCATCTGCTTCTCGCGGCGGCGGTTGGTCTCGGCCATCGCCCGCTCCATCGAACCGGTGATGTTATCCGCATAGAGGATGACCTTGCCGTCGACATTGCGCGCCGCGCGGCCGATCGTCTGGATCAGCGAGGTTTCGGAGCGCAGGAAACCTTCCTTGTCCGCGTCGAGGATGGCGACCAGCCCGCATTCGGGGATGTCCAGACCTTCGCGGAGAAGGTTGATGCCGACCAGAACGTCGAAAGCACCGAGCCTGAGGTCACGAATGATCTCGATGCGCTCCAGCGTCTCGATGTCGGAATGCATGTAGCGCACGCGGATGCCCTGCTCGTGCAGATATTCAGTCAGGTCCTCGGCCATGCGCTTGGTGAGCACAGTGCACAGCGTGCGGTAGCCGGCCTTGGCGGTGTCGCGGATCTCGCCGACGACATCGTCGACCTGTGTCTTGGCCGGACGCACCTCGACCGGCGGGTCGATGAGGCCGGTCGGACGGATGACCTGCTCGGCGAAGACGCCGCCGGCCTGTTCCATCTCCCAGGCGCCCGGTGTCGCGGAAACGCCGATGGTGAGCGGCCGCATGGCGTCCCATTCCTCGAAGCGCAGCGGCCGGTTGTCCATGCAGGACGGCAGCCGGAAACCATATTCGGCCAGCGTCGCTTTGCGCCGGAAGTCGCCGCGATACATGCCGCCGATCTGCGGCACGGTGACGTGACTTTCGTCGACGAACACCAGCGCGTTGTCGGGAATGTATTCGAACAGCGTCGGCGGCGGATCGCCAGGACGGCGGCCGGTAAGGTAGCGCGAATAGTTCTCGATGCCGGCGCAGGAGCCCGTCGCCTCCAGCATCTCCAGGTCGAAGCGCGTGCGCTGCTCAAGCCGCTGCGCCTCGAGCAGGCGGCCGGCCCTTTCCAGCTCAGCGAGCCGATGCTGCAGCTCTTCCTTGATCGACTTGATCGCCTGGTTGAGGGTCGGGCGCGGCGTCACATAGTGCGAGTTGGCGTAGATCTTCACCGACTTCAGCTCGCCGGTCTTCTGGCCGGTCAGCGGATCGAATTCGGTGATGCTCTCGATCTCGTCGCCGAACATCGAGATACGCCAGGCGCGGTCTTCCAGGTGGGCCGGGAAAATCTCGATCGTGTCGCCGCGCACCCGGAACGAGCCGCGCACGAAGTTGACGTCCTGGCGCTTGTATTGCTGGGCGACGAGGTCAGCGAGCAATGCGCGCTGGTCGAGCCGGTCGCCGATCTCCATCTGGAAGGTCATCGCCGTGTAGGTTTCGACCGAGCCGATACCGTAGATGCAGGAGACCGAAGCCACGATGATGACGTCGTCGCGCTCCAGCAGCGAGCGCGTCGCCGAGTGGCGCATGCGGTCGATCTGTTCGTTGATCGACGATTCCTTCTCGATGTAGGTGTCGGTACGCGGGACGTAGGCCTCCGGCTGGTAATAGTCGTAATAGGAGACGAAATACTCGACCGCGTTGTCCGGGAAGAACTTTTTGAACTCGCTGTAGAGCTGCGCGGCAAGCGTCTTGTTCGGCGCCAGGATGAGAGCTGGGCGCTGCGTTTCCTCGATCACCTTGGCCATGGTGAAGGTCTTGCCGGAGCCGGTGACGCCGAGCAGTACCTGGGTGCGGTCGTCGTTGCCTATGCCCTCGACGAGATCCTTGATGGCGGTCGGCTGGTCGCCTGCCGGTTCGAACTCCGACACCATCTTGATGGCGATGCCGCCTTCCGATTTTTCCGGACGCGCCGGCCGGTGCGGCACCCACAATTCGCCGTTCTTGTGCAGGGGATTGCCGCTCTCGATCAGCGCCGACAGCGCAGCGACCGTCGCCGTGACGCCGCTGTTGGACAGCGTTTCGGCATCCTCCAGCGAGATGTCGAGGCCGGCCACCGGGTTGAGGCCGACAGCGGCGCGCTCCTTGGCCGAAGCCGCGCCTCCCATCGATGTGCCACGCGCCGTCTTGGTGGGCGCCGAGGACCGCTCGGGTATCTTTTTGGCGGGCTTGGCTTTCGCTACCCTGCCCTCGCGCTCCGCTTCGCGCTCGATCTGTTCAGCCCATTCCGATACCGAACCTGTCAGCGGCGCGCCGGAAAGGTCCGGCTGCGGTGCTTCCGCGAATCCGCCCTTGTGCAGCGGTTCCGCTGCGTCGAGGAACTCCGTCAGCGGGCTGCGGCGGTCGCTCTTCGCAGCGCCATGCGGTCCGCTGTCGCCGGATTGTCCGCCGGAGACCTTTTGCTGGGGTGATTTTGCCATGCGCGCAATATGGGAAGAATCGCCGGAAATGGAAAGAGCAAGCCCGGTAAAAGCCGGCAGCGATGCTTGCCTCCTGACAGAGGGGTGTCAGGAGGCAGGCATCGAAACGTGTCCCGATCCCGACCGACTGTAACCGGAATGTCACGCTGAATGTCGACAGGCGGTTTCGTTGTGAAAAATACTTGACTCAATAACTCATATTTGTGACCGCCTAACGCGATTTTTGATCCGGACAGAATGTGGAGACTTCGATGCGGGCACAGACGGTCATGAGCCGGGTGGAAATATTTCTGTTGGCGGGAGTTGCGATATTCGCTCCATGCCAGGTTGTTTCCGCGCAGTACGGGGACGCCGTTGTGCTCGAGGCGGTGAAGGTGGAGGCCGAAAGCGACGACACGCTGGTGCAGGATGGCTACGTCGCCAAGCAGGATCGTCTCGGTACCAAGATCGATACGCCGATCGCCCAGATCCCGCAGGCCATCTCGGTGGTGACGCAGGACCAGATCGAAGACCAGAAGCCGCGGACGCTGAACGAGGCGCTGAGCTATACGGCAAGCGCTAACCCCAACAGCTTCGGCTTCGACAGCCGCTACGACGCCTTCTATCTGCGCGGGTTTCCGGCCTACCACAACGGCATCTTCCGTGACGGGCTGCGCCAGTACAACGGTCCTTCGGCCTGGTTCAAGACCGAGCCCTACGGCATCGAAGGCATCACCATCCTGAAGGGGCCCGCCTCGTCGCTCTATGGCGTCAGCGGTCCCGGCGGCATCGTCAACCTGGTCACCAAGCGGCCGAAAGAAGAGCAGTTCCGCGAAGTCGAGATGCTTTTCGGCGGCTACGACCGCTACCAGGCGGCGTTCGACTTCTCGGGACCGGTCAATGAAGAGGGCACCATGCTTTATCGCATGACCGGGCTTGGCCGGCTGGCAGACACCGATTTGCCTGGCTATGCCGACGACAAGGCCTATTTCGCGCCGGCCTTTACCTTCAAACCGGACGAGGACACCAAGCTCACGATCCTCGGCGAGTATTCCCAGTCGGTGACCGGCAGCACCGCCTTCTTCCACAATCCGTCCTACGGCACCGTCTCCGATATCTACTCGGGCGACCCGGATTGGAACGACTTCACCAACAAGCAAGGGCGCATCGGCTACGAATTCGAACACCGCTTCAACGACGTGGTGAGCGTGCGCCAGAATCTTCGCTACAGCGGGGTCGACGCCGATTTGAAATACAGCGGCTTCTACCCCGCGCCGCCGGACCGCAACTGGGGGCACTACAAGGAGAATGTGAGGAACTTCGTCGTCGACAACATGGCGCAGTTCGAGTTCGACACGGGTCCTGTCGAGCATACCGCAGTGGCCGGCTTCGACTATGCCTGGTCCAACTACGACGCCGAGGCGGCTTCCTCGCTCGTCTCCATAGACGATCTCAAGGGCCAGCCGTTCTACTTCTCCGGCAGCCAGGAGATGAACCAGTACGGCCTCTATTTGCACGACCAGATGGAATGGAACGACTGGACGCTGTTCCTCAGCGGCCGCCACGACTGGGTCGATTCTGAGAGCGTCGACTATCTGATGAACGAGACCGACCAGAAGGACAGCGCATTCTCCGGCCGTGTCGCGCTATCCTACAGGACCGAATGGGGCATCATCCCCTATGCGAACTATTCCACGTCCTTCGCGCCCAATCTCGGTTTCGTCTACGACGGCGTCACCGACGAGAGGCGGGTCGCGCGGCCGACCAAGGCCGAGCAAATCGAGGTCGGCGTCAAATACGAAATACCGGACACCAACGCGATCGTCAGCGCCGCCTATTTCGACATCGACCAGAGGGACGGCGTCATCCTGGACGGTACCTTCGATGACGCCGGCAACCAGCGCCAGCGCCAGCTCGATCTCACCTCCCGCGGCTTCGAGCTGGAAGGCAGCGCGTCGTTCGACAATGGCTGGTCGTTCATCGGCTCCTACACCTACATGGAGATGGAGATCAAAAGGGGCCTGCCGGGAACGGTGGGCAACGAGCTCTCTTCCACACCCAACCATATCGTCTCGCTGTGGGGTCACTACGACTTCCAGGAGGGGTCACTGAAAGGCCTCGGGCTCGGCGCCGGCGTCCGCTACGTCGGCGAGAGCTACGGCGACGACCTCAATAGCTTCAAGAATGAAGATCGCATCTTCGTCGATGCCGCCCTGTCCTACGACTTCGGCGCCCGCAATCCCGATATGGAAGGCCTGACGCTGCAGGTGAACGCCAAGAACCTGTTCGACGAGCGCAAGCCGGTCTGCACCGTCGGCAACTGCTATTGGGACGAAGGCCGCTCGGTGTTCGGCAGCCTGCGGTATCGCTTCTGATGCACGCCCCCTTCCCAAAACCGGCATCCTCGCCGCTCGCCGTGGTCCTGGCGATCGGCGGGCTTTACGTCGCGCAAAGCGTGATCGGCGGCATTACCTGGACCGGGCTTCCGGCGGTGATGCGCAGCGAGGGAATGCCGCTCGACCGCATCGGCCTGATCTCGCTGATCGCGCTGCCTTGGGCGCTGAAGTTCTTCTGGTCGCCGGCGGTCGAGCGCTTCCGCCTTCCACCGGCGGGACGCAATCGCAGCGGCACTATCGTTCTTGCCGGCGGCCTGATCTCCGTGGCCGGGCTGTTGGCCGCCGGCCTGATCGGCCCGGCGGCGTTCGTGCCGATGCTGGCCTGCCTGACCGTGGTGGCTTTCGCAGCCTCCACGGTCGATATCGCCTGCGACGGTTTTGCGGTGCAGAGCCTGGCTAAGGAAAATCACGGCTGGGGCAACGCCGCGCAGGTGGGCGGCGCCTATCTCGGCTCGGCCATCGGCGCCGGACTGTTTCTCGTGCTGGTTGATGCGTCGGGCTGGCGGATTGCCGTATGGGCGATGGCTGCGCTCTTGCTGCTGCTCGGCCTGCCCTTCCTGCTCGGCACGGCTTCCCGCATGCCGGACGAGACGCGCGAACACGTGCCCTCGCTGCGGGCAGCATTGAGCCGCCCGGAGATACGCCGCGGCCTGGCGGCGGCGGCGATCTACGTGGTCGCGCAGAAGGTCGGCCTGGCGATGCTCGGGCCATTCCTCATCGACGCGGGACTGGAATTATCGACGGTCGGGCTGATCAACGGCGTCGGCTCGATGTTCGTCGGCGTTGCCGCCGCACTTGCCGGCGGCGCTCTCGTCAAATCGTGGGGAATGCGCAACGTGCTTGTGCTGGCTCTCGTGCTTCAAGCAGCGGCGCTGTTCTTCTTCTCCGCCTTCGATCTCCAGGGCGGCATGTCGAAGGCGGCGCTGACCTCGGTTGCGGTCGCCAGTTCGTCCGGCATCCTCGCCTTCGGCTTTGTGGCGCTCTACGCGCAGTTCATGCGCTGGTCCGACCCGAGGCAGGCCGGCGTCGACTTTACGCTGTTCCAGTGCATGGACGCGCTGGTCAGCATGGCCGGCGGCATTGCAGCCGGTTATGTGGCGGAATATTTCGGCTATGGGGTTTTCTTCGTCGCTGCAGGCGCGGTTGCGCTCGCCGCGATTCCTGCGATCGCCATGGTCGCCGACAGACGCTAATGAGGCGGCGTTACTCCTCGCCGTGCTCCGCATCCTCGTCGCCCTGAACGCCGCGACGCCAGTAGGCGACGATCAACTGGCGGTCCTTTTTCAGCCCCCATTCCCTGCGGACGATTTTGCGCAGCTCGCGGAAGTCGGTGAACTCGCAACCCGCCCAGACAAAGAAATCCGGCGGCAACGTCGCCGGATCAATCTTCCGCAACGCCTCGGACAACAGGCCCGCAGTGCCGGCCTCGCGCCCCTGCCGGTAAAGCCAGCTGACGCGGATGCTATCGCCTTCGGCGAGCGGGATCGCATCCGCCGGACTGTCAACTTCGATGAACACGTCGGCCTGCGTTGCCGGCTTCATGTTATCCAGAATCCGTCCGATAGCCGGAAGCGCGGTGTCGTCACCGAGCAGCAGCAGGCTTTGCGCTTCGGGTACATCGCCACCGCCAGGGCCGAACATACCGATCACATCGCCCGGCCGCGCATTTTGCGCAAAGGTCGCCGCAGGCGTGTCACTGCCAGGGTGCAGCACGAAATCGACGTCGAGCCAGCCTCCGGCAACATCGATGGCGCGGATCGTGTAAACGCGAGCAATCAGCGCATCGGCGCCGGAAGGCCATACGACCAGGCCATCGGATCCCATCGATGGCCACACCGGCTCGCGGCCTTTCGGCGGCAAAAGCAGACGGATATGCAGCCCGCCATGGGCGAAGCGGGCGAGGTCCCTGGCGCTGAAACGCACGCGCTGCATGTGCGGCGACAGCCGCGTCGAGGACATCACCGTCACTTCGCGGAAGAATACCGGCGTGCCGGCATCGACGCCATCGCCCCGCCAGCGAATGCCGTCCGTCGAGCCGAGATATTCGGACATATGCCCGGCGACGATCATCTTCATGTAGGAAAGGTTGGTTTCGTCTTCGGCATGAACGCGGATGAAAACGCTGCGATCGTCGAGCGCGGTGGTGAGCGAGCCGTAATGCGTGCGAAACTCCCACTGTCCTTCCCTGCCGGTGTCGATCTCGTAATCGCTGTGCTCGGCCCGCAGCTTCTCCATCACAGACAAGATGGCGTCGTTTTCGATGCGGGTTTCCGCGCTCAGTCGGCTCATGTCAGGCTCTCGGATCTGCGTTCGGCGATGCCGACATGCCACAGCAGCGCCAACGTTTCCATCAAAACATGAGCACTATAGTCATATTTTTGTGAAGCTGGCGGTCGATGGCGAGGCACGAAATTGGCAGCACGGCCGAACTGGCCATCCCGGCATTATCGTTCCTCGACCGGGAACTGAGAATCGCTAGTTGAACCAGACCGCGAAGGTCATGAACCCGGCGCCGCCGAACTGCTGACGGAGACGGGAAAAATCCTCGGCGGTGATCAGGGTGCCGTTTTCCAGATAGGGCACGACACCAGGTCCGGTGATCGCCAGCATCAGGTCGAAGGTCTGCGGCGCGTCGAAGAACGCTTTCATGTTGACGCCCTTGGCCGGGATGCGGAAATGCGGCAGAAGCACCCTGCCCTCGAGCAGCTCCTCGGCCATCATCAGCGCCTCGTGCCAGGCGACGACCTGCTCTTCGCCCACCTCCAGGCCGGTCAATGGGTTGACGCCTTTCTGCTGCGGTCCAGGCAACCATTCGCGGTCGTTGTCGGTCTCGGCCTTGATCGCCTTCCAGTTTTCGCGGGAAAGCCGGATCATCTCGAGCAGCTTCAGCCGCGCCGTCTGCCGGCGTTCCGGCTCGATAACCGGCCAGTTGACCAGATGAACGAAGGAGACGAAATCGGCCACTCGCCACTCCGACATGAGCATGCCCGACTGCTCTTCTTCGGGCGGCGGAACCAAAGCTTCCTGCATCGGCAGGCCGGCACGCGGGAACAGCATATGAAAGCTGCCGTCGAAAGCGTTCTGGAAGTCGTGCGCCAGCCAGAAATCGGCCTGCGCGACCAGGAAGTTCGCATAGCCCTGCAGCCAGTAGCCGTCGGCACGATCGAAGCGGAAGACGAGATCCGGCACCGCCGTGGGTGGATCCATGCCTGGCCCGCTTATCGCAGCCATGATCGCGGCGATATTTTCAGTTTGCGCGATGACGCCGTCGCCGTCGAGGTCGATGCCGAGCTTCGTCAGGTCGATGACGACGCCGATATCGGCATCTGCCGGCACTGTATCGAGCTTGTCGGCGGCCGACTGCATGCCGTCACGGAATTCCAAAAGGATGGCGCGGAAGCCTTCATAGGTCAGTGGTTCCGGCTCGGCGCGCGGCGGCACCGGCAGGCGCAACAGCGGTAATGCGAAAGATCGCGGGCTCTCGAAGCCGTGGCGGTTCAATCCGGTGGCCAGCTTTTCGAGTGACTGGAAGAAGCCGGCAGCACCCAGTGCATAAGGCACCAGCGGATCTTTCGGATCGGCATTTTCAAGCTCCGAGATCGCGGTGTCGCGCTCGGCAACGGATTTCGCGCCGAACAACGCAGCCGTCGAACCCGCCGTGTCGGCTCGCACCGGCAAGACTGCCGCCGAAAGGGCGATCAGGGGGACAAGGCAGAAGAGAAATCGTCTCACGCAAGTCTCCGCTTGAAATGCTCGCGAAAACAAGAGTTTCGCGGCAGTGCGCTTCCACCGATGGTTTTGACGCGTTTTTGCGGCAACCGCAATGGAGGGCCGGGAACATGACCCGTTGATCGCATTCGATGGCATCATGGCCATTCAGGCGCTAATTTTGCTCTGCGAAAGCGATCTTTACGGGAGGAATCATGACCGTCCGCCGCATCGTCGCCAACCTAAATGCCGCCAATCCCGCCGCCGCGCAGGCCTTCTACAGTGAGCTCCTCGGCCTCGAAATTGTCATGGACCACGGCTGGATCCTGACTTTTGCAGCATCAGGCGGATCGATGAGACCGCAAGTGAGCTTCGCCTCGGAAGGCGGATCGGGAACGCCCGTCCCGGCGCTTTCCATCGAGGTGGATGATGTCGACCTGATCTACCGGCGCCTCAAGAAAGCGGGCCTGGAGATCGTTTACGACATCACGGACGAGCCGTGGGGCGTGAGGCGTTTTTATACGCGCGATCCGTTTGGCAATGTCGTCAACATTCTGGCGCACCTGCCCGGAAACACTTGAGCCGTCCGAGAGAGAATCCGTTTCACAGCCGCGCAAAAGCGATTTAGTTTGCCGTCTGAAAAAAAGCGGGTCGCGCGGTGTCCAACTTTCCCCTGCCCTACAAGTTGTCGTGGCTACCGCGGTTCTTACACCCGTCGCTGGGCGGGGACATCACCGGTTTCGCCGCGCCCGCCGCTCGGCTGATGGCGCAACCACCCAGGAGTAGCGTAAGACTGGTTTTCATCGGCGACATTTCGGCGGTGGCGAGCCGGCACGCGCCGGAAATCGACGAGAGCCTCGCCGCCATCATCGCCTCGGCCGATCTGGTGATCGGCAATTGCGAAAGCCCGGTGGTGGGCAAACGCCGGGCACCGCTGAGGACGCGGCTCGGCATGCACCACGCCATGGATGCCGGTTTCCTGCTCGGCCTGCTTTCGGCGATGGGCGTCGATTCCGACAGGCTGGTATTGTCGCTCGCCAACAACCATGTGCTCGACCAGGGCACAGACGGTTTCACCGAAACCCGCGAAACACTGCGCTCGCTCGGCATCCGCACCATCGGAACCACGGACCACACTCCGGTCACGACGCTGGCCGTCGAGGGAGCGACGATCGGGCTTGTCGCCTTCACCGACTGGCGGAACGCCCATGCGAGAGATTTCACCAGGCGCGTGGTGATGACGAAACGGCTCGCCAGGGACGACTGGCGTTCCGTCTGCGAGGTGCGCGCCGATCTGCTCTGCGCCGTGCCGCATTGGGATTGGGAATTTCGCCACTTCCCCCGTGCGGGAACACGCGCACTGGCGCACCGGCTTGCGGCGCAGGGCATCGGGCTGATCGCCGGCCATCATGCCCATGTGGTGCAACCGGTGGAGCGCGTCGGCGACACGGTCGTCGCCTATGGCCTGGGCGATTTTCTTAGCACTGCCTTTTCCCGGCAGCCCTGGCCAGGGCGAATCGGCGCCATGCTGGTGGCCGATGTGAGCGCCGACCGGCAGACAGTCGGCCGCATCGCGGCTTACGAGATGGTGCCGTTCATGCGATTGCGCGACCGCCGCCGCGAGCGGCTCGTTGGCATCGGCAGATTGAACGGGACGCTCAAGGACAAGGTCGCCGACCGTCTGTCGCGCGTGCTGGGTTTCCGGCATCCGGCCACCGCCGAAACCTGATTTCGCCGCCGTCAGCCGTAGCGCAGCTTGAGCCCGACGATGGCGAGGATGAGCGCCAGCGTGACGCTGTTGGCGATGATGACCGGCCACGAGCCGATCAGCATGCCATAGACCATCCACAGGATGAGGCCTGACGACAACACCAGGTTGGCGACGAGGGACACCCCTTGCGTCTGCCGTTCGCGCACCATCTTGGCAATCTGCGGCAGCCAGCACAGCGTGGTGACGACGGCGGCGAGCGCGCCGACCAGTTCAATGGAGAAGGGCAAGACGGATTTTCCGGAAAGGTTGTCGAATAGCGCAATTTGCGTTGAATCGCCGGAAAAGGAAAGATGAACAGAGTGTCGCAGCGCCTTGTTAGCCGGCGGCAAGCCCCTGAATTTGCGGGCTATCTTGCGGTGGTAACGTTTCCGTGTCATAAATTTCGCGTTCGGGCATTTGCTGACCCGGAGACTGGAACGTTTGAGCGAACCCTTTCCCCGACACTGTGAATATCTGACGGCCCCGCTTTTGGCGCGGGGTTCAAAATCATGCGCGAATGCATGGCCGCCAAGGAAACTGCCGGGACTTCCTTTCGTGCCTCGGGCGAAGGAGACCGGACAATCGAAACGGGTGAAGGAGTTCTCCCAATGGCCCAGACCGGCACTGTAAAATTCTTCAACGCAACCAAAGGCTTCGGCTTCATCACGCCGGATGGCGGCGCGAAGGATGTTTTCGTCCACATCTCCGCCATCGAGGCTTCCGGCCTGCGCACCCTCGTCGACGGACAGAAAGTCACGTTCGACGTGGAACCCGATCGCATGGGCAAAGGCCCGAAAGCGGTCAACCTGCGCGCCGGCTAAAACGAAGCTTCTGCTCCTGTGGGAGCAGTTGCGATCGAAACGAAAAAGGCACGGGTGGCATCCGTCCGCCCGTGCCTTTTGCTTTGGCGAAGAGCTGGCGTGGCTGGACGCAAGACGACCATCAGGACACGCACGGCTAACGGAAGCTCCGTTCTCCCCGGCGGAACAACGCCGACCGTACAGCCACTTGATCTTACTTTCTTTTTAACTTTGGATCGCCGTCCATATTGCTCCCGCGCGCTTGACCTGTAGTGCTTTCGCGGGAGGGCAGGAGGAGCGACCCGATGAAGGTGCTGAAAGCAATCCATATCCTTTGTATCGCTGCCGGTCTCACGACGACAGCCCCCGCCCTGGCGGTTCCAATCGGTGCCGTGCCCGCCTATGACGGCGGCCTGGTGCTGCAGGTGGGCGGCTGCCACCCCGATGTGCGTCGGCATTTCGTGCCCGAATTCGGACGTAACGCCTGGCATTTGCATAGGCGGAACTGCCGCCCCGCGCGTGCGGATCCTGGCGGTGGCGGCAGCGGCGGGCGCGATTGCCACCGCGATGTGCGCCGCCACTTTGTGCCGGGATATGGCAGGATCACCCACCGGCATGTCGGCCCCAATTGCCGCGTCCGGGTATATCGCCAGTTCAATCCGGGCCGGCCGCGGCCAGGCAACTGCATCCAGATCGGCCCGGTTCGCTATTGCGAATATTGAGCCGGACACGAATGGCGCGCCGGCGGTGATTCTGCCGGCCGGCGCGCCATCTTCCCCACATGATGCTACGCAATAGTCTGCGCAAAACTTTTTCTTGTGCCAGAGGCCAAAATAAAGGAGAAAATTAGCGTTCGGGCATTTACCGGCCCGGAGACTGGAATGGCATGCGCTTGCGGCGGTGAAAATCGCCCGGGTAACTCGCGAAAGAGAGGGCTTGGACATGGCCTCGGCGCGGGGAAACTGTTTCTTCTCCTCCAGTGAACGACCGACATTGTGTTGGGCCTGGCCTGACACGTGAATACCAATGGGAGTAATAAGGAGTTTCCCAATGCCGCAGACCGGCACTGTCAAATTCTTCAACCACGCCAAAGGCTTCGGCTTCATTACCCCGGATGACGGGCAGAAGGACGTCTTCGTTCACATCTCGGCGGTACAAGCTTCCGGCCTTCCCGGCCTTGAAGATGGGCAGAAAGTGACATTCGAAACCGAGCCGGACAAACGCGGCAAGGGTCCGAAAGCAGTCAATCTTTCGGTCGGCTGAGCCGACTTTGATCTGATTTCCGGGGTCGGCCGACCCCGGACAAACCGGCAGGCATTTTCCCGCAAGCGCTCGGCTGTGGGGTATTGTGGGTTTGTGCTGTCGATAGCGGCCCATGGCGTCGCCGCAGAGCCACAAACTGCCGAGCTATTTTGCGCTGAGTCCGGAGCAAATAGCCGTTTCGATGGCATTCGGACGCCGATTTGCCACAAATCCTCGTCATAGGGCAGGAACCGATCGGCAAGGCGGCCGTTCAGCTTGCGTTCAGACACGCCCGCCTATTTTCGAAGATGAACGTAGGCCTGTTCACCTCCCAACCGGGCCTGGCGAAGGAGATAGAGATGAACCGCTTTTTCAAGACCGCCGTGCTGGCTACCGCAGTCGCTGCAACCACGCTGGCTACGATTCCGGCTGCAAATGCAGATCACCGCTGGCGCCGCCATAGCAGTGGTGACGCTGTCGCCGCCGGCGTGATCGGCCTTGCCGCCGGTGCCCTTATCGGCGGAGCGTTGGCCCAGCCGCGTTATCGCGAGCCAATCTATTATGACGACGGCTACTACGAGCCGCGTCCGGTGCGCCGCTACGAATATGTCAGGCCTGCTTACCGCGAACGGGTTTATATCCGCGGTTCCGTCGAACCGTGGAGCCGCGAATGGTACCGCTATTGCAGCAGCCGCTACCGGAGCTTCGACCCGAACACCGGCACCTTCGTCGGTTATGACGGCCGCGAGCACTTCTGCCGCTAGCCAAGGCGGCGCCACAAGGACTAAAAAACCCCGCTCCGGCGGGGTTTTTTATCGTCTGGCTCAGGCGAGGAACGGGTTCGTGCGCCTCTCTTCGCCAAAACGTCCGCCCGGACCATGGCCGCATATGAAGCCGATTTCGTCCCCCAGCGGCAACAACTTCTCCTTGATCGAGCGGATCAAAGCGGCATGGTCGCCCCCGGGTAGATCTGTGCGGCCGATGGAACCGCGGAAAAGCACGTCGCCGACATGCGCGAATTTCGCCACGGGGTTGAAATAGACCACATGGCCCGGCGCATGCCCGGGACAATGCAGCACACTGAATGTGTGGCTGCCAAACGAGACGATATCGCCCTCGTTGAGAAAGCGGTCCGGCACGCAGTTGCGAACCGGGTCGGTGAGGCCGAAGCGCAGCGCCTGGTTTTCCAGATTGGCGAGCAGCGGGCGGTCATGCTCGTGCGGGCCGACGATCTCGATGCCGAGCCGGTCCTTCAGGTCCATGGCCCCGCCTGCATGGTCGATATGGCCATGGGTCAGCCAGATCGCGCTGACCGCGATCTTGTTGTCGTCGAGCGCCCTGAGTATCTGTTCGACATCGCCACCGGGATCGACGACGACGCCGGTCTTATCGTCGGTATCGAACAGAATGGTGCAGTTCTGCTGGAACGGGGTGACCGGGACGATCCCGGCATTCAGCTGGCCCATATTTTGCCTCGTCGTGATTTCGGCCTCACATAAAGCGCAAGTGTCTCCGCGTCCATCCGCGCAGCCGCATTGCGTCAGCTGGGACGAACGGAAAACCTACAGCCTGCTGATCAACAGCTCGCGCCGCGGCTGGAATGCCGGCGATCATTACCGAAGAATTGAGCTGCCGCTTTGATGGAAGGGCGGATTTTCAGCTACCCGGGTCTGTTGTCAGGCCACATTGCGTTCCGGCCACGGCACGGTTTCGGTTGTCGGCGGGACATAAGCCCGGCGGGCGGCGCGAACAGCGTCGTGATTGTCGTCGGCCCATTGCACCAGCCCATTTAGTTGCCCGAGGAACGAACGGCCAAGTGCTGTCAGTGTGTAGTCGACGCGCGGCGGCACCGTCGGGTGCACGAGGCGCGAGACGAAACCGTCCTGTTCGAGACGGCGCAGTGTCTGCGCCAGCATGCGCTGCGAAATATCCGGAATTTCCCGTTTGATCGCGGTGAAGCGCAAGGTTCCGTCCGAGAGCGCCCACAGCGTAAGGAGCGTCCAGCGGTCGCCGATGCGATCGAGAATATCGCGGATGGGGCATTGTTCGATCACCCGTTCGACCAGCCGTCTTTGCGTCATCGTCTTCGCCTTTCCGGGTTTTGTCCCGGTTATCGCCGGGTAACCGAGTGACGGCAAAAACCCTTCTTGTGCCGTACCGCGCACCCATCCTACATCAAAACGGTTCTAAAATGTAAGTCGGTTCTTAAAAGGAACCAAAGGAGATCTGTCATGATTGTCATCACAGGCGCAAACGGCCAGCTCGGCCGCGCCGTCGCAGCCACACTGGCCGAACGCGTGTCGCCATCAGAGGTTACGCTCGCAACGCGCGATCCCGGCAAGATCGTCGATCTGTCGGCCAAGGGATTCAAGGTTGCAGAGGCGGATTTCGACAAGCCCGAAACACTGGAACGGGCGTTCGCAAACGCGGACACCGTCCTTGTCATCTCCGGTGACGCGCCCAACGAGATTCGCATCCGCCAACACCGCACGGCGATCGACGCCGCCACGCGGGCCGGCGTCGGCCGTCTTGTCTATACGAGCTTCACCCACGCCTCTCCCGAAAGCCGGTTTCCATTTGCCTGGATCCACGCCGACAGCGAAGCATATCTGAAGGCTTCAGGGCTGCCGTATACGATCCTTCGCAACAATCTCTACGCGGAAAACGTGAACCTTGCGGCCGCAAAAGCGACCGGAAAACTGGCTATGCCGGGGATCGCCGGGAAGGTCGCCTACATCACCCGTGCCGATATCGCCGCCGCCACGGCTGCCGTGCTCATCGGGAACGGCCATACCGGCAAGTCCTACGAACTGACCGGGCCGGAAGCACCGAGCCTGGTGGAGATCGCAGCGACACTGAGCGAGGCCTGGGGCAAACCAGTCGAGGCCGTCGAGCTCAGCGCCGACGATTTCGCCAAGGGGCTCACCGCTCACGGCCTGCCGCCTTTCGTCGTCGAGGCGATCTCGGGCATTCGGCAGGCGGTCGCGGCAGGCGAGTATGCAGCGGTTTCGGACGATGCGTCGCGGCTTGCCGGCCGCGCCATCGAACCGGTCAGCGCCTGGCTGAAGCGCGCTTGAGCGACAGCCGCGCTTTCACATCGCGCCCGGACGGCTACTGCGCCGCGTCTGCCATCAGTTGGCGCGGCGCAACGACATGCTTCAAGCCCCACTCCGCCAACATATGCACAGCCTCGTTGAGCGAGGCGCCGGCGTCGGTGACCGAATATTCCACCCGCAGCGGAGCCTGATCGAAGACTTGCCTGCGGATGATGCCGGCGACTTCCATTTCGCGCAGCTGTTCGAACAGAACCTTTTCACTGATGCCCGGAAGCTGCCGCTTCAGAGCACCGAAACGGGTCGGCTGTCCTTGCAGCGCCCACAGGATCGCCGATTTCCACTTGCCGCCGATGACATCCAACGCCGGCCCGAAACCGCAGGTATGAGGTTGTTGAGCTTTCACCGGTTCTCTCCACTTACTTTGACGTTAGTGCTTACAAAATTGTAACTACTTGAAAGAACTAATCTATTTCTCCTAAGTAGCAGAGACACAGCAGCGCTGGTTCAAAATCTTGGGCGCGGATCAAGGAGCATATAGATATGAGCGACGTCACTGTCATCGGGCTTGGAGAAATGGGATCGGCGCTCGCAGCGGCGTTTATGCGCGGCGGACGCCGGACGACAGTGTGGAACCGCAGCGGCGGCAAGGCCGAGCGGTTGATCCTGGCCGGCGCCTTGCCCGCCGAGGGTGCCGCCGCTGCGGTGGCCGCTAGTCCGATCACCGTCATCTGCGTCTCCGACTATCCCGCGACGCGGGTAATATTGCAGAGCGAAGGCATGGCCGATGTCCTGGCAGGACGGACGATCGTCCAGCTGAGCACTGGTACGCCCAAGGAAGCGCGCGACCTCGATCGCTGGGTCACGACGCAGGGCTCCGCCTACCTCGACGGCGCGATTTTGGCGTGGCCACGGCAAATCGGCGAAGCGGGAACGACCATCCTGACTTCGGGCTCGGAGGATACCTTCAAGCAGACCGAGAAACTGTTGCGGGCACTCGCCGGCAACCTGACTTTCACGAGCAGCGAAACGGGCCGGTCGGCGGCATTGTTTGCGGCGATGCTGTCCTATCTGGCCGGGCACTGGATCGGCTTCTGCCAGGGTGCGCTAGTCTGTGAGGCGGAAGGCATCAGCGTGGCGACGCTGGGTTCCATGCTCGGCGACTTCGCACCGGTTCTCGGGATCGACTCCCGCCATATGGGCGATCTGATCGAAAGCGGCCGCTACGCCGATCCGGAAAGCGCGCTGAAGACTGCCGGAGAAGATATCGGCCGGCTGGTGCAGCATGCGGCGGAGGCCGGCATCAGCGCCGAGGTGCCGCGCTTCGCCGCTGCCATCTTCCGGCGCGCCATCGACGCCGGGCACGGCGCCGAAGAACACGCCGCGATCATCAAGGTCATGCGCACCGCCGCATAACCTGCGCCTGAAAGACCTCTCACTGCCGCTTCGCGAATTCCTGCTTCAGCCGCGCTATCTCCGCAGCGCTCCATCCCTGAACATCGGTCACCTCGATCCAGGCGTCGATGTAATGCTCGGGCGCATAGACATGGCCGTACCCCATCGGCGCGGTTGTCGCCATGGCCATGTCGAGCGCAAGCTGCAGCAGCGTCACCACGGGATACCAGCGCAGATCCGGAGACACGTCGGGACCGCGCGGCGCGATCATCCAGTCGGGCTGCCGGTAGAAGGACCAGTAGTCGAAGAACGTCACCGGATCGCTTGCGTATTGAAGATAGACGATCCGCATCGGCCCCCAATGCGCGCCCGGTATCGTCAGGGCGTTCTCCTGGCTGGTGAACCGGACATAAGATCCGTCGCGGAAACGCGGCAGCCAGGCCGGTGAGCCCGGATTGCGGTGGTAGGTGACCGCTCGCCAGATTCGGCTGGGAAACGGCGGCCCGCTCCACAGCGCGCCGTGATACGGGTCGCCGATGACTTCGAACAGCTCGGAGGACTGCTCCGAACTCAAGGCGCCAAGGCTCAATCCGTGCAGATAGAGTTTCGGGCGGCTGTCCCGGGGCAATCTGGTCCAGCGCCCATAGACTTCCGCAAACAATGCCCTGGCGGCTTCGGAGCCATAGCCGGGCTCGACCAGCAGCGACAGCCAACTGGTCAGATACGAATACTGGATGGCAACGCTGGCGATATCGCCACCATGCAGGTATTCGACGGTGTCCATGGCCGCCGGATCGATCCAGCCGGTGCCTGTCGGCATGACGATAATGAGCACGGAGCGCTTGAACGCACCGGTGCGTTCAAGTTCGTCCGCTGCAAGTTTTGCGCGCGCCTCGACTGTCTCACCCGAGCGCAGGCCGACATAGACGCGGATCGGTTCGAGCGCATCTCTCCCGGAAAACGCCTGCAAATCCGCGCTTGTCGGTGCCGTGGAGATGAATTGCCGCCCCGCCCTCCCGAGTTCGTCCCATCGGATCAGCGATGCATCGCTACCGGTCTTGTTGGGATCGGCCGGTTGCTCGGTCTCCGGCTCGATCAGTTCGTCGTAACCCTGAAAGGAGGCATCCGCAGCGCGGAGCGCAAACCTGAAGAAAACCCCATCGATGACCGACCAGAACAGGAATACCGAAACAACGGTGGCAAGCACATAAGAGACGCGCGTCGGCACAAACAGCCGAAGCTTTCGGGAAACGAGGAGCAGTGTAAGCCGGAACAAGCGCGACACCGCCACCAGTACCGCGAATGCCAGCAGCGCGATGAGGCCGACCTTGAACGGATGCCCCGTCTCGACAGGCTCGAGGTCCATCAACACGCGGATCGAGTTCTGCCACGCCGCCGCGCGCCACAAAAAGACGATGCCTACGAGCGCACAGACACCGATCGCCGCAGATTGAACAGCCCGCAGGACACGGGCTTCAGGCTTGGGCAGCTCCAGATAATCCCACAGCCATTGCCCCAGGACACCAAACCCGTACCCGGCGGCCAGCGAGCAACCGGAAAGAATGCCCTGCGTCAGATATGTCCGTGGCAGCAGGGTGGGGGTGAGCGAGGCGGCAAAGAACAGCGTCCCCAGCAGCAAGCCGGTCGCCGAGAAGGAGTTCCAGAACCGGACGATCCAGTATCGCTGCACGGCACGGCCTCCTGACGATCGTCGAGAGCGGACTTTCGGAAGCAATTTGCCCGGCGACATGATGCCAGCGCAACCCCTAACCGTCGACAGGCGCCAACCGCCGGTGCGGAAGACGCAACACAAGCGGCCGGCTCAGCTTCAAGCGTCGTTCCGCACCGGCACGAACAGCGAATGTTTCAGCCGGTTGAGCGCTATGCTGGTGCGGAACTCGCGGACGACCTCGTTGTCGTCCATCATACGACGCGCGAACTGCTCGTAGGACTCTAAGATCGGGCGCCGTGACGACCAGAACGAAGTCCGTCTCGCCGGTGACCCCCCAAGCGGACTGCACCTCTTCCGCCGCGACGAGCCACCTCTTCAGTCCGTCGGTCAGCGCTGACCGCTCGCGCTCCAGCATAAGTTCGACGATCACGGTGACCGGGCTGCCTGCAGCCTTCGGATCGAGAACCACGCATTCGCCGGCGATGACGCCTGCTTCACGAAGCCGCGCGATGCGTCGCTGCACCGCCGAGGCGGACAAGCCGACCTTCTCTGCCAGCGTCTCCATCTTGACCCGCGCATCGCGCTGCAGGTCATCGAGAAGAATACGGTCGATGGAATTGATGATCGGTCTCTGATTCATAAAAACCTGCTTGAAAACAGCACGGCACGCAACGAAAAGGCGGCAAATGCCCCTCCAACGCCGCCCGCCTGCGCGGCTGGCAAACTACAATAACGGCATGCCAACGCCAATCGCGGAGACCCGTCATGTCGACAATGCCTGTTACCGAAAGCCAGATTGCCCGGGCTCGTGCCCTCATCGACCCTGTTTTCCTCGGTTCGCCGCTGGTGCGTCAAGCAACTCTCGATGCTAGGCTGGGTTGCAGCGTCGCACTGAAGGTCGAGACGCTCAATCCGATTCGCTCGTTCAAGGGACGCGGCACCGAGGCGCTTATGGCTTCGCTCGAGCGCAAACCAGCGCATGTGGTCACCACTTCGAGCGGCAATTTCGGCCAGGGCATCGCCCGTGCCGCAACGAAACGCGGCATCAGCGCGACGATCTTTTCGGGAGAAAATATCAATCCCGCCAAGCTGGCAGCGATGCAAAGGTTGGACGCCGACGTGCGGCTGGTGCCGCGCGGCCAAGACTTAAAAGCAATCGCGCGTGATGCTGCTGCCAAAATGGGCGCGTTTTACATCGAGGACGGCGCCCATCCGGAAATCGCCGCCGGCGCCGGCACGATCGGCATGGAACTCGCCTCGCAATGCGGCGCGCTCGATGCGGTGCTGGTGCAGATCGGAGACGGCGCGCTGGTGAGCGGCGTCGGCTCGTGGATCAAGGCGGCCTCGCCGAAGACCCGCGTGATAGGCGTGACGGCGGCAGGCGCTCCGGGCTTTCGCGCATCGCTCGAGGCACGAAAACCCGTCAGCATCGTGCCGAATACCATCGCCGACGGCATGGCGATCCACACGCCGATCGCGTCGGCGGTGAACGACGTCGCCGCAATCGTCGATGACATTGTCGAGGTGGACGACGAGGCGATGCTCGACGCGATGGCATTGCTGCTCGACGCCGCCAGCCTGGTCGCCGAGCCGTCCGGCGCCGCTGGCGTCGCCGCAATCATGCGCAACCGGAAGATGTTCCGCGATCTGAAAATCGCGGCGATCGTGACCGGCGGCAATGTCCGGTCCGAACTCTTGGCCGAAGCGGCCAGGCGGGCTGACTATCGCGCCTCGCAGGCCAAACTCGAACGGGCATAGGTCTCCGCCTTCCGGGATACCCTCGCCGCAAACAAAAGACGGGCAGCCCTCCCAGGACCACCCGTCTTTCAAGTCTGTTCTGGTCCTGCCCGGTCAGGCAGTCTTGTTCATGCTGTTCATGACCGCGCCGACGATCGCGGTCAGAATGGCGCCGCCGCCGACGCCGCCGACCGCGTCGCCGAGCACGCCGCTCAGCGCACCAGCCGTTGCCGGATCGGCACCGCCGCCCAGCAGGCTACCGAGGATCGCTCCGCCACCAACACCGCCGACCGCGCCGGCGAGGATTTTGGGAAGCTGGCCCATTGCCGCCTGCTTGAACGCCGCACCAACCGCTTGACCACCGATTATACCCGTAATCACCTGAACGATGATAGGAAGAAGCGCTTCCATCACTATTCCCTCCAATAGGACGCCGATTTCCGTGATTCGGCCGTACCATGAGACGCCGAATTCGACGAAAGTCAAATGAGCAGGTTCTGATGAAAGGCTGATGACTAAAGCAGGCGGCACGGATGCGGCCTGCTTTAGTATCGTCTGCGGTTCCGAAGGAGCGGCCTAACGGCCTATTCGGCAGCCACCGCGTGCTTGGGCTGCACCTCGGCCGAATAGTCGTTCATCAGCGTCTTGGCGATCTCGCCGACCTGGAAACGATAAGGTCCGATCTCCGAAACGGGCGTCACTTCAGCGGCCGTGCCGGTGAGGAAGCATTGCTCGAAACCTTCGAGTTCGTCCGGCATGATGGCCCGCTCGATGACCTCGAAACCGCGGCGTTTGGCCAGATCGATGACCGTGCGGCGGGTGATGCCGTCAAGGAAGCAGTCCGGCTTGGGCGTGTGGATCTTGCCGTCCTTGACGAAGAACACATTGGCGCCGGTCGCTTCGGCGACCTGGCCGCGCCAGTCGAACATCAGCGCGTCGGCATAGCCCTTGTCCTCGGCGGCGTGCTTGGACAGCGTGCAGATCATGTAGAGGCCGGCGGCCTTCGATTTCGACGGCGCCGTCGCCGGATCGGGGCGGCGGTATTCGGCGATGTCGAGGCGGATGCCCTTGAGCTTCTGCGCCGGATCGAAATAACTTGGCCACTGCCAGATGGCGACGGCGCAATTGATTCGGTTTTTCTGGGCCGAAACACCCATCATTTCCGAGCCGCGCCAGGCAATCGGCCGAACGTAGGCGTCGAGGAAACCCTGTTTCTTCAACAAGGTGCGGCAGGCATCGTCGATCTCGGCGACGCTGTAGGGGATCTTGAAGCCGAGGATGCGGGCTGATTTATGCAGCCGCTCGGTGTGTTCGGTGAGCTTGAAGATCTCGCCGCCATAGGCGCGCTCGCCCTCGAACACCGCGCTTGCATAGTGGAGGCCATGGGTCAGCACATGAATCTTGGCATCCGCCCATTTGACGAACTCGCCATTCATCCAGATAAAGCCGTCAAGCTGGTCGAAGGGAACGGATGCCATGATTACCTCCCGCAGGGCGAACCCCGAACGTCGTTGTGTTTCTTTTTGCCGCCCGCGGGCGGAGTGCGCCGATGGGCAAATTTATGCGGATAGAGAGGATAAGGCAAATTAAAGGAAGTTCCGGAAAAACCGCCAAGCCTTGCCTTTTCGTTCGCAATCCGCCGAAAAGCTTGGCAAAAATTACCATCGCACAAAAAATATGTCAACATGACTGACATAAATTTGAAATTAGCCGGGAAACCCATGGCCGAACGTAGCGCTGCAAATGCCAAACCGATCAAGACGGCGCTGACCGACGACGACGGAATCGACTTCGCCATCATCGAACTGCTCTTCTTTGCCTATCGCGATTTCACCTCCGATCCCGACCAGATCCTTGCCGACTACGAATTCGGCCGCGCGCATCACCGGATCCTGCATTTCGTCAATCGGCGGCCGGGGCTGACGGTGGCGGAACTGTTGGATGTGCTGAAGATCACCAAGCAGAGCCTGGCGCGGGTCCTGAAGCAGTTGATCGACACCGGTCACATCATCCAGGTCCAGGGCCCGCGCGACCGCCGCCAGCGCGAACTTTACCCGACCGCGAAAGGGCGTACACTGGCGCTCGATTTGGCGCGGCCACAGTCGCGCCGCATCCGCGAGGCACTAAAGGAAGCGGGACCGGGCGACCGGGAAGCCGTGGAGCGCTTCCTGAAAGCGATGGTGAACCCCGAACTGAGGGCCCAGATCGACAATCTGCCTTGACGGAACGGCAACGTGCATGGAGACCAATGAAATGACCGAGCCCATGGCTGTGCCAGACGATGACGCACCGCATCTGCTCGTCGTCGACGACGACACCCGCATCCGCAACCTGTTGAAGCAGTTCCTGACCGAGCATGGCTTCCGCATCACCGTAGCCGGCACCGCAGACGAAGCGCGGCGAAAACTCGCCGGGCTCGACTTCGACCTGATCGTGCTCGATGTGATGATGCCCGGCGAAAGCGGCGTCGACCTCACGAAATCGCTGCGCACGGAAAAGGACGTGCCGATACTGATGCTGACGGCACTGTCGGAGACGGACAGCCGCATCACCGGGCTCGAGGCGGGCGCCGACGACTATCTGCCCAAGCCATTCGACCCGCGCGAACTGATCCTCAGGATCAACAACATCTTGCGCCGCGGCGGGCCGCAGACGACGCCGAAACTCGAGCAGATCGTTTTCGGCCCCTACACGTTCCAGATCGCCCGGCGCGAATTGAAGAAGGCCGGCGAGCCGCTGAAGCTCACCGACCGCGAACAGGAAATCCTGGCAATCTTCGCCGAACGCGCAGGCGAGACGATACCGCGCCACGAACTGGTCGCGGGCGAATCGGATGTGGGCGAACGTACCATCGACGTGCAGATAAACCGGCTGCGCCGCAAGATCGAGCGCGACCCGTCGAACCCGATCTGGCTGCAGACGGTGCGTGGGATCGGCTACAGGCTGAGCGTCGAATAGTTCGTTTCGATAGACAAAAAAGAGGGCGCCGTGACGCCCTCTTTCGCTTCCGGACGCACCGTAAGCTCTCCCAACGTCCGCCCCGTCTCTGCCTACCGGCGCGCCCAGTCAGCGGGTGCGGCGTGACGCAACTGTCATTGGTGATGCAGACGCGCCGCCTATATATTGGTGTAAGGGCCATGTATGAATGGAAGGACTCCCGCCATCTAGAGTCTGCCGCGGCCCTTTGCCGGCGGGACAGGCCGTTGAGATTCAGCGTTTCTTGGAGAACCCTCGGGTGTAGACTAGACATCCATTCACGTTGCCGTGAACCCAGCATTTCCGGGCTTTTTCGATCTCCCCGACCTCTGAAATAGTTTGCTATGTTTACCCTCAGTTTACCCGGAGGGAGCGAGCAATGGTCAAGCTGTATGAGCCGACCGCGAGGGACAGGGAGAGTTTCAACGTTCTCTACATCAACGCCGGTCCAGCCCGAGCGCGCGCCAAAGGTGCCCGGATCGAAGAGCCGGTGCCGGGGCATCCCGGCCTCTACCTAGTCTCCCAGCCCAACGGTGCCCAATCATGGGCCTATCGCTACCGCACGCCGTCAGGGCCGCGCATTGGCAAGGCCGCAAAGCTGACACTCGGCAAGGTCGATATCTCTCGTGAGCTAGGGCCAGACGAAGAGCCCGAACTTGGCGAAGGGCTGACCAAAGCAATGGCGATTGCGCTTGCCGGAACGTGTCGCGTCAAGGTGAAGGCGAGGGTTGATCCTGCCGAATGGTTTCGTCGGCAGGCCGCTGAAATTGCAGAAGGCGGATTGAACCAAAGCCCGGACGGTCCAAGGGTCGATACCCTGCTTGTGAAGTTCATGGACGACTATCCGCTGACCAATGGCCGGGAAGCGCGTGAGAGCACGAAGAAACAATCGGCCATGCTGTTGGGATTGAAACCGGACGGCAAAGGCGGCTGGAAACCGAACGGTAATGGCGTACTGGGGAAGTGGACCGGCAAGCCGCTGGCAACCATCAGCCGCAAGGATGGCGTTGCCCTTATCGACCAACTGAAAGCCGAAGTTCAGGCACGGGGCAAGAAGGGCGTTTCGGTCAACCGGACCCTATCGGCCTTGAAGCTGTTCGGTCGCTGGGCGGAAGACAAGGGGCACTGGGACGCCAACCTGTTCGCCACGATCCGCAACGTGGTTGCCGAGCAGAAGCGCAAGCGGACGCTCTACTGGGTTGAGGAAGGCGAGGACGAGGACGACGAGCAGATTGAGCACGCCGAAGAGATTGCCGCATTGTGGGCCGCTATAGAGGCCGCAGCAGCGTCGGGTCAGGCCGCCGGGTATCCGTTCGGTCGCATCGTTCAACTTACACTGGCGACCGGGCAGCGTCCCGGTGAGGTGCGCTTAGCGCCATGGTCAGAGTTCCATCCCGATTTGCCGAAACTGCTCCGTGACCCGGCGACCGATTGGGCAGCCGTGCCGAAGAGCGTGAAGACTTGGACGATCCCGCCAGCACGGTTCAAGACAGGTAACCGGGCCGACGCTGATCCGCACAAGGTGCCCCTCTCTCGCTCCTCGCCCTGCGGGTGCTGGCGTCCCTGCCAGAACGTGGCCCGTTCCTGTTCTCCGCTGATTGCATCCGACCGGCAGCCGAGCAGCCGGAGGTCAAGCACCGCATTGACGCGCTGATGCTGGCGGAGCGTCGGAAGTTGGACCCAATGGCGACAATCGAGCATTGGACCTACCATGATCTGCGCCATACCTGCTTCACCGGGATCGTGGCGCTGGGCTTTTCGGAAACGCTTGCCAACCGGGTGACGAACCACGCGGTGCAAGGCATGGAAGCGGTTTATGGCCACTATGATTTTGCCAAAGAGAAGCGCGAGGCGCTGGATGCTTGGGGCGTCAAGCTGGCTGAGATTGTCGGCTGGAAACTGGCAAGCCCTGTCCCCGAAGCTGCATAGCGAGCGCAAGGCCGACTTGGTGTACACGACTGCCCGTGCGTGACGAGCTGTTCAGCCGACTTACCGGCTGTTCAGTTGCTATGGGTTTCTGGCTGGGCCAGAATGCTGGCCCATGGGACTGCCACGCGGCTTTGCACGAAACGGTTCACTTGCCAGCGGGTTACCCTTTTCCCGCGCACGAGGGACGCGACCTAGCTCCGCACAATAGCAACCGGCAGAACCCAGCCGAACTGGGCTGCGTGCGTAGCACGGCAGACATGACTGCCATGGGCCTTTGATTTTATTTAGCTATTTCGCGCCTCGTTTACCCGATCACCACACCGGGTAAAACACTGGCGCTAGGACCGGGCCAGCTGGCCGTCCGATACGTGGCCGGGGTGGGGCACTTCCCCCCAAGGGGTGCGCTGCCGGTGGCGGACCCGTGGGGGCCCCGCTAACCTGTCGGTATCATTGAAGAAAATGGGCTGGAAAGGGTGGAAATTACAAAAAATCCAGAAAAACCCTATTTTGGCGGCCTGTTTTCGGGCCTAACCCATTGAGTACCTGAGAGAAAATCCCGCTGAAAAATGGGTGGGGACGGGGGTTCACAAGGGTGTGCCCGAAAGGGGAACAATCCGGACCTTGTGGCGTTGGTTTCATTGGCGAGAGTTTCGTTCCTTGAGTCTCCTGTAGGAAACCTCGCCTCCTAGGGAAGGTCCCGCCCCCTCGCACTGGGCCTTCCCTTCTGGTGCAGCCCTTGCTGAACGAATACAACCCGCAGAGCGTTGCCCGCCCCGCCAGTTGGTGACATGATCCCATTGCTGGTTTCGGCCAGCGAGCGATTGAAACGCTCGTCCGTCATAGCGGAACGCCAGAGCAGAAAGCTTGACAGCACCCCTCCCCCCGCGGGGTCCGTTCAACAGCGCCAGATGCGTTTACGCACAGCGGCAGCGCCAATCGAACAGGGGCGACCGGAGCTAAATCCGATCGCCTCTAAAACTCCCTCCCCAAGACTAGCTCCAGCGGCCATCCGCGCGTCCCAACTGCCCGTGGGGTGTGGCACAACCGTGCAAGTGGATAAACTGATTTTTGATTTGACGACCGGCGCGAACCGGAGTCTACGTAAGCACAGCTTTCACCGCTGGTGAAGGCCGGGTCGCCGAGAGGGAGGCGGAGGTTTTGGAGACCAACGCTCCTTCTCGACTAGTCTCGTCGGCTGAACGGCTACCGCTTTGGACGGCTAGCAGCCGGTGCACACGCACCGATTCGACCCGCTGAGACATGCCAGCAATATAGGGCGATGTTGTCGCCGTCCAACGCCGTCAAGGCTCTTTCAAGGGATTCGTGGGCACTGGCGTGGATCACGCAATATTCAGCGTGGCCGCCACGTTTCTGCCCTGTTTCAGCACCCTCTGCGTGGCAAAGAGAGGCGTTCTATTTGGCCGGTCGAGTGGCCGAAATCGCGTAGCTGTCACGGCCAGAGCATGAACAACAGGAAGGCGATAGAAACCGCGAGGAAGCTGCCAGCGGTAGCCGCAAGAAGGACTGTTATCGTCCGCGCCAAGGGTTCCATGAATTTAGCCTAAGCTAATGCACGGCGGGCACCTATTCACTTATGCCCGTTCCGCCACTGTGATGCGTGATCGTTGCCGCGCAATGAAGCGGCTGGGGATGACCTCTCACTCTTACCGTCATCAACCCAGCCGTTCCCCCTTGGACCACCCGCTCCCCGAGGAAGTGACAATCGTACGCCTGCTTTGGCGGTAGCTAAAGTAGCTCATTCGGGTGTGTTGACGCGTCCATTTTCACGTATCGCCCCGGTGCGCTGTCCGTGTTGCTATCCCGTCGCCACGCTCCTTTGCGCGGTCCTGCCGTCGCCTTCCCGGCTCATTTGCCCCCGCCCGTGTCGGAGAGGCGGCGGTACGGCTGACGCCGCCCCTGAGGGCGTACGTCCAGCCTTTCACCAAATTGGAAACGACCATCAGTGACCTCCAGACCAAGCTGGCGGCTCAGGCGAAGGACCACGAAGCGGAGTTCGATGCGTTCTGCAAGAATATGACCGTCGGGTTATGCAAAGCCTGAGTACTCGCGGGATCAGTATCAGCCAGTTGGCCGGTCAAGCTGACCCAAAAACCTCGATTTCCAGCCCGTCGAAAGCTCGTGAGCTTCGTGAGCTTCGCATCGAACTCGGGCTATCTCAGGAAGAGGCCGGAGCTATTGTCCAGAAGTATCTGGACACGCCGATAACGAAGGCCGGTTGGAGCAAGATGGAGACCTCAGGAAACGGTCCACATTTTGCGGAGGCGATGGCCGCACTGTCCGCTGAACGGCACGTCAGAAACAAGGCCGCTAAGGCAGCCTTGCCGAGCGGCACGGCTCCCACCCCAGATGAAATCTACGCGTTCAACAGGGCAGGCATTCTCCAGACGGAACCGGTCACAGCAGAAGGAGCAAGCAAATGATTAGGCAGGATTCTAAAATTGACCTCGACAGGAACCGCCAAGACCCTGAGCAGCGTCGGCGCGGAATTAGTTGTTGGAAGCACAAAGGGTCGGGGCAATACGTTTACATGTACAACTCCGAGCCGGGCATCTACCTGACCGAGCAAGGGACGCCAGTTTCGGAAGACATGGCCCGTGAGGCAGGCGCGGACACTGAGAAGTACGCCAAGCAGCGGAAGAAAGAGCAGGCCCTAGCCGCAGCACTTGCAGAAATCGAAGCAGCTACGGATGGCGCTGCGGGTCCGGGAAATTCCGTGATCCTCGAAAAGGATGGCTGGAAACTCGTATCCGTAAGTTTAGGCAACACGGTCCTGTTCGATCCAGATGGTACCAAGCTGACAGCCACGCCCCTTTCGGAGCAGGCAGGCAAGGTGCTGTTCGGCCATATGACGGCGGCTTGACGACGATGCCGCAAGTCAATCCGAGACCTTTTCCTACGGCAGGCCGGACGCACAGGGCCGGACAGATGGGACCGGCCCAAAGGCTTGCTTCTGCAAAGAGGATGGTTTCTGCGGGTTTGAGCCGCTTCCTGTCTGCGGCAGAGCGACAAATGCTGGCGGACGAGCCATCGGAAGATGACCGGTCTTATGCAAACCGGGATTGGGATCGCAAACGGCGACAGAAGCCGGGTGCACGGCACTAGAAGGAGTGGAACCAATGGCGACAATGAAACAGGTTTTGCAGGAAATGGCAGACGACGCAGATAGCGCGGAAGAGATGGCCGACGAGTTGGCCGACTGGATCACGAGCGCTGACGAAGGTGACGCGGCGGAGCTTGCGGCCTACTTAGCCAAGCCCTATTTCGAGGCCGACAGCGAGAACGACGAAGAGCCCGGGGAAATCGAAGAGGAATGACCCGCAGCCTAAAGTTGTCGTGATGCCAAAAAGGTGAATGTAAAATCCCACGGGTGGGTATATTATACCCCTGTTGCCTGCCGGGACGCCCAACCCCCCACCCCCCAAGAACCGGCAGCGCAAATCTAGCCTCGTTCTCCCAAGAGCGGGGCTTCTTCGTTTGTAGGGTACCGCATTGCCTTAGCCTCATGGCCCGGTTAGCATTGCATAGCGGGCTTTTTGTTTACCCACGTTTACTTTCGGTTTACCCGACCGACTTTGGAAGCCAAGAAAGCCCTTTGTTTTCAACGATTGGAGCCATATGGCTTTCGTGTGGACTAGACTGTCGGATCTGATGCCGTCGTTGCGGATCGACGAGACGACCGGCACGAATTGGAAAGGACGCATGGCGACCTCCGATACCACGCCGGCGGAACGCGCCTACCCAAGAACGCGGACATCGCAGTTCCTCGCCACCTGGCGGCTGGGCTGGGTTCGCTTCTGGCGCTTCGTTTCGCGCTACATGCCGAAGCGGCTCTATGCACGCTCGCTGATCATCGTGATCGCGCCGATGATCCTGTTGCAGTCGGTGATCGCCTTCATGTTCCTGGAGCGGCACTGGCAGACGGTGACGTTGCGCCTGTCGCAGGCGGTGACCCGGGATATCGCCGCGATCATCGACATGATCGAGACCTATCCGCACGACGCCGACTATTCCAACGTCGTTCGCATCGCCCAGGACCGGCTGGGGCTGAAAATCGACATCATGCCGAGAGATCCGCTGCCGCCGCCGGGGCCGAAGCCGTTCTTCTCGATCCTCGACCAGATCCTGTCCTCGGAAATAACCAAGCAGATCAACAGGCCGTTCTGGCTCGACACCGTCGGCAACTCCAACATAGTGGAGATCAGGATCCAGCTCGAAGACAAGGTGCTGCGGGTCTTTGCCCGTCGCAGCCAGGCCTATGCATCGAGCACGCATATCTTCCTGCTCTGGATGGTCGGCACCTCGCTGGTGCTGTTGATGATCGCCGTGCCGTTCCTGCGCAACCAGATCCGGCCGATCATGAAGCTTGCCGAAGCCGCTGAAAGTTTTGGCAAAGGCCGGCCGATGCCGCGCGATTTCAAGCCACGCGGTGCTGAGGAGGTGCGCCGCGCCGGCATCGCCTTCATCCAGATGCGGGAGCGCATCGAACGCCAGATCGAACAACGCACCGCGATGCTGACCGGGGTGAGCCACGATCTGAGAACCATTCTCACCCGCTTCAAGCTGCAACTGGCGCTGGCCGGCCCGAGCGCCGACAACAAGGCGCTGGACCAGGACATCGACGACATGCAGTCGATGCTCGAAGGTTACCTCGCCTTCGCGCGCGGCGAGACGACAGAGGATGCCGGCCGCTTCGACCTGCGCGCCTTCCTTGACAAGCTCGGCGACGAAGCGAAGCTCAGGGACCGCAAGATCAAGACGTCGCTCACAGGAAGGCCGGAGGTCCATGTCAGGCCGAACGCCTTTTCACGGCTGCTGTCCAACATCGTCGGCAATGCGTTCCGCTATGCTTCGAATGTCAAGGTCAACGCTGTCCACATGCGCGGCTGGCTCACCATCACCATCGACGATGACGGGCCGGGCATTCCGGCTGAGAAGCGCGAGGAAGTGTTCAAGCCGTTCTTCAGGCTTGACGAGGCACGCAACCTCGATTCCAGCGGTACCGGGCTTGGCCTGGCGATTGCCCGCGATATCGCGCGCAGCCACGGCGGCGACGTCACGCTCGAAGACAGCCCGATGGGGGGCTTGCGGGCGGTGATCCGCGTGCCGGCATAACCACCCCTATCAGCGTGGTGACATCATGAGCGAAACCGCCGAACAGTCCGCCGAACGCGTCGAGATCGTCGAATACGACCCGCGCTGGGCGGAAATCTACGTCGCCGAACGCAAGCATCTCTGTACGGCGACCGGCAATGCCTTCATCGAATTCGAGCACATTGGCAGCACTGCCGTTCCCGGCCTGGCTGCAAAACCCATTATCGACATGATGGTGGCGGTCGACAGCCTCGCCGAGGCAGAAGCCTTGCTGCCTGCGCTGGCTGGCCTGGATTATCACATCGTCGAAACCGGCATGCGCAACCGCCTGTTTCTGCGCAAGCGACGCGCTGGCGATGGCCAGCAGTTTCACCTGCACATCGTCGAAGCGGCGACATGGGACGACCGCAAGGAGCGGCACCTTCGCGATTACCTCACCGGAAATCCCGCCGAGGCACGGGCCTATGGAGAGTTGAAGGCCCGGTTGGCAGAAGAATTCCGGCAGGATCCGCTCGCCTACACGAAGGCCAAGACCGCCTTCATCCAGCGTGCCGTAGACACGATCCGCGACGCCAAGGGCTTGCCGCGGATCGATGTCTGGGAGGATTGATCTTCCGGCTTAGAGATCCTCGAGATCGCGCCGCGCCTTTTTCAGGATTTCGCGCGCCTTCTTCGCTTGTTCGGCATTGAACGAACCGCTTCTGAGCTTGCTGAACACCGCCCAGCGCAGCGCCCGCATCTCGTCGCCCAATGCAACGCCACGGATATCGTCCGACGCTTCGTCGAGCTGGGCGTTGATCTTGTCCAACTCGGCCCTGTTCTCCTCGAGCCAGGCTCGACCTTCATCGGTGATGGTGTAGAGGCGCTTGTTGCCGGTTGTCGTCGAGGTGACGAGGTCGGCCTCCTCCAGCATCTGCAGCATCGGATAGATGGCGCCCGGGCTCGGGCTGTAGGCGCCCTGGAACCGCGCTTCCAGCGCCTTGATGATGTCGTAGCCATGCCGCGGCTCCTCGGCGATCAGGCCGAGCACGACCAGCCTCAATGCACCGGAATCGAACATGCGCGGGCCGCGCCCGCCGAAGGGGCCGCCGCGATGGCGACCGAAAGGACCGCCACGTCCGCGGCGATGGGAGCGCTCGTCGCCGTCGTCCGGCGAACCCGACATGGTCCAGTGGCCGTGGCGATGCCTGTGGCCGGGATGATGGAAAAACATGGATTTTCCTTCCAATGATATGTTTCTCATGAGACCTATCTAGTAAAAGATATATCTTTTGTCAATAAGATCGTCGGCTGCCCCTTTCGACGGCCTCCGCAACGAAAAAAAGGGCAGCGTTGACGCTGCCCTTTCAACCAATCCAAATGCCCGCCTCGATCAGTTCGCGGGATGCGCTTTTATCCAGTCCTCGAGCTGCTTGATCTCGCGCTCCTGCGCCGTGATCACATCTTCGGCAAGCTTGCGGATTTCCGGGTCCTTGCCGTGTTCCAGGGCAGTCTTCGCCATGTCGATCGCCGCCTGGTGGTGCGGGATCATGCCGATGGCGAAATCGACATCGGCGTTTCCGGTATATTTTTGCGCCGACATGGCGGCATGCATCTTGTCCATCGCCGCCTTGTAGGCAGCCGCTGCCGGGCTATCGGAGGCGACGGTCGCGGTGCTCATGTCGTGGCCGCTGTGGTCGGTCTGCGCCGGCGCGGTCTCCAGAAACACCGTGGCGAGCATCGCCGCGGCCATGAGGGCCAACAGAATCTTCTTCGTCAAATTCATTTCTGATCTCCGTTAACGGGGTTCTACCTGGGATCCGCGCTCAGAGCTTCAAGGCCCTGAGCCGTAGCGCGTTGGCGATGACCGAGACCGACGACAGGCTCATCGCGGCGGCCGCCAGCATCGGCGACAGCAATGTGCCGGTGAGCGGATAGAGCGCGCCGGCCGCGACCGGCACGCCGAGCGCGTTGTAGAGGAAGGCGAAGAACAGGTTCTGCTTGATGTTGCCGATCGTCGCTTGGGCCAGCGTGCGGGCACGCACGATACCGTTCAGATCGCCCTTGACCAGTGTTATCCCGGCGCTTTCCATCGCGACATCAGCACCAGTGCCCATGGCGATGCCGACATCGGCTGCGGCAAGTGCTGGAGCATCGTTCACACCGTCGCCGGCCATCGCGACCTTGGCGCCCTTGGCCTGCAACTCGTCGATCAGCGCCTTCTTGCTCTCCGGCAGCATGTCGGCGCGCACTTCGTCGATGCCGAGCTTCTGTGCAACGGCCTGAGCAGTGCGCGCGTTGTCACCAGTCGCCATGATGATCTTCAACCCCCTCTCGTGCAGCACGCGGATCGCCTCGGCCGTGGTCTGCTTCACCGGATCGGCGACGGCGACGATGCCGGCAAGCTTACTGCCGACCGCGACGAACATCGCGGTCTTGCCTTCGGAGCGCAGCACATTGGCTTCCTTTGTCAGCGATCCGACATCCACCTTGAGGTCGTTCATCATCGCCTGATTGCCGAGCGCGACCGTCTTGCCAGAAACCGTGCCGGAAACGCCCTTGCCGGTGGCCGCCTCGAAGTCCTTGACGTCCTTGGTCGCAACACCGCGTTGTTCGGCGCCGGCGACGATCGCCTCGGCAAGCGGATGCTCGGAAGCCTTTTCGAGGCTCGCCGCCAGCCCGAGCAGTTCACCTTCGTCGAAGCCGTTCGCGGTAACGACATCGGTCAGCTTCGGCTTGCCTTCCGTCAGGGTTCCGGTCTTGTCGACGATCAGCGTATCGACCTTGGCAAAACGTTCCAGCGCCTCGGCATCCTTGATCAAGACGCCGGCCTGGGCGCCGCGTCCGGTCGCCGTCATGATCGACATCGGCGTGGCGAGGCCTAGCGCGCACGGACAGGCGATGATCAGCACCGACACCGCCGAGACGATGGCGAAGACCATGCTGGGCTGCGGGCCGAAGAGCGTCCAGACCACGAAGGCTGCTATGGCGACGACGACAACGGCCGGCACGAAGTAGTAAGAAACCCCGTCGGCCAGCCCCTGGATCGGCGCACGGGAACGCTGCGCCTTGGCGACCATTTCGACGATGCGCGACAGCATGGTGTCGGCGCCGACCTTCTCGGCGCGCATGACCAGCGAACCGTTTTTGTTGAGCGTGCCGCCGGTCAGTGTGTCGCCCTCGGTCTTCTCGACCGGTACCGGCTCGCCGGTGATCATGGATTCGTCGAGTGAGGAGCGTCCTTCGGTGACGACACCGTCGACCGGCACACTGCTGCCCGGACGGATGCGGAGAAGATCGCCGACCTGAACCTCGTCCAGCGGTACGTCAGTCTCCGAACCATCCTTGCCGATGCGGCGAGCGGTCTTCGGCGCCAGATCGAGCAGTGCCCGGATCGCCGATCCGGTGCGCTCGCGTGCCTTCAGTTCCAGCACCTGGCCGAGAAAGACCAGCGCAACGATAACCGCGGCCGCCTCGAAATAGACCGGCACGGTGCCGCCATGGCCGCGGAATTCGTGCGGGAAAAGGTCCGGAAACAATGTCGCGACAAGGCTGTAGAGGTAAGCAGTTCCGACGCCGATCGAGATCAGCGTCCACATGTTGGGGCTGCGGTTGACGATCGACTGGTAGCCGCGATGGAAGAACGGTATGGCCGCCCACAGCACTACGGGCGTCGCCAGCGCGAGTTCAAGCCACGCGGCGAGCGGTTCGCCGATCCACTCGCGCACCGGCAGCCCGAGCATCGGCCCCATGGTGATAACAAGCAGCGGGATGGAGAGCGCAGCGCTCACCCAGAAACGCCGGGTGAAATCGACGAGTTCCGGATTCGGGCCTTCATCGCCGGTCGGCACGCCCATCGGCTCCAGCGCCATGCCACAGATCGGGCAGGCGCCGGGCTTGTCGCGGACGATTTCGGGATGCATCGGGCAGGTATATTGCGTGCCCTCCGGCATCGGCTCGGGCACCGGCCGGTCGCCGAGATATTTTTGCGGCGCCGCCTCGAACTTCGCCTTGCAGCCGGCCGAACAGAAATAAAACCCCTGCCCTTCGTGACGGGCGAAATGTTTTGCGGTGGCGCGATCGACCTTCATGCCGCACACCGGATCGGTCGCTGTCAGATATTTCTCCGGTTCCTTCTGGAACTTGCCCTGACACGACGCGCTGCAGAAATGATAGATGTGGCCGGCATGTCCCGCCGTCGGCTTGCCGGCATCGGGATCGACCGTCATGCCGCAGACCGGATCGCGGACTACTGCCTCCCCGGATGCCGCGGCTTGCGGTTTCGGCGCGCAACACAAGCCGTGGCTGCCATGCGCGTGGTCGTGATCATGCTGCGTGTGATTGCCGTCGTTCATTTCTGATTCTCGCATGCTTCTTCTCGGTATGAGGCACAGGTAGTCCTTCCAGTTACTGGAAGGTCAAGGCACCTGATCGGAAATCCTCGCTAGCCCGTGCTCGCCTGATAATTCGAAAATTTTCGAAATTATCTTGACGACATCCGCAGCCGAACATATGGTATTTCCATGAAACTCGAAAAAGCAGCCGCGCAACTCGAGGCTCTTGGCAATCCGACCCGATTGGCGATCTACCGGATTCTCGTCCGTGCAGGCGACGAGGGAATTCCAGTCGGCAAGATCCAGGAGAAACTCGACATACCGGCGTCGACGCTGTCGCATCATTGCAAGCGCCTGATCGATGCAGGACTTTGCACTCAGGAGCGGCAAGCGACGACATTGATCTGCCGTGCGAACTATCCCGGCATGCAAGCCCTGATCGGCTACCTCGCCGATGAATGCTGCGCCGATGGCACTTGCCCTCCGGTCGCGCTCAAAAAGGAGACAGTTGCGTAAACGTCCCTCTTTTTGATCTAACATTTCCGAATTGCTGAGAAGTGTATCGAAACTTCTAAAGATCGAATTGCATGAGATACGATCACCTCCGAGCTCCCCGTTGCCATCGTAGGCGCCGGTCCTGTCGGTCTCGCTGCCGCTGCGCATCTGGTCGTACGCGGTATCGAGCCACTGATCCTGGAGCGTGGTGCATCCGTTGGCGCTACCCTTCTGGAATGGGGGCACGTCAGGGTCTTTTCACCCTGGACCTACAACATCGACGGGGCCGCTCGATCATTGCTCGGGCAGACCGGCTGGGTAGCGCCGAGACCCGACGCCTTGCCGACTGGCGCCGAACTGGTGAGAGACTATCTCGCGCCACTTGCAGCGCTGCCGGCGATCGCGCCGTTTTTGCGGCTCGGCGCGGAGGTCACCGCCATTGCGCGCGAGGGCCTCGACAAGATTTCGTCTGCGGGACGGAAGGACGCCGCGTTCGTCGTCCGCTACATCGACGGCGACGGCATCGAACACAGAGCGCGTGCCCGCGCGGTGATCGACGCTTCCGGCACCTGGACGCGCCCAAACTCGATTGGCCTGGATGGTTTGCCGGTAGAGGGCGAACCGCAGGCAGCAGGTCACATTGCCTACGGCATCCCGAATGTCCTTCATGCCGAGCGGGAAAACTATGCGGGGAAGCGCGTTTTGATCGTTGGCGGCGGCCATTCGGCGATCAACGCAGCCCTTGCACTTCTCGATCTACAGGCGACGGCGCCGGGAACCAAGGTGTTTTGGGCTTTGCGCCGCAACGGCATCGGCAGATTGCTTGGCGGTGGTTTGAACGATCAACTGCCCGAGCGTGGTGCGCTTGGCCTCGCCGCGAAGCGCGCGATCGACGCAGGCCAGCTCGAAATGCTGGCGCCGTTCGCTGTCGAGCGGATCGAGAAAAATGCCGGCGGATTGAGCCTGAGCGCGCGACTGGACGGCAAGCCGTTTGCCCTCGCCGTTGACCGCATCATCGTGGCAACCGGCTTTCGCCCTGACCTTTCGTTCCTTAGCGAACTGCGCGTGCAACTCGACCCTGTTGTCGAGGCACCGCCAGCACTCGCGCCGCTGATCGATCCGAATTTCCATTCCTGCGGCACGGTTCCCCCACACGGAATTGCTGAACTCGCTCATCCGGAGCCCGGCTTCACGATTGTCGGATCGAAATCCTATGGACGCGCCCCGACCTTCCTGATGGCGACCGGCTACGAGCAGGTGCGATCGGTCGTGGCTGAACTTGCCGGCGACCACAAGGCGGCACGCGAGGTGCGGCTTGTCTTGCCCGAAACCGGCGTGTGCAGCGCCAGTCATCTGTTCGAGGACGGCACCGCCTCTTCGGGATGCTGCGGCGGTTCGGCCCCATCGACGGTGGATGCCTGCTGTGTTGCCGACGCAGCCGCCAAGTCGGCTGGGCAGGCCGGATGCGGATGCGATTCGGCAGCCCGGCAGGCGGAGGAACGGACAGCGCGATCCGAAGTGCTCGAAACGACAGAATGAGCGGGTCGCGATGCCGGATAGGCCCGACCGTACGAGCGGCTGGCCGCATCGGCTCCAGTGTTTTGGTTCTTGCGCCGGCTACAATCTCCGGCTCGTGAAGAGGATGGCTCCGTAGCCATGGATTTTCCGCTCCGACAGAAAGCCGCCTTCATGCGCCTTGCCGACCGACACCTCGCCGCCGCCGTCTGGGGGCTCGGCGCCACCCAGATCGTCGGCTACGGCACGCTCTACTACAGCTTCAGCATTCTCGCGCCGGAAATGGCGCGCGACTTTTCCTGGCCGCTGGAATGGGTCTACGGAGCGCTCTCGGCGGCACTACTGGCGGGTGGGCTGGTGGCGCCGGTTTCCGGCCGTTGGCTCGACCGTCACGGCGCCGGCGACGTCATGATGGTGGGTTCAGTCGCGGCCGCGTTTTCTTTGGCGGCCTGCGCGCTCGCACCGGAACGGATCAGCTTCTTCGTCGCCCTGCTGCTGCTCGAAATCGCTTCCGGCCTGGTACAATACAACGCCGCTTTCGCCGTCCTCGTGCAGATCGCCCCCAATCGCGCGCAGCGGTCGATCACCCACCTGACCCTGATCGCCGGTTTCGCCTCGACGCTGTTCTGGCCGATAACGACGCTGCTGCACGAGCACCTGACATGGCGCGAGGTTTATTTCGCCTTTGCCGCCGCCAACATCCTGATCTGCCTGCCGATCCACTGGCGATTGTCCCGGTTGACCCGGCAAACCCTGACCGCCGCGGCAAAGCCGGTGATCACCGAGGCCGCCGTCGAGGAGGCGGATGTACCGTTGCCGCCGGAAATGCCGACGCGGCTGGTCGGAAGCCTCTCGGCGGCACAGCGGCCGAAGGCTTTCATTCTGATGGCGGTCGGCTTCACGCTAATGAGCTTCGTGCTCTCCGCCCTGCTCGTCCACATGGTGCCGATGCTCGGCGCGATCGGCCTCGGCGCGCTGGCAGTGCTGGTCAGCACCGTTTTCGGTCCATCGCAGGTGCTGGCGCGTTTCGTCAACATGGTGTTCGGCAAGGGCATGCCGCCGGTGCATCTCGCTATCGTGGCGGCGACAGCCCTGCCACTGGCGATCGTCGTCCTGCTCACTACAACGCCCTGGCTTGGCGGCGCAGTGGTCTTCGCGTTGTTGTTCGGCGCCGGCTCCGGGCTGAACAGCATCGTTCAGGGCACCTTGCCGCTGACACTGTTTGGCAGCGAAGGATACGGCTCGCTGGTTGGGCGTGTCACCGCGATAAGGCTGGTCGTGGCGGCGACCGCACCTTTCATCTTCGCGTTCCTGTCCGAACAGTTCGGCGTTCATACCGCTCTCGGCGTCACAGCATGCGTTGGCGCGCTATCGGTTGTCGCCTTCATTGCCATTGCACGCATAGTCAAGCCATAGCCTTGGCCGCGTGTTGGACCTGGCAGAAGGCCGATCTAGACTGAGAGCATGAGAGTGCGCTCCCTCGATCACATCGTTCTCGCAGTCCACGACGTGAAGCATACGTGCCACTTCTACGAACGCGTGCTCGGCATGGAACGGCGCGAGGAGCGGCCGGGCAAATGGTCACTGCATTTCGGCCTTAACAAGATCAGCTTGCAGGATGCGGGTGCATCCCCCGACATCGCCCGCGACACAGTGCCCGGCAGCGGAAATTTTTGCCTGCTGACAGACACGCCGATGGCGGAGGTCATCGCGCATCTGGCGCGCGAGGGGATTGCCATTGTTGCGGGTCCAGGCAACCGTGCCGGCGCAACCGGACCAATTCTGTCCGTGTATTTCAAGGATCCCGACGGCAATCTGGTCGAGGTTAGCAACCTGCTATCCACCGCAGGAACTGACGGCGAGGGTTAGAACAGCCGGCCGCCGTTCGGCACCTGACGCTCGATTGCGGTGAGCACCACGTCGCCCTCGTCGTCCGGCATGCCGAGTGTGAGCACTTCCGACATGAACTTGCCGATCTGGCGTGGCGGAAAATTGACCACCGCCATCACCTGCCGGCCGACAAGGGTTTCCGGCGAATAATATTTGGTGATCTGCGCCGAGGATTTTTTCACCCCGATCTCGGTCCCGAAATCGATCTTCAGCTTGAAGGCTGGCTTGCGCGCCTCCGGAAATGGCTCGACCTCGATAATGGTGCCGGCACGGATGTCGACACGGTCGAAATCGGCAAAGGTGATTTCAGGCTTTTTCGGCCCGCCGCCGGAACTCATGGGATAAACTCAGGCGTTTCCGAAAGTTTCGAACAATACGCTGGACAGCGCGTCCTTGGCCGATGTGCCCGACCAGACGACGAACTGGAAGGCCTGAAAATAGCACTCGCAAGCTTCCAGTGCGCTGGACAGCAAAACCTCGACCTGCTGGCTGGTCGGATCGGCACCGCCGGCGAGCAGCAGCGACTGCCGGAACATGATGGCGCCTTCCTGCTCCCACAGAGTCGAAATGGCCGAACAGCATCTGCTCGTTGATCAGCGACAGGAGCCGCATCACTTCCAGCGTACGGTTCTCCGGCACCTTGATATCGAACGCGCAGGCGAGATGCAGCGCCTCGAAATCCTCCATCCAGGAAAATGAGACTTGATAGTCGGTCCACGTACCGGCGACCGAGATGGAAATCTCGTCGTCGCCGGTACGCTCGAACGACCAGTCGTTGTTGTGCGCGACCTGCTCGATCACATCGACGGGATGACAATCACGGGCAAGTTCGATTTCAAGGAGTTCCATGCAGAATGCTTCCTGTCGTTCTGGGAGCGCCACCGCACGCTCCCGGGAGGGCACACGACAACAACGAGAAAACTCAAGCGGCGGGCAGGAAGGCACGAACCATCCCTAGGCCGGACCTCCGCTGCCCGACACATGACCCGTCCCCGAATCATGCAACAAATTCAGTGTATTGATGCAGAGTTGCGGCGCCAGCCCCTTTTTTCGCAATGCGGCATTGGGGTGTGGACAGAGCCTGTCGCAAAGATTCATGCAAGCCGGATAAGCGATTCACGGCAAAGCGTTTTTTGAATCCGTACCTGTGGACAAGGTTAACGAATTATTTTTTTGGAGAAGTCTTGGCCGAGCGTTTTGGCGCCGCCGGTGGCGCCTCCGGCGAGTCCTCTCCGGGGACCTTCGACAGCTTCGCCTCCAGTTCAGCGAGCCGTGCCTCGAGCTTCTTGTTCTCGGCGCGCGCCTTCAACGCCATCTCGCGCACCGCGTCGAACTCTTCGCGCTGCACGACGTCCATGGAATTGAGTATCTTTTCCGCTTGCGACCTGAACGCGGTCTCGACCTCGCGGCGCACGCCTTGCGCGGCCCCCGCGGCATCGGTCATCAGCTTGGCAAATTCGTCCAGAATGCGGTTCGGTCCGGTGGTCATGGCAACCTCGTGCGTTTCATTTCGAGGTAATGGCGGAAGCCGCCAAATGCAAGGCGAATGCAACATGCCGGCCGACAGGCGTCGGATGCCGCGTTTCATAGCAAAGGCTGGCGAGCCTCGGCATCCGCCTTGACCCTGCCAAAAGCCTGCCGCATGGTCCGCGCCCGAACAGATTTGCCCGCTGGAACCCGCGCTTGATCGAATATCTTCTATTGCCGCTCGCCGCCTTGTCCTTTCCGGACATCGATCCGGTCATTTTCCAGATCGGACCGTTCTTCGGCATAGGACCGCTCAAAATCCACTGGTACGGCGTCGGTTATGTTGTCGGCATCCTGTTTGCCTGGTGGTACGCAAAGCGCCTGGTGACCAACGCACATCTTTGGCCGAATGGCTCGCTCCCGATGAAACCGGTCGATCTCGACGATTTCGTCATCTGGGCCGCCATCGGCATCGTTGCCGGCGGGCGGCTCGGCTACGTGCTTTTTTACAATCTGTCCAAATACATGGCCAACCCGATCGAGATTCTCTATCTCCAGGACGGCGGCATGTCGTTCCATGGTGGCTTTGCCGGCACTACCCTGGCGATGATCTTTTTCGCGCGTTCGCGTGGCATCAGCGTGTGGACGCTGTTCGACGTCGTAGCCGCCGGCGTGCCGGTCGCGCTCGGGCTGGTGCGCTGCGCGAACTTCATCAATTCCGAACTGTGGGGCCGTGTTACAGACGTTCCCTGGGCCGTCGTCTTTCCTAACGGAGGCCCTTTTCCCCGCCACCCAAGCCAGCTCTATGAGGCAGCCCTCGAGGGTTTCGTACTGTTCGTCGTACTGCGCCTGCTGACGCATGGCATGCTGAAGCTTAAAAAGCCGGGCTTCGTCGCGGGCGCCTTCGTCGCGGGATATGGCCTCTCCCGCATCCTGGTCGAATTTTTCCGCCAGCCGGACGAGCAGCTCGGCTATCTCGCCGGAAACTGGTTGACCATGGGCATGGTGCTGTCGCTACCGATGGTGCTGGTCGGCCTTTGGGTGATGGCAACTGCCCGGCAACGCGCCCAGCCAGCCGCCACATGACGCGGCTGAAGCAGCGTATCGTCGACCAGATCGAGGCGCTGGGTCCGATTTCGGTATCCGAATACATGGCGCTCTGCCTCTCCGATCCGCAACACGGCTACTATATGACCCGCGAGCCGTTCGGCCGTAACGGCGATTTCACGACCACGCCCGAAATCAGCCAGATGTTCGGTGAATTGATCGGCGCCTGGATGGTTGCCACCTGGCATGCGCTCGGCCGGCCGAAACAGCCGTCGATCGCAGAGATCGGGCCCGGGCGCGGCACTTTGATGAAGGACATGGCCCGCACCGTTCGCAAACTCGAGCCTGAATTGCGCGAAACTGCGCGGTTCATGCTGATCGAAACGAGCGCAAGGCTGAGGGAAATCCAGAAAGACACGCTCGAGGGCAGCGGCGATGGCTTCGAATGGCACGAGAGCATCGACGAATTGCCGAAGCGGCCGCTTTTGATCGTCGGCAACGAATTGTTCGACGCCATTCCAGTCCGGCAGTATGCAAAAACAATGGACGGCTGGCGCGAGCGGGCGGTCGGGCTGGACAATGCCGGCAATCTTATCTTCGTCGCCGGCGCCGGCACGCTGGACCCGGTGCTGCTGCCGCCGGATGCCGCTGGCGCACCGGACGGCGCGATCGTCGAACTTGCACCGGCGCGGATGGCGCTCATGCAGACGATCGCCGAGCGCATCGCGCGTGATGGCGGCACCGGTCTGTTCATCGACTACGGCTATCGAACCCCGGCGGTGGGCGACACATTGCAGGCGCTGCTGGGCCATGCCTACGACGACCCGCTCGCGCATCCGGGCGAAGCGGACCTCACCGCGCATGTCGATTTTTCGGCGCTTGCCACTGCGGCGGGGCAGGCGGGCCTTACGACCCACTTTTCGACGCAGGGCGATTTCCTGCTCGGCATGGGACTGCTCGAACGTGCCGGGCGACTTGGGGCAAACGCGGACGAAGCAACCCGGGAACGGCTTTCCGGCGAAGTCGAGCGACTGGCCGGTCCCGACCAGATGGGCACACTATTCAAGGTTCTTGCCGTGGCGCCGAAAGGCGTGGCGATCGCCCCGTTCTCCGCAACCTCCTAATATCTCCCCCTCGACAATCGATACGACATGAATTCAGAACCGGACCTCAATACTTTTCCCGAAACGATCGTCAATGTGTTTCCAAACCTCGCCGGCGCAGAATTCAGACTCCTGACCAAGGGATGGCATTCCACGGCGGTCGATGTCGATGACCAGCTGATTTTCAAATTTCCGCGCAGCGAGGTGGCAAGCAGGGCGATCGTCAAGGAAGCGGGGCTGTTGACCGTCATCCGTCCGGCTGTAACCATGCCGGTTCCGGACCTTACGCTCCATTCCGGACCACCGATGTTCTCCCGCCACGAGAAACTGCAGGGCGACCATCTGGTGGCCGAGCAGTACGACAAATTGGCGGTGGATGCCCGCCGGCATCTGGCGGGGAAAATGGCGCTTTTCTACGCCGAGATACACAGTCTCGACAAAGCCGCCATGAAAGCCGCTGGCGCCGAACCGATCCTGGCGTGGCTGTCCGCGGAAGATATTCTCGCCAAGGCTATACCCGCCCTTCCAACTGAACTCCAATCCCGAGCGGAACGGATCGCCTCGGACCGGCAGGAGCTACCGCCCGATCCATACGGCATCACTTACGGCTTTTTCGACGGGCATGGCTGGAATATGGCCTTCGATCACGAAAGCAACCGTCTCAACGGCATTTACGATTTCGCCGATTCCGGTTTCGGTCAGCTTCACCAGGAATTCATCTATTCGAACCTCATAGCGCAGGACCTCACCGACCGGATCGTCACCGAATACGAAATTCTAACCGGCCTTGTCCTCGACCGCCGGCGCATCGAACTGCTCACCGGAGCACATCGCCTATCGGAGCTGGCCGAACTCGCCGACGATCCGACGCATGCACCCGAAATGGTACGGCATTTCGCGGAGTGGGCAGAGAAAACCGCCAGTTGACTCCGCCATTTCTGCACCGGATTGACTTCGTCCCCCCGCCTGCCGCACTCTCCCGCCTCCCGAATGGGATCGGTCATGTCGGCGAAAACGCCTTGACGAATCCCGTCCCGGCAATGACAAGGCGGCCATGCTGGACCAGACAAAACCGGACCCAATCCGGTCCCCCATGCTTGAAAAGGCGGCCGAGAGCGGCATCCGCCACGGCTTTTTTACCCGCACCGGGGGCGTCTCCGAGGGCATCTATCGCGGCTTGAACACCGGCGTCGGCTCGAACGACGATCCCGAGAAGGTCGCCGAGAACCGCCGTCGCGTTGCCGCCTGGATGGGCGTTCCAGCCGAAAAACTGCTTTCCGTCTACCAGATCCATTCACCCGACGTGATCGTTGTGCGGGAAGCTTTCTCGCCGCCGCGGCCAAAAGCCGACGCCATGGTGACCGACCGGCCGGGACTGGCACTTGGCGCCTCGGCGGCCGATTGCGGTCCCGTGCTCTTCACCGACCCGCAAGCCCGCGTCATCGGCGCGGCCCATGCCGGCTGGAAAGGCGCGTTGACGGGCGTGTTGGAGAATACCGTCACCGCCATGGAGGGGCTCGGCGCAAAGCGCGACCGCATCGTCGCGGTGCTCGGTCCCTCGATCAGCCAGAAAAACTACGAAGTCGGACCGGAATTCGTCGAACGGTTCACCGCATCGGACAGCCGCAATTCGCGTTATTTCGTGCCGTCCGGGAAACCAGGCCACGCCCTGTTCGACCTCAATCTCTACACCGTCGACCGCCTCGCCAAAACCGGCGTGCAGGCAAGCCAGCTCGGTCGCTGCACCTATGCCGAAGAGGATTTGTTCTATTCCTACCGCCGTACGACGCACCGCAAGGAAGCAGATTACGGGCGGCTGATTTCCGCGATTGCATTGGAGGATTCCTGAATGGCGCTGCACTTCGAACGCACGGAATATGACGCGCGCCGCGACCGGCTGATGATCGAGATGGCCGAGAAGAAGCTGGATGCAGTCCTGCTGTTCGCGCAGGAGAGCATGTACTGGCTGACCGGCTACGACACTTTCGGCTTCTGCTTCTTCCAGTGTCTTGTGGTGAAAGCCGACGGCTCCATGGTGCTTCTGACCCGATCGGCCGACCTGCGTCAGGCGCGGCATACCTCGACGATCGAGAATATCGTTTTGTGGACGGATCGCGACGGCGCCAACCCTGCACTCGACCTGCGCAATCTGCTGAACGAGCTCGATCTGCTCGGCGCCCGCATCGGCATCGAATATGATACCCACGGGCTGACCGCCTACAACGGCCGCCGCGTCGACGAGCAGATGCAGACCTTCGGTCAGATCGCCGACGCGTCGGGAATAGTTTCGCGGCTGCGCCTGTTCAAGAGCCCGGCGGAGATCAAGAAGGCCGAAAAGGCGGCAAACCTTGCCGACGACGCTCTGGATGCCGCACTGAAGCTCATCAAGCAGGGTGCTGACGAAGGCGCCATCCTCGCTGCCATGCAGGGCGCGATCTTCTCCGGCGGCGGCGACTACCCGGCCAATGAATTCATCATCGGCTCCGGCGGCGACGCCCTGCTGTGCCGCTACAAGGCAGGCCGCCGGAAACTCAACAAGAACGACCAGCTGACGCTCGAATGGGCCGGCGTCTACCACCACTATCACGCCGCGATGATGCGGACTGTGCTGACCGGCAAGGCGTCGAAAAGGCATCAGGAGCTGTATGACGCCGCCCTCGCGGCCCTGCTCGCTGTCGAGAAAGCGATGACGCCGGGCAACACATTCGGCGACGTATTCGATGCGCATGCCCGCATCATGGAAGCGCATGGACTGACCAAGCACCGGCTGAACGCCTGTGGTTATTCGCTGGGTGCACGCTTCACGCCGTCCTGGATGGACATGCCGATGTTCTATCAGGGCAATCCGGAGCCGATCGCGCCCGACATGACCCTGTTCGCCCACATGATCATCATGGATTCCGAAACCGAAACCGCTATGACGCTCGGGCGGACCTATCTGACCACGGATTCGCAGCCGAAGCCGCTGTCGCGCCATGATCTCGACTTGATCGTCAAGTGAGTCCATCTTGTAAGCGATGCGGCGGCCAGCGAGTGTGCGTTTGGAGTTCCAGCGAATGAAGCGATTGGCCGCTATCGGCGCGTTCCTGCTTGCAACGTCGGCGCTTGCCGCGTGCACCAGCACGGAGCAGGCACTCGATCCATCGGCGATCAAGCCGCCCAACCAGGCGGCCACCCCACCGACAACCACGTCGACCGCCTCGATCACCGACCCCGCCGCCACGCCGACTTCGGGCGGAACCACCGCCACGACAACACCGGCACCGGCCGCGGCCGGACAGGTTGCGGCCCTCGATTCCAACGCCCGCGTCCAGATCGCGCCGATCGTCGGGGCAACGGTCGAAGCGGCTGGGCCGCTCAGCGAACGGATCGCGGCCAAGGCCCGCGAGCGCGGCATCAAGCTGGCCGGCGGCGACGGAAAGGCAACGCTTCTCCTGAAAGGCTATTTCTCGGCGATCACCGAAGGCAAGGAAACGACGGTGATCTATGTCTGGGATGTGCTCGACCCAGCCGGAAATCGCCTCCACCGTATCCAGGGCCAGCAGAAGACCCCGGCGACCGGCGGCGAAGGCTGGTCCTCGGTTTCCGCTCCTACCATGCAAGGCATCGCCGATCAGACCGTCGACCAGTTGGCGGCGTGGCTGGCGGCGCGGACCGGTTAGCGGCGCCGGGAGTCACCCCAACGCAACATCAACCGTTTTTGACGATGCATTCGGCGAATCCTGCCATCTGCGCTTGCAATAGCGGCGAAGGACGCTAAAAGCCCCGTCATATCCGGGTCTGGGCATTCGCCAGGAACACTGCATGAAACTTTTCGCGGGCAATTCCAATCGGGTGCTGGCCGAGGGCGTCGGACGCTATCTCAACATCCCGCTTGGAAAGGCCAGTGTCCGCCGCTTCGCCGACCAGGAAATCTTCGTCGAGATCCAGGAGAATGTGCGCGGCGAGGATGTCTTCATCCTGCAATCGACGTCGTTTCCGACCAACGACCATCTGATGGAACTGCTGATCATGATCGATGCGTTCATGCGCTCCTCGGCGCGGCGCATCACGGCGGTAATCCCCTATTTCGGCTATGCGCGGCAGGATCGCCGCGCTTCCGGCCGTACGCCGATTTCGGCGAAACTGGTCGCCAACATGATCACCCGCGCCGGCGTCAACCGCGTGCTGACGCTTGACCTCCATGCCGGCCAGATCCAGGGTTTCTTCGATATCCCCACCGACAATCTGTTCTCGGTGCCGGTCATGGCGCGCGACGTGAAGGCGAAATACAAGCAACTCGCCAACGTCATGGTGGTGTCGCCAGACGTCGGCGGCGTCGTGCGCGCGCGCGCTCTCGCCAAGCGACTGGACGCGCAGTTGGCGATCGTCGACAAGCGCCGGGAGCGCCCGGGCGAATCCGAAGTCATGAACGTCATCGGCGATGTAAAAGGCAAGGATTGCCTGCTGATCGACGACATCGTCGATTCGGGCGGAACGCTTTGCAACGCCGCAGACGCGCTTCTCCAGCAAGGGCGCCACCAGCGTCACCGCTTATATCACCCACGGTGTGCTTTCGGGCGGCGCCGTGGCCCGATCGCCGGCTCCAAGCTGCAGGAACTGGTGATCACCGATTCGATCCAGCCTTTGCAGAGCGTCGTCGACGCGCACAATATCCGCGTCGTCTCGATCGCCGACCTGATCGGCGAAGCGATCTCGCGCACCGCGACCGAAGAATCGGTGTCGAGCCTGTTCGACTGATCACATCCCCACGACTGCCAGACCATTCCTGCCAGCGCCGCGGCGATCAGCACCGCGATCATGTTGGCATTGAAGCGGATAAGCGCGAACCCGGCCACGACAGCGATCAACGCCGACGCCGCATCGAAGCTCGCCCAGTCCGGAACCGGCAGCGAAAACGGCCCGATCGCCACTTCGCCGACCGTCGCGAAGAGCACGTGCAGCGCGAACCAGACGGCGAGATTGGCGATGATGCCGACAACCGCCGCGGTCACCGCCGACAAGGCGCTTGCCAGCCAGCGTACACTGCGCACCGTTTCGACATAGGGCGCGCCGACGAATATCCACAGGAAGCACGGGACGAAGGTGAACCACAGCGTGACCGCAGCGCCGGCGAGTCCGCCGGTGAGCGGCGCCAACCCGGACAGGCGCGCGCCGCCGAGAAAGCCGACGAAGACCAGCACGAGGATCAGCGGCCCAGGCGTGGTCTCGGCGAGACCGAGGCCGGTCAGCATCTCGTCGGGCTTCAGCCAGCCATGCACTTCCACCGCCTGCTGGGCGACATAGGCGAGCACCGCATAGGCGCCACCGAACGTCACCGCTGCCATCTTCGAGAAAAAATTCGCCTCGGCGGAGAAGACATTGTCGCTGCCGAGCGACGCGTGGAGCAGCAAAAGCGGCCCGAACCATATCGCCAGCCAGACGGCGAGCGTTGAGAAGAATCGCCGCGCGCTGGGTTTCGTCCATTCCGGCATGGCATATTCCGGCTCCAGCCGAACATCACGCATCGCACCGTTGACCGCATCTGCCCGATACCCGGCAAGATGCAACGCGGCGCCGCAAAGAGCAGCGGCAGCGATGATCAGCGGAAAAGGCAGTTTCAGGAACGCGATGGCGATGAAGCCCGCAACCGCCAGCGCGACCATGAAGCCGTTTTTCAGCGCCCGTTTCGAAACCTTGATCAGCGCTTCCAGCACCACCGCGAGCACCGCCGCCTTCAGCCCGAACAGCAGGCCCTGCACGAGCGGCACATCGCCGACCATCAGGTAGATCGCCGACAAAAGCGTGATGACCAAGGCGCCCGGCAGCACGAAAAGCAGGCCGGCGGCCAGCCCTCCCCTCACGCCGTGCAGCAGCCACCCGGCATAGGTGGCGAGTTGCATCGCCTCCGGGCCGGGCAAGAACATGCAATAGTTCAGTGCATGCAGGAAGCGCGGCTCGTCGAGCCAGCGTTTCTCGTCGACTAGCACGCGATGCATCAGTGCGATCTGCCCGGCAGGGCCGCCGAACGACAACACACCGATTTTCGCGAAAACACGGTCGCCTCGTCGAAGCTCGGTGGTGCGGAAGGCGCTACAGGGGTGTTCGGAACGGCCTTTTCGATGCTCGTCATGGTCATGCCGCCTTGGCCGGCCAGTTGTGGGTCTCGGCGGTTGCATATCGGCACCAGCCATAGAGCGCATCGTAGATGATCATGCCCTTTTCCATCTGCGCGCAGATCGTCTTGCTTCGATCGGCCGAAAGGCCGAGCGAGATCGCGAGAAGCCCCGCCGCCTGCGGCTCGATATCCAAACGCGCTGTGTCGGCGCCGCGCACGATTTCGCGCAAGATGCAGGAGCGCGGGATCGGTGAGGCCGAATTCCGAAATCAGCGTATCGAACGTGCATTTCTCGCCACGATGCGAATAAAGCACATCCTTGATGTCGAACGGAATCCAGCCGGTTTCCTCGGCGACATCCTTCACCCATTCCGCGGCAACGAAATGGAACACGGCGAAAGGATCGATGAAACGGCGGATCAGCCACGGACAGGCGATGCGGTCGATCTTCGGCCGCTCGCGCGTCACCCAGACGCTCGGTTCAGGCAGGCCGGCGTCGAGACCGGGCGCGGCCCGCGCAACCGTCACGCCCCCGGCAGCCACCCAGGCTTCGATGCCGCCGTCGAGCATCGCGACGTCCACGCCGGACGCAGCGAGACGTGCGGCGGCGATTTCGCTGACATTGTGGCCATGCGTGCAATAGATGACGACCGGCCGGCGATCCGGCAATCGCGGCAGCCATTCGTCCGTCTTCATATGGTCGCGCCAGATCGCGCCGGCGATACGGATCGGCGATGATGCGAATGCGGCCGCCCTGCGCACGTCGATGAACAACGGGCATCGATCGGTGCCGATGAGCGGGATCAGTTGCTGGGGCGAGTTTCTTCTGGGCATGGTTTTCCTCCGCACAAAATCGCGAAGGCGGAACTTGGGCAAAAGCCTCACGGGGAGTCCACCATGCCCCCGGCGAGAACAATCATAGGCGGTTCGCCCAGAGCGATCAACGGCTTGCAAGGAACAGGCGCGAAGGCTGCCCAACGGAATTGAAGCGTAGCTCGACCGGATTCGACGGCTGGGCGGAGCCTTACGCTCTGCTGGCTTGAGGCAAATCGGCACGGCAGCCATTCGCAGTCACGGCTTGCCGCCTCGGCTTTTGCGCTTTAGGGATGGGTCAAATTTGGAGCCGGCGCGGCAGAATGCCGCATTGCCGGCTTATTCTCCCGTTGAAAGCCGATCCATGAACGACTTCGAAAAAATGGCGCCGGCGCTGGCCGCCGCACTGGCCGCCCGTGGCTACGAAACGCTGACGCCGGTGCAGCAGGCCATGCTGACGGCGGAAGCCGACGGCGCCGACCTGCTCGTCTCCGCCCAGACCGGCTCCGGCAAGACCGTCGCTTTCGGCATCGCGATCGCGCCGACATTGCTGCGCGGTCGAGGAAAATCTCGGCGCGGCCGGCCTGCCGCTGGCGCTGGTGATCGCCCCGACCCGCGAACTGGCGCTTCAGGTGCGGCGCGAACTGGAATGGCTTTACGCCGGCGCCGGCGCACGCATCGGCTCCTGTGTCGGCGGCATGGATATGCGCAAGGAGCGCCGGGCGCTCGAACAGGGCGCCCATATCGTCGTCGGCACGCCGGGCCGGCTGCGCGACCACATCACGCGCGGCTCCCTCGACATTTCCGAGCTTCGCGCCGTGGTGCTGGACGAGGCCGACGAGATGCTCGACCTCGGCTTCCGCGAGGATCTCGAGTTCATTCTGGCCGCGGCGCCCGCCGAGCGGCGCACGCTGATGTTTTCGGCCACCGTGCCGAAGCCGATCGCCCAGCTTGGCGAAACGCTTCCAGCGCGACGCGCGGCGCATCACCGCCACCAGCGAGGGCCAGCAGCATGGCGACATCGAATACCAGCTGGTGCTGGTGGCGCCGCCGGACCGCGAGAACGCCATCATCAACACGCTGCTTTACGTGGACGCGCAGAACACCATCGTCTTCTGCCACACCCGCGAGGCGGTGAAACATCTGGCGAGCCGGCTGGCCAATCGCGGCTTCGCCGTGGTGGCGCTGTCGGGCGAACTGAGCCAGGCCGAGCGCACCAATGCGCTGCAATCGATGCGCGACGGCCGCGCGCGGGTCTGCGTGGCGACCGATGTCGCCGCGCGCGGCATCGACCTGCCCAATCTCGACCTCGTCATCCACGCCGACATGCCGACCAATCCCGGACACGCTTCTGCACCGCAGCGGCCGCACGGGACGCGCCGGCCGCAAGGGCACGTGCGCGCTGATCGTGCCGCATCACCGCCGGGGTGCGGCTGCGCGCGTGCTGAAGCTGGCGAAGCTCGAGGCGACCACCATCGCAGCGCCGACCAGCACCGATATCGAGGCGCGCAACCGGCAGCGCATCCTCGAAGACCCTGCCCTGTCGGAAGCGCCGAACGAGGAGGAACTGGCGTTCGTCCGCGAGTTGATGGCGGCGCATGGCGCCGAGCACATTGCCGCCGCCTATCTGCGCCAGCAATTGGCGGCACGGCCCGCGCCCGAAGAACTTGCCGACACGCCGATACCTGCCTTCACGCAGCGGGGCGAGCGCGGCGGGTTCGAGCGCGATGAAAGACCGTCCGAGCGTTTCGAACCCGGTGTCTGGTTCCGCGTCTCGGTCGGCCGCAAGCATCGCGCCGAGCCGCGCTGGCTGTTGCCGATGATCTGCAAGGCCGGCCACATCACCAAGCGCGAGGTCGGCGCCATCAAGATCCTCGAAGCGGAATCGCTATGTCGAGATCGTCACCGAAAAGGCCGACGCCTTCGCGGCGGCCATCAAGAAGGGCGGTGTCATCGAGAAGGGCGTCGCCATCACACGTGTTGAAGGTGCGCCGGCCACCGACGAACCAGCGCGCACCGGCTGGAACGCCAACAAGAAGGGAAAGTTCAAGCCGAAGGCGGCGAGGCCGTCCGAAGCGCCCGGCGACGGACCGAAGAAGATAAAAACCAAGCCGCGCTGGAAAAAGAGCAAGCGGCCGTAAGGAAGCGGTTGCTTGACCGCCGGGGGCACAAGGCCCTAGCCTTCGCGGCATGACCGACCTGGCGGACAGCACGATTTCGAAACCGTTTCTGGCGCTGGCCGAGCCGCAGCTCTTCGTCTCGGACATCAAGGCATCCTGCGCCTTCTACGTGGAAAAGCTCGGCTTCAAGGTCGGCTTCATCTATGGCGATCCGCCCTTCTACGCGCAGGTCAGGCGCGATGGCGCAAGGCTGAACTTCGTCACGTCGATCGCGCGGTGTTCGACGCGGAATTGCGGGCCAAGCAAGATCTGCTGTCGGCGACGATCATTGTCGCGGAGATCAAGTTGCTGTTCCTGGAATATCAGGAGCGCGGCGTCATCTTCCACCAGGCCTTGCGCACGGAGCCCTGGGGAGCGCGGACATTCATCGTCGCCGATCCCGACGGCAACCTGATCGCCTTTGCCGGGGAAACGCATAGGCTGGCTTCTGTCACGCGGGCCGCATCTCCCTCGACGCGCGTTCCCGGCCAATCTTGCGCTTGCCGCTTGCTTCCGCTATAGAGCCGCCACCCGCGTAGACACCCTTGGAGGCAACGCGGATGAGGGCCGCGAATTCGCGGCTTTCGACATTTTCGGAACCCCCGCTCGAGCGGCAACCGGAAATGCTCCAGTAACGCGAAAGGAAATGCCATGAGCGAGACTTACGAGCTCAAGGCCGAAGCACGCGAACAGGTCGGTAAGGGGTCCGCCCGTGAAGTTCGCCGCAACGGTAAAGTGCCTGCAGTCATCTACGGCGACAAACAGCCTCCCCTGGCTATCGCCCTGTCCTACAAGGACATCTACTACAAGATCCACGGCGGCGGTTTTCTGACCACCATCGCGACGATCGACGTCGACGGCAAGAAGGTTCAGGTCCTGCCGAAGGACTACCAGCTTGACCCGGTCAAGGACTTTCCGATGCATGTGGATTTCCTTCGCGTCGGCAAGGACACCGAAGTCAACGTCGACGTGCCGGTGCACTTCATCAACGAAGAGAAGTCGCCCGGCATCAAGCGCGGCGGCGTGCTGAACATCGTGCGCCACGAGGTCGAGTTCCACTGCCCGGCCAATGCGATCCCGGAATTCATCACCGTCGACCTCACCGGCACCGATATCGGCGATTCCATCCACATCTCGGCGGTCACGCTGCCCGCAGGCGTGAAGCCGGTGATTTCGGATCGCGACTTCACCATCGCGACGATCGCCGGCTCTTCGGCCATGAAGCCGGAAGCGGTCGAAGAAACCGCCGAAGCCGAGGCCGAAGAAAGGAAGCGGAAGAGGAAAAGACCGAGGAGTAATCCTCGGCACGCCTGGAGGACTGTTCCGATGCTGCTTTTCGCAGGTCTCGGCAATCCGGGCGCCAAATATGCCAACAACCGGCACAATGCCGGTTTCATGGCGGCGGACGCGATTGCCCGCCGCCATGATTTTTCGCCCTGGTCGAAGAAATTCCAGGGCCTGATCGCCGAAGGCACCATCGGCGGCGAGAAGGTGCTCCTCATCAAGCCGCAGACCTTCATGAACCTCTCCGGCCAAGCGGTCGGCGAGGCATTGCGCTTCTACAAGCTCGAACCGTCGGCAGTGACGGTTTTTTACGACGAGATCGAGCTCGCCGCGGGCAAGGTGCGGGTCAAGACCGGCGGCGGTGCCGCCGGCCACAACGGCATTCGCTCGCTCGACCAGCATATCGGCAAGGACTATCGCCGGGTGCGCATCGGCGTCGGCCATCCGGGCGTCAAGCAGATGGTGCACGGCCATGTGCTGGGCGACTTCGCCAAGGCCGACAAGGAATGGCTGGACCCGTTGCTCGACGCCATCGCCGGACAATGTGGAACTCCTGGCGAAAGGCGACGAGTCGAGCTTCATGAACCGCGTGACGCTTGCGTTGCGCGAGACGCTGCAGCCGACCGGCGACAACGACCGGCCGCCGCCAAAGGAGCCAAAAGCCTCCAGGGCGCAAAGCCACATCCGCCAGGCGCGGCCGCAGCAGCCGGCGGCCAAGGTGCCGGAAACCGGCCCGATGGCTGCCATGCTGAAAAAGCTGTTCGGCAGCAAGGAGTGATCCTTCGCGGGGATATGCGGAAAGGCTTGACGATCGTCGACCCTTTCGCCCATAGCCCTGACCAAATTCTCTTTCCCCGATAGGACTTGAAGTACCATGGGTTTCAAATGCGGCATCGTTGGGTTGCCCAACGTTGGCAAATCGACGCTTTTCAACGCGCTGACGCGGACGGCCGCAGCGCAGGCCGCCAACTATCCGTTCTGCACCATCGAGCCCAATACCGGCGAGGTGGCAGTGCCTGATCCGCGGTTGGAGAAACTGGCGGCTGCCGGCAAATCGAAGGAAATCATCCCGACCCGCATCTCCTTCGTCGACATCGCCGGGCTGGTGCGCGGCGCCTCGAAAGGCGAAGGGCTGGGTAACCAGTTCCTCGCCAACATCCGCGAGGTCGATGCGATCGTACATGTGCTGCGCTGCTTCGAGGACGACGACATCACCCATGTCGAGGGCCGCATCGACCCCGTCGCCGACGCCGAGACGGTCGAGACGGAGCTGATGCTCGCCGACCTCGAAAGCCTCGAACGCCGTATCGTACAGTTCCGCAAGCGCGCCGGCGGCAAGGACAAGGAAGCGCTCACCATTCTGCCGATGATGGAGAAGGCGCTGGAATTGCTGCAGGCGGGCAAGCCTGCGCGTGTGCTGTTGAAGGGCATAGCCGTCGAAGACCTGCGCATCCTGCAAGGGCTCAACCTGTTGACTTCGCACCCTGTTCTCTATGTCTGCAACGTCGCCGAGGCCGACGCTGCCACCGGCAACGAGCACACAAGGGCTGTGGAGAAAATGGCCGAGGAGCAAGGCGCCGGCACCGTGGTGATTTCCGCGGCGATCGAGGCCGAGGTGGCGCAGTTGCCCGACGAAGAGGAACTCGAATTCCTCGCCTCGATGGGGTTGGAAGAGCCTGGCCTCGATAAGCTGATCCGCGCCGGTTACGAGCTCTTGCACCTGATCACCTATTTTACTGTCGGGCCAAAGGAGACTCGCGCCTGGACCATCGAGCGCGGCACCAAGGCGCCGCAGGCGGCCGGTGTCATCCACACCGACTTCGAGCGCGGTTTCATTCGCGCGCAGACGATCGCCTACAATGATTTCATCACGCTGGGCGGTGAAGTGGCGGCCAAGGAAGCCGGCAAGGCACGCGACGAAGGAAAGGAATATGTCGTTCAGGACGGCGACGTGATGCTGTTCAAGTTCAACACCTGACGGGCCGACATCACCGGCGTTCCTCTCTCTCACTTTGTGCAAACGCCCTGAGATAAGCTGCAATTCATACTGAACGTCAGGCTCCAGCCGGCTTGACCTCCATTCATGACGGGTCTAAGCGCTTTGGCGCGCCGGGTGGGTGCCTTCGAGGCACGCCGCCGGTCACATTCCTGAAACATGCGTCCTTGATGACGCCTCTTGCTCTAAACAAGGGAGACCGGCGATGATCAAAGCCTTCGTCGTGGAAAAGGACCGTCTGCGTCTTGTCGACGATCTCCTGCAGCATCGCGACCAGGTCGTGTGGGCCGACCTGCTGGTCCCCACCAAGGAAGAAGAAGCAGCGATCGAGGACTGGATCGGTGTCGGCATTCCGACCCGCGAGGAGATGGAGGAGATCGAGATCTCGAGCCGCCTTTATGTCGAGGACGGCGCCTACTTCATGACCGCTACGCTGCCAGCGCATGCCGACGGCGACGACCCGGTGATGTCGCCGGTAACCTTCGTGCTCGCCGGTAACCGGCTGGTGACGGTGCGCTATCACGAGCCGCGCGCCTTCCAGACCTTTCCGATGCGCGCCGAAAAGGTGGCGACCGGCTGCACCAACGGCGAAAGCATCCTGATGAATCTGCTCGATGCGATCGTCGATCGCCTTGCCGACATCATCGAGCGCGCCGGCCGCGACATCGACGCGGTGTCGCACGATATCTTCCAGCCTACCGAAACCAAGGCATCGAAGCGCGATCGCGACTTCAAGAAGATTTTGCAGCAGATCGGCCGCAAGGAAGAGCTCGCCTCCAATCTGCGCGAAAGCCTGATGACATTGCAGCGCCTCTCCGGCTTCCTGACCCATGCTGTCGGCGCCGACAAGGCCAGCAAGGACGTGCGCGCCCGTGTGAAGACGCTGTCGCGCGACGTGCTGTCGCTGACCGACCACGTTTCCTTTCTGTCTCAAAAGATCACATTCCTGCTCGACGCGACGCTCGGCATGATCGGCATCGAACAGAATGGCATCATCAAGATCTTCTCGGTGGCGGCCGTGGTGTTCCTGCCGCCGACGCTCGTCGCCTCGATCTACGGCATGAACTTCGATGTCATGCCGGAACTGAAATGGCTGCTCGGCTATCCGTTCGCGCTCGGCCTGATGCTTCTCTCGGCGGTGCTGCCCTTCCTGTATTTCAAGCGGCGCGGCTGGCTTTGACCGCCCGCCCTTCGCGGCTGGAACAGGAAACCGGGCCTTTTGTCGTCTTGCGGCGGCCGGCTGGCGCGGCCATGATGTAGTTCAAACATGAACAGGATTTCCGTGATGAACGGCAAGAAATGGGCATTCGAGGATTTCGTTGAGGGCGGCTCGATTTCGCTCGGCTCCAAGCAGGTCACCGCGCAGGAAATCGTCGAATTCGCCAGCGAGTTCGACGCGCAGCCCATGCATCTCGACGAAGAGGCTGGCAAGGCAAGCATCCTCGGTGGACTTTCGGCGTCGGGCTGGCACACCTGCTCGATGTTCATGCGGCTGATGTGCGACGGCTTCCTGCTCGATTCCACATCGCAAGGCTCGCCGGGCCTCGACTATGTGCGTTGGAAGAAGCCGGTGCTGGCCGGCGACACGCTGACCGGCAAAAGCACTGTGCTTGCCAAGCGGGCGTCGAAATCGAAACCCGGCCTCGGCTTCGTCACGGTGAAAAGCGAGCTTTCCAACCAGCGCGGCGAAACCGTGCTGGAACTCGAAAACACCGGCATGTTCCTGACCCGCGAAGCTGCAGGTGCCGCATGACCCTGGATGAATTCTTCGGCATCGGCGTCACCACCACGCTCGGCTCGCACAAATTCGAGCCGGAAGCGATCAAGGCTTTCGCGAGAAAATACGATCCACAACCCTTCCATGTCGACGAGGAGGCGGCGAGGAAGAGCGTCTTCGGACAGGCTCTGCGCCTCGGGCTGGCATACTGCTGCGACGTGGATGAAGTACAATCTCGCCACCCGCATGGAGACCGAGGGCCGGCGCTGGACCGGACCCGGCCCGATGCCGGAATTCGGCCCGTCGCCCGGCTTCAAGAACCTGAAATGGCTGAAGCCGGTCTATGCCGGCGAGACGATCACTTTTACCAGGACCGGCATCGCCCACCGCCCCATCGCCTCGCGTCCTGGCTGGAGGCTGTTGAGCATCCGCGCCGAAGCTTTCGATTCAACCGGCGACAAAGTGCTGGAGTTCGACAGCGCCGTGCTGGTGCAGGTTAGCGAATAGCGAATAGCGAAGGCAAGCCCCTTCTTCCCCATTCGCTACTCCCTATTCGCTATTCGCTTCTCTCAATGCCCTTCGAAGGCGATCAGCGTACGGACGTCGACGCCGAGCGTCTCGAGTTTTTTGCGCCCGCCGAGATCCGGCAGGTCGATGATGAAGCAGGCGGCGACGATGTCGGCGCCCATCTGGCGCAACAACCTGGTGGCCCCCTCGGCGGTGCCACCGGTCGCGATCAGGTCGTCGACCAGAATCACCTTCTCGCCGGCCGACACCGCATCCTTGTGCATCTCCATCTCGTCCAGCCCGTATTCGAGGCTGTAGGCGACACGTACGGTCTCGTGCGGCAGCTTGCCCTTCTTACGGATCGGGATGAAGCCGGCCGACAGCTGGTGGGCGATCGCGCCGCCGAGGATGAAGCCACGCGCCTCGATGCCGGCGATCTTGTCGATCTTCTGGCCGGCATAGGGATGCACCAGCTCGTCGATCGCGCGGCGGAACGCGCGCGCATTGCCGAGCAGCGTGGTGATGTCGCGGAACAATATACCCGGCTTGGGATAGTCGGGGATCGTCCGGATCGAGGAAAGCAGCGTGTCTTCGAGCGAGGATTTCATGAATCGGTTCCCGTTACCGTGTAGTTCTGACGGGCTGCGGACAAAAAGAAAAGGGCGCCTTTTCGGCGCCCCTTCACGTTTCCTTGCGGGTCGGTCGCCTGCGCGGTCAGCGTGGCTTCTTGCCGAACACGCGGACATATTCGGCAACGCCGCCCTTGGCCAGCGCCTTGGCCTGCTTCACCCAGTCTTCGCGTTCGATGCGGCCCTTGAAGTTCAGGTAGCTGTCCACCCACGCACGCTCGGTCTTGGTCCAGCCGGCCACCTGCCTATAGGTGTAGATGCCGAGATCATGAAGGATGCCTTCGATCTTCGGGCCCACACCCGAAATCAGCTTGAGATCGTCAGGCTTGGCCGGACGTTCGATACCCGCCGGACGGCCCTTTTCGGCAACCGCCGGGGCAGTTGCTACAAAAGCCGCCGGCACGGCGACCGGTTCGGCGGCCGCAGGAGCGGCCGCAGCGGCAGGCGCGTGAGCGACTGCGCGGACCGCGGGCCTGGCAGCAGGGGCCGGTGAAGCCAGCGCCATGACCGGCTCGTCATGCAGGCCGTGCCAGATCTTGCGCTTGGTCAGGTAGACGAGGCCCGCGAACAGCAGCAGGAACACCATCACACCGAAACCGGTCTGCTTGCGTGTTTCGAGATGCGGCTCGGCTGCCCACATCAGGAAGGCAGCGACGTCGCGGGAGTACTGTTCGACCGTCTGCGGTGCGCCGTCGTCATAGGTGACCTGGTCGTCCGACAGCGGCGGCGCCATCGCCAGTGACTTTCCGGCGATGAAATACGGATTGTAATGCGTGCCCTCGGCGATCTCCATGCCGGCCGGCGGCTCCTGGCCATAGCCGGTCAGCAGCGAGTGGATGTAGTCCGGACCGTTCTCGGCATATTGCGTGAAGATGTCGAAGATGAAGGTCGGAAACCCGCGTTCGACGCCGCGCGCCTTGGCGATCAGCGAGAAGTCCGGTGGCGGCGCGCCGTTGTTGGCGGCGGCCGCCGCTTCCTTGTTGGGGAACGGCGACGGGAAATGATCCGACGGGATGCCGGGCGCTCGAACATCTCGCCGTCGGCGTTAGGACCGTCCTGCACGGTGTATTCGGCGGCCAGCGCCTTCACCTGCGCCTCGGAATAGCCGAGGTCGGTCAGCGATCGGAACGCCACCAGTTCCATCGAATGGCATGCCGAGCAGACTTCCTTGTAGACCTTGAGGCCGCGCTGCAACTGCGCCTTGTCGTATTTGCCGAACGGGCCGGCAAAGGTCCAGTCTTCCTGCTTGGGCTTGTGGATCGGGAAATGCGTCGGCTCGGCGGCGTTGTGGGCCTCTTCCTGAGCGAGGACGAGCGCCGTGCGCCGGCGGCCGCGAACAGGCCGGCGGCAACGAGGCTGACGAGAATCTTTTTCATGCGAAAATTCCTTTCAAGATTCTCTTGTCTCAGCCCTTGGTTTCCGGCGCTGCCGTCGCCCCGACCGGATGGCCGGAACCGGGGCGGGTTCTTTTTGAGCACAGCCTCGGTGATCGAATTCGGCATCTTCCGAGGCGTCTCGATCAGTCCGAGCAGCGGCATGACGACCAGGAAGAAGGCGAAATAGAAGATCGTCGCAACCTGCATCATGGGAATGTAGGCGCCTTCCGCCGGCTTGGAGCCAAGCCAGCCGAGGAAGATCGCGTTGGCGGCGAACAGCCAGTAGAAGATGCGGTAGGACGGCCGGTAGCGGGCCGACTTGACCTTCGACGTGTCGAGCCATGGCACGACGAACAGCACGGCGATGGCGCCGAACATGGCTATGACGCCGCCGAGCTTGGAGTTGATCGGCCCGATGTTGAAGGTGACGGCACGCAGGATCGCGTAGAACGGCAGGAAGTACCATTCGGGCACGATGTGGGCCGGCGTCTTCAGCGAATCGAACTGCGTGTAGTTGTCCGGGTGGCCGAGATAGTTCGGGATGTAGAAGACGAAATAGGCGAAGAAGGCCAGGAACAGGATCATCGCGAACGCATCCTTGATGGTCGCGTAAGGCGTGAAGGCCACGGTGTCGGTCTTCGACTTCACCTCGATGCCGGTCGGGTTGGTCTGGCCGACGACGTGCAGCGCCCAGACATGCAGCACGACGACGCCGGCGATCATGAACGGCAGCAGATAGTGCAATGCGAAGAAGCGGTTCAGCGTCGGATTGTCGACCGAGAAGCCGCCCAGCAGCAATTCCTGGATCCAGTTGCCGACCAGCGGAATGGCGGTGAAGAAGCCGGTGATGACGGTGGCGCCCCAGCCGCTCATCTGGCCCCACGGCAGCACGTAGCCCATGAAGCCGGTCGCCATCATCAGGAGATAGATGATGCAGCCGAGAATCCAGAGCAATTCGCGCGGCGCTTTGTAGGAGCCGTAGTAGAGGCCCCGGAAGATGTGGATGTAAACGGCGATGAAGAACATCGATGCGCCGTTCGAATGCAGATAGCGCAACAGCCAGCCCGAATTCACGTCGCGCATGATCTTCTCGACCGAGCCGAAGGCGAGCGTCGTGTCGGCCGCATAATGCATGGCCAGCACGACACCGGTCAGGATCTGGGCGACCAGCATGATCGAAAGAATGCCGCCGAACGTGTAGGCGTAGTTCAGGTTGCGCGGCACCGGGTATGAAACGAAGGAATCGTGGATCAGGCGCGGCAACGGCATGCGCGCATCGAACCACTTTCCAAAACCGGTCGTGGGTGTGTAGGTCGAGTGTCCACCGCTCATCGAATTGTCCCTCTGCCTGCCTCAGCCGATCCGGATCTTGGTATCGGAAATGAACTGGAAGGTTGGAACGGCCAAGTTCTCCGGCGCCGGCCCTTTGCGGACGCGGCCGGCTGTATCGTAGTGCGAACCATGGCAGGGGCAGAACCAGCCGCCGAAATCGCCTTGCTGGCCGAGCGGCACGCAGCCGAGATGGGTGCAGACGCCAACCATCACCAGCCAGTTTTCCTTGCCTTCGCCAGCCGAGCGGTCGATGTCGGTCGCTTCCGCATCGTCGGCGAGATTGGCGTTGCGGGCGACCGGATCCTTGAGGTCGGCGAGCGGAACTTCCTGCGCGGCCTTGATCTCTTCGGGGGTGCGGTTGCGGATGAACACCGGCTTGCCGCGCCATTTGACGGTCAGCGACATGCCCTCGGTGACGGAGGCAACGTCCACCTCGATCGAGGACGCCGCGAGCGTCGAGGCATCCGGGCGCATCTGGTCGATGAACGGCCAAGCGGCGGCAGCGGCGCCGACCGCAGCGGCCGTGCCGGTTGCGATGTAGAGGAAATCGCGGCGGTTGTGATCGATCGTATCGTTAGCGCTCACGGGACACTGATCCTTTCGCCTCATCTGCGCCGACGGAAAGAGCTTCCAAACAACGCCGCCAACCCGTTTGCGCATGGCAAAAAGGGCCGGCGGACTCCCCGGCATTTGGCGTTGGTTTATGCGTGAAGCCCGGCCTTGTCCAGACCGCAAAGCCGATGACGGCAGATTGTCGCGGGGCACCGCGAAGCGTTGCGAAATCAGGCTGACGAGCCGGAAAGATCGCGAAGCCGCGCCATCGAAATCACGTCGGCATAGGCTCCGGCACGGAACGCGTAGGCCCGGCAGATGCCTTCCCTCTCGAAGCCGAATTTTTCGTAGAGGCGGATGGCCGCGACATTGTCGCTGAACACGGTCAGTTCGAGCCGCACGAGACCGAGCCAATTGTCGGCTGTATCCACCAGCGCGGCAAGCAATGCCTTGCCGACGCCGCGTCCATGCCAGTCGTCGCGCACGCCCATGCCGATCTCCGCGACATGCGATCGGCGGCCCGAAAAGCGCCGCAATCCGGCTTGTCCGACAATCTTTTCATCTGCGACCGCGACGATGTTGAGCGCATTCGGATCGTCGCTCTCGACCCATTTTCGTGTGTGTTCGAGGCTCTGGAAGGGCAGTCGCAAGGTACCGTGACCGGTATCCCGGCATGTTGGCCAGTTCGGTCACCCCTTCGCAATCGGAACTTCGCACGGCGCGGATGACCAGTCCCTCCATGCCAGATGGCGCGAATGCCGGTTCGTCAAATTCGGAAGATGGGCTCACTTTTCTCTCCATGTTTGCCAAGGAGAGAGGCAAAGCCCCACCAACCTTGGCGGGGCCTGCGGGACGATGCACTCAGTGCAACGCGATCCCCGCGCACCCCTTCGAGGGTACGGTCATGAGGATAGTGATGGTCGTCTGAGTGCACATGGCACGCACCATAGCACCCTGGCGCCGGCGAACAAAGACCGTCGCTAATCGCACCCGCCTAATTGCTTGTCCACACATGAGCTGGTGTGACTTGCAATCCATACAAAAATTTGTATATCGCTCGACGATCTCCGCGCCTTTCCAGCAGAAGCCCGCCGCGAGGCTGGCTATCAGATCGACCAGGTGCAGCAAGGCCGCGATCCTGACGATTGGAAGCCGATGGCAACAGTCGGCTCTGGCGTCCGCGAAATCAGGATACGAGAAAGGAACGGTGTTTTCCGGATCATATACATTGCCAAGCTGGCAGACCGGATTTTTGTACTGCATTGTTTCCAGAAGAAGACGCAGAAGACTTCACAAGGCGATCTCGACTTGGCCAAGCGCCGCTACAGGGAACTGGTGAAGGAACTAAGTCATGGATAAGCAGCGGTTTGCCAGTGTTTGGGATGCGATCGAAGATACGCCCGGTGAAGCGGAAAACCTGAAACTGCGCTCTGCGCTCATGATCGCGCTGAAGATGCATATTGAAAAGCAGGGATGGAGCCAGTCCGAAACGGCGCAGCGCCTGGGCGTAACACAGCCACGCGTATCGGACTTGATGCGCGGCAAGATCAACCTTTCAGCCTGGACACACTCGTTAACCTTATTCATGAGGGCGATTGCACGGCTGCCGCCCAGCGAGCCGGCGCAGACGTTTGAGGCGTCTTTTTCACCGCGCTGAGGCTGGACTTGTGGAACGCGCTGGAGGGTCAAGGTGTCGGGTTCGGCGGGGCTTCGATGCCCCGGCGTTCATGGTGCTGCGGGCTGCAGCGTGAGAGGCGATTTCTCGGAACAGGCTGGCCTCGGGACAGGCGGCGGCGAAGGCCAGGCGGATGCGCGAGACGGTTTCGATGACGCGGGCGCCGAGCTTGAGGAGCCTGAGCCGCAGCGTGGCGAACTCGGCTTTGCTGAGATGATCGGTTTGTGGGCACCGCCTCGCGCAGGGTGAGCATCAGCCAGTATGCGGCGGTGTGCAGGACGAGGCGCACCTGGTTGGCGATCGGTGAGCGGCAGCTGGTGCGGTCGGAGGCGAGCTGGCTCTTGTGCATCTTGATCAGGTTTTCGGCCTGGCCGCGGGCGCAGTAGATCACGTCGTAGATATGCTCGGCCGAGCCGTTGTCGAGATTGGTGACGACGAAGCGGATGTCGAGGCCGCTCGTGGTTGCCTCGATGCGGGCGCAGACGCGGCGTTCCGTCTTCCAGGCTTTCGCCTTGTATCGGGTCTCGGCATAGCCGCGCAGCACCGGCTTCTGCTCGAGCGCGCGGCGGGTGCGGATGTCGTCGGCGGTTTCATCGACGAGACGCTGGAGAACCTCGTTGCCGGGCAGTCCGAAGACGTAGTCGAGCGCCATTGTTCTCGCACCATGCCATGACTTGCGCCCGGCCATAGTGGCCGTCGCCGCGGACCAGGATGCGGGTGGTCGGCCAGCGGGCGCGGATGCGCCGGACAAGCCGGCGCAGATGGCCGCGGATCTCCTTGCCCGTCGGGGTCTTGCCAGGACGCAGGATCATGGCGACCGGGCGGCCGGTCGCGGCGTCGTAGATGTGGATCGGCAGAAAGCAGCGCTCGTCGTAATGGGCGTTGAAGAGCGAGAGCTGCTGATGGCCGTGAACGACATCAACCGTGTCGTCGATGTCGAGCGTCACGCTTTTGGGCGGCGCGGCATAGCTCGACAGCCACAGATCGACCAGCACCCAGCCGAGCCGGATGACGGTGCCCAGGTCCGGCAGGTTCTCCAGGCGCGAGCATGTCGGCTGCGAGCACAGATCGATCCCGCTGTCGGGCAGTCGCCCGCAGGCGAGCTTGAAGGCCGGATCGGTGCGCAGCCGGTCGAGATCATTGGCATCTTCATAGCCGCAGGCGATGGCAAAGATGCGGGCGCGCAGGATATCGGCCATCGCATGCGTCACCCGCTCTGGATCACGCGGATCGTCGATCGCGGCGGCAAGCCTGTCGGCCAGTCGCAGGCGCCGCTCGGCCGCGGCCAACAACATGACGCCACCATCCGAGGTGATGCGCCCGCCGTCAAACGCGGCTGTGATCTTCTTGCGTTCAACGGCTGGAAATGAGAACGGCAGCAACGTATCGTCGCTCATGGCGGGTGTGGCTCGCGAGATGTGGTGGCAGGGTTGGCTTAGACAACCAAATCCTACGCCAAATCAATCTCTTAGGCTACATCCGCCAACCTCTCAGATGCATCATCATGCATAAGAATGGTCTCTGCGGCTGGACTTCACGTTGAGATGCAAGTGTCTGCGGCGGCTTGAACCGGACCGAAAGCCAGCGGACCCCTACCTCGCCCCCAGCCGCACCAGCACTTCCTTGGGTATGGCGTATTCACGGATGATGTCGTCGTGGCGTCGGAAGCCGCAAAGTTCGCGCTGGATGAACCAGGCATAGACCGCGTCGGCGGTTTGCTTGACCAGCGCCGCGCGGTCGTCGACGCCGTGCTCATATCCCTTAAGCCGCTCGAGACAGTTCTCGGCGCGCTCGCCGGCGCGTCCGAGGGCAGCCGCCTTCTCGGCCAGGATTTCGTAGCCGAGGGCGTCGAAGCCGCATTCGGCGGATGGTGACGCGGCCAGGCCTCCGAGTGGTCGAAGCGACATTTTTACTGGCCTTGATCCTTGTGTTCGAGTTCCGCCTGCTAGGCGGGCACGCCTCATGCGGACGTACCAGCCTCGACAGCGCGCCTCGTCCGGAAATATAGTCCACGCCATGGCACATATCATCGACCGCGAAGCGTGGGCAACCACGCCCGAAGGCTGGAAAGGCGAATTGCAGGGCGCTGCCTATGGTGCCGGTATTTGCGTGATCTTCAACAGGTTGGACACACAGGGCGGCGGTCCGCGCCTGCACAAACATCCCTATCCCGAAACCTTCATTGTCCGCGCCGGCACCGGGCTCTTCACCGTCGGCGACGAGGAGATTACAGCGACGGAAGGCCAGATCCTGGTGGTGCCGCCGGACACGCCGCACAAATTCACCAATCTCGGCCCGGGTCCGCTTGAAACCATCGACATCCATGAAAGCGGCAACTTCGTCACCCACTGGCTGGAATAGAGCATGATCCCGAAAAATGGGAACCGGTTTTCGGGATCATGCCAAATAGAAAACTCACTCCGCCGCGATGCGGTCGCCCAGGAAGCCGCCGGACTGGCGTTTCCAGAGCTGTGCATAGAGACCGTTGCGGGCGATCAAGGCGTCGTGCGTGCCTTCTTCGACGATGCGGCCCTGGTCGATGACGATCAGCCGGTCGAGCGCGGCGATCGTCGACAGCCGGTGCGCGATGGCGATCACCGTCTTGCCCTCCATCAGTCGGTAGAGATTTTCCTGGATCGCCGCCTCGACCTCCGAATCGAGCGCCGAGGTCGCCTCGTCGAGGATCAGGATCGGCGCGTCCTTCAGCATCATGCGGGCGATCGCCACACGCTGACGCTGGCCGCCGGAAAGCTTCACGCCGCGTTCGCCGACCTGGGCGTCGTAACCCTTGCGGCCGCGCGGATCCATGACGTCGAGGATGAAGTCGTGAGCCGCGGCGCGTTTGGCTGCATCGACGATCTCGGCTTCCGACGCACCTTCGCGGCCATAGCCGATATTGTCCCGGATCGAGCGGTGCATCAGCATCGCTTCCTGGCTGACAACGCCGAACTGGGCACGCAGCGAAGCCTGCGTCAGGTCCGCGGATATCGCGCCCGTCGATCAGGATGCGGCCGTCCTCGACATCGAAGAGCCGTAGCATCAGGTTGACGATGGTCGTCTTGCCGGCACCCGACGGCCCGACCAGCGCGACACGTTCGCCCGGACGGATGTGCAGGTTCAGATTGTCGATGACCCCGCCTTCCTTGCCGTAGTGGAAGGAGACGTTGTCGAAGCGGATGTCGCCCGTCGAGCGCGGCAGCGCGATGGCGTCCTCGGCGTCGCGGATCGCCGGCGTCACCGAAATCGTCCGCGTCGCATCCTGCACCGTGGCGTAGTTGCGCACGAGCCCGTTGATGTTGAACATCATCCAGCCGGACATCTGGTTGAGCCGGAACACCAGCCCGAGCGCGGCAGCGATTGCGCCGGTGGAGATGCTGCCGCTTGTCCAATTGACCACGGCAATGACGGCGATCGCGCTCATCATGAAGCCGTTGAGAACAGCGACTGACGAACGCACCGTCGTTATCGCCCGGGTCAGCCGAACCACGGCGGTTAGGAAGCCTTCCAGTCCGTCGCGGATGTAGGCGTGCTCGCGCCGGCCGCTGTCGAACAGCTTGACCGCGACGATGTTGGTGAAGGCATCGACAAGCCGGCCGTTGAAGATCGAACGTTGGTCGGCTGTCTCACGCCCGGCGCGCCGCATCTCCGGCAGCAGGAACCAGACGATTGCCGCATAGCCGGCGAACCACAGGGCAACGACGACACCCATCATCGGATCGAGCGACACCAGGATGGTGATGGACAGGATGACGAAGGTCAGGAACGACCACATCGTCTGCAGGACGTTGACGATGAAGTCGCCGACCGCCTCGCCTCCCTGCATGATCTTGGTGGCGATACGGCCGGCGAAGTCGTTCTGGTAGAAGCCGTAGGGCTGCTGGATCACCCGGCGGAATGCCTGCCAGCGCACCATCGAATAGAAGCCGGGCACCACGACCTGCTGCTCGACGACCGCCGAGGCGATCATGATGACCGCGCGGACAACAAGGATGAGGAACAGCAGCCCGATCAATGCAGGCCAATGGTCGGCGAACAGCGTGGCGGGCGAGGAACTGTCGAGCAGATCGATCAACCAGCCGACCGACCAGTACATCGCCGCATCGACGGCGCCGGCGAGCCCGCCGGTGATGAGCAGCAGGAAGAAGGCGCCCTTCGCCTGGTTGGCGAAATAAAGGATGAAGCGCCACGCATCCTCGGGCAGCACCTCACGATCCGTGTCGTGAAACGGATCGATGGCGCCCTCCACAGAGCGCCACATGCGATCACGGAACCCTTCGTTGCTCACGCCTCATCTTTCCTGAATCGATGCATCAAGGACTTGAATCAGCCTTTCAGGTGCCAAGCCTAGCACCGTTGTTCCGATTCGACTTTTTCAAGCTGCGGGCATCGGGCGGAAAGCACTCCGCCCGACGCCACGGTCCGAATATAGGAGCCTGCGGCTGAAATTCCCGTTACGCCTTTGTAACGTCTCCGCGAGTTGCTGCCATTCACTCTGCCGCCTGTTCGATCGGGTCCGCCGGATCGTCATGCAGCAGGAAGCCGCCCGACTGACGCTGCCAGAGCTGGGCATAGTGGCCGCCCCTGGCGACGAGCTCGTCGTGCGTGCCCTCCTCGATGATGCGGCCCTTGTCCATGACGACAAGCCGGTCCATCGCGGCGATGGTCGACAGCCGGTGCGCGATGGCGATCACGGTCTTGCCCTCCATCAGCCGGTAGAGGTTCTCCTGGATCGCCGCCTCGACCTCCGAATCCAGCGCCGAGGTGGCCTCGTCGAGGACGAGGATCGGCGCGTCCTTCAGCATCACGCGGGCGATCGCGATGCGCTGCCGCTGGCCACCCGAGAGCTTCACGCCCCGCTCGCCGACATGGGCGTCGTAGCCCTTGCGTCCATTGCCATCGGACAGTCCGGCGATGACCTCGGCCACCCTGGCCTGCTCGGCAGCGCGAATCATCTCCTCGTCGGTGGCCGACTGGCGGCCGTATTTGATGTTCTCGCGCACCGAGCGATGCAGCAGCGACGTGTCCTGGCTGACATAGCCGATCGCGGCGCGCAGGCTCTCCTGGGTCACGCCGCGGATGTCCTGCCCGTCGATCCGGATCGCGCCCTCGTGCACGTCGAAAAGCCGCAGTGCGAGATTGACCAGCGTCGACTTGCCCGCGCCGGACCGGCCGACGAGCCCGACCTTCTCGCCAGGCGCGATCGAGAGCGAGAAGTCCTTGATGACGCTGCCCTTCTTGCCGCGCCAGTAGTTGAAGCTGACGTGGTCGAACTCGATGCGGCCCGTCGCTCACCCGCAAGGCGGGCGCATCCGGCTTGTCGAGCATCGTGATCGGCTGGGCGATGGTGTCCATCGAATCCTTCACCGTGCCGATCTGGCGGAAGATGTTGGAGCCGACATCGAGGATCCAGCCGGACATGTTCATGATCTGCAGGGCGAACGGGATCGCTGTCGCCACCGCCGCGGCGGTGAGCGTGCCGTTGTCCCAGCCGGCAGAGCGACAGTCCGGCAATCGCGATCACCAGGCCCGCGTTCAGCAGGAACAGGATCGACCACATGTAGGTGAAGACCCGCATCAGCCGGCGGAAGGCCATGGCGTGCTCCATCACCGAGTTCGCCACGTATTTGTCCTCGTACCCGCCGGTCGAGAACGTCTTCAGGGTCTGGATGTTGGTGTAGCTGTCCACCATCCGGCCGGTCATCACCGACCTCGCTTCCGCAAGCTCCTCGGAATATTTCGCGATCAGCGGCATGGTGATCGTGAACAGCACGGCGTAGAGCATCAGCCACACGGCGATCGGCACCAGCAGCACCGGATCGAGCTGCGAGAGCACCACGATTGCAACGACCACGAACACCAGCGCGTACCACACCGCATCGATGGTGAGGTTGACGCCGATCTCCATGGCCTCGCCGCCTGCATCATCTTGTTGGCGATGCGGCCGGCGAAGTCGTTCTGGAAGAAGGTCCAGCTCTGCCGGACGACATGCCAGTGGCTCTGCCAGCGCACGAGGTCGACCAGGTTGGGCACGATCGCCTGGTTGCGGACCAGCTGGTCGACCAGGAACGTCAGCGGCCGGAGCAGCAGGAAAAGCGCCATGATCAGCAAGGTCTGCCAGTGAGCCGAGAACAGGTTGCCGGGCGGAGTGTCGGCCAGCATGCCGACGATGAGACCGACGAAGATCGGCATCATCGCGTCGGCGACGGCGCCGAACGCGACGAGATCACCCTGCAGGATGAACGCCGTGCGGAACTGGCGCAGGAAATAGAGAAAGAACTTCCAGAGCCCCATCGGCGGCTGGCGGTCCGTCGGCCAGCGCAATGGGCGAGTACCGGGTCTCGAACCAGGTAGCGACTCGGTTGAGCATTTTTCTCTCACTTGGGTGAGAGCCCTTCCCGGAATCAGGTTCGGTATCGGGCTCGATGGGATTGTTTTCGCTTGCGAGATTTCTGCTTGCGGATTGCGCCCGCTGACACCGGGTAGTCCTGTCATCTTATCCTCCTTGGGATTTGCGTTTGAGAACGAAACCTATTCCGCCGCCTCTTCGATCGGGTTCGCCGGATCGTCATGCAGCAGGAAGCCGCCGGACTGGCGGTGCCAGAGCTGGGCGTAGAGGCCGCCCTTGGCGACCAGCGCTTCGTGCGTGCCCTCCTCGACGATGCGGCCCTCGTCCATGACGACCAGCCGGTCCATCGCGGCGATGGTCGACAGCCGGTGGGCGATCGCGATCACCGTCTTGCCCTCCATCAGCCGCTAGAGGTTCTCCTGGATCGCCGCCTCGACTTCCGAATCGAGCGCCGAGGTCGCCTCGTCGAGGACCAGGATCGGCGCGTCCTTGAGCATCACGCGGGCGATCGCGATGCGCTGGCGCTGGCCGCCCGACAGCTTCACGCCGCGCTCGCCGACATGCGCGTCGAAGCCCTTGCGGCCCTTCGGATCGGACAAGCTCGGCGATGAAGTCGAGCGCTTCGGCACGCCGCGCGGCCTCGAGCATCATCTCGTCGGTGGCGTCGGGCCGGCCGTAGAGGATGTTGTCGCGCACCGAGCGGTGCAGCAGCGAGGTATCCTGCGTGACCATGCCGATCTGTGCGCGCAGCGCTGTCCTGGGTCACCGTCGCGATATCCTGTCCGTCGATCAGGATGCGGCCGCTCTCGAGGTCGTAGAAACGCAGCAGCAGGTTGACGAGCGTCGACTTGCCGGCGCCGGAGCGGCCGACCAGCCCGACCTTCTCGCCCGGACTGAACCACCAGCGACAGATCCTCGATGACGCCCTTCTGCTTGCCGTAGTGGAAGCCGATGGCCTCGAACTCGATCTCGCCGCTGTTGACGACGATCTCCTTGGCGCCGGGCTTGTCCTCGACCAGCCGCGGCAGCGAGATCGAGCCGATGCCGTCCTGCACCGTGCCGATGTTCTCGAACAGGCCGGACATCTCCCACATGATCCACTGCGACATGCCCTAGATCCGCAGCACGAGGCCGATGCACCACCGCGACGGCGCCGATCGTGACCGCGTTGCCGAGCCACAGCCAGATCGACAACGCGCCGACCGAGACACAGCAGCGACGAATTGAGCACGTAGAGGCAGCCGAACAGCGTGGGTGACCAGCCGCATCGGCCGGTAGACCGTGTCCAGGAAGCCTGCCATGCCTTCCCTCGCGTAGGACGCCTCGCGGCGCGCATGCGAGAACAGCTTCACCGTCGGGATGTTGGTGTAGCTGTCGACGATGCGGCCGGTCATCGTCGAGCGCGCGTCGGCCTGCTCCTCGGCGACCTTGCCGAGCCGCGGGATGAAGTAGCGCAGCAGCAGGATGTAGCCGACGAGCCAGACGACGAGCGGCATCGCCAGCCGCCAGTCGGCCGAACCGACGATCAACAGCACGCCGAGGAAATAGACGACGACGTAGATCAGCACGTCGATCAGCTTCATCACGCATTCGCGCACGGCGAGCGCGGTCTGCATCAGCTTGGTGGCGATGCGGCCGGCGAACTCGTCCTGGAAGAAGGTCATCGACTGCTTGAGCAGGTAGCGGTGCACCTGCCAGCGGATGCGCATGGGATAGTTGCCCATCAGCGTCTGCTGGTGGATCAGCGAACTGATCGAGACCGGCCGACGGCAGCGCACCAGACACGATGAACGCCATGCCGGCGAGCTTCCAGCCCTCGGTCTGCAGGAACGTCTCGCGATTCTGCGCGCTGACAGCCAGTCGACGATGTTGCCGAGGAAGCCGAACATGCCGACTTCGGCCATGCGCGATCGCCGCGTTGAACAGCGCCGCCGACGATGATGTAGGGCCACGCACCCTTCGTGTAGTGCAGGCAGAAGCCGACCAGCGTCTTCGGCGGCTCGACCGGCTCTTCAGCCGGAAACGGATCGAGACGTTTTTCGAACCAGCGGAACATCTTTTCGGTCTTTCAAATGCTTGCGATGGCGCGCGCCGCGTCAGGCGGCGCGCGGAGTGATCGAGATCGGATTTTTCCTTCGTCGACAAACGCTCCACCGCGCGGCGCGATTCCGCCCCGCCAATGTATGTCACCGACGCGGCTTTTGCCGACAGGCGCTTCGCCGGCTCCTGACAATGATGCGGCGGGAGCGATTTCGAGCGCCTCCACCGGCCCGGCGGCCGCCCGCACGAAGTCGGTCAGCCAGCGCAGCAGCGGCCGATGATTCGGATCGGGCACCGCGCTGTCGCAGGATCGACGTCGGGCAGCATGCCGCGATGCGGACGCGCCGACACGGTCGGCAAATGAACCTGCTGCGGCTTCGTTCGCCGACGAACAGGGCCCAGGCGGCCAGCTTCCGTTCGTGGACGCTGGTGATGCCGGGAACGTGGAAATGATGATCAAACATGGTCACCTCCTGAAATTTGGAAGGCACGGGCAATGGCAGCCGACACCTGGCAACGCGCTGGCAGGCGCGGTGGCGAGATCGGCGGATCGGAAGCAGGTTAGGCGGGTCTCTCAGCCCGCGCGGCAGATTGGAAAACATCGGACGATTCCTTCGGAGACCGGGAAAAAATTCCGGCGGGAATCGAGACGATGAAGCTTTGAAAATGTCAGGAAAAGCGTCGAACCGAAACCGCCGTCAGGGCGTAAGCCCGCCAGTTCGGCAGGCGCAAAGCTGCGATAAACATATGTACCATGCCTGCCTCCGTCGGTTCGTGTTGACAATGCCGGCTCTATAGCCGCATTCGCGCAAAATGGCTACCGCCGTGAAACGTTTTTTCTGAAGGTCCCACCGACAAGTGTGGCCGATCCAGCCACAATTCAGCGAGGCGATGAAATTGGGCAAGGGCATCCGCATCGCGCTCTACCAGCCGGACATCGCCGGCAACACCGGCACCATCCTGCGCATGGCCGCCTGCCTCGGCATCGGCCGTCGACATCATCGAGCCGGCCGGCTTCGACATTTCCGACCGCAATCTCAGGCGCGCCGGCATGGACTATCTCGAAATGGCGCAGCTTGCCCGGCACGTCGACTTCGCGCGCTTCGAGGAGTGGCGGCGGAGCGAAAGCCGCCGGCTTGTGCTGCTCTCGACCAGAGCGGCCCTGCCCTACACGCAGTTCGACTTCGCCGACGGCGATATCCTGCTCCTCGGCCGCGAATTCGGCCGGCGTCCCGGATCAGGTCCACGACGACGCCGACGCCCGGCTCGTCATTCCAATGAAAGGCGGCGGCCGCAGCCTCAACGTCGCGCTTGCCGCGGCGATGGTGGCCGGCGAAGCGCTGCGCCAGCTCGGCTAGGTCGCGGTATTTGCGAGCGAGAACTCCAAACGCCTGAAACAGCCACGCGCTGCAACGGATCAGCGCGAGGGCCTGGGCATAGTTCGGGCATGGTCATTGTTCCTTCGGAGATAGCGAAGGCATCAAATTACAAGTTCAAGTTAACTTTAGATCAAGCGAAATCTGGGGTGAGCACTTTCCGGCTCAGCAGGGCTAGTATGCGTCCGGTCTGCGCGCGCATCGCCTCGAAGCACCAGCCGAGATCGCAGCCGTGTGATTGTGATCGGTTCGTGAGTCCGTTTTCACGAAATCGTGAGCCGACCGGGGTACCGGCAGCGCCGTCGGATTCCCAATTGACGGACGGCGGGTTCAAAACCGCCACCATCTCCAAACAAGCATTCCAAAAAGGAGAAACACGTGCCGCGTCCCCATATGAAACGCGCCATACCTCAGAAATCTTTCCTGCCGGACAGGTTGGGGCGGATTGTCGACGACGGCGCCATGACGGCGGCCTTGCCCGGGATCGCTGAAAGCCTGCAGAGCGAGCAGAGGATGCGCCGCGCCGCGCGTACGCGTGGAGCTGTTTCCTCCGCAATCCAGCCAATCGCAAGATCACGCCCTTCGGTGAAAAAGAGCTCAGGCTGGCTGGATTCCATAAACGCCTGGTTGAAACGTCGCGCCGAACGGCGTGCTCTGCGGCAGGCAACGGAGCGGCTGAGCCGCGCCCAGGATCATTTGCTGAAGGATATCGGCATCACCCAGACGGAAATCGCGCATCGCGTCCTTTTCGCGAGGGAGCACGACAGTTAGAGGACGAACCCGAAAGGTTGGCTGGCTTTCGGCAGGATCGTGCTTCCAATCGACAAGTCAAAGCCCCATTCCGATCCTATTGGAATGGGGCTTTGACTTTGCATCGCCGCGAAAAACGGTCAGTCCGCCGTAGGCAGCCGCCGGATGGTGAATTCGATGACATCGCCCGGCCGTTCGAACCAGCTTTCGATCTCGGTCCAGTAGGCCTGCTTCGGCCAGCGGTCGAACCATTCGCGGGCTTTCTGGCGGGCATCGGTGCGCGGCAACACGAAAGTCTCGCGCAGGAAACCGTCGCGCGGCAACCGCGCCCGGTCGGCGCGGGCCTGATCCAGCCGCTTCTTCAGACCATCAAGCGGTGGTCTCGCGGGGGTGCGCACAAAGAACTCCTTGACCCATGCATTTTAAAGATTAGGGATCGCGCCCTGAAAAGACGAGTCATTTGTGCGCGGCGCTTGCAGCCGCCGACCAGAAGAACCGGAGACGGCGCATGGATCGCCCCGAAATCCCGGCGGGTTTGCCTGCGGACATCGAAGAGAAGAAGGCCAAGGCGAAGGCCTGGTTCGAGGGCCTGCGCGACAAGATCTGCGCCGCTTTCGAGCAACTCGAGGACGGCGTGACCGGCCCGCAAGCCTCCTGGTCGCCCGGCCGTTTCGAGAAGACGCCGTGGCAACGGGAGGAAGGCAAGGGGCGGCGGCGGCGTCATGTCGATGATGCATGGCCGCGTCTTCGAGAAGGTCGGCGTCCATACGTCCACCGTCTACGGCGAATTCTCGCCGGAATTCCGCAAGCAGATGCCGGGCGCCGAGGAAGACCCGCGCTTCTGGGCGTCGGGCATCTCGCTGATCGCCCATCCGTGGAACCCGCACGTGCCGGCCGTTCACATGAACACCCGCATGGTGGTGACTTCGCGCCAGTGGTTCGGCGGCGGCGCTGATCTGACGCCGATGCTTGACCGCCGACGCACGCAGGACGATCCCGACACGCAGGCCTTCCACAAGGCGATGCAGTTCGCTTGCGACAAGAATGCGAAGGTCGCCGAATACGCCCGGCTGAAAGCCTGGTGCGACGAATATTTCTTCTTGCCGCACCGCAACGAGCCACGCGGCATCGGCGGCATTTTTTACGACTGGTTGCACTCGCCCCAGGAAAATGGCGGCTGGTCCGCCGATTTCCGTTTCACCCAGGATGTCGGCCGCTCCTTCCTCGTCGTCTACAAGCATCTGGTCGAGGACAATTTCAACCGCAACTGGACCGACGCCGAACGCGACGAACAGCTGATCCGCCGTGGCCGCTACGTCGAGTTCAACCTGCTCTACGACCGCGGCACGATCTTCGGCCTGAAGACCGGCGGCAATGTCGATTCGATCCTTTCCAGCCTGCCGCCCGAAGTGAAATGGGTGTGATCGCCCCTACTCCCGGCAGCATGATCTGAGTGCTGTCGGCGGCAGGTCGGCGAGTTCGGAAAGGCTCATCGCGTCGAGTGCCGGGTGAGAAAGCGGGTCGCGCAGCCAGCGATCGCAGGCAGCCTCGGTGCCCGCCGCCAAAGGAGCCAGCCAGGCGGCGACGGAGTGCGCGATATCGACAGCGGCCGTAAAAATTCGCTCGAACATGGTCTCAGGCCTTTCAATCTTCTGGCCATAATTTCTCGCTCGGCCCGCGCGATTTCAATGGAGATTGCGGCGGCGGAGATATAGAAAAACTATATGAAGAACCTGAACCGGGTGCATCTCAACGGCTTGCGCGCGCTAGAAGCGGCGGGGCGTCTGGGCTCGCTTGCAGCGGGCCGCCGCCGAACTCGGCGTGTCGTCTGGCGCCGTCAGCCAGCAGATCATCAAGACCGAGCGGCAGCTTGGCGCCCTCGTCTTCGAACGCACGCCGCACGGGCTCGAGCCGACGCAGTTCGGCCGCTCGCTGCTTGCCCGCCTTTCGACCGGCTTCCGTGAACTGGACATGGCGGTGGAGCTGGCTGCCGAACAGACCGAGTGCACGCTGACTATCTCCGTGGCGCCGGTCTTCGCGTCGAAATGGCTGGTGCCGCGGCTTGCCCGTTTCAGGAAACTGCATCCCGAAATCCGGGTACGTCTCGAAGCGACGGTCGAACTCGCCGATCCCGACCGTTCCGACATCGATCTCGGCATCCGCGTCGGCACCGGAGACTGGCCGAGGGCCAAGGTCGAGTTCCTGCTGCCGCAGGAAGTGTTTCCCGTCTGCGCGCCTGAACTGGCCGCACGCCTTGCCGAACCCGCCGATCTCGCCGAAGCTGCCGATCGTCCGCGACGCCAATTCCAACCTGAGCTGGGACCTTTGGCTGAAGCCGTTCGGACTTTCGCGAAGACATGCTTGCCGCTGGTGACAGTTTCACCGATGCGGCGCTTTGCCTCGACGCGGCGATCGCCGGACAGGGCGTCATGCTCGCCTGGCAAACGCTCGCCTTCGACGCGATCCGGGCCGGCCTGCTGGTCGCGCCGTTCCGCGAACGCGTCCATTCCGGTTTCGGCTATTTCCTCATCACCTCGGCAACGCAGCGCGAACCGAAGAAGGTTGCGCGATTCCGCGACTGGCTGAAGGCGGAGATCGCCGCGAGTGCGGGAGACGTCGAAGCTGGCGCACTCCGGCGGTACGCAAGCGGCTGAGACCACACGCCGCAGCGTCGGATAGCGGCAACGCCGGCGATTCCTGCCAGAGTGCGGCCTAACGTAGCGGCAGGCTGCGCCACCGTCGCGCCACAATGGCGAAAAATAGCCTTTGAATGTGGCAACCGGTGGCGGCAAGAATTTTCTTTTTCGTCTAATATCCTGTTGAGATCACAGGCTTATTTCTAACGCCGGGCCGGGAAACGCCGGCGGTTCTTCTCCCGAGAACCGCGACGCGACGTGACCGGACGGCCCATATCCCTGCGGGCGGAAGCCAGAAGGGACGATGCCCGCGCATCAAGGAGTGAACGCAAATGCGCACGCTTCTCATTCCGGCAGCAGCCGCTGCCATCCTTGCAACCTCCGCTTTTGCTTTTGCCGCCGCCCAGCATGCGACCGGCACGATCAAGGCCTATGACGGCAAGTCCATGACGCTGACGCTCGCCGACGGCTCGATATATTCGCTGCCGAAGACCTTCAAGAATCCCGGCCTCAAGGCGGGTGAAAAGGTTTCGGTCAACTGGCAGAAGAGCGGTTCGAAGAAGATCGCCGACCAGGTAACGCTCGTCAAATGACCGCTTGATCGGACAACGGGCGGAGACTGCAGCTCCGCCCCATTACAGCGCCGCGCGTCCTCTTGGACGCGCAAAGGACGCTGTAACACTTTGAATCGACGCATGATCCTTTCCGAAAACCGATTCCGGTTTTCGGGGTCATGCGTTGTCGTTCGTGCAACCCGTTTGCGCCTTTTGTGTTACTATGGTTCGGTGACCAGAACGAAGAAGGGAGAAGCCCGATGAAGGAATTTCAGTGTGGGACGCTCGTCCCCGGCTGCGACTGGCACACCCGCCACGAGGAGGAAGCCGAGATCATGCGCCGCGTCGTCGAACATCTGCGCGAAACGCATGGCGAGACGATCATCCGCGAGACGATGATCGAGGCGATCCGTTCACGCATCGAAAAGGTCCGCGACGCGGCCTGACCCCTCAAGCTTTCAAGATTTCGGCGGCGCGCTCAAGCAGCGCGCTGCGACTGAGCGTGAAGCCGGACTCGATCCAGAGGGTTTCAAGCTTTTTAAGCACGCCCCCCAGTTCCTTGCCCTGTTTGAGACCCAGTTCTGTCAGGTCCGCGCCCTTGACCGGAAACTCCGGTTTTCTCCATTTTTCCGCAAAAGAAAGCAAGCGCGAGTAGCCGCCTGCCTCGACCAGCGCCTGGTTGTCGTCGACCGCCTTTCCACGGGCCGAGGCGAGCGACAGCCTGAGCCGGTCGCTGAATCCCTGCCTGTCTCCCCGGTAGAGTTTTTTCGCCAGTTCCGCCTCGCTGGTGTTCGATGCGACCGGGTCGGTCGAGGCCCAGACACGCAATCGCTCGGCTTGAGCATTGGAGAGCCGCAGTCTTTCGGCAAGCGCCATCACACGCGCCGCATCCGGTGGCACGATTGCTTCCAGCCTCAGCAGCGGGTCGGGCGGCCAGCCGAGATCCTTCTCCGCCTTCACCAGCGCGTGGATGGCGTCGATGCCCCACTTCTCGCTCTCCGGCAGCACCTTGGTCAGCACGCCCGCCTGCCGCATCCAGAGCAGCGCGCGCGACGGATCGGGGGCTGACAGCAGTTTCTTCAACTCGGCCCAGACCCGTTCCGCCGACAACTGGTCGAGCCCGTCCTTCAGCCGTGCGCAGGCCTTCAGCCCTTCGGCATCCGGACGGCCGGAACCGTACCAGGCAAAGAAACGGAAGAAGCGCAGGATGCGCAGATAATCTTCACGGATGCGGACTTCAGGATCGCCGATGAAACGCAGCGTGCGGCTTTCGAGATCGGCGAGTCCGCCGACCAGGTCGACCACCGTCCCGTCGGCCTCGGCGTAAAGCGCGTTGATGGTGAAGTCGCGCCGCTCCGCATCGCGCTTCCAGTCGCGCCCGAACAGTACCTTGGCGCGGCGGCCGTCGGTCTCGATGTCGGCCCGCAGCGTCGTCACCTCGTACGGCTTGCCCTGCGCGATGACCGTGATGGTGCCGTGCTCGGCGCCGGTCGGGATGGCCTTGAAACCGGCCGCCTCGGCGCGCCGCACCGTTTCGTCGGGATGGTTGGTGGTAGCGATGTCGATGTCGCTCACCGCCTGGCCAAGCAGCGTGTTGCGCACCGCGCCGCCAGCTATTCTTGATTCTTCGCCAGAACCGGAGAGAACGCCGAGAAGCCGTTGAAGCGACACATCTTTCAGCCAGCCTGCCGAGGCGATCGAAGCGCCAGCGCTCACGCGTAGAGCCTCTCGTAAAGGGTGCGGATGATACCGGCGGTCACCCCCCAGATATACCGCTCGCCGAACGGCATCGTGTAATAGAAGCGCTCCTTCTCCTGCCAGATACGGCTTTCGCGGCGATGGTTTGCCGGATCCATCAGGAAGGACAGCGGCACCTCGAAAGCATCGTCCACTTCGTCCTCGTTGATGGTCAGTAAGATAGTCCGGCCGCACGATGCCGAGCACCGGCACGATGCGGTAGCCGCTGCCGGTGACGTAATCCGGCATACGACCGACGATCTCGATGTCGGCCGCTCCGAGGCCGATCTCTTCCAGCGTCTCGCGCACCGCCGCATCTTCCGGAGAGGCGTCGGTCGGGTCGATGGCGCCGCCCGGAAAGGCCACCTGGCCGGAATGGCTGCGCATCTTTTCGGTGCGCTTGGTGAGCAGGACATTGGCTTCGGCGCCATGGTCGACAACCGGGATCAGCACCGCCGCGTCCCGCAGGTTCGGCCGCACGATCAGGTGGCGCAAGTCGGGGTTGAGCCGGTGGTCGCCGTAGTCGGCATCCGCTGCGATGCCGTTTTGGCGGGTAGCGCGCTGCCGGAAATCGTCCGCCGAAAACGGCTTGGCTGCGACGGCATCCATGTCAGGCGCTCAGCCGCTTCAGCTTCTCGACCGGCATGATCGGATAGACCTCGCCCTTCGAGCGCACCGAAAACATCAGCCTTCCGTCGACCTCGATTTCCTCGCCATGCTCGATCAGCTCGTACATCACCGGCCGCGCCACCAGCGCTTCCAGCCGCCCGCGCACCAGAACGTAGGGCTTCAGCCCGCCGGTCTCGTCCTCGTCGACGAAGCGCAGCGGATGTTCCGGTCCGGCCTCGACAACATCGCCGACATTGGTGCGGAAGGTGATCACCTGGCCCGTCGCCCTTTCCCACCACGTTCATCTCGACGGCGACGAATGGCGCATCGACAACCCGGATGCCGACCTTTTCCACCGGCGTCACGAGATAGGTCCTGCCGTCCGCGTCCCTCCTCAAAACTGTGGAGAAGAGCTGCACCAACGGCATCCGGCCGATCGGCGTACCCAGATAAAACCAGGTGCCGTCGGCCTTGATCTCCATATCGAGATCGCCGCAAAAGTCCGGATTCCAGCGCTCGACAGGCGGCAAACCCTTGCCGGCGCGGGCGGCTCGCGCGATCAGCGCTTCCAGCCCGGCGGTGTCTCCAGCGCCAGTCAAGCTGTCTTTGGTAGCATCCACATCGTCGGCCATGGTCACGAAATAGTCACTGTTGTTCCGCTTGTCAGCCTAATTGAGTGATTTAAGTTCGGCTAATGCGCGCCGTGTGGCGCGAGTTGCGGCAGCGGAACGTTTGCCGGCCAGCGTTCCCGACGATCGAAGGATGATGCGGCATGAGCATAGCGATCAAGGAAAAGCCGATCAGCGAAAAGGAAATGATCGCCGAGGCCGAACGGGCGCTCGCCGATATTTCCAGGATCCGCGAGGGCGTCGGCCAGGTCATTTTCGGCCAGGAAAGCGTCGTCGAACGCGCGCTGGTGGCGCTGCTCGCCGGCGGCCACGCGCTGCTTGGTCGGCGTCCCCGGCCTTGCCAAGACCAAGCTGGTGGAGACGCTGGGCATCGTGCTCGGCCTCGATTCCCGCCGCATCCAGTTCACGCCGGACCTGATGCCTTCCGATATCCTCGGCTCCGAGGTGATGGAACAGGACGAACTCGGCAAGCGCTCGTTCCGTTTCATACCCGGCCCGATCTTCGCGCAACTCTTGATGGCCGACGAGATCAATCGCGCCAGCCCGCGCACCCAGTCGGCGCTTTTGCAGTCGATGCAGGAATATCATGTGACCGTCGCCGGCGCCCGCCACGACCTGCCGGCGCCCTTCCATGTGCTTGCCACGCAGAACCCGCTGGAGCAGGAAGGCACCTATCCGCTGCCGGAAGCGCAGCTCGACCGTTTCCTGATGCAGATCGACATCCTCTACCCGGAACTCGAAGCCGAGCGCCGCATCCTGCTGGAAACCACCGGCGTCGAGGACGCCAAGGCCGAGAATGTGCTCGACGCCGGAACGGCTGAAGGAGATCCAGCATCTGATCCGCCGCATGCCGGTGCCTGAAAGCGTCGTCGAGGCGATCCTCGATCTGGTGCGTTCGGCGCGCCCCGGCCAGGGCAATGCCGACACCGACAAGCATGTCGCCTGGGGTCCCGGGCCGCGCGCCAGCCAGGCGCTGACGCTCTGCACCCGCGCCCGCGCCCTCTATGACGGCCGCCTGGCGCCTTCGATCGACGATGTCCACGCTTTGGCCGAGCCGGTACTGCAGCACCGCATGGCGCTGACCTTCGCGGCGCGCGCCGAAGGCATGACCGTGCGCGACGTCGTCGCAAAGCTGGTCAAGGCGCAAGGTAGCTGCAATGGCGAGGGTGATCCGGAAAAGGTTCTGATGGCGCGCATCGGCGAGGCGACAGTACCGGTTGCGACACGCGATGCGCTCGCCCGGGCGAGGTTGCGCGCCTCGCTGGTGCCCGACCTGCTGGTCGAGGCGCGCCGCGTCGTCAACACGGTCATCGCCGGCTGGCACGGCCGCCGCAAGCGCGGCATCGGCGAGAATTTCTGGCAGTTCCGCCCCTATGTCGAAGGCGAGACGATGTCGCGCATCGACTGGCGCCGCTCGGCCCGCGACGACCATACCTATGTCCGCGACCGCGAATGGGAGGCGGCCCACACCGTCTGGCTGTGGGCCGACCCGTCGCCGTCGATGCTCTACAAATCGCAAGGCGCGACCGTCTCCAAGGAATTGCGCGCGCTGGTGCTGATCCTGGCGCTGGCCGAACTCCTGTCGCGCAGCGGCGAGCGCATCGCCTGGCCCGGCCTCACCGATCCGTTCACCGCCCGCAACGGCGCCGAGCGGCTCGCCGCGCATCTGGTCCACGCGACGGCACTGCCGGCCAAGCCCGACCTTTCCAACATCCGCCGCTTCTCCGACATCGTCATCGCCGCCGATTTCCTCGACCCGGTCGAGGAGACGATGGAGTGGCTCGACGTGCTGTCGCGCCACGGCGTGCGCGCCCATCTGATCGAGGTCGCCGACCCGGCCGAAGAGAGCTTCCCTTATGCCGGCCGCACCGAATTCAGCGACCCCGAGACCGGCAGCAAGCTGACGGCGGGCCGCGCCGAGACTGCTTGGCCAGGACTATCGCAACCTCTACACCGCCCGGCGTGAAGAACTCGCCGCCTGGGCCAAGCGGCTCGGCTGGAGCTACACCGTCAACCACACCGACCGGCTGGCTTCCGATGCGCTGGTCAGGGTGCACATGGCGATGACCGCCGAGGCGCACTACGCCGGCGGGAGGCGCGCGATGAGCTGGCTGCCGCTCTCTTTCGGCTTTCCGGCGATCCTCTGGGGCCTGCTGGCGCTGCCGGTGATCTGGTGGCTGCTGCGGCTGACGCCGCCGAAGCCGCAGACGCGAAGTGTTTCCGCCGCTGAAGATCCTGGCGCGCGTGCTGAAGAAGGAAGAGACGCCGCACCAGAGCCCATGGTGGCTGACGCTGCTTCGCCTTCTGATGGCGGCGCTGATCGTGCTGGCGCTGGCCGAGCCGATTTTCAATCCGCGCGAGGAGCTGCCGGCCAGCGGCAGCGCGCTGGCGCTGGTCGTCGACAATGGCTGGGCAAGCGCCCCCGACTGGGATCGCCGCGTCGCCACCGCCGAGCGGCTGATCGACGATGCCAATTCCAAGGGCGTGCCGGTGGTACTCGCCTTCACCGCCGAAAAGCCCAATGCCGAGATCGGTCCGTTCGACGCCGCGACCGCACGCGACCGCCTGCGCGCCGCGCAGCCACGCCCGGTGCCGGTCGATCGCACCGGCGATTTATGCGCGGGTCGCCGCGGAACTGCGCAATCTTCCCGGCGCCAGCGTCGCCGTGCTGGCAGACGGGCTGGCCGCCGAGGGCGACCAGCAGGCCTTCGCGACGCTGCTTGGCCAGAACGCCGCCAGCGTCGTCTGGGCGGTGCCCGACCGCGCTCGACGTGACCGGCCTGACCGCCGCGGAGAACGAAGTCGACGGTTTCACCATTCAGGCTATCCGCGCCGCCAGCCCGGCTCCCGCGCCAGGTCGACCGCCGGCGCATTCGACGACAAGGGCCGTCGCATCGCCGACGCCACGCTGACCTTCGCGCCCCAACGAAACCGCAGCGACCGGCACGATGACTGTGCCCTTCGAAATGCGCAACGATTTTGCCTCGATTGCGCTCGACGGGCAACCGCAGGCATCCGCCGTGCGCGTGCTCGACGAGAGCGCCAAGCGCCGGCGCGTCGGACTGCTGTCGCAGGCGGAGGCCGACCAGGCGCAGCCGCTGCTGTCGCCGCTCTACTACATCCGCCGCGCGCTGGAGCCGTTCGCCGATCTGGTCGAGCCGTCGAGCCCTGATCTTGCCGAAGCTATCCCGCAGCTACTCGAGCAGAAGCCGGCGATGATCATCATGGCCGATGTCGGCACCATCCCCGCCACAGCGCACGTGTCCAGCTGGTCGACTGGGTCAAGAACGGCGGCACGCTGGTACGTTTTGCCGGCACGCGGTTGATCTCGGCCGGCAATGACGAGGAACTGCTGCCGGTGAGGCTTCGGCTCGGCGAACGCTCGCTGGGCGGCGCGCTGTCCTGGACCACGCCGCAGGCGGTGACCGAATTCCCTTCCACCGGCCCGTTTGCCGACCTGACGCCGCCATCGGAAGTGACCGTGTCGCGCCAGGTGCTGGCCGAGCCGACGCCCGACATCGTCGAGCGCACCTGGGCGAGCCTTGCCGATGGCACCCCGCTGGTCACCGGAGCGCGGCGCGACAAGGGCACGATCGTGCTTTTCCACATCACGCCGGCCGCGACCTGGTCGAACCTGCCGATCTCCGGCACTTTCGTCGAGATGCTGCGCCGCATCGTCCAGCTTTCGCGCAACCAGGGCGCGGCAACGCCAACCAGGAAGATGCGGTGTCGTCGCTGGCGCCCTACAGGATGATCGCCGCCGACGGCCGGCTGACGCCGCCGGCGCCCGATACCAAGCCGTTGTTGACCGGCCGCGGCGAGGCGCCGGTGACGATCGAGAACCCGCCCGGCCTCTATGGCGCCGAGGAAGGCGTGGTCGCCCACAACCTCTTGAAGCAGGATGCGACCTTTGCGCCGCTGGTTCGGCCTGAGATAACGGTCCCGGTGACCAATATTCGCTACGCCTTCGACGAATCCCGCGACCTGAAAGGACCGCTGGTGGCGATCGCGCTTGCCTTGATGGCGCTGGACACGCATCGCGGTGTTCTGGATGGGCGGCGTGTTCACCCGGCGCCCACGCAAGGCCGCACGCGCCGGCCTCGGCCGCCGTCCTCCTGGCTGCGGGCCGTCTTGTTCGCCGCTCCGCCACGCGCCGAGGCACAGGACCAGAAGCCCGGCGACGCCGAGGCGGTCAACGCCATCTCCGTCACTCATCTCGCCTATGTGCTGACCGGCGACGCGTCGGTCGATTCCGATCAGCCGCGCGGGCCTTGCCGGCCTCACCCGCTTCCTGATCGAAAAGACCGCGCTTGAACCCGGCGAACCGGCGGGCGTCGACATCAGCCGCGACGAACTCGCCTTCTACCCGCTGCTCTACTGGCCGATCGATCCGAACGCGGCGATGCCGTCGGAAGCGGCCATCGCCCGCATCGACGCCTACATGAAGGAAGGCGGCACGCGTGCTGTTCGACACCCGCGACCAGTTCGCGACCGGCATCGACGCCGGGTCGGCAAGCCCGGCGACCTTGCGGCTTCGCGAAATCCTCGCCAATCTGAACGTCCCGGCGCTTGAGCCTGTGCCGGACGACCACGTGCTCACCAAGTCCTTCTTCATCCTTCCGGAGTTTCCCGGCCGCTTCAATGGCAGCCCGCTCTGGGTCGAGGCTTCGCTCGATGCCTCGAATGTCGACAACCGCCCGGTGCGCACCGGCGACGGCGTGTCGCCGATCATGATCACCGCAAACGATTTCGCCGGCGCCTGGGCGGTCGACGAGAACGGCGACCCGCTGTTGCCGACCGTGCCCGCCGATCCGATGCAGCGCGTCTACGCCTACCGGGCCGGCGTCAACATCATGATGTACATGCTGACCGGCAACTACAAATCCGACCAGGTGCACGTGCCGGTCCTGCTCGAACGGCTGGGGCAGTGAGCATGAACTGGTCGATCGCCCTCGAACCGCTCCTGTCCTGGCCGCTGCTGGCCGCAGTGCTGGTTCCGTGCTTTGCTGATGGCGCTCGCCGGGCTTTGGTTCCGCCAGCGCGGCGCGATCTTCCGCTTTGCCGCGCTCGTCGCGCTTGCCGCCGCGCTGTTCAACCCGGTGATGCGCGACGAAGAGCGCGAGCCGCTGAAGAGCGTCGTCGCGCTGGTCGTCGACCGCAGCCAGAGCCAGGAGATCGCCGGCCGCGCCGACGAAACGACGAGAGCCGTCGCCGGACTGCAGGAACGGCTGGCGCGTTTCAAGCAGTTCGACGTGCGCGTCGTCGAGGCCGGCAAGTCAGACGCCGCCGACGAACGCGCCGAGACGCGCCTGTTCGGTGCGCTGGAGAGCGCTTTCCGCGATGTGCCGCCCTCGCGCGTCGCCGGCTCCATCATGGTGACCGACGGCCAGGTGCACGACGTGCCGGCCAACGTCTCCGGCCTTTCCGGACCGTTGCATGCGCTGATCACCGGCGACGAAGGCGAGCGAGGACCGCCGCATCCGCTTCGAAAAGGCGCCGCGCTTCGGCATCGTCGGCAAGCCGCTGGAACTGACCTACCGCGTCATCGGCACCGAAGGCGAGACCGGCCACGGTCGACGTGCGCGTGTCAGTCAATGGCGAACAGCAGATCGGTGGAACGCGCCACCATCGGCCAGGAAATGCCGCTCGACATCGTCATTCCTGGCGCCGGCCGCAACATCGTCGAACTGGCGATCGACGCCGCACCCGGGCGAACTCACCGACACCAACAACCGCGCCATCGCGCTGATCGACGGCATCCGCGAAAACCTGCGCGTGCTTCTGGTTTCCGGCGAACCGCATGCCGGCGAGCGCACCTGGCGCAACCTGCTCAAATCCGACGCTTCGGTCGACCTGGTGCATTTCACCATCCTGCGGCCGCCGGAAAAGCAGGACGGCACGCCGATCAACGAATTGTCGCTGATCGCCTTCCCCACGCGCGAACTGTTCGTCGAGAAGATCAACGATTTCGACCTGATCATCTTCGACCGCTACCAGCACCGCGACGTGCTGCCGATCCTCTATTACGACTACATCGCCGAATATGTCGAAAAGGGCGGCGCGCTGCTGATCGCCGCCGGCCCCGAATATGCCGGCGAGCAGTCGATCGCGCGGACGCCGCTGATCGCCGCCCTTCCCGGCCTGCCGTCCGGCGAAATCGTCGAACAGGGTTTCTATCCGCGCCTCACCGACACCGGCAAACGCCACCCGGTCACCCGCGGGCTCGAAGGCTCGCAGACGGAGCCGCCGCACTGGAGCCGCTGGTTCCGGCTGATCGGCATCGACCAGCCGGAAGGCGAGATCGTCATGAGCGGCCCCGACAACAAGCCGCTGCTGGTGCTCAACCGCAAAGGCGAAGGCCGCGTCGGCATGTTCCTGTCCGACCAGGGCTGGCTGTGGGCGCGCGGCTTCGAAGGCGGCGGTCCGCACGTCGCGCTCTACCGCCGCATCGCGCACTGGCTGATGAAGGAACCGGAGCTCGAGGAGGAGCGGCTGACCGCCGCCGGCCGCGGCATGACGCTCGACATCCGCCGCCAGACGATGCGCGACGATCCCGGCCCGGCTCAGGTGATCACGCCGTCCGGCAAGACGCTCAACGTGACGCTGACGGCGGAAACGCCCGGCGTCTTCACCGGCAGCGCTCAAGACCGACGAGATCGGCCTCTACCAGATCGGCAATGGCGACCTGAAGGCGCTGGCCCATGTCGGGCCGATCAACGCACCGGAATTCGCCGATACCGTCTCCACCACCGAAGTGCTGCGCCCGGTCGCCGAGGAAAGCGGCGGCAGCGTGCGCCGGCTTGCCGGCCTTACCGGCATCAGCCTGCCCGGCATCGTGCCGGTGCGTTCGGCCGGCGACGCCTCCGGCCGCGACTGGATCGGCCTCGCACCACCAACGACAGCATCCTGAAATCGGTGCGCCGCGTACCGCTGTTCGCCGGTTTCTTCGGCCTGGCGCTGCTGCTGCTCGCGCTCGGCTCGATGTGGTACCGCGAGGGGCGGTAGAAACGGAGTGCGATCGACGCCGTTCAGACTCAGCCATTTGCCAGCGCGGCAAGATGCGCTCGGGCCCCTTCCGCCACCAGATCCTCGTGGTCCACCATGCCCGTCGAGCCTCGCCACCGCGCCGGGCTGGAACTCGACGGCGAGCAGCCGGTCGAGGTCGACCGGCCGCGGCATCGACATCTGGCCGCGCGGAATTCGCTTGAAGCCGAGCGGGCCATAATAAGGTTCGTCGCCGACCAGGATGACTGCCGCCGCACCGGCCTTCTCCGCAGCTTCCAGCGCGATGCGCACCAGCTTGCGGCCGATGCCGACATTCTTGTAATCCGGCCGAACCGCCAGCGGCCCGAGCATCAGCGCCCTGCCCTTGCCGGCGGCAACACGCGTCATCCTCACCGACGCGATGACCGCGCCGTTATAAGTCGCGACGAACGACAGCGCCCGCTCGTGCGGCCCGCCTTCGCGGATCTTGTAGGCGGCGCGCGTGAAACGCCCCGGCCCGAAGGCCTCTTCGTTGATGTGATCGATTTCAGGGTCGTGCGCCGGGTTTTCCGGCAGGTAGACGACGTCGGCAGCGTTCATGGTCTTTGCATCCGGTGCGAAGAGGAAGGGTTCGCCGCGCACAGCGCGGCCATCTCGCCAGTCAGCGCTTAAGCGCGGGCGCCCATTCGTCGTCGGTCGAACCGGGGTGCAAGAAACGTCGTCATCGGACGATCCCGCTAGCATCAAATTTTGCCCGCGGCAATCGGCGATTTCTGCAGCACCGGCGTCGATTGCGCCACGTTGACAACCTGTTCGTGATCCACGCGGTTGGCGATTTCGGCCAAGTCTCCTAAATTCACGGTTCGAAGAAGGAGGCGACCGATGGGATCTGCTTGTCGATGGCGTCTGGCGCGACGAAAGCGTACCAACCGGAGATGATCGGCGGTAAATTCGTCCGGACGGAATCGCAGTTTCCGCGACTGGATTACGCGAGACGGCAAGCCGGCGCCGGGCCGCGAGCGCGGCTTCAAGGCCGAGCCCGGCCGTTACCATCTCTATGTCTCGCTCGCCTGCCCGTGGGCGCACCGCACGCTGATCTTTCGCAAGCTGAAGAAACTCGAAGACCTGATCTCCGTGTCGGTCGTCCATCATTTCCTGGGCAAGGATGGCTGGACGTTCCTGGCCGAAGAGGGCGGCACCGGCGACCACCTCTACGGCCTCGATTTCCTGCACGACATCTATACCGAAAGCCGATCCGCACTATTCGGGCCGGGTGACGGTGCCGGTGCTTTGGGACAAGAAGGAGAGAGACGATCGTCTCCAACGAGTCCGCCGAGATCATCCGCATGTTCAACTCAGGCTTTCGACGAATGGGGCGACGCTTCGGTCGATTTCTATCCCGAGCCGCTGCGTGCCGAGATCGATCGGCTGAACGCGCAAAATCTATCCGGCAGTCAACAACGGCGTCTACCGCGCCGGCTTCGCGACGACTCAGGAGGCCTATGAAGAGGCGTTTCGGCGAATTCTTCGCCGTACTCGACGAGCTGGAAGAAATTCTGTCGCGCTACCGCTACCTGACCGGTGGACGCATCACCGAGGCCGATTGGCGGCTGTTCACCACGCTGGTGCGCTTCGACCCGGTCTATTTCGGCCATTTCAAATGCAATCTGCGCCGCATCGCCGACTACCCGAACCTGTCGAATTATCTGCGTGATCTCTATCAGGTGCCGGGCGTCGCCGAGACCGTCGATATCCCGCACATCAAGAAGCACTATTACGGCAGCCACGAAAACGTCAACCCGACGCGCATCGTGCCGCTCGGGCCGGAGATGGACTATTCGGCGCCGCATAACCGGATCGTTTCAGGAAGGCAGCCTGAGCCCCAGCTACCAGTACGGCGACACCGCGGCGCCGTCGAAGATCTCCGCCAGCCTGCGCCGTGTCGCCGGCGTGGTCTCCTCGGGCAACCGGTCGAGCGGAAAAAACGCTGCCTCGGCGATTTCTCGATCGCCAAGGCGCGGCGACGTCTGCCGGAATGCCGTGATCAGGTAGAAAGCGACGTGGTCGCGCCGGCTCGCCCGCCTGTTGAGGTGGACTGACCGCAGTTCCGGCGTGCCGGTGAATTCGATGTTGCCTTCTTCGGCGAGTTCCCGTTCCAGCGATTCCAGCATCGTTTCGCCGAGTTCGACGCCGCCGCCGGGCAGTTGCCAGCCGGGCACATAGGTGTGGCGGACAAGAAACACCGAATTGGCCGCCTTGTCATGAACCAGCCCCCGAACGCCAACCGTCATTGGGCGGCGCAACAGGAAATAGAGGTGGAAAAGCCGGGCGCGCACACCAGGCCATCCGGACTGGCGGAAGGGCCCTTCGTCGCTTGCGTCGCTCATGTGGCCAAATGTCGTTGGCAAGCGGATGCGCCGTGCCTTACAAGAGGTAGATGTTCAGGCTCGCGCATATTTCCGACGTTCATTTGGGACCGCTCCCTGATGTACCCTATCGTGATCTCGTCTCCAAGCGCATCACCGGTTACGTCAACTGGCATCGCAACCGCCGCCAGTTCCTGCACGACAGCGTCATCGACGCGATCGTCGGCGACATAAATGCGGCAGCGCCCGACCACATCGCGGTGACCGGCGACCTCGTCAACCTGGCGCTCGATATCGAGATCGACATGGCCCGGCAATGGCTGGAGCTGCTTGGCGGCCCCGATCGCGTTTCGGTCGTTCCCGGCAATCACGACGCATATGTGCCAGGCGCTTTCGACAAGGTTTGCCGCGCCTGGGGCAATTGGATGACCAGCGATGGCGCCAACGCGCCCGCCGATCGACACGCTTTCCCCTATCTGAAGGTCCGCGGAAATATCGCGCTGATCGGCGTCACCTCGGCGCGCGCCACCGCCCCTTTCATGGCCACCGGCTATTTCCGGGAGCAACAGGCGCGGCGGCTCGCGAGCATGCTCGACGAGACGGGAAGCCGCGGGCTTTTCCGCGTCGTCATGATCCATCATCCGCCGGTCAGGCACGCGGTCGGGCCGCACAAGCGCCTGTTCGGCATCCGCCGCTTCCAGAACACGGTGTTGCAGCCACGGCGCCGAACTCGTTCTGCACGGCCATTCGCACATGCCAAGCCTCTACACCATCGCGGGAAGGGATGGCCCGGTACCGGTGGTCGGCGTCGCTGCGGCCGGTCAGGCGCTCGGTGGCTCGAGGCCGGCGGCGCAGTGGAACCAGCTCGATATTTCGGGTGAGAAGGGCAACTGGACGCTTCGCATCACGCGGCGCGGGCTGACCGGCGCCTCGATGCCGCCGGTCGAGCTTTCTTCAGAGGATCTGATCGGCGAAACCCCACGGATGCAGGTCGCCGCGGGAGATTAGCCTAAAGCGTGATCCCGAAAAGGGGTTTTCGGAAAAGATCATGCTCAAACAAAGAAATTGGAGCGGGAGGGCGATTTGAAGAAAAGCCATCCTGCTTTTAGAGGTTGGCCCCAAGTTCGGCCAGCTTGCCCCACAGCAGGGCGGCCGCCATCACCAGCATCAGCCCGACGACGCCACCGAGGAAGACGAGCCCGAGGCCCGACCAGAAAGCACCCCAGCGGGCGGACCGGGTGCCCTCCTCGATCCTGATTTCCGGCAGCCCGGTCTTCGTCTCGGCGGTGTGTACCGGTGCCTCGCTGATGAGGACCGGCACCGACGTGCCTTCCATCAGGCGCTGGCGCTCGACGATCCGCTCGGCCACATAGCGCATCACCTGGTCGGCTACCGGCTTCATGTCGGTCGATTCGGCCAGCACCACGCGTCCGAGCCGGGTATCCCGCACGAACCGGTAGGTGCGGCGGTCGCGTCCCATCGAGACATGGCTCACCGCGTCGATCCACAGCCGCGGCTGCAAGCCGGAGGAAATGGCGAAATCGAACCATTCATTGTCGGATGGCACCTCGGCGAATACCGGCGCCAGTTCGGCGGCGAGCAGTTCGAGCCGCATGCGCTGTGCCTCGCGCATGTCGACAACGACATCCTCGCGGTCGGCTGCGGCGTTCCTTACCTCGCGGATCGCGTCGGAAAGCTTGCGTCCCTTGTCGACCACTGCAACGTTTTCGCCGGCGTCACTCATCAGGTTTCGACTCCATCCAGCGGTCGATCAACTCGAACCCTTATGGCTTTGTTAAGGAAGATTTAACATAACTGACCGGCCAATGCATCCAAAACCGCCTTTGGACCTGGTAGCTCGGACAAGCAGACGGGTGACGTCTCTCGGCGATGGTCTCCGGAATCAGCGCGTCGTGCGCCGGATGATCTCGGTCACGAGTTCCGGCTTTTCCTCGAGCAGCATGTGCCCGGCATTGGGAATAAGATGCAGGGCAAACAGCGGCGGCAGGCCGTTTGCCTGGTGGACCGGCAGCACACCGTCAAGCGTGCCCCAAGCGACCGAGACCGGCATCGGCAAGATCGCCAGTTTTTCGCGCGGGATGACACCCTGCCGCTCGTCGCGCGTGATCGAGGCGGCCATTTCTACCAGCTTTGCGGTCTGCCCGGGACGGCGGCGCATCTCCATGAGGGTCCGGATCGTCTCGGCCGGCACCGGATTTGGCCAGCCGACCATCGTTTCCAGGCAGACGCGCAGTTCCTCTTCGCCCGCCGCCTCGGCGTAACGGCGGAGCAATCGGCCATTGATCTCTTCGCCGAAGCCGCCCGGCGAAAGCAGCGTGAGCGAGGCGACGCGGGAAGGTTCGGCCAGCGCCATCAGCGCCGCGATCGCGCCGCCCATCGAATGACCGGCAAGGTGAAAGCGTTCGATGCCCCTCTCCCTGAGATCGGCGAGGATAGCGCGCACTGCGACCTTCGCAGGCCCCGCCTCCGGCCAGTCGAGCGATCCGCCATGGCCGGGAAGATCGTAGGCCAGCACCCGCGCATCCTTGGCGAGTTCCTGCTGGATCAAACTCCATAGCCCGAGGCAGCCTCCGAAGCCGTGCAACAGGGCGATCGTTTGCGGGCCTCGGCCGTTTTGCAAAGCATACAAGGATTGATTCAAGAAGCGTCCCGCAGAAAGATTTCGAACCTGTCGGACAGGCTTTCATGAAAGCGATAACGGGTAAACCGTCCTTGTCGGCGAGCTCGTGCGGTTCGGGAACGGCGCGGCGGTCATCCGCCCGCTTCCCACGCGCGGAACAGGCGTCTAGATTTAAGGAGAAAACGCGGTCAGCGGGCGAGAGACATCCCCCATGGAGCAAAAACATGTATGAAAACATTGAAACAATCTGGTCGGGCGTTGTCGATGGGGCCGAGAGGGAAACGGGTGTCGATTGCGGGCGCTTCAGGAGGGCAAAATTTCACGTGAGCGACGGTGTTCGTTCAACCGAGAACATTCCCGTACAGAATCCGGACTTCATGACCGTTCCGGGCCTCGAAGACAAACCATGGTGGAATATCGAAGATTTTGACCCCGTCATGCAGGGCTTCCTGACGCGGATGGAAGTCCTGTTCGGGGAGTATCAGGCAGAATTCGAAAACAACATGGGCTCGGTGACATTTAGCGAGGGGGCAGCCACCTTCTATTTCGGTGCAAATGAAGGGTGGAAAATTTTCTTGTTCTACGGCAACGAGGCCGAGGAGGTGCCAGGTGCTTCCAAGGTGTTTCCGAAAATCGCCGCCCTTTTGCGTGAAATGCGTGACGCGAACTATATCGCCAAATCCCACTTTTCGGTCCTGAAGGCGGGAGGGTCAATTCCCGTTCATTGCGGAGGCGTAAACCACAAGCTTCGATTGCATTATGGCTTGAGGATTCCGGACGGCGACATCGCCATCAAAGTTGGCGGCGATACGCGTCACTGGGAAAATGGCAAGGTTCTGCTTTTTGACGATACCTTTCCCCATGAGGTTTGGAACAACACCCCTCACGATCGCTACATCCTCCATTGCCGCATACAGCATCCCGGTTTGTCCGCTGATGAAAGACGCGTGAGCTACGCATTGGAATCCAAGCTCTTCAGAGCCCTGGAGCGAAACAAATCAGGCCAATAATATAACACCTCCTTTTGCGATCTATTCGCGCCCGGGGGGCTGACTTTCAAGCTTTATGCGTGTGGCCCCCGATTGTCTCAACTAAAGCGAAATGCATTAAACTGAATCGGCATTTCGCTCTAACTTGTTGTTTTAACGCATGATGTTATCCAAAAACTGCAACTTTTTGGCATCATGCTTTAACTTCCGCCGCCCAGACCGGCGGCACGCAACTCGGAAACAAATTTGTCGATGAAATCGGCCGGATATTTGCCGTTGACGAAGGTCGAGCGCGGATCTTCGGCGAATTTCGCATAGTTGGAGGTAATTTGGTCGACCAGCACCTGCGCGGTCGCTTTATCACCAGCGTCTAAGGCGACAACCAGCCGCGCTGCGAGGTAGTGTGGCCGCTTGGCTGTGGCCAGCGCGTCGACGGCTTGTGCCGCGCCAGCATTGTTGCCCAGCATATACTGGCCGAGGAACAGGCCGTAATCCCACCAGCTGGGGTGCGCGCTGGACAATTCGACGGCACGTTTCATCACCGGGACGCCATCCACATAGTTCCCGGAAAAGATCAGCGCATAGGCGTAGGCCGCCGCCATGCTCAGATCGAAAGTGTTGAGCTCATAGGCTTTCTTCATCCAGCGCATGGACTCTTCGGGCGTGCCCGCACGCGAGTTGAGGAACCCATAGGCGCGATGCGCATAAGGACTGGTCGGGCCCATCAGCACGGCACGGCGGGCCAGGTCCAACGCCTCTTCCTCGGTCGCGCCTGCGGGATAGTCATAGCCATCGGTCGCGGTTTCGAGATGCAAGGACGCGAGTTCGGAATAGACGAGCGGCGACTTCGCGCCTGCTTTGACCAGCGCCTCGAAGCATTTGTAGGCAGGCAGGTGATTTTCCGGGATCTGGTTGAGATAGTAGTTATCGTTCAGGAGCAGGCAGTTAGTCAGGCCGGATTGCAGGCCGTTCTGCTCGATATGCGCATAGAGGATGCCGGAGACCGGTATCGTCGCGCTCAATATCGTCGCTACCTGGTCGTCGAGCGAATTGGCAATCTCCTGCGCCGACAAAATTCGTGACAGAAGAACCTGGCCACTCGCCCGGTGCTGGAGTTCGATCGCGACACTGCCTGCATCGACGCCGGTCGAAACGTCGAAGACGAAATCGAGTTTGTCCGAACCCGGTGTTTCCTCCGTCGCGCGTCCCGGCGCAATCAAGGCTATCGTATCGAAGCCTGAAAGCGCGCGGCGAAATACCGATGCGACCCGCGATGTATTCTGGCCCTCGGTTGTCGTCTGGATATGGATCGTCGGCAGAACTTCCGCAGCGATGCGGGCGGTGACGGCGCGGTCTGATGGCGGCTGGCCGGTCGCGGCCGTTATGATATCTCTGGCAGTGCCTGTTTCCGGCATCGTGGTCCGGTAAACGACAAAGCCCAGCATGGCGATGATGACAGCCATCGCCGCCCAGAACAGCCGCAGTTGCCGGATCATTTGTGCCCCTGGCGTAGGCGGCGGCCGATGTCTGCTCAAGCCGCCTGGCAGCGCCAGCGGGTGGCCGCCGATTGCTCCCACCACATTCTGCAACCCCGCCTGGCCGGCGGGATCTGTCGCGCCCGCTTCTGGCGTGGCTTTGTGCACATGCTCGTAGGCCGGCACGTAGGTTCCGCGCGGAATGATGATCCGGACCGGGTCGTTGGCCCCTTCGGTCGCGAAATACTGGGCGAGCAGGTCGCGCAGCCGTCCGGCCTGCACGCGGACAACAGCGTCGGTGGACGGATCGAAATCGGCGTCCTTGCCGAAAACATCCATGGCGATCGAGAAGCCTTTGAGCCTTTCGGCTTCGCCGGCCTGTTCCCGTTCGACGAGATAGCGAATGAGCTTGCGCGCGCGCTCCGACCGTCCAAAGGTCTCGCTGGCGAGCAGTCGCTCGAGAGTTTCGCGCACTGCGGGGGCGGCAGGCGTATTTTGTTGCAAGCGTCGGACCTTTCGATACGAGCCGGAACCGATCATATCGGGTCTGTTCTGGCGCACAAGGAGGCGTGGCGCGGGGGATGAACAAAAACCCGCCCGCGTTTTTGGCGCGGGCGGGTAGTATTCACTGGCTACCGCTTAGCAGCCTTCGCCGCACTATTGCAAGATGCGGTTTGCGGCGGACACAACCGCCTCCAGCGACGCGCCGACAATATTGGTGTTGATGCCGGCGCCGAAAATCCTGCCGCCGGGATGATCGACTTCCATGTAGCTGATCGCCGCGGCATTCGATCCTTGCTGGAGCGAGTGTTCCGAATAGTCGAAAACCGACAACGGTATACCGATGTAGCGCGACAGCGCGTCGACGAAACCGTCGATCGGCCCGGTGCCGGATCCGCTGATCGTCTTTTCAATACCCCGGTCGAGGATCGTCGCCTCGACGACGCGCAGTCCCTTCCGTTCAGTATCCGGATAGGTGTGGTGGTCGAGAAATTTCAGCCGACCGTCCGGCTGGTCGATATAGACCTCGAGAAACCGGTCGTAGATGCGCTTCGCCGGAACCTCCTTGCCTTCCGCGTCGGTGATCGACTGGATGTCGCGGCTGAATTCGACCTGCAGGTTGCGCGGCAGGTTCAGGCCGTAATCGGCCTGCAGCACATAGGCGATGCCGCCCTTGCCCGATTGCGAGTTGATGCGGATGATCGCTTCGTAGGAGCGGCCGACATCCTGCGGGTCGATCGGCAGGTAAGGTACCTCCCACAGCGGCTTGTTGGCGACCTTGATCGCCTTCATGCCCTTGTTGATGGCGTCCTGATGCGACCCTGAAAAGGCAGTGTAGACCAGTTCGCCGACATAGGGATGGCGTTCGGGAATGCGGAGCTGGTTCGAATATTCATAGACATCGCGCATGCGCTGGATGTCCGAACAATCGAGCTCCGGATCGACGCCTTGCGTGTACATGTTGAGCGCCAGCGTCACGATGTCGACATTGCCGGTGCGTTCGCCATTGCCGAACAGCGTGCCCTCGACGCGGTCCGCGCCGGCCATCAGGCCGAGTTCGGTCGCCGCAATGCCGGTGCCGCGATCGTTGTGCGGATGCAGCGAGACGATCAGGCTGTCGCGGTTGTCGAGCTGCCGGCACATCCACTCGATGCGATCGGCATAGATGTTGGGCGTCGACATCTCCACCGTCGAAGGCAGATTGATGATGAGCTTGTTCTCGGGCGTCGGCCTGATGATCTCGGCCACTGCGTTGCAGATTTCCAGCGCCACTTCGAGCTCGGTGCCGGTAAAGCTCTCCGGCGAGTACTGGAAACGATAGCCGCCGCCGGCCTTGGCGGCCATGTCGGCGATCAGCTTCGCCGCGTCCGTGGCGATCCGCTTGATGCCGCCGACGTCCTTTTCGAACACCACGCGGCGCTGCAGTTCGCTGGTCGAATTGTAGAAATGCACGATCGGGGTCTTGGCGCCCTCCAGCGCTTCGAAAGTGCGGGTGATCAACTCCGGCCGGCACTGCACCAGCACCTGCAGGTCGACGTCGTCCGCCACGTTGCCTTCCTCGATGCACCAGCGGGCAAAATCGAAATCGGTCTGTGAGGCGGAAGGGAAGCCGACTTCGATCTCCTTGAAGCCCATGTCGAGCAGCAACTGGAACATGCGCGCCTTGCGCTCGTGACCCATCGGGTCGATCAGCGCCTGGTTGCCGTCTCGAAGATCGACGGAGCACCAGATCGGCGCACGGTCGATGGTTTTGGTCGGCCATGTGCGGTCGGGCAGGTCGACCTTCTGGTAGGCTTCGTATTTGACGGAAGCGATCGGCATGCCGGCACGTCGGCTTGCCGCGGATACGGGGGTCATCTTGGTCATCGTCGGCCTCGTTCTTCGCCGCCATGCGCTCCGGGACGCGCATCGTTCAGCGGTTTAAATCAGAATTCTGGTTCTGTTGTGAAGTGCAAAGGAGCAGATGCCTCGGCGGCAGTTCGACCGCCGGACGCTCCCTTAACGAGCCCGGCGATCGCCGATAAGGCCGAGAAGAAGCAGAGCCGAGGAAAGCGCGCGCGTCGTCTCGCCCGCGAATGCGGACGGACGGGACACGGTCATGATGCGGCGCGGTTGCATGGGCGAACGTCTACAAGAGAGCCGCATCCTGCGCAAGAGGCATCACAGCGGCGGTTGCGCTGCCGCGCGGTGTGTATGTTTATTTGGGCGCATTTTCCTGCAGCGTCTTGTCGGTGTTTCCCGTCGCACCTGTATGGGTCATATCCGACGGGCTCACTTTCCAGATTGTGCCGCCGGTGTCATCGGCCACCAGCAGCCCGCCGTCCGGCAGGAAGGCGACGCTTGCCGGACGGCCCCACACCGTGGCGCGCCGCTCCCCTCCAATCCAGAAACCGGCGAGGAAGTTTTCATACCAGCCGGCCGGCTCTCCGTTTTCGAATTTCACCCGCACCAGCTTGTAGCCGGTTGGCGGAACCCTGTTCCAGGATCCTTTCAGCGCGACGATCGCGTCGCCGCGATACTCCTCGGGCCAGTTGTCCGGTACAAAGGCGAAATCCATCGCCGACGAATGCGCCTGGAACAGGAGCTTCGGCATCTTGGTCTTCTCGATCATGTCCGGCGCCCGCTCCGCAAAGCCCGGCATCGGTTTGCCCCCCGTGTAGGCATAGGGCCAACCGTAGAAGTCGCCCTCGGAAATTTCGGTGAGATAGTCGGGAACCAGGTCGTTGCCGAGCCCGTCGCGCTCCTGGACCGCGGCCCAGAGCTTTCCGGTCTCGGGATGGAAGTGAATGCCGATCGGATTGCGCGTTCCGGACGCAAAGGTGCGCTGGTTCGAACCGTCGGCGTTGAAGGCCTGGATCGTGGCCCGTGGCTCGGGCTCCTCGGCGATGTTGCCGCCCGAACCGACGCCGACATAAAGGGTTCCGTCCTTTGGATCGATGGCAAGCGAACGCGTGGAATGGCCATATGGTTCGCCGAACACGCCTTGCTCGGTCACCGCGACATAGTCGGCCGGCATATCGGGCTCTGTCGATCCTTCCTTCGGCTTCAGCAGCGTGCCCATGTCGGGCCGCACGCCGCCGAGCTTGAACGGCACGCGCCAGATGCCCTGTGTGTCCGCAACCAGGATATCGCCCTTGTTCTCGCCGTTCGGCACGACGGCCATGCCGTAGGGCTCGTCGAAGCCGTCGGCAAATCGTGAAACGGTCTCGGCCTTGCCGTCGCCATCCTGATCGCGCAGGAACGTGATGTAACCAGCGTCCTGTTCGGCGAGCAGCACGTCGCCGTTTTCCAGCACCAGAAGCTTGCGCGGGTGTGTCAGCCCGTCGGCAAACAGCGAAACGGTGAACCCTTGCGCAGGCAGCGGCTCATGCGCGCCGCGGTCGGTCCTGTTCGGCGAATTGCGCACCGCCTCGTCGGCGTAGGGTTCAGGCAATTCTTCCGCCTTGATCTCGAAACGCTTGCCGGGTTCCTGATCGTTCATCGGAGACTGAGCGTCCTGCGCATAGGCCATAGCACCAGTGGCGATGAGGATCGCGGTCGACGCGAACAGGCTGATTTTCGATTTCATCGGGTCTGGCTCCTCTTCCAATAGCGCCACCCCGTTGAGGTATGAACGACCGCGATACCGATCCGTTTCGCCGTTCGTTCGGAAAAAGCCCGCTGCTCACCGGATCGTGAACCGGCAATCCACCGCTATGCGACGGCACTATTCCGGCATACGCGGCGTCACCACGACCAACTCCGCCGAGCGCGTGCTCGGGCCATGATGGACGGCTTCGATATTGTTCCCGTCTGGGTCGAGCACGAAGGCCGCATAGTAGCCGGGGTGATAGCTGCGCTCGCCCGGCCCGCCATTGTCGCGGCCCCCGGCCGCAAGCGCCGCGCGGTGGAAACGGTCGACCGTTTCGCGGTCGGCCGCCTGAAATGCGAGATGCACGCGTGAGACCCCGGCGTCGGCCGTATTGACGAAGAGTTCGTCGGCGGTGAAATACCCGGGGCCTTCTTGCAGGATGCCGTCGCGGCCGACCGCGATGAACACCGCATTGTAGAAGCGCTTGGACGCTTCGAGATCGGCGACCCTCAGGTGGATATGGTCGATTAGCCGGCCGCGGTGAAATTGCATTCTGTTTCCTCCTGTGCGCCGCCCCGGCGGGAAAACTAGCGCGAAATCGAAGTCAGCGGAACGCTTGGCGGCAGGTCGCAACGGCGTGCCCGAAGCTTCCCGCGACGCGCCATATCCGGCACGCTGGAGATGCCCTATCGTGCCGCCACAGGGTTGGAGGACCGCATGGTGAAAACAAGTGAAGGGACATTGCGGCTTCGGCGCGAGCTCGACGGGTCGCTCCAGCCGCCGCATTGGCCGGACGGTGTGGCTGTGCGCACGCTATTGCCTGCCGACGCCCCGGTCATCCATCGCTTGCTTGAAGCCGCCTATGCGCATGGCGGCGGTAGTGTGGCCGGGTTCGAAAGATGGTGGGAGGCGCTGCGCGCCGACGATGAATTCGACCCTTCGCTTTGCTTCCTGGCGGTCGACGAAGACGACGGGCTACTCGGCGTCGCCCAATGCTGGACCAGCGCCTTTCTCAAGGATCTGGCAGTCCATCCCGAAGCGCGCCGGCGCGGTATCGGCGAAAACCTGCTGCGGCACGTGTTTGGCGTCTTCCGCGACCGCGGCGCCGCGTATGTCGACCTCAAGGTAGATGCCGGCAATCTGACGGCGCGGCGGCTCTACGAGCGTGCCGGCATGCGGCCGGCGCCGCTGGAACAATAGTGCGGTTAGGCCTCACTCCTTGACCCATCGCGCGACCAGCCTTGCGATCGCGGGACCGAGCACCAGCACGAACAGGAAGCGCGCTGTCTGCAGCGCCATCACGAAGGACACGTTCACCGTGTCGGACGCCGCCGCGATGATTGCCACGGAATCCATGCCACCGGGGCTGGTTGCCAGATAGGCAGTCAACGGATCGACGCCCATTTCATGGGCGAGCAACCAGGCGAGCCCGCCGCAGAATGCCATCAGGACGATGATCGACAGCACGATCTGCGGCAGCGCCCTGGCCGCATGGCGAAGGATGGCGCGGTTGAAGTTGAGCCCGATCGTCCAGCCTATCAACGCATAGGAAATCGCCCGGAGCCATTCGGGCAGCTGGAAATCGGCGAGACCGGCGAGATGCAGCGCGGCTCCGACGATCAGCGCGCCGAGAAAATAAGGCGACGGCAGCCGCGCCAGCCAGCCGAGAATGCCGCCGACGAGCGCAACGGCGATGGTCGCTCCAAAGGCCTGTGCCTCGATCGGCGGAAACCAGATTGTCGGCGGCAGCACGACACCGGAGGTGTCGACCCACAGCCGGGCGACCAGTGCCGCGGCGATGGTGACGAAGATCACCCTCAGATACTGCATGAAAGCGACGAGCCTTGCGTCGGCGCCGAAGGCTTCGGCCATCAACACCATGGCCGTGGCGGCACCCGGCGAAGAGCCCCAGACGGCGGTGGTTCCCGGCAGAATTTTCCAGCGGCTGATCAGATAGCCGAGGAAGCTCGACGCGGCGACCGTCGCCACCACGGCGCCAAGGAAAAGCGGCCAGCCGGTTGCGAAGGACGAAAAGATCTCCGGCGACAGCGATGAAGCGATCAGCACGCCGACAATCGCTTGCGCGGCCCCGAACGCTATTCTCGGCGGCCGCACCGTGGCGCCATAGGTACCAGCGATGATCGCCGCCAGCATCGGCCCGATCAGCAGGGCGGCGGGAAGTGCGGCAATTTCCAGCAGGAGGGCGAACAGCACCGAAAGGGTGAGCAAAAGCAGCCATTGCAGCCCGGGCGGCTTGCCGGTCAGCGGCTCGGGTCGTGGCGACTCGGCTGGGTCCATGTCGCCTTGGTAGTCGCTGGCGGGTCGAATTTGAACCCGTCCCGCGGCAATCAACGGTTTTGGCAGAAGCGATGCTGCGCCCCTGCAACAACCGAGGCGGGAATGTTACACGAGGCCTTAGCTGCCGAGCCGCGGCCAGAAGAACCCGGTTCGCGCCTTGTAGGTTTCGTAGTCGCGGGCAAGCGGCGAGGTTGAGAACTTTCTCTCTTCCGCCAGCGCAGCGGTCACGTAGATTACCGCAAAGACGACAACTGGAACGATCGCCCACGCAGACGAGGCCGCGATAGCCCAGCCTGACCAGAAGATGAGATAAGACGTATAGAACGGATGACGGAGATATCCGTACGGGCCTTCGGTGACGATGTTGTGGGGGGCATTTTCGTCGAACGCAAAACGCAGCCGTGCCCGGCGGGAAGCGGCGATCGCCCACCAGAATAGCGCCGCACCGGCGATTTCGAGGCCAAGCCCGACGACCTGCGCCGATGTCCTCTGGTGCTGCGACCAGACGAGATAGAGGAAAAACAGCGACGTTGCGGCCACGACCGCCGAAATCAGCATCGCGCCAGGCGGCATTTTAGGGGAAGAGAAATGGCTGCGAAGCGACCAAGCGTAACACGCAACAACGAAAACGCTCGCTGCCGAAATGACAATATCGAAAGCAAGTTGCATCGGGGCCGCGAACGGTCAGAGGGCTGATTACTCAAGAGTAACGGCGACAAAAGAAGATAGCAACAACGGCACGGGTTGTTAACCATCATTGTACACAGCCCGTATAATCTATCGTGGGATGCTCGGAGAATGTTTTCCGGGGTCCGATCCAGAATGTCCGTTGTCGAAAAGACGATCCTGACGCGTCACGCCTCTATCCGTTTGAGCGAAACATCAGGCAAATCGCTGCCTGTCCTGATGCTTCACGGGTCCGGCGCTTCCCGGCGGGTTTTTGACAAGCAATTGCAGGGGCCGCTTGCCGATGTCCACCGGATGATCGCGATCGACCTCCCCGGCCATGGCGAATCGAGCGATGCGTATGAACCAGCCTCCGCCTACACGATCGAAGGCTTTGCCGCAGTAGCCGCCGATGTCCTTGACGAACTCGGCATCGCTCGCGCTGTGGTTTACGGCTGGTCGCTGGGCGGGCATGTGGCGATCGAGCTCATGAGCTCTCACCCCGCGGTCGCGGGGATCATGCTGACCGGGACACCACCTCTCTCGCGCGGGCCGCTTGGCATGCTGCGGGGCTTTCATGCGAACTGGGATCTCTTGCTCGCCTCGAAGCGGACCTACACCGAGCGCGATGTGCAGCGTTTCGCAAAATTGTGCTTCGGCGACGAAGTCGATCCGGCCTTTCTCGACAATATCCGCCGCGCGGACGGTCGGGCGCGGACGAACATGGCCAGGAGCATGATGCGCGGCGACGGCGTCGATCAGAAGCGGGCGGTGGAAAACGCGACCGTACCGGTTGCGGTCGTCAACGGCGCCGCCGACCCGTTCGTTCGGCTGAACTATATCGCAGGCCTTTCCTACGCTTCGCTGTGGGACCGCTGCCATGAGATCGAAGGAGCCGGGCACACGCCATTCTGGGAAAGGCCGGATGTGTTCAATCCGCTTCTCAACCGGTTCGTGAGGGCGGTGATGAAGCGCGAATTCGAGACCGCTCGGGAGAAAGGGCGCGTCACTGGCGCGGCTTGAAACGCCGCGCCTCTATTCGGAACTTAATGAACCTTCAACACGGCCACTGTCGGCCGCTCATGCGAACGGCACCGCCGTCGTGCCTTTCGGCAGCTTCGCCTCGTCGTCCGGCTCGACATGGATCGTGACGCGGACGCTCGGGATCTCCGCCTTCAGTGCATCCTCGATACGGTCGCAGATGACATGGCTTTCGCGCACGGTCATGTCACCATCGACGATCAGATGAAACTCGATGAAGGTGGCGCGCCCGGCGATGCGGGTCTTCAGGTCGTGCACCTCCAGCGCGCCCTTGCAGTTGGTCGAGATGAGGTCGCGGATGCGTATATGCTCGTCCTTGTCGACCGCCATGTCCATCAGCCCCCCGACCGAGGAGCCTATCACTTTCCAGCCTTGCCAAAGAATGTTGAGCGCGACGATGACGGCGAGCGCCGGATCAAGGATCGTCCAGCCGGTGGCGACAGCACCGACCAGGCCGGCGATCACGCCGACCGAGGTGACGACGTCGGTCATGATGTGGCGGCCATCGGCGATCAGCGCTGGCGAGCGCTCGGCCCGCCCGGTACGAATGAGGATCAGCGCCCAAATGCCGTTGATCGCGGACCCGACGCCATTGACCACGAGGCCCATCCATGGCTGATCGAGCGGCACTGGCGCATGCCAGGCGCGCCACACGGCGGCAAGGATCAAAAGCGCCGCGACGACGATCAGTACGCCCTCCAGCACCGCCGAGAAATACTCGGCCTTGTGATGGCCGAAGGGGTGATCCTGGTCGGCCGGCTTGTGGCTGAGCCTGATGGCGTAGAGTGCGGCTCCCGAGGCGATGACGTTGACGATCGATTCCAGCGCGTCCGAATAGAGCGCCACCGACCCGGTGACCCGCCATGCGAATGCCTTCAGCGCGAGCACCGCGAGGGCGACGACGATCGACCAGGCGGCCAGCGTCGCGACTTTTTGCTTGGAGGTGGGCATGGGCGACCTCAGCGACCAGCGCCCTTCTCCCCGTTGACGGGGAGAAGATGCCGGCAGGCAGATGAGGGGCGGCGGGCAAAGTGTCGATTGCCCCTCACCCGGCCGCTTCGCGGCCACCCTCTCCCCGTAAACGGGGTGAGGGAAATCACGCCGCCTTTTCCTTGGCCTTGCGTGGCAAATGCGCGACAACGTTCTCGATCATCCGCATGCCGGCATTGTGGCCAAGCGTCATGATCGATTCGGGATGGAACTGCACCGCGGCGATCGGCTCCTTCTTGTGCTCGAAGGCCATGATGACGCCGTCCTCTGTCTCCGCCGTGACGATGAAACCGGGCGGCAGCCGGACCGGATCGGCAAAGATCGAGTGATAGCGGCCGACGGTGACTTCTTTCGGCAGGCCGGAAAAGATGATGCCGGGTTTCGACACGCGGATGCGCGACGGCTTGCCGTGCATCGGAATGTGCAGCTGCCGCAATTCGCCGCCATAGGCTTCGGCCAGCGCCTGCAGGCCGAGGCAGACGCCGAAGATCGGCAGATCGCGCGCTCGCGCCTTCTTGATCGTCGCCGCGCAGTCGAAATCCTTCGGCGTGCCGGGTCCCGGCGACAGCACCACCAGATCCGGTTTCAGCCGGTCGAACAGTTCTTCCGCCACAGGCGTGCGTACCGTCGAGACATTGGCGCCGGTCTGGCGGAAATAGTTGGCCAGCGTGTGAACGAAGGAATCTTCGTGGTCGACGAGCAGGATGTTGACCCCCTCGCCCACCAGCGCGGACTGGCGTTCGGTCGAGGCGGCGTTGCCGGCGCGTGCGTCGCGAACGGCGGAGATCATGGCGGAGGCTTTCAACTCGGTCTCGGCTTCTTCTTCTTCCGGCACTGAATCATAAAGCAAGGTAGCGCCGGCGCGAACCTCGGCGATCCCCTCCTTTATGCGGATGGTGCGCAGCGTCAGGCCGGTATTGAGGTCGCCGTTGAAATGCACCATGCCGATGGCGCCGCCGTACCAGGCGCGCGGGCTCTTCTCGTTCTGCTCGATGAAGCGCATCGCCCAGAGTTTCGGCGCGCCGGTCACCGTCACCGCCCAGGCGTGGCTCAGGAACGCGTCGAACGCGTCCATGCCTTCGCGCAACCGCCCCTCGATGTGGTCGACCGTATGGATCAGCCGCGAATACATCTCGATCTGACGCCGGCCAATCACCCGCACCGAGCCCGGTTCGCAAACTCGTGCACTTGTCGTTGCGGTCGACATCGGAGCACATCGTCAGTTCGGACTCGTCTTTCTTGGAATTCAGCAGCTTCAATATCTGCTCGCTGTCCGAGATGGCGTCCTCGCCGCGCTTGATAGTACCGGAAATCGGACAGGTCTCGACACGGCGGCCATTGACCCGCACGAACATTTCCGGCGAAGCGCCGATCAGATATTCGCCCTCGCCGAGATTAATGAAGAACGAATAGGGCGACGGATTGATTGTCTTCAGGCGTCGGCAGATTTCCGACGGCAGGCTCTCGCAACGCTCGTAGAACATCTGCCCCGGCACTACCTCGAACAGGTCGCCGCGCCGGAAGCTCTCCTTGGCCTTGTCGACCAGTTTGGCATATTCGCCGGGCTCGTGGTCGCCGCGCGGCGGGATGCGGTCCGCCGGCTTGAACGGCTCTTCGTTCTGCTCGCGCGGCAGGTTTTCCGTCGAAAAACCTTCGCCAGCGTAGTCGTAGCGGTCGTGCCAGGCTTTCGCCGAATAATGGTCGACGACCAGAATTTCGTCCGGGAGGAAAAGTACCAGATCGCGCTGGCTCTCCTGGCGGGTAAGCACGTGCTCGACCGGGTCGAACTGGAATGCGAGATCGTAGCCGAAGGCGCCGTAGAGGCCGAGATTGGCATCCTGGTCCGTCCTGAAGAGGCTTGTTATCGCCCTCATCACGGTAAACACCGACGGCACCCGGCTGCGCTCGTCTTCCGTGAACGCACGGCCGGGTTCGGCAATCGTCAGGGCCAGGCGACGCTTCGTCGTCTGGGTCAAGGTGACGTCCTTTTCCGCCAGGATGGCCTGGGCAATTGCCGGGAGCATGGCTTCGCCGCGCGTGTTCAACGCCTCGATGCGCATGGCGCGGCCGCGCGCCGAGATCACCACAGGCGGATCGATGATGGCAGTGTCCCAGCGTGTATAGCGGCCCGGATATTCGTAGTTCGAAGAAAACACAGCGCCGCGCCGGCTGTTCAGCCCGTCGATATAGGTCTCGATGGCGCCGTGATAGTCGGTGTCGTGGCGCTGCCTGGTGATCGCCACACCGCCGGCGGTCACAAACCGCTCAGCGCCGTTTTCAAGCAATTCGACTGTCATTCCCGTCTCCATCCGTCTCCAAGAAGGATCCGGAAAGCCAGCTGAAAAGAAAAAGGCCGCCCGGAAATCCGTTGCGGCCATTCTGAAAACCACGCGCACGCGCTTCGAAGGCCGCTGTCAGCAGGCCCACCACCACAGGGTCTTGATCGAAGCCGTATTCATGCCGGACTCCATAGCGGCGAATGGCGGAGCGCGCAACTGGATTCGGGTTGCGGAAAAACGGGGTGGCCCGGCCACCCCGTTGTTGCAATGGTGATGTCGCCGGTCAGGCGAGGATGACGACAATCTCGTGGGTGTCGGGTTCGACGATCACGATGCGACCGTCCGCCAGCACGAAGTAGACATAGTTGCGGTACGCTGGAACTATCTCGACGATGCGCGGCGGCAGCGGATGCAGCTCAATTGTCGAGGGAACCTCAACGCCGACCGAAATGTCGATGTCGATGTCGCGCGCGGGCTCGACCCTCGTCTCGGTGATGACCTGCTTGATCTCGGTCTTCTGCTCGGCCGTCACGTTGATGCTGGCGGTGGTCTCGCTGGAAGGCTCAGCCGGCTTTTCTGCTGTATCTTCAGTGGGTTTCGGCTGCGTTGTGCCTTCGGTCTGAGCCTGGCCTTCCGTCGGCTGTTCGGTGCCTTCGCCCTGCGCAGTGCCTTCTGCGGGCGTGCTGGTTTCGCCCTGCGCGGTACCTTCCGTCTTGGGCTCGGCGCTCATACCGGCCTCGCCCTCGGTTTTCGGCTTCACGGTTTCGTCTTCAACCTGCTGCTGTGTTGACGTACCGGCCTCGCCCTCGGCGTTCTGTTCGGTTGCCGCGCCTGGCTGCATTGTTTTGGCACCGCCTTGCGCGGAGCCATCCATCTTCTGCGAGGCGCCTCCTTCGCCCTGTGCCGGCTGTTCGACTTTCGGCAAGGGTTTCTTCAGTGGCTGTTCGCTCTGTGCGTAAGCAACGCTCGTTGCGATACCAAGGCCGAGTGCCATAGCACTCTTGAGAAGGATGCGTTTCATCAGTGTCTCCTTGGGAGGCTCAACGTCCCTTCGCAAGGCAAACTCGTGCTGTTCTGATTTGTTCCGACAAAAGCCGGCACAAATCGGCACGCGTTCCACGTGCTCGACTGGTGTATCCTTCCCGGAAATTACGCCAGCGGCTTCAGCTCGCCGAGCATCGTCGGGATCAGTTCCGAGACGGTCGGATGGATGTGCATCGCCCGCTGGATAACCGTGTACGGCGCCTTGGCGTACATGACGTCGAGGATGCCGTGCACAATCTCGTCGCCGCCTGAACCGAGGATCGCCGCACCCAGCAGTTCCTTCGTGTCGGCATCCACCAGCACCTTCATGAAGCCCCAGGTCTCGCCCTTCTCGACAGCGCGGCTGACATTGGTCATCAGACGCTTACCAATCAACACCTGCCGGCCCGACTTCTTTGCCTCGGCTTCGGTCATGCCGGCGCGTCCGAGCGGCGGGTCGACGAACAGTGCGTAGGTGGAGATGCGGTCGCTGACCTTGCGCGGATCGTCGTCGAGCAGGTTGGCCGTGACGATCTCGAAATCGTTATAGGCGGTGTGGGTGAAGGCGCCCTTGCCGTTGCAGTCGCCCAGCGCCCAGATGCCCTCAACGCTGGTACGCAACTGGTCATCGACTGTGATGAAACCACGCGCGTCCACCGCCACGCCGGCTTTGTCGAGGCCGAGATCGTCGGTGTTGGGCTGCCGGCCAATGGCAAGCAGGACATGCGAGCCGATCACCTCCGGCGCACCGGTCGTGCAATCGACACCGACGGCGATCTCCTTGCCGTGCGGCGCAAAGCGGATGCATTCGGCGTTCAGCCGTATCTGGATGCCCTCCGCCTCCAAGAATTCCTTGATGGTCGCTGACACATCCTCGTCCTCGCGGCCGATCAGCCGTGGTCCCTTCTCCACCACTGTCACCTCGGTGCCGAAACGGCGATACATCTGGGCGAATTCCAGCCCGATGTAACTGCCGCCAACCACCACCAGATGTTTCGGCAGCGTGTCGAGATCCATCATGGACGAGTTGGTGAGGTAGTCGATCTTGTCCACACCCGGCAGGTCGGGCACCGAAGCGCGGCCGCCGACATTGATGAAGATGCGATCGGCGGTGAGCGTCTCACCGTTCACGCTCACGGAGCGGGCGGATTCAAAGCGGGCATGGCCGCGCAGCAGCGTGCAGCCCTTCATGCCGCCCAGCCATTTTTCGAGACCGGCGCGGGATTTGCCGAAGACCGCATCCTTGCGCGCCTTGACCTTCTTCATGTCTACGCCTACCGGCCCGCCCCAGCGTCACCCCGTAATCGTCGGCGCGGCGTGCAAGATGCGCGGCATAGGCGCTGGCAACCAGCGTTTTGGTCGGCGTGCAGCCGGTGTTGACGCAGGTACCGCCGACAAGCTTGCGCTCGATGATGGCGACGGTCATGCCCGCCGACGTCAGCCGCCCAGCGAGTGAGGGCCCGGCCTGGCCGGTGCCGATGATGATGGCGTCGAAGGTCCGTGTCATGCGACCGACGACACGATCCAGAGGGCGCCGAGAATGGCGACCGCGTCCTCGATCAGCGCAGCCGGAAGGTCCCTGCCGAACGCACCGGCGAGCTTGGCGCGCACGTCGGCGCCGCCATAGGTGCCGATCACCGCTCCGATGACGCCGGCGATCAGGCCGCCAACCAACGCGCCGCCGGCGGTACCTATGACCGCGCCGGAAAGCGCCCCGGCGACGATGCGCGCCCCGAATTGCTGCGGCACTTTCCGGCTCGGCGTCGACGGAAGCTGGTCGGTGACCAGTTCGATGAGGGCGGCGATGGTGAAGATCGCTACCGCGATCCAGTGGCCCATAAAGCCCGCCCAGGTACCGCCAACCGGCAACCAGCCGAGATAGGCGGCCCAGGCGACGGCCGCCGGCGCTGTCATGGCGCGCAATCCGGCGATGATCCCGATCAGAAGTGCAATAAACAGAGCCATGTTCCCCTCATCTCGGCTTCGCACCTTCCGCTTCGGCCGACGGCGTGCAAGTGGAGTGTCTTCGCGCGCCTGCTTCTTCGAGCGTTTTCGGCGTGCAAACCGAAGCTAGCGGAGCGCGCAAAATTAGGCCAGCGGCCAAGCACAACAGGCCGATACGAATTTTTGCCGTTGCTGCTGTTGACGCCGGCCAAGCCCTGCCCGCATCGTGTCGCCTCTCGTATTGCCGGAGCCTCGACCGATGAACAGCCAGAATTCAGCCCTTTCTATCCCCGATCTCGCCGGCAAGGCCGTGCTGGTCACCGGCGGCTCCACCGGCATCGGCGCTGCCCTTGTCGAAGCCTATGCCGCGCAGAAATGCCGTGTCGGACTTCACTACAACCAGAGTGCCGAGGCAGCCGAAAAACTTGCCGGGAAAGTTCGCGACGCCGGCGGCGACGTCTTTCTCGTCCACGGCGATTTTTCGGTCACCGCCGACGTCGTCCGCGTGGTCGAGGAAACCGCAGGAAAATTCGGACGCCTCGACGGGCTGGTCAACAATGCCGGCGGGATGCTCGGCCGCGTCCCTTACAGCGAATTGACCGACGCCCACTACGACAAGGTGATGGATCTGAACGCCCGTTCGGTCGTCACTGCCTGCAGAACGGCGTTGCCCTGGTTGAAGAAGCAGGGCGGTTTCATCGTCAACACCACCTCCGTCGCTGCCCGCAACGGCGCCGGCGGCGGCGCCGGCCTCTACGGTTCGGCCAAATCCTTCGTCTCCAACGTCACGCGCGGCCTCGCCAAGGAACTTGTCAATGATCGCATTCGCGTCAACGCGGTGGCGCCAGGCCTCATCCTGACGCCCTTCCACGATCGCTGGACGTCTGCGGAGCAGATGAAGGTGCAGACCGCAACCATCCCGCTCGGCCGCCCTGGCACGCCGGAAGAATGCGTCGGCGCTTACCTCTTCCTCTCCTCCGACATGCTCTCCGGCTACATCACCGGCCAGGTCATCGAAGTGAACGGCGGCCAGCTGATGCCGTAGGCGGCGCCGGCACGAGGGCGCGCCGTTGCGAACAGGAGAGACCGCTTGGCGAGCGAACGCGAAAAGATGGCGGCAGGCGAGTGGTACTGCTGCGTCGATGATGAACTGGAAGAGCTGCGCATAGCCGCCCGCAGCGCCGTTCACGAGCACAACGCGCTGCACCCCGACAGTCGCGGCAGCATGGGCCCGAAGCTCGGTGCTCTGCTCGGTTCGGCGGGTATGAACAGCCGCATCGAGGCGCCGTTCCACTGCGCCTACGGCTTCAACATCAGCCTCGGCGAGCGGACGTTTCTCAACGCCGGCTGCACGATCCTCGACACCGCACCGGTCAGGATCGGCTCGCGCACGCTGCTCGGGCCCAACGTACAGATCTATTGCGCCGAACATCACAAGGGTGCCGCCGAACGCTTCAGGGGCCTGGAAATAGCCAGGCCGGTGACCATCGGCGACGATGTCTGGATCGGCGGCGGAGCGATCATGCTTGCCGGCGTCAGCATAGGCGATGGCGCCATCGTCGGCGCCGGCGCAGTGGTCACGCGGGACGTTCCGGCCAACAGCACCGCCGTCGGCAATCCGGCGCGTCCGCGGCCGCTCTCCCGGTGACCGTCACAGATGTTTAGTATGGGCCAGCTACTTCGTCGGAAGTAACACTCCAGCCGCGGACGACCGATGCCTTACGAGACCAATTCTGCTTTCGCCGAACATTTCACCGAAACCGGCAAGGACTCGCCACCCCGTCATCTCGGCACGCGCTACGACGAGACGGGGCTGTTCCTTGCAGAGCCCGGCAACACCGTCGTCTGCCATGTTGTCCCCGATTTGCCGACGGCATCAGCTTTGCTCCGCGTACGGGAGGGTCTGACGGCGCTGCCCTACAGCGATCGCTTCGCGTACACGCCGCCGTCCAGCTACCACATGACGGTCTTCCAGGGCATCATAGACAGCCGCCGCAACGCAGGATACTGGCCCGACGGCATTTCCCTCGACGCGTCTGTCCAGGAGACCACGCAGCTTTTTCTGTCGCGGCTCGCCGACCTCCAGCCCACGCCGTCTTTCCGCATGCGCATAAAGGAGGTGACGCCCGTCGGCATCACGGTTGTCGGCGCGACTGCTGAAGATGAAGCCGCCATACGGGCGGTTCGCGATGCTCTCGTGGTGCCATTCGCCTATCGTCATCCTGATCACGACGGCTATACGTTCCACATAACGCTTGCGTATATGAAAGCGTGGCTGCCGGCCGACGCAACTTCGACCTATCTGCCAGCACTTTCCGAACTCACCCGCGCCTTCGCCGCCGAGAACGACGTGATCGAGATCGGCCCTCCCGCCTTCTGCGAGTTCACCGACATGACCGAGTTCAGACCGCTGCGGTTTATCGATCAGCTGCCGAAAGCGGTGTGAACGCCTTCAGAACAGTCCCTCGATCTGTCCCTGCCCGTTCAGGAAAATCTTCTCGGATGACGGGGTTTTCGGCAGGCCCGGCATGGTCATCACCTCGCCGCAGATGACGACGACGAAGCCGGCGCCGGCGGAAAGCCGCACCTCGCGCACCGGCACGGTGTGGCCGGTCGGCGCACCGCGAGATTGGGGTCGGTCGAGAACGAATACTGGGTCTTCGCCATGCATACCGGCAGGTTGCCGTAGCCGGCAGCTTCCCACTGGTGCAACTGGTCGCGGACCGACTTGTCGGCGATCGCTTCCGAGCCGCGATAGATGCGCTGCACGATGGTGTTGATCTTGTCGAAGAGCTTCATGTCGTCCGGGTAGAGCGGCGCGAACTGCGAGGCGCCGCTCTCGGCCAGCTCGTACCACCTTGTTGGCGAGCTCCTCGATGCCGGCGGAACCCTTGGCCCAGTGCTTGCACAGGATCGCTTCCTCGCCCATCGAGGCGACGTAGTCCTTCAGCGCCTGGATCTCGGCGTCGGTGTCGGAATAGAAATGGTTGATCGCAACGACGGCCGGCACTCCGAACTGGCGAACGTTCTCGATGTGGCGGCCGAGATTGGCGCAGCCCTTCACCACCGCCTCGACATTCTCCTTGCCGAGGTCTTCCTTCTTGACGCCGCCATTCATCTTCATGGCACGAACCGTGGCGACGATGACCGCCGCCGCCGGCTTCAGCCCCGCCTTGCGGCACTTGATGTCGAAGAACTTTTCGGCACCCAGATCGGCGCCGAAGCCGGCTTCGGTGACCACGTAGTCGGCAAGCTTCAGCGCGGTGGTGGTGGCCACCACCGAGTTGCAGCCATGCGCGATGTTGGCAAACGGGCCGCCATGCACGAAGGCCGGGTTGTTCTCCAGCGTCTGCACCAGGTTCGGCTGCATGGCGTCCTTCAAAAGCACCGCCATGGCGCCGTCGGCCTTCAGGTCGCGGGCATAGACCGGGCTCTTGTCGCGCCGGTAGGCGACGATGATGTCGCCGAGGCGCTTTTCCAGATCCTTCAGGTCAGTGGCGAGGCATAGGATCGCCATCACTTCCGAGGCCACGGTGATGTCGAAACCCGCCTCGCGCGGAAAACCGTTGGCGACCCCGCCGAGCGAGGCGATGATCTCGCGCAGCGCCCGGTCGTTCATGTCCATGACGCGGCGCCACACCACGCGGCGGATGTCGATGCCGAGTTCGTTGCCCCAGTAGATGTGGTTGTCGATCAGCGCCGACAAAAGGTTGTGTGCGGTGGTGATGGCGTGGAAATCGCCGGTGAAATGGAGGTTCATGTCCTCCATCGGCACCACCTGCGCGTAGCCGCCGCCGGCCGCACCGCCCTTGACGCCGAAGTTCGGCCCGAGCGAGGCCTCGCGGATGCAGACGACCGCCTTCTTGCCGATGCGGTTCAGACCGTCGCCGAGGCCGACGGTCGTCGTGGTCTTGCCTTCGCCGGCCGGGGTCGGGTTGATGGCGGTGACGAGGATCAGCTTTCCGTCCTTCTTCGAACGCTGTTCGGCGATGAATTCGGCCGAGATTTTCGCCTTGTCATGGCCGTAGGGCAGAAGGTGTTCGGTCGGGATGCCAAGCTTCGCACCGATCTCCTGGATCGGCTTCTTCGTCGCGGCACGCGCAATCTCGATGTCGGACTTTACTTCGGCCATGACGGCTTCCCTTCGGATTGGACAGTGGATGGATTAGGCGGTGCCGGCGATCGAACTGCGATCGTGACCGGCCGGAATTCGTGGAGCTTGTTCTAGACGTCGGGCGGTCGCAAGGTCAACCTAAATGCAACAAAGTTTCATGCGAGGAATAGTCACTGCCTGCGCTTCAGGCCATTCGCGCGCTCAGCGGCAGCTCTTTCCGGACCGCATAGAAACCTGACGGCGCGTCGCTTCGCCGTCTCAAAACAGGCGCGGAATACACGGATTGCGACGTGCCTTTTGTCGAAGCTATCGATCAAGCACCGAGCGCATCTCGACGATCTGCGACCGCGCTCTCAGCAGGTTGAAGCCCATCGTGGCCAGATGCGAGGGAAACAGAAAACCGGATTCGCTCCCATTGGAGATGATCCAGGGCTGCATGTTCAGGGCACCGCGCATCTGCTTTTGCATCGTGTCCCACAGCGCGGTCAGGTTGCGCTCGCGGATGATCGCCGAGAAATCCGAACGGGTGGCGTTCAGAATGCCGTAATAGGCGTAAAGCTGGCCATAGGCGAACCAGAACCGGTCGTCGGCGCGCGGATCGAACCAGCCGGCATCTGAGGCTTCGATCTGGCCGCGCAGGATGTCGGAGGTGGAGCCGATGTCGCCGGCGATGCGGTCGAGAAACAGAAGCAGGTTGTCGGCGCGGGCATCGAACGTCGCCTGGCATTTCTCCAGGCTGGCGTTGAAGGCGCGCAGCGAGCGGATCGCGTCGCGGTAGACGCTTGGCGTCGGACGGGTCGGGCCACGCAGGCCGACATACCAGGCGTCCTCGTCCCAGGCGAGCGCTGTGCGCGCGTTCTGCAGGTTCTGGTCGATCTGCGAGGTGCCGCGCGTGCGGCCGAGGGTGTCGACAAGCTCGGTCGTTGTGCGCCGCATGACCTGGTTGATGCCGAGCTGGAAGGCTGCCTTGTTGTCGAAGAATGGCGTGTTTCGCCAGGACATTCCGAAGAACCCCAGCTTTGAGGCGAGCATCGAAGATATCCAGGCATTCTGGTTGACGTTGAAGTCGACGAGATCGGCTGCCACGGCTGCGATCTCGGAGCGCTTGCAGGCCTGCTGCTGGCCCGGCGCCGCCGGAGCTGCCGCGGTAGCGCCGCCGCCAGTGGCGGCCCCGGAGATCGGATCGCCGGCCACGACGCTGGCCGCCTGCGGGTTGGCGCCTGCCGCAGTCAGGGTCGGATAGTCCGGATTGAAGTTGTTCCACCATTGGGTGACGTAGAAGAAATAGCCGTAGAGGCCGATTATCCCGAGAATGATCAGGCCGAGCACGCCTTCAGAACCAGCCGCGCTGGGTATACCAGCGGCCCAGCCACAGGAACGGCCACAGGATGATGCCGATGAGGAAGCCGATGCCGCGGCCGATCCACTGGAAAATCCGGGTGAAGAAATTCACGATCGGATCAAGCATGGCGATCTGCCCCCTCTAATCAACCAGGCCATAGAGGCGCTCCCGGAACGCCTCCTTGTCTTTCAGATATGTGGTTTTCAGCGTGTCCACAACAGCCGATCGCCGGGCGTCGTTGTAGCCCTCGTAGTCCTTGTAGAAGCCCTGCTTGTTGAAGACATAGCGCGACACGAAGTCGGACGGCACGAAATCCGAGATCAGCCGGTTGGTCAGCCAGGCGTCGGGATGGTCGGGCTTTGCCCGCACGACGAGGAAGCGGTGCTGCGGGAACACGTCCTCGATCCGCAATTGGCCGAGCTGCGCGATCTCGCGCTTGGCGGCGTTGAGGAAGGGAAATGTGCCGTCGCGGTTGATGAGGTCGGCATTGGCGTGGATCCAGGTCTGCAGCCACACCTTGTCGGCCTTGCCGATGTCGCGCTTCGGCTCGGCTTCGCGGATCAGCGCGCGGATCGCCATCTCGGCGCGGTGCTCGAGATAGCCGGATGTCTCGATCCACGAAGCGCGCGGCAGCTCGATCCGGCCGGTCGAAGCGAGGAAGCGGAACACCCGGTCGGCGTCGTGGATCGACAGGTAGCTCACCTGCCACGGCCGCGAGCGGCGGAAGCCGGGCGCCGACGGATCGCTGATCACCGTCGTCATGTCGCGGTCGATGAACACGTAGAGCCCGCCGAAATGGCTGGTCCAGAAGGCGTTGTGGCGGAAGATCACCTGGTCCGGCACCAGCGCGTTCTCGCGGATGTCGCCGGTCACCTTGGCGAGCTCGACCATGCGCTCCAGCATCTGCGTTGTCGCGCCAGGCGTCCGGCTCCTGCTTCAGCCGGTCGACCAGCGTGCCGAGTTCGGATGCCTTGCCGAGCACGTCCTCGGCCGACAGCACGCGGAACTCGACCTGATTGATCGACAAGCAGGTCCTCGATGTCCTCGACCTTCGAGACCGAATCCTCGATCTCGCCGTAGATCACGTCCTTGATCGTCAGCGCGTCGATGGCGCGGCTGTTCTTGGTCGATGAACTCGTAGACCAGCTGCGAGGTGTTGGAGAAGGCCGTGTGCACGACCGGCAGGTCGACCTGCGCCGGGGTCAGGATGATGAAGCGGCGGTTGACCTCGTTGGGATCGAGATAGTGCGGATCGCCCAGTTCTTCGGCGATCTGCGGCGAAAAGCCGGTGCGGTCGATCTCGAAGGTCTTCAGCTTGGTCGGCTTCAGCCCGAAGGCCTTCAGCGCCTTGTTGTAGCGCTCGATCAGATGCGGCTCCTCGACCGGCAGCAGCCGGCCGTAGATCAGTTCGTTGTCGCGCAGGAGGTCCATTATCCCTTCTCCCCGTTTACGGGGAGGCACCAACGTCGACGCCCCCCTCTCCCCGTTCTTACGGGGAGAGGGTAAGGGTGAGGGGCAGCGCCGACGTTCAAGGAAAGATCTCCCGATAGGTCGAAGCCGCGATAAAACGCAAATCCGGTGCTTCGACAGGATCAAGCCGTCGTTCGAGTGCAGCCAGAATGTGTCGATCACGGCATCACGCTCGATCAGCGCGTCGACATTCCAGAACCGCAGGACCGACCATCCTTCGTAGACCATGAACTCGATCGCGACGTCGATCGTATGCGCTGTCGGCATGCTGGCTGCCATCCAGCTCAATCACAAGCCGTTCGTTCGCGACAGGCAAAATCGGCGAAGTACGGGCCGATCGGACAGTTGGCGGACGAACTTTGCGCCGTTCAACCGGCGGTCCTGGAGCTCGGACCAGAGCGCGCTTTCGGCATCGTTGTCGGCCTTGCGCAAGCGACCGAGCGCGGTCGGTGCGTGCTGGCTTTGGGTCCGCGCATCGATTGCCCCTCACCCTTACCCTCTCCCCGTGAAGAACGGGGAGAGGGGGGCGTCGACGTCGCCGCATCGTCTCCTTCTCCCCGTCTTCACGGGGAGAAGGTGCCGGCAGGCGGATGAGGGGCAGCGCAAGCCTACGCATTCCACAGCCCCTTCTTCTTCAGCTCCTCCATCTCGCTTCGCCGCGCGTTCGCGCAGCCTGGCGTCGCGCAGCATCTTCGACACCGCCGCGTCGTCGGACTTGTCGGAGTAGCGGAATTCGCAGTCGGCGTAGCGGTTGATCTCCTGCATGACCATGTCCATGTCGAACGGCCCGCGCAGTTCCTCGATCATCGCCTTCTTCTCGTCGTAGCCCTTGTGCATGAAGGCTTCCGGCTTCTCGAACCATTCGTCCGGCAGTTCGATGTCCATCGCCCGCATCTTGATCGCGTCGGTGACGTTCTTGATGGCGCGGCCGGTGAAGCGCGGCTCGGCCTCCTTGATCATATGCAGATAGGTGCCGACATCGGCCATGGTCTTCGGCGCGCCCTTCTCCTTCATGAAGCGCTCGTAGACCTTCATCAGCCCGTCTTCCTGCGGCTTGGCGTGACCTTCATAGGCTTCCGCCACCGCGCGCTGGATCTCCTGCGCGGCGTAGAGCTCGTGGTCGCCGAGCGGGATCTTGTGGTTCTTGCCGGCCAGCAGCACGAAGATGTCGATGTAGTCGTCGCGCGTCTGCGGCCCGTCGACCAGCCAGCGGGCGCCGGCGCGCTGGCGCAGCGCATCGTCGACGTTTTCCGGATAGTTGGAGAACATGCCGAACGAGCAGTTGCCGCGCACCACCGTGCCGGCGCCGGCGAAGGCCTCCATCAGGACGCCGGTGATCTCCTGCTGGCCGGCCGAGGCGCGGTCGTCGGAGCGCTTCGCCGCCACCTGGTCGATGTCGTCGATGGTGCCGAAGCCGATGGCGCGCGGATTGAGCACGTTGTTGATGAACTGCCGGCAGTTCTGGCCGGACTTGCCCTGGTAGGACGAGATCTGGTCGACGCCGAAATTCTCGTAGAGGAACGGATAGCCGGCGACCTGGCAGTAGTCGTTGACCAGGCCGGCGATCATCTGGATCAGCGTCGTCTTGCCGGTGCCGGGCGCGCCGTCGCCGATGAAGGTGAACAGGAAGCCGCCGAGCTCGACGAACGGGTTCAGCTCGCGGTCGAAGTCGTAGGCCATCAGCATCTTGGCGAGCTTGACCGACTGGTACTTGGCGATGTGGTTGCCGACGACCTCTTCCGGCTTCTTGAAGGTCATCACCAGCGGCTTCGACTTCTTGCCCGGCGCGACGTCGAAGCCGTCGAGCGTGAAATCGTCGGCGTCGATGCGGATATGCGCGTTCTCGAAGTCGCCGATGCCGTCGAAGCGGCCCTTGCGCTGTCAGCAGCCCATCGATGGCGACGCGGGCGAAGGCGCGCGCGCGGGTCATCAGGTCGGCATCGTCCTTCGACGCCGGCAATCGCCCGGTCGAGCCCGGCGACCAGCGATTTCAGCGCATCCTGCGGCGTGTCGAACAGGAAGTCCGGGCTCGGCGATGTCGTTCGGCGGCTCGCCCTCGCTGTCGATCAGCTGCAGCAGATAGGAGGCGAAGCTGAAGGCCGAAACGTAAGCCGACGCCGACAGAAGCTTCTTGAAATGGCTGGCCTCGTCGCCTTCCAGCGGCGCCCGCGCGTTCTTGGCCTGCAGGCTTTCGAGGTCGCAGCTGCGCGCGAAGACGTCGGCGACGGCGAGCGCCACCGCCAGTCCGCGCCGCGCCCGGTAGAGCAGCGTGTGCTGGCCGATGCCCATCAGCTGATCGTCGGGCTTGACCGCCGCGACGGTCTTGACGAGTTCCACCTCGCGCGTCTGGCGCACCGAGCCGGTCGAGACGGTCGAGACGAAGCGCCGGCCGGTGCCGGCAAGCGCGGTGCCGGACTGGCCGGACGAATCCTCCAGCACGACCACTGCGCGTGATCATCGCTTTGCGCGGTGGCGCGGTGCTTTTCGATGTCGGCTTCGGCGATGGTGGTCAGGCCGGTGTCCATGAACTGTCTCGCCTCCGCTCCACCTCTCCGCATGGGAGATGGTGAGTAGAGCCGCGCAATCTGCGTGCATCAAACATCGCTGATCACCTGCCCCTTCGACAGGATGTGCACCTTGTAGCCCTCGAAGATCTTCTGCGCTTCGCCGGCCGCGTAGAGCGCCTGATAGGCCTCGTGCGGGATCAGCGCATGCTTCTCGTAGCTCGACACGCCCTGGCGCGCCGCTTCGAGGTCGTCGGTGTTGATGAAGAACTCCTGCGTCGCCTTCTCGCTCGACCACAGGCCCTTGCGGCCGGGCTTTTCCGCCTTGGAGAAGACTTCCTGGATCGTCCAGGTGAGCAGCCAGGCGTTCTCCGGCTTGCGCACCTTGGAGAGCACCTCGCGTCACCGTCGAATTGTTCTCGGTGATGCCGGCCGAATAGAACGGCCCGAGCACGACGCGCCGCAGCTGCTTCGGATGCAGCGTCTCGAAATCCTTGTCGAGATTGCCGGCGATCGTCGCCGGCGACAGCGTATAGGCGGAGTTCTTCTCGGTGAAATCGTCGAAGCGGTGCGCGAGTTCGGGATTGAGCAGCCCGTCGACCGGCAGCGGGATGTCGACCTTCTCGTTGAGCTTGCCGTTGTCGTCGACCAGCTGGCTGATCATCGCTTCCGACGAATCCTCGACGGTCGCCATATAGATCAGCGGCAGGTTGGCGCTGCCGTCGAACGACGCCCAGTGGACGAGATAGTAGGGCCGCATGGTCTTCGGATTGACCGAAACCTTGGCCGTCTGGGCCAGCATGAACGGGCCGAACGTCTCGCCGTCCTTGATGTCCTCCAGATAGAGCCGCTCGGCCATCGTCTTCTGCAGGGCGGCCGGAAACTCCTTGTGGCGCAGGATGAAGTCGGCCATCTCGGCGCGCAGCGTATCGGGCTCGGGGATATTCGCCAGCCGCTGCTGCGCCTGCCGGCGGTCGTTCTCCAGTTCGAGCACGTTCTGGAAGACCGGAAAGCCGCTCTCGGCGCGCGAGATGCGGAAGCTTTCCATGAAGCCCAGCCGGTTGCGCCAGCAGGAGAAGGATCTCTCCAGCCGCGCGATGTATTCGGCGACGATCTTCGCCACGATGCCGTGCCGGTAGAGCGGCGAGCGGTCGTCGCGCATGAAGATTTCGAGCCCGGCCAGCGCCGCGGCGATGGCGTCGAAATAGACGTGCGGCGGCTTCGTTTTCCGGGGTCATGAAAGGCAGTGCGGCTTTAGCGGTCACGCCTTCACATAGTCCGCCGCGTTGTGCTTGCGCATCACCTCTTCGAAACGGCGGGCAAAAGCGTCGTCGGCGAGCTTCTTGCGGCGCTGGATGTCGCCGGTCGCCACCATGTTCTTCTCGTGCATTTCGAGCAGATCGCCGATGTGCTTCTGCGCGGCCGCGCCGATGCCGGCCATGGTCTCCTCGGCGGTGGTGTCGACCTGGCTGCCCAGCGTGTTGATCTTGTGGGCGACGTCCTGCTGCGCCGCCGTCTTCAAGCTGTCCTCCAGCGCCTTGTAGAGAACGATGCGCTGCTCGGTGTCGATGGTCAGCTTGTTGATCAGCGTGTTCTGCGCCGCGATCTGGTTGTTGAGCGAATCGACGAAGGTCTGGAACATCGAGGTGTAGCGCTCGAGCGTCTGGCTTTCGGCCAGAGCTCCTGCTCCTTGGCCTGCTTCTCGTTGTATTCGGTGGCGAGCTTCGAGCGCTCGCCTTCGAGTTGGGTGCGCTCCTTCTGGTTGGTCGAGGCGGCGATCTTGTTCTCGATGTCGAGCAGCAGCGGGTTCAGTTCCTCGATGCGCTTCTGCGTGGCGGTCAGATTGTCCATCGTCGCCTTGCGGCGCTCGATCACCTGGCCAAGGCTCGCCTCGGAGGTCTTGTAGCGGTCGTCGAGCACCTGCTTCTGCGCCTTCAGGATGCCGACGATGGTGTCGGACTTGGACAGAAGCTCCTGCAGATTGCCGGCCAGCGACATGTTGCGCACGCGGTCGGTGCGCATGCGCTGCTTGCGCTGGTCGGAGAAGATGCCGATGAAGCTTTCCCAGCCGGTGAAGCTCTTCATGCTCTCGAATTCGGTGCCGAAGACGTTGGTGGCGTCCTCCAGCCCGATGATCAGGTCGGCGATGTTGCCTTCCATCACCTTCTGCTGCTTCAGCACGTCCTCGATGCGGGCGTTCTCGATGTCGAAATCGACGGAGCCGATCTTCTTGTCGGCCTTGGCGAGCGTGTCGAGCACGGTGCCCGACTGCTCGATCTTCGACCGCATCTCCTCGACAACCTGTTTGGTCTTCGCGATTTCCTCATCGAAATTCTGCAAGGTTGCCATCGAGTTCCTCCAAGCACAGCCACAGGTCGAGTTGAGAGAATATATGTGGGTGAATTAGCGAATGAAAGGCGTTGGAATTGTGAAAGGAAGAAAAGAAAAATCTGCGCCCGTCCTGCTTTAGATTTGCCGTTGCTGATTGAAGCAAGTCAGCGCTCCCGCTTCAGCCCCTGTACCCGACGAAATCCTCGGCCTCGACCCGCCCCATCTCTTCTTCCCAGTGCCGGCGGCAGAGCGAGACATAGACGTCCTTGCCGATCGCCACCTGCGCGCCCTGCTTGGCCACCTTGCCGTCGGGCCCGAGCCGCACCACCATGGTCGCCTTGCGGCCGCAGCGGCAGATGGTGCGCACCTCGCGCAATTCGTCGGCGATCGCCAGCAATGCGCGCGAGCCGGAAAACAGGTTGCCCTGGAAATCGGTCCTCAGCCCGTAGCACATCACCGGTATGTTGAGCCGGTCGGCAACCCGGGCGAGCTGCCAGACCTGCTCCTCCTCGAGGAACTGCGCCTCGTCGACGAAAACGCAGTGCAGATTGCCGTGCTTCTGGTGGTCGTCGATGCGGGCGAAAAGATCGTCGCCGTCGCGAAACAGTTCGGCGTCGGCCTCCAGCCCGATGCGCGAGGAAATGACGCCGGCGCTGTCGTCCTTGCGGTAATGCCCGGCGATGAACAGCATCGTCGCCATGCCGCGCTCGCGATAATTGTACGACGCCTGCAGCAGCATCGTCGTCTTGCCGGCGTTCATCGTCGCGTAGTGGAAATAGAGCTTGGCCATCGCCCCTTCTAGTAAAACCTCGTCCGGCCGGGGAGTCGCCTTGTCCGGCTTCCACCGAAAAACACGGCGGGCGTCGTTGCAAGGCCAGCCGGCGGCGCGGCTCGCCATGCGATGCCGCTTGAATCGGCCCCAAAATGGTGTTTGGCTTGAAGAACCCGGGCGGAAGAGAAAAACCGTAACTCCGCGTCGTATAAGAATTCAAATGGGAGAACTGACATGTCGCGCATGAAAACATTCGCCGCCTCGCTGGGGCTGGCGGCAATTCTTTCCACGGGCGCGCCTTTGCCGCCGATCCGGAAAGCTGCAAGAAGGTGCGCCTGTCGGATGTCGGCTGGACCGACATCCAGGCGACCACCGGCGTCGCCTCGGTGCTTCTGACCGCGCTCGGCTACGAGCCGGAGGTCATCCAGCTCTCGGTGCCGGTCACCTACGCCTCGCTGAAGAACAAGGACCTCGACGTCTTCCTCGGCAACTGGATGCCGTCGATGACCGCCGACATCAAGGACTACACCGCCGACGGCTCGGTCGAGACGGTCAGCCAGAACCTCGAGGGCGCCGGCTACGGCCTTGTCGTGCCTGACTATGTCGCCGAGGCTGGCGTCAAGACGCTCACCGACCTCGGCAAGTTCAAGGACAAGTTCGACGGCAAGATCTACGGCATCGAGGCCGGCAATGACGGCAACCGCATCATCCTCGACATGATCTCCAAGCCGGAGAACAACCTCGAGGGCTTCGAACTGGTCGAATCGTCGGAAGCCGGCATGCTGACCCAGGCCGAGCAGTCGATGAAGGACAATCAGTGGATCGCCTTCCTCGGCTGGACGCCGCATCCGGTGATGGGCGAGATGAAGATCACCTATCTCGACGGCATGGGCGATTCCGGCTTCGGCGCCGCCACCGTGCACACCAATGTGCGCCAGGGCTACCTCGACCGAATGCCCGAATGTCGGCAAGTTCATCACCAACCTGAAGTTCGACCTCTCGATGGAAAACGAGATGATGGACGCCATCCTGAAGGGCGGCGACGCCAACACGGTGGCGACCGACTGGCTGAAGAAGAATCCGGACGCGGCCACCCCTGGCTCGACGGCGTCACCACCTTCGACGGCGGCGATGCCGCTGCCGCGGTGAAGACGGCGCTCGGCAGCTGAACCGCTCTTGTTTGTGCCGAAAACGATCGATCGAAGGGCAGCCTGCGGCTGCCCTTTTCGATTTCCTGTGACAAGATGGTGACAAGGCAGCCGTCGCACGCCCGAGGGGAATGAGGGGAACAGATGGATCCGATTTCGAAATTCCTTGCCAGCCTGGAAAATCCCGATCGGCGCCTGGGGCAAGGCCTTCTTCACGTTCCTCACCGACAATTTCAACGCCATCTTCCGCGGCTTTTCCAACGGCCTGAACTTCATCCTCGACGGCCTGGTCGACACGCTGCTTCTGCTGCCGCCGGTGCTGGTCATCGCGTTGCTCGCTCTGCTCGCCTGGTATCTGCAGCGCTCGAGGGCGCTCGCCATCGGCGTTGCGCTCGGCCTGCTCTTCATCCTCAACCAGGGCCTGTGGAAGCAGACGGTCGAGACGCTGGTGCTGGTCGTCGCCGCCACCATCGCCTCGATGGCGATCGGCGTGCCGCTCGGCATCTGGGCCGCCCACAAGCCGAAGGTCTACCGCGATCATGCTGCCGGTGCTCGACCTGATGCAGACGCTGCCGACCTTCGTCTACCTGATCCCGGTGCTCACCCTGTTCGGCCTCGGCAACGCGCCCGGCCTCATCGTCACCATCATCTTCGTCATCCCGACCGCGGTGCGGCTCACCCATCTCGGCGTCACCTCGGTGCCGAAGGCGATCATCGAGGCCGGCGAGGCGTTCGGCGCCACCAAGCAGCAGCTGCTGTGGAAGGTCGAACTGCCGGCCGCACTGCCCACCATCATGGCCGGCCTCACCCAGTGCATCATGCTGTCGCTGTCGATGGTGGTGTTCGCCGCCCTCATCGGCGCCGGCGGCCTCGGCACCGAGATCAACCGGGCGCTGGGTTCGCGCCAGCATCGACCTCGGGCTTGAAGCCGGCCTCGCCATCGTGGTGCTGGCCATCGTGCTCGACCGGATGACGCGCATCGGCGTGGGAGACAAGAAATGAACGTCGCGGTCGATTTCAGGAATGTCGACATCGTCTTCGGCAGCGATCAGGCCGGCTCGCTGGCGCTGATCGACAAGGGCGCGACACGCTCCGAGATCCTCGAGCAGACCGGCAACGTGCTGGGCTGCGCCGGCGCCAACCTCACCGTCCACGAGGGCGAGATTTCCGTGCTGATGGGCCTTTCCGGCTCCGGCAAGTCGACGCTGCTGCGCGCCGTCAACCGGCTGAACGTCGTCATCCCGCGGCCAGGTCATGGTCAGGGACGGCGACAAGATGGTCGACGTCGTCTCCTGCGACGAGGCGACGCTGCGGCGGCTTCGCCAGCACCAGGTCGCCATGGTGTTCCAGCAGTTCGGCCTGCTGCCCTGGCGCACGGTGGAGGAGAATGTCGGCCTCGGCCTCGAACTCGCCGGCGTGCCGGATGCCGAGCGCAAGGAGCGCGTCGACAGGCAGCTGAAGCTGGTCAATCTCGACCCGTGGGCGAAGAAATACGCCCATGAGCTGTCGGGCGGCATGCAGCAGCGCGTCGGCCTGGCGCGCGCCTTCGCCACCGAGGCGCCGATCCTGCTTGATGGACGAGCCGTTCTCGGCGCTCGACCCGCTGATCCGCACCAAGCTGCAGGACGAGCTGCTGCAGCTGCAGAAGACGCTGAAGAAGACCATCATCTTCGTCAGCCACGACCTCGAGGAAGCGCTGAAGATCGGCAGCCACATCACCATCATGGAGGGCGGCCGCATCGTCCAGACCGGCGCGCCCGAAGACATCGTGCTGCGCCCCGCCAACGACTACGTCCGCGACTTCATCGCCAATGTGAACCCGCTGTCGGTGCTGACCGCCTGGAACGTCATGCGCGACCGCCGCGACCTCGAAGCGGCCGGCCGCGGCGGCTGGCTGTGGCTCGACCGCCGCCAGACCACGCGCTTCAAGATCGACAAGAACGGTCTCGTCGCCGCCGCCGAGCGCGAAGGCAAGCCGGCGGTCTGGGTCTCCTGCGACGATGTCGAAGCCCCGCCGCAGGACGAGCCGATCGTGTTCTGGGCGAAGCCAGGCACCTCGCTGAAGACGGTCATGCTCGCCATGCACCGCTCGCAGACCGCGCCGGTCGCCATTTTCGACGAGCAGTCGCGTTTCGTGGGCGCGATCGGGGTCAGGGATGTGCTGAGCGCGGTGTTGCGAAGGTAGAGGCAGTGCTACACCGCCGCCAGTTGCTCACAGCCACCCGCCGCTGAACCCTGCCCTCCTCAGCCCGTCGACGATGTACGGACATTGCCGCATCAGCTTCCAGACGAAGTCGGAGCGGTGGTTCTCGATCATCAGCGGGATCGGCCCCTGGTTGATGCCGACATGGTCGCTGCACGTCCAGCCGCAGGCGCGGCCATCGGCCGCTTCCAGCGTCGGATTGAAGCTCGCGGTGAACCCGTAGGGATTGCCCTTCTTCAGGTCGAGGTCGTGGAAATGCCTGAGCGCCGGCAGCACGATTTCCGGCGCGAAGGGCAGCGACGCCACCACCGCCCAGGGCGACAGCGTGCCGTCGTCGGGACCAAACGGCGCACCCCGCGCATGGTAGTCGAAGAAGCGGCGGCTCACGCCATCGATGCGGAGCTTCAGCCGTCCCGGACCGTCGCTTGCCGTCAGGCCCCAGCAATTGGCGCCATAACCCTTGAAGCCGCGCGGATTGCGGATAGCGTATTGCCGCTGCACGTAGGTCGCCTGGCGGCTGTTCTCGAAATAGTCGCTGCCCGCTCCCGCATATAGGCGTCGCGGATGCCGCGGAAGTCGATCCAGATGTGCGAGAACTGGTGGATGAACAGCGGCCCGGCATAGACGAACTCGCGGCCGTAGATCGTCTTCCAGCGGTAGCCCGACAGCCAGGCCGCGTAGCTTTCCGGCGGCAGCCTGTAGGTCGGCGAGCCGAGCCCCAGCACGTAGAGGATCAGCGCCTCGTCGTAGCCTTCCCAGCGGTAGCGCAGGAAGCCGCGTTCCGGCCTCCAGCCATGCGTCACCGTGGCGCCGCCGTTTCGCGCCCAGTTCCAGTCGACCCGCCGGTAGAGCGCGTCGGCAAGCCGCCTGATCTCCGCTTCGCCTTCGTCGTCTTCCTGGAAATAGGCGCTGGCGGCCAGCATGCCGGCGATCAGCAGCGCCGTATCGACCGTCGACAGCTCGCATTTCCAGACGCGGCGTCCCCTCTTCATGTCGAGGAAATGGTAATAAAAACCCTTGTACCCGGTGGCGTCCGGCTCCGGACCTTGCGGGCTGTCGTGAAAGAAACGCAGCGTCGCCAGCGTCCTGTCGCGGGCCTGCCGGCGCGTCATGAAACCGCGCGCCACGCCGACCGGATAGGCCGTCAGCGCCATGCCGATCGCGCGCGATGCTGGCCGGCGAGCCTTCGCGGTTCCGATCGGGGATGAGGCCGTTTTCCGGATTCGCCTCTTTCAGGAAATAGTCGAAGGAAAGCCGCTGCAGCGAAGACAAAAGTTCCTCGCTCAGCGGCTCGATGTCACCCGATGCATCCATTCGCCGCACTTGCCTCGTTGCCGCCGCGTTCGTGCCGTCCGGTGGCGAACGTGGTGCAGGCGCCTTGTGCTGGCAAGGTTCTCCGTTCCGGCCTCACAGGAAAGTGTGCCTAGCCGAAAAGCGCTTCGCCGCTCGGATAGGGACAACGAGGAGAGGCTTGCGTTTTAAGTCGCCGTCACCGCCACGCGCGGCTGGCGCGCTGCCGTCTCGGGCGCCTTGGCGCGGGCGAGATCGGCGAGGAAACGGTCCATGAGAGGCGAGTTGCCGAAGCGGCGGTAGTCCCGTTCGGCGGCCAGCGAGAATTGCGGATCGGCGGCAACCAGCCGCGCCATCGTCGCCTGTGCCTGGCTCAGCTCGCCGCGGCCGACCAGCAGCGCGGTCCGGATCAGCAGGCAATCCTTTTCCTGCGGCGCCCGCATCAGGCATTCGTTGAGCACGCCGTCGGCTTCGTCGGCGCGCCCCGCCGCATAAAGCGCCTGCCCGTGCACATAGACGTAATATTCGGGCGCCAGCGGATGCAGGCGGCGGGCACGCTCGGCATTGGCGACCGCGTCCGCATAGTCGCCGAAGCGAACCTGGGCCTTCGCCAGCGCCATCAGGCTGTCGGGATCGTTCGGATTGAGTTCCACCGCGCGGCGCGCGGCCTGCATGGCGCCCTCGTAATCGGCGTTGGCCGACAGGCCGAAACTCAATGCCTGATAGCCGAGGGCGAGATTGGGATCGAGCCGGATCGACTGGCGCACCTCGCTCAGGCCCGTCTCGATATCGGCTTTCGTGGCGCGGCCGCTCACGCCCTGCACGGCGTCGACGATATAGGTCAGTCCCAGATGCGCGCGGGCGGTTGCGTAGCCGGGATCGAGTTCCAGCGCGCGCTGCAGCAACGCGCGGGATGCAAGCAGGTCCTCGCCGTTTGCCGATCCGTGCTTGTAGCGGCTGCGGGCCTGGAGAACGAGGTCGTAGGCCTGCAGGTTTTCCGTTGGCCGCCGCGCCGACTCGTTGACTTCCGATTGCCGGACATAAGAAACGAGGTGCGCCACGATTTCCGAAGTCAGCTCCGTCTGCACGGCGAAGACGTCGTCGACGCGGCGGTCGTAGCTGCGCGACCACAGATGCGCGCCGCTGCGCGTGTCGATCAGCTGCGCCACCACACGCAACTGGTCGCCGGCCCGGCGCGCGCTTCCTTCGACGATATAGCCTGCACCCAGCCTCTGGCCCAGCTGCCGTGTATCGGTTGCCTGGCCGCGAAAGGCGAATGTCGAATTTCGCGCGATCACCTGCAATTCGGAATTGCGGGCAAGCTCGGTGATGATGTCCTCGGTGAGCCCGTCGACGAAATAGGTCTCCTCCGCATCGCCGCTCATATTGTCGAAGGGCAGGACGGCGACGGCCGGCCGCGCGTCGGCTCTTTCCACGCCCACCAGCCGGGCAAGGCCGTTGGTGACGCCGGCAGTCATCGTTTCCAGCCGCGCGGGGTTGCTCGCCGCGACAGCGACAAGCGCTATCGCTGCCGCACCCGCTGCGTAGGCGAAGATTGCCCGCCTGCCGCGCATCGCGCGCGGCAGCCAGCGCGCCATGTGTTTTTTGTCGCCCTTCAGCCTGACGGTATAGACATCGACCGGCTCGCGAATGTTCTTGATGTGCCGCCGTCCGACACGGGAGAAATGCTCGCCGCGGTTCCTGTCGGCGCTGCGCACGACCGCGGCGCTGACGAAGATGCTGCCGGGATCGGCCATCGCTTCGAGCCGCGCCGCGACGTTCACCCCGTCGCCGAACATGTCGCCATTGTCCTCGATGACGTCGCCGAGATTGACGCCGATGCGGAGATCGAAGGGACGCTCGTCGAAGCCGGCCTGGATTTCTATCGCCGCGTCGAGCGCCTCGTTGACGCTCGGAAACGTCGCCAGAAACCCGTCGCCGGTGCTCTTGAAGGTGCGGCCGCCGTGGCGCTGCAGTGCGGGCGCGATCAGGTCGTCGAAGGCGGAACGCAGTGCCGCATAGGTCGCCGCCTCGTCGTCCGCCATCAGCCGGCTGTAGCCGACGATATCGCCGGCGACTATCGCGGCAAGCCTGCGTTCCATCGCGAACCCTCGATTGCCCCGCATTGTCGACTTAGCATGCAGCGTCCCTCACAGGCCAATCACGGTTCGGTGCGCCTGCCGGCGCGGGCTTCCGCGCGGTAGGACACCGCTGCGCATCGGCCCGAAATCGGAATCGATTTTCGGGCCGATGCGCAGGTTAAAGACCTGGAGCGTCATTTGCGTCTGAGGGACGCGCGGCGCTCTAATGCGCGGTTTGCGAGTGCTCGCCGCCCGGCTGCGAGATGCCGCCGAGCGCCGCGCCCGTCTGCATCGTCTCGCCGTCCTTGGTGGCAAGATCGCCGAGCGCGATGATGCCGATCAGCCGCTTGTCACGGTTGAGCACGGGCAGTCGCCTTACCTGCAGATCGCCCATGTTGCGCAGGACATCGTCGACATCCTCGTCGTCAAAGCAGTATTTGACATCCCCGCTCATCACCTCCCTGATCCTGGTGTCGGGTCCCTTGCCCTCGGCGATGCCGCGGATGGCGATGTCGCGATCGGTGATCATGCCCACCAGGCGGTCGTTTTCGCCGACCGGCAAAACGCCGGCGTCGAGACTGGCCATCGCCCGCGCGGCATCCCGGATGGTCTGCTCCGGATCCGCGATCTGGACATTGCTTGTCATGCATTCTCTTACTTTCATGGCTACCTCCCTCGGTCTGACCCGCCCGTTGGGCGGGCGATCAGGAGGAATGAACCTTGTCCGGAAACGTTCCATCAAATCGGCCCCGGCGACACGATCTCAGCGGCCGGCGTGGCCATTGGGCTCGGTGGCCATTGGCTGGAACGGATCGGAGGCTGCGTCGTTGGAATAGCAACGCGCTCGGACAATGAGAACCAACAGAGGAGCGACGCAATGGACATTCCGCTCGAAATCGCTTTCCACAAGGTCGGCAAGCCCGACTGGGCCGAGGATGAAATCCGCGCGCGCGCCGCGAAGCTGGAGAAGCTCTATGACGGCCTGGTCGGCTGCCGGGTAAAAGTCGATCAGCGCGCCGACCGCCCGCAAAGCAAGACGCCACCCGTGGTGCGCATCGAAATGGGCGTTCGCGGCCACGAGGATCTGGTGGTTGCCTACGAGCCCGAGCGGCTGCAGATGCGCTTCCAGAGCCCCGATCTCCGCAACGCCATCTCGGATGCTTTCTCGACGGCCGAGCAGATGCTCATCGAGTACAAGCGTCAGCTCGACGGCCGCACGAAGGCGGTCCACCACGACGCGCAAAACCAGTTTCTCGGCCAGGTCGCGGAGATGCACCCGGAAGAAGACCACGGCTTCCTCCTCGCCAAGGAGGGCGGGCTGCTCTATTTCCATCGCAACGGCCTGCTCGGCGGCGACTTCGATAGCCTGAAGCGCGGCGACAAGGTGCACTATGTCGAGGAGATGGGCGACACCGGGCCGATAGCAACCAAGGTCCGGCCGGTGAAGGACACCGCGCGATAACTCTCGCCGGCGATCTCCTTGACCGGTCGAGGTCCGGCCGGCACCGGCCGGATCAATTCACCGCCTTTACCTCGACGCGCCGGTTGAGCGCCCGCCCCTCGTCCGTCGCGTTGTCGGCGATCGACTCCATCAGCCCGCGACCGTCCGAGCGCAGCTGGCCTAAGTCCATCCCATCCTGGATCAGCCAAGGCAGGAAGGAAGTCCGAACACTCGGGCGGATCGTCGAATGCATCCAAAGACCTGTGATGACGTTAGATACTTCGAGCTCCGAAATAAATTGCTCCGCGGAGGTTGTGAGCTATTTACCTGGGCGAGGTTTAGGCGGAATATCCCCGAACGGGAGGAAGCACTCGGTATCCCCTGAAGAAATGTGCCAAACGGCTTCCGACCGTTGGATGCATGGGAGGATAATCATGAAACATACTTTCCCGCTCGCGGCATGCGCCGCGGCGTTGTTATTGCATGGCATTCCCTACGCCTTCGCACAATCCGGCAGCGTTGAAAAAGCAGTCGGCGGTTACGGCTTCGATGAAGCCGCAAAGGAGGCCGCCGGCACCAAGGACTTCCATTCGGCCGATGGAAAGCTCACATTCGCCATCGTGACCCACACTGCCGGCAACGGCTTCTTCGACCCGGTCTATGTCGGCGCGAAAGTTGCCGGCGATTTGATCGGCGCCAACGTCCTGCTGCTCGGCTCGGAGTCTCCGACCGACGATCCGGCCCGCGAGATCGAAATCCTGAACCAGATCGTGCAGGATCCGACGATCGACGGCCTGATCATGACGACGCCGCAGGTCGGCGCCTATAACGACATCGTCAAGGCCGCCGAGTCGAAGGGCATACCGGTCGCCACGACCAACTCCTTCGACGCCACGATCCTCAACCGCAACGGCATCAGCCACACCGGCCAGGACGCCTCCGCTGCCGCGATCGCAGGCGAGGCGCTGGTCAAGTGCCTGGCGGAAAAAGGTATCGAGAAGGGCACGATCGTGTTGCCGTCATCGACCGCAATGGGCAATATCGAGGTCAATAATCGCGTCACCTCGGCCTTCAACGCCATCGTCAAGGGCTTGAAGGATGCCGGCAAGCTCGATGCCTTCAAGGTCGACGCAGGGCCGGAGAACACCGGCATCGACACAAATCCGAACGACCCGGTCAACGGCATCGTCACGTTGTTCGAATCGCGCGGCGACGTCGTCGGCGCCTTCGCCGGCAACAACGTGTTCACGCCGGCGCTCGCCAAGGCCGTCGCGCAGACCGGCAAGACCGGTCAGATCTGCGCCTACGGCTTCGACCTCGGTCCGGCCCAGCAGGATGCGCTGAAAAGTGGCGACCTGACCGGCGCGCTCGGGCAGCAGCCCTTCCTGCAGGGCTTCTGGCCGGTCATGCAGCTCTATCTGCAGATCGATCGCGGTATCGCGGCGGCCAACCTCGACACGCGCGCCCAGCTCGTGACGAAGGAGACAGTGGAGCAGGTCGGCAAGCGCTTTGAAAACTGAACGCCGGCAATGTTTCTGAACCGGCCGCGGGAGGGCTGACGCCCCTCCCGCGCATTTGCCCAACGTCAGTCGGAAACCGGTCGTCCGTATGTCTGCCGAAGCTCCCGCTCTCCGTCTTCCATCCCAGCTCGTCGGTGGCTGGGAGGCGGGGCTGCTCGCGCTGATCCTGCTGCTCTACCTCGGCGGGGCCTTCGTGAATCCGGCGTTTTTTGGCTCCACGGAGGCGCTGCAGGCGCTGCTGCGTGACACCTCGCGCGTCGCCATCATCGCCGTCGGCATGACTTTCGTCATCGTCAACAAGGACCTCGACCTCTCTGTCGGCTCCACCTACGGCCTGGTGGCCGTCGTTTTTGCCAGGCTGTTCACGCCAAGCCTTCTCAATATGGACATCGTCACCTCGGTGATCTTCTGCCTCCTTCTCGGCGCGTTGATCGGCCTCCTGAATGGCGTGCTGGTGACGATCCTGAAGGTCCCGGCGTTCATCGCCACGCTCACCATGCTGTTCATCGGCCGCGGCTTCGTGCTGGCGCTGACGCATGGCCAGGCGATCTATTATCCCGGCAAGGCGAAGGAGAACCCGCTGTTCTTCCACCTTGGCGAGACGAACATATTCGGCTTCAACAACCAGATCGCGATCTTCGCCGTGGTCGCCGTGGTCGGCGCCTATGTGCTTGCCAAGACCCGATGGGGCTACGAGACCTTCGCGACGGGCGGCAATGAGCAGGCAGCGGTCTATGCCGGCATACCGACGCGCTGGGTGCGCATCCGCGCCTACCTCATCTCCTCGCTCTGCGCCGCGCTGGCCGGCCTCTTGTCGGCGGCGCAGGACAAGGGGGTGACCCCGCTCTACGGCATCAGTCTCGAGCTGATCGTGATTGCCTCCGTGATCATCGGCGGCGCGTCGATCCTCGGCGGGCGCGGGCGCATCTTCGGCTCGTGTCTCGGCGCCATGCTGGTGATCCTGATCGACAAGGTGCTGCGCGAGGGTTGGCCGATCACCCGCACCATCAAGGTCGGCGACGAGGAGATCGCGGTGAACGCGGTCTACTCGCTGCCGGTCGGCGCCGTCCCTGTCTTCCTCGGCGTCCTGCTCGTCATCGCCGTGCTGATCGAGCCGTGGCTCATTCGCCGCCAGATCGCCGGACGATTTTGGGCCTGGCTGCGCGGCCGGCCGCCACCGCCTGCTCATGAGATCGGCGGCGTCGCGCTCGAAGGCGTCCAGACAAAGGGGGCGATGGCGACCGACATCGCCCTGTCGGCCACCGGCTTCGGCAAGTTCCTCGCCCGCCGCGACGCGCTCGCCATTATCCTGACCGCGGCGCTCTGGCTGACCGGCCTCGCGCTCCGGCCGGACTACTGGTGGAACCTGTCCAATACCTTCGCGATCCTGCTCAACTACACCGAGCTCGCGCTCATCACCGTCGGGCTCACCTATGTCATCGCCGCCGGCGACATCGACCTCTCGGTCGGCGCCGTGCTGGCGCTCGCCGGCAGCACCGCCGCCTACTTTCTGAAGGTTCTCGGCGCCGACCCGGTGACGGCGGTGGCGATGGGCCTGCTGGCGGGGATGTGCGCGGGGTTCGTCAACGCCGTCGTCACGGTCGGCTTCAAGCTGCCAGCCTTCATCGCAACGCTGGGCATGTTCTACATCGCTCGCGGGCTCGCCGCCTGGTTCGTCGCCGGCCAACAGCTCACCGGCTGGCCGGAGGGTTACAACCTGCTCGGCCGCAAGCTGAACGACATCCTGCTGCACTATGGCATCCGGCTGCCCGATGGGCTGGCGCGGGCCGTCGCCGAGGTCGTCAGCGTGCAGACGATCTGGATGCTGCTCGTCGCGCTCGTCGCCGGCATCGTGCTTGCCTACATGCCCTTCGGCCAGAAAGTCTACGCCACCGGCGGCAACATCCGCGCCGCCGCCTATGCAGGCATCAACACCAGCCGGGTGCGCTTCATCGCGCTCATGCTGGCGGCGCTCTGCGCCACCATGGCCGGCCTCATCAACGTCGCCTACTTCCGCAGCTTCAACCCGGTCGCCGGCCAGTTCCGCGAGCTCGACGCCATCGCCTCGGTGATCATAGGCGGCGGCTCGATCTTCGGCGGCTACGGCACCGTGATCGGCGCGCTTGCCGGCGCCGCCGTCATCACTCTCGTCCGGGCTCTCCTCCAGCTCAACGTCCAGGGCTTCAGCATGCCGCAGCACTGGATCAACGTCTTCATCGGCGTCATCCTCATCATCGCCGTGCTGATCGATATCTGGGTGCGCCAGGCCAACCTTTTCGGCCGCCTGAGAGAACGCATCGCCCGGCGGCGCGCACGAACCCCGGAAACCGCCCATGCCTGATACTGCGTCGCCTCAACCGATCGTCGAAATGCGCGGCATCGAAAAGGCCTTCGGCGCCGTCCAGGCGCTGCGCTCGGTCGATCTCGTGCTCTATCCGGGTGAGATCCTGGGGCTCGTCGGCGACAACTCGGCCGGCAAGTCCACGCTGATGAAGATCCTGACCGGCGCCTATCAACGCGATGCCGGCGAAATCTTCGTCGCCGGACAACCGGTGCATTTCAAGAGCCCGCACGAGAGTCGCGACGTCGGCATCGAGATGATCTACCAGGACTTCGCCCTTTGCGGGAACATGGACGTTGGCCAGAATATTTTCCTCGGCCGGTGGCCGCGCAAGGGCCTTTTCGTCAATCGGCGGAAAATGTACGCGGAAGCCGATCATGTGCTGAAACGGCTCAAGGTCGACGTGAACTCCGTCTATCAGAAGGTCGAAAGCCTGTCGGGCGGCCGCCAGCAATCCGTTGCGATCGCCCGCGCCATCTCGTTCGAGCCGCGCGTGGTTATCCTCGACGAACCGACCGCCAATCTCTCGGTGATGGCGACCGAACGGCTGCTCGAGACGATGCTGGAACTGAAAAAGCAGGGCGTTGCCCAGATCATCATCTCGCACCGCCTCATCGATATTTTCGCCGTGGGCGACCGCGTGATGGTGCTGAAGCGCGGCGAGAACGTCGGCGACCGCTACGTCAAGGACACCGACGATCGCGAAGTCCTGGAGATCATCGTCTCCGGCACGAGGGAGACCGCGCTCACGGCCGATGAGGCAAGGGCGAAAGCGTCCATAGCCTAAATTCAAACTGGACCACCGCCCGAACCGGTGGACCAGCCGCACCCGATGTGCCAAACTTCGCGGACGCGCCTCAGCCGTTTGTACGTCCGATGCCCGACACAATCACTATACCCCGCACGAAAGTCCGCCTGAAGACCGAGCGGCCGAAACTGCACAAGGTCATCCTGCTCAACGACGACTACACGCCGCGCGAATTCGTCGTCGCCGTGCTGAAGGCCGAGTTCCACGTCGGCGAGGATCTCGCGCAAAAGATCATGATCACCGCGCACCGGCGTGGCGTCTGCGTCGTCGCCGTCTTCAGCAAGGACGTCGCCGAGACCAAGGCAACCCGCGCCACCGATGCCGGCAAGGCCAAGGGCTATCCGCTGCAGTTCACCACCGAGCCTGAAGAATAAGTTCGGCCCGGATCGCCGCATCCGCCCGCTGCGAAACCCGATGGCGGAACTTAACTTGCCGCCGGGTTCGATGGTTGCGCGGAATTTCATCGCATGCCTTACGCCTCGCTGCTGAACGGGATGAGCGCCCGCACGCGCGGGTCGCGCAGCCAGAGCCCTCCCCACAGGATGATGCCGAGATAGGCGCCGAACAGCGTGTGCGAGAACAGCGGGCTGCCGATGCGGAAATGGGTGGCGATGGCGCCGCCCATATAGCCGGTGAGCAGTATGGCGCCGAGCACAGCGGTGCGCGGGTAGGCGTAGAGGATCGCCGAGACGAGACCGAGGATGCCGAGCGTGCGGGCGAATGCGGCGGTGGTCGGCAGGCCGATCTGCGCGGATGTTTCGGTGACGATATCGAGCGGCACCAGCTTGATGCTGCTGTCGAACAGCATGAACAGGATGATGATGCCGCTCAGCACGCGTCCGGCCCATAGCTGGGCGTTGGAGACGGGAGCGGTTTGGACGATGGCTTGCATGGCTTTTCCTCCGGTAATTTGGACTTTCCTGCCGTCAGGCTGACAAAAGGACGAATGACCGCCAGCTGCGCCGACAATCCGGCCGAACTTTTTTGCGCGCCGTTGCCGTTCGCTTGGCGCCAGCGTCGCGATTTGCTTGTCAAGCGGCGGCATCCGGGTCCCCCGGTTGAACCCGGCGACCGGCAGATACGCCGCCGCATGGACTTGCACACGCCGGGGTCGTAAGGTCGCGCCCGGTGCGTTTCAGGCGAGGAACAATTTTGCCCACCGATCGCGTGGTACGCAGGCTGGCCGCTGTGCTGGCGATCGATATGGTTGGTTATTCGCGGCACATGGAAGCCGACGAGTCCGGAACCATTAGCCGCCAGAAGGCCCACCGGCAGGAGGTTATCGACCCTGTCCTCAAGGAGCACGGCGGCCGCATCGCCAAGACCATGGGCGACGGCCTGCTGGTCGAGTTCGCCAGCGTCGTCGACGCGCTCGAAAGCGCGGTCCTCATCCAGCGCGGCATTTCGAAGATGGAAGCAAAGACGCCGAAGCCGCGCCGGATCCAGTATCGCGCCGGCATCAACCTCGGCGACATCGTCATCGACGGCGATGATATTCTGGGCGACGGCGTCAACATCGCGGCACGGCTGGAATTGCTCGCCGAACCTGGCGGCATCTTCATTTCCGCCAGCGTGTTCGAGCAGGTGGTAGGCAAGCTCAACGTCGCCTTCGACAATCTGGGAGAGCAGCAGGTGAAGAACATCCGCAAGCCCGTCCGCATCTACCGGGTCCGCCTGGAGATCATCGCCGACACCATGGAAAGCGAGACCTCCGGCCTTTCCGGCGGCGCCATGAAGCCGTCCATCGCCGTCCTGCCGTTCCAGGACATGAGCCCCGAGCGCGACCAGGAATATTTCGCCGACGGCATCTCCGAGGACATCATCACCGAGCTGGCGCGCAACCAGGCCTTCTTCGTCACCGCCCGCAATTCGTCCTTCACCTTCAAGGGCAAGGCGGTGGACGTGAAGCAGGTCGCCGGCGAGCTCGGCGTCCGCTATGTGCTCGAAGGCAGCGTGCGCAAGGGCGGCACCCGCGTCCGCATCACCGCCCAGCTCATCGACGCCGCCACCGGCAACCATGTCTGGGCCGAACGCTACGACCGCGAGCTCGACGATATCTTCGCCGTACAGGACGAGATCACCGCCTCGATCGTCGGCGTCGTGGCGCCCGAGCTGATCGGCGCCGAGATGCGGCGCGCCCGCCGCAAGGACCCGGCCGGAATGGGCGCCTGGGACCTGGTGATGCGCGCCAACTGGCATGTCTGGCGCGTGACGCAGCAAGACAATGCCGAGGCGAGGAAATTCCTCGGCCAGGCGATCGGCCTCGATCCGCGCATGGCCCGCGCCCGCGTCGTGCATGCCATGTGCGATGTCTGGGACGTGCTCTACGGCTGGAGCGGCAACCCGCTGAAATCGCTGGCGAGCGCCCATGAAATGGCGCGCTCGGCCGTCGAGCTCGACCCGCGCGACGCCGAAGCGCATACCATCCTCGGCGTCGTCACCCTGTTCACCCGCGACTTCGGCGAAGCGCCGCGGCGGCTCGAAACGGCGCTCGGCCTCAACGCCAACCTCGCCTTCCCGCATATGTGGGGCGGCGGCTACTACGCCTTCACCTCGGAGGCGGCCAAGGCGCGCGAGCATCTGACGAAGGCATTGCGGCTGAGCCCGCGCGATCCCGCCAATGGCTGGACCTACCTTTTCTTCGGCCTCGCCGAATTTTCCGAGGGGCACTACGAGGAGGCGGCCGAGTGGGCGTTGAAGTCGATCCATCTCCAGCCGGATTTCCCGAGCGCGCATCGCCTGCTCGTCGCCAGCTACGGCCAGCTCGGCCAGGCGGCGAAGGCTGAGGCCGCACTCGAAGGCCTGCTCGCCATCGCGCCCCACACCACGATCGCCAGCACCCGCGCCGGGGTGCCCTGGAAGGACCCGGCGATCATGGACCGTTATCTCGACGCGCTGCGGAAGGCGGGCATGAAGGAACAGTGAGGGGGCGGTGCGGGAGCGGTCCCTCCCCCTCGAGGGGAGGGTGGCCGCGAAGCGGCCGGGTGGGGTAGGTGCGACTGGACGCGACGGTTCCATCAGCGTCGCGCAAAAATGTCGCGTGCGGCCGAGGCGACCCCACCCGTCCATCCGCCTTCGGCGGCTGTCCACCCTCCCCTCAAGGGGGAGGGATACCCGCGCTGATCATCAAGATGTGTCGCGGCGCTCCAGGACGTCGAAGGCGAGGCCGTGGGTGTTGTTCAACACTTCGTGGACCTCGTGCTTGGGCCGGCGTTGCCAGCCCGGCGGCCGGCCGGGTTTCAGCGGCCAGATTCGGCGCGACCGGACGCGCCGGTAAGGAAGATGTCGGGCTTGTCCGTTTTGCGCGGCGGCGTCGGGGTTTCTGTTTTGCGCGATGATCGCGTCGCGGGCAGCCCGCACGAGTTTGTTATTTCTTCCTTATCTATCGATAATCTTCGTCTTCAAAGGTGCCATTACCTTTGTCGAGCTTTAGCCGTCCAAGCGCGTCCCCGGCTACCGGGAGATTTTGAGCGCTTCGTCTGCGGTATACAACTCCATCCGTTGAAGGAACAATTTACTGGGCCTTAAAGATCGTGACATGCAGAACAGGTGAAATCTTGGCGCTCTTCAGATCAATGAAGTGACTCTTCATTGAGGTTAAAGAGTTCCTGAATCTCCTCTGAGCTTAAGTTCTTCGTTTGAAAAGCCATTCGTTAGCCTGTTGAATATGCCGGTCGGAGCGAGCCTTCTCGCTGTCGGTCCTTATCACAAGAAGCGTACTTGAGGATACGGCTTGCCATCATTGCAGGCAGTCTGGAGTGAAATGTCAGGCGAGGCGGTCCCACACTGCCGCAGCGACCTCACCCCGGTCGATCGTTCCGCGATCGGCCGACCTCCCTCCCCTTCGACCGTTCCACAAGCTCACGGCTCAGGATGAGGGGGGCGGGCGCCCGCCCTTCCCTCCTCTCTCCGCATACGCTATCCGCAACGGAACGAACACATCACCGGGAGGAGCGGAAAATGAACCCATCAGGCCAGATCGCGATTGTCACCGGCGGCGGGTCGGGGCTGGGCGAGGCGACCGCCCGGGCGCTGGCCGCGAAGGGGGCCAGGGTGGCGGTGCTCGACGTCGGCATCGAGAACGCCGAGCGGGTTGCGGCCGGGATCGGCGGCATCGCGGTAAAATGCGACGTCTCGAGCGCCGAGGGCGCCCTAGCCGCGGTGGCCGAGGTTGCGGAAAAGCTCGGCGAGCCGCGCATCCTGGTCAACTGCGCCGGCATCGCCATCGGTGCCAAGACGCTCGGCAAGGACGGGCCGCACCCGCTCGATTCCTACCGCAAGGTGATCGAGGTCAACCTGATCGGCACCTTCAACATGATCCGCCTCGTTGCCGACCGCACCCAGAGGCTGGAGCCGCTGGAAAGCGGCGAGCGCGGCGTCATCGTCAACACGGCGAGCGTGGCCGCCTTCGACGGCCAGATCGGCCAGGCCGCCTATTCGTCGTCGAAGGGCGGCGTGGTGGGCATGACGCTGCCGGTCGCCCGGGATCTGGCGCGCTCCGGCATCCGCGTCGTCACCATCGCACCCGGCATCTTCAAGACGCCGATGATGATGGGCATGCCGCAGGAGGTTCAGGATTTGCTTGGCGCCTCGGTGCCCTTCCCGTCGCGGCTCGGCGAGCCGGCGGAATATGCGGCACTCGCGCTGCACATCGTCGAGAACCAGATGCTGAACGGCGAGACGATCCGCCTCGACGGCGCCATCCGCATGGCGCCGAAGTGAGACGGCGCGGCCAGCGGCCTTCTCCCGAGTTTGCGGCGGGGCTATCGCATATGAAGGGGTCGACCCCCACTCCGGTCCGCTGTGCGGACCACCTCTCCCCCGCTCGACGGGGGAGAGGAAATGCAGGTTGCGCTCGGCTCTCGTAGCGGCGACGTTGGAAATGGTGCACCGGCAGCGGGCAAGGCTCCCTTCCTCTCCCCCGTCGAGCGGGGAGAGGTGGCGAGGCGAAGCCGAGACGGAGTGGGGGTCGATTGCGTTTGCGGCGAGAAGTGCCCGGCAGGCCGGATAAGGGGCGGCGAAAATGCATGCCGAAGTTGGCGCAGCCCCTCATCCGGCCTTCGGCCACCTTCTCCCCGTAAACAGGGAGAAGGGCACCAACGCCGTGCCGGCGAAACGAGCAAGAGCAGGATGAACGAGCAACGCCAACAAAAATCCGGCCCGCTCGCCGGCCTGAAAGTGATAGAAATGGCGGGGCTCGGGCCGGTGCCGCTGGCGGGGCTGATGCTGTCGGAACTCGGCGCCGACGTGCTTCGGGTGGAGCGCAAGGAGAACGGCAAAAAGCCGTTTCTCGTGGTGCCGCCGGAATACGATCTCGACCGCCATGGCCGCGACATCGTCAGGATAGACCTCAAGCGGCAGGAAGGCATCGAACTGCTGCTCGACCTGGTCGGCAAGGCGGACCTGCTGGTCGAGGGGTTCCGCCCGGGCGTGATGGAGCGGCTGGGGCTCGGGCCGGCGGAAGCGCTCGCCCGCAATCCGCGGCTGATCTACGGCCGCATGACCGGCTTCGGCCAGGATGGGCCGCTTGCCGGGCGCGCCGGCCACGACCTCACCTACCTCGCCTATTCGGGCATCCTGCATGCGATCGGCCCGAAGGACGGCAGGCCGGTGCCGCCGCTCAACCTCGCCGCCGATTATGGCGGCGGCACCATGTTCCTCATCATGGGCGTGCTGGCGGCACTTTTCGAGCGCTCGCGATCCGGCAAGGGCCAGGTGATCGACGCAGCGATGATCGACGGCGCCTCGATGCTGGCGGCACCTTTTTTCGGCTTCATGGCGACAGGCTTCTGGCGGGACAGGCGCGGCTCGAACCTGCTCGATTCGGGCGCTCCCTTCTACGACACCTACGAGACCGCCGAAGGCCGGCATGTCGCGGTCGCCTGCCTCGAGCCGCAGTTCTTCGCCGAGTTCGCGAAACTGCTGCCGCTGGAGGAAAAATTCGCCGCCGCGCAGTACGACCTCCACCTGTGGGACGAGATGCGGACCGCCATCGCCGCGCGGATCAGGCAAAAGACAAGGGACGAGTGGGCGGAAATCTTCGGACCGACGGATGCGTGTGTCGCGCCGGTTCTGTCGCTCAAGGAAGCGCCCGACCATTCCCACAACAAGGCCCGGCACACGCATGTGATGGCGGGAAAACTGAAGCGGCCCGCGCCGGCGCCCCGATTTTCGCGCACGCCGGCGGCGATTTCGGAACCGCCAGAACGAACGCCGGATCGGGTTTCCGCCGCGCTCGAACGCTTTGGCCTGGACCGCGCGGCCATTTCGGCACTTGCGCGCTCCGGTGTGATCGGTGAATAGTGGAGCCGGCTAGTCATCATTTTTATGAGCCCGGCGTGAAAGAGAAGAAGGACGTCATCCGCGAAACCGACGAGGAAGCGATCCGGCTCGCCAAGACGCTGATCCGCACCGCGCGTCATGGCGCTATCGCGGTGCTCGATCCGGCAACCGGCGCCCCTCTGGCAAGCCGCATCGGCACCGCCACCGATATCGACGGCGCGCCGCTCATTCTCGTCTCGATGCTCTCGGCGCACACCAAGGCGCTGATCGCCGATTTGCGCTGCTCGCTGCTGGTCGGCGAACCCGGCAGGGGCGATCCCCTCGCCCACCCCAGAATCACGATTTCTTGCAACGCGTTACAACTACAGGGAAAAACGCCGGAACAGGCGCGCGCCGAACGGCGCTACTTGAACCGCAACCCGAAGGCGAAACTCTATGCCGGCCTGGGCGACTTCCATTTCTTCCGGCTCGAACCCGAGGGCGCCAGCCTGAACGGAGGCTTCGGCAAGGCCTACCTGCTTGGCCGTCCCGATCTCGTCATTGCGGCCGACGCCGTGGAAGGTTTCGCCGAATCCGAACAAGCGGCGATCGATCATATGAACAGCGATCACGCCGAAGCGATTTCCATCTATGCGCGAGTTTTCGGCGGCGCGGGCGAGGGAGACTGGATCATCACGGGCATCGATCCCGAGGGACTTGACCTTGCGGCCGGCGACGAGACGCGGCGCGTCTTCTTCCCGGAGCCGCTGGCCGGCGCACGGAACTTGCGAAAAACCCTGGTCGAACTTGCCGCCGAAGGACGCCGCAAGCTCGCGGGAAACGCGATGCAGATGTGATGGAAAGGTTCTAACGGACCGCTTGTGCTTTGATCGAAAGTGAGTAGGTTGCAACAAGAGGCCTGTATTCGAGGAAGCGCATATATGCGCGGACAGGTTGCGGCTTTCCGGCGCTATTGCCCCCTAGCGCCCGAATGAATGAAGAAGCATGGGGGATTGATGATCTCAAAAGAACTGATCCGAAACGCCGACAAGGCCGCTGAATTTCTGACCTTGCTGGGGAACAGCAAGCGGCTGGTGATCATGAGCCATCTTCTCGAAGGCGAGCTTTCGGTAGGCGCCATCGCCGAGAGAGTGTCGCTCAGCCAGTCCGCGCTCTCCCAGCATCTTGCCAAGCTGCGCAGTCTCGGTCTCGTCGAAACCCGGCGCGACCGGCAAATGATCTACTACAGCTGCAACTCGGTTGCCGTGCGCCGGTTGTTCCTCACCCTGGACGACATCTTCGGCGATACGGTGGAAGAAACGAGGACAAGGCCAGCTCTGGCTGCGGTACGCTCCTAACCATCGGCTAGACGCTCATCTCCGTCGTCGGCCTGGAGTACGGCCGTGCCGTTTTGCACGCGCAAGTGGTGCTCCGAGCCTTGAACCAGCGCACCGGCTCGCCGAAGATCGAGCCGCCGCCGCGGCGAATGGAGACCATGAAGACGATCCGCATCGATGACCCGGACGATCCGCGCGTTGCCGCCTATCGCGACGTCCGCGAGCGCGATCTTTGCCGGCCGGCAAGGCCGTTTCATTGCCGAGGGCAAGGTCGTGCTCAACGTTCTCTTCGCAGCCCGCCGCTTCGAGGCGGAATCCGTGCTTGTCCTCGAAAGCCGGCTTGGCGGCCTGGCCGAAACCCTGGCGCACGCGCCGGACGACCTGCCGGTCTATGTCGCCTCCGGCAAGGTCATGGACGCCATCGCCGGCTTCCATATCCACCGCGGCATCCTGGCGATCGGCAGAAAGCGTGCGCCGGTTCCGGCCGAAGAGATGCTTGCATCGCTGCCCGGCCGGGCGCTGGTGGTGGCGCTCGTCGGCATCTCCAACCACGACAACATGGGCGCGATCTTCAGGAACGCGGCCGCCTTCGGCGCCGACGCGGCACTGCTCGACGAGACTTGCTGCGACCCGCTCTACCGGAAAGCCATCCGCGTGTCGGTCGGCGCCGTCCTGAAGATCCCGTTCGCGGCCGCAGGCAGCGCCGACGAGCTTGCGGAAGTGCTGTCGCGTCAGGGCTTCGACCAGATCGCCCTGTCGCCGGGCGGAGCAACCGACATCCGCGATGTCCGGCGTTCCGACAGGATGGCGCTCTTTCTCGGAACCGAAGGCGAAGGACTGCCGGAGGCTCTGCTGACGCGATTGAAGACCGCACGGATCTCGATGGCGGAGGGTTTCGACAGCCTGAATGTCGCCGCTGCCTCTGCAATTGCCCTGCACCAGTTCCGAGGAATGTGAAGGCGGGCGAAAATCGCCGCGGATCAGCTGGCCGAAGCCACCTTCTGGAGCGCGCGCACGCGGTCGGCGAGGCTGGTGATCTTTTCTTTTTGCCCGCCGCCGTCGGGGCCGTTTGTCGACGGCATCGCGAGTGCTTTGCTAATCGGGGAATCGGGTCCTTCCAGCGTCGCCGTCAGGCGAACGACTTCGGCCGCCAGTTGGTGGATCTCTTCCCGCAGCAAGGTATCGTCCGGCTGCCCGCTCTCGCCTTTATCCGCCGTCCTGGCCCGCAACTTCTTGTTCTCGCGGGTCAAGGTGGTCAAACGGCTTTCAAGCCGGTCGCGATCGGCCGCCAGACGGGCCAGCTTGCCGGCGGTTTCGTCGCCTTCCCAAACCGCCGGCGATTGGCGAGCGGCATCGGTTGGTCCGGCCACCGCGGCGGTCTTGGTGACCCCGGGCGGCTGCGAACGGGGATCGTTTTCGTTGCCTGCCTCGGCCTCGCCTTTTGGCCGAAGACGCAACAATTCCCTGTCGCGCCGTTCGAGTGCTTCCTCCCGATCGGTGAGTTTGGAGAGCATCTGCTCGATTTTCGCTTCCAGGTCGGCAACGCGCTTGCGTTCGGCTTTCAAGGCGCCGCCGAGTTCCTCGTTTTCTGTCGTCATCTCCTGCAGGCGACGCTCCAGATCCTTGTGCTGGTTGCGCGATCGCGACACATCCATCGACAGTTTTTCGATCTCGGATTCGCGCCCCGCGATCTCGATCTGCCGGCTGCTCGAGAGGAAGGTCATTTCCTCGTAGGTCTGGCTGAGCTTCTCGAGTTCTTCCGCCCGCTTCTCGATCAGGTCGTCGGCCTCGCGCAACCGCCTGGAAAGCGTTTCAACCTGCTCCTCGCGCTCGCGCAGCCTGGCCTCGAGCTCGGGCACCTTGGCCTCGAGGCCTGCAAGCAGCCCGGTCTTGTTAGAGGTCTCGCCCGTGAGAAGCCTCAGTTGCTCGCGATAGCGGTTGATCTCGATGAGTTGGTTCGCGGCCTTCTCCTTCAGCGATTTCACGCTGATTTCGAGACGGCGGATCGACATTGCCGATTCCGCGCGAACACGATCGGTTTCTGCCTGCATTTCGTTGAGCGTCAGGGGCATCGACGCTTCGATACGCTTGCGCGTCAGGCTGACGGCGCGGCGCCATAAGGCCGGCGCCACCATCAGCGCCAGGAAGCCCGCGCACAGAAAGCCGAGGATGAAAAACAGCGTCGACTGGATCACGTGAACTCACCCGCTCCGCATGGCCTGGCGGCTTCCCTTATACGCCAGGCCAAATCCAGAGCCGCATCGCCCGCCATACATGCCGGAGTCAAGTAGGGGCGGGCGGAAACAGTGGCGGGCGAGACTGTCAGAACGGATTCCAGGTCGGTCCCTGTGTCAGCTTGAGATAGCCGACATTGACACCAAGCCGTGCGCCGACGCCGGTCCGGATCGGAACCAAAAGCATGTTGCCATGTTTCAGCACATTGAAACCGAGACCGGCTACGACATAGGCCGACCCGGCAACGCCGACAAAACGTCTGTAGAGATTGTTGGTGTCGTCGAGATTGTAGACGAGGATCATCGAGCGCGATCCCTGACCGCCAAAATCCCAGCCAAGCGACGGACCCTGCCAGAAGACTTTGTGGTCGCCGGCATTCTTCGTGTAGAGCGTGCCTTCGCCGTAGGTCAGTCCGCCAACGACGGCGCCCGATCCCTCTTCGCCCAGGACGTAACCGTTCGGCAGGCCGTAGGATGCGAACGCTTTCTCTACCAGCGTTGCCAGGCCGCCGGACGTCGCGCCGAAAAAGCCATGACCGGCGTCGACGATTTCCTGCGCGGTGTACTGCTCTGCGCGGGAAGCCGATGATGAAAAGGCGAGAAACGCCAAAACGGCCAATGATGCCGCGATCACCCGGAAATGAATCCGGCTAGATAGTCTGGGAAACATGCTTCCAATCTCCGTCCGGGAGCACTTCCGCCGACGCCTCTGCCGCTCCTGCAACTCTTGCGTTCGCTTGATTCGGCAAATCACGGCAAGGCTATGCCGTAATCCTTTTTCAACCATTAAGCTCCCGGATCAAGATGGCAGTTCGAGGGCTCGAACCCCCACCTACCCCGGCCATTCACCCAAACTTAATCGAACGCAGCGTTTCCCGACAATTTGAATCGGGTTTTCTTGATGCCTGCCCACACCGTGTGTAACCAGATTGCTACTGCGCAAAAATTTGATTCGCTGGGTCTGGCGTGGCGGGCAGATCAATGCGGAGAACACTGCGGGGACATTTGACAATGGCTGAGCTTTTCACGCTTTCTGCGCCGGACCTTGCGGCACTTTTGTGCAGCCGTGTCTGCCACGATATTATTTCCCCGGTCGGCGCGATCAACAACGGGCTGGAACTTCTCGACGAAGGCGGCGCCGACGAAGACGCCATGAACTTGATCCGGGCGAGTGCCCGCAACGCCTCGGCGAGGCTGCAATTTGCCCGTATTGCTTTCGGCGCCGCCGGTTCGGCCGGCATGCTGATCGACACCGGCGATGCCGAGGCCGTTGCCATCGCGTTCCTCAAGAACGAAAAGCCCGAACTGATCTGGAACGGCGCGCGCGCGCTGCTGCCGAAAAACAAGGTCAAGCTCCTGCTCAACCTGATTCTTATCGCCAACGGCGCCATCCCGCGCGGCGGCAGGATCACGGTGACGCTCGAGGATCTGGAATCCGCACCGAAGTTCACGTTGGCAGCAAGCGGACCCATGGTCCGGGTCCCGCCGAAATTCCTCGAGATGCATTCCGGCAACAAACCGGAAGAGGCGATCGACGCCCATGCGGTGCAGCCCTACTACACGCTGCTTTTGGCACGCGAAGCCGCAATGACAATCGCGATCCGCGCGACCGCGGAAGAAATCGTGCTTTCGGTCGCATAACTCCGATTTTTTCTGAAGGCCGTCAGAAAAAGCAAAGTCTTGCTTTGCTGAAAACTTTATATTTCCGATTTTCTGGTTCTTTACATGAAATGGATACGTTTGGGCCTATACCGCCCGAAGGTTCCGGCTCGCTCGAGCGCCAGGAAGGACCGGAAAATGAAACGCTGCATGTTCGTCGACGATTCAAGTGTGATCCGCAAGGTCGCCAAGCGCATCCTCGGAACTCGGGACGTGATTGTCGTCGAAGCCGCTTCCGGCTATGACGCCCTGGAGGTCTGTACACAGGACATGCCCGACATCATCGTGGTCGACAGCGCCCTGCCCGATATGTCCACGGTCGAATTCATCCGTCGCGTGCGCGCGATCGAAGCATCGGTGAAACCCCAGATCGCCATCTGCCTGACCGAAGTCGATATCGGCGCCATCATGCGCGCCAAGCGTGCCGGCGCTCAAGGATATCTCTTGAAGCCGTTCAACCGGCCGCAACTTCTGGAGCGGTTCCGTAGCTTCGAGGCGGCATAAATAGCGAATAGCGAATAGCGAACAGCGAAAATAAAAATGAAAGGGCCTGCCGCGCGGCAAGCCCTTCTTTCTATTTACTACCCGCTATTCGCTATTCGCATCTAAGCGCTTTCGCGCATATCTTCCGGCTCGCGCAGCACGTAGCCGCGGCCCCAGACCGTTTCGATGTAATTCTGGCCGCCGGAGGCCGCGTCGAGCTTCTTGCGGAGCTTGCAGATGAAAACGTCGATGATCTTCAGCTCCGGCTCGTCCATGCCGCCATAGAGGTGGTTGAGGAACATCTCCTTGGTCAGCGTCGTGCCCTTGCGGAGCGAGAGCAGCTCCAGCATCTGGTATTCCTTGCCGGTGAGGTGCACGCGCTGGCCGCCCACTTCGACGGTCTTGGCGTCGAGGTTGACGATCAGGTCGCCGGTCGAGATGACCGACTGGGCATGCCCCTTCGAGCGACGCACGATGGCGTGAATGCGGGCGACGAGTTCGTCCTTGTGGAACGGCTTGGTCATGTAGTCGTCGGCGCCGAAGCCAAGGCCGCGCACCTTGTCTTCGATTCCGGCCATGCCCGAAAGAATCAGGATCGGCGTCTTTACCTTGGAAAGGCGCAGCGTGCGGAGCACTTCGTAGCCCGACATATCCGGGAGGTTCAGGTCGAGAAGAATGATATCGTAGTCGTAGAGCTTTCCGAGATCGACACCCTCTTCGCCGAGGTCGGTCGTATATACGTTGAAGCTCTCCGATTTCAGCATCAATTCGATGCTTTGTGCGGTTGCACTGTCGTCTTCAATCAGCAGAACGCGCATTTCATTCCCCTTTTCTGCGACCGGCCGTCTTTCGCGGTTCCGGACCGACGCAGTGATTGCCTTGAGTCGGAGGCTGCCACCGAATGGTTAACAAAATCTAATTCCGCATTACAAGCGATATCAGATTTTTTAGCTCGTGGCCATACCCTCTTGAATCTAATGATGAATCATACAGACCAGTTGTTAATGCGGTACATTAACAAACCGGATTATTTGACTCTGGAACCTAGCCTTTGGCATCCACCCCGTTGAACCGGAATTTTTACCCTGCCTTAAGTCCTGACGCGTATGATTAACAATGCCCGTAAACGAATGGTTACCGACGGACCAGAAATCTTAGGAATTTGTTTCCTAAATGCTCAGAAAGCGGTGAAAATCGGGACGGGCCAGTGTTTGAGGTGAGTGCGTGGCCGCAAGGCCTGAGTAACTGCGTTGGAGTACCGAGACATGAAGTCACGTGAGAACCTTGTTCGGCTGAAGCAGTTCCAGGTCAACGAGAAGCGCCGGCAACTCATGCAGCTCGACATGATGATCGCGGAATTCGATCGCATGGCTACCGAACTCGAAGTGCAGATCAATGCCGAGGAAAAGAAGGCCGGCATCACCGATATCAACCACTTCGCCTATCCGACCTTCGCCAAAGCTGCCCGGTTGCGGCGCGACAATCTCAAAAACTCCCAATTCGACCTCGCGCAGCAGAAAAGTGCTGCCGAAGCCATACTTGCCGAAGCTGAAGCGGAGCTGTCCAAGGCGGAAATGCTGGAATCCCGCGACAACAAGATGCGGGAAACAGGATCCGACGGCCGCAACGCCATGATCGGCTGACCCACGCAGCCGGATACTTAATTCCCGCTTCGCACCCGCAAGCGCTCCACGCACATGTCCTCGCCCGGGCCAGCGCCACCTGCCCTGCATTCTTGAGGGGCGACTTTCGCGGGCCGGCCGAAGATCGCGAAACTGAGCGCTGCCAGCACCCAGACTCCAACCCCGCCATAGAGCATCACCCAACCAAAGCCGCCTACAAGCGCGGCATGGACGACGCTACCGGACACCTCTAGCGACGACAGTTCGGGCAGATGTCGTGCAAGCCACGCGGTGTCGCCGGCGGCTATCTTTTCGGCCGCAGACCCCAGCCGTGTCGCATCCACGCCCGCCGGCAGCGCACCTCTCAGATAAGATAGGATACCTTCCCGCAAGACGAACCCCATCGCGGCGATGTTGATGGCGAGCGTGATCAACCGGGCACTCATGTCGATGCCGCTGGCCATGCCGGAACGGGCTCCGGGAACCGACCCGGTGGTGGTGTTGGTCACCGGTGTGTGGGTTATGCCGAGCCCGATTCCGGCCAGAAGGCAGCCGGGAAGCATGGTCAACCAGTTGGCGTGTTCGACGCTGCTGCCGTACTTCATCAGGAAGAAACCCAGCCCGATCGTCGCCAGTCCAGCCGGAATGACGATGCGCGGCTGATAGCGGAGTGCCAGGCGCTCGGCCAATGGCGGCAGCAGCAGCGTAGGCAGCGTATAGGCCAGTAGGGACAGGCCGGCGCTGACGGTATCGTAGCCAAGTCCGGCCTGAAAATAGATCGGCAGGTAGATCATGAACGGCCAGAAACTGAAATTCATGCCGACGCAGCCGAGAATCGCGCCGGAGAAATTGCGAATCCTGAAAACGGAGAAATCGAACATCGGACGGGCATTGAGTTTTCCCGCCAAGACGAAAAGGACAAAGGCAAAGGCGGACGCGGCAAGAACGCCGATTGAGGCGGTGCTGGCGAAACCGAGTTCCGGCCCTTGGGTGATGTAGTAAACCAAGCCGAAAACCGCGACAGACAGGGTCGTGATGCCGGCAACGTCAAGCTTCTCGGCCTCCGGGTCGCTGGATTCGCCCACGCCGGCGAAGACAAGCAGAAGCGTAGAGATGGTCAGCGGAACGTGCACCAGGAACACCCACGGCCAACCGGCTACTGCGACAATCGCCCCACCGATGATCGGCCCGAAGCCGAGACCGAAGCCGCTGATGACGCCCCATATCGCAAAGGCCCGAGCACGCTCCCGGCCCTCGCGGAACTGGTGAGAAAGAATAGCAATGGAACATATCAACATGGCGCCGCCGCCCATGCCTTGCAGGAACCGGGCGACAATCAGCACGACCGCATTTTCCGCCAGGCCGCAGAGCAAGGATGTGATGCCAAACAAAGCCAGGCTGAACTCGAAAACCCACTTGCGGCCATAACGGTCGGCCAGTGTCCCGGTCGCCATGAGCACCGTGGTGCAGGCGATGGTGTAGGCATTCATGATCCATTGCAATTCGCTGAACCCTGCACCCATCGCCTTTTCGAGGATCGGCAGAATCACGGGCACGCTGGAGATTTCCAGGCCAAACATCAATGCGGCGGCACAGACCGCAACAAGGGCAATCGTGTTCTTGTGGAAAGGGATCATCGTTCTTTTCTCACGCTGACGGTCAGAGCGGATGGCGTGTCGCCACCTCGGGACCTGTGCTTGTAGCCGATCAACATTCATGATAGAAATGATTTGATTTCATCGGAATAATTATGAACGGTCATTAATCGCAATGGACTTCGATCCCACTCTCCTGCGGGCCTTTGTTGCGGTGAAAGAAGCCGGCGGCTTTTCGCGTGCGGCACGGCAGCTGCATCTGACGCAATCCGCGATCAGCCATCAGATAAGGCGGCTGGAGGAGCAGGTCGGCCGCCCCCTGCTCTACCGCACGACTCGGAACCTGACCTTTACGGAAGACGGCCTGGATTTCCTGCGCCATGCCGAGCAGGTCCTGCAGATGCTCGATGTCATGGCGGGACGGTTTCGGCCTTCGCCTATTTCAGGCGCGGTTCGTGCCGGCGTGCCTGAACCTTTCATGGGCGAAAGGCTGCCGTTGCTGTTGCGGCGTTTCGCCCGCGCCTTTCCAAGCATCCGGTTGGACGTGAACGTCAGCACCTATCTCGATTTGCGCAAGCTGATCGATGCCGGCGAGCTCGACCTTGCCGTGGTAATGTCCAGGGAGATCGATGCCGACGTTGGTACGGTGTTGAGAAAGGCACAGTTTGTCTGGGTGGCGGCCGAAACGTTCGAAGTTCCGAACGATTCGCCGCTTCCGCTTGCCCTGTCGCTGCCTGGATGCGTCAACCGTCAGGTCGGGCTGGATGCCTTGAACGACACGCCGGTCGAATGGCATACGGTTTTCACCTCGCCAAGTCCGCAAGGCATCCGCGCCGCGGTGAAGGCGGGGCTCGCGGTCACCACGTTGACCCGCGACGAAGTGGAACCAGGAATGAAGATCGTTGACGGCGAATACGGACTGCCGCCGCTGCCGGACGCCAACTTCACATTGATCTGGAGCGCCAACGGCAAGACGCCGGCGGCCCAGGCGTTCGGTCAGATGATCGTGGACATCGGAGGCAGGCCGACTACAGCGGGTTCCTGACCCACCGACCCGCGCCTCAATGCCGGTATTGCTGAATCCGCGTCGTGCGCAGGCCGGCAAGGCCGTACTCGTCGATCGATGCCTGCCAGGACAGGAATTCCTCGACAGTCAGCTTGTAACGCTGGCAGGCCTCATCGAGGCTGAGCAAGCCGCCACGTACCGCAGCAACAACTTCCGCCTTCCGCCGGATAACCCAGCGGCGTGTATTGGTCGGCGGCAGATCGGCAATCGTAAGCGGGCTGCCGTCGGGCCCAATAACATATTTGACTCGCGGTCTAACCAGATCGGTCATTCTACTCTCTACACAAAACTCAAAAGACCCAATCCCGATCACCATAACGCGATGGCTTTAAAAATTGCCTAAGCGCTTGGTAAGCGAAAGGTAATGATAGTTAAGGATAGTGAGGCACTCGTTAGCATTCATGTTTCATTTCAATTCAAATTTTCCGAAATAGCCCCGAGTGCTGGCCGGCGAGGCAGGGACAAGCGATACCCCGCGGCTGGCCGGGTGGCGCTTCGCCGGTGCTTGACCTATATTCCCCGCATTGGCATGAAGCCCCGGAATCCGAACCGCGGAAATTGAGATCATGAACAGCCTGGACCTTCCGGGACGTCCTGAAGAGACCCGTGTCGTCGTTGCGATGTCGGGCGGCGTCGATTCTTCGGTCGTCGCCGGCCTGCTGAAGCGCGAAGGCTACGATGTCGTCGGCGTCACCCTGCAGCTCTACGATCACGGCGCCGCCACCCACCGCACCGGTTCCTGCTGTGCCGGACAGGACATAGCCGACGCGCAGCGTGTCGCCGAGACGCTGGGCATTCCACATTATGTGCTCGATTATGAGGAGCGTTTCCGCAAAGCGGTGATCGACCCGTTCGCGGAAAGCTACGTGTCGGGCGAGACGCCGATCCCGTGCGTGTCGTGCAACCAGACCGTCAAGTTTGCCGACCTCTTGGCGACCGCGCAGGAGCTTGGCGCGGACGCGCTGGCGACCGGCCATTATATCCGTAGCCGCGCCAACGGCGCCCACCGCGCGCTCTATCGTCCGGTCGACGCCGACCGCGACCAGAGCTACTTCCTGTTCGCCACGACGCAGGAGCAGATCGACTATCTGCGCTTTCCGCTCGGCGGCATGCCGAAGCCGGCGGTGCGCGCCATCGCGGAGGAAATGGGCCTGACCGTCGCCGCCAAGGCCGACAGCCAGGACATCTGTTTTGTGCCGCAGGGCAAGTATTCCGACATCATCGCCAAGCTGAAGCCGCAGGCCGCGTCTCCGGGCGACATCGTTCACATCGATGGCCGCGTGCTCGGCCGGCATGAGGGCATCTTGCGATACACGATCGGCCAGCGCCGCGGCATCGGCGTCGCCTCGGGCGAACCGCTTTACGTGGTGCATCTCGACGCCGAGCGTGCACGCGTCATCGTCGGACCGCGCGAGGCACTGGAGACCCACAAGATCTATCTGCGCGCGATCAATTGGCTGGGCGACGGCAAGCTGACGGAAATTCCGGTGGAAGGCCTCGAACTGTTCGCCAAGGTGCGCTCCACGCGGCCGCCGCGGCCGGCGGTGCTGCATCAGCGCGCGGGCACAGCATGGGTGGAACTGGTCGACGGCGAATCCGGTATCGCGCCCGGCCAGGCCTGCGTTCTCTATGGTGACGACAGCGACGACGCACGCGTCTTCGGAGGCGGCTTCATCGAACGCTCCGAGCGCGGCGCGGAGGCCGAGGCGATGCTCAGCCGGCTGGCGGCGATGCCGGCGCATATCCCGGCTGAATGAACTGAAATTTCCGTTCCGGCTGAAGGCGGCTTCGTTTGAAGCCGGTCAGTCGTGGATGACGGTTCCGGCGGTGAGTATCTTGAGTACCCGGATGGCTTCCTCGCCATCGGTGCGCGGGGCCGCACGGGTCTCGATGCATGACAGGAAATGCTGCAGTTCGCGCGTCAGCGGCATTTCTCCCTCGACCGGAACATACGACGGCTCGTTCTGCGTGAACGCCCACTGGCCGCTGTCCTGCCAAACCGCGTGGCGATAGACGGCGAGCTTCTTCTCCCAGGGCTGGATATCGTCGAACACCGCCATCGCCTTCGTGCCGACCACGGTCAGGCGTCTTTCGCGATAAGGATTGAGACGCGACGCGAAAAGATGGCTGCGCAGGTCATTCGGAAAGCGCATATGGAGATGCGCGAAATCGCTGAGATGATCGAGCAAGGCAGCGCCCTCGCCGCGTATCTCGAGCGGCTCCGTGCCGGTAATCGCCAGGATCATCGACAGATCGTGCGGCGCCAGGTCCCAGAGCGCGTCGTTCTCCGTGTGGAATTTGCCGAGCCCCAGCCGGTGCGAATGGATGTATTTGACCTCGCCGAGTTCGCCGCTGTCGATCAACTCCTTGAGCTTCTCGAAAGCCGGATGGAAGCGCAATACGTGGCCGACCATGAAGATGCGCTTGTTGGCCTCCGCAGCCGCCACGGCGCGCTGGGCGTCGGGCACCGTGAGCGCGATCGGCTTCTCGACCAGCACGTCCTTGCCATGTTCGACCGCCTTGATGGAAAAGTCGGCATGGAACTGCGGCGGCAGCGCCATGACGATGGCGTCCACGTCGGTGCGGGTGACGATCTCGTCGGGATCGATCGCCAGACATTCCTGCTCGCTGGCGAAGCCTTCGGCGCGCGCACGGTTGGCGTCCGAAACCGCATAAAGCGCACCGAGCGATTTGAGCGTGCGAATGTGGTTACTGCCCCAATAGCCGCAACCAAGAACTGCGATGCGCGGTTTCATTAATCCCGTAAACCAAGAATGCGTGGCGGAGACATAACGATGCGCCGGATGGAACTCAACCCCGGCTCCGGTCGCTACACCGCGGGACAGCGGGAATCTTCTTGCCGTGCCGAGCCGACAGCGCTTGACAGCTTTGGCACCGCAACCTTATATCCGCCCGACTTTGGCCGCCGCCGATCGATCCGCATGCCATGCGGCACTTTTCAAGGCCCGGCGCCAGTGTGGCGGAGTAGCTCAGTAGGTTAGAGCAGAGGAATCATAATCCTTGTGTCGGGGGTTCGAATCCCTCCTCCGCTACCAATATTCTCCTTATAAAACAGCAAACTAGCGAACTTGATTGCGTTTGGCCTGAACCTCTTTTGGGTCTATTTGGGTGTCACACCAGTTCAACACCGGAACCGGAACAAACGAGATCCTGTCTGTGGGTTGGTCAACCAAACTTGGCCGCCATATCGAACTCCACGGGAGCATATGCTTACGGTTTCGAACGAGGAGCAGTTGTTTGCGGCGCCCCGCGCCGCCTCGACGCACTGCACCGAAGTTGGAGCGTCCGCGAGTGCGAAATGACACCGTCCCGACATTGGAAAACAAAAGGACTTCGCGTTCGACCCGGAGCGAATTTCTCCCGTGGTGGAAAGATATGCGCAAGGCTGGCTCGGAAGCCGTGGCGTTCGACCTGTAGGCAGCCATAGCTCAGTCAGGCAGGCGGATTTCGTCAACCGACACGAGAGGGCTGATCAATTCCAACGCGAGTGTCACTTTCAGCGTAGCGGCGCCCACTTCTCCCCTGATCTCGACGGTCAATTCCGACGCAGAGAACCGGTGACCATCTCATCTGCCATCTCCGCAAGCGTACTGGCAGCTTGTCCCACAGCGAATGTGAGGTCGTCCAGGTCGAGGCCAATGTCGTCAACAACGAGCCTTCCATTGTTGCGGACATCGAAGAAGTATCGTGCCATGCTCCCCAGCCTTCGGGAGGATCGCGACGGGGACCTCTGGGGCTTGTGATACCCCCGTCCTGCTCAACCTGAACAGCCAGCAAGATGCTGCGCAATGGGTTGGTGTAACATAGTGGAAGGACAATAGGACGCATCAATTCGAGGTAGTTGGGGACCTTGCGCCGAGCATTGGCACCGCCATCTGTCGTCTTCATCCGACCCTCACCAACGAACCTCGTCGTTCAGCCCGGCTTTTCGTACAAGTCTCGCCGCTACGCTATTTCGGGGCGGAAGCTTGGAGCTGTTGTCCGCAGCGGGCGAACCAATTCGCCCCGCAACCCGCAAGACATCGCTGTTGCTCGGTTACTGGTTATGCCCCACGGATTCGACCAAAATCCTTTCGCCCTGCGAATGGACTCACCGCCCACAGGAAAAAAGGCTGAGATACCCACTGTCGGCCAAATGATCGCGCAACCACGACCCGTTGACCGCGGCTTTGTGGCTTTGCATTCAGCGCCAGCCCAGTGGGTCGGGACCTGCCATTTTTACAAGCCTGAGACCGGACCGGTTCCACCCATGATTGAATCCGTCCGGTTGTCGAGCACACGGTCGCCTTTGTCCGTGCGGACGACCAAGACAGCATGGCCTTCGCCAGTCGATGTCCTCGCAATTGCCATGCGGAGCGCGGCTGCCGGGAAACCCATCTCCAGAAGCCGCCTTCTTTTCGTCAGCGCGTAGTCTTCACAGTCGCCAACAGACACATTGGAGGACCAAACGTCCGCTTCCGAATCGTTCCGCGGCCGAATGCTCCGATTGACGGCGCGATTGACCGAACTGAGCTTCGACATGGTCCCGGCGGCGACGTGAATGGTTTTCCGGCCGCCTCCCTTGCACTCCTGCGACTTCTTCAGACAGTAGAGTTGATAGGCCAACGGCGCGGCGTTGCCGCGGTTCAGCCGTATTTCCCGGCGGCGTTCGCCATTGTCGGCGCCATCGACGCCGAGACAAGGCAAACGGCTGCAACCAAGCCCAGAACACTTTTCATGCCATCCTCGCTAGTCATTTGCGAAAATGGTAGCCTTGTTCCGGCCGCCGGCGGGGAAGAGAAGTCGAACTTATCGACACAAATCGGGTCCTGTTGTGAAAGGATTTGTGATCGGTCATGCGCCGAAAACTGGAAGGGGGTGTCTATCCGTACCCGTGGCAGCGTCGACAAGTCTGCGACGACAGGATCGCCGAAGAACTCACCCCACTCGGCAAAAGCGCAGTTGGAGGTGAGGATCATGGCGCCTTCTCGTAACACGTTCGGCGAGCTCGAAGAACAGGTTGCCGCCGCCCGGCACGACACCGGCAGATAGCCGACCTCGGCGACGACGAGCAGCGAGGCGCGGCACAGATACGGATGTGTTCGCGCGCAACAGGCCTTCGCGCTCGGCCTTTGGCCAGCGAAGTGATGATGTCGGCGAGCGTGGGAAGTAGACGCTCTTTGCGGCCTTGACCGCTTCGACCGCGAGCGCAGTCGCCAGATGGCTCTTGCCGGTGCCGGCCGTTCCGGCGCTGGCTGGATGCCGAAACTGAGCGAGTGCCGGTGCGGCAAATGTCGGCATCGGTCAATTCTTCCGGTTCCCGAACAGGAGAGGTTGGGCCATGAGCTGCCGTTCGTGGAGCTTCTCCAAACCGGTCGTTCGCTGTACCGCCTGAATCGACCCTATCCAGTCGTTCCACGCCTCCTGGGCATGGTGAGAGTTGGCTGATACGTGCGACGCCTCTTCTGCGGGTGGTGGGTCAGTGTGCTTTAGATCGAAGGAAAAAGGTGCGCGCGCCTATTCGCCGCCTGAGCAGAGGAGCGGAGAAGCCGGCCGTTCGCGGTCCTTACCAGAAGAGGTGGGTGTAGCTACCGCGTTCTGGAATGGCCTATTCGACGGCAATGGAGTTGGGTTTGCCTTCCTCTCCGATCATGACGACCAAGAGCTTCGTGGGGACGCTGCCAGGATTGAAGGCCTGCATGGGGCTGTTCATCGGCTCCACTACAGCCTCCCCAGCCTTATAGGTCCTTGAAACGCCCTCCACTCGAGTTTCCAACGTTCCTTCCAATACATAGGCGATGATCGGAACTGGATGTTTATGAAGATTGCTGTGACCGTTCGGCTGAATTGTTAAGAGCATTGACGTTATTTCCGGCTTATCAGTCTGTGGGAGAGTCAACGGTTGATCGGTAGCTGTTACCGTCGTCTTCAACAGAACTGTCCCTTCGAAGCCCACAGCGTCGTGGGAGTGGTCCTGTGCGAACACGGTGGTCGGGAACGTCGCGAAACAAGCGCTCTCTACCGCGACACCAACACCCAATGCGAGGGTGCGAATAGTCGTTTTCATCGCTTCCTCCAATGAAAGAACTCAAGGGGGTAATCGCGCCCAAACCTGGCGGATTTCCTTGGGTTCGATTGCGGTTTGACCGGCGCTAGGGCTGGTCGGCTCAATCTCTTCCTCTCGCAGGGCGGGATTGCCCTACGGTTCTAGAACCATTCTCCAATCCGTGACCCTGATGCCGCTCCTCTTTCGGCTTCGGTCACATAGTGGCGTTCGGCTCCCGGCTTCCCATTCTCCTTCAAGAGCGCAGCCCGGCGCTGCCGAGCTCGCTAGGCAGCGATCAGGACAGTCGGGATAGCGTGGACGTGCCTCCCGGCCCGCTCGCGCCGCGGCGCTCATAAGGGCGCCGGTCGCGCAGAAGCTGAAAGGCGATCGTCAAGAGTTTTCGCGCCACCGCCACCTTGGCCTTGTTGGCGCCGAGGGGCTTCAGACGCTCGTAAAGGTCTCGCAGCGGCGGATCGGTGGCGATGGCGGGCGCAACCGCTTCGACAAAGGCCCAACGCAGCCACTTGTTGCCCTGCTTGATGATGCGGCCGGGCCGTTTGAGAGGTTTCGTCACTGTTCTCGGCTCCGTGCCGTAGGGGCGCCGCAAGATGCCGCAAAACGCGATCGAGTGAAAGCGCGCCCGTTGATCCGCGTGAATGTGAATTCATCACCGGTATCGTAGGTGGCGAGGCGAGAGCTCTTGTCGACATTCTTCGCGAAACGCTGGAAAGACAGTGAAATTCGCCCGAGAACTCAGACCATCACCAAAACCGCAGCGAAGGTAAGGACCCAAACTGTGACGAGGATTGCCGAGTACAGACCTATGACAGCCGCCAATGCGCTGACCCCGTAGAGTAGGCCAACCGCCAAAAACGCAGCGATTGTCGCCACAAGGGCTGCAGCGATGATCCTCTGGCCTAGTTCGACCACATAATCCCCTTCCTATGGCAGCCGCGTTGTCTTCGGATCGAGCCTTTCGATCGCACGCCGGCTCTCCTACATCAAAACCCGAGTATCGCAGGGGAATAGGGTGTCCATCTTGTACGCCACCTCTGTTCGGTTGGTTGCGTTGAGCTTCTTCATGATGTTGCGGATGTGAACCTTGACGGTGCTTTCACACATGCTGAGTTCATAGGCGATGATCTTGTTCGCCTTGCCGCGCCGCAGCGCTTCAATCACCGCAGCCTGGCGAGCCGTGAACATGCCGCGGACGGTCGGCTACCATGGTTGTGAAGGCGATGCGTTCACGCATGGAAAGACACTGCTTGCGGCACGAAGACGCCACCGGCCATCGCCAGTTCGATGGCGCTCGCTGCGACCCTGATGCCCACGTTGGCCGGGATATAGCCGCGGGCACCGACTTCCAATGCGGTAATGATCTGTGCCAGATTCTCGCTCTCCGCAAAGATGATGAATGGGATCGCTGGGAATTCCGATTTGAGCTGTTCGATGGAGGCGGCAACGGTAGGATCGGTGATCGTCAGCCCGCCGATGCTGAGCAAGATGGCGGATATGCCGGGGCGGTCTTCCGAGCCAGCCGCAACTCATCGACACTGGCAAAGGTCGAGACCGCAGCGTTGGAATAGTTCGCTCTCAGGCTTCTGGCCTAGGTATTCCCGGTCAGCGCGCGGTTGCCGATGATAACGATGAAGGGCCCGCCGCCACGTTTGCCGGCTCGCTCGCCGATGCGGTCAGGATGCGCCTTAGTCGCCTGGCGGCATCAGCGTTGTTCAAATCCCGCCTGAGGATTTCGTTTGTTCATGGCCCGAATGCAAAGTCATGATTGGTTGCCCCCGCCCGACAATATTCATGCGATGTCAAGCCATCCCTCTATACCCGCGCCGGTCGATCCTGTCGTTAGCTCCGCATCCGAAAACTTGTCTCACAATACATAATCTTGCTGCAATATCGAGTGACGCACCGAAACGTAAGTCTTCCGCAGGAACCGGGGCATCAAAGGTTCAATTGCCGGAATCCGAGCAATCCCGCAGATTGGCGGCATGCCGTCGCGAAAGAAATCTCCGCCTCGCCGATCGGACGCCTCGCGAGACCACGCGCTTGACCGCCGAGAAACGGCAGAAAGCGGTCGTCAGGAAAGGGACGGTAACGACGAGTGGATCGCCGCCCTGGAAAGCACCCACGATGCGGTGTGTGCGTATGCGCGGAAGGAATTTCAGGTACTCACGCGCAAGGTTATTTACCGCCTCCAACGCATACGGGCCAGCGGCATCTACGGAGACGACTACATTTACAAAACGCTGTGTGATGAATACTGCCACGAAGTTCAGGAAGGCTCCCACGACATGCCGGGGCTAATGGGCCTACCTTCTATCGCCGGCGCTTGGGAAATGACGCTACAGCCGCTCCTGGAAGACGTCATCGAAAGCGTTCCTCGGCATGCGGCCGAATAGCCGCTCGTAGGTGCGGCTCAGGAAGCCGTCGGTCATGCCGGAAACATGGTCGCAGATCACCCGCATCTTGTCGTCCGCGGCCTCGTAGCGGGCACGTGTGCTCTCCGGGAGAAGCGACTTCGGGTCGTTCGCCAGCGCCTCGAACACCGCGACGACCAAGTTCTGGCCCTTGAACTCCAGCTGCTGGACCCGGGCGCTCCTAATGACTTTTTCCTTCGGTCGGCGCGCCCTTCACGACATGATCAGACCGCCGTCGACATTGATGGTCTGGCCGGTTATGTAGGCCGCGTCCTCGCTGGCGAGGAAAGCGACAAGGCCGGATACGTCCTCGCCCTTGCCGGCACGCGCCATCGGGATGTTCTTCACCCATTCGGCCATCAGTTCGCCCGGCTTGTAGTCGCCCAGCAGCTTGCCCCAGGCGGCGTCGTTGTAGGCCCACATATCGGTCTCGATGATGCCGGGACAGATGGCGTTGACGGTGATGCCTTCCCTGGCGACTTCCTTGGCGAGGCTCTGGGTGATGCCGACCACCCCGAATTTCGAAGCGGCGTAGTGCGGGGTGTAGATGAACCCCTGGCGCGCCTGGCCGGAGGCGGTGTTGATCAGGCGACCGCCCTCGCCGTGCTTGCGCATACGCGCGATCGCCTCCTGGCAGCACAGGAAGACGCCCTTCGTGTTCACCGCCATGACCTTGTCCCATTCGCCTTCGGTCACCGCCTCAATCCTGGCAATGGTGATAACGCCGGCATTCTGGATGGAGACGTCCACCCGGCCGAACTCCTTCTCGGCGAGGTCATAAAGGGCTGAGACGTCCGACTTGCTGGTGACGTCCATGCGCATGGAGGCGACCTGCGCGCCGTCCTTCTTCAGCTGCGCGGCGACGCTATCGACCTTGGGGTCGATAGCGCTGACAACGACCGCGGCGCCTTCTTCGGCGAAGCGTTTCGCCATGGCCGCGCCGATGCCGCCGCTTGCGCCGGTGACCACCGCGACCTTGCCTTTGAAACGTTGCACGTCAGCTTTCTCCCTACCAGCAGACAAAGCCGCCGTCGACGATCAGGTCGATGCCTGTCACGAAACTCGAAGCACGGCTGGCCAGGAACACGGCCGGCCCGACCATCTCGTCGGGCGTGGCCATGCGGCCCAACGGCGTGTCGCGCTCGAAAATCTTCACCTGTTCCGCGACTTCAGGACGACGGTTCATCGGTGTCAGCGTGTAGCCCGGGCTGATGACGTTCACGCGCAAGCCGCGATCGGCCCATTCCATGGCGAGGCTCTTCGAATGTGGATGACCGCTGCCTTCGACGAATTGTAATGCGCCTGGGTGAGGCCGCGATTGACGATCGAGCCGGACATCGAGGCGATATTGACGATCGAGCCCTTACGGCGCGGCAGCATCAAGCGCGCTTCAGCCTGGCAGCACAGAAAGACGCCGGTGACGTTCACGTCGTAGAGCTTTTCCCATACCTCCTGCGACAGCGTCTCGGCGGGCTTGGCGCCTGCGATGCCGGCATTGTTGACTGCGATGGTGAGCGCGCCGAGCTCCTTCTCGATTCGCTCGACACCGGCTGCGAGATCCTTTTCGGAGGTCACGTGCCGTCGACCACAAGCGAGCGGCGCCCGAGTGCCGCGATACGCCCGGCGGTTTCGGTGAGGCCTGCCCTGGTGTCATGCCCGAAGCAGGCGACGTCCGCGCCGGCTTCGGCAAGACCGATGGCGATCGACTGGCCGATGCCGCTGCCGGCCCCGGTAACGACGGCGACTTCGCCGGAGAGGTCGAAAAGTTCCATGTAACGGACCTCAGTCGGTATTCAGGGAGGGAGGCGCGTCACGCGCCTCCCTCGGAGGTGGCTGGGAGGATGCCACCGGAAAAACGAATATATCGTTGCGCAACGCCGCTCATCGATCACGCCGTCGCCAGTTCCATGACCGAGACACTGTTGGCGTCGGCCCGGTCGAGGATGCCGCGCTGCCGGCCGCGGCTCAGCACCATCACGCGGTGCGACAGGCCCAGCACCTCCTCGAGATCCGAGCTGACCACGATGACCGCCATGCCCGCTCGCGCGAGCTCGGCGATCACGTCGTAGATCGCTGCGCGCGCGCCGACGTCGATGCCGCGCGTCGGCTCGTCGAGGATGAAGACCTTGGGCGGCGCGCGACAGCCATTTGGCGATCACCACCTTCTGCTGGTTGCCGCCCGAGAGCTTGCGGCGGGCTGGCCGGGCGCCCCTTGATGCCGAGCCGCTGATGGCCTCGTCGGCGAACGCGCTCGACGCGCCTTCGGCAGACCCAGCCCGTCGGCGCGACATGGTCGAGGTTGCCGAGCGCGAGGTTGTCGGCGATCGACTGTTCGAGGACGAGGCCCTGGCCCTTGCGGTCCTCGGGCACGAGCACGACGCCGGCGGCGATCGCGTCGGCGGGGCCGGTCAGCGATCCAGCTCTCGCCATCGACCCAGACCGTCCCGCCGCGATCGGATCGGCGCCGGTGATCGCGCGCACGAGCTCGGTGCGGCCGGCGCCGACGATCCCGGCGATCCCGAAGATCTCGCCGGTCCGCACGGCGAAACTGATGTCGCGGAAGCTGCCGTCGCCGCGGTCAGCCCGCGACCTCCAGGACCACTGCGGTCCGCTCGCGGTGCGGCGAGCTGGGGGAACATGCGGTCGAGGCTGCGCCCGACCATCTCCTCGACGACCGTGCGGACCGGCACCTCGGCGCTGTCGTGGCGGGCGACGCACCCGGCCGTCGCGCAGCACCACGATGCGGTCGGCGATGCGGGCGATCTCTTCCAGCCGGTGCCTGATGTAGATGAAGACAGCCCTCGCGCCGAGCCGGCGAATCTGCTCGAACAGCAGTTCGGTCTCCTCGCCGCCGAGCGCCGCCGTCGGCTCGTCGAGGATCAGGAGCTGCGCGTTCAGCGCCAGCGCCTTGGCGATCTCGACCTGCTGCTGCGCGGCGACCCTCAGGTGCCGACCTTGCGCGTCGGCGGAAACGTCGAGGCCGAGCCGTTGCAGCTGCTCTGGCGCGCGCTCGTTCATGGCTGCCGCGGTCGACCCGGCCGCCCTTCGTCGAGCATGCGGCCGACGAAGACGTTCTCGGCGATCGACAGGTCCGGCAGCAGCCGCATCTCCTGGTGGATCAGGCCGATGCCGGCCGCGATCGCTCTCGGCGGGCGAGGCGGGGCAGTAGGGCTTCGCCCCGCCAGGTCATCGTCCCGGCGTCGGGCTTCACCGAGCCGGCGATGATGTTCGAGAGCGTCGACTTGCCGGCACCGTTCTCGCCCAGCAGCGCGACGACCTCGCCGGGCGCGGACGTCGAGGTCGACGTCATGCAGCACCTGAAGCGGACCGAAGCTCTTGGATACGCCCCGAGAGCGACGAGCCCGCTCGTTCGGTGCATGGCTGCGCTGGTCATCGACGGCTCGCCCTCGATCAGGGATGCTTCTGCGATGAACTGCTCGACGTTCTCCTTCGTGGTCAGCGTCGCGTCCTGCAGCTGCTCGGCCGGCACCGGCTCGCCGGCGATGAGCTTGATGGCCGAGTTCGACCGCCAGCCGGCCCATGCCGCTGCGTCTGCTGGGTCATCGTCACGTCGAGGACGCCGTGCGCACCGCCTTGAGCGCCGGCGACATCGCCGTCGAAGCCCGACGACCCAGACCTTCTGGTCGAGGTTGGCGACCTTGACCGCCTGGGCGGCGCCGAGCGCCAGCGCGTCGGCCCGGCCGAAGATGATCGCTGATGTCCGGATTGGCCTGGAGCATGTCCTGGGCGATCTTGAAGCCCTCGTCCTGGGTCCACATGTTCGCTGACTGCTCGCCGACGATCTTGATGCTCGGGATATGCCTTGAGCGCCTCGCTGCAGCCCTTGTCGCGATCGATCTCGGGCGTCGTGCCGTTCTGGCCCTGGATGATGGCCATCTTGCCCTCGCCGCCGGTCTGCTTGCAGATGTAGTCGCACAGCGCCTTCGCGGAGCCACGCTGTCGGTGGCGATGAAGGTGTCGCCCGGCGCGCCTCGGCGTTGCGGTCGACGGCGACGACCGGGATGCCGGCCGCCTTGGCGGTCTTGACCGGCACGGCCGCCGCGGTGGCGCCCGCAGGGATGTAGATCAGCGCGTCGATGTCTGGGTGATGAGGTCCTGGATCTGGCTGACCTGGGTCGCCGCGTCGCCCTTGGCGTCGACGGTGATGACCTCGATGCCCTTTTCCTTGGCGTGGCCTCGACCGACTGTTTGATCTGGTTGAAGAAGTCGGCCTGCAGGTTGGCGACGGCAAGGCCGAGCTTCTTGGCCTCCTGGGCGGTCGCGCCGCCGGCCAACGCCGACAGCGGACGAGCGCGGCAGCGGCGACGAGTGAACGTTTGGTCAGCATTGTATCTCCTCCGTTGGGTTTTACGCTTCCGCCTTTCGTCCTGGCGGCGATCTGGCCTCGTCGGCCCGGTTCGCGTCGAGGCGGAGCCGTGTTCAGGTCGTCGCGCCAGCAGCGCGAGCGTTTCGGCGGTGACCGCGAGAGCGATGACGACGCCGATGACGACCTGCTGGATGAAGGGCGAGACGCCGAGCAGGTTGAGCCCGTTGCGCAGGACGCCGATGATCAGGACGCCGATCACGGTGCCGCCGATGGTGCCGACGCCGCCGGAGAGGCTGGCGCCGCCGATCACCACCGCTGCGATGGTGTCCAGTTCGTAGCCCGAGCCGCGCGCTGGGCTGCACCGAGTCCAGCCGGGCGGCCAGGACGACGCCGGCCAGGCCGGCGAGCACGGCCGCCACCGATATAGACCCAGTTGGTCAGCCGGCTGACGTGAATGCCGGCCAGGCGCGCGACCTCGGCGTTGCCGCCGATGGCGTAGAGATTGCGGCCGTTGGCACGGTAGCGCAGGAAGGCCGCGGCGACAGTGCAGGAGGATCAGCATCATTGCGACCGTGCCGCAGGAAGCCGAAATTGCGCATCGATCGCGAGATCAGTGAACCACCCGGGAAGCCGACGATCTGCTGTCCGTCGGTGATCGACGTTCGCGAGTCCGCGCGCCACCGAATCATCGCGAGCGTGGCGATGAAGGGCGGCACTTGGAGACGGTGATCAGCAGGCCGGAGACCAGGCCGCAAAGTCCGCCGGCCACGAGGGCGACGAGGATCCCGAGCGGGCAGCGGCAGCCCCATGACGTCGGCGAGCCACCAGGACCATCATCGCGAGCGCCAGCACCGAGCCGACGGAAGGTCGATGCCGCCGATGAGGATCACGAAGGTCATGCCGACGGCCAGATGCCGAGGACCGTGACCTGATCGAGGACGTTCAGGAGGTTGCTGAACGGACAGGAAGGTGTCCGTGGCAACGCCAGGAAGGCACAGAGGACGAGGCCGACCAGCGGGCCGTCGTTCCGGTAAACCAACGCCATCAGCCGCGCGGCGGCGCTCTGTTCGACGGTGGCGGACGTTCTGGTCTCGGCGGCGCTACTCGACATCTGGCGCCTCCCGTCGGGGAGCATCCTTGTCGCGCGGAACCATTTTACTGTTCATCACCTTTCCCTCCCAGATGAACAATTTTTATCTTCACGAGATAACTTTGTTCAGTTAGCCTGACCGCCGAGCTACGTGTCAAGCGTCG
>CAVXQC010000011.1:0-107593 GCA_963763895.1 uncultured Alphaproteobacteria bacterium | reverse complement strand
CGTGTTCCTTAGACGACCGGCACGCGGTCGTCCATCATTCAAAAACTCACCGATACGGCGCATCCAGCGCGATGTTGCGCGCGATTTCGCGCTCCCACCGGTCGCCGTTCGCCAGCAGTTTGTCCTTGTCGTAATAAAGTTCCTCGCGCGTCTCCGTCGCGAACTCGAAATTCGGCCCCTCGACGATGGCGTCGACCGGGCAGGCCTCCTGGCAGAACCGCAATAGATGCACTTCACCATGTCGATGTCGTAGCGGATGGTGCGGCGGGTGCCGTCGTTGCGGCGCGGACCGGCCTCGATGGTGATCGCCTGCGCCGGGCAGATCGCCTCGCAGAGCTTGCAGGCGATGCAGCGTTCCTCGCCGTTGGGATAGCGGCGCAGCGCATGTTCGCCACGGAAACGCGGCGAGATCGGGCCCTTCTCGTGCGGATAGTTCAGCGTCGCCTTGGGCGCGAAGAACTGCCGCATCGACAGAAAGAACGCGCCGACGAAATCCTGCAGAAGCAGCGACTTGGCGGCTTGGGCTAGCGCTGACATTTTCTATTCTCCAGCAAAGAGCGGGCCGACGAACCAGCCCACGAGCGGCATCAGCACGAACTGGCTGAGGCCGGTTATGTTGAGCACGCGCTTGGTCTCGGGCAGATCGACGCGGCTTGCAAGCAGGCGCAGCAGCGCGAAATCCGCCGCCGCGATCACCAGACCCACCAGTGCGCCGATCATCGAAGCCAGACATCACGCCATCCCCGTAAGCTTGAGGACGGCTGCGGTGATCACCACCATCGCCAGCGACAGCGGCAGGAACACTTTCCAGCCAAGGCGCATCAACTGATCGTAGCGGAAGCGCGGCACGAAGGCCTTCACCATGGCGAACATGAAGAATACGGCGCAGACTTTGAGCACGAACCAGATGACGCCCGGCACCCAGGTGAACGGCGCGAAATCGAAGGGCGGCAGCCAGCCGCCGAGGAACAGGATCGTCGTCAGCGCGCACATCAAAACGATCGCGACATATTCGCCGAGGAAGAACAGCAAGAACGGCGTCGACGAATATTCGATCATGTGGCCGGCGACGAGTTCCAACTCGGCCTCGACCAGGTCGAAAGGCGGGCGATTCGTCTCGGCCAGTGCCGAGATGAAGAACACGATGAACATCGGGAACAGCGCCAGCCAGTGCCAGTCCAGGAACGTGTTGGGCAGGCCGAGCCGCGTGCCGATGCCGTCCGCCTGCGACATCACGATGTCGGTGAGGTTGAGCGAGCCGACAGCCAGAAGCACGGTGATGATGACGAAGCCGATCGAGACTTCGTAGGAGACCATCTGCGCGGCCGAACGCAGCGCGCCGAGGAACGGATATTTCGAGTTCGACGCCCAGCCGCCCATGATGACGCCGTAGACTTCCAGCGACGAGATGGCGAAAACGTAGAGGATGCCGACATTGACGTTGGCGATCGCCCAGCCGTCGGCGACCGGGATGACTGCCCAGGCGGCAAGCGCCAACACCGCCGAAACCAGCGGGGCGAGAAGGAAAACGCCTTTGTTGGCGCCGGACGGGATAACCGGCTCCTTGAACACGAACTTCAAGAGATCGGCGAAGGCCTGCAAGAGGCCCCACGGGCCGACGACGTTCGGTCCGCGCCGCAACTGCACAGCCGCCCAGATCTTGCGGTCGGCGTAGAGAATGTAGGCGACGAAGATCAGGAGAACGACGATCAGCACGACCGACTTCAACAGGATGATCAGTGCCGGCAGCACGTAGAAGGAGAAAAATGTGTCTTCCATGCCCCGCCCTTACTCGGCTGCCTGTTTGAAGCCGCCCTTCGCCAGGGCCGAACATTCGGCCATGACGGCCGAGGCCCGCGCGATCGGGTTCGTCAGATAGAAGTCTTTGACCGGTGAGGCAAATGCCGCCTTGCCGAGCCGCCCGCCAAGCCTGGCTGCCGCCGCTATCGCCCCCGTATCGGCCGGTGCGACCGCGTCGATCGCCGCCAGATGCGGGAATTCGGCATACAGCCTTGCGCGCAACTGCGCCAGCGAATCGAACGGCAGCTTCTTGCCCAGCACCTCGGACAGAGCGCGCAGGATCGCCCAGTCTTCCTTGGCCTCGCCCGGCGCGAAGCCGGCGCGGTTGGTCTGCTGCACGCGGCCTTCGGTGTTGACGTAAGTGCCTGATTTTTCGGTGTAGGCGGCACCCGGCAACACCACGTCGGCGCGGTGGGCGCCGGCATCGCCATGGCTGCCGATATAAACGACGAACGCTTTGCCCACCTTGTTCAGGTCAAGCTCGTCGGCGCCGAGCAGGAACAGCACATCGGATGATCCGAGCATCTCGGCGACATCCTTGCCGCCCTTGCCCGGCACAAAGCCGACATCGAGGCCGCCGACACGCGCGGCGGCGGTGTGCAGTACGGCAAAACCGTTCCATTCCGGCGTCACCGCATCGACAGCACCGGCGAGCTTTGCCGCAAGGCCCAGCACGCCCTTGCCGTCGGTGCGGGCCAACGCCCCCTGCCCGACGATGATCAACGGACGCGAAGCGTTCTTCAGCACCTGGAAGAATTTGCCGCTGCCTTCCGCCAGTTCCTTCAGGGTGTCCGGACCGGCTCCGAGCTGTTCGTAGTCGTAGCGCAGGTCACCGACATCGCCGATCACGCCGACCGGCAGATTGCCCATGCGCCAACGCTTGCGGATGCGGGCATTGAGCACCGAAGCCTCGAAGCGCGGATTGGCGCCGATGATCAGCACCGCGTCGGCCTGCTCGATGCCCTCGATGGTCGGATTGAAGATATAGCTGGCGCGGCCGAGCGACGGGTCGAGTGCCGCACCGTCCTGCCGGCAGTCGATGTTCGGCGAGCCGAGCGACAGCATCAGCAGCTTCAGCGCATACATCTCCTCGACAGTCGCCAGATCGCCGGCAATGGCGCCGATCTTTTCACCGCTTGCCTTGTCTACGGCGTTCCTGATCGCCGCGAAGGCTTCCGGCCAGCTTGCCGGCTTGAGCTTGCCGCCAGACCGTACGTAAGGCCGGTCGAGGCGCTGCGTGCGCAAGCCGTCCCAGATGAAGCGGGTCTTGTCGGAGATCCACTCCTCGTTCACCTCTTCATTGATGCGCGGCATGATGCGCATCACCTCGCGGCCGCGGCTGTCGACGCGGATCGCCGAGCCGACCGCGTCCATCACGTCGATCGATTCGGTCTTGGTCAGTTCCCATGGCCGCGCCTGGAAGGCGTATGGCTTCGAGGTCAGCGCGCCGACCGGGCATAGGTCGATGACGTTGCCCTGCAATTCCGAGGTCATTGCCTGTTCGAGGTAGGTAGTGATCTCGGCGTCCTCGCCGCGGCCGATCAGGCCGAGTTCGGAAATGCCGGCGACTTCGGTGGTGAAGCGGACGCACCGCGTGCAATGGATGCAGCGGTTCATGATCGTCTTCACCAGCGGGCCGATATACTTGTCTTCAACCGCGCGCTTGTTCTCGTGATAGCGTGAGGCGTCGACGCCGAACGCCATCGCCTGGTCCTGCAGGTCGCACTCGCCGCCCTGGTCGCAGATCGGGCAATCCAGCGGATGGTTGATCAGCAGGAATTCCATGACGCCCTCGCGGGCCTTCTTCACCATCGGCGTGTTGGTGAAGATTTCCGGAGCCTCGCCGTTCGGGCCGGGGCGCAGGTCACGCACCCCCATGGCGCAGGAGGCGGCCGGCTTCGGTGGTCCGCCCTTCACCTCGATCAGGCACATGCGGCAGTTGCCGGCGATCGACAGCCGCTCGTGGAAGCAGAAGCGCGGCACTTCCGCGCCCGCCTCTTCCGCCGCCTGCAGCAGCGTGTAGTGGTCGGGTACCTCGATCTCTTTGCCGTCGACCTTGAGTTTCGCCATCACTTGCCCCCGGCGAGCGTTTCGCCGCTTCGTATGCCTGCATGAGATCGCTGACCTTGATGCCGTCGATCGTCATGCCCGTGTAGATTGCTTTCTCGATCTTCACGTTACTCATGTTCACGTCGGAAAAGAGCGCTCCGGAAACGTTTGCGTCTCACCACCCGCGCATTGCTGAGCACACTTTTTCAAAGGCTGCCGCCGACAGATTGGTGTTGTGGATAATGCGAGTTCGACAGATTGACGTCGTCGAAGCGCGAGTTCGCCACGGTGGCGTCACGCACGTCGAGAACATCACGTCGTCTGTGAATTGCGACCTCCATCGCCCGTCCGATCCTAATGCACGCTCTTGGCCGGCTTGCCGGCCTGTTTCCGTCTTCTTCGCCAGTTGCCAGCCGCCTGCTCGATCCACCCGTCGCGGCCTATGCGGCCCTTGAAGCCGAGATAATCGTCCAGCCAGGCGATCTCCTCGCGCTGTCAGGGCGGCGATCTGCCCGTACGTCCAGACGCCGAGGCCGTTCAGCACCGTTTCCAGTTTCGGCCCGACGCCGGAAATCAGCTTCAGATCGTCGGGCGACTTCGGCTTCGCAATTGCCTTCGGCTGCCGGAAATCCTCAGGCATCAGGTCTGCGACTGTTTCCACGATTGCCGGAGCGACACGTTCAGCCGGCGTTTCTGCAATCTTCTCAATGGTTTCCGCGGTTTTTTGTGCAGTCTTCCTAGCGACGGTGGGCTTGGGTTCCTCGACGGGAGCGGGCTTCGCCATCTTGGCGGAAACGGGCTTGACGAGCGTCGGCGTTGCTTTGGCGGCCGGCTTCACCGCGTCCTTCACGTCCTTGATCGCCGCATCGACAATCTCGGTCGCAACTTTGGCGGTTTCACGCGCCACCGCCCGGGCATCGGCGATAAGCGTATCCGCAGCCGCCCGCGCCTGCTTGACCGGGGTTTTCGTCTTGTCGCGGAAATCGTCCGGCGTCGCCTCGTCCAGGAACGGCAAGAACATCCGCTGCGACACTTCGGCCGCGCCTGCAACGGCGCCCATCCAGATGCCGAACGCCTGGCTGGCGGCACCCAGTCCCAGCGCCGAGACCGCGGCAATGCCGGCCACCGGATGCACCATGAGATTGACGGCGCCAGCGAACTCCTTCGGCATAAGTGCGGACAATTCCTTGTTCATCTCTTCCAGTTTCTTCGTGTCAGGCAACAATTCATCGGGGATGGGAAATATCGACATTGGCCAGATCTCCTTGCCGTTCTTCCGACTGCCCTGCCTTCTATCGTTTCCTTTTTCGGACCTTCGGCCCGCACTTTCGTTTTCGTCTACTCAGCCGCCACCAATGCCGGCTCGGCGCGATGCGCATTGCGGGTGAATTCGTCGATGCGCCGCTCGATTTCCGGCCGGAAATGCCGGATCAGGCCCTGGATCGGCCAGGCTGCCGCGTCACCCAGCGCGCAGATCGTGTGGCCTTCCACCTGCTTGGTGACGTCGAGCAGCATGTCGATTTCGCGCTTCTGCGCTTCGCCGCGCACCAGCCGCTCCATCACCCGCCACATCCAGCCGGTACCTTCCCGGCACGGCGTGCACTGGCCGCAGCTCTCGTGCTTGTAGAAGTAGCTCAGCCGGGCGATCGCCTTCACGATGTCGGTCGACTTGTCCATGACGATGACAGCCGCCGTGCCGAGGCCCGATTTCAGGTCGCGAAGCGCGTCGAAATCCATCGGCACGTCGATGATCTGCTCGGCCGGCACCAGAGGCACCGAGGCGCCGCCCGGAATGACCGCCAGAAGATTGTCCCAGCCGCCGCGAATGCCGCCGCAATGCGTCTCGATGAGTTCGCGGAACGGGATCGACATCGCCTCTTCGACGGTGCAGGGGTTGTTCACATGGCCGGAGATGCAGAAAAGCTTGGTGCCGACATTGTTCGGCCGGCCGAAGGACGAGAACCACGCAGCGCCTCGGCGCAAGATGGTCGGCGCCACCGCGATCGATTCGACGTTGTTGACCGTCGTCGGGCAGCCGTAGAGGCCCGACATTGGCCGGGAATGGCGGCTTCAGCCGTGGCTGGCCCTTCTTGCCCTCCAGGCTTTCCAGTAGCGCCGTCTCTTCGCCGCAAATGTAGGCGCCGGCGCCGTGATGCACATAGATTTCAAAGTCGTAGCCGTTCTTGTTGCCCTTGCCGATCAGCTTGGCCTCGTAGGCCTCGTCGATCGCCCGCTGCAGCGCCTCGCGCTCGCGGATGAACTCGCCGCGCACATAGATGTAAGCGGCGACGGCGCCCATGGCGAAACCGGCCACCAGGCAGCCCTCGACCAGCGTATGCGGGTCATGCCGCAAAATATCGCGGTCCTTGCAGGTGCCGGGCTCGGATTCGTCGGCGTTGACGACCAGATATGACGGCCGGCCGTCGCTCTGCTTCGGCATGAACGACCATTTCAGTCCGGTCGGGAAGCCGGCGCCGCCGCGGCCGCGCAGGCCGGAAGCCTTCATCTCGTTGACGATCCAGTCGCGGCCCTTGGCGATCAGGCCGGCGGTGCCGTCCCAATGGCCGCGCGCCATCGCGCCCTTCAGCGACCTGTCGAAGCGGCCGTAGATGTTGTTGAAGATGCGGTCCTTGTCCTGAAGCATTTTTCGTCCCTCAGACCGGTTTCTTGCCGAACACGCGGACGTATTCCGCGACGCCGCCCTTGGCGAGCGCCTTCGCCTGCTTCACCCAGTCGTCGCGCTCGATGCGGCCCTTGAAATTCAGATAGCGAATCGACCCAGTCGCGTTCCGCCTTTTTCCAGCTCGCCACCTGCGCGAAGGTGAAGATGCCGAGGTCATGCAGGACGACCTCGATCTTCGGGCCGACGCCGGAGATCAGCTTCAGATCGTCGACCGCCGCCGGCTTTTCGAGCGCGGCGGGGCGGTTCTTGTCGGTCAGGGAAGGTTTTGCCTGCTTGACCGCTACCTTCTTGCCGCCGGCGCCAATCGGCTCGCCGCGCGGCAGTTCAGGCGCCTTGAAGGCTGCCGGCTCCGCTTTCGCGGCGCGAGATTTGCGTTGCTTGTCCGTCTGTTCGACCGCTTCGGCCGCCTTGTTGGCAGCCTTTGCGTTATAAGCGGGCGCTTTCGCGCTGACCGATTTTTCGGCCGCCGCGCTCGCCTTCACCCGCGACGGCGTTCTCAAGGTGCCGTTGGTTTCGGCAGCATAGGTTTTCGGCTTGGCGGCCTTCGACGGCGGTATCTTCGCCGCAGTCGGCTGGGCCGCGGGCGCAGGTTCCGGATTGGCCGCCACCGACGCCTTATATCCCTTCTCTGCAGCCTTGGCTTCCTTGTCACGCGTCGTCTTCAAAATCGACTTTTCGGTCTGCAGCGAAGTCAGCCCGGATGCCGGTGCCGAGTAGATGCGATCGGTCTGCGGGCCGGGCGTTACCGAGCCGCCCTTGCCTTTCTCGAACGCATCGATGATCTCCTCCAGGCGTTCCGGCGTCAGATCCTCGTAGGTATCCTTGAAGATCATCACCATCGGGGCGTTGACGCAGGCGCCGAGGCACTCGACCTCCTCCCACGAAAGCGTGCCGGCCTCGTTGGTGTGGAACTGCTCGTGATGGATTTTCGAGCGGCAGACATCCATCAGCGCTTCCGAGCCGCGCAGCATGCAGGGCGTCGTGCCGCACACCTGCACATGGGCACGGGTGCCGACCGGCTTCAGTTGGAACTGCGTGTAGAAGGTCGCCACTTCGAGCGCCCGGATATAAGGCATGTCGAGCATGTCGGCGATGCTCTCGATCGCCGGTTTGGTGACCCAGCCTTCCTGCTCCTGCGCCAGCATCAGGAGCGGGATGATCGCTGACTGCTCGCGGCCCTTGGGGTAATTCTTGATCCAGGTCTTCGCCTGTGCCGCCATCGCCTTGTTGAAGGCGAAGCTGGCTGGCTGGACGGCTGGCTCTGCAAGTCTGCGGACGGACATTTTATCGGTCGACCTCACCAAACACGATGTCGAGGGAGCCGAGAACGGCTGAGATATCGGCCAGCATGTGGCCGCGGCACAGAAAATCCATCGCCTGCAGATGCGCGAAACCCGGCGCACGCAGCTTGCAGCGGTACGGCTTGTTGGTGCCGTCGGAGACCAGATAGACGCCGAACTCGCCCTTCGGCGCCTCGACCGCGGCATAGACCTCGCCGGCCGGCACACGATAGCCCTCTGTGTAGAGCTTGAAGTGATGGATTAGCGCTTCCATCGAACGCTTCATCGCCTGGCGCTTCGGCGGCACCACCTTGCCGTCCTCGTTGGAGACCGGTCCCACCTTCTCCTTGCCGAGCAGAAGATCGACGCATTGCCGCATGATTTTCGCCGACTGCCGCATCTCCTCCATGCGGATCAGGTAGCGGTCGTAGCAATCGCCGTTCTTGCCAACCGGGATGTCGAATTCCATCTCCGGGTAGCATTCGTAAGGCTGCGACTTCCTGAGATCCCAGGCAGCACCCGAACCGCGAACCATGACGCCGGAAAAGCCCCAGGCCCAGGCGTCGTCGAGCGAGACCACGCCGATGTCGACATTGCGCTGCTTGAAGATGCGGTTCGGCGTCAGCAGGTCGTCGAGGTTTTTCACCGTCTGCAGGAACGGATCGATCCACTTGCCGATGTCCTCGACCAGCTTTTCGGGCAGGTCCTGGTGCACGCCCCCCGGCCGGAAATAGGCCGCGTGCATGCGCGCGCCGCAGGCCCGCTCATAAAAGACCATCAGTTTCTCGCGCTCCTCGAAGCCCCACAGCGGCGGGGTGAGCGCGCCGACGTCCATCGCCTGCGTGGTAACGTTGAGGAGATGCGAGAGGATGCGGCCGATTTCGGAATAGAGCACCCGGATCAGTTGGCCGCGCTTCGGCACGTCGATGCCGAGCAACCGTTCGATCGCCAACGCGAAGGCGTGTTCCTGGTTCATCGGCGCGACATAGTCAAGCCGGTCGAAATACGGGATCGCCTGCAGGTAGGTCTTCGCTTCGATCAGCTTCTCGGTGCCGCGGTGCAAGAGGCCGATATGCGGGTCGACGCGGTCGACCACTTCGCCGTCCAACTCCAGCACAAGGCGCAAAACGCCATGCGCGGCCGGATGTTGCGGGCCGAAGTTGATGTTGAAATTGCGGACCTGCGTTTCAGCCATCAGGCGCCTCAGTTCGTCTTGGCTTTCTCATCACCGGGAAGTACGTAGTCGGTACCCTCCCACGGAGACAGGAAGTCGAAGTTTCTGAACTCTTGTTTCAATTCAACCGGCTCGTAGACAACTCGCTTCATCTCGTCGTCGTAACGCACCTCGACGAAGCCGGTCAGCGGGAAGTCCTTGCGCAGCGGATGGCCTTCGAAGCCGTAATCGGTCAACAGCCGGCGCAAATCGGGATGGCCTGAGAACAGGATGCCGTAGAGGTCGTAGGCCTCGCGTTCGAACCAGTCGGCGCCCGGGTAGACGTCCGTCACCGACGGAACCATCGTTGCCTCGTCGGTCTGAACCTTGACCCGGATGCGCAGGTTCTGCCTGGGCGACAAAAGGTGATAGACGACGTCGAAGCGATTGGGCCTCGACGGATAGTCGGCGCCGCTGATGTCGATGAACGAGACAAACTGGCAATGCTTGTCGTCGCGCAGGAAGGTCAGCACGGCGACGATGTCGGCTGCATCGACCGATACGGTCAGTTCGCCGTAAGCCATCACCGCATCGTGGATCTTGCCGTCTAGTTTTGCCTTGAGATGGGCTGCAAGGCTGTCGAGGGCTTCGCTCATCTTCGCCTCACCGCTCGATCGTGCCGGTGCGGCGGATTTTCTTCTGCAGCATCAGAATGCCGTAGAGCAGCGCCTCGGCGGTCGGCGGGCAGCCGGGCACGTAGATGTCGACCGGCACCACGCGGTCGCAGCCCCGCACTACCGAATAGGAATAATGATAGTAGCCGCCGCCATTGGCGCAGGAGCCCATCGAGATCACGTAGCGCGGCTCCGGCATCTGGTCGTAGACTTTGCGGAGTGCGGGCGCCATCTTGTTGGTCAGCGTGCCGGCGACGATCATCACGTCAGACTGGCGCGGAGAAGCGCGCGGCGCGATACCGAAGCGCTCGGCGTCGTAGCGCGGCATCGAGATGTGCATCATCTCGACGGCGCAGCAGGCCAGCCCGAAGGTCATCCACATCAGCGAGCCGGTTCGCGCCCAGGTGATCAGTGCCTCCGACGACGTGACGATGAAACCCTTGTCGGAAAGCTCGTTGTTCAGTTCGCCGAAATAGCGGTCGTTCGAACCGACCGGCTTGCCGGTCGAGGGATCGACGATGCCTTGCGGCCGCGGTGCGACGAGCGTGCCGGAACTGTCGTTCAATCCCATTCCAGCGCTCCTTTTTTCCATTCGTAGATGAAGCCGATGGTCAGAACGGCGAGGAAGACCATCATCGACCAGAAGCCGAGCATGCCGATCTTGCCGAACGACACCGCCCACGGGAACAGGAATGCCACTTCGAGATCGAAGATGATGAACAGAATCGACACCAGGTAGAAGCGGATGTCGAATTTCATGCGGGCGTCGTCGAACGCGTTGAAGCCGCACTCGTAGGCCGAAAGCTTTTCCGGATCCGGGCTGCGGTAGGCAATCAGGAACGGCGCTATGATCAACGCCAGCCCAACCGCAAGCGCGACGCCGATGAAGATCACGATGGGCAGATATGAACTCAGGAGTGCGTTCATGGTCCGACTTTCCGTTGGCGGGCAATCCACCTTAACTATAGCATTGAACCGGAATGTGAAACCGCGACAGTTTGGCTGGATCGGCCGTCGCGCGGCGGTCTTGCTGCAGTGCGGCGAGGGTTAGCGCAGGCAGCATGGCGACGCAAGTCCAACATGGCGAAACCGTGGCCCAAATGACATGAATTGGATTGGCCGGCCGTCGCTTCTCATGCCGCCGGAACCAGGGCGGATCCAGGCATCCCGCAGCGCTTCCGCGCAACCGGACGAGCCGTTTCGAAAGCGTGCCCGCGGCATCAGCCGGCAAATAACAAAAGAGTGAAAAGGAATGGCGCGAGTGACGGGGCTCGAACCCGCGACCTCCGGCGTGACAGGCCGGGAGATTGTCATTTCAAATCAACGCTGAGTTTCAACTTTCTGCTCGCACTAACGCGCCACAAAAGCACAGAAAGTTGAAACTGCTATCCACAATAAAACAGGCTGGATCCAACCCGCCGCTCACCACCTAAACCAACCAGAGTACCACTATGCAAATCGTGAACTTTAGAAAGTTCGACGGTCCGACCAGCGCGCGCGGCTTCCGCTGCGTTGGCAAGTTCGCCGTCGACATTAATGCAGACATCAGAATTTTCGACTGGCAGTTGATCGAAACGCCTGACGGCGAACACCTCGCCTATGCACCTGGCGGAATCAAAGGCGCCGTTATCTCTATGTCGCCCGGTGCCCGCACGCGGGTCGCCAAACTTGCGGAAATCGAAATGAAGAGAGCAAATGATAATGACCGCCATACCGCAGCCGCAGCCTGAACATTTCAACGAGAGCGATCGCGTCGAGCATCCAACATACGGTACTGGCACCGTCATAGAGGCGAGTGCCACCCACGCCAAAGTCCGCTTCGACAGCGGGCGACACGGCAACTTCGGGAATAGTGTGGGGACTTGGCTGAGACATTCCGACGAGCCGCAGCCGGTAGCATCCAACGACAACCTTCCTTACGTTCCCGCCCCCGCTATGCACGCGGATCCGTTCACGCCGGCAGCGGCTGGCGAACTCCTGGCGGACGTTTCCCGCTGGATAACGTCGACTGCGATTATTCCCGTGCCGGAGCTTTCGCTTATGTCGTCAATTGCGCTCCTGGCAGGTATCTTCGGCAAGCGCGCGCTGACGCCCACCAAGGCCGGCGTAAATGTCTACATGACGACGCTGCTAGGCACAGCGGGCGGCAAGGGCCATCCGCCGAAGGCCATCCGCGCAATTGCTGACAAGGCGGGAAGCATGGGCGCGGTCACCAACGGCGACCCAACGTCCTATGCCGCCTTAGAACGCATCCTCCGCAAGAACTCCTCCACTGTGATTGTGATGGACGAATTCGGCATCACGCTTCAAGATGTCAACGCGAAGCACAAGAACGCAGTGGCGGCAGGCATTCGCAAATTCTTACTTGCCGTTTACGACCAATCCAACTCGGTGTTTGACGGGCGTGTCTATGCCTCGGCCGAAACGAAGAAAGACGAAAGCCCGATCATTGGCCCGGCATTGACTGTGCTCGGCATGACAACAGTGGAAACGCTCTATGCTGGGCTAAGCGAGGCATCGGTTGCGGATGGCTTTCTGAACCGCTTCCTGTTCATCACGGCGAGCAAACCGGAGGGCACTATCAAGCCGCCACGCCTCGATCACGACGCAGCGCCGCCATTGGCACTGGTGGATGCGTTGAAGGCGGCAGTCACCAGCTTTCCAAACGCAGCGGGCGCCGTGCCAGGCTTCGAGAAGAAGCTTGTCGTGCCCTTCGAGGGCGGCGAAGATGGCAAGGCGTACCACCGTTGGGGCGAGGTGTTCGTATGGCAGCAGACCGCAGGGACGGACATCACCGGCCGCGCTGCGGAGAACACCGTCCGGCTGGCCACCATCCGCGCCATATCGCGCAACCCTGCCGAGCCCGCCGTTACCGTCGAAGATGTCGAGTGGGGATGGGCGATCGTCCACTCGTCAATCGAACTCATCCGCGACGGCATGCGGCGGCACATGTCGGCATCGCCTGCCGAAGCGCTGCGCAAGGCAGTCATAAACGTTCTGGATGACTCGCCGGAGAAGACGCTGGCCTATTCCAAGCTGTTGACTAAACGCGGCGTTGGCGCAGCCGACCAGCGGGAGGTTGATGGTGCGCTTCAATGGCTCATCGACGCAGGCCAGGTTGTCGACCTTAACAGCCGTCCGAAGGCTGGCCGCGGCAGCAAGTTGAAGCTCGTCCAATTGGAATGAAATTGGAACGGCGTTGGAATCTTGGAACTGATTTTGACGTATACGTAAGAATCCGTCCCAAGCCCTTCCAGTCCGTTCCAAGTCGATTGGAACGGAATAGAGTAATGAAATCAATATATTATATACAAAAATATCTCTCGTTCCAATATTCCAATTATGCTTTTCAATCTGCTTTTTTGAGCCCTTTTGGGCCTGTTTTGGCCAATCCCAAAAGCATGTTTGGAATTTTGGAATATTGGAACGGGGCGTCCATCAACCAACGCCGAAGAGGAGAAGCGGCCAAACCATGAGAATGCAGAATGACCACCAACGTTATCTCGATCGAGCCGTTCACGGCTGAATATCCCGTCAACATCCTTGGCAAAGGCATCCAGTGGTTTCCGTGCACTGTTGTCGGGATGAGCTACGAAGGCCGCCACGCCGCGGCCGAGTTCATCATTATGTCCGAGGGCGAGGACGGCCTGCTCTATCCTGGCAGCGCCGACCGCGTGCAGCGAGTGGAAACTCGATAAATCCAAGGCTGCCGGTCGTATCGATGGACTGGTTGCCTTGTCTATGGGATTAAGCATTGCGGCTCGTCATGAGCCGGAAACATTGCCGGCATGTTTGATGGACTTGGCTGCTTAGGAAAGGAACGGGAATGTCTCTCTATCGATTGTGGAATGACGGAAAGGTAATCGAACTCAACTTGGACGCCGATCCGCGAGACGGCGACGTCATCAAGCACGAGGAGAAGGAATACACCGTTAGCGGCCGACGCTTCGAAGACGGCAAGCTTCACTACGCTGTCCAAGGCGAGCCGAAATCGCAATACGAGGACCCGCACTTCTCCTTGTCAGGGCGCAAATAAGCATAAGCACGAGGGGCGGCTTCGGATTCCTCGTGGTGTTACAAAATCGGACAGTATTCCTTACCTATTGCTCCCTGCGACAATCTGCCATTCGCTTTTACATTCAACGGCTTATGGGAGATTGCCGCAATCCGGCCATAGTCTCGCGCGGAGTATAGTAGGGGGCATCCACTCAAAGCCGTTTCGGGAACCCTTGTTAGGGCTCAAACGGGTTGCAGGCATACTTTCCAAACTTGTGTCTTTGGTCACCTGAGGTGGAGTTTCGTTTGACCGCCTTCTAGAGGCCACGCTCAAGCGTCGGCCCTTTGGACGCGGGAAAGACCTGAGCAACTCTAGACACCCGCGAAGTCCGCGCTCGCTCCCCATTTTGGCATCACCATTCGAGAAACAGCGACGTCACCAGTGCCGAAGTCGACGCGATTGTCATAAAAACGAGCAGGGCGGGCACTGAGACTCTGCGTCGCCTTCGCCGCGGCTGTGACAGCAATCCGAGCCGGCTTTCGCCGTCCAGCCATCCTATACGGTTCCATCGGACTCTTCGAAACCTGACGATACGACCGTAGTCGCTCATTCGCCTCCCCCAAGCAGACTTCGCCCCGCCGCGGAGACTGCCACGGCTGATTAGCCATACCTCCTTTCGTCCCTTTCTCGTTCTTCAATGGCGCGCTTCATCGCCTCTGTCCGTCCGCACTTATGTCGGGTCATATAGTGTTCAATCAAACCTTCACCTCTGTTGGCGGCAGTGAAAAAGACATTCCTAAAAGTTTGCTCGACAGCCTTATCCTTTCGAGCAAAGGGACCTTTAAGTCTAACGGTCCAACCTTTTCGTGCTGGCCGAGTTCCGGCCCTCAATATTCTGTTGATCTCTAACCCCCGCCTGATGCGTTGGAACAGAAGGAAGATGCCGAGCAACCCCGCTGAACCAAATGCAAGCAATACCCATGTCGTTTCGTCGATCATAACCACCACTTCGAAAAGCCGGAACATTAGCACCTGAGCGGATTCCTCATGGACGAACCTTCCAGCTACCGCTTCCCAATCCACGAAAAACGCTGCTGAAGCGACCAGCCCAACGAGCAGCCAAGGTGCTATCTTCCGTAGCAACGCAAGCCGTTTTCGACGCTTCCATGCCGCCTTCTTCAGCCGATATTGCTCGTCGAAGCGAAATCGCCGAGCACCTCGCCAGGTAGCTTTGTATTTTTCGTTGCCCTTGTCGGTCGACCGTCTGCCTAGTTTCAGCGGCCACAACATCGGCGCACGGCTGGGGTCGTAGCGTTCGAGTTTCGTCAACGGAAATCCCCCTTGCCCAAACAGGACATAACCATAGAAACGCCAGTGACGGAAGGCAGCTGGCGGAGGGTCTAGTAATCCATTCTAAGTAGTGTTGAGGGTCTGTGTCTTGGGATATTGTTGATCTGGCAGAGCAGACCCCGCGGATTTGTTTGAGTGACGCGACATGCCCAAGAAGCGCAAGATCGACGAAGGCGACGAAGTAACGGTACGCGGCGAGGTGCACGGCGTCGAAGGCCACATCCTGCGCGTGAAGTTCCCCGGCTACCCGTATCCGATTCCGGTATTTGAAGAGGATGTCATCGAGGTGTTCAAGGCGCCGAAAGCGAAACCGCTGCGCGACAGGCCGGATTGACGCTTCTGGATCGAGCGAAAAGGGGGCGAAATGGCTGAAATCAATCACATTGCGAAACTCGAAATCCAGCACCAAGACGCAAATCACGCGCTGTTCATGGTGCTCACCGAATGCTGCAGCATGATCATCGAAGGCGACGAAACTGCACAAGGCGCCACGGTGGCGAAGAACATCCGGGCTTCGGGCAAATCCAAGATGGCCAACAAGGAAATCGCCGAATGCGCATACCGCCTCACAGCTCAGCTTCGTTCTTGGAAAGGCCCGCATGCCGCGACCGTGAAGCGCATCCTTATGCAGCTTGTGGCCGCCGATCGCTGGGAAGCAAAACTGCGCGAGGGAACAAGTGCATCGGTTGACGTATGAGATGGGAAATTTGAGGATGGGCTTCCTTCGACCCCGGACCAAGCTGAAGCACCAATATCCAAACAGCGACCGCTTCGGGGAGGACGGCCGCCGCATCTATTCCGCTTGGGATGCAGCTTCATCTCGTAGAGCCTCTGACCGGTTGCGGAGACGCCGAAACGCCCGCGTCGCCTTGATCGCTGCCGCCGTGGTAATCACCTTGATCGTGCTCGCTTTCGCCGTGTTAGGCTAAAGCGCGACGAGAGCGGATTCTTCGACGTGTACGCGAATACATATGATTCGTAGCGGGCACGGGTTCCGGGTCTCATGGAAAGCATTGGAAATGAGAAGGCCGGCTGAGGGGGAGCCGGCCTTTCATGTCACATCGGCGATTTTGCGGGGGTTGGACAACAAGAGATCGCCGACCCGCACCAACGCGACTGCTCTGAGATAGTTCCGGCCCGAATTCGGTGGCCCGCCGATCAAACGGAAAAGGCCGGTTGGGGGACAGCCGACCTTTTTCCCGCCTCTTTGTTCTGCACAATTGAGGGCGGTCGTTATGCTGCTCTCACGTTACAGGGGTATATTAGAACCGACCGATCTGGCGCTCGTCCAGCGAGTATTCGACCGGTTGTGCAAAGAGCGCCGCCTGGCCCGGAAAGACAAAGAACAGAGAGAAGAACTCGCTGGGGAAGTCATCTGCGCTTTCCAGCACGGGGTCACGGACGAAGCGGAGCTATGGCGGTCTTTTTCGAAGCGCCGCAAAATGCCCGCGATCTCCAAAGGCTGAGATTTAAACCCCAAACCCCCACTTGCTCGAAACATCGATCCATAGGACAATAATCCTGCGTGCGGCAATTCCTAACCTCGGAGGCCGCGCCTTGCCCGAGCATCGACTAGAAGGAGCCCGCCGCATTGGCGGGCTTTTCATTGCGCGAGCGAAACGCGCCTAGTTAGTGCGCGTCCATAAACGGCAAGCATCTGAATTTACTAGAGAAACCGCGATATTTCCGCGGGCAAAGCCCGGCGGTTTCAGGTACGCTTTAGTATCAAGCGACTGATTCTAAAGGGAAACCTGCAACCGCCGGAGCCGACAATGCGCCAAGAACGCACCGTCCAGGCTAGTATATTTGATCTTTTCGCCGAACACGAGATCGGCCGTGAGCTCAGCGCGATGTCGCAGTGGCTGGACGAGCATGGCGATCTGTTGAACCTGGTGACGCGGGACCTGCGCCGGCATGGGGTCAAGGAAACCGGTCGCGCGGGTCTGGCGTCGGAAGCGGTGCTGCGCTGCGCGCTGCTTAAGCAATACCGCCAGTTGAGTTATCAGGAGCTGGCCTTCCATCTGGAAGACTCCGCCTCGTTCCGTGCCTTTGCCCGGCTGCCGTGGGGGTGGAGCCCGAAGAAGTCGGTGCTGCACAAGACGATCAGCGCGATCCGGGCGCAAACCTGGGAAGACATCAATCGCGTGCTGCTGGCGAGCGCCCGCCAGGACGGGGTCGAAACCGGCAGCGTCATGCGGCTCGACAGTACCGTCACCGCGGCGCTGATCCACGAGCCGAGCGACAGCAGCCTCTTGTGGGATGCCGTGCGGGTGATGGTGCGCTTGTTGCAGCAGGCGGATGCACTGGGCAGCGCCATCCCATGGCATAATCATTGCCGCGCGGCGAAGAAGCGGGCCCGGACGATCAAGTATGCCCGCGGCCGCCCCAAACGGGTCAAGCACTACCGCGAGCTGCTCAAGATCACCTGCAAAACCCTGGGCTATGTCGAGCAGGCGGCGGCGCAGTTGCCCCTGGCGGCGGGGCCGGCCGGCGAACTGTGGCAGGCCATGGTCCGCCACTACCGGCCGCTGATTGAACAGATCATCGCCCAGACAGAGCGGCGGGTCATGGCCGGCGAGGCGGTGCAGGCCGGCGACAAGCTGGTCAGCTTGTTCGAGCCGCATGCCGACATCATCGTCAAGGGCAGCCGCGACGTCGATTATGGCCATAAGCTCAATTTGACCACCGGCCGAAGCGGGCTGGTCCTTGACCTCGTCATCGAAGCCGGCAACCCGGCCGACAGCGAGCGGTTCCTGCCGATGCTGGAGCGCCACATCGCCTTCTACAACCAGGCGCCGCGGCAGGCGGCGGCCGACGGCGGCTATGCCAGCCACGAAAATCTGCGCCGGGCCAAGGCCTGGGGCGTGCGCGACATGGCCTTCCACAAGAAGAGCGGCCTCAGGGTCGAAGACATGGTCAAAAGCAATTGGGTCTATCGCAAGCTGCGCAACTTCCGCGCCGGCATCGAGGCCGGCATCTCCTGGCTGAAACGCGCCTACGGCTTGGGGCGCTGCACCTGGCGTGGGCTCGACCACTTCAAGACCTATGTCTGGTCCTCTGTGGTGGCTTACAATCTCGCGCTCTTCACCCGCCTCAAGCCGAGCTGATACCACCGACCCAGCATCGCAGTTGCGTCGCACCGGCCAAGCCGGCCTCGTGGCGCGCCCCTCAACGCGTCAACAACCCCTTTCCGCCGATACCGGCGTTCTCCATCCCGCCTTCGCCCCTCAACGGCCTCTCGACGATCGACAAGTGCTTGCAAATACTCTCAAAAAGAGACGTTTGTGGACGGAAACTAGTTAACGCAACTCTCCTGCCGAATTATCTTTTGCAAACCTTACTTCCTTGCGAAAGAGGCGTACTGTGTTCGTGTCAGTCCAACCCGCGAAAGGGGTAGGCGATGATCATGGATAGATTTGCCAACGACCTGAACATCAAACGATTTCGAATTCTTGCGAGCGGCACTTTAACCCCGGCGGAACGCGCAGCATTGCTCAAATTGCTGGCCAAAGAAGAAGCTAAACATCGCGATCTGCGGGCGGCCAGAATTGAGCGCCTGGAAAAGCGTAAACGCGACGGAAGCGCAGACATCCGAATACCGTAGCGGACGAGAAGACAGCTTGCCGCGATTTATGCACGACCGATTTTAGGGGAGCGATGGCCGACCCCCTAGTCCGAACTGAGCGAACAAGGCGCGCTGTCACCAGGTTGATCGCGTTGCGCTCGGCAATTTGCGAAGCTTGCTATCCAATTCTTGAATAGGTGCATCGCCTCGCTGCTGGCCGGTGTTGCCGACTTTGCGGTTTTTTCTTTCCATAAAGGGCCCAACGGACGACGCTGCGGGAGGTTCCGCCCCATTTCTTTCATGTCCCTCGCGCGCGGCGGCGAACCGTCGGTTCAGGCAACATGCCCGCTGCGTCCACCAAAAAAAAGCCCGCTGCCGGGAGGAGGTGGCAGCGGGCTCTATTCCAAACGTAGCACGGGAGGAGGTGTACCACGTTCGCGTGTCGGGTCACATCTGGGAGGAATAGACGGCCGACAGGGAAACGATACTACGCCGGCAGCATATTGCAATGCACAAAAATTGTTCGCACCTGCAATAACCAGGAATCAGCGCTAGGCATATCAGGATGAGAGGAAAGACCAGCCCACAAGCAACCGGTCTTCCCACTTCCTCCCTAATGTCGGCGACATCACGGTACGGGGTGAGGTTATGGTGGACATCGCCGACTTGGGCCAACGCTCCCCTTGGCGAATAGTTCCTTCTTTAAGGAAGCCAATCGCATGTCTGCCCGCCAAAAAGGCGATCAGTTCTTATCCCGATGGCCGAGCCTCCGGGCCGCGGGTTTTTGGCACTTTCAGTGTTCAAGCGGCATCACGCCGGCGATGGCGCCAAGCGCTACGCCGATGGCCATGCCCATTTCAATGCTGCCGAACACCAACCCGCCCATGGCCGCGCCGATGGCAGCGCCGATGGCCATGCCGAAAGCTATTCGAGTGTATGGATCGTACATGCAAATAGAGCGTAGCACGGCCCGAAAGGTTCCCTTGAGGACGGTACGTGCCCGCTTCGGCGGGCTTCTTTGCTGGACTGGAACGATCTCAATCCCGACAATAAATTCATAACGGGGCCGATTGCCTTGAGCGGAAACGGCCAGATCCATAAGAAACACCTAGAAGGACTATAACGCGGGGGAAACAATGCGTGCTGCGAATGATAATCGACCAAACGCCGCGTCAATCCGTTTCGTGGTTGATCCGCGCCTTGTGCCAGCCGCAAAGGCGGCACGGCGGCTTCACCTGACCACCATCGAATTCGAAGCAAAGCGCACCGCACTCCACGGCTACGGCTTCCCGCTCCCCTGCCCTGTGACCGGTCATTTCGATCTGGTGGCTATGGATGCATGGCTGGACTGCATGCATGGCGTTGCAGGCGGCACGACGATCTCGCAGCCTGCGGATGTCGCCAGCACCGTTTCAGCGAGGCTCGCGGCAGTTGGCTGACATCAAACTCAAGCACTACCAAGTGCGCAAAGGTCGCGGTTACTGGCTCGTCACGCCGAAGATGCGTGCGCACGGCTTTGAGAACGTTCGCTGCGGGCCACACGGGCCGCAGGCGTGGGCGATAGCCGAAGAATGGGAACAGCGGTGGCAGCGCGCCCGCAAGGGCCTAGACGCGCCTCTGCGCAAGGTCTACCCGCGCAACACGGTGGGTTACGCCTTCGAGCGCTTCCGCCTCACGAATGAATGGGCAAAGAAGCCCGCGCGCACGCGTGAGGATTGGGAACGCGGCTTCAAATATATCGATCCGATTTTCGGGGACTTGAACCCTTCTGTCATCACGCCGGAAATGCTGGACGGATGGTACTCGAAGTGGACTGCAGTCAAAGGCATCGGCGAGGCAGGCCGCGCTATGAAGATATGGCGAGCCCTGTACAACGTCATGGCCGCGATGAAACTTTGCGCGCCGAATGAAGACCCGTCACTAGCCATCCGCAAGACGGCTGTAGCAGGGCGCACCGAAACTTGGACGGAGGGCGAAGTCGCGCGCCTCGTTAAGGGCGCGTGGCGGGCCGGATATCAGGGCCTAGCGTGTATCGTGGCTGTGGCGTGGGATACGTCCTTCGCGCCTGTCGACGCACGCACGTTGACGCCAGCGCAAGCCATGACGGCGGCAGGCCAATGGGGCTTCCTCATAAAGCGCGGCAAAACCGGAGAGGATGCTTTTGGCACCCTATCCGCACGCACACAGCGGCTCTTGGAAGCCTACATCGCGGGCTTTGGCTACGAACTGCATGACGACGCCCCAATCTTCCGTAGCCGCGGCTATGCGCCGGGGCCGAAAGGCGGGCGACCACGCAATGGCGTTCCGTACACGAAGGACTGGCTCGTCGACGACTTCGCGGACGTTCGGAATCTCGTGTTCGGTTCGGCGGAAAAGCGTCGGCTGATGGACATGCGGCGAACGGGCGCAGTCGAGGCAAACGCGGGCGGTGCCAGCGTGGAAGCCATCTCGGCGAAGATGGGCAACTCGATTGACCAGAACAAAACGCTGCAGAAAACCTACATGCCGGTCAATCTGGCTGCCGTTCGCTCGGCTGATGAGTCCCGCCGCGTCGGGCGGCGTAAGCTCTCCTCAGAACAGAACGAGTTCAAAAAGTTGAAACTCGGCTGATGGAAAAGTTGAAACCGTTGGGGCCCAAAGGCACTAAGCCATTGAAAGGAATGGCGCGAGTGACGGGGCTCGAACCCGCGACCTCCGGCGTGACAGGCCGGCACTCTAACCGACTGAGCTACACCCGCGCATTAACGCCGACAACAAGGCGTTGCGTCGTTGCGCGGTGGATTAAGGCGTTCGGCGGAGAGTGTCAAGCACACGTGATGCGCTTTCCGGCATCTCTTCCGCGCTTTTTCGCCAAGCCGGCAAAACTCGTGCCGGAACTCACCCTGCGGCACTTCGATTTATCCTTGCGGTCTCGGGCGGAACCGCTTAAACGTCCGCCCCGGATCGGGCGATTAGCTCAGTTGGTAGAGCGCTTCGTTTACACCGAAGATGTCGGCAGTTCGAGCCTGTCATCGCCCACCAGTCCCTCAGACCTGGAACAGTCCTTGCGCGCCGCTGCAGGCATAACGCCGGTTCGTCAACATTCTTGCGGGAACAAATCCCACGCCCCGTGTGTTGTTCGTTCTGACATCATGGACGCGACGGTATGTTCACACGGATTTTATCCTCCATTTCCTGGTTTCTGGCCATATGCCCGGCCGAAACAGCCGACTTCCGGCCAATCCGGAGAGCCGATTTTCGGCCGAACCGGAGGAAGAAATGATGATCAGGCTCGTCATCGGCCTGGCGCTCGGCTACGTGGCATACAGAATCGTACGGGAGACGGTTCCCAGCATCCCTGAAGAGTTCGAGCCTATCCCCGACCCGCCGCGCAAACCGCAACCCGTTCGCTCTGGTCATCCTTACTCAGGACGTGCCCCCGAGCATCGGGAATAAAAACATCGCGAATGCCGTTTGTTTGAGGCGGGCAGGCCTTCAGCGTATCATGATGTGCCGGTCACGCAGTGCACTCACAACCCCGCAGGGAGGACCCTCATGGTACGTTCCATTGTACTTGCAACTCTGCTGATACTCGCGCCTGCAACCGCATTCGCCAGTTCATGCCCAACCCAGATGGCTGCGATAGACGCCGCCCTGCCGACCGCCTCGCTTTCGGAGGCCGACATGACCAAGGTCAAGGAATTGCGCAAACAGGGCGAGGATCTGCACAAAGCCGGCGATCATGCCGGTTCGGAAGCCGCGCTCGGCGAAGCAAAGAAAATGCTCGGAATCTGATCGGGGCAACGCCGGTCAAAGAAAAGCCGGGTTTTTAGCCCGGCTTTTCAAAAACAAAAACTCTGCGGAGCTTAGTTGACCGCGTCCTTGAGGCCCTTGCCGGCCGAGAACTTCGGCACCGTGCGTGCCGGGATCTTCACTTCGGCGCCGGTCTGCGGGTTGCGGCCGGTCGTGGCCGCCCGCTTCGAGACCGAGAAATTACCGAAGCCTACGAGCCGGACATCCCCACCCTTCTTCAACTCTCCGGTGATAACGGAAAATACCGCATCGACCGCAGCCTGCGCGTCGCCCTTGGAAATTTTCGCCGTATCCGCGACGGCGGATGCAAGTTCGTTCTTGTTCATAAAAAATTCCTTCCATGTGAAGACCGGACTAAACGAACTCGACCGGCAGGAAACGAACTCTAGAAAGAGTTGTTCCTCGAACCAAGATGGGGAGGCCGAAGAAAGTGCAAAATTTCCCGGTTTTCCGGGCTTTTTTACAGAAAAAGCCGGGCTGAGAGCCCGGCTTCGCTTCTGTTGTCGTTATGGAGGACGCTCAGTGGGCCAGAGTTGCCGCACCGGCGTCGTCTGCAACGTCGGCCTTGGTAGCCGGCGTTGATGCCGGTTCGACCCATTCGATCGGCTCCGGCATGCGCACCAGCGCATGGCGCAGCACCTCGCCGATACGGCTGACCGGGATGATCTCCATGCCGCTTTTCACGTTGTCGGGGATCTCGGCCAGATCCTTGGCGTTCTCCTCGGGGATCAGCACCTTCTTGATGCCGCCGCGAAGCGCGGCAAGCAGCTTCTCCTTGAGACCGCCGATCGGCAGCACACGGCCGCGCAGCGTGATCTCGCCGGTCATGGCGACATCGGCCCGTGACCGGAATGCCGGTCAGCACCGAGACGATCGCCGTCGCCATCGCGACGCCCGCCGACGGGCCGTCCTTGGGCGTCGCGCCTTCCGGCACGTGGACGTGGATGTCGCGCTTGTCGAACAGCGGCGGCTCGACGCCGAAGTCGATCGCTCGCGAGCGGACATAGGATGCCGCCGCCGAGATCGATTCCTTCATCACGTCGCGCAAATTGCCGGTGACCGTCATGCTTGCCCTTGCCGGGCATCATGACGCCTTCGATCGTCAGCAGTTCGCCGCCGACCTCGGTCCAGGCAAGCCCGGTAACCACGCCGACCTGGTCGTCAGCCTCGACCTCGCCGAAGCGGAAGCGCGGCACGCCGAGATAATCGTGACAGGTTTTCGGCCGTGATCTTCACCGACTTCTTCTTGGTCTTGATGATCTCCGTCACCGCCTTGCGCCCGAGCTTCATCAGCTCGCGCTCCAGGCTGCGCACGCCGGCTTCGCGGGTATAGGTCTGGATGATGCCGCGGATCGCGTCGTCGCCGACGGAGAACTCCTTCGGCTGCAGGGCGTGGTCGCGCACCACCTTGGGCATCAGGTGCCGCTTGGCGATCTCGACCTTCTCGTCCTCGGTGTAGCCGGCGATACGGATGATCTCCATGCGGTCCATCAGCGGCGCCGGGATGTTCAGCGTATTGGCGGTGGTCACGAACATCACGTTCGACAGGTCGTATTCGACCTCGAGGTAGTGGTCCATGAACGTCGAGTTCTGTTCCGGATCGAGCACTTCGAGCAGCGCCGACGACGGGTCGCCGCGGAAGTCCTGGCCCATCTTGTCGATCTCGTCGAGCAGGAAGAGCGGGTTGGACTTCTTCGCCTTCTTCATCGACTGGATGACCTTGCCGGGCATCGAGCCGATATAGGTGCGGCGGTGACCGCGGATTTCGGCCTCGTCGCGCACGCCGCCGAGCGCCATGCGGATGAACTCGCGGCCGGTCGCCTTGGCGATCGACTTGCCGAGCGAGGTCTTGCCGACGCCGGGAGGGCCGACGAGGCACAGGATCGGGCCCTTCAGCTTCTTCTGGCGGCTCTGCACGGCGAGATACTCGACGATGCGGTCCTTGACCTTGTCGAGGCCGAAATGATCGGCATCGAGCACTTCCTGCGCGAAGTTCAGGTCCTGCTTGACCTTCGAGTTCTTGCTCCACGGGATCGACAGCAGCCAGTCGAGATAGTTGCGCACGACCGTCGCTTCGGCCGACATCGGCGACATCGTCTTCAGCTTCTTCAGTTCGGCTTCCGCCTTCTCGCGGGCCTCCTTGGAGAGCTTGGTCTTCTTGATGCGCTCCTCGAGTTCGGCGGCCTCGTCGCGGCCTTCCTCGCCGTCGCCGAGCTCCTTCTGGATCGCCTTCATCTGCTCGTTGAGGTAGTATTCGCGCTGCGTCTTCTCCATCTGGCGCTTGACGCGCGAGCGGATGCGCTTTTCCACCTGCAGGACGGAGATCTCGGCTTCCATGAAGCCGATCGCCTTTTCCAGCCGCTCCTTGACGGAGAGCGTGCCGAGCATTTCCTGCTTCTCGGGGATCTTGATCGCGAGATGCGAGGCGACGGTATCGGCGAGCTTGGAATAGTCGTCGATCTGGCTGGCGGCGCCGACCACTTCGGGCGAAATCTTCTTGTTCAGCTTCACGTAGTTCTCGAAATCCGAGACCACCGAGCGCGCCAGCGCCTCGATCTCGACCTCTTCCTCGTCCGGCTCGGCGAGCGATCGCCGCCTTCGCCTCGTGGAAATCGGCACGATCGGTGAAGGACGCGATCTTGGCGCGCGAAGAGCCTTCGACCAGCACCTTCACGGTGCCGTCGGGCAGCTTCAGCAGCTGCAGTACGTTGGCGAGCGTGCCGATCTCGTAGATCGCGTCGGACGCCGGATCGTCGTCGGCTGGCGTTCATCTGGGTCGCGAGCAGGATCTGCTTTTCGGCGCCCATGACCTCTTCCAGCGCCTTGATCGACTTCTCGCGCCCGACGAAGAGCGGCACGATCATGTGCGGGAACACCACGATATCGCGCAGCGGGAGGACTGCGAAGACGCCGTCACTGGGCGACCTGGATATTTTGGCCATTGCCTTACCTTTCATTTCGCGGCCGCCTTTGGCCTGCCGCGAATCTTCATATTAGCGGTCGCGAACCGTTCCGCCTACCTGACCGTTCGAATAACGGGGAGTTTTAAGCACGGACTTCGGCCGCCAGACCTGCACGATCGTTAGTTGGCGTCGGGTAGCGCAAAGATCAAGGGCTGAGCCGCTTCCGCTCCGCCCGGAGGAGTAGCCGCTGCGGGCGAATCAGCGACATGCGTCGAGTAGCGAATACGGGAACTGCGGCTCGGCATATTCAGCAGCCGCAGCAAAGCGAGCCGAAAAGCCGCCTATCGGCGCTCATTCGCTACTCCGCTAGTCGGCTCACGTCAGGCGCTCACCGAGCCCTTTTCCTCTGCGTCGGAATAGATGTAGAGCGGCCGGGCGCTGCCCGTGACCACCTCTTCGGAGATGACCACTTCCTGCACGCCGTCCAGCGCCGGCAGCTCGAACATGGTGTCGAGCAGGATCGCCTTCCATGATCGAGCGCAGGCCGCGGGCGCCGGTCTTGCGCTCGATGGCGCGCTTGGCGATCGCCGACAGCGCATCCTCGTGGAAGGTCAGGTCGACGTTCTCCATCTCGAACAGCCGCTGGTACTGCTTGACCAGCGCGTTCTTCGGCTCGGTCAGGATCTGGATCAGCGCCGGCTCGTCGAGGTCCTCCAGCGTCGCCAGGACCGGCAGACGGCCGACGAATTCCGGGATCAGGCCGAACTTCAGCAGATCCTCCGGCTCGACCTGGCGGAAGATTTCGCCGGCGCGGCGATCCTCGGGCGACGCCACGGTGGCGCCAAAGCCGATCGAGGTCTTTCTGCCGCGATCCGAGATGATCTTGTCGAGGCCGGCGAAGGCGCCGCCGCAGATGAACAGGATGTTGGTCGTGTCGACCTGCAGGAATTCCTGCTGCGGATGCTTTCTGCCGCCCTGCGGCGGCACGGAGGCGACCGTGCCTTCCATGATCTTCAAGAGCGCCTGCTGCACGCCCTCGCCCGACACGTCGCGGGTGATCGAAGGATTGTCCGACTTGCGCGAAATCTTGTCGATCTCGTCGATGTAGACGATGCCGCGCTGCGCGCGCTCGACATTGTAGTCGGCCGACTGCAGCAGCTTCAGGATGATGTTCTCGACGTCCTCGCCGACATAACCGGCTTCGGTCAGCGTCGTGGCGTCGGCCATGGTGAACGGCACGTCGATGATGCGGGCGAGCGTCTGGGCGAGCAGCGTCTTGCCGCAACCGGTCGGGCCGATCAGCAGGATGTTCGACTTCGCCAGCTCGACGTCGTTGTTCTTGCCGGCATGCGCGAGGCGCTTGTAGTGATTGTGGACGGCGACCGACAGCACGCGCTTGGCGTAGGGCTGGCCGATCACATAATCGTCAAGAACCTTCAGTGATCTCCTGCGGCGTCGGCACGCCCTCGCGCGACTTCACCATCGAGGTTTTGTTTTCCTCGCGGATGATGTCCATGCACAGTTCGACGCATTCGTCGCAGATGAACACCGTCGGGCCGGCGATCAGCTTGCGCACCTCATGCTGGCTCTTGCCGCAGAACGAGCAGTAAAGCGTGTTCTTCGAATCGCCGCCGCTGTTGCTGACCTTGCTCATTTCCAGTCCTTTCAGTACCGCCGTCCGGTCGACTGGCTGACGGCTAGAAATACAATCTATGGCGGGAATCCACCGCCGCCAACGCCAAAGTTGGCATGATGCAGCGCATTTCCGTACTCAAACACACAATTCAGAAAACGCGGCAATGATTCGCGGCTGCCCCCGATCGAAAGCTAAGCCGTCGAAACTCAACATAGCGCTTAACGTAGGATGCCGCCCGCGTCGAGGGAACAGCCGCTTGTGACAGAAATGCCGCACAATGTCGTCAAAAATGCGTCATCCCACAGCCGCGCGTTCCATACAGCGACCTACTTCGCCGCGGCGCGCCTCGATCGCCTCGCGCGACGAGATCACCTTGTCGACGATGCCGAAGTCCTTGGCCTCGTCGGCGGTCATGAAATGGTCGCGGTCGAGCGTCTTCTCGATCTCTTCGTAGGTCTGGCCGGTGTGCTTGACGTAGACCTCGTTGAGGCGCCGCTTCATCTTGATGATGTCCTGGGCATGGCGCTCGATGTCGGAAGCCTGGCCCTGGAAGCCGCCGGAGGGCTGGTGCACCATGATGCGGGCGTTGGGCGTGGCGAAGCGCATGTCCTTGTGGCCGGCGCACAGGAGCAGCGAGCCCATCGAGGCCGCCTGGCCGATGCACAGCGTCGAAACCGGCGGCTTGATGAACTGCATGGTGTCGTAGATCGCCATGCCGCTGGTCACCACGCCGCCCGGCGAATTGATGTAGAGGGTGATCTCCTTCTTCGGGTTCTCGGCTTCGAGGAACAGCAGCTGCGCGCAGACCAGCGTCGCCATGCCGTCCTCGACCGGACCGGTGATGAAGATGATGCGCTCCTTGAGGAGCCGGGAAAAGATATCGAAAGCCCGCTCGCCGCGATTGGTCTGCTCGACGACCATCGGCACGAGATTCATGTAGGTGTCGGCGGGGTGCTTCATAAAAGTCGGCCTTTTCAGGAGAAGAGTTCAGCGCCATGCGGGCTGAATCGGTTGTTCCGGATTTCTTCCTAAATAGGACGCCTGTACCCTTCCGCGCAAGGCCAGCCATTTTGGCAGGTTTTGTTCCTGTCCCGGGCCTGCCGGACGGTGCGGCGACGCGCGCATAGCCGCAACCCGATGCGGCAAGTGCAGGCATCCGTTAACCTTGTCGCTTAACGGAATTTTGAAATTTCGTTTCCGCCGCGCAAACACTTCCTTATTGTACGCAGAAGTTGCGGCGTCGAATTCTGTGGGGGTGGGTCATGGAATTCAGGTTGGTTCCGGCTCTGACAGCCGGCATCGTGCTTCTCGGCACCGTCGCGGAAACCATTGCCGGCGGTCGTCCGGTCGAATGTTTCGAGCCGTACCGCACCGCGCCGGTTTACGACACCGTCTATGAAAACGTGCTGGTCAACCCCGGCAGCCGGCGGGTCGAATACACGCCGCCGATCTATGGAACCCGCAAACGCGCCGTGGTGGTCTCACCCGCCCGGGAAAGCTACGAAATCGTCCCTGCCCTCACCCGCACCGAATACCGCACCCTGAAAGTCGCGCGGCGGCTATTCCTGGGAGTGGCGCGTCATCAACGGCCGCAAGGTGTTGTGCAAGATCAAGCACAAGGCGCGCTACGAGACGATCGCCGAGACCGTCATCGTGCATCCCGCGCACAAGCGGCGCTTCGTCATCCCGGCCCAATATGGCTACGAGCAGGAGCAGATGCTGATCCAGCCGGAACAGCAGCGTGTCATCCACACGCCGCCGTCCTACGAGACGGTGGCCCGCCAGGTGATGGTCAGCGAAGGTTCGTCCGGCTGGAAGCGGGTACGCATCCCCAGCCACTGCGCCCATTGAGCCGGACTCAAGCCGCTTCAGCCCGTAACCACCGCTTCAAGCCGTCGACATCGCCGTCGCCGACGGCCTTCGCCACCCGCCGCCCGACCGCCGCGCCGAATTTGTAGCCGTGGCCGGAGCAGGCTGACACGACCAGGCATTTTCCGGTTTCGTGCGCGAGGAATTTTTCGTCCGCGGTGAATGTGTAGGCGCAGGTGACCACTTCGGTGACCTTGTATTCCGCGACGCGGGCGATCGGCGGCGAGAACAGGTTGCGGATCGCCTCGCCCTCGCCTTCGACCGGCTGGCGGTTCCAGTTGGCGTCGCTGGTCGGCACCTTGTGCAGGCCGGAGCCGAACTTCATGCCGGCGCCGCCCGACGGCGGGATCATGTAGCCGTCGGTCTTGCCGCCGACATCGAGGATCACGGGTGCAGCCTCCCATGCCGCCTTGAGGTCGGCCGGCGGCTCCACATAGGCGAGCGCGGTGCGATAGGTCTTCAGCTCGGCGCCGAGTTCGGGAAAGAGTTTCAGCACCCAGGCGCCGGCGGTCACCACGACGCGGTCGGCAGCAAGCGTCTCGCCGCTCTCCAGCGTCACCGCTGCCGGCGTCGGCGTCGACCGCGATCACCTTGCTGTCTTCATAGACATTGGCGCCGTGGGCGCGCAGCCAGGCCGCCAGTCCCGCCGCGATCTTGCGGCAATGCAGCGCGCCGCCGTCCGGTGAAAAATAGGCGTAACGGAAGGTGCCGGCCTCGAGGAACGGCCAACGTGCCACCGCCGGCCTCCGGCTCCAGCATCTCGACAGGCCAGCCGCCCTCCTCCATGCCTTCGCGGTATTCTTCCGCCTCGTCGCCGGGCTCACGCGACACGCAGAGAAAGCCGCGCGGATCGAGATGGCTTTCGCCAAGGTCGGTCCACAGTTCGTCCCACGCCTCGTAGGCTTCGGTGATCAGCCGGCCGTAGCCGCGAAGCCTTGCCGTAGGCGCGGCGGATGATGCGGTGGTGGTCGCCCGACGCCGCCAGCGGATTGGGAATCTTGCCTTGCTCGACAATCGAGACGCTATGTCCCGCTTTGACGAGTGACCAGGCGGTAGGAAAGGCCGGCAATGCCTGCGCCGACGACAATGATGTTCATCCGATCGACCGTTCCCGTGAAAGGTTTTGCCGGCACCTTGCCTCACCGGCTGACGCCGTCAGTCGATGGAGGCGAGGCTTGCCTGGTATTGCCTGACCTTTGGAACTTTGGCCATGGTGTCAAGCTGGAAACCCTCTTGCGCCAGACGCTCGCCATGTCCGGCGGTGCCACCCGGAAACTTCGCGAAAAGCTGCCCGTTCTGCGTGATCACGCGCCAGTACGGCACGACATCGCCAGCATTCCCCGCCAACGCCAGCAGCGACCGCAAGGTCGCGACCGGGCACGTGCCGCGAACCTTGAACTGGCGGGTCAGCCTGTCGCGCAGAAATCGGTCGTCATCACTTTTCCCGGCGGTATCTTTGCGATGACCGCGGCCAATGTGGCGGGGCTTGGCAAAAGCATGTTTCCTGCCCCGCCGAAATATCCCATGCGCTTCGGTGGAATAGGGACGATTTGGTCCTGCTGCGTCATCTCGATCTCCTGTCAATTCTCTCCTCATTACCCCCGCGCGATCGTAAACGGAGGTATGCGCCATACACGAGCCTCACAACGTCCATATGGCCTCCCCAGATTACGATCTGGAATGTTCTACGCAACCTCGGCTATCTGTGCCGGATGAATGTCGGCCTGCCCTACCTCTCTTTCGACGCCGCCACCCGCCGGCTGCGGCTTGACCCGCATGAACCGCGTTTCTTCGATAACCCTTACGAAGCCTATGCCTGGCTGCATGCGCGAGGCGACGTCTTCTTTTGGGAAGAATTCGGCCACTGGTTTTTTGGCGGTTACGACGACGTCAGCCGCCTGCTGCGCGACCGTCGCTTCGGCCGCCAGAACCCGGCCGGCATTCCCGACAGCCGCGGCATCGGCGAAGACCGCTCCCACCTCGCCGCATTCGACGCCGTCGAAGCGAATTCGATGCTCGAGCTCGAACCGCCGGTGCACACGCGGCTCAGAACCCTGGTCAACCGCGCCTTCGTCTCGCGGCAGGTCGAGCGGTTGAGGCCGCGTGTCGAGGCGCTCGCCAACGAACTGGTCGACCGTTTCGAGCCCGGCCAGCCCGTCGACCTTTTGCCCGCTTTCGCGGCGCCGCTGCCGATCACCATCATCGCGGAAATGCTCGGCGTGCCGGTCGGGATGGGGCCGCAATTGCTCGACTGGTCGCACGAGATGGTGGCGATGTACATGCATGGCCGCACGCGCGAGACTGAAGATCGGGCCAACACGCGCCGCCCGGGAATTTTCCGATTTCCTGCGCGCCTTACGCCGCCGAGCGCCGCAAAAATCCCGGCGACGATCTTTTGTCACTGCTGCTTTCCGCCCAGGAAGACGGCCAGAAACTCAACGAAGACGAACTCGTCTCTTCGACCATCCTCTTGCTCAATGCCGGCCATGAGGCGACGGTCCACCAGACCGGCAACGCGGTCCGCACTCTGCTGGCACAAGGCGGCGATCCCGCGCCGCTTCTTCGCGACGCAGGAGACGACGGCGGCCACCGTGGAAGAATGCCTGCGCTACGACGCGCCGCTGCACATGTTCACCCGCTACGCTTATGAAGAAATGGAACTTGCCGACGGAATTGTCGTGAAGGCAGGCGAGCAAGTCGGCCTGCTGCTTGGCATGGCCAACCGCGATCCGAAGAGCCTTTGCCGACACTGGCAAGTTTGATCCCGGCCGGGCCGACCAGAAGAACGTCTCCTTTGGCGCCGGCATCCATTTCTGCATTGGCGCGCCGCTGGCCAGGCTGGAGTTGCAGGTTGCGCTGAAAGTGCTGTTCGACCGGCTGCCGAAGCTGCGGCTCGCAGAGGAACCACGGTACCGTGACAGCTGGCATTTCCACGGGCTGGAGAGGCTGGTGGTCCGTTTCGAAGATCCACGAACGCGCTTCTCCGCCCCTTGTGGGAGCAGGACGTGGACAGAATCTCCCCTATTCCACCTCATTTTCGCCTCCGCCTGAAGATTCTTTGCAGCGATTTCAATGGCTTGTACGATTTCGGCAAAATACTTCCGTCCACACCCTTCCCTCCCTCCCGCATAATCCGTGTCATCGCCCTCAGGGGAACCTGGTCCTGGAACCGGGGATTCGGGAGGGCGGCGGTGTCCGGGCCGGCCGCGCAACGGTAGCGCTCGGCGACGGTCAGGCTGGTAGGCGCAAAGAAATGCCGAGCCCAGCCCACCCAGCCGAAGGTGAAAACACCGGCGGGGCGCGGAAGACCGCGCCATATTTTCAATACTGACTGCGAGGTGCGGTCCAACCGCGCCCCGCTTCCCACCTATCTCAACATCCAGGCCGGGCGGAATCCGCAGCGTGGCAACGGAGAGGCGCGACTCTCCGCAGACGTATGCCCTACAGTCGGATCACATATTCCTTGCGGCAGTTTCAAGCACTTCCCAGCTTCCCTTGAAGCCGGGTCTCAGCACGAAGGAATCGCCAGCCTTGACCGTCCGCGCCTCGCCGCCGTCTTCGACGATCACCGAAACCCCGGAGAGGATGTGACAGAACTCCCACTCATCGTATTCGATGCGCCATTTGCCGGGCGTCGCTTCCCAGATCCCTGCATAGAGGCCGCCATCGGCCTCTTCCGCATTCCAGGTACGGAACTTCGGTGTCGCCCGAAATCAGCCTGTCCGGCGCGGGCGCGCCGATCTCCGGCTCGATTGCGGTGGTGTCGATGGCAACGAAATGAACACCGGCCATCCGTCAGGTCCTGGCCAACGCCTGCTCCAGGTCGGCGATGATGTCCTCGACATTCTCGATGCCTACCGAAAGCCGCACGACGTCCGGCCCCGCGCCCGCCGCCGTCTTCTGTTCGTCGGAAAGCTGGCGATGGGTGGTCGAGGCGGGGTGGATTATCAGCGATTTGGTGTCGCCGATATTGGCGAGGTGCGAGAAGAGTTCGACGCCTTCGACCAGCTTGATGCCCGCCGGATAGCCACCCTTCAGGCCGAAGGTGAACACCGAACCGGCGCCGAGCGGCGAATATTTCTTCTGAAGGGCGTGGTTCTTGTCGCCGGGGCAGGCCCGGATACGAGACCCAGGCCACCTTCTCCTGCTTCGACAGCCATTCTGCAACCTTCTGCGCGTTGTCCGAATGACGCTGCATGCGGAGCGGCAGCGTCTCCAGGCCGGTGAGGATCAGGAAGGCGTTGAACGGCGAGATCGCCGGCCCGAAATCGCGCAGGCCGAGCACGCGGGTTGCAATGGCGAACGCGAAATTGCCGAACGTCTCATGCAGCACGACGCCGCCATATTCGGGACGCGGCTCCGACAGCATCGGATAGTTGCCGGATTTCGACCAGTCGAAGGTGCCGCCGTCGATGATGGCGCCGCCCATCGAGTTGCCATGGCCGCCGATGAACTTGGTCAGCGAATGCACGACGATGTCGGCGCCATGCTCGATCGGGCGCAGCAGATAGGGGCTGGCCAGCGTGTTGTCGACGATCAGCGGCAGGCCGTGCTTGCGGGCGATGTTGCCGATCTTCTCGATATCGACGAACTCGCCGCCGGGATTGGCAAGGCTCTCGATGAAGATGCCGCGCGTCTTGTCGTCGATCTGGTTTTCGAAAGTGGAGACGTCGTCGACATCACCCCAGCGCACTTCCCAGCCGAAATTCTTGAAGGCATGGCCGAACTGGTTGATCGAACCGCCGTAAAGCTTTCTGGCAGCAATGAAATTTTCGCCGGGCCGCAGGATGGTGTGGAAGATCAGAAGCTGCGCGCCGTGGCCGGACGCGGTCGCCAGTGCGGCGGTGCCGCCCTCGAGCGCCGCCATGCCGCTCCTCGAGCACCGCCTGCGTCGGGTTCATGATGCGGGTGTAGATGTTGCCGAACGCCTTCAGGCCGAACAGCGAGGCGGCATGGTCGACGTCGTCGAAGACATAGGCTGTGGTCTGGTAGATCGGCGTGGCACGCGCACCGGTTGCCGGATCTGGCTTGGCGCCTGCGTGAACGGCAAGCGTGTTGAAGCCCGGAACGCGTTGAGACATGTTTCCCCTCCCGAATACCTGACAAAATGGTCGGCGCATTCTTGGCCAAGCTTGGCGCCGATTGCAAAGAAGAAAATTCTTCGCCGCTGTCTTTGTAGCTTGCCGGGCCGCCGCAAAACGAACCGCCGGCGGAATAGATTACTTCTGGCGGATGCCGAAACTCTGAAAACCCTGCCGCATGGTCGGTTTCTTCGACGAAATCACGCCGGAATTGACGCCGTTCCAGCCTATTTCGCCGGAAAGCCGGCCATATTCGATCTTCGGGCAACGGTTCATCACCACCTTGATGCCGGCCGCCTCGGCCTTCGCCGCCGCCTCGTCGTGGCGCACCGTCAGCTGCATCCAGATCACCTTCGGCAACGGGTCGAGCGCCAGGACTTCGTCGACGATCGGCGGCACGGCGCTGGATCCCCGGAAGATGTCGACCATATCGATCTTCGCCGGAATATCGGTCAGCCGCGCATAAACCTCGCGGCCGAGGATTTCCCTGCCCGCCTGACCGGGATTGACGGGGTAAACGTCGAACCCCTTGGCGAGAAGGTATTTCAGGACGAAGAAACTCGGCCGGACGTCGTTGGCGGACGCGCCGACGATGGCGATCGTCTTCACCGAGTTCAAAATGCCGGAGATATACGCGTTGTCGTAGGAATCGTGGTTCATGCGGGCAAAGAGATACTGCCTTCCGCGTCGAGCGGAAAGGCCGGATTGTGAGCGACCTCCCACAAATTGCCTTCGGGATCGGCGAAATAGCCGTACCAGCCGCCCCAGAACGCTTTCTGCGCCGGCTTGACGATCTTGCCGCCGGCCCGCTCGGCGGTCGCAAGCACCTCATCGACCTCCGCTTCGCTGCGGGTGTTGTAGGCGAGATAGACACGCGATATCCCCTCGCCGAAACGGATGCCGGAATCTTCCTCGGCGCTGCCGCGGAGAAAGAGCCCCAGGATCACGCCGCCCATCTGGAAGAAAGCCACGCCTTCGGTGATGCCCTGGTGGCGCATCAGCCCCATCGCTTCATAAAACCGGACGGTGCGATCGAGATCGTCGACGGCGATGGTGACGATGGAGATGCGGGGTTCCATCTTATTCCCCCGTCCATTTCGGGTCGCGCTTGTCGATGAAGGCGCCGATGCCTTCCTCGGCATCGCGGGCCAGCATGTTTTCCACCATGACGCGGGAGGCGTATTCATAGGCCTCCGCCAGGCCCATCTCGGCCTGCTTGTAAAACGCCTCCTTGCCGATCTTCAGCGTCGAAGGCGATTTGGAAGCAATGGTTTCGGCGTATTTCATCACAATCTGATTCAGGTATTCCCGCGGCACGACGCGATTGATCAATCCGAACTCGCGCGCCGTCGTGGCGTCGATCATCTCGCCGGTAAGCAGCATTTCCATTGCGTGCTTCGGCCGCACGCCGCGCACCAGCGCAACGCCGGGAGTAGTGCAGAAAAGACCGACATCGATGCCGTTGACACCGAAAGTCGCCTGATCCGAAGCGATCGCCAGGTCGCAACTTGCGACGAGTTGGCAGCCGGCAGCCGTCGCCACGCCATCGACTTCGGCGATCACCGGCTTCGGATGCCGGACGATCGACTGCATGAGCTGCGCGCAGATGGCGAATGTTTTTTCGAAGAATGCCTTGCCGCCGTCCGCGTCGGTGCGGCGCGCATTCATCTCCTTGAGATCATGTCCGCCGCTGAACAGTTTCCCGGTCGCGGCGAGCACGATCACCCGCACCGTCTTATCGTCGCCCGCACGGTTGAGTTCCGCCTGCAGCGCCTCCATGACCGCAATGGACAGAGCGTTCGCCGGCGGGTTGGCCAACGCAATGCGCAGGATGCCGTTGCGCTGTTCGAGATGCAGCGGACCAGGTGTCTCGACGCGTTTCAAGGCCAGAACTTCAGCCATGGTGCCTCCTGCAAAGCTTCACAAAATGCCGGCGGCGAGACGCCGGACCTCAGCGAAGAAGTAGCACGCGGAGACTTGAAGAACAGTACCGAAATGTGGCTTGCTGGCTTCCGTTTACGGAAACGGAAGCGCCGCGGCGCGCCATACGGGACGCTAGATCCCGGAGCAGAGACAGGAAACGACAGCATGCCGGCACAGGCCGAACTAACGCCGCTGATGACAGCGGGGGAAGTCAACGAACTGCTGAAGAAAGTCTATCCGCAGTTGAACGACCAGCTGACCCTTTACCGCGCGGTGGAGGTTTTTCCCGGCGGCTGCACGGTGCGTCTCGACGCCGACGACCGGCATCTGCGGCCCGGCGGCACAGTGTCCGGCCCTTCCCTGTTCACCCTGGCCGATATCGGCGGTTATGTTTGCGTGCTCAGCCATGCCGGACCGGACGCACTGTCGGTCACCACCAGCCTCAACATCAATTTCGTCCGCAAGGCGGAAGCCGGACCGATTGACGGGCACTGCCGCATCCTGAAGCTGGGAAAAAGCCTGATGGTGTTCGACATCGACATCGTTTCCGGGCCCGAAAAAAAGACGGTCGCCCATGCGACTGGCACCTATTCGATCCCGCCGAAACGCCAGATCGATGCGGTAAAATAATACCTCATATTTATCTATATGTTTTTGCTATCCTTTATGTCACGGACTGCGTTTTTTGCGAGCTTGACGCGCACTTCGGGCTTCCGTATAAGCCTGCCCAGACAGCGGCCCGCAAAGGCCGCCGTTTTATTTTGGCCTCCGGCTCGGTCCGCCGGTCAAAATGCAAGCAACAAGAAACGCCTTTCTCTTTCCATCTGGACTGGGAAGGTCCGAACAGAAAGCATTAAACCATGACAACCTTTTCGCAGAAGCCTGCGGACGTGGTGAAGAAGTGGGTGCTGATCGACGCCGAAGGTCTCGTCGTCGGCCGTCTCGCCACCGTCGTCGCCAACCGTCTCCGCGGCAAACACAAAGCCACCTTCACCCCGCATGTCGATGACGGCGACAACGTCATCGTGATCAACGCCGACAAGGTGGTGTTCACCGGCAAGAAATTCACCGACAAGGTCTACTACTGGCACACCGGCCATCCGGGCGGCGTCAAGGAACGCACCGCACGCCAGTTGCTCGAAGGCCGCTTTCCGGAGCGGGTCGTCGAGAAGGCTGTCGAACGCATGATCCCGCGCGGCCCGCTCGGCCGTCGCCAGATGAAGAACCTCCGCGTCTATGCAGGCACGGAGCATCCGCACATCGCCCAGCAGCCCGAAACGCTCGACGTCGGCGCGCTGAACGCCAAGAACAAGAGGGCTTGAAAATGGCTGAGCTGAATTCGCTCGCAGAACTCGGTACCGCTGCCGCCGTGGCGCAGCCTGCGGCACCCGTCCACGTCCAGAAGCTGGACAATTCGGGCCGTGCCTATGCCACCGGCAAGCGCAAGGACGCCATCGCCCGCGTCTGGGTCAAGCCGGGCTCCGGCAAGATCATCGTCAACGACAAGGAATTCGCGGCCTATTTCGCGCGTCCGGTGCTGCAGATGATCCTGAAGCAGCCGATTATCGCGACCAACCGCGACGGCCAGTTCGACATCATCGCGACCGTCGTTGGCGGCGGCCTTTCCGGCCAGGCGGGTGCCGTTCGTCACGGCATCTCGAAGGCGCTGACCTATTACGAGCCGGGCCTGCGCGCGGTGCTCAAGAAGGGCGGCTTCCTCACCCGCGACAGCCGTACCGTCGAGCGCAAGAAGTACGGCAAGGCGAAGGCCCGCCGTTCGTTCCAGTTCTCCAAGCGCTAAGCATTTCGACCAACGAGCCAATCGAAAGCGGGCCTTCGGGTCCGCTTTTTTGTTGCGCGATTTCTCAGTTGGTCAGATCGTAGGGAATGCGGTAGCCATTGGCCGTCAGCCATTCGATCGCCGCCTGGGGCTCGTCGGTCTGGATGATGGTCGCGCCGCGGTCGACCCAGAAGCCGAACGCCTCTCCCGGGACGTCTGCAAGCACCGCAAGTTTGTCACCGCGGCCACCGGAAAGATAACCGCCGGCCTTGTTGACGATGGAATAGGTGTTAACCCAGAGGTGCCAGTCGCCTCTCGCCGCCACCGCCCTCGCCCGTGTGCTGAACAGCGCGCCGCCCGTGTCGGTGATCGCCTCTCCCGCCTTGTGCCAATTGATCATTTCGACAGCGTCGGCCGCAAAGGTCTTGCTGGCAGTCTCCAGGAAGCGCACGTCCTTCACCGCGTCGTCGGCAACGATCGGCATGAACCTCACGTCATCTCCGATGGTGACGACAGCCCGCTTCATCTCCGCGATCTTGCCCGAATTCCAGAGGTTCTGCTTGATCACAACTTGGTCCGCCATGCCCATGTCGCGGGCTATCGCCACCATGCCGGCGAGGTCTTCGACATCGAGCTTGTTGTCGATGTTGACGAGCACCTTGCCCTTGGTGAAGGCCAGCATTTCGCGAAGCGTGGCCACGCTTTCTCCGGTGACCCGGCCGGTTCCCTCGACGACGAGCCGGCACAGTTTCAGTTCGGCGACAGTTCTCTTCTCGACTTCGCCCCTGCAATTCGTCGTGCGGTCGAGCCACGAGTTGTGCATCACCACGTACTCGCCATCCTTCGATTTGCGGACATCGATCTCGACCATCTCAACGCCCAGTTCGACGACACTCGCCACACCCTCGAAGGAGTTTTCGGGATGGACGATTGCGCCGCGTTCCATCCAGCCGCCGCGATGCGCGACGATCATCACGTGATCGCGCCATTGGTTGGCGTGCTCGAAACGCTCCAAAATCTGGTCGGTACGCGTGCTTTCGGCAAATGCGGGCGACGCATGGATCGCCACGGCTGCCGCGAGGATCGCGCCCAAACAATTCATCCGCATCGAATCACTCCGCCGGAAGTTGTCACACGCGTGACGCCGTAAACACCGTGGATGACAGCGGCATGATCAAACGTGACAAAGCGATGAAGGTCGAACCCGTGTGGCAGTTATCGCGAATGCCAACACGGTTACATGCACCGTTCCTTAAACAGGTACAGGCTATCTCACACGCAAGTGGAAGGGCTGGCTGAAAGATCGCTAGTGGTCATCTCTGTTCAATATCTTCGCGCCGTTGCAGCGATGATGGTCGTCGCCCTCCATGCCTGTGACAATTTGGCAAGAATGGAAAACGCGAACCCAGCGATTTCCTTTCACGTCGGGCTTGCCGGCGTCGACATATTTTTCGTCATCAGCGGGTTCATCATCTTCGTGACTGCGGAACAGAGCGCGGTCGGACCTCTGGGCTTCCTTCGGAAGCGTATCATCAGGGTCGCCCCGCTTTACTGGATTCTTACGCTTTGCCTGGCCAGCGCTGCCCTGATCAAACCGGATTTGCTGACGACCACGGTTTTCGAGGGCCGCCATTTCGTTGCCTCGCTGCTGTTTTTCCCCTGGCAGCATCCGAATGTCGATGCCCTGCTCCCGACGCTCATCCCAGGCTGGACGCTCAACTACGAGATGGCCTTCTACGCTCTCTTCGCGCTCAGCCTGACACTGCCCAAACCGATCCGCCTGTTGGCGCTGATGGCGCTGCTGGTCGGCCTGGCGGCTGTTGGCCTCGTCATTCCGAAAGGCGGCGCGGCGGGTTTCTACACTGATCCGATCATCCTCGAATTTGCCGCCGGCGTGCTGATCGCAAAAATGTGGACGAGCGGCGTTTCGGTGCACCGCAATGCCGCGGTGGCTACCACGCTCGCAGGCTTCCTGTTGATGTACCTCGCAAATGACACGGAATTGCCGCGCATCGTCGGCGCCGGCATTCCAGCCTGCATGATCGTTGCTGGTGCGGTCTTTTCGGAACGCCAGGGCGCAATGCGTCCGGTCGGCCTCCTGGTCACATTGGGCAACGCCTCATATTCCATGTATCTGTCGCACGTGCTCGCCATACCGGTGCTGAGCAAGCTTTGGAGGATCGCCGGCCTGGATGGAGGCGGGTGGTTCGGACCGACTTTCGTCGCCCTTGCAATGATAGTTTCTGCGCTTGTCGGCGTCATTGTCTATGAAACCGTCGAACGGCCTATGCTTCGATGGCTGAGCGGCAAGCGACCCGTTGCCCTGTGGCGTATCCCAGGATTGAAGGGCGCCAGCCTGCCCGGCGACTGACGATCTGCGTTCCATGCCACGGCCAAACGCGGCCATCCAAACCGGATTTTAAAGCCTTCGGCCCCATGCTCGGTGAGTTATCGATGCGGCGTATTCAAGGGTAGCGGGACATGAACATAGCTTTCGTCGGAACGGGGTTCGTCGCCGACTACTATATGACAACGCTGAAAAACCACCCTGATCTCAACCTTCGCGGTGTTTTCGATCAGTCTGCCGCCCGGATGAACGAGTTCCGTTCGTTCTACAACGTGCCGGTGTACCAAAGCCTTGAAGCGTTGCTGAACGACAGCTCCGTGCAGATCGTGGTCAATCTGACCACACCCGAAAGCCATTTCGAAATATCCCGCATGGCGCTGGAAGCCGGGAAGCATGTTTACAGCGAAAAGCCGCTGGCGATGGACCTTGAGAATGCTGCGCGACTAGTCAAGCTCGCCGGCGAGAAGGGCCTGACGTTGGCGACGGCCCCGGCCAACGCATTGAGCGACGCCCATGACCTCGTTTTCTCTGTGCTCAGGGAGGGACGCATCGGCACTCCCCGTCTCGTCTATGCCGAAATGGAGGACGGTGCGGTTTTCCGGGACAAATGGGCGACCTGGCGATCCCGATCGGGTGCGCGGTGGCCAGGTCTGCACGAATTCGAGATAGGATGCACGCTCGAACACGCGGGCTACGCATTGTCGTGGCTGGTCTCGCTGTTCGGTGCGGTGGAAAGCGCTACATCGTTCTCCGCGCTCGCCTTCCCCGACAAAGGCCCGGGCACGGAAAAGATCGTCATGGGTCCCGATTTCTCGGTGGGTTGTTTGCAGTTCCGGTCGGGCGCGGTCGCCCGTCTCACCTCGGGTCTCGCAGCACCCAGGAACCGCTCGCTCACCATCATCGGCGACAAGGGATCGATCACCGTGCGCGATCTGTGGGACAACCGCTCGGCTGTCCATGTCGAGGAGACGGATATCCCTAGAACGCTTCGTACCCGTGTCATCACCCGTCTGGAAGGCCTAGCGAAAACCTTTTTCCCCTGGAAGCCCACTCCTGGCCGGCGCGTGAGATATCCTTCGGCCTCAATGGCGAAATTGCCGGATTTCCCCTCCCAAATCGACTTTTGCCGGGGGATCGCTGCTCAAGCGAAGGCAATAGCTGCCGGCGAACGCCCGTTTTTCGAAGGCGATCGAGCCCTCCACATCACCGAACTCGCGCTCGCCCTCAACAATGCCGGAGACCTGCCGCAGCCATACCGGCTTCAAAGCACGTTCTGATTCCGGTCACGTGGCCAGGGGATCCCCTGCGAGCACGGAGCCAATGATTTCGAGTGCGGCGACGCTCTCGGCCAGCGGCATGATGTCTGACCCGGTTTCGCCGCGTCTGACGGCCACCATGACCGCTAAGGCCTCGACATGGAGACCGGTGCCACGAAACGGAAAACGCCGGATTTGACGGCCAGGCAACGGCAGCCTGTCCGCGATCCTCGTAAGAATACCGCGGCTCCTCCCGCTGTAGCCCTTCGTCAGAGCGAGGGCGGGCGGCGTGAACCGCATAATACGATTTGCCTTGATGAAAGGGGCTTCAAGACGAAGTGCGCCGTCAGTCCCCTCGATCACGAACTGATTGGCGCCTTCGCGATCGAAACCGCAGGAGAGATGCGCCCGTGCTTCCTCAAATTCGAGATCAATGCTGGTGTGAATATCGACGCCGGTTTTCGAATTCCGGTATGAGCCGGACACTTTCGACGGCCGTCCCAGGAAGTGCAGTGCCAGCGACACCGGGTAAACGCCGAGATCGAGGGCCGCACCACCGCCGAGACCCGGACTGAACAGCCTGCTGTCAGCGTCCTCTTCGTAAGCGTAGGAAAGTTCGGCCCGGATTTCTCTTATCCGGCCGATCGCGCCGGCATCGAGAAGCTTCTTTGCAGCCCTGGTCGCGGGCAAGAACCGCGTCCACATCGCCTCCATGACAAAGCACCTTCGGAGGGCGGCCTCTCTCATGATCCGCTCTGCCTCGGCTGCGGATACCGCCAATGGCTTTTCGACCAGAGCAGGTTTGCCATGGGCAATTGCCAGCAGCGCCTGCTCGGCATGAAGCGAGTTCGGCGTAGCGATATAGACCGCGTCTATTGCGGGGTCGCTGACAAGAGCGTCGATATCCGGATAAACACGCGCTACTCCAAAAGCCGACTGAAAGGCCTTGGCTCTCTCCGGATCCCGGGAACAAACTCCGGCCAGCCGCGCGTCAGGCAAGAGGCGGAGGTCCGCTGCGAACTGGCTCGCGATTTCCCCGGTCCCTATAATTCCCCACGCAAAAGCGTCGCTCACACCATCCACCTCTTTTCGCCGGCGTGTCTCTAGCATGTGCTCCGCGAGATGTCCTGCGCGCCGCGATAAGCCGGCCGGCCCATCACGGTCTTGTTATGCCGCTCACCATTCAAACGGCGCGAAGCACGATGCCGATGTGGGATCAGGGGGTCGCATTTCTGAAAAGAATGTCCAATAAGTGCGCTTCCAAAGACGTCAGAGGGAAAGCCACATGCCATCGACTTCGATCGACCACGCGTTCACGGCGCGTAGGACAATTGGTGCCGCGAGGGACCCAACCTATGCAGGTGCGCTGTCCTTTATGCGGCGCAAGTTCACAAAGGACGTCAAGGGCGCCGACGCGGTGATATGGGGCATTCCGTTCGATGCAGCGGTTTCCAACCGTCCTGGCGCACGATTCGGTCCGCAAGCGATTTGCCGCGCCTCGGCGATTTTCGACAACGATCCGCAATACCCGTTCAGCCGCGACCTGTTCGAGGCGATGAGCGTCGTCGATTATGGCGACTGCCTGCTCGATTACGGCAATCATCAGAAGACACCGGCAGCGATCGAGCGTGAAGCCGCGAAAATCCTGAAATCCGGGGCGTTCCTGCTGTCGCTCGGCGGCGATCATTTCGTCACCTGGCCGCTGCTGAAAGCGCATGCGGCCGTTCACGGCCCCCTGGCATTGGTTCATTTCGATGCACATCAGGACACCTGGTTCGACGACGACAAGCGTATCGACCATGGCTCATTCGTCGCTCGTGCGGTACGCGACGGCATCGTCGATCCCGACCGCTCGATCCAGATCGGCATCCGGACCCATGCGCCGGAGGATTTCGGCATCAAGATCATGTACGGATACGAGGTCGAGGATATGCGGCCTGCCGATATCGCCTATGCGATCGCCGAGCGGACCGGTGGCAAGAAAACCTATCTAACATTCGACATCGACTGTTTTGACCCTGCGTTCGCGCCTGGCACCGGCACCCCGGTTTCAGGCGGACCGTCGCCGTCCAAAATCCTTTCGGTGCTGCGCCAACTAGGTCACGTCGATATCGTCGGCGCCGACATTGTTGAGGTTGCGCCGGCCTATGATCATGCTGATATAACGGCGATCGCCGGGGCCACCGTCGCGATGCATTTCCTCGGCCTTCTTGCCGAGAAGAAAGCGCGCAACATGGCGATGAGCAGACTGAAGCACCATGCTGCGGGATTTAATCCAGAAACGGACATAGTCCCTTGAATTTGATCGGAAGCAGGCAATGAAACCGAAAATCTTCATCGACGGCGAACATGGCACCACCGGCTTGCAGATCAGGACGCGGCTTGCCAGCCGGCGCGACCTCGACGTCCTCTCTATCCCGGAAGCCGAGCGCCGCAATGTCGAGATGCGCGCGGATTTCCTGAAGGAAGCCGACGTCGCCATCCTCTGCCTGCCCGACGATGCCTCGCGTGAAGCCGTCGGCATTCTCGACGGCCACAATTCGACGCGGATAATAGACACCTCGACTGCCTATCGCGTGCACCCCGACTGGGCCTATGGCTTTGCCGAAATGGACGCCGAGCAGCGCGCTAGGATCGCCGAAGCTCGCTTCGTCGCCAATCCCGGCTGCTATCCGACGGGCGCCATCTCCCTGATCAGGCCGCTGGTTGCGGCGGGAATCCTGCCCTCGGACTACCCGGTCACGGTCAACGCGGTCTCGGGTTACACCGGCGGCGGCAAGCAGATGATCGCGCAGATGGAAGATGCATCGCGCGAGGATCATATTTCTGCGCCGCACTTCCTCTACGGACTGCCGCTGCAGCACAAACATGTCGCCGAGATGAAGCAGCACGGCTTGCTCGAGCGCCGGCCGATCTTCTCGCCCAGCGTCGGACGCTTCGCGCAAGGCATGATCGTTCAGGTGCCGTTGCATCTTTCGGACCTCAACGGCACTCCATCGCTCGACGAGATCCATGCCGTTCTTTCCGCGCATTACGCGGGTCAGTCGGTCGTCGAGGTCGTGCCGCTGGCGGAAAGCATCAAGCTTCCACGGCTAGACCCAACCGAGCTCAACGATACCGACCTGATGAAGCTCTATGTCTTCGGCACCGGGGGCCAGGGACAGGTCAATCTGGTGGCACTGCTCGACAATCTCGGCAAGGGTGCGTCGGGTGCTGCTGTCCAGAACATGGATCTGATGCTCGGGCTGAAGCACTGAATGGATCAGCCTGTCTTTCCAAGTCGCTGGGAGGTCGGCGGCGCGGAGCTGATTGCTGAGACCATCGGCAGCCATATCTGGAAAGTCGTGCGTGAAGACGGCTCTCCGGCGATCGTCAAGGCGATGAAACCGGTCCACGATGTCGAGGACGAATTGCGCGGCGTGCATTTCCTGTGTTGGCGCGAAGGCGAAGGCGCGGTCCGGCTGCTCGACATCGACGGCCACCGCATGCTGCTCGAATATGCCGGTGACCGGCTGCTCACCCAGACGCTCGTCGACGAGGGCGATGTGGCGGCAACGGCGATCGCCGCCGAAGTTCTGGCCACGATCCACGCACAGTCCAGCCGCCCTGCCCCGCCCGATCTCCAGCCGCTCCGGCAAAGGTTTGCCAGTCTGTTCGCGCGGGCGGCCGACGGCAGCGCCACCCTGGCCGACGGGCTTTACGGAGACGGCGCGGCAATGGCGCAGATCCTGCTGGACGATCAGCGTGATGTCCGACCGCTGCATGGCGATCTCCACCATGACAACATCATCCACGGCCCGCGCGGCTGGCTGGCGATCGATCCCAAGGGCGTTTTCGGCGATCCGGCCTATGATGCCGCGAACTTGTTCTACAATCCCCTCGGCCACGACCAGCTTTGTCTCGATCCCGTGCGCATCGCGAACATGACGGCGGTCTTTTCCAGAAAAACTCCAACTAGGCCCGCGTCGCCTTCTCGATCATGCTTTTGCCTATGGCTGCCTCTCCGCTGCCTGGCATGGCGAGGATGGCAATGACGCCGAAGAAGTGCGCGAATTGTCGATCGCCAAGGCGGTCAGGGAGGTTCGCAACTCAGCTTCTAACGGAAATCTCCGTCGGCAATGGATAGGCGCCCTTGGTGCCGCGCCAATGCGCGGTCGCGAAGATCAGCACCACCATTGCAAATGCCTGGTGCAGCAGCGCCCAATGCATGTGCGCCTGCGCCAGCAAGGTGCCGACGCCGATCGCCGCTTGCCCCAGCACCAGAAGAGCCAGCAGCCAGGCGCGGCGCGCATGCGTGGTTGCCGGAGCCGCTTTCGCCGTCGCGAAGGCGTGCCATAGCGCCACGGCAAGCAACCCGTAGGCCACCATGCGGTGCACGAACTGCACGGTCTTCGGATTCTCGAAGAAATTGCGCCAGGACGGATCGATGACGAGCAGGTCGCCTGGCACGAGCGCCCCGTCCATAAGCGGCCAGGTGTTGTAGCTGAGGCCGGCGTGAAGTCCGGCGACGAGGCCGCCGAAATAGATCTGCACCAGGACGAGCAGTACCATGATGCCCGCGAAGCGCTGGACGCCACGCCCGGCGGGCGCCTCCGAATAGGTCGCCAACCCGCGTGCGATATAGGCCGTCGCCATGATGATGATGCAGGCAAGCGTCAGATGCGTCGCCAGCCGGTACTGGCTAACCGAAACGCGTTCGACAAGCCCCGAAGCGACCATCCACCAGCCGATGAAGCCTTGCAGCCCCCCGAGCGCCAGGAGCCCGACCATGCGCCATTTCAGCCGGCTTTCGAGACGGCCGGTCAGCCAGAAAAAAGCCAGCGGAATGGCGACCAGGAATCCGACGCCGCGAGCGAGAATGCGATGCGCCCATTCCCACCAGAATATCCCCTTGAATTCGTCGAGGGTCATGCCCTTGTTGAGTTGTTCGTATTGCGGGATCTGCTGGTATTTCGCGAACTCTTCCCGCCATTCGGCCGGGTTGAGAGGTGGGATGACGCCGTGGATCGGCTTCCATTCGGTAATGGAGAGCCCGGAACCTGTCATGCGGGTGGCGCCACCCACCATTACGATGGCAAACAGCACGACAAGTACCACATAAAGCCAGTAGCGAACCAGCGTCCGGTTGCGCTGCTGCCCATTCCCTGCGGCGAGCGGTGCTCGCGTGTCGGTGATCGAAGTCATGCCGCCGTTCCGGTACCAATGCGCGGATAGGTGAACCATCGGTGTTCGGGTTGCAAGTGAATCGGTCACGCGACACGCCGTCGCGCCGTCCCGCGATGTGGGCCGCGATGTTGCGTAATAGCCCTTAACGCCTTAGGACGCGCCAAAGGACAAAGAAAAATGCCCGTTCGCCTCAGAAAGTTCATCGGAACCGTACTTCTGGTTCTGCTGGTTATCGTCTACGCGCTGGTCGCGACGATCATAGCGGTCGCGCAGCTTTCCGAATCCGGCCCCCTCGTCCACCTGGCCTTCTTCCTGTTCAGCGGTCTTCTCTGGATCCTGCCCGCAATGGGCATCATCAAGTGGATGCTCAAGGCGCCCAAGACAAGTTCCTGACCTCAGACCGTGACAACGACCTTGCCGTTGTTGGCTAGCGGCGTCGTGATGCCGGAAAGCATGGTGCGCAGATGCCCGAGGCGCTGGTAGCGACCGTTCAGCGAGATGCGCGGCAATGCATGGAGATGGCCGGCATGTTCGGCCCGCAATATGCCGTGACGCGTGGTGATGGCTGAGACATATCCGGCCTCTTTGGCTAACCCCACTTCGCGCGGACCGACAGCCGCGGCATAGCCGTAAGGATAGGCCAGGTGGCGCGGCGCCCGACCCAGCTTGTCCTTCAGCGTCCTTGCCCCATCGGCCATTTCGCGGCGGACGCTGTCCGCCGGCAACCGGCGCAGATTGTAGTGATGAACGCTGTGCGCTCCGATCGTCGCCAGGGGATGGCTGGCGATCGTCCGAATCTCGTTCCAATCCATCAGCGTGTCGCGGCGCGGCAGGCCGAAATCGACCCCGGCGCTTCGAGCCAGCGCGCGGACGACATCACGTTGCGCTGCCTCGGGGATTTCATTCGTCAGGTAATTTTCCAGACGCCGGTTCGCTTCAATTTTTCTGGCCGTGCTCGAAGCGTCGATGACCATGGTCCCGTTCGCGGTCCGAAGATCGATCCGGTCTCTAGCGCCAACGATATCCTCGACCACATCCCACCAGAGGTCGGTAGCGCCATCGATCAGCCCCGGAGCGACATAGACGGTAAAAGGCGTGCCGTGCTTTTCGAATACCGGCAGCGCTTCCGTGAGGTTGTCGCGATACGCATCGTCCGCCGTAATCGTTGCGAACTGTTCGCCTCCATGTCCCGACCGAATGCGATCGACCGCTTCGTCCATGGAAACAAAGCGATAGCCGCGACATTTCATGTCTGTGATCACCTGATCCAGAAAGTCAGGCGTAATGCTCAGATGCCGGTTGATGCCGAGTGGCTTGGCCGGCTGGTTTGTTATCCGGTGCAGCATCAAAATGGCGCCAATGCCGCCGACAAGCGGTTTCGCCAGCGGCGCAAGGCCGGAATACCTGGCCACATTCAGGGCCATCTTCCGCAAGACCTCGCCCCTGTCGAACATTCATTCACCTTTTGCGGCTAAAGTCGTGCGGCACAATTGCGAAGAGACCATACCGCCTGCGTCGGATGATTACGCATGAAGGATTGAAGTATGGTTGACGCGGCCGCATCACCTGAAGCCGGGAGCCGGCCGGCAGCGTACATGCAGGCAGGTAACGATGCCTTGAGGGCAACTCGTTTACGTCGATCCAATGCAGGCCATCGAAGCTTACAGATCGGCCTGTGGCGCCGCCATCGCATCTCCCGGCGCAGAGTTTCGCCTGGGTCAGCGCGTGGGTTGTTCACACGCAGGCCGGATTTCCTGGTCGCCACGCTGACGACCGACGATGGCGAAGTCCTTGCCATCGCACTCGAAGTTACCCAATCCGGCCCTTGCCGGGTCGCCCGTTTCATGAGCGGAAGGCACGCGAACGGGAATTTTCCACCACTGGCGCGCGAGGCTCGGGGAAATGTTACCCCGGATCACCTCGATGCGATCGCCTTGGCCATCAAAAGGGCCCGGCCCGACATCGACATTCTCGCGTTCGAACGGATGGCCGACCGGCTGGAAGGTCTGGAAAACCCGTTGCTCGGCCTGCCGCATTCGCCGAGCGCCAACCTGTCGCTCGCCGTCGACTTGAGAGGCGGTTTCGACGCGTTGCTCGACCGCGTCAGCGGCAAACGCAAACGCAAGAAGCATCGTTCGCAGGCGCGGAAATTCGAGGCGGCTGGCGGATTTCGGCGGATCGAAGCAAAGACCGCTGCCGAAACGGACGCACTGCTCGACGCGTTTTTCGTCATGAAAGAAGAACGATTTCGAAAGATGGGCATTGCGAATGTTTTCGGCGAAAAGTCGGTTCAGTCGTTTTTCCGCGCCCTGTTCGCCGATGCGCTGCAGGACAAGGAACCTGCCTTTGTCCTGCATGGACTGGAGGTCGGCGGAAAGCTGCGCGCGGTGACCGGTTCAAGCCGCACGTTGCGGCGCCTCATCTGCGAATTCGGCTCCATCGCCCAGGATGATCTCGCCCCCACCAGCCCCGGGGATTTCCTGTTCTTCGACAACATCCGCGAGGCTTGCGAGAATGGCTTGGCAGTTTACGATTTCAGCGTTGGTGACGAGCCCTACAAACGCCTGTGGTGCGACCTGGAAACCACGCAATACGATGCGTTTGTTCCTCTGAGCGTCAAGGGGCATATGCTGGCCGGCGCCATGCGCGCGGCGAGCCGGCTTGAAATCGCTGGTCAAGAACAATCCGGCCGTCTGGCGGCTCGCCAAAGCGCTGCGCAAACATGGCAGCGCTCCGGCATCCTCGTCCGGAGACCAGGATGGTTTTTCGAATCGCCTCCCGCTCTACTTTGTTCGAGCATGATCTTTCCGAAAACCGGCTTCCACTTTTCGGGATCATGCTCTAGGCGGCCGACCTGTCCGGCATTGGCGACACCGGCGGCTCGTAGCCTGACGGCGACACCAGGGTAAGATTGCTGTAACCGCCCGCAGCCAGATCAGCAGCCGTTTCGGCGACCGCCGCATCGTCCGGTTCAAGGACGCTGACCAGTATCTCCGTGCCGTCGGACACCAGACGGCGTATCCCTTCGGCATCCGCAGGCCCGCATTCGACGACAACGACATCGTAGGCGGTGGTCAGCGAATTCATGATGATCGGCAAGCGATCTGCCGCCCGCATTGCGCGTTCGGGATCGGCCGTTCCGAGCGGGATGACATGGCAATCCGAATAGAGGTCGGCATGGATCACATCCGAAAACTGCGCTTCGGACGCCAGTAGATTGGTGATGCCCGGGTAGACTGCGCTCTCCAGCATCGGCCGCGAGGCAGCCCCGTTGGAGGTCAGGTCGAGCAAGAGGACACGCAGGCCGGCATCGGCCACTTCCCGCGCCACCATCACCGCAGCGGCTGCGGCCTCGTCGCCTTCGGGCGAAATGAAGATAGCCCTGGCCGCGCCGCCGGCGATAAGCTTCTCTGCCGCCGTCTCGACGGTCACTTCGCCGAAGTTCGACAGCTCGGGGGCGCTCTTTTCAACCGGGCGCCGCGCCGGTGACGCCAGCTGCTGCAGGCGATCCTGCTCGGCAAATATCGGGGCAGCCGACGGCTCCGGCATCGAAACCTGTTCGATGGGCTGTGGCCGAATGCCGGCGGCGGGTCGCATTGCACGCCCGCTGAACAATTCCTGCAGCAGCGTCACGATCGCCATGATCAGAAGCGAAGCGGCAAGTGCTGCTCCAACGATCGGTATCGTCTTCGGGAAATACGGCTCGGCGGGAACGATGGCGCGCGAGAAGATGCGGGCGTCGACCGGCAGATAGTTGCGCTCCTTGCGCGATGTGGCCTCCCGGTAGCGCGTCAGATAGGATTCGAGCAGTTCGCGCTGGGCCGCTGCTTCGCGCTCGAGCGCGCGCAACTCGACTTCTTCCTCTCCGGCGCGGGCAGATTCGGCCTTCAACTGGTTGAGGCTGCCGATGAGCTGGCTCTCGCGAAGTTGCGCTGTCTGGGCTTCCGTCTCAAGGCCCTTCAGAACCTTCAGGGCCTCGTTGCGGATCTGGCCGTCCAGATCGGCGAGCTGCGAATTCAAGGCACGCAGCCGCGGATGACCGTCGAGCAGCGTTGTCGACAGGTCGGCGATATCGGCCTTCAGCTGCACCTGGCGCTCGCGCAAACGTTGAATCAGGCCCGACGACAGCACGTCCGGCAGCGCGTCGAGAGAAGCGCCGCTTTTCAACGCCGCACGGACGCCTTGCGCATTGGCTTCGGTCGGCAGCCCGGTTGGCGCGGACGCGTGCGAGTTCCGTCGACAACTCGGAGAGCTGCTGGGTGGCCAGCACCGAATTGTTCTGGCCGACCAGCAGATCGGACTTGGACCGGTATGCCGCGACCTTCGATTCAGCTTCCTTCACCCGTGTTCTCAGGTCGGCGATCTCGGGCTCCAGCCACTCTGTCGCGTCTGAATTCGATTGCGACTTCGCATCGCGCTGGACCGCGAGATAGGTGTCGGCAAGCGCGTTCGGTATTTCGGCGGCGAGTTTCGGATCCTCCGACGAGAATTCGATCACGATGACACGCGATTTCTCCACGCGGTAAACGCTGAGTTTTTCGCGAAATGCCTTCAGCACCCGCTCTTCCGGCGGGATTTCATTCGGATCGGTTTTCAGCCCGGCCATGATCAGCAGACGGCCGACCATCGACATGTCGGCAGCTTCGTCGAACTCCGGCAGCCTGGAGAGATTGAGCTTCTGCGCGACCTGCTTGAGGATGTCGGTCGAACCGATCACTTCCACCTGGCTGATCACCCCTTCCTCGTCGAAGACCGGGCTGTTGTCGTTGGAATTGTTGGTGTCCGGCCGCGTGAAGACCGATTCGCGCGTTTCGATCAGAAGCCGCGTTTCACCCATGTAGCGCGGTGTGGCAAGCCAGGCGAAAACCAGCGCCAGTCCGGTAATCACCAGGGAAACAACAAGGATGCGAAACCAGTGCGCGGCGAGGCTCGAGAACAGCCTGCCGAGGTCGACGTCGACATCACTGGCCGTATTTTGGACGCCTGACATGCATTCCGACTCCGGTACCGGGAAGCCCTGCAGCGTAAACAACTATGGTAACTCAGGAGTTAAGGACGCGGTAACCGGGCATTTGCATTGTTTGACAGTCGGTAAACGTCATCGGCTTCCCTCGCCCGCTTTCCGGGACAAATGGCGGCAGCTCGCTCCGAGATTTTACCGACCATTAACCCTAACAGGATGATAACAGGCCGATCCGAAGTGCGCCGGTGGGTGTCCGGCCGCCGCTCAAAGGTAAATGCCCAGTCATGAAATGCCTTCGTTTCTCTGTTCACGCGATGCTGGCAGTGCTCATGCTGGCCGGCTGCTCCAGCTACCGGCCGGCGCCGGCGGCGTTTCATGAGGTTCTCGACCAGCCTTACCGGCTGGGCGCGGAGACCGCATTCGGGTGACCGTTTTCGAGCAGGAAGGCTTGACCAACACCTACAGTGTCGACCAGTCCGGTTACATCGCCTTCCCACTGGTCGGCGCCATCGCCGCACGCGGCCATTCGGCCCAGGAAATCGAAGGACAGCTCGCCGCCAAATTGCGGCAAGGCTATTTGCGCGACCCCGACGTCTCCGTCGAGATCGACCGCTATCGCCCGATCTTCGTCATGGGCGAAGTGGGAGCGGCGGGCCAGTACTCCTACGTCCCCGGCATGACGGTGCAGAAGGCAATCGCGGCTTCCGGCGGGTTTTCGGCCCGCGCCAATCAGGCAAATGTCGATATTACGCGCGATATCAACGGAAAGGTCATGACTGGCCGGGTATTTACCTCTGATCCGCTTCTGCCCGGCGACACGATCTATGTCCGCGAACGACTGTTCTGATCCCGCTTTCGACACCCATGTCCAGACGGTGCAATAGTGACGACCAGGCTGCGCATCGTGCACTGCTTTCGGTCGCCGGTGGGGGGCATCTTCCGTCATGTGCGCGATCTCACCGAGGCGCAGGTCGTGGCCGGCCATTCGGTCGGCATCGTTTGCGATTCCACCACGGGCGGCGAATTCGAGGAACGGCTCTTCCGCGAGATGGAAGGCATGCTGGCTCTGGGTGTCAGGCGCACGCCGATGCAGCGCCACATCGGACCGGGCGATATCGCCTCCGCCTGGAGAACATACAAGCTTATCAAGGAATTGCAGCCGGATGTTCTACACGGGCATGGCGCCAAGGGTGGCGTGTATGCACGCGTGTTCGGCTCACTGTTGCGGGTTTCAAGGTCTCGCGTAGCCCGCCTTTATTCGCCGCATGGCGGCAGCCTGCACTACGACGAAGCGACGGCGACAGGAAGGTTCTTCTTCGGGCTTGAGCGCCTGATGGAGCGCTTCACCGACCACCTGCTCTTCGTCTCCGAATACGAACGGCGCGCCTTCCGGCGCAAGATCGGCGAACCGCATGCGCCGAACAGCCTGCGTCTATAACGGACTGCGCGAACGCGAGTTCGAGCCGGTACCCGCTACCGCCGACGCCGCCGACCTTCTCTACATCGGCATGATGCGCGACCTGAAGGGCCCGGACATCTTCATCGATGCGCTGGCTGCCGCGGAAAATATTCTTGGCAGGCCGATAAGCGCCGTAATGGTCGGTGACGGCGACGATCTGCCTCGTTACCGGGCACAGGCCGGGCGCCTCGGGCTTGCGGACCGGGTTCGCTTTCTGCCACCCATGCCCGCCCGCGAAGCGTTCGCGCTGGCAGGCGTCGTCGTAGTGCCGTCGCGCGCCGAAGCCATGCCGTATATCGTGCTGGAAGCACTGGGCGCCGGAAAGCCGATGATCGCCAGCGCCGTCGGCGGCATCCCGGAAATCTTTGGCGAAGGGGCTCCGGCGCTGGTGTCGCCATTGCCGGCGGAACTCGCGTCGCGAATGGCTGCCGCCCTTGACAATATTCCCGCCTATTCCGCGCTGATGCCGCGGCTTTCCGATCTCAAGGCGCGGTTCGGTGCCGACGTGATGGCGCGTCAGATAGAGAAAATCTATTTCTCGGTGCTCGGCAAATCCGGCTGACCCTCACCCACAACCGTTAAAATGCGACACGACCTGCAAGGGTTTCTTAGCCCCTTTTTGATATTCAGGGATAACTCCTTGCGGAACCGGCAATGAACGAAATCGATCCTTCGAACCGCTTTTCGATGAACGCCGTACGCAAGTTCGACGATGGCGCCGACTACAAGAGCGTGTCGCCGCATCTCAATGAAGTCGCGCGTCAGGTCGCCTCTCAATACCGGCGCGACACGATGTCTCCGGTCATGGTCAGCGGTGTGCTGCGCATGATCGAATTTGGCCTGCTCGTCCTGTCGGGCATCGTGCTCTACGCGCTCTATATCGATTTCTCGACGCATCTCGTCTGGCACTATCCGGCCATCATATTCGGTATTTCGCTGCTCACCGTCGTCCTGCTCGAAGTCACCGACTGCTATCAGGTGCAGGCGCTCTTCAGGCCCTGGGCGAATTTCGGGCGTATCCTGCTGGTCTGGTCGGGCACCTTCGCCCTTCTGGCGGTCGCCGGCTTCTTCATGAAGATATCGTCCGATTTCTCCCGCTTCTGGTTCGGCACCTGGTTCGCGACCGGCTTTGTGTTGCTGTTCGGATTGCGGCTCGTGCTGTCCGGGCTGATCAGGCGCTGGGCGCGAAACGGCATGATGGAGCGCCGCGCGGTCATCGTCGGCGGCGGCAAGGCCGCGGAATCCCTGATCCGCTCGGTTGAGCAGCAGCCCTACAACGATATCCGCATCTGCGGCATTTTCGACGATCGCGACGACCGCAGATCGCCACCGGTGGTGGCCGGCTATCCCAAACTCGGCAATGTCACCGAATTGATCGAATTCGCGCGCATCGCACGCATCGACATGCTGATCGTGTCCTTGCCGCTGACCGCCGAGATCGCGCGTCCTCTCGCTGCTGAAGAAGCTCTGGGTTCTGCCGGTCGACATCCGCCTGTCGGCGCATTCGAACCAGTTGCGGTTCCGGCCGCGCTCCTACTCCTTCATCGGCTCGGTGCCGATGCTCGATATATTCGACAAGCCGATCAACGATTGGGACTCGGTCGCCAAGCGCGCCTTCGACATCGTCTTCAGCCTGTTCGGCATCATCGTGTTTTCGCCGATCATGCTGGCAACGGCGATCGCCATCAAACTCGACAGCCGTGGCCCGGTGATATTCCGGCAGAAGCGGCACGGCTTCAACAACGAGATCATCGACGTCTACAAGTTCCGTTCGATGTATGCCGAGCAGTCCGACCCGACCGCGAAGAACGCAGTCAAGAAGAACGACCCGCGGGTCACCCGGGTCGGCCGTTTCATCCGCAAGACCTCGATCGACGAACTGCCGCAGTTCTTCAATGCGCTGCTCGGCAGCCTTTCGCTGGTCGGCCCGCGCCCGCACGCAATCTCGGCGCAGTCGCACAACAAGCTCTACCACGAGGTGGTCGACGGCTATTTCGCCCGCCACCGCGTCAAACCGGGCGTCACCGGCTGGGCCCAGATCAACGGCTGGCGCGGCGAGATCGACAATGACGAGAAGATCAAGATGCGGACGGAGTACGATCTCTACTACATCGAGAACTGGTCGCTCTGGTTCGATCTGAAAATCCTGTTGCTGACGCCGATCCGGCTGCTCAACACGGAAAATGCCTATTGAGCGCGATCGGCCATGAATTGCCGCGCCAGGCGGTCAACGCCAAGCTGATCTCGCTGATCACCGCCGGCGCGGTGTCGCTCGGGGTCTTGCTTTCCGGCTTCGTCATCAACGAACCGGCGCCCTACGAACTCTATATGGCAGGGCTGATAGCCGTCTGGGCGCTGTTCGGCCTGCGGATTTCGAAGCCGATCGTACCGCTGCGTCGTGCTCCTGGTGTTCTTCAACATCGGCGGCATGATCTCGATGACGCAGATGGCGGAGCTCGACAACACGCCGCTCTATCTGGCAGTCTCGCTGTTTCTCGCTCTCACTGCGATCTTTTTCGCCGCCGTTACAGAGGCGCAGCCCGGCCTTTACCGGCTGATCTTCGGTGCGTGGCTGACGACTGCGCTTGTCACTGCGACACTCGGCATCCTCGGCTACTTCCAGGCTTTTCCCGGAGCCGAGATCTTTACGCGCTTCGAGCGCGCGGCCGGCGCTTTCGAGGATCCCAACGTCTTTGGCCCGTTTCTCACTTTGCCTGGCATATACATGCTGCAGCGTCTGTTGACCGGCAGCCCGGCGAAGATGCCGCTTTACGCGATCCCGCTGCTGGTCATCGTCGGCGGCGTCTTCCTGTCGTTTTCGCGCGGCGCCTGGGGATTGTTCGGCGCATCGGCGATTTTGCTGGTCGCCGGCCTTTTCCTGCAAAGCGCCAGCGGCGCCTTCCGGCTGCGCATCGCCGTGATGACCGTGGTCGCGGTCCTGCTGCTTGCCGTCGCCATCATGGTGGCGCTGCAGGTTCCGGCGGTTTCCGAACTCTTCTCCACCCGCGCCCGGCTTGCGCAGGATTACGACGCCTCCCGGTTCGGCCGCTTCGCCCGCTACGGCATCGGTTTCCTGATGGCGATGGAAAATCCGCTCGGCATCGGCCCGCTGAATTTCGGCCGTATCTTCAAGGAGGACACGCATGACATCTGGCTGAAAGCGCTGCTCGACTATGGCTGGCTGGGTTTCGTCTCCTACCTGATCCTGATCTGCTGGACGGTCGCCGCCGGCTTCCGCATCCTGTTCCGCGACCGGCCATGGCAACCGTATCTGCTCTGCGCCTATGTCGTGTTTCTCGGCCATATCGCGCTCGGCACAGTCATCGACACCGATCACTGGCGACATTTCTACCTGCTGCTCGGTCTGATCTGGGGCGCTATCGCGCTGGAATACCGGCACCAGCGCGAGCATCGTCCTGTCAATTTTGACGCGCCTGCCTGGCGCTAACGACTCCCGCATCAACTCGCTGGCAGCTCTGTGGCGCAACAACTTACGCTGCGATGCACAATCTTTGGGCTTGCGGCTGGCACTGCACAAAAATAGTCTGCCTGAGATCGGCGGCTAGAAAAAGCGCGCGAGCTGCTTCTCCTTCCAACCAGAAACTGCCAGAGGCGAAAAATGAACAAACTGACGATGCTTGCCCTTGCCGGGGCGTCCCTGATAGCCGCCGCGACTGCTGCTGCCCCTTCCCTTGCTCAGGAAAAGACGCTGACCATCTCCTGGTGGGGTTTCAACGGCGACAAGCTCGACCAGTTCGTCGTCAAGCCGTTCGAAGCAGAAATGCGGCTGCGAGATCGGTATTCGAAACCGGCAACAATGCCGACCGGCTGAACAAGATCAAGATCCGCAACGGCGAAGGCGTCGACGTCGCCTATTTCACCGACGCCTACTCCCAGATCGGCATCGGCGAAGGCCTGTTCCAGCCGGTCGACCGCTCCAAGCTGCCCAATCTCGAAGGCATCTATGAACTGGGTCGCGGCGCCGCAAGGCGAATTCGGGCCGGCCTACACGATCGGCCGCGTCGGCATCATCTACGACTCCGCCAAGGTCAACGCCGCCGATCACCTCGTGGGCCGATCTCTGGCGCGATGATATGAAAGGGCAGCTCTCGCTGCCAGGCATCACCACGACCGCCGGGCCGATGGTGGTCATGGTGGCCGGCGACAATGCAGGCAAGGATGCATTTGAGGATGCCGAGCCAGCCTTCGACGAGATCGAGGAGCTGAAGCCGACAGCGTGGTGAAGAACTACAACACCGGCTCGGAGCTGGTGAACCTGTTCTCCACCGGCGAGATCACCACCTCGATCGCGCAGGACTTCACGCTGGCGCAGATCCAGGCGGCGGTGCCGACGGCGGTCTGGGCCGAACTCAAGGACGGCGCGATCGCAACGCTGAACACGGTCAACATCCCCAAGGGTGCGGCCAATGTCGAACTCGCGCATGAATTCATCAATTTCATTCTCGATCCCAAGCTGCAGCAGACGCTGGCCGAGAACGGCGTCGACGCGCCGATCGCGACGGCGGTCAAGCTGACGCCGGAACAGGCGAAGCAATGGACCTACGGCGCCGACATGATCGCCGGGCTGAAGCGCGTCGACTATCGAAGATGAATGCCGCCAAGAGCGACTGGATCGACCGCTGGAATGAAGTCTTCGGCATGTGATCGCCATCTCGTATTAGTTGGCTGGAACCAGCCGTTGCCCTGACCGGGGCAATGGCTTCCGGTTGAGAAAGCAGCCGATCTTCTTCGCCCCGAGAACTCCGGAAGTGCCGATGATCAAACGTTTTGCCGGCTGGCTGCTGGCTTCGCCCGGCGACCGTCGCGATCGCGCTCTTCCTCATCCTCCCGGTCGCGGCAACCATTGTCTCGACCTTCGGCGAGGACAAGGGCCTGCTTGCGCCCTATTTCGCCTTCTTCAACAGCGGTTTCCGGCGCGGCGTGCTTGTGGCGAACGCTGGAAATCTCGCTTGCGACGACGGCGATCTCGCTGGTCGTCGGCTTCCTGACCGCCTATGTCGTCGGCGAAGTCGCCCAGACCGCCTGAAAAGCCTTTTGATCATCGCGGCAGTGTTTCCGCTTTTGACCGGCGTCGTGGTGCGCTCCTTCGCCTGCCTCATACTGCTCGGCAAGAACGGCATCCTGAACAATTTCCTGGTCTGGCATCGGCGATCACCGATGAGCCGTTTTCCATGCTCTACACCGAGGGCGCGGTGATCGCGGCGATGGTCTATCTCTTCGTGCCGCTGATGATCCTGACGCTTGTCGGCGTGCTGGAGAACATCCCCGAAGATGTCGTCCAGGCATCCGCTTCGCTCGGCGCCTCGCCGGCGGCGACGTTCCGGCAGGTCATCTTCCCGCTCGCCGTGCCAGGCCTGATCGTCGGCGCGGTGCTGGTCTTCACCGGCTCGCTTCACCTCCTACGCGACGCCGCAACTGGTCGGCGGCGAGCGACAAATGGTGATGGGTACGTTGATGTATCAGCGCGCCATGGTGTCGTTCGACTGGGTCGGCGCCTCGACGATCGCCGCCATCATGGTGGTGATCACCATCAGCGTGGTGCTGGCGATGAGCCGCATCGCCAAGCGCCTCAACCCGATGGCGACCTGACCATGACCAGCCGCATCCACCCCCTGCTCATCCTGTTCACCGTGCTGGTCTATATTTTCCTGACCGGACCGCTGATCATCGTTTTCGGCGCCTCGGTCAGCGACACGACCTATCTGACCTTTCCGCCGCAGGGACTTTCGCTGCGCTGGTTCGAAAACATCTTTCGAGATCAGCGCGTTCCGCGCGAACTATTGTCACCAGCCTTGAGCTCGCCTTCCTGGCGACCGGCCTTGCACTGCTGATCGGCATCCCGGCCGCCTATGCGCTCAACCGCTACCGCATCCAGCTACCCACCTGGCTGTCGACCGTGTTCGTGCTGCCGATCCTCGTGCCGGAAATCGTGCTTCGGCTTTTCGCTGCTGAAGTCGGTCGCCGTCGGCGCCTCGGCGCCGATCTTCGTGGCGCTGCTGATCGGCCACACGCTGATCGTGCTGCCCTATTGCGTGCGGGTGATCTCGCGCGAGCCTCGCCTCGTTCGACTTCTCCATCGAGGAGGCGGCGATCAGCCTCGGCAGCCCGCCGCTGAAGACCTTCTTCACCATCGTGCTGCCGAACGTCCGCTCGGGCGTCATCGCCGCCTTCATCCTCGCCTTCATCACCTCGATCAACGACGTCTCGACGTCGCTGTTCCTGACCGGCCCCGGCATCTCGCACGCTGCCGATCCAGATCCTTGCCCATGTCGAGCAGTTCTTCGATCCCGACCATCGCCTCCGTCTCCGTGCTGCTGATGCTTCTGACCATCGCGGTCATGGCCATCGTCGAGCGCACGCTCGGCCTCACCTTCCTCGCCAAATAGAACAAGAACAATGACGCTTCCACTGACGATCGAAAACCTGACCGCCCATTACGGAACCACGCAGGTTCTGGAGGACCTGTCGCTGTCGGTCGGCGCCGGCGAACTGGTCTCGCTGCTCGGCGCGAGCGGCTGCGGCAAGACGACGACGCTGAGGCTGGTCGCCGGCTTCCTCGAGCCGACGTCCGGCACGATCCGGCTGGGCGGCAAGGATCTGACCAGGCTGCCGGCCTACAAGCGCGACATCGGCCTGGTCTTCCAGAACTACGCGCTGTTTCCGCACCTTTCGGTGCTCGACAATGTGGCGTTCGGCCTGAAACAGCGCGGCGTTGCGCCGGCCGAGCGCGAGAAGCGCGCAAGGCGATGCTGGAGCGGGTCGGCCTGGCGCAGCTTGCCGACCGGCTGCCTGGCGCGCTGTCCGGCGGCCAGAAGCAGCGCGTGGCGCTGGCGCGCGCGCTGGTGATCGAACCGCCGCTTCTGATGTTCGACGAGCCGCTTTCCAATCTCGACGCCAAGCTGCGGATCGATATGCGGGTGGAGATCCGGCAGTTGCAGCGCGCCAACGGCACCACCTCGGTCTATGTCACGCACGACCAGGAAGAGGCCTTCTCGATCTCCGACCGGGTCGCCATCATGAATGCCGGGCGCATCATGCAGTTCGACACGCCGGAAGTGCTCTACCAGCGGCCGGCCAACGCCTTCGTCGCCCGCTTCGTCGGCTTCGAGAACCTGATCCCGATGCGCGTTTCCAGGCGCGACGGCGCCGATGTGACCGCAGAGGCGCCAGGCGGCGTCACGCTGCAGTTCTAGCCAGGACAGGTTCGGCCCGATCCCCGACGATTTCGTGCTGGCGACGCGGGCCGACGGCCTCGCGGTCACCGCCGACCCGAAGGCCAAGGGCTGCCCGCGACGCTTGGCCTGCGCACCTATCTCGGCCGCGCCTATCAGTATCAATGCGAGACGGCAGCCGGCGCGCTGATCGCCAACGGCGCCGCTGTCGACGCCGCTCGACATCGGCGCCGCGGCGCGGCTCGTGCCGGTGCCCGACCAGTGCTGCGTGCTGACGCCGGAGCAGGCCTGATGCCGGTGCTGATCACGCAATGCGCTCGCTCCTGCCCGATCGACGCCGAGATGACGCGTCATCGACGAGGGCTATGTTCATATCGACGGCGACGACGATCGTCGCTGTCGGCGCCGGCGCGGCGCCCGACGTCCCCGGCGCTGAAATCGTCGACGCCGGCGGCGATCTCGTCATGCCCGGCATGGTCAACCCGCATTGCCACATGGCGATGACGCTGTTCCGCGGCCTCGGCGAAGATGTCGACGACCGGCTCTACCGCTACGTGCTGCCGATGGAGCGGAAATTCGTCACGCCGCGAAATGGTGCGAGTCGGGACGCGAGCTTGCTGCGCTGGAACTGATCGAGGCCGGCGTCACCACCGTCGCCGACATGTATTATTTCGAAACCGAAGTCGGCCGGGTGGTCGACAAAGCGGGCTTCCGCGGCGTGGTCGGCCAGACCATCGCCGACTTCAACCCGCCCGACCACAAGACGATCGACGAAGGCTTCGCGCTGACCGAGCAATTGGTGGCGGAATTCGCCGGCCATGACCGCGTCATCCCGTCGATCGCGCCGCATGCCCCCTACTCGACCGACATCGCGGTCATGAACCGCGTCGCGCGCTGGGCCGACGATCATCCCGACGTGCCGGTGCAGATCCATCTCGCCGAGATGGATTCGGAAATGGAGTGGTGCGCCAAGAACCATGGCATGCGGCCGGTCGAGGTGGTCGAAAAGGCCGGACTGCTGCGCAAGGGGCTGATCTGCGCCCACTGCCTGCATGTCAACGAAAGCGACATCGAGAAGATGGCGCATGCGCAGGTCTGCGTCGCCCACAATGCCCGCTCCAACGCCAAGGCCGGACGCGGCATCGCGCCGGTGGAGGCCATGCGCAAGGCCGGCATCCCGGTCGGCATCGCCACCGACGGGCCGATGAGCGGCAACACGCTCGACCTGTTCTCGCAGTTCGCGCCGGTGACCATGTTCCAGAAGCTGCTCGGCCACAGCCGCAAGCCGATGCCGGCGGTCGACGTCATCCGCATGGCGACGATCGAAGGCGCGCGCGTGCTCGGCCTCGACCACAAGATCGGCTCGCTGGAGCCCGGCAAGAAGGCCGACCTGATCCGCATCGATCTTTCGGCGCCGCGCATGCAGCCGATCTACGACATCTACGCCTCGCTGGTGTTTTCGGCGATGCCGGTCGACGTGCGCGACGTGATGGTGGCCGGGCGCTGGCTGATGCGCGACCGCGAGGTGCTGAGCCTCGAACGCAAGAAGGTGATGCGCGACGCCTTGCAGATCGCCGGCCAGTTCAAGGCCGAAATGGCCCGCATCGACGCGGAAAGCTGAAGCCGGGTCGGCGCAGGCAAGGTGTGAAGCCACAATGCAAATAAGTGATCGGAAGCCGGCATGACGAACATAGCCTCCGATCTCGATCGCGTTCTGGCAGAAGTCGACGCAGGCCTCGACGCGAGCTTTGCAGCGGCTGTTCGAACTGATCCGCATTCCGTCCGTGTCCACTGATCCGGCCCATGCCGCGGACTGCCAACGCGCGGCGGAATGGCTGGCGAAGGAACTCGCCGGTCTCGGCTTTGAGGCGTCGCTTCGTCCGACCAAGCGCCATCCGATGGTCGTGGCGCATGACCGCTCGGCGGCGAAGACCGCATGTGCTGTTCTACGGCCATTACGATGTGCAGCCGGTCGATCCGCTGGCGCTGTGGAACTCCGATCCGTTCGAGCCGACGCTCGTGCCGCAGCCGGATGGCGACATGCATATCGTTGCGCGTGGCGCTTCCGACGACAAAGGCCAGTTGCTGACCTTCATCGAGGCCTGCCGTGCCTGGAAGGCAGCGACCGGAAACCTGCCGATCCGCGTGTCGATGCTGTTCGAGGGTGAGGAGGAGATTTCAAGCCCGAGCCTTGCACCATTTCTCGAGAGGACGGGCGACGAACTCAAGGCCGACGTTGTTCTCGTCTGCGACACCGATATGTGGGACGCAGAAACGCCCGCCGTCACCACCATGCTGCGCGGCGTGGTGAAGGAGGAAATTGAGATCACCTGCGCCGACCGCGACCTGCATTCGGGCATCTACGGCAATGCGGCGCGCAATGCGCTGCAGGTGATGTCGGATGTGATCGCCAGCCTGCGCACGCCAGATGGCGGCGTCGCGGTTGCCGGCTTTTATGATGGTGTCGAGGAACTGCCGGCTGCCGTGAAGACACAATGGCAGCGCCTGCCTTTCGACGAAGCGGGTTTCCTGGGCGATGTCGGCTTACACATTCCGGCCGGCGAGCAAGGGCGCTCGGTGCTCGAACAGGTTTGGGCCAGGCCGAGCTGCGAGATTCAACGGCGTCATCGGCGGCTACACAGAGCGAGGGTTTCAAGACCGTCATCCCGGCGACGGCCAGGGCGAAATTGTCATTCCGCCTCGTCGCAGGCCAGGACCCGGAAAAGATCCGCGCAGCGTTCCGCGCGCATGTCAGGGCGCAGGTGCCCGATGATTGCGGCGTGACATTCCGCGACCACGGCTCGAGCCCGGCGACGGTGATGCCGATGGACGGCGTCTTCTTGCGGAAGTCGCTCGGTGCGCTGACACAGGAATGGGGCAAGGAGGCGGCGGTGGCCGGCACCGGCGGCTCGATCCCGATCCTCGGAGAATTCAAGCAGCGGCTGGGAATGGATTCCCTGCTCGTTGGCTTCGCCCGCTTCGACAACCGCGTCCACAGCCCGAACGAGAAATACGACCTCTCATCCTTCCACAAGGGGATTAGGTCGTGGTCACGCATATTGGCCGCGTTTGCGGAGGTAGCCGTCAGACCGCCTACCACACGACCGGATGGCTTTTGCCGGTTTGCACGTTGACGAAACCCTGCGGGATCGCATCCGTCGGCGCAACGAGCACCCAGCGCCACGGCGCGCAGGTAAGCGTTGCAAACTGCAAACGCTCAGGGAAGCCGGGAACCCAGCGCGGCGAGAAAGTCGGCTCGTAAAGCCAGTCGACCTTCGCCGCTTCGGCATAAAGCCGCTGCATGTCGGCATCGTATTCCTGCGCCGAACGGCACGTCATCAGGCCGCCGACCTCATAGACGACTTCCGCCACCACCGCGCCGCCACGCACCAGCACCCAGCCGCCCTGATTGTCGCGGATGCGGTTGACGACCTTCAGCCATCGCCGCATCCGAGGAGCCGACGACCCAGATGTTGTGCTTGTCGTGGGCTACCGTGCAGCCTACCGCCGTGTCCGGCGTCGCCGGGCCGCAGCCCAGCCAGAACATCTTTGCCACTTTCCCCTCTCCGGAGAACCGGTCGACAATGGCGAATTTGGTGATGTTGCGAACAACATCGCGCTGCACAGCACCTTGTTCCACCGGCAGTTCCGTTTCGATGAAAGCATCGTCCCAATGGAACGGCCGCAGAAGTGCGGCCTTCATGGTGGAACGCCCCGGTTCGGCGCCAATTGCGAAATCGTCGGCGGTCAGGTCGCGGGCGATGTTGACCGTCTTCGTCGCCCATTCCGGCCAGCCGATCTTCGGCAAGGCGCCGAGATAGCTGTTGCCGGCTGAAACACGGCTGCCGTCGGCCCAGACTTCGGCGATCGACAGCGTCGCCACATCGTCGAGCAGCACGATGTCGGCATAACGCCCTGGCGCCAGGCTGCCGACAAAAGGCGTCAGCCGCATGTGGCGGGCCGGATTGATGGTCACGCACTGGATCGCGATCTCCGGCGAAAGCCCGCTCTCGATCGCCAGCCGGACATTGTAGTCGGTAGCACCGAGCTTCAGCGTGTCGCTGGCGCCGCGGTCGTCGGTGGCGAAGGCGATCTGCGACCAGTCGGCAAGGCCGTGCTGCATCAGGCCGCCGATGATCTCGGGCATGGTGTGCGGCCTGATCTCGATGAAGATGCCGCGGCTGAGCTTTTCCCAGGCCTCTTCCGGCGTCCAGGCCTCGTGATCCGCGGCAAGGCCGGCAGCAGCGAACCCGTTGATCGACGGCAGGTCGCGCAAGCCGGCGCCGTGGCCTTCCACCACGCCACGCTTCTCGAAGGTGGCGCGGATCATGCCCCAGAGCCGCTCATGCGAGGGATTTTCCGGGTTCCACACGGCGGGCCAGTCCATCACTTCGTCGAGGCCCGCAACCATCGGGCTGGCGTCGAGGAACGCCGCCTGCTCGGCATAACCATAATGGCCGCCGCCCCATTCGTAGGCGGTCGGCGGCACCGCAGAGCCGGGCAGCGGGAAAATCTTCAGCGGCGAGCCGTGGCGGCGGGCGGTCAGCCAGAATTCGAGATTGCGCAGGCCGTTGACGTTGGAGAATTCGTGGCTCGCTTCGCAGGTCCAGGTGTTGCCGCGCGGCAGCACCAATGCAGCCTCATGCTCGGGTGTCAGGTGCGAACTTTCGATATGTTTGTGCACCTCGCCGAAACCCGGCACCGCCGACAGACGCGAGAGATCGACATGCTCGCCCGCCTCGCCCGGAAACTGCCCTGCCGGGCCGACCCAGGCGATGCGCCGTCCGCGAATTGCGATCTCCTGATCGTCGTGCCAAGTGCGGGTGTGCACGTCGAGCAGGCGCCCTATCCTGACCAGCCGGTCAGCGGCGCGTTTTCCCAGAGCCACGAGGACGAGATCCTGGCGGATCGCCACTTCATCGCTGGCGTCGATGAGAAGATCGTCGGGCAATTGCTGAGCTTCGGTCACGTCGTTCATCCAGATTTGGGGTTGCCCGTTCTCACCCGAAAATGGCAAGCGAGGCTACCGCATAATTTAAGTGCTACAGCGACCTTTGCGTCCGAACAGACGCGCGGCGCTGTAGAGCCGAATTGACGCGCCATCAGGAAACCTCCGACATGCCCCACCAGCCTGCCCGCATCACCATTATCGACACCGATCCGGGGATCGACGACGCGGTGGCCATTCTGCTTGCACTCAACTCGCCTGAGTTTGACATTCGCGGCATCAAGACCGTGGCCGGCAATATCGGTATCGCCACCACGACGCGCAATGCCGGCCGCATCCTCGCGCTTGCCGGCCGCAGCGACATCCCCGTTATTGCGGGGGCCACTGCACCGTTGTCGCGCAAGGGTTTCGATACGGCCGACATCCACGGCAACGACGGGCTTGGCGGCGTAACCTTCCCGGAGCCCGCCGTTCCGCCGAACGGAGACGACGCGGTGGGTTGGCTGGCGCGGACGCTCGACGACCTGCCCGCCGGCACCGTCGATGTCCTGGCGCTCGGGCCGCTCACCAACATCGCCCGGTTGTTTCTCGCCTACCCCGAAGCTGCTCGCCGCATCGGTCGGCTGATCGCCATGGGCGGCGCGATACGCGAACCCGGCAACATCGGCCCGAAGGCGGAATTCAACATCGCCGCCGATCCCGAGGCAGCGGCAATCGTCTTCTCCGCCGGCCTGCCGGTCACGCTGATCCCGCTCGACGTGACACGCAAAGTGCGAGCCGACCGCGCCTATCTGTCAGTGCTGCGTTCAGTCGCCAAGCCCGCCGCAACCGCGTCCGCGGATCTGATCGACGCCTATTTCCAATCGACGACCGGCGGCGAAAGCCGGCCGCTGCACGATCCTTGCGTGATGCTCTACGCGCTCGAACCCGGCCTGTTCGGCTGCGAGCGGTTTGGCATACGCGTCGACACCAGCGATACCAGGGATGCTGGTGCGCTATCCATCGATATCGCGGCCGCCGAAATCTCCGTCGCCATGACCGTCAACGCTCCCGCGGCGCTCGACCTGCTCCGCCAGCGCCTGGCCGCCTGAATCAGTGCGCCGCGAGCTCCTGCTCGACCAGCGTCGTCCAGAAGGCGACGCCGGAGGCGATTGCCGTGTCGTTGAAGTCGTAGCGGCTGTTGTGATGCAGCGCGCCGTCCACGGCCGGCCCGTTGCCCAGCCAGACATAGGCGCCGGGAACCCCGGCGCTGAAATAGGCGAAATCGTCGCCGGCGGTCGATGGCGGGAAGGTCGTGAGCACACGGCTTTCGCCGAGCGCGCCACACGCCGCCTTCAGCGCGCGGGACGCAGCATCCGCATCGTTCACCACCGGCGGAATGTTGCGGAAGTAACGGTAGTCGCAGGCGATGCCGAACATCGCCGCGGTTCCCCTTGCAAGAGCGCCGATCTCAGCCTCGATCTGGTCGCGCACCTCAGGCGTATAGGCGCGCGCGGTGCCGCCTATGCGTATCTCTTCGGGGATGACGTTGAGCGCCTCGAAGCTGCCGGCCTGGATGGCGCAGGCGCTGACCACCGCCGGCTGCAGCGGGTCGACGCGGCGGGCGACGATCGTATGGATGGCGGTCAGGAACTGCCCCGCCGCCGTCACCGCGTCGCGGCCGAGATGTGGTTTTGCACCATGTGTGCCCACGCCCCGAAACGTCATCTCCCAGCGGTCGGACGAGGCGAGCTGCGGTCCCGCTACCACCGCCATCTGATCCGTGTCGAGACCGGGCATGTTGTGAAGTCCATAAGCGGCATCGATGGGGAACAGGTCGAAGAACCCGTCATCGATCATCGCCTTTGCGCCGCCCCGCCCCTCCTCGGCCGGCTGGAACACGAAATGCACTGTTCCAGAAAATTTGCGCGTGCGTGCAAGCTGACGAGCGGCCCCAAGCAGCATCACTGTATGGCCGTCGTGGCCGCAGGCATGCATCTTGCCGGGAACGGTGGATTTGTAGGTCCGCTCGTCCGCCATCTCCGGCATGGCAAGCGCGTCCATGTCGGCACGAAGGGCGATACGGCGGGTGCCGTTGCCAACCCTCAGTGTGCCAACCACGCCTGTCTTGCCGAGACCGGCATGAACTTCGACACCGGCTTCCGCAAGCATGTCGCGGACGATGGCACTGGTTCGCTGCTCCTCGAAACCGAGTTCCGGATAAGCATGGATGTCGCGCCGCAAAGCGATCAGATGTTCGATTTCCTCAGGTTTGATACGATTCTCGACGGACGTCATGCGAGCCTGCTTTCAACTTCCAACTCCTGTATGACACCGTTCGATCAGTGCCGCCTCCACCGAACCTTCTGCACAGAGAGACTTCCAATGCTACTTGCTCCGCATGAATTCTGGCAGAAGATTTATCCCGCTGGAACATTCGATACTCGACCGGAGGCTGGGTTTCGGGATCTTTATCCGACCGAACTGCCCGACGGACGGCAGATCGCATTGCCGATCCGGGTTCTGCCCGAAGGTGATCGAGCGGTTGCTTCGCTCATTGTCAACCAGGCAAGCTTCGCGGTGGAGGATGCCCTGGTCGGCGCCATGTCCCAACTCGCCCGCCCGTTCGCGCCCGAAATCGTTGTCGGCGTGCCGACGCTTGGGCTGCCGCTCGCAAACGGCGTTGCGCGGCAGCTCGGTCACCCCCGCATGGTCGCATTGGGAACGTCACGGAAATACTGGTACCGTGACGAGCTGTCGGAGCCAATTTCCTCGATAACCAGTCCGTCGCATGGAAAGCGCATTTTTCTCGATCCACGCACTCTGCCCCTGATTGAAGGCAGGCGCGTGGTGATCGTGGACGATGTCATCAGTTCCGGCGCTTCGATGACGGCTGTTCTGCGGCTCCTGGCACACGTTGGTGTCCAACCCTGCGCTTTGATCTTCGCCATGGCGCAGGGAGAGCGTTGGAAAGCCGCCCTGTCGGAGTTCGATCCGCGGCTCGAAACGCTGGTGTTCAGCGCGCTGTCATCGCCGCTTCTCCGCCCTGCACCGCACGGCAACTGGCAGCCGGTGTGACGCGTCCGGGGGTCCGATTTCCGGGCATCGGAAGATTTTAGCCCTTGCGCTGGAAACCTTGAGAATATAGGGCTTTCGACGGTTCGGAGCGTAGCGCAGCCCGGTAGCGCACTTGACTGGGGGTCAAGGGGTCGTGGGTTCGAATCCCGCCGCTCCGACCAAAAATCACCGGAACCTCGTCAGATCGGTCGCCTGCACGAATGCAACAGCGACGCTGCGCAACTGACGCAAGGCGCGTTGCGACACCAACACTGATGGGAGCCTATCGCACCTGATCCAGGAGCCGCTTGCACTCGAGCAGATCGAACAGCGCCTCCTGCAGCAGCGCCCGGTTATCGCGCGACAGTTTCCCCGACCCGGGCGGTACCGGCCCCTCGTCTTCGGCCTTGCCGAGGCCGAAGAAACGGCGATTTGGCTTGGCTTTCGGTTCACCGACCAGCATCTCGTCATCCGGACTGCGCGGCTGCGCCGCACTTGTGAGGGCCGGAGCTGCTTCGGCCTGCTTGCGCTGCGTGATCGCTTCGATTGCCGTAACATCGCCGCTGCCGATGGCGACAAGGAAGTGATTTCCGTTTTCGCGCAGCAGTTTCTGCACGCCCTTGATCGTGTAGCCCTGGTCGTAAAGCATGTGGCGGATGCCCTTGATAAGTTCGACATCCTGCGGACGGTAATAGCGTCGCCCGCCGCCGCGCTTCATCGGCTTGATCTGGTTGAACCGCGTTTCCCAAAAGCGGAGCACGTGCTGCGGCAGATCGAGGTCTTCGGCGACCTCGCTGATCGTACGGAATGCGTCGGGGCTCTTGTCCATGGAAATTACCCGCTAGCTTGATCGATTTGTCAGCATTTCAGCGGTTTGTGCGGCAACATTCAAGCCCGACGTCAAATTGGTCAAACGGGGCATCTCGATTCGCACCGCGAATCGCCATCTGCGCAACGGCAAAAGTATCGAAAAGCTATTTGTCGGTCTTGTTTTTGTTCGACTGATGCGAGCGAAGAATGCGATTTTTCAAGACATTGGAGGCTTTGAACGTCATCACCCGACGCGGAAGAATTGGCACTTCCTCGCCGGTTTTCGGATTACGGCCGACACGTTCGTTCTTGCCGCGCACATGGAACGTCGCGAAGGAGGACAGTTTCACTGTCTCGCCGCGGACGATCGCTTCGCAGATTTCATCAAGAACCGTTTCGACCAGTTCGGCGGATTCGGTGCGGGACAACCCGACTTTGCGGTACACCGCTTCGGCGAGGTCGGCGCGCGTAAGTGTCTTTGCCCCCATGCGACGGTCCAACCATCCTTAAAAACACAATCGAAACAAGCGGTGACGTTAGAAAATTGGTTCGGTAAGGTCAAGGACCGTCGGGAGTTCAAGCTCCGAATAACGCGTCACCAGCGCAGCAGAACCGCGCCCCAGGTGAATCCGCCTCCCATCGCCTCCAGCAGCACCAGATCGCCCTTCTTGATGCGTCCGTCCGCGGCCGCGACCGCGAGCGCCAGCGGCACCGAGGCAGCCGATGTGTTGCCGTGCTTGTCGACTGTAATTACCACCTTCTCGTCGGCAATACCGAGTTTTTTCGCCGAGGCGTCGATGATCCGCTTGTTGGCCTGATGCGGGACGAACCAGTCGAGGTCGCCGGCCGTTATGCCGGCTTCCGAAAAGGTGGCCTCGATCACATCGGTGATCATGCCGACGGCGTGCTTGAACACCTCGCGGCCTTCCATGCGCAGATGTCCAACGGTGCCGGTCGTCGAAGGACCGCCGTCGACATAGAGCTTTTCCTTATGGGTGCCGTCCGAGCGCAGGCTGGAGGTCAGGATGCCGCGATCGGCGATAGCCCCTTCGCCCTGCTGCGCTTCCAGCACCAGCGCGCCGGCGCCGTCGCCGAACAGCACACATGTCGAACGGTCGCTCCAGTCGAGAATGCGCGAAAAAGTCTCCGAACCGATTACCAGAACCCGTTTGGCGAGGCCGCCACGAATATAGAGATCGGCCGTCGTCACCGCGTAGACAAAGCCCGAACAAACCGCCTGCATGTCGAAGGCAAAGCCGTGGCGCATGCCCAGGCGCTCCTGGATTTCCACCGCGGTGGCGGGGAAGGTGTTGTTGGGCGTGGAGGTGGCGAGCACGATCAGATCGAGATCGTCCGGCGTCAGGCCGGCATTCGCCAGCGCCTCCCTGGCAGCAGCCTCGCCGAGCGATGCTGTGGTCTCGTCATCAGCCGCGATATGCCGCTGGCGGATACCGGTGCGTTGGGCGATCCACTCGTCGGACGTCTCGACCATGCCTTCGAAATCGGCGTTCTTCATGATACGCCGGGGCAGCGCCGAGCCAATGCCGCGCACGACTGATCTGATCATCATAATTCCTATTCGTCGCCGTCGCCTGTTGCCGTGGCTTTGTCCACCTGCAACTGCGGCTGACGTGCATGAAATGTGTCAAGATCGCTCTTGATCCGTTCGATCAGGCGATTTCGCACCATGTCGTAACCGAGTTCGATCGCAGCCGCGAAGCCTTCGTCATCGGTGCCGCCATGGCTTTTCACAACGATGCCGTTCAAACCAAGGAAAACGCCGCCATTGGCCTTGCGGACATCCATTTTTTCGCGAAGGCGGTCAAAGGCGCTCTTGGCGAAAATATACCCTATGCGAGCCATCAGCGTGCGGCTCATCGCAGCGCGCAGGTATTCGCCGATCTGCTTCGCCGTCCCCTCGGCCGTCTTCAGCGCGATGTTGCCCGCAAAACCTTCCGTCACCACAACGTCGACAGTGCCTTTGCCAATATCGTCACCCTCGACGAAGCCGCGGTAGTCCATGGATTTGAGGTTGGCCTCGCGCAGCAGCAGGCCCGCTTCCTTCACCTCTTCCTGACCCTTGATCTCCTCGACGCCGACGTTGAGGAGACCGACGGTGGGGCGGTCGACGGCGAGCAGCGCACGTGCCATCGCAGCGCCCAGAATAGAGAAATCGATCAACTGGTGAGCATCGGCGCCGATAGTGGCGCCAACATCGAGAACCACGCTTTCACCGCGGACGGTCGGCCAGAGCGCTGCGATCGCCGGCCGATCGATACTCGCCATCGTGCGCAGGCAGAATTTCGACATCGCCATCAGTGCGCCGGTGTTGCCGGCGGAAATACAGACGTCCGCATGGCCGTTCTTGACCGCTTCGACTGCCTTCCACATCGACGACTTCCAGCGGCCATGGCGAAGCGCCTGGCTCGGCTTGTCGTCCATCCGCACCGCCACTTCGCAGTGAACGAACTCGCTGACGCCGGCAAGCCGCGGCAGCTGGTCGAGAACCGGCCGCACAGCGTCGTCGCGACCGAAAATCAGGAACCTCACGTCAGGGCGGCGCTCGATCACCTTCACGAGGGCCGGCAGGATCACTTTGGGGCCGTGATCACCGCCCATGGCGTCGATGGAGATACGTATCACGCGGTAATCATCTCACTGGGTTCCCGGCAAATCGGGGGTTTCGAAAGCTTGGCGAAAATAGCGGTTTTGAGCCCCGGCACAACATTGATTTCGCGTTCTCGCCGGGGAATTAAAGCGATTCGTGTTGCACCTTCCACGAACCTGCCCGTCGGGCTAGCATATTTTTCCACCAATTCGCATAAACAACGGAGCGCGAGACATGGTCCCCTCCTTCATGGCATTTCTCGGCGCCCCCTTTGTCGTCATCGCAACGCCCGGACCAGATACCGCAATCACTGTCCGCAACACGTTGTTCGGCGGGCGTGCTGCCGGCATGCTCACGGCACTGGGGGTTCGCCGTGGGCCAGACGGTCTGGGCGTTCGCGACCAGTGCCGGCATCGTCGCCATTCTCGTCGCTTCCGAGCCGCTGTTTCTTGCCATCAAATATGCTGGGGCCGCGTATCTCGTCTATCTGGGATTTCAGGCGTTGCGCGAAGCAATCGCGCCATCAGATCGCTTGCATCAACGCAGCCACGACCTTCAGCCGTCTCGCCGGCTGCGACCGCTGATCGCCTTTCGCCAGGGTCTGATCAGTGATCTTGGCAATCCGAAGATGGCAGTGTTTTTTGCAAGCCTCCTGCCCCAATTCGCACCTGCCGGGCCGGCAAGCTTTTCGGCGCTTCTGTTCCTTGGCGTGGTCTTCGCGATAATGACATTCGCCTGGCTGACGCTCTATGCGACTATGATCGCCAAGGCCGGCGATTTTCTCCGTCGGCCTGCGGTCCGGCGCGCCGTCGAGGGTGTCACCGGCGCACTTCTTGTCGGCCTCGGCGTTCGGATTGCTACGGAACAGCGATAGCGAGACTGCTCCGCGGCGTGCGCTGCGGTCACGATTTCTTCAGCGCCGAAAGTCTGGCAAATGGAGAATCGGGCTGGTCCGCGGTTTCGACTTGATCCAAACCAGAACCCGGTTCGCGCGGATAAGGGTCGATCGCCAGCTCGAAAAACTCCTCCGCCAGCGCACCTACGTCGATGGTATCGCCGGCAAATGTCTCCGGACTGTCGGGCCCGTCGGCATCGATCAGGATTTCTCCGCCGCCTTGAAAGCCTTCCCTGCCGAGCTTCGAGTCCTCAGGCAAGTAGACGGCGGATACCTCTTCGGAAATTCGGCTCTCGATCGGATCGAGCGTCACGACACATTCCTGGACGATATCGGCCTCGACAAGGCCGCTGACTTTCACGCCCTGGCGTTTCCACGACGTAACGAGAAGTTCCGCACGATAGCGCCCGACTGAGACGAGACCATGCTGCTCGGCAAGCTTCGCGCGCTGTTTCGCATCGGCTTCGATCACAACGGGCATGCCTTTCTGGGGTAGCCGCGCGACATTTGCCAGAAAGGAGACCGGACTTTCTGGAATGTTTTTCATATGCGCCTCTCCTCTCATTTGTGACTGGGATCCGGAAAACGAAGCTTTCCGCCAAGAATCCCGTCGATTGCTTGGGCCGCGAGATGTTCATCGGCAGCCATCACATAGCCGGCCACAGCATCGGCTTCCTGCCATTCGGCGCTGTCCGGCCGAATGTTGCGGGCAAGTGCCGCCGCCAAGGCCGGCCGGTCACGACGCTTCAGGGCATCGGCGTAGGCCGTCGTGCGGCCATAGAACATGCGGGCGAGCTTCTTCATGCGCTTCGGCACGCCGAGATCGCCAATGCCCAGTTCACGTAACGAATGCTCCACGTCGGCGAAGAATTCGTCGGTCAGAATCTGGGCCACTTCGCGCGCAGGACCAGTCTCGTCCTGCATGCGGTGGAGAAACAGGAACACATGCACCGATAGCATTTCGAAGCGGCCAAGCGGCGTATCGGGCACATTCCAGTCGGAATAAAAGGCAGGCTGCCGCGCCGCTGCCACGATTTCACCGTAGAGCGCATCCGTTATCGTCCGGTTGGCGCGACGCTGGCGGCCGAACAGGCGTTGGAACATGAGGCGGTCTCCCGGGAGCCGTTTCGTTTTGTGGCCTTGTTGCATCGGCGCCCAAGCTGGTTTACCGGTTTTGCGGCCTCGTGCAAGTCGGGCCGAAACATGGGATTATGGAGTTGTTGTTGGGCTCGCCAAAATTCAAGACGGGATCTTTATCGAACCCTGCAATCGCCGTTTCGCTTCTCGCGGCTGTCACCGCGCTGGCTGGCTGCAATTCTCCTTCCACCAAATCGCTGGGCTTGAACCCGAGCGAAACGCTCAGCCAGGGCTACGTCATAGATCAGCAGCAGATCGACCTTGTTCCTGTCGGCTCGAGCCGGGAGCAGGTCATCCTGGCGCTGGGAAGCCCGTCGACGACCGCGACGTTCGACAATGAGGTGTTCTATTACATTTCGCAGACCCGCAAGCGCCCTGTCGCTTTCATGAATCCGCGCCTCGTCGACCAGCGTGTGCTCGCCGTCTATTTCGGCGAAGACGGCCGCGTCACCAACATTGCCAATTACGGCAAGAAGGACGGCAAGGTGTTCGATTTCATCTCGCGCACCACACCGACCGGCGGCAAGGACCAGAACTTTATCGGCCAGCTGATCGCCGGCGCCGGCAGCATGCCGACGAGCCTACCTGGAATGCCGCAGCAGCAATAACGGGAACTCCGCCTTCTGGGCGAATACCGCCGCCCAAAGAAAAACCCGCGGGAGTGATCCCGCGGGTTTTTTCGTGATGCGGCTGTTATCGATCAGGCGCTGTGCGCCAGGACGGCGAGCAGCAGCAAGGCCACGATGTTGGTGATCTTGATCGCCGGATTGACCGCCGGGCCGGCGGTATCCTTGTAGGGATCGCCGACGGTGTCGCCGGTCACCGAAGCCTTGTGCGCCTCGGAGCCCTTCATGTGCTTGACGCCGTCCTTGTCGGTGAACCCGTCCTCGAACGACTTCTTGGCGTTGTCCCACGCACCGCCGCCAGAGGTCATCGAAATGGCGACGAACAGGCCGTTGACGATGACGCCGAGCAGCGAGGCGCCCAGGGCGGCGAAAGCCGAGGCCTTGGAGCCCGAGATCAGCAGGACGCCGAAGTAGACGACGAGCGGCGCCAGCACCGGCAGCAGCGACGGGATGATCATTTCCTTGATCGCCGCTTTGGTCAGAAGGTCGACCGCACGGGCGTAGTTGGGCTTGGAAGTGCCCTTCATGATGCCCGGATCCTCGCGGAACTGACGCCGGACTTCCTCGACGATCGAGCCCGCCGCACGGCCGACGGCCGTCATGGCAATGCCGCCGAAGAGATACGGGATCAGCCCGCCGAAGATCAGGCCGGCGACGACATAAGGGTTCGACAGATCGAAGGAGACCGTGCCGATGTCGGCGAAGTACGGAAACTGCGTCGCGTTGGCGGCAAAATACTGCAGGTCGTAGCTGTAGGCCGCGAACAGCACCAGAGCGCCTAGACCAGCCGAGCCGATCGCATAACCCTTGGTGACCGCCTTGGTGGTGTTGCCGACCGCGTCGAGCGCGTCGGTGGATTGACGCACTTCCTTCGGCAGGCCAGACATTTCGGCAATGCCGCCGGCATTGTCGGTGACCGGGCCGAAAGCGTCGAGCGCCACGATCATGCCGGCAAGACCGAGCATGGTGGTCACCGCGATCGCAGTGCCGAACAGGCCGGCAAGCTGGAATGTTGCGATAATGCCGCCGACAATGACGATAGCCGGCAGTGCCGTCGATTCCAGCGACACCGCGAGGCCCTGGATGACGTTGGTGCCGTGGCCGGTGACCGACGCCTGGGCGATCGAATTGACGGGGCGTTTGTTGGTACCGGTGTAGTATTCAGTGATGACGACGATCAGCGCCGTCACCAGCAACCCGATCAGGCCGCAGATAAAAAGATTCTGACCGGTGATTACTACGCCGCCGCCGGTGCCGATCTCGCCCCAGCCGATAGTCGCCGAGGTCGCCACCCACAAGCCGACGATGGAAAGCAGGCCGGTCACGATCAGCCCCTTGTAAAGGGCGCCCATGATCGAGCCATTGGAGCCGAGCTTGACGAAGAAGGTGCCCACGATCGATGTGATGATGCAGGCGCCGCAGATCGCCAGCGGGTAGATCATGACGGTTCCGAGCAATGCCGAGCCGCCGAAGAAGATGGCGCCGAGCACCATGGTGGCGACCACCGTCACCGCGTAGGTCTCGAACAGATCGGCCGCCATGCCGGCGCAATCGCCGACATTGTCGCCGACGTTGTCGGCAATGGTTGCGGGGTTGCGCGGATCGTCTTCCGGGATACCTGCTTCGACCTTGCCGACCAGATCGCCGCCGACGTCAGCGCCTTTGGTGAAGATGCCGCCGCCAAGACGGGCGAAGATCGAGATCAGCGACGCGCCGAAACCGAGCGCCACCAGAGAATCGACAACCGCGCGGTCGGCAGGCGCATAACCCAACGGACCGATCAGCACCCAGTAATAGACGGAGACGCCAAGCAGCGCCAAACCGGCCACCAGCATGCCGGTGATGGCGCCCGACTTGAAAGCGATATCGAGGCCGGCGGCGAGGCTGTTCGATGCGGCTTGCGCTGTGCGCACATTGGCGCGGACCGAGACGTGCATGCCGATGAAACCGGCAGTTCCCGAAAGCACCGCGCCGATCAGGAAGCCAATCGCAGCGGTGCCCGTAAGCAGCCACCACGCCAGCAGGAAGACGACGACGCCGACGATGGCGATGGTTGTATATTGTCGAGCGAGGTAGGCTTGGGCCCCCTCGCGGATAGCGCCTGCGATTTCCTGCATGCGTGCATTGCCCTGGTCGGACGCTAGAACAGACCGCGTCGCCCACATGGCGTAGATGATTGATAGCACGCCGCAAAGAATGACTACGAAAAGCATGGTCATTTGCGGATTGTTCCTCGAATGATTGCCCGAAAGAACCCCTCCCCGGGCCGTTGAGCGGAGGCCGGGCTTCTGCAGGCAGAATCCGGTCCTTCGCACCGGCTTATGCGAAACAGGCTCGCGAACGTCAAGATATTGTTCGATTTTTGCCCTGTTTTCGCCATGCGATACCGCACACACGGGCCCCAGGTGGGACGGATTACTTACGCCGCACCTGCACCAAGGTCCCGGCTCCCACCTTGCTGCGTTGGACTTCAAGTGTATGGACAGACTGGACAAGGTCGCTGAGTTTCTTGAACCCGAAATTTCGTGGATCAAAATCGGGCATGCGCTTGCCCAGGATCGAACCGACTTCGCCAAGATGCGCCCATTTATCCTCACCGGACACATCGTCGATCGCGGCCAGGATTTGCTTCATCGGAAGCTCGGGCGTCCGTCTCGACTTCGATAAATCGTCGGATTTTTCGTCACGAAGCAACAGGTCGCAATAGAAGAACCGGTCGAAGGAATTGATATACGCTTTGGTGGCCTTTTCTTCACCGAAGCCGTAGACGCGCATTCCGTCCTCGCGGATGCGGCTGGCAAGTGTCGTAAAATCGCTGTCACTAGACGCCAGGCAGAACCCTTCGACCTGCCCTCGGTGGAGGATGTCCATCGCCTCAATCGCGAGTTTCATGTCGCTCGCGTTCTTGCCGGTTGCGGCCGGTGGAATGTGAATTGGCGTGAGCGCGAATTCGTGGACGAGCGGATGCCAGGCATTCATGGAATTGCTGGCGAAATGGCCATAAACTCGCTTGACGGTGGTGGTGCCAAGCGCAGACGATTCCCTGACGATGATCGGCAGGTAATCGGCGCTGATATTGTCAGCGTCGATCAGCAGCGCCAACCGCTTCGTTCTCGAGTTCTGTTCATCCGGCATCCTTCAACTCCACGATTTTGGGCATGCCGGCAGGTTGGCGCCTGTCAGACAACATCCCCGGCGGGAGCCGCCGTTCGACGGTTGGACCCGCGCAGCCAAGCCAGCGCCCCAAGGCAAAGTGCGATAACCGGAAACACGACCCAGTTCAGCATTTCCCAGCCATAGGCATTGTAGACGGCGCCCGACATCAGCGAGGCGAAAGCGACGCTGCCGAACAGTACGAAATCGTGGAAACCCTGTACTTTGCCCTTCTCCGAAGGCCGGTAGGTGTCGGCAACGATCGCGGTGGCGCCGATGAAGCCGAAGTTCCAGCCGAGCCCGAGCAGGATCAATGCCGACCAGAACTGCCAGAGCTGGATGCCCGACAGGCCGACGATGGCGCAGGCGATCAACAGCAGCAGTCCGGTCGCGACGATGCGTTCGGCGCCGAAGCGGTGGATCAGCCGGCCGGTGAAGAAGCTCGGCGCGAACATCGCCATCACATGCCAGGAAATGCCGAGCGTCGCCTGATCGGTGGAAAAGCCGCAGCCGACCATAGCGAGCGGGGCGCCGGTCATCAGGAACGACATGAGGGCGAAGGAACCGACCGCGCAGATCAGCCCGATGGCGAAGCGCGGCTGCGCAACAATTTCAAGCGAGCGGCCGCGCGGGACCCTCATCCGCTTGCGTCGGGCTCCCGCCGCCGGCGGGCGCGCGCAGGAACGACAGAATGATCGCGCCGACGACCGCGATGCCGATGATCGACGCGAAGGACCCGGCAAACATCACCGGCGCCAGCAGGTCCTTGGTGAAGATGACGATCTGCGGGCCGAGGATAGCCGTGATGACGCCGCCGGCCAGTACGAAGGAAATGGCGCGGGCCTTGAATTCCGGCGGTGCGTTGTCGGCGGCGGCGAAGCGGAACTGCTGCACGAAGGCCCCGCCGATGCCAATGATCAGCACGGCGAAGGCGAACGCCAGAAGCTGCCCTGCAGCATCGCCGCCGCCGCGAGCGCGCCGCCCGCTCCGGTGACGGCGGTACCGGTCATGAAACCGCTGCGCTGCCCGGCGCGGCGGATGATCGCCGCGGCTGGCAAGGCGCCGATCGCCAGGCCGACGCTGAACCCGGTCACGGGCGCGGTTGCCAGCGACTTGTCGGCGCCGAGCAGATAGTGGCCGGCCAGACCGCCGATCGACAGGCAGATGGGTGCTGCCGAGCCGACGATTGCCTGAGACGCCGCCAGGATTATCGCCGTGCGGCGTGCTTCCCGTTCAGCCGGCGTAGTCATCACTTCGCGTCCCTTCCGCGGCCCTCGCCGCGCACGCGGCGGGAAACACGGTCGAGCACGGCATTGACGAGTTTCGGCTCGTCCTCTTCATAGAATGCCTTGGCGATGTCGACATATTCGGAAACGATCACGGCAACCGGCACGTCGCTCCGCTCCGTCAATTCGTAGACACCGGCGCGCAGGATGGCGCGAAGCGTCGAATCGAGCCGAGACAGCGGCCAGTCCTCGGTCAGCGACTGGCGGATCACCGGATCGATCGTCTTCTGTTTCTCGACGACGCCGGCGAGGATGGCGCGAAACCATTGCGCGTCTGCCTCGCGGTACGTGGCGCCGTCGACCTCCTTGCCGAACCGGAAAGCCTCGTATTCGGCGGTGATCTCGAGCAGTCCGCTGCCGGCGACATCCATCTGGTAAAGCGCCTGCACGGCGGCGAGCCTCGCCGCGCCGCGTTTGTTGGCTTGGCGTACGGCGCTCGATCCGTCTTTGCCGGCAGATTGCGTCACGGTGATCAAGCTCCCAACCGCTTGCGGACGGCGATCATGGTGAGTGCTGCGCGCGCCGCGAAGCCACCCTTGTCGCCTTCGCTGTTCCTCGCTCGAACCCAGGCCTGCGCATCGTTCTCGACGGTCAGGATGCCGTTGCCGATCGCCAGCGATTCCTCGACGGCCAGATCCATCAGCGCGCGGCTCGATTTGTTCGCCACGATGTCGAAATGATAGGTATCGCCCCGGATGATGGTGCCCAGCGCGACAAAACCGTCATATTCGGTTCCGTCTTCCTCCGCCGCGTCCAGAGCGAAGGAAATTACTGCGGGAATTTCCAAGGCACCAGGAACCGTGACCACATCATAGGTGGCGCCGGCATCGTCCAGTGCCGTCTTCGCGCCTTCAAGCAACGCATCCGCGAGATCGTCGTGGAAACGCGCCTCGACGATCAGCACATGCGCCTTGTCCGGGCGAATGAACGCTTTGCCATGTTGTGAAGTGCCTGCCATCTTAGTCTCCGGGGTCGCCGGTGACTTAGGCCGAAGCACGATTGATCGCAAGCGGAAGATTGCCGCCGGTCGAGATGCCTTTCCGGTCTCGACTACAACCCCTCCTTCGCGGCCTCCGCAAGCCGCGCGGCATAGCGTGCCATCGTATCGATCTCCAGGTTGACGCGGTCGCCCACCTGCCGTTCGCCCCAGGTGGTCACCTGCAAAGAATGGTGGATCAAAAGCACGTCGAAACGGGTACCCTCGACCTTGTTCACGGTCAGCGAGGTGCCGTCGAGCGCCACCGAGCCTTTCGGCGCGATGAATTTTGCCAGCTCGCTCGGCGCTTCGAGCGTGAAGCGTACCGCACCGCCCTCCTCTTCCCGCGCGACGATTTCCGCCATGCCGTCGACATGTCCGGAGACGATATGGCCGCCGAGTTCGTCGCCGATCTTCAGCGCTCGCTCCAGATTGACAGGCGTGCCCGCCGCCCATTTCGAAACGGTCGTCAGGCGCAGCGCTTCCTCCCAGGCCTCGACCTCGAACCAGCGCCGGTTCGAACCGTCGTCCGGCAAGCTGGTCACGGTCAGGCAGACGCCGGCGCAAGCGATCGAAGCGCCGATCGGGATTGTCGCCGGATCGTATTTCGTCTCGATGCGAAGACGAATGCCTTCTTCCAGCTCCGAAACCTCCGCGACCGTTCCGACATCGGTGACAATTCCGGTAAACATCAGGCTATTTTCGTCCATTCCGCGTAAGTGTCGTCGCCAAAACGCGCTTCGCGGATGAGCCGGAAGCCGTCCGGTATATGATCGTGATCGACCGGCGAAACAATGCCGCCAGCGCCGATTGCGCCTGGCCCCGTGAATATCACGATGCGGTCGACTAGTTCCTCGTCGAGGAAAGCCCTCGCCGTGTTCGCGCCGCCTTCCACCATCAGGCTCGACATGCCTTGCGCCGCCAGATCCTCCAGCAATTCCGGCAGCGCGATGCGGCCGTCATAGGTTTCCGTCGCCAGAAATTTGACGCCGAGAGCTTCGAGCATCGATTTCTTCGCGCTGTCCGCTTCCGGCCCGGCGGCGACAAGAACCGGCACCTCGCGCGCTGTCATCGCCAGCTTCGAACCGGGATCGAGCCGCGCATCCCGGTCAAGCACGATGCGGGCCGGCGAACGGCTCTCCATCCCCGCCAGCCGCACCGTGAGTTCCGGATCGTCGGCCAGCGCCGTGCCGATGCCGATGAGAATCGCGTCGGCCGCCGCGCGCATCAGATGCACCTGGCGGCGGGCGACCGGGCCGGTGATCGCCACCTGCCCTTCGCCTTGCCGGCCGATCATGCCGTCGCTCGAAACCGCAAATTTCAGAATAACTTCCGGGCGCTTTTTCAGAGATCGAATCAGGTAACCGGCCATGTGCTCGGCGGCTTCTTCGGCGAGCACCCTCTCGACGACTTCCACGCCGGCGGCACGCAAGATGGCATAGCCCTTCCCGGAAACCCGCGGATCGGGATCGCTGGCCGCCCCCACCACCCGCGTCACGCCGGCGGTGACCAGCGCCTTGGCGCAAGGCGGTGTGCGGCCGTGATGGGCGCAAGGCTCCAGCGTGACGTAAGCGGTCGCACCTCGCGCCAGTTCGCCGGCCTCGGCAAGCGCCTCGGTCTCGGCATGCGGCCTGCCGCCGATCGCGGTAACACCGCTGCCGACGATCATCGGTCCGGCGCCGTCGTCGCGGACGATCAGCGTGCCGACCGATGGATTGGTCGAGGTGCGGCCCGCATTCTTCTGCGACAACCGGATCGCTGCCGCCATGAAGCGGCGGTCGATCGCCTGTTGTTCAGCACTGGCACGCCGTCGGCCATCGTTCACTCGGCGTCCTCGTCGCCCTTCAACTCGCCCAGAAGCTCGTGGAAATCCTTGGCTTCGCGGAAGTTGCGGTAGACCGAAGCGAAACGCACGTAAGCGACGTCGTCGAGCGCCTTCAGCGCCTCCATGACCAGCCGGCCGATCTCGCCGGATGTCACCTCGGTCTCGCCGGAGCTTTCGAGCTGGCGCACGATGCCGGTCACGGCGCGGTCGATGCGCTCGGGATCGACATTCCTCTTGCGCACGGCGATTTCCATCGAACGCAGCAGCTTGTCTCGGCTGAACGGCACTTTCCGGCCGGATTTCTTGACCACGACGAGGTCGCGCAGTTGCACGCGCTCGAAGGTGGTGAAGCGGCCGCCGCAATCGGGACAGACGCGCCGCCTGCGGATCGCCGCCCCGTCCTCGGCGGGACGGGAATCCTTCACCTGCGTATCTTCGGACTGGCAGTACGGACAACGCATGGATGGTCCCCGATCGCGATTTTGTTTTCGCGAAGAGGCTTAAAGCCTTTCAGCATTTTGTAAAAGCGGCGAGGCGCGCGAGACCATGCGCGCCAGGCAGAAACGGTTCAGCCCAGATACGGGTAAAGCGGGAACCGTTCGGTCAGCGCGACGACCTTCTGCTTCACTGCGGCTTCCACCGCACGCATTGCCTTCGTCCGAATTCGCAACCTTCAGCCCGTCGAGCACTTCGGTGATCAGGTTGCCGATCTCGCGGAATTCGGCCTGGCCGAAGCCGCGCGTTGTGCCGGCCGGTGTGCCGAGGCGCACGCCCGAGGTGACGAACGGCTTTTCCGGATCGAACGGGATGCCGTTCTTGTTGCAGGTGATGTTGGCGCGGCCGAGCGCTGCTTCGGCGCGCTTGCCGGTGGCGTTCTTGGGGCGCAGGTCGACCAGCATCAGATGGTTGTCGGTGCCGCCCGAAACGATGTCGAGGCCGCTTTCCTTGAGGCTCGAGGCAAGCGCCTTGGCGTTGGCCACGACATCATGCGCGTAGGCCTTGAATTCGGGCCGCAGCGCCTCGCCCAATGCCACCGCCTTGGCTGCAATGACATGCATCAGCGGGCCGCCCTGCAGGCCGGGGAACACCGCCGAATTCATCTTCTTGGCGATGTCCTCGTCGTTGGTGAGGATCATGCCGCCGCGGGGGCCGCGCAGGGATTTGTGGGTAGTCGTCGTTGCCACATGCGCGTGCGGGATCGGCGAAGGATGCACGCCGCCGGCGACCAGCCCGGCGATATGGGCCATGTCGACCATCAGATAGGCGCCGACCGCGTCGGCGATCTCGCGGAAACGCTTCCAGTCCCAGATGCGCGAATAGGCGGTGCCGCCGGCCAGGATCAGCTTCGGCTTCGTCTCATGCGCCTGCTTCTCGATGGCGTCCATATCGAGCAGGTGGTCGTCCTTGCGGACGCCGTAGGAGACGACCTTGAACCATTTGCCGGACATATTGACCGGCGAACCGTGGGTAAGATGGCCGCCGGAATTCAGATCGAGGCCCATGAAGGTGTCGCCGGGTTGCAGGAGCGCCAGGAAAACCGCCTGATTCATCTGGCTGCCGGAGTTCGGCTGGACATTGGCGAAATTGCAGGAGAACAGCTTCTTGGCGCGCTCGATCGCCAGTTCTTCAGCAATATCGACGAACTGGCAGCCGCCATAGTAGCGCTTGCCCGGATAACCCTCGGCATATTTGTTGGTCATGATCGAGCCCTGCGCCTCGAGAACCGCGCGGGAAACGATGTTTTCGGACGCGATCAGTTCGATTTCATGCCGCTGGCGGCCCAGTTCGCTGCGGATCGAGCCGAAAATCTCCGGATCAGCTTCGGAAAGCGGCGTGTTGAAGAAGGATTTCGAAATCTTTCGAGGCGGCCGTTGCGATTGCCATGGCGATTATCCTTGCTCTCCGGGAACTGGGCTGTTCGGCGCCATTAACACAATTGACCCACACCCGCCACGTTCGCCGCGCGAAATTTCATGGCCGCTTTGCGCCAGGCGGAAACGCAAAAGCCGCCCATTGGGGGGCGGCTTTCCGGAAATCAGCGTAGTTAGTGAGAAGCCGACGGCTTTTCGCGAACAATCAGAGCGTCGTCGACGAGATCTGCAATTCGTCGACACCGTCACGGCCGTAGATGTCGTCGCGGAAATGGACGACGCCGTCGCCGGTCGACCAGGCGGAGATGTAGGTGAAATAGACGGGCACCGGGTTGGTGACGGCTATCGGGATGTTCTCGCCGCTCTTGATCGCCTGCTCGAAATGCGCGCGGTCCCAGCCTGGTGTGTCGCGCAGGATCCAGGTGACGAGGTCGCGCACGTTCTGCACGCGCACGCAGCCCGACGAATTGAAGCGCATCAGCTTCGAGAACAGGCTCTGCTGCGGCGTGTCGTGCATGTAGACGCCGTCCGGGCTCGGGAAATTGATCTTGACCGACGACATCGCATTGCCGGCGCCGGGATCCTGGCGCAGGCGGAACTTCGCCGCATCCTCGGTATTCCAGTCGATCGTGGTCGGATCGATCTCGCCTTCCGGCCCAAGGATACGGATGTTGTTCTTGGCCAGATATTCCGGATCCTTGCGCATCAGCGGGATGATGTCCTTGCGGACGATCGATTCCGGCGCATTCCAGTAGGGATTGACGATGATTTCGTTGATCTTGGAGTTGAGGATCGGCGTCTGGCGGTCGACCTTGCCGACGATCGCGGTATGGCGCAGCACGACGCGGCCGTTTTCCACCGCCTCGATCTGCGCGGCCGGAACGTTGACCATGACATAACGCTGGCCGAGTTCACCCGACATCGAGCGCAAGCGCACCAGATTGGTCTCGAGCTGGCCGAGGCGCACCGGCGCCGAGATGTTCATCGCGGCATAAGAATATTTGCCGAGCACACCATCCGAGGGCAGGCCGTGGCGGGCTTGGAAACGCTTCACGGCTGCATCGACATAGGTATCGAAAGCTTCGGAGATGCCCGCATTCTGCGACAAATCGCCCGAAACCATCAGGCGCCTGCGAAGCGGCACGACATCAGGGTCGACGACGCCAAGCTTGAGCTTCTTGGTTGCCGGCACCTGTTCCCAGCCGCCTTGTGCGACGATATTCGAATATTGCCCGATCGCCTGCTCGACGTAGCCGACAGTCTGCTGGCTGAAAATCGGCAGATTGGAAGCCACTTTGCCGCCCTGGCTGGCGCGGGCATCGAACTGGTCGTCCCAGTTGCCCCGGCTCGGCGAATTCAGGATATCCCCGATCACGTCCTGGGCGCTGGCGGCTCCAGTAAGCGCGGCTGCGGCGACAGCACCTGCACCGGTAATGAAAAGGCGGCGGTTTGTTTTCATGGACATTCCAGACATCTACACTCAACGATTACCGACAGAAATTGGCACTTCGCCCAAGCTAGCTGGCCACTCTTAACAATTCGCCAACCATAAGGGGCGCTTCACCCGCACTGCACGCGACAATGTGGAGTTGGGTCCCCCCGACCGTCACGCGGCCAGCATGGCGATACTCTCCGACCTTGGGTAAGTCATCGGAATATGGCGGGAGCGTGACCATGGCCGACACGAGGCCGTGAAGGCCGCCCGAAATAGCAGAACCGGCGCTGCGAGGGTGCCCGTCTGCAACACATACGGTCCGGGGCGTCCCCTGCTCACCGCGTCAAGCGGAAGCGCTACTTCCCGACCCGCGTGCGGCATCGAGGCTCCACGAGCCGGCACCCGCAGCCGCCAGATAAAGGAAGATGAAACAGAACAACACCGCGCTCTCACCCTGGTTGACGATCGGGAAAAAACTCTGCGGCGCATGAGCCATCCAGTAAGCCACCGCCATCTCACCCGAGAGGATGAATGCAACCGGCCGGGTGAAAAGACCCAACACCAGCAATGCGCCGCCGACGATTTCGAGGATGGCCGCCAGACCGAGCAGCGACAGCAGCGGGGGACCGGGCTCCATCATGGCAACGGGAAACGCGAACAGTTTCGAAGTGCCGTGAGCGATGAAAAGCAGCGCCGTGACAATGCGCAATACCGCGAGAAGCCGGGGCGCCCAAACCGTTTCGAGGTCGATGGCAGAGATCATTTTTGCTCTCCAGAAGCCACCCCAATTGGCTTCTGTCACAAACGCAACTGTCATCGCTAGGTGCTGCCGCTCACGTTGTCGTGAAACTGGTCGAGGCTGTGAAACTGGTTCCCGGGCCTGTATCAAACAAAACGGCGCCCTCCGGGACGCCGTTTTCGGTTCTCTTGTCCGATCGCCGCGCTTACATGCGATAGGCGATGGTGTCGTTCCAGAAGCGGTCGAGGCGCTGCAGGGCGCGGTTCATCTGGCGGAACTCTTCGGGGTTGATGCCGCCGACCTGCTCGATCGAACCGATATGGCGTTCGTAAAGACCGGCAACCACTTCGGCTACTTCGGCGCCCTTCGGCGTCAGGCTGACGCGAACCGAACGGCGGTCGATGCGCGAACGCTGATGGTTGATGAATTCCAGGTCGACCAGCTTCTTCAGGTTGTAGGAAACATTGGAGCCGAGATAGTAGCCGCGCGAGCGCAGTTCGCCGGCGGTCAGCTCGGCATTGCCGATGTTGAAGAGCAGAAGCGCCTGAATAGCATTGATGTCGCTGCGGCCGTTGCGATCGAACTCATCCTTGATGACATCGAGCAGACGGCGGTGCAACCGCTCAACAAGCTGCAGTGATTCCATGTAAAGGGAGCGGATCGCTTCACGGCGATCGTCGGATACACCAGCGGACTTTGCCGCCTGACGCGAATTGATCATTGTCTTGCCTCTCGTTTGTCGCCCGGTGATTGTTTTGTTTTTCTCACCTTGCCGCGACCCTATCGAATACACCTAAAATTCGACTTAAAGGCCAAGGCTAACAAGAGCTTACCGTTGAGAGGTTTCGAAAGAAGGTTAACAAATTACCCGCCGAGGAAGAAAAATTAACCTCGATTTTTATCGAGTGGGGCGCCGAGCATGTCGAGCACAGGACAAGATCCGGTTCGCGCGCGCATCGTCCGACCGTGTCGGCCAGAATGCGCTCGAGTTACGACACGTCTCCACGGCGCGGAGGGCGTGTTGCGAGAGCGCGGCTTCCGACTGCGATAGCGAGCGCGACAACGATCAGGGCAGCCGCGACTGCGAAAGTGATCCGCATTCCGCTGGCAACCGCCTCGGGATGTGCCGTTGTGATGTCGATTGTGGCCGATGCGAACGCGAACACAGCACCCATGACGGAGGCGCCGGTGATGAGTCCGAGATTGCGCGACAGGTTGAGCATGCCGGAGGTGACGCCCCGCTGGTCCGGGCGGACATCCGCCATGACGGCGGTGTTGTTGGCAGCCTGGAACAGCTGATAACCGGGAGTCAGGACGGCGATGGCGGCAATGTAGCCCGCAATGCCGAACATCTCCGGAAGCGCGGACAGGGCAATTGAACCCACCGTCATTCCGATGAGCCCGACGATGACCGTGGACGGCGCGCCCAAACGATCGACAATTCGGCCGGCCGGGACCCCGCTCAGTGCGGAGATAACCGGGCCAGCCGACATGACGATGCCGACAAGAGCCGCGTCGAGCCCGAGCACCCGCGAGAGATAGAACGGCCCGACCACCAGCGTCGCCATCATCACCGTCGAGACGAGCGGGTTCATGGCGAGGCTGGCGCTGAACACGCCATCGCGGAACGCCGCCAACCGGATCAATGGCGATGCCACTCGCGCCTCGGCGATGACGAAAAGTCCGGCGCCGCCGGCGGCAGCCAACAGCAATGCCAGGTTGAGCGGACCGAAACTGCCGCGCCCGATCGTCATGGCGAGTGCATAGGCCGCAAGCGTCAGCGCCAATAGCAGCGTGCCGATGATGTCGAAGCCGGCCCGATCGGCCTGCCCCCGGCGATCGGCGGGCAGGTGGCGGTAGGCGAGAGTGAACGCCAGAAGCCCCAGCGGCACGTTGACGAGGAAGATTGCCTGCCAGCCGGACCCTGCGATCAGGACCCCACCGAGCGACGGGCCGAGAGCGGTGCCGACCGCGGACATGGTTCCGAGCAATCCCATGGCGCTGCCGGTCTTTGCTTTCGGCACAGTCTCGCCGACAAAGGCCATAGCTAGCGCCATCATGATGGCTGCACCGAGGCCCTGCGCCGCCCGCGCGGCAATCAGCATCAAGAGTGTTGGCGCGACGCCGCACAGGACCGAGGCGGCTGTGAACAGGAAGATTCCGGCCAGCAGCAACCGCCGGCGGCCGATGATATCGCCCAGCCGCCCGACGCTGACGATCAGCGTGGTGATGGCGAGAAGATAGGCCAGCACAATCCACTGGACATCCTGGAAGGAGGCGTCGAACGCCTCGGCCAACGTCGGCAGGGCCACATTGGCGATGCTGGTGCCGAGCGAGGACAGCAACATGGATAGCGAAAGCACGGCGAGCGGCCACCGGATCGAAGGTGCCCGTTCCCTACCTCCCGCCAGTGCCTCTTCTCGTCCTGCAGTGATTGACTTCAACATGAACTCCGTCTCCTGGCAGCTCTCGAAAAGGAGCTTTCAGAGACGTACTCTCAAGCCTAATATGGCGGAAGGCGCATCATTTGCAGTTTATTCGTGCGTTTGACGCCACATCGCGAAGGCAATGCTTGACGCGGTGAACGCTACGCGCTGCGCCAATGCGAGAAGAGCCAGTAGAACATCACGACGTGCGTCACGACAAGAAGTGGCACATAGAAGGCGTAGACCAAGGCGCTGACGCCGGCCGGATAGGCGAACGCCTGGGCGTTCACGCCAACGACTTGCGATTGCGCCCAATCCAGGAGGCCGACGACGTTGAAGACCCAGGCCATGGCGATCTCGCCGGGTGCGCGCACCCTGAGCAAGACTACGGAAACGAGTGCTAACAGCGCCGAGATCGTGTCGCCGTAAACAACTGCGTTGAGAGCGAAGGCGGGAACATCAGCCGAGACCTGCCCCGGCAACAACCCGGTCAGCGCGACATAGCGAAAGACGTGCGGCCAAGTGAGCGCAAGGAGGCGATCTTCGATTGGGAGCCTGGAGAGCCAGGGAACAAGATACCATCGCGCGATGAGGCCAAAAACGACAAAGCTCAGCAGCGATTGGACGCCGATGACTAGCAAGGGAGCGGGCATCGTGCTGGAGGAACGCCTTGACGCCGGTTTTGTTGCAGGCGCGACCCCGCGACAGCGGGATGGGAATGCCGGGCCTACTCAATTCGAATTGGTGCGATGAGTTGCGCCCCCAGACATGGCGGAACGCGCACCGTTTGCATTTTATTCGTGTGTTTGACGCCATATCATGATCGAACGTGCTAAGGTCGACGAATGTCGGCACCCGATCTCAACTTGCTTGTCACCCTCGATGCGCTGCTCTCGGAAGGCAGCGTGGCGCGCGCAGCCAAACGATTGCGGCTCAGCCCGTCGGCGATGAGCCGGGCACTGGCGCGACTGCGTGCGACAACGGGCGACCCGCTGCTGGTCAGGGCGGGACGCGGCCTCGTTCCCACGCCACGGGCGCTCGAACTCCGCGAGCGGGTGGGTCAGCTCGTCGAGGACGCGGAAGCGGTGTTGCGTCCCGCCGAGCGGTTGGACCTCAAACAGCTCGTGCGGACGTTCACCTTGCGGACCAGCGACGGCTTTGTGGAAAACTTCGGACCGGATCTCATTGCTCGCGTCAGCACCGAAGCCCCCGGCATCCGGCTGCGCTTCGTGCAGAAGACCGACAAGGAGAGTTCCTCGCTTCGCGACGGGACCATCGATCTGGAGACCGGCGTGGTAGGGGAGACGACCGGACCCGAAGTGCGCACGCAGGCGCTGTTCCGGGATCGTTTCGTCGGCGTCGTGCGAATAGGCCACCGGCTGAGCGAGGGCGAGATCACCACCTCCCGTTATGCGGCCGGCAGGCACATCCTCGTCTCGCGGCGGGGTCTCGACAAGGGACCGATCGATATCGATGAAGCCTTGAAACCGCTCGGCTTGGAACGGGAGATCGTCACGATCGTCGGCGGCTTTTCGACCGCGCTTGCCCTCACCCGGGGCTCCGACCTGATCGCCAGCGTTCCCGAACGACACACCGGAAACCTGCGTGCCGGAATGCATAGTTTTCCCCTTCCCGTCCCGATCCCGGGGATCACTGTTTCACTGCTCTGGCATCCGCGGCTCGACGCCGATCTGGCGCATCGCTGGCTGCGCGGGTGCGTTCGCGACGTTTGCGCGGCGCCGATTTCATCGGCGCGTGGGAGAACTGCCGCGGGCTGATGCCGGCAGCAGCGCCTGCCATGGGTGTGTTGAGATTTAGGTCAGGCCGAGCCGAAAATGGTGGATTTCGAGAACCGGAGCGGAGCGTACATTCAGGTACGTGAGCACCGGAAGTGCAGGAAGCCGCCATTTGCAGGCCGGCATCACCTGAATATCAACACACCCTAGCGGGCTTCGGCGCGTTTCTGGAAGTAGATCACCAGCCGGAAGGCGATGTAGAGCAGCGCCACGCACAGATGCGACACAACGATCAGCAGCTTGTCGCCGAACAGCTCGGGAAAGCCTACATACATCGCCGTTTCGGTCGCCGCGCAGATGAACCATATCACCGGGCCCCAGGATGCAAGCATCCACAGGCCGATGGCTGCGAACGGAAAAAACACCGCCAAAGTGACGCTTGTCACCTGCCAATAGGCGGGCATCAGATCGAAGCGCCATGTCGGCCCGTCATAAATGCCGATCAGCCGGACCCAATAGAGCACGCCAAACATCAGGCAATAGGCGGCGATCACCCGGTGAAACCAGTAGAATGCCAGCTCGGCCGGCGTCGGGCCGAGGCTGCCTTGCCTAGTTGCCTCGTCGTTCAAAGCTCCAGTTCCTTTTCGAGCGGCGCGAAATACGCGTCGATGGCACTCGGGTCGACTTCCTCGAGCGTGGCGGGCCGCCACACCGGCTTCGACCCCTTCTCGATGATCGCCGCGCGTATGCCCTCGTAGAAATCATTGCCCTGAAGCATCCGGTTGAGGATGCGGAACTCCATGCGCATGCAATCGTCCATCGAAAGCGTCGAGCCGGCGGTGACCGCCTGGAAGGCGACGGCAAGGCTGGTGGGCGACTTGGATCGCATCGTCGCCAGGGTGGATGCTGCGAATTCGTCCGTTTTCGCGGCGTCTTCCAGACTTGCAACGATGTCCTTCAGCGAGCCCAGCGAGAAATGCCGCGCGATCTTGGCCAACGTCGCCGCATCCGTCTTGCGGGGCGCTGCCCTGAACGCCTCGCGCAATTCGGATCCGGGATCGCCGCCCTCTGCAAGACCGTCAATCAGCCCCTGCAGGCAGGATGCCTCCACCGTATGCGTCGCCAGCCCCGACCATAACGCATCGCCATAGCCGATGCGGGTTCCGGTCAGACCGAGATACATGCCGAAACTGCCTCCGAGGTCGGGCAGCAGGAAACTGCCTCCGACATCCGGGAAGAATCCGATCCCCACCTCCGGCATCGCAAACTGCGCATTTTCCGTCATCACGCGGTGGGAACCGTGAAAGGACACGCCGACACCGCCGCCCATCACGATGCCGTCGATCAGCGCCACATAGGGTTTCTTGAGCCGTGCGATCTGCGCGTTCAGCCGGTATTCGTCTGCGAAGAAATCGACGGGCGGATTGCCGCTGCGCCTCGCCTCGTACACGTCGAGAATGTCGCCTCCGGCGGAAAACGCCCTGCCCTCGCCCTTGATGACGACGACGCCAATGCTTTGGTCGTGCTCCCAGGATTTCAGCGCGCGCGACAACGCCTTGACCATGCGGTGGGTGACGGCGTTGAGCGCCTTCGGACGGGTCAGCGTGACAATGCCGGCACGGCCTTTCCGCTCGAATCGGATCTCGTCACCACCTCCAAAATCCACGCGCAAATCCTTCTGTCCGGCTCAAACGGAAGTGCAGTGCTAGCGCATGACCTGAAAAAGTGGAATCACTTTTCGGGTCATGCGCGGGTTCCTTTCCCCTCGCCAGAACCGGCAAGCAGCGCAATCTCCAGACATTGGCCGTGCGGATCCCAGGCAAACGTTCGCGCCACGCCCGACGTCAACCGATCGCGGGGCGTTCCCGGCTGGCCGGACTTTTTGGCAGACATGTCGGAACACGGAGCGGCCGTTCGTCTTAATAGTGAGCGTTGGTCGAAACGCGACAGAAGAAGGAAAACCACCATGCCTTACATCGAAGGATTTGTTGCCGCTGTGCCGACTGCCAACAAGGATGTGTATATAAAGCATGCCAGGGAGGCTATGGCATATTTCAAGAAGCTCGGAGCCACGCGCTGTGTGGAATGCTGGGGCGACGACGTGCCCAAGGGCGTTCTCACCGACTTCTACAAGGCCACCCAGGCAAAGGATGACGAGACGCCTGTTTTCAGCTGGGTCGAGTATCCCGACAAGGCTACGCGAGACGCGGCCAACAAGAAGATGGGCGAAGACCCTGACATGGCCAACATGGAGATGCCATTCGACGGCAAGCGGATGTTCTGGGGCGGCTTTCAGCAGGTAGTGAACGAGTAGCCTGCCACTGCCGAAGGCAAGAACCTCTATCCGTGAGCGGATTCAAGGGCGCACCGCTATTCATCGCAGGTTCAGGCTCGATGGCTTAACCTTATCTGGCGAAGGAGACAGCTATGCGTATCGAGTTTATCCTGTTTGCCGTTGCGGCGCTGGTTGCCAGCCCGGCCCAGGCGGAGAACCAATCGTCGAATACGAGCTCGAACAGCTCATCCAACAACGGCGTGGTGCGCGAGCGGATTGTCGAAACCTATTGCGAGGACGGCTATTGCGAGCGCTACGTCAAGCGTCGGGTATATATCGAGGACTGGAGCGGTGATCGCGAACGCAAAGCGGGCCGCTACCGTGACCGCTACGACGACGATGACGACGACGATTGATGTCATTGCTCAACTGTCAGAGATACGAGCGAGTTGGATGCTAGCTGACGGACAGCAAGGGTCGTAAGCCGAAAAATTCAAACTGCGACACTGCCGCTGCTGGTCCGGGGTTGGTCTCAAAACGGGCCGCGTGTTAAAAACGCGCCGGTCCGGAGAACGAAAATGAACAAGATCAGCCGCCCGAAAGCCGCAGGCACCGCAGCGTCGACGAAATCACCGGCAGCCGGCGCCTTCGGCGCATGCGCAAGGCCGACTGGTCGCGCCGCCTCGTGCAGGAGAACCACCTGACCGTCGACGACCTGATCTGGCCGATTTTCATCATCGACGGCGAAAACTGCGCGAACCGATTGCGGCGATGCCCGGCGTTTTCCGGCTGACGCCCGATCTCGCCGTCAAGGAGGCCGAACGCGCCGCCAGGTTCGGCATACCGGCGATCGCGACATTCCCGAACGTCGACATGAAGTTCCGCGACCAGACCGGTTCGCATATCCTCGACGCCGACAACATCATCAACAGGGCCACCCGCGCCATCAAGGACGCGGTACCGGAGATCGGCGTCATTACCGATGCCGCGCTCGACCCGTTCACCAGCCACGGCCATGACGGCATTTTGCGCAACGGCATCATCGTCAACGACGAAACCGTCGAGCAGGTCGCTGCCGCCGCGGTGCTGCAAGCGGCGGCGGGCGCCGACATCATCGCGCCTTCCGACATGATGGACGGCCGCATCGGCGCCATCCGCGACGCGCTCGACGCCAACGGTTTTGCCGACGTGGCGATCATGTCCTACGCGACGAAATTTGCCTCGGCCTTCTATGGCCCCTACCGCGAGGCGATCGGCACCAGTGGTCTCCTGAAGGGCGACAAGAAGACCTACTATCTCGACCACGCCAATTCGGACGAGGCGGTCCGCGAGGCAGAGCAGGATCTGGCCGAAGGCGCCGACATGATCATGGTCAAGCCCGGCCTGCCCTATCTCGACATCATCCAGCGGCTGAAGGACGAGTTCCAGATGCCGACCTTCGCCTACCAGGTGTCGGGCGAGTATTCGATGATCAAGGCAGCCGCCGCCAACGGCTGGATCGATGGCGACAAGGCGATGCTGGAATCGCTGCTGGCCTTCAAGCGCGCCGGCTGCGACGGCATTTTGACCTATTTCGCGCCGCAAGTGGCGGAGATGCTGAGGGGTTAGGCGGGATACGTCACATGCCGCTCGATCAGTGATTGGGAAGTACGGTCCGTCGAACCATCAAGCAAAGAGCGCGATGAATCTTACATCAGCGCGATCAGAACAAATTTCAAATAGTCGTAATAACCCTCTATCCTTTATGCTATATTACCCTCCACTGAGAAACTGGAGGGCTGTAACATGGGTACGGATACAAAACTGGCAGCTTTTTTCTGGGGTGGGTTTGGCGGAATTCTCCCGACTATTGCGGAGAAAGCCAGCACCTATGTTTCGATACCAAATACGCCATTGCCGGAATGGGGATTGCTTTTGGGTGTACTGCTTTGGGCAGTCGTTGGCGGCGGCGTAGCGCTGATGAATACTAGCTACGAAGCCAAGCAGGCGCTTTTCGCGGGAGTAGCTGCGCCGGCAATACTTGCGAGTGTCATTTCCGGCGCATCCGGCGCAAGTCAAAAGATCAGCAGCGTGCCGCCCCTTTTTGGGATTTCGGTATATGCGCAACCTGTCGATCGACCCGCGGCGTCAGGTACAGGCGGCTGGGCGGTGATTGTATCTCCGAATGTCAGCGGCGGCGTACCTCAGTCGGTTTCACTTCCCGTTACCGCGGAGGTCAAGAAGGGCGACCAGACGGAAACTGTCACGATAGGGCAGATCAGCGATCTCAGATCGCCCACGGCATTCACGGTTCCCACCGGCACGTCACAAATCTTCGTGTCCGGTAAGCCGGTCTCGACCACCGGAACTGTGACGAACGTGGACCTGTCGGTGAAAACCGCGCCGTCCAACGGGGGTGACCTGCTATGGGCGCTCGGGGTGCCGCGCAGATTCGAAATTCAACAGTTGGACGTTGCTCCCCGCAACCCGTAACAAGAGGTGAAATGCAGCCGCGGCGAGCGCGCGGCACAGCATCCTCAATACTTCTCCGGCACGTAAAGCTCGCGCGGCAGCACCTGGCGCTCGTATTCCGGATTGAACACCCGCTCCGGCAAGGTGATCTCCTCGTGCGGCACGTCCTCGTAGGGAACCTGCTGCAACAGGTGGTCGATGCAGTTCAGCCGGGCGCGCTTCTTGTCGTTGCCTTCGACGATGTACCACGGCGCCTCCGGGATGTTGGTGCGCGCGAACATCTCTTCCTTGGCCTTGGTGTATTGTTCCCAGCGCACCCGCGACTGCAGGTCCATCGGCGACAGCTTCCACTGCTTCATCGGGTCATGGATGCGCATCAGGAAGCGCATCTGCTGCTCCTCATCGGTGATCGAGAACCAGTATTTGACGAGAATGACACCGGAGCGGACGAGCATACGCTCGAAATCCGGCACGTCGCGGAAGAATTCCTCAACCTGGGCGGCATCGGCAAAGCCCATCACGCGCTCGACGCCAGCGCGGTTGTACCAGGAACGGTCGAACAGCACGATTTCGCCGCCGGCCGGCATATGTGGCACATAACGCTGGAAATACCATTGCGCTTTTTCGCGCTCGGTCGGCGCGGGCAGCGCGACGACGCGGCAGATGCGCGGGTTGAGCCGCTGGGAGATGCGCTTGATGACGCCGCCCTTGCCGGCGGAGTCACGGCCCTCGAACACCACGACCACCTTCGCGCCATGATAGGCGACCCACGACTGAAGCCTGATGAGTTCGGACTGGAGCCGCAGGAGTTCGCGGAAATAAACCTGGCGGTCGATCGTCGCCGGGTGCGACTTCTTGTAGATCTTCGCGATCTCGAGCGAGAGTGCCGGCTCGGAAAGCTCCAGTTCGTAGTCTTCGTCGAGCGTGTCGGCCAGTTCGGCTGCAAGCCAGTCCTTGGCGCCGGTATTTTCCACGGTTTCATCCATCTTTCCGCTCCACGAACAAGGTCTCCGATACTCCGGGCGTCCGGCAGGATCAAGAAATGCCGTTGAGCCAACTCAGTATCCGCCGCCGGTGACGGTTTTATTTCAACGTCGGCCACGATGCCGTTTGCCGGCATCGGCGGCTGCACTTTGCCACATGAGCGGACCGTATGCGCGGTTTCCCGATTTCGCCGGCCCGGCTATGAGAAGCTGAAAGTCACTCCGGAAAGGCTTCGAGATGACCGATCGCTTGCTGATAGTCGCCGGTGGCCTGTGCGGTGCGGCTGGCGTTGCTCTCTCGGCGGCGGCAGCGCATGCCGGCGGCGGCAATGTCGGCACCGCCGCTTCCTTCCTGCTCATGCACGCGCCGGCGTTGCTTGCGGTCGGGCTGTTCCACGGCAACAAAGTGCTTCGTGGCGGCGGCTGGATCCTGCTCGTCGGCCTGTTTGTGTTTGCCGGAGACCTGTTGATGCGCGATTATGCAGGCGCGCGGCTCTTCCCGATGGCGGCGCCTGCAGGCGGCATCCTGCTGATTGCCGGCTGGCTGGTCGTCGCGGCCTCCGCTTTCGGCGGAACGTCGAAGGCCGCGTGAGGCAGCGGTATCCGGCGGGCAAGCTCGCCGATTGTCATGCCGACGATCTGCGACGATGACGGTTGTCTTTGCCTGCCAATAGCCCTACGCAGACCTGAAAGAGGAAAGAAGGGACGGCAATGGCGCGAACACCGAACTACAATTACGAACGCCAGGAGCGTGACCGCCTGAAGGCTGCCAAGAAAGCCGAGAAGCAGGCGGCCAAGGCTGCCGCGAAGGAAGAGCGGACGAAGTCCGGCACCGAGGCGGAAGCCGAATCGGAAACCGAAGAGTAGGTTCCCGCTCACCGGCCGTACCGTCAGTCGGGCGCCTTGTCGCTGATGAAGACGTTGACTTCACGTGCCGCGGCGATAAAGGCGCGGCGCGCATTCATTGCCGGCTTGTCGCCGGCAAGCGCGTCGTGACAGGCCTGGAGCGCCGCCCGGTGCTTGGGGCTTTTCTTTCCGGGCCAGCCGCTCATCAGATAATCCGAGATCTCACGGACGGTGCGCAAGATCTGGCTGGCGCCTGCTTCACCGGATTTGACCGTGACCGGTGTGTCGAAACGGTTGTTTTCCATCGCCGCTCTTACGCCAAAGGCCGCGCGGAAGCGAGGCGGAAATTTAGCAATCTTCCGGGTCAGCGCATCCTTCACCCCTGCCCCATGCGATTCCAGGCGTCGAGCCCGGCGATCTTGTATGCTTCGGCGAGTGTCGGGAAGTTGAAGGTGTTGTTGACGAAGAAATCAACGGTGCCGCCGAGGTTGATCACGGCCTGGCCGATGTGAATCAGTTCGGTGGCGCCCTCGCCGACGATATGGGCGCCGAGCAGCCGGCGGTTTTCCAGCGCGAAGATCAGCTTCAGGAAGCCGGAGTTGACGCCCATGATGTGGCCGCGCGACGTCTCGCGAAAACGCGCCACGCCGACCTCGTAGGCAACCCCGCTCGACCGCACCTGCTCTTCCGACTGCCCGACGGTGGAAATCTCCGGCACGGCGTAGATTCCATAAGGAAAGGTCTCGGGCGGCGGCGGCAGGTGGACACCGAACGCATGGCAGGCGGCGACGCGGCCCTGCTCCATGGCGGTCGAGGCGAGGCTCGGAAAGCCGATGACGTCGCCGGCGGCATAGATGTTGGGCACCGTCGTCTGGAAGGTCTGCGGGTCGGCCTTGATGCGGCCGCGGGAATCGGCCTCGATGCCGACCGCGTCGAGGCCGAGCGTACCGATGTTGCCGGAGCGCCCGGCCGCGTAAAGCAGTATCTGCGAGCGGACAAGGCGGCCGTCGCCAAGCGTCACCTCGACCGAATCGTTCTTGACCTCGATCTCCTTGACGGTGCTGCCCAGCCTTATCGACATGCCGCGGTCGCGCATCTCGTGAATAAAGTCGTCGACGATCTCGCGGTCGACGAAATCGAGGATCGAATGCGCGTGGTTCGATCAACGTCACCGGCACGTCGAGCGCCGAGAAGATGGTCGCGTATTCGACGCCGATGACGCCGCCGCCTATCACCGTCAGCGTGCGCGGCAGTTGTTCGAGTTCCAGCATCTCGTCGCTGTCGAAGATCAGCTTGCTTTCGAAGGGCACGTTGTGCGGACGATGCGGACGGGTGCCGACCGAAATCAGCGCCTTGTCGAAACCCACCTCGCTCATGTCGCCATTGTCGTTGACGAGGCTGAGGCTGTTGGCAGTCAAGAATTTTGCGGTAGCGCGCAGGCTTTTCACGCCGTTGCGCATGAACTGGTGCTGCAGCACCTCGACCTCATGGTCGAGCGTCTTGTGCAGCCGCTGGACGAGGTCGCCGATCGAGATGTCCTGCTTGACCCGGTAGCCGCGTCCGTAAAAACCGCGCTCGCGCCAGCCCGAAAGGTTGAGCACCGTCTCGCGCAGCGTCTTCGACGGGATGGTACCGGTATGCACGGAGACGCCGCCCAGCCGCCTTCCCTTGTCGACCACCAGCACGGATTTTCCAAGCTTGGCGGACTGGATTGCGGCACGGCGCCCGGATGGGCCGCTGCCGATGACGACCATGTCGAATTCTTGCATCAGCCGCCCCCATCCCGCGCGCTCACCGCTTTTGTGCAGTGCACAGGAACTAACGCCATGCGGGGTGGAAATTCAACCGCCTGAACAGATGAGAGCCCGGAATTCGGTTTCAGGCCGGCTGCGGCTCAATCTTGAATTGGCGGCGCGATTTACCATCTGCATATGGAGGCGCTGCCGGAGTCCCCGGTTCGCGGTCCAGGAAAAGGCGATGAACGCAATCATACTCGACGGTGAGATCATTACGAACAGGCTCGACGATGCCCGCATCTACGATGGCGTCAGGACGCGGCGCGTTCTGGCCTTCTGCATCGACTACCTGATCGTCGGCCTGTTGCTGATCCCGTTCGCCATCCTCGTCTTCCTGTTCGGGATACTGACGCTCGGCCTCGGCTGGATGCTGTTCGGCGTTCTCGCCCCGGCGGTCGCGCTCGTCTACATCTGGAACACGCTCGGCGGACCGAACCAGGCGACGACCGGCATGCGTATGATGGGCATCCGGCTCGAGCGTCTCGACGGCAAGCCGATCGACGGGTTGCTTGCGATCGTCCATTCCGTGCTGTTCTGGGCCGGCAACGTGGTGCTGTCGCCGCTGATCCTGCTCGCCACCCTCGTGCTCGACCGCAAACGGACCGTTCACGACCTGATGCTCGGCACGGTGGTTACCCGCAGCGACCGCTGATTCCGGCGCGGCTTCGCGAGAAGTTCAAGGCGACGTGCAATATTTTTGAAGGCCGCTGCGGCGCCTGCCTTCATTCTTCTGTTGAATTTTTCGCAACTGAAGCCAAGGTACAGTGATTCGAGGATCGCAACCGACGTTCAATGACGCAGCACCCGACACAGTCACCCCAGTTCTTCCTGACCGCACCTTCCCCGTGTCCCTATATCGAAGGTCAGTTCGAACGGAAGGTGTTCACGCATCTGGTCGGCGACAAGGCTCCTGAACTCAACGATCTGCTGACCCAGGGCGGCTTCCGCCGCTCGCAGAACATCGCCTACCGGCCGGCCTGCGAAACCTGCCGCGCCTGCATTTCGGTGCGCATACTGGCCGGCGAATTCAAGCCGACGAAGAACATGAAGCGCGTCATCCAGCGCAACTCCGACCTTGTCGGCGCCTTGCACGACGCCGAACCGAGCACCGAGCAGTATTCGCTGTTCCGCTCGTATCTCGATCATCGCCACCGCCGGGGCGGCATGTCGGACATGACGGTGCTCGACTACGCAATGATGGTCGAAGACACCCACGTTAACACCAAGATCATCGAATACCGCAGGCGCGGGCCGGATACTTTCATCACCGGCAAGGGCGTAGGTGAACTGATCGCGGTCGCTCTGACCGATCAGATGGCCGACGGGCTGTCGATGGTCTATTCCTATTTCAACCCGGAACTGGAGGACCGTTCGCTCGGCACCTTCATGATCCTCGATCACATCGCGCGCGCCCGGGCCGCCGGCCTGCCCCATGTCTATCTCGGCTACTGGGTCAACGGTTCGCGCAAGATGAACTATAAGGTCCGCTTCACGCCACAGGAACATCTCGGTCCGAAGGGCTGGGAGCGCTACGACCACGAAGCCGTCTCGCGCTGACGTTCGCACCTCGATAGCCACCCTTACACTGTTTCAAAGAAGACGCCGCTGGTTCAACCACAGTCACGGGTTGCACTATGGCGATGAAATCGCTTGCCGGCCGCATTCTTCTTTCCCTCTCGAAAGTCTCCAGATGTCTTCTCCGGACACCCACCTGAAAGGCCTGCTGCTCACTGCAATCGGCGGCCTGACCCTTACCGTCGATATCCCGCTGATCCGCCTCGCCAACGGCGATCACTGGACGATCCTGCTTTTGCGCAGTTCGACGACGCTGGCCGCCACGTTTGTGATCTGGCTGGCCTGGCGCTGGCTTCGCGGCGATGTGCCAAGGCTTGTGCCGGGCCGCAGCGGCGCTCGTGGTCGCCGCGCTTTATGGCCTGGCCTCGATCACGTTTATTTCAGCGGTCTACAACACCTCGACGGCGAACCTCGTGTTCATCCTCGCCTTCAACACGATGTTCGCGGCACTCCTGTCGTGGATCTTCCTGAAGGAGCGGCCGCGGCCGGTAACGCTTGCCGCGATGGCGGCGATGCTGTTCGGCGTTCTGGTCATCGTCTTGGACGGCATCGGCACCGGCAATTTCCTCGGCGATATGCTGGCCGTCACCTCGGCGTTCCTTCTGGCTTGCGCGATCACAATCACGCGCGCGAGCGGCAAGGATATGGGCTTCACCGCGTTGGTGGCCGTCATCCTGCCGCTGATCGTGGCGGCGGCAATGGTCCGCAAGATCGGTTTCCAGGTCGAGGCGCCCTGGTGGATCATCTTCAACGGCGCCGTCATCATGCCGATCTCGTTCTTCTGCCTCGCCACCGGACCGCGCTACATTTCCGCGCCAGAAGTGGCGATGTTCTATCTGCTCGAAACGATCCTGGCGCCGGTCTGGGTGTGGATGATCTTTTCGGAAACGCCGACGCGCAACAGCATGATCGGCGGCGTGATCCTGATCGCGACCCTTGTCATCCATTCCCTGTGGCAGCTGAACGAGGGCCGGAAGCGGCGTGCGGCGGCACTTGTGCGACACCCCGCCTGAAGCCGATCCTCCCGGGAAGTCGGAGCGTTTTTCGGCAAGACGCTGAAAACGGGAAAGAAAAAGGCGCCGGACTGAGCCCGGCGCCCTTCAAAACTCCCGGTTTGCAATAAAGACCGTTCGCCTACCGGTCGTACTCGTTGGTCGGCGTCGGCCCGTTGCTCGAATAGGTGCTGGAGATCGCAGCACTGCCCGAATAGTCGGGGACGGAGGGCGCCTTGACCACGACCGAGGGCGGGGCGGCGTCGCCATAGCGATCGTTGTAGGTCTGCTGGCCGGAAGTGGCGCTGTCATATTGCAGATTGCCGCTAAAATCGTTGGCCATGGCTGCGCCCGAAGTCAGCAAAACGGCGGCGAGGGTGAAAATCGTCTTCTTCATTTCAGTCTCCGTTCGAAAAGTCCGGCATCGAAGCCCGGACCTTTCTCTTCAATTCCCGATCCTGAAGGATGAACTGCGCCCGTATTTCCCGTTTCACTCAAACACGGGACAATCGGTTGTCGCTGTCGATCCTGCTGGGACCTTACGGTGTCGGATTTTCTTCCGACCGGTTGTCGGTTATTCTTCCGACGACTGTCAGGTGGGGGTGCGACAGCGGACCTTCAAATCAACTGGACGCGACAGTTGTGGCGGTCCGATTCACATGTTCGTGCGGGGTCTTGAACGCCGCTCTGGACACCGGAGGCGGTCAATGTTCGGCCCGCGATGCGGGCTCTGACCTGCTCAGCCAGCCGGCCGCCTGCTGCCGTGGGCAGCGCGTTCGGCCAGCTTCTCCAGCGCGGCCATCACCGTCGCGGTCTCGTCCTTGGTCAGCACGTTCGTATCGAGCAGTTTCATGCTCTGCATTCCTTCGAGCACCAGATACACGATCAGCATCGCGGTATAGTCTTCAGCATCGTCTTTCAGCCGGTCGAGCAGACGCCGGTGAAATGCCTTGATCGGCTTCAGGAAATCGGGATCTTCCGCAATTGCCGCCAACAGCCCGACCCCGGCCGGCTCGGTTTCGTCGTACTTCACCGCAAAAAGACGGACATAGGCAGAGACAAGCTCGCCCCTGCTGCCATGCGCGTGTTCGTCGAGTTCGGCCTCGAACTGCGCAATGAAATCCGCGACGAGCGCCCGCATGAGTGCTGCCTTGTTCGGAAAATTGTAAAGCAGCCCGCCCTTGGAGACCCCTGCCCGCGCGGCAATCGCATCCAGGGAAATGTTGCCGAAGCCGGAATCGCGGGCGACCTCCTTTGCTGCGTCGAGAATCTTCTCCCGCGAGTTCTTTTTTTTGCCGGCCATTGTCGCTCCCTGCTGAGCGGCAGCATAAAGGAGATTGACTTTACCGTCCAGACGGTACAGTTATCCCTCGAAATAAAGTCGCCAGCCCCTATATAGGGCCATTGTGAATTTGGCCCGTCGCCCGTTGGGCGTGGCTTGGCGACGATCAACATCGACGAGGTCACTTTGGTCAAGCGCTTCATAATCGCCGCGATCCTGCTCATTCTTGTGGTCGGGGGCATCGTCGGCTTCAACCTGTTCCGCGACAGAATGGTCGCGCAGTTCTTCGCCAACATGCAGCCGCCGCCCGCAACCGTGTCGACCGTGGTGGCGAAGCCGATGAGCTGGAATCCCGGCATAGAGGCGATCGGCACCGTGAACGCCGTGCGTGGCGTCGATCTGACCGTCGAGACGGCCGGCATCGTCAAGGACATCCTCTTCGACGCGAATCAGAAGGTTGAGGCCGGCGACGTGCTTGTCCAACTCGACGATGCGATCCAGCAGGCAGACCTGTCCGCAACAATGGCGCAGGCCGCCCTGGACAAGACAACGCTCGAGCGCGCTCTTGAATTGCAGAGGCGGCGCGTCGGATCGGACGTCAACGTGGACTCCGCGCGCGCGGCCGCGGAAGCATCCCAGTCAAGGGTCGCCAGCCTGCAGGCGCGGCTCGACCAGAAGCAGCTGCGGGCGCCGTTCGACGGCACCGTCGGTATCTCGAGAATCGACCTTGGACAGTATCTTTCGCCCGGGACAACCGTGGTGACGCTGCAGGATCTGGAGACGATGCGCGTCGACTTTACGGTTCCCGAACAGCAATTCGCCAACCTGAAGATCGGCCAGCCGGTGCGGATCGGCACCGAAAAGGCCGAGGACGAACTGCCGTTCACCGGCTCGATCCGCGGCATCAATCCCAAGATTGACCCCAGTTCGCGGCTGGTTTCCGTGCGCGCCGAAGTCGCCAATCCGGAGGGCAAGCTCACGCCCGGCCAGTTCGTGCAGGTCCGCGTCGAGCTGCCGAAGGAAGACAACGTGATAGCGCTGCCACAGACGGCGCTGACCACCAGCCTCTACGGCGACTACGTTTTCCTGGTGCGTCCGGCCAAGGCCGCCAGCGGGGAAGCTGCGGCAAAACCGGAAGAAAAGCCTGCTTCCGGGGAAGCCGCCGCGCCAGAAGGCGAAAAACCGGCAGCCGAACAGTCGAAATCCGCCGAAGAAAAGCCGGCCGATCCCGCCAAGCCCGCAGATCAGGCCAAACCGGCGGCTGAAGGGCAAAAGCCGCAGCTGCAGCTCGCCCAGGCCTTCGTCAAGGTCGGCCGACGCTACGGAGGCCTGGTGGAAATCGTGCAAGGGGTTTCAGCCGGCGACGAAGTCGTCACCGCCGGCCAGAACCGGCTTTCCAACGGCATGGCCGTCGTTGTCGACAACACGATCGATCCGTCGAAGCCGGTGAACCAACAGGCGGCGCAAAAATGAGCTTCTCCGACATCTTCATCCGCCGCCCGGTTCTTTCGACCGTCCTCGGCGCTCTGATCCTGCTGCTCGGTTTCCAGGGCATCTTCAATCTTTCGATCCGGCAATATCCCGAGGTCGAGGAAACAGCGATCACGATCACGACCGCGTATCCTGGCGCCAGCGCCGACCTGATCCAGGGATTTATCTCCGCTCCGATCGCGCGCGCCGTCGCCTCGACCGAAAACATCGACTACGTGACATCGGCGAGCCGGCCTTCGTCGAGCACAGTCACGGTGCAGATGAAGCTCGGCTCCAATCCCGACGTCGCGCTGACCGAAGTGCTGTCCAAGGTGCAGGGCGTGCGCGGCCAACTGCCGGAGGAATCCGAGGACCCGGTGATCGTCAAGGGCACGGGCCAGGATTTCGCGATGATGTACATCGCGATGCAGAACCCGAACATGACGGACGAGCAGCTCACCGAGTACATCGAACGCGTCGTCCGGCCACGCATGTCGACGGTCGAAGGCGTCGCCGACGTGCAGATCTTCGGCGCCGCCGAATATTCGATGCGCGTCTGGGTCGATCCGATCAAGCTGGCGGCGCGCGGCGTGACGGCGGCCGAAGTGCTGGCCGCGATCAACAACTCCAACTTCCTTTCCGCCCCCGGCAAGACCGAAAACGAATATGTCGTCTCGTCGATCACGGTGCGTTCGACGCTGCAGACGCCAGAGGCTTTCGGAGCACTCCCGCTGCGCTCCACGGACGGCAACGTGGTGCGGCTGCGCGACGTCGCCCGCGTGGAACTCGCCGCCGAGAGCACCGATGCGCGGATCACGTTCAACGGAAAGGCCGGAACCTTCCTTGCCGTGTTTCCAACTCCGGCCGCCAACCCGCTGACCACTGCTGAGGCGATCCAGGAACTGGTGCCGCTGATCCAGGAGACGCTGCCGCTCGGCATGACGATCGAGGTCGTCTACGATTCGACCGAGCAGATCAGCGCCTCGATCGAGGAGGTGTTCAAGACGATCGCCGAGGCGGTCGCCATCGTGGTCGTCGTCATCCTGCTCTTCCTCGGCTCGTTCCGCTCGGTGCTGATGCCGATTATCACCATCCCGCTGTCGCTGATCGGCGTCTGTTTCGTACTGTTCTTCATGGGCTACTCGATCAACCTCCTGTCGCTGCTGGCGATGGTGCTGGCGATCGGCCTCGTCGTCGACGACGCCATCGTGGTGGTGGAGAACATCCACCGCCACATGGAGGAAGAACACATGACGGCGATCCAGGCAGCCTTCAACTCGATGCGGGAAATCTCGTCCGCCGTCATCGCCATGACGATCACGCTGGCGGCAGTGTTCACACCGCTCGCCTTCACCGGCGGCCTCACCGGTGCGCTGTTCCGCGAATTCGCTGTAACCCTCGCCGCCTCGGTGATCATTTCCGGCATCGTCGCGCTGACGATCACCCCGATGATGTCGGCGCGGCTGTTGACCGCTGGCCAACACACCCGTTTCCAGCGGATCGTCGACGGCACCTTCGAGCGTGTCGAGCATCTCTACGAACGGCTGGTCTCCGGCTCGCTGAAATACCGCCCGGTGACGCTGATGATCGTTGCAGCCCTGGTGGCCGTGACCGGCTTCATGTTCACCAAGACATCCGGCGAGCTCGCGCCGGAAGAAGACCAGGGCTTCCTGATGTCGCTGGTGACGGCGCCGCGGTACGCGACGTCGGACTATACCAGCAGCTATGTCAGCCAACTGCTCGGCATGGTCCAGGACCTGCCGGAAACGCGGGCGGTGTTTTCGGCCGTCGCCTTCGGCGCGGAGACGAATTCCGCCTTCGTCGGCTTCGCCTTCAAGGACTGGGCCGAGCGCGACCGCAACTCGAAGCAGCTTCAGGAAGACATCACGGGCCGCATCGGCAAGCTGGCCGGCGTCGAGGCTTTCGTGTTCGCGCCGCCGACGCTGCCGGGTTCGGGCGGCGGCCTGCCGATCTCCATGGTGGTGCGCTCGATCGGCGAAGCCTCGCAGGTTTATGAAGCGGCCGAGGAAATCAAGACCAGGGCGCAGGCTTCCGGGCGTTTCATGGTCGTGCAGAACTCGATGTCTTTCGACGCGCCGCAAGTGACGGTGACGATCGACCGCGACCGCGCCGCTGCCCTCAACATACCGATCGCCGACATCGGCCGAACGCTCACTCTTCTGGTCGGCACCGGCGAGATCGCCCAGTTCGACCGCGATTCCAACAGCTACGACATCATCATGCAGGTGCCGAAGGAGTATCGCGACAACCCGCAGAAGCTCGGTGAATTCTTCGTGCGCAGCGTGACCGGAGAGATGGTGCCGCTTTCGGCGGTGGTGAACATCTCGAACAATGCGTCTCCGGCCGTGATCGAGCAATTCAACCAGTTGAACTCGGCGACGATCTCGGCGCTGCCGCTGCCCGGCGTGACGACCGGCGACGGACTTGCGGAGCTCGAAAACATTGGCAGGCAGGTGCTGCCCGCAACCTTCTTCACCGATTATACTGGCCAGTCGCGCCAGGAGAAGGAACAGGGCAACACGATCCTCATCGCGTTCGTCCTCGCTGTCATCGTCATCTACCTCGTGCTGGCGGCGCAGTTCGAAAGCTTCCGCGACCCGCTGATCATCATGATGTCGGTGCCGTTATCGATCTTCGGCGCAATCTTGCCGCTGAATCTGGGGCTCGGCACGCTCAACATCTACACGCAGGTCGGACTGATCACGCTGATCGGCCTGATCACCAAGCACGGCATCCTTCTGGTCGAGTTCGCCAACCAGCAGCGCGAGATGCACGGCATGCGCCGGCGCGACGCGATCGTGGCGTCGGCCAAGGTGCGGCTGCGGCCGATCCTGATGACGACGGCGGCGATGGCGCTGGGCGTCGTGCCGCTGATCATCGCGCAGGGCGCAGGTGCCGCGGCACGCTACTCGATGGGCCTGGTGATCTTCACCGGCATCCTGGTCGGCACGATGTTCACGCTGTTCGTGGTGCCGATGTTCTACACCTTCCTCGCCAGCAAGGACCTGCCGCACCACACTGAAAAGCCGGATCCGAAGCTGATGCCGGCGCTGCTGGAGTGAAGGATCGCGCGAGCGGAGCGGCGCGGAACGCTGCGGAAGCATGAGGCAGTACAGAACGAGCGTCTCCCTGCCAAGACGTGGCCAGCATGTCCACGCTTGTTTTCGTCTCCATCGAAGATTCTTTGCAGCGATTTCAATCGCTTGTGAGATTTCTGCAAAATCTCTGACGCCGCTTTATCCCCGCCCCTCGCCACCACCCGCATAATCCTCCTCGCCAACACGAGGAAACACGGGCGATGGACTGGAATACGGGGATCGAGAAAAACCGGGAGGCGCTGAAGCGCATCCTGGCCGCACTCGTCGCCATGGCCGGGCTCGTCGATGGCGGCGCAGGCACGCTGCCGCGCCATCTCCACGCCGTGCTCAAGCTGCTGCGTCGGCCGAAGCCGCCACGCGGCGGCTGGTCATTGTGGCCGCGCGTGGTTTGGTCGTGACCTTGCCGCCGTCGCGCCCGCGCAAACCGAAACGGACGCCGACGATCCTGCGCAACGGCGTCGGCACCGGCATCCTGATGCCGCGCGGCGTTCTTTTACCCCCACCCCTTACCCCTCCCCACAAGGGGGAGGGAGGCGTCCGCGCGGCACACGGTCCGGCAGCGGTTTCGCCATGCGCAAACGCCGCAAAATCTCCCTCCCCCTTGTGGGGAGGGGTTAGGAGTGGGGGTGAGACCGCAACCGTAGGCCCGCTCGCGCTGCCGCTTTTCGATTCGCTTCCGCGTTGGGAGAGCCGTCCACGTCGTGCCGCCAGCAGCGTGCCGCGCATCTCGGTGCCCGGCATCACCGAGCGGTTTGCCCTCCCGTCGCCGCCGTCGCCGAACAACTCGGTCGACGCGGCGCGCCTTGGCCGCCGGTTCGCCGCACTTGCCGCAGCACTCGACGACCTGCCGGCAACAGAAACCGCGATGCGATCGTCGTGCAAAACGGAAACCGCGATGCCGTCGCGCAAACCGGAGAGACCCGCCATCTCCCGCATCACCGCCGGCCGCACCGCTTGTGGCCGCTGAAACCGGCCGGCCGCCCGGCTGGCGCTGCAAGCCCCAGCACGCGGTCCACGAGGTTTTGAACAACACCTACGGGCTGGCCTTCGACGTCCTGGAGCGCCGCGACACATCCTGACGGGTGGTCGCGTGGCAATTGTCGGTTGAGCGACCTCGCCTACCCGAACTTGCCGGTCTTCGGAAAACCCTTCGGCACCATGCGGCCGGCGGAGGCGCGGGCGCCGATCCACTCGGCAAGCTCCTCGCGGCTGCGAGTAAAGACGCGCTCGGCCGAATCCTGCCAGGAAAGCCCGCTTTCCATGGCGAAGGTCTTGATATCGAGCACGCCGCCATCCTTGTATTTCTGCAGGCGCACGCCCTTGCCGCGTCCCATTTCCGGGATTTCGGCCAACGGGAAAACCAGCATCTTGCGGTTCT
>CAVXQC010000010.1:0-400916 GCA_963763895.1 uncultured Alphaproteobacteria bacterium | reverse complement strand
AAGCCTATGGCCTCAACTTCGTGTCGTAATTTTCCTCGATCAATGCGCAATGAAGCGCCACAGGTTCCTTCTGGCACTGGCTGAGCGGGCCGTCAATAAAATCGCAGCCGAGAAGATTGTCCGAGCTGCTCTTGCGTGCCGACGCCACGTTGACGTTGACCTTGACAGGCCCGGCAAGCCAGTCGAGACGCTTCGGGTCGACCTTTGCGCCGCTGATGCGGGCGCGCCCGCCGATACCTGGAATTGCCACCTCTTCGTCCTGCGGCGCAAGGCTGATTTGGCCGATCTCGTTGGCGCGCTTCTCCGCGCTCCGCTTCGGATCGCCGTAATAATCGGCGAAGGCGACGATCCCTTCCTTCTGTGAAGCGAGCTTGGCGGCGGCCTTTCTGGAGAGCGTAACGTTAACGTCGAAGCCCATATCTGACTGGGATGTGGCCGGCGAGGAACATGCTACCAGCACAAATGCCGCAATCGTCAAACGACCAAACTTCATTTCCATGTCTCCTCTTTCGGTGCAGCACAGAATTCACCGAACGTGCGGGCACTCTCGCCCCGATACGCTCCTGCGGCAGCTCAACTCCCCCTCTGCGTTTGAAGATGCACGCTGAATTTATGGATGGCATACGACCCTGCACCCGCAACGATGACGCCGAGTCCCACGCCGAACAGCAGGCGCTCATGCTTGGCTAGCTCTGCGCCGAGAATTTGTTCGGCACCCAGGCCGAAGACATATCCGATACCGATGAAAAGAACTGCCCAGACCAGCGCGGCCAGAGCATTGAGGATCAGGAATTTCGGCAGGCCGATCTCCGAAAGCCCCGCCACAACGCCGCCGATCAGCCGGAAACCGTAAACATAACGGTTCAGCAGAACGTAGGGCGCAGGATATGCCTGGACCATCCGGCGGGCATAAGCGAAAGCCGGTTTCTGGTGCAGCTTCCGGACAAAAGAGCTGTCAGAGAAATATTTTCCGGCCAGGAAGAAAAGCATGTCGCCCAAGATACCCGCCAAAGGCCGCTGCGAAGACCTTCCATGCTTCAAACATGCCCTGATGTGCGAAGTAGCCGCCAAGGATGGCGGCACTTTCGCCTTCCGCAATGCAGCCAAGGAAGACGGCGATGAGACCGAACCGCTCGATGAGATAGTGGATAGCGTCGATCATCGATATCGGCCTCGATGTCGGTGCAAGCCGGTGAACAACGCGAATCCCCCGCAGGCAATCGCCGCGAAGGCGGGCAGCCCATGCGGCGATCCTTCCATGGCTATTCCCCCCGTCAGCGGCCCCAGGAGCGCGCCGACACCCCAGGCGATGGAGAGCAATGCATAGATGCCGAGCAATTCGGCGCCCTTATGGGCGTCGCCGAGCATGGCAACCGTGGTCGTGTAGATGCCGACAAAGGTCCCTCCCCATATGAAGAGCAGGGGATAGGCAAGCCACGGATGAGAGAACGCGAAGGGCCATGCAAGCGCTCCGATGGCGGAAATGGCGGCAAGGACAACCAGCAGCGGCCGGCGGTCCATGCGGTCGCCCAGCCAGCCGATCGGCAATTGCAGCACGATCGAGCCGACAAGGAGCACGGTCAGCAGGAGCGTCGCCGAATGCTCCGGCCAACCGAGGCGCACGGCATAGAGAGGCAAAAGGCTGAGACCGGCGGCTTCCACTGCGGCATTCAGTGCTGATGAGGCGACCGCTACGGGCACCAGTTTGAGATACCGGAACGGATTGCCGGTATCCTCGCTGGCGGGCCTGGCCGCATGCGGTCTACCCAGGACCAGGATCACGGACGCGACAAGCGCAATTGCAGCGCCGATCATGAAAGCAAGAGACTGCTCGCGCCCGACCAAGGCCAGAATGGCAGGCCCGACCGCAGTGCCACAGGAAAGAGCGGTCACGTAGATGGCGATCAGCCGTCCTCGGTTCGCCTCATCGGCAATCTGATTGAGCCAGGTTTCGGAAACGACAAACAGCGTTTCAGACACCGCACCGAGAGCCGCGCGCAAGGGAAACCAGATCCACAAAAAAGGTGCGAGGGGAAACAGGGCGAACAGCCCGCCCGATGCGATCAGAGCCCCCTTTGCCAGCGAAGCGAATCCCAGTCGATGCGAAAGACGGGGCAGGTAAGGGGCCGCCAGAAGCACCCCCACGGCGTACATTGCGCCGTTTGCCCCGATCAGGCTTTCGGAATAGCCCGCTTCCGCCAGTTCGAGCGCAATCAACGGGGCGCTGAGGCCAACGGTCAACCCAAATATTCCAGCGGTAACGATGACGATCGTGGAAGTCCGGACAGCGCCGCTCATGCAGGCGCTCCGTTGCTCTTTGCTGCATGGGCGAGATTGCGGCCGGCGCTGAAGGCGTCCGAGAGCTTGCTCCTCCAGCGCCGATCGCCGTGCTCGACAACGCTGCGCAGCAGCCGCGCATAGTCAAGTACGAGCCCCGGCGTCCATGTCATGGCCTCCGCCCGACCGCGGACAAACCGCAACAGCCAGAATTGCGGGTTGATGACGATCTTGAAGATATCCCGCCATACATGGCCGCTGTACGATGCTCCCTCAAATGCCGCATCGAGCGCCTGTATGACGGTTGTCGAGCAGTTGCGCGCCGTGAGATTGTAGGTCTTGTCCCGCGAATAGTCTGCCCAAAAGCTTCGCAGCGCTTGCGGATTGAACCGGCGGAACGTCACCTTCTGATCCGGTTCGCACCAGTCGGCCGATTCCTGTGCGAGGGATTCGTTGAACCGGCCGGGCACGTCATTCTCCTGTCCAGCCGAAAGAATGGCGCGAAAATCGTCCGGACTGTGGTCGATGTCGTCGAGCGGATAGTGGCTGATGTACAGATCTGGCGGCAATTCCAGCGCGGAGTGGCCGGTCGAGATCACACCCTTCTTGTCGACTGCCGCAACATACCGATCGATCAGCAGCCTGCGCTCGGGGTCCTTGATCGATCCGACAGCCGTCCAGACATAGACATTGAGGACCTCATCGCCTTTGGCCCAAACATCATCGTTTGCAGCGATGACCGGCTGCGCCATGCGAGCATGCCAGTTGCGGGCCGCGTAAAGCGGCAGCGACGTTACCGAGCCACCTTCGGGCAACCGCCGCAGTGGAAGCGCCATGCGCACAAGCGCATAGCCTGACGTCAGCAACAGGAGCGCAAAGCAGAACGGAACCGTGAGAAGGTGCGGGACCGGCCAGGAAATCAAGATACCGACGGCCAGGCCGACCTCGATCAGCCCGGCTGCAATCCCGACCCGCCAGCGGGGGCTGCGGACCAGAAAGGCGGCCGCGATCCGGAAGAGCCCGTCGACTAGGAAGGCAACGCCAAAAACGATTGCCGCACCGATATTGTTGTCCCAGGGGTCGTTGAAGACCAGAATTCCTGCAATCAGAAAGGCAGTGCCGCGCAAGGCATCGATCCAATGCTGGCGAAGTCCGACCGATATGGCCGCGGCAATCTCGACCAGCCCCTCGAGCACGAGGAATACAGCCAGCGTGTCCAGAACGACTGAAAGGACGCCGTCGCTCAAATCAAAAAGGATGGCAACACCCAGCAGAATCCAGACGACGCCTCCTGCGGTAAGCAACCGCCAGACCGGTTTCAGCGCGCGCACTCCGAGAAGGAGAAAAAGGAGCTGGATCATGACACGTTCTCTTCCTGCCGGTACTAATTTCCTTCAAATCCACGGCGCGACGACCGAGGATCGGCGACCGTTCAACTGGCGTTTCCAAAATACGTGCTGCGCAGCTTCTCGACGGTCCCGTCCTCGATCAGTTTCAGAAGCTGCAACGTCACAGGCCGTGTCAGGTCGCTGTCGTGAGAAAAGGCAAATCCGTACTTGTCCGGGTGGAAGATATTGCCGACGACAGCGACCTGCTCTTGCGGCCTGCTGTGAGCGAAATGTTCCAGAATGGGAGCATCGCCGACGACCGCGTCGATGTTTCCAGCCTTCATCGCTCCTGCCGCTGCGTCGATATCCGGATAGGATCGGGATGCGATGCCAAGCTCCGTCACGTAGTCCTCGGCAACGCTTCCCGTGAACACGCCAACGGTTTTGCCCGGCAAGTCCGCGAGGGAATGAATCCCCCTTTCGATTGTCACCGCCGTCATGACGCTTGTGACCGACGATGTAATGTAGGCGATCACACCGACGCCGACGACCAACCAGATAGCCTGCCCGATGCGGCCAACCCAGCCGAACAGGTTTTTCCGCCCGGCGGCTTTGCCAATGGCCGCAATCGAGATGACGCGATGAAAGCTCTCGGCTACCCCTTCGCGCCAACGCTTCGGGAAATCCGGATCGAATGTCCGGTCGAACAGCGTGAACCCGATCGTTGCCGCGACAATGACCGCCAAAAGCCAGGCATAGGCACGCAGATGGCCGGCATCGCTCAAGCCCGATACGACGCTCCAGGAACCGGCTGAACCCTCATCGGGCACCATGATGCGCAAGCCGGCATCATACCAGGGCTGTGTAAACGAGACCGTCTCGGCGCGACCGCGTGTGATGGTCAGGTTGGTGACAGCGGCGTCGATCTCGCCGTTGCGGGTTGCGTCGACGAGTTCGCGAATGGTCGGATAGGCCGCATAACGCGTTGCCAGATCCAGATTGCCCGCGACGACTTCCCACAAGTCGATCGCCATACCGTCATAGCTGTTGTTCTCGGCAACGACGAAGGGCGGACTGACATAAACGCCGACATTGACAACGCGGGCGGGCGTCTCGCGCGCTGGCGTTTCACGCTCGATTTGCGCGAAGGCGACCGGCGCCACGAGCATGCAGAAAAAGACACCTGCCGATGCCGCGACCCTTGAGGCTGATCGCATGCGGAGACCTCGTAGCCGGAACCTCGGACTGCTGATCGACCCAATCATGATCCAGTTACCCGCCGCGCCGCCGCGACGCACGTTGCGGCGGTCCCGAGCCGGGCCCCTTCGCTCAAAGTGCCCCTTTCGCTACTTCACGATCGAGAAACCGCTGGTCGTCTTCGTTGTCCAGCGCCTGCTGCTGCAGCATGCACTGGTCGTAGGTTGGCGTTCCGCGCTGGATACCAAGATTGTCGCACGCGCGCTGGTAAGCCTCACGGTCCAGATCGTCGAGCGATTGGCAACCGCCAACAGCTCCCAAAATTGCGGTGAATGCGATTAAGCTGAGCCCTCTTGCCGGTGCCATCCTGCCTTCTCTGTATTTTCGATTTCGGTTCTGGGGAAATGCAGGTCCACTCGGGGACCTGCTCCAATTCCTAGTCGTTGATGGCGATGATCCTGACCGTCTGCTGCTTGCAGGAATTGTCGCTGCAGATGCCGTTGAACCAGACCTCTCCGTCGCCGATCATCACGCCCTGCCAATTGGCAAACAGCGTCGGATAGGTTTGCTTCGCGACGGCGTCCTTCACCTTGGCCGTGACGACCTGGTCGTAGTCGGCCACGAAATGTTTCTGGTCTCGGATCTTCACCGCCTTACCCTTGAGGCGTGCCTGAAAGGGATAGTCGATCATCGAGGCGACCGTTTCCTTGTCGCCGTCGGCGACAGCCTTCTTCAACTTGGCGAAGAATTCTTCATAAGGTTTGTGATCGCCGAACAAGGAGTTGAGATTGCTGTTCACCTCGGCAGCGGTCTGGGCGCCTGCCAGACCGGCACTGCCAGCTGACAGGCAAACGGCTGAAACCAGAACGATAAGCATTTTTCGCATGTCAATCTCCCTTCTTGCTTGAGTTGATCATGCGTCGCCGCCGGATGATCCGTCATCGTCCGGCTGATCGACTTCGCAGCCAATTCCGTGGCACCCTTGGTAGTTGCCTTGCGTATCGAAGTTGGGATTGCCTTCCCCGTCGAACTGCGGCCTGTCATCGACGTCGTCGTTGGATGACCGGGCATCGTCCGGCTGATCGACTGCGCAGCCCACTCCGTGACACCCGATGTAGTTGCCGCGCGTATCGAAGTTGGGATTGCCCTGCCGGTCGAATTGCGGCCTGGTGTCGATCACTCGACCCCCTCCGTCATCGCTCGTGCAGCCGCCAATCATCAGCAAAGCGGCGATCAAGGTGGCAAAGGTTGTGAATTTCATTATGCCGGCCTCCTTCGGGCAATTTTGGTGTGTCGCTGAACCTCAGAATCGAACGGCAAATCTGGCGTCGAAGCCCTGCTCTCGATTTCGAAGCCGCTTTCTCTTCAACGGACGACACCGGCACGCCTCAGCGCGCTTGGCGTCGTGAATTTGTGCCGCCGCATCGACGCGGTCATGTGACTGTGACTGGCAAATCCGGTGAGCCTGGCGACTCTTGCCAGGGGCATATCGGTCGTCATGACAAGCTGCTCGGCCAGCTCGAGGCGGGTCGCAAGGACATATTGATGAGGCGCCTGGCCGACCGTCTGCCTGAAGGCGCGCAGGAAATGGCTCGGCGAGAGACCCGCGACCAATGCCAGCCGCTCCACCGACAACTGCTCACCAATATTGGCCCTGATGTAATCCTGGACGTCCCGCCAGGCCTTGGGCGGTAATCCACCCCGTCTCCGGGGTGCGGGACGACCTTGAAGCGACGAATAGTTGCGCAAGAGATAGGTGGAGAAGACCGTCATCAAGGAATCCATGTAGAGATGGTTCAACGGTTCGCCGCTTTGAAACTCTTCCCGGATCAACTTGGCCAGCAAGAGCGCCTTCTCGTCGACATGTCCCGGCGCCGGAGACCGGAACTCGAAATCCTCCGTCTCCAGTTCCAGGCCGGCGAGCCTGGAGAGCTGTTCGGGCGCCAGCGCCAGCAACAGGTTTTCTTTCGCGCTTTTCCAGCGCGCAAAAACCTCGGCGTTGGAAGGAATGATCTCGACCGTGCCGACCGGAGCCAGGAACCGCGATCTGCGATCCGAATTGAGGGAGATCTCCCGACCAGGCTGTGGCGTCAGCATCACCAGCGCCATATGGGAGGGTGCGTTGAACCTGATCGAATTCGGACCCGTCAGCGTGCGCGTGACCGCTCCGCTGGATGTCTCGAACTTGGGCCCCCATTCGTCGGGAACGCTGCGCAAAAGCCTGCTGGGGGATCCGGACAACGTCGGCCTCCGTATGTCAGGAGTGCCTCTCAGCGAGCAGGCACTTTCACAAGCGGATCACAACCCCCCGTTGCCTAGGTGAAGGATAGTTCACAACCGTTGTCAAAATTCAACCGCCCATCCTATTCCTGCCATCATCTGGCTGCGAAACGGACATTATCGAGGGGTTAATTCGGGCGTCGATCCGGCACATGACGGCCTTTTCAAGCGCAAATTGCAGGCGTTTGGCTCGCTGGCTGTCAAAAAACGATCATTTATCAAGAAATCGCCACTTTCTCACCCGCGGTACTCTCCAGCGGGTGAAACCCGATAATTTCTATGTTCTTTTTCGCAAGCGACCGAGCGTCCGGCCGGGGTCCGCCCCGGTGATTGAACGCTGCTACTCCATGCGGGGGCATGCCGAACCGCCCACAAGGAGGGGAACATGACCAAACGAAGAATGGCCGGCGTGGCCGCTGTAGCCATGCTGATCGCCGGCTGCCAGTCCAGCTCCAATCCGCAAGTGCAGGCGCGCAACCATGAGTTCGGCTGTATCGCGGGCACCGTCGGCGGCGCGATCGTCGGCGGTTTGATCGGCAGCACGATCGGCGCCGGCAGCGGCGCGGTGCTTGCAACGGCGGCTGGAATTGGCGGCGGCGGATTCCTCGGCAATCGTTTGGCTTGTCGCTAGGAGAAGGAGAATTCCGATGCACAAAACAATTCTTGCGACCGCAGTCACCCTCCTGGTGGGATCGGGCTTGGCAATTGCCCAACAGGCTCCCGCAATGCAGGAAGGCCATCTCAACCAGCTCGACAAGGATAAGAACGGCGGCGTCAGCCGCACCGAATACCAGGCGTTCATGACCGACAGCTTTTCCAAACTCGACACGAACGGGGACAGTGTTCTGGTCGAAAGCGAAACCGCAAAGGTGCTGACGCCGAAACAACTCTCATCCCTCGATGCCAACAAGGACGGCCGCGCGAGCCGCAACGAATTCATGAACCAGGTCATGAAGGATTTTGCTTCGGCCGACCGTAGCGGCGATGGTCATCTGAAGTGAACATCGGGCGGCGGCTGAGCCACTTGCGGGCTTGGCTGCAACGGGAAACCTGCAGCTGATCGTGTGAACCGATCGATCAGGGCGGAGCTGGCGGCCGGAGCGCCGCTAATCAGATCAACGTGAGAAGGCGTTGATCATGGCCAGGCATGACTGTTTGAGCTTTTGATGGGGCCCCTCGGGTCCGGAACTCTGACTGCTGATTTTGGCGCCCTCGAACAGCAGCGTCAAAGCGTCTGCAAGCTCTTCGGCCTGAGCGATCCCGGCGCGCCGGCACAGATCGGTCAACTTGAGCCGGTAGCTTTCCTTCGCATCGGCAATGATCCGGTGGATGCAGTGGTTGGGATCCTTCTGTTCAACCGCCGCGTTGGCCAAAAGGCAGGCGCTGGCGTCCGAAAACACCACGCCGGTTGCTTCTTCGACCCACGCGCGCAGCTGCTGGGCGGGATTGTCAGGATACCTCTCCTCGAGAGACCGCCAGATCCGGGTGGTGTTCTCGGCTTGCAAACGCAGGCATGCGCATAGAAGCTCTTCCTTCGAACCGAAGTGCCGGTAGAGCGTCATCTTGTTGGAGTTTGCCAGTTCGGCAATGCTCTCGACGCCGACGGCGCCAATTCCGTGGGTGCGGAAAAGCTCTGTCGCGCTGCTGAGAATCCGCTCTCGCGGAGGGCGCTTCAAATCCTCTTCGCATCCAGCGCGCGCTGCAATGTCAGGATCATGCAGGCCGGTTGTTGACATAAATGTTACCCGCCAGTAACAATCGCAATGTTACAACCGAGTAACATGCTGGCGGGCCCGCTGTCAAATTTGGTGTCGTGAACGGAATCCGGGGGACATTTTGCCTATCGGTCTTTCTGAATTTTCAGCTCCGACATTCTCGATGATGAATGTCCAAACAGATTTTTTCCCACGACATCGGTCGTCTTGTTCGATCGCGGCGATACCTGGACACGCCAGATGAATGCTCCGTTTCGTCCCCATCCGCTGCCGCAGACACTTGCCGGCATAAGCCACGAAACACGCACGCGATGGTTCGAGCAGCGTATTCGTATTTTGCGATGGAATCCCGATTTCCACGCCATCGCTGTCGAATACGCGCGGGGCATGGTGGAATTGTTCGAGGGGCGCTACGTCGTCAACAAGGCGATGGCCAATATAGCGCGTCAAACGATCTGCATGGCTATCTTGTCATTGCATTTCCGGCAGGGTGAAGAGAACAGTTGCCCGCCCACGCCCGGCTCCCGGATGTTGACCACTGCCTTGTCCTCCATCCAAAACCTGACCAGCGCGATGGGCGTCTGCAGCAAGAACACCACCGCCGCGACCGTTCTGCTCCTGGAGCGGATCGGCCTCGTTACGCGGGTTGAAAATCACGAAGACAGGAGGTCGCTGTACATTATCCCGACCGAGCAGCTGATATCCGGTGCGAGGGATATCCTCCGGGTTGCCCTGGCAACGGCGGATTTGTTGTTCCCGTTGCGCAACTATCGCGCCCTCCTCGACGATAACGATTTCCTCAGGCGCTATTTCGCATCCAGCATCCATTCCCTTTTGAACAAGAGCTCGCTGGTCTCCAACATCGGCGGGTCGGATCGCTTTGCAACTTCGGACGGCAGCGAAATACTTCTCCTCAAGCTGATGAGCATGAGCGCCACATCGCAATCCGCCGATGAAGGTATCGTTGAATTTCCGTACGATGAAATCGCGCCGCTGTTCGGAGTATCAAGGACCCACATAAGACGTCTTATGAGGAAAGCGGAAGCGGAGGGGTTTGTGCACCTGTTGCAGGAAGGTGGCCGACGAGTCCAGATCCTGCCGCCGCTTCGCGATGTTTTTGAAAACATCGTCGCGATGAACGTAACGCGGGCACAGTTCGATATGCATCTTGCCAACGGGGACTACGACTTGCTCCCATTCGATGCCTGAGTGGATAGCGACAATCCACTCCCGATATCTGTCGAGATTGAAGTCAAAAGACCTCGCCCAGGGATGAGCGAGGTCTCCATGCGTTGACTGGAGTAGAAACGCATCAATCGCCTTCCGGTTCAAGCAGTCCTTCTACGAAAATCAGAATAAGCACCACAACCTTGCTTGGTTGCTGTATAAAGTCAAAGAACATATTTGGTTTCAATTTTCTGGACTCGCCTCGAAAAGCGCAGAATCGTAATCTGGATTTTCCAGCCTTTTTGGAATTTTTTCCCAAGCCCCGTAAAAGTGTGCCCAGCCGGCACGTGTCGTGGCCGCTGCCGGCCATTCCTCGGCAGTTGTGCGGAGGCGGTGGATTTTGGCTGGAAAATCCGCCACTTAACGGGCGGTACGAAGCCGACGCGACACTCCGCCCCGGTGCTTCGCCTGTGTCCGTTCGTTGCAGAATTGTCTCACTAAGAGTTGCACTAAATACCTCCAGTTTTGTCCTTTGACCCTGTCGGCTGCGTGAAGATAGGCCTTCTGAAGCGGGTACTTATGCCGCTTCGCAGCAACTGGAGATCGACATGTCGATAAGAAAACTATTATTTGTCTCGACCGCGGCGCTGCTCGCCGCGACTGGCGCGAGGGCGGCGGATGCCGTCGTCGTCGCCGAGCCAGAGCCGGTCGAATACGTTCGCGTTTGCGACGTTTACGGCGCCGGCTACTACTATATCCCGGGTACCGAGACCTGCCTGAAGATCGGCGGCTACATGCGTTATGATATCGGCGTCGGCGATCTGTTCGGCCTGACGTCGTATGACAAGAAGGACTGGGCCGACAACGGCGATTACAACGAGAACGACACCTACTACAAGCGCGCGCGCCTGCAGTTGAATATCGATGCCCGCACCGAAACGGAGCTCGGCACTTTGCGCGCCTACGCAGCCTTGCGCTTCCAATGGGATACGAACCAGGGTGCCGTCGATCTGGACGGTGACGGTACTGTCGAAAGCCCGGTCGTCAACACGGCAGACGAATTCATCCTGAACCATGCCTACATCGAGCTTGGCGGCTTCCGGGTCGGCAAGACGGATTCACTGTTCACGACGTTCACCGACTATGCCGGCACGATCATCAACGACGACTTCGCGGTCCCGTTCGGTCCATATGACACGCATCAGATCTCCTACACCTTCAATTCGGACAACGGTTTCACCGCCGCGGTCGCGGTGGAAGAGGGTGCGGACGGCTTCGAGCTTGACGATTACGTGCCGCATGTCGTCGGCGGTGTCGGCTATTCAGCCGGATGGGGCGGCGTGCATGTGGTCGCCGGGTACGACGCAGTCTGGGAAGAGTTCGCCGTCAAGGCAAAGCTGGACGTGAAGGCAACGGAAGCCCTCAGCCTGTTCGTCATGGCCGGCTACAAGTCCGCCGAGGACATCGGTGGCGTCGACGATGCCGGCCCGAACTACTACGGCAACTGGGGCGGCACCTGGGCAGTCTGGGGTGGCGGTCGCTACGTTGTGTCGCCGAAGGCCGCAATCAACGTTCAGCTCGCCTATGACGACTTCGAGACCTTCTCGGCTGTCGCCAACGTCTCCTACGAGCTGGTTCCGGGCTTCGTCGTCACGCCGGAAATCGCCTATGCCGAGAATTTTGACGACGAGACCATCAACGCCTTCGATGATGGTGAGTTCGGCGGCTTCCTCCGCTTCCAGCGCAATTTCTAATTGCTCGACCAACGCGAGGGCGGGCGCCAGCGCCCGCCCTCGCGGACTTGGTTCGCTTCGGAGCACCCTCAAGACCAGAACCGGAAGCAGATGACCTCGGACGAATACAAGAACCCTGCCGTGACAGCCACTGATGCTATCGGGCAGTTGAATGCCTGGGTCGATCAAGTAACCGCACGGAGCGCCGCCACCCGCTCCCGTCCTGGCTTTGCTCAGGTTCCGGAAACCAGGGCGAACCACCTCAAGCATCTCACCGAATTGTGCCGAGGTGCCGGCGTCGGTCAGCCAGATACTCTGGCAGATGCGCTGATGCTCCTTACCGAGGGGGTTCGAAACAGCGATGGCCCTTCCGACGCTACACGTCGAAACCTCAATCGAATCTGCAAGGCGACCATCGCCGCGTTCTCCCGACAATAGCTGATCGGTCGACGCAGCCGCTTTTCATGTCAGCAGAGATCTGCCGCGGCACTTGACATCAATGTTACCGCCAAGTAACACTTCGCGAAATGTTACTCTCTGGTAACATCGGCGCGGATGTGCCGCAAAGATAATGGCCGGACCACATGGCGAACCGCGAATATATCGACCACCGAAACGACATCGACCTGTCACCTCCGGCGGCGTGGGAAGAATTCCATGGCGCTCCGCGAGGCGCGCGTAGTGAGTGGTTTTATACGCGGCGGGTGACCCAACTGGCTGTGGCGGCGGCGATCTACCTTGCCTTGCTTGCCGGACTGACGCTCCACGGTCTGGAGGTGCCAGACCCGAACCCGACATCGTCGCTCGGCAATAAAACCACCGCCCTGCCCGCGATGAGCGAGCACCGGCGCGACAGAGAATAGTTTCGCCGCGCCCGGCCTGCCGGGTCGCGATCGCCAATTCAGGAAGAGACGAACCGATGGATCAGCTTGATGAAAAGAACGCCTCGCCGGGCAGACCGGCAGTGAAGAGGTTCATTGCACTCGCCTTCGGGATGATGAGCGGGCTGGTATTGAGCGCCTGCAGCCCCGAGGCAGTGGGTGGAACTCCGCCGCCCCCGCCGGACGTTGGGGTGGCCACGGTACTTTCGAAGCCGGTGCGCGAATGGGATGAATTCACCGGCCGGATCGCCGCCGTGGAAGCAGTCGAGCTGCGCGCGCGCGTCAGCGGTTATATGGAGCGTGTGGCCTACGAGGAAGGTCAGGAGGTAAAGAAGGGCGACCTTCTCTTCGTGATCGACCAGCGCCGCTACCGGACCCAGCTCGACGCAGCACTTGCCGAACTGGAACGCGCCCGCAGCGCGGCGGAACTGGCGCAGGTCCAAGACGAGCGGGCGCGGACCTTGCTGGCCAGCAATGCTGTCTCCCGCGACCAGGCGGACACCCGCAAGGCGACCGTCACGCAAAGCAACGCGATCGTAAGCTCCGCGGAGGCGGCCGTCGCCGAGGCGAGGCTCAATCTCGAATTCACCGAAGTGCGCGCCCCGATTTCAGGCCGTGCCGGCCGCGCACTGGTAACGGTCGGCAATCTCGTGCAGGCCGACTCGACATTGCTGACCACCCTGGTGTCGCAAGATCCGGTCTACGTTTACTTCGACAGCGACGAGAGAAGCTACCTTCGCTACAACCAGCTTAGCCGCCAGGGCGCACGGAACTCGTCCCAAAACCCGGTGCGCGTCGGCCTTGCCGACGAGCAAGGCTACCCGCACGAAGGCATCGTAAACTTCACCGACACCCAGGTCGATTTCGAACACCGGCACCATCCGTATTCGTGCTGTCCTCAACAATACAGATCGGCGTTTTTCGCCAGGCATGTTTGCACGCGTGCAACTTGAAGGCGCTCGCGAGACGAACGCCTTGCTGATCGACGACAAGGCGGTGCTGACCGACCAGGATCGCAAATATGTCTACGTGGTCGGTCCTGACAACAAGGCGCTGCGCAAGGACATAGAACTCGGCCGCATGGCCGACGGCCTGCGTATCGTGACGAAGGGGCTGACCGAGCAGGACCGTGTGATCGTCGACGGCGTCCAGAAGGTTTTCATGCCCGGTATGCCGGTGAACCCGCAAACGATCGAGATCGGCATGCCACCCGACATGAAGCCCAAGCCGGTTGCGGCGGCAGAGTAGGTTCTTGCGCCACAATACCGGAAGCGCGCGGCGGTAGCCCCGTCCACAGGGGCTCAGCCGACATCATGTACCTCGCGCCAGCGGGGGCAGCCCAGAGAATAAAAGTCTGACGCCTCAATAATCGGAACTTCCGAACAAGGTGCGCTCCTATGGATTTCTCCAAGTTTTTCATCGACCGGCCAATCTTCGCCGCCGTTTTGTCGATCATCATTTTTGCCGCCGGCCTCATCGCGCTGCCGCTGCTGCCGATCTCGGAGTATCCGGATGTGGTGCCGCCGAGCGTCCAGGTTCGCGCGGTGTATCCGGGGGCTAACCCAAAAGAGATTTCCGAGACTGTCGCAACGCCGCTTGAGGAGGCGATCAACGGCGTCGAGAACATGATGTACATGAAGTCGGTGGCCGGTTCGGACGGCGTCCTGTTGCTGACCGTCACCTTCCGCCCGGGTACCGATCCGGACGCGGCGCAGGTCAGTGTCCAGAACCGTGTGAGTCAGGCGCAGTCGCGCTTGCCGGAAGCCGTTATCCGCCAGGGCGTGACGACGCAGAAGCAGTCGCCCAACTTCACCATGGTCATCAATCTGTTTTCGCCGGATGACACCTACAATTCGCTGTACCTGCGCAACTACGCGAATTTGAAAATCAAGGACGAACTGGCGCGATTGCCCGGTGTCGGCCAGGCGTTGGTCTTCGGTTCCGGCGATTATGCGATGCGCATCTGGCTGGACCCGGAAAAGGTCGCCTCGCGGGGCCTGACGGCAGGTGACGTGGTGCGCGCGGTCCGCGAGCAGAACCTGCAGGTTTCGGCCGGGCAACTCGGCGCCGAGCCGCTGCCCACGGAGAGCGATTTCCTCATCTCCATCAATGCCCGCGGCCGCTTGCAGACGGAGCAGGAATTCGGCGACGTGGTAATCAAGGCAGGCAGCAACGGCGAGGTGGTTCGCCTCGCCGACGTCGCCCGCATCGAACTCGGCGCCAGCGACTACACCTTGCGCGCGCAGTTGGACAACAAGGAATCGATCGCCATCGGCATCTTCCAGGCGCCGGGCGCCAATGCGCTCGAAATCGCCGATGCCGTTCGCACAAAGATGGACGAACTGGCGACGCGTTTTCCGCCGGGCATGAAATGGACCTCCGTCTACAACACCACGGTTTTCGTGCGCGACTCGATCAATGCCGTGATCTCCACGCTGCTGGAGGCGGTGGTGCTGGTCGTGCTGGTAGTGATCCTGTTTCTCCAGACCTGGCGGGCGTCCATCATTCCGCTGATTGCGGTGCCGGTGTCGATCGTCGGCACATTTGCGGTGCTTTATCTTCTGGGCTTCTCGATCAATACGCTGAGCCTTTTCGGGCTGGTGCTGGCGATCGGCATCGTCGTCGACGACGCCATCGTGGTGGTGGAAAATGTCGAACGCAACATCGAGGAAGGTCTCAGCCCGCTCGCCGCAGCGCATCAGGCGATGACGGAAGTATCGGGACCGATCGTGGCGATCGCCCTGGTGCTGTGCGCGGTGTTCGTGCCGATGGCTTTCCTCGACGGAGTTGTCGGGCAGTTCTACAAGCAGTTCGCGGTAACCATCGCCATCTCGACGGTGATCTCGGCGATCAACTCGCTGACCCTGTCGCCGGCGCTGGCCGCCTTGCTGCTCAAGTCGCATGACGCGCCGAAAGACATGCCGTCGCGCCTGATCGACCGCCTTTTCGGCTGGCTGTTCCGGCCGTTCAACCGCTTCTTCAAGAGCAGCTCGAACGGCTATCAGGGTGCCGTGTCGCGAACCCTCCACCGGCGCGGTGCGGTGTTCGCGGTGTATGTGCTGCTGCTGGCGGCTGCCGGCTTCATGTTTCAGACGGTCCCGGGAGGCTTTATCCCAAGCCAGGACAAAGGATTTCTGATCAGCGGCACCAAACTGCCGGAAGGGGCTTCGCTATCGCGGACTGATGCGGTATTGCGCAGGATCAGCGAGGCCGCACTTGAGGTCGACGGCGTCGACAGCACCGTCTCGTTTCCCGGCCTCAACGCGCTGCAATTCACCAACACGCCCAACACCGGCGTCTCCTTCATCGTCCTCAAACCGTTCAGCGAGCGCCATCGAAGCGCTGCCGAGATCAATGCCGAGATCAATCAGAAGATTGCCGGTATCAAGGAAGGTTTCGCCTTCTCATTTCTGCCGCCGGCGGTCTTCGGCCTGGGCAGCGGCTCGGGTTATTCGCTCTATGTGGAAGACCGCGCCGGGCTTGGCTACGGCGCCTTGCAGAATGCGCTCGGCGCGTTGCAGGGCACTGTCATGCAGACACCCGGCATGACCTTCCCGATCAGCACTTACCAGTCCAACGTGCCGCAGCTCGACCTGCAGGTCGACCGCGTCAAGGCGAAGGCGCAAGGTGTGGCGCTGACCGAATTGTTCGACACCGTGCAGACCTATCTCGGATCGACCTATGTCAACGACTTCAACCGCTTCGGCCGCACTTTCCGCGTCTTTGCCCAGGCTGACGGGCCGTATCGCGAGAGCGTCGAGGACATCGCCAAACTGCGCACCCGCAACGACCGGGGCGAGATGGTGCCGATCGGCTCGATGGTGCGGATCGATCAGACTTTTGGACCCGATCCGGTGATGCGCTACAACGGCTATCCGGCCATCGACGTGATCGGCGATGCCGATCCTCGATTGCTGTCGTCGGCGGAAGCGATGGCCAAGGTCAGCGAGTTGGCCGCCCAGGTGCTGCCCAACGGCATGGTCACCGAATGGACCGACCTCAGCTTCCAGCAATCGACCCAGGGCAATGCCGCCCTCTTCATCTTCCCGTTGTCGGTGATGCTGGCGTTCCTGGTGCTGGCGGCACTCTATGAAAGCTGGACGCTTCCCCTGGCCGTGGTGCTGATCGTGCCGATGTGCATGCTGTCGGCGCTGGTCGGCGTTTGGCTGACCGGCGGCGACAACAACGTGTTCGTCCAGGTCGGCCTCGTCGTGCTGATGGGACTGGCGTGCAAGAACGCCATCCTGATCGTCGAATTCGCCCGCGAACTGGAAATCCAGGGCAAGGGCATCGTCGAAGCCGCGCTCGAAGCGTGCCGTCTCCGGCTGCGTCCGATCATCATGACGTCGATCGCGTTCATCGCCGGCACCGTGCCGCTCCTCGTCGGTCACGGTGCTGGCGCAGAAGTGCGTGCAGTCACCGGCGTCACCGTGTTCGCCGGCATGCTGGGCGTGACCTTGTTCGGCCTGTTCCTTACGCCAGTGTTCTATGTCGCTCTGCGAAAGATGGTGCGCAAGACACCGGCCGCCTGGAGCGAGCACAGTGGCCTAGAGAAGCCGCACGCGCCCTGACAGGCAAGCAAGTGCGTGTTGAAAGCACTTATGCCATGCCGGTCAGAAATGCTTCCAGGTTGCTGCCCAGTTCGTCACAGAGGTAACCGCCCTCCTGGACGATCACGGCGGGCAGGCCGATGCTGGCGATAGCCTGGCCGATGCGCGCGAAACCGCCGGTGGTGACGGACAGACCACCAAACGGATCGCCTTCGAAGGCATCAAGGCCAAGCGCCACGACCAGCGCGTCGGGCGCAAAGGCCTGGATGCGCCGTATTCCGGCATTTATGGCTTCGAGGAACCCTTCATCCCCCGTCTTCCGGGGCAACGGCAGGTTAAGGTTGTAGCCAAGCCCCGCACCTTCGCCACGCTCGTCGGCATGGCCCCAGAAGAACGGATAGAAACGAACCGGATCGGCGTGGATGGAGACCGTCAGCACATCGGGGCGGCTGTAGAAGATGCCTTGCGTGCCGTTGCCATGGTGCAGATCGACGTCGAGGATCGCCACGCGGGCCGCGGATCGGCGCAAATGCTGGGCCGCGACCGCCGAATTGTTGATGAAGCAGAAGCCGCCGGCGACATCGGCGAAAGCGTGGTGACCGGGCGGACGGCAGAGCGCGTAGGCGGCTGGCTGACCGGACATCACCGCCTCGGTCGCCGCTACCGCGCTCCAAGCACTCCAGCACGCGCTCTCCCAGGTTTCGGCCGAGATCGGGCAGGCGGTATCGGCCATGTGGTAGCCTGCCTGTCCGACCGCCGATGCCGGATAGGCGCCGTCGCGAGCAAGCGGGTGGATATTCGGAATTACCTCATCGGAGGCGTCGGGGATGCGCTGCCAGCGCGCATAGATATTCTGAAGAAAATCGAGATATTCTGGCGAATGCACGGCCGCGATCGGGGCAAGCCCGTAATCGGCAGGCCGCTCGATGGCACAGCCGGCGGCCTTCGCACCGGAGAGCAGGCGCTCGACACGCTCGGGTTTCTCCGGATTTGGCTGCGGCCCGCCGCTCGACAGAAACGCCTTGGGGTCGTGGCGTTTCTGTTCTTCGGCGTAGAAGGCCTTCATCCATGCTCTCCGTCATCCTTGGCGAGCGCCAGGAAAGCCTCGCCTCGCGCTGCAAAAATCTTCTCCTCGCGCGACCATTCGAGACCGATCTTCTCGTAGAAGCGCTGGGCCGAATTGTTCTCGACATCGACCGAAAGGCGCAGGTAGACGCCACCGCCATCGCGTGTCTGCGCCGCAAGGCGTCGCAACAGACGTTCGCCGACGCCGCGGCCGCGGAAGGCCGGCTCCACATACAAGTCCTGGACGTAGACTCCGGGCCGGCCGTACCAGGTGGAAAAACTCGGGAAGTAGAGGCACAGCCCGGCGAAAACATTATCCATTTCCGCGATCAGGACCCCGAACGCAGGTTTTTCGCCGAAGCCATGACCAACAATATCTTGCGGCGTGCTGGTCACTTTCGCGACCTGCCCAACTGCCTCGGCTATGCCGAGGATCGCGGCGTGGATGGTATGCGCATCGTCCGGCATCGCGGAGCGAATGCGAAGATGCCCCCTCCCGTTATTCGAATGATCCCCCATCCTAGAACGCCACCCTGTCACCGCCCTTGAGTGCCAGCATGTCGCGCGCCTCGGCCGGCGTCGCCACTTCAAGCGAAAGACCTTGAAGGATGGAGCGGATGCGCGCCACCTGCTCGGCGTTGGATTTCGCGAGTTCGCCGTGGCCGAGATAGAGGCTGTCCTCCAGCCCGACACGCACGTTGCCCTTCAACGTCGCCCCCATGGTGATCAGCGGCATCTGCTGCCGCCCTGCCGCGAGTACCGAGAACCGGTAGTCGTTGCCGAAAAGCTTGTCGGCAACGCGTTTCATGTGGAGGAGGTTTTCGGCGTCGGCGCCGATCCCACCCAGAATGCCAAGCACGAACTGGATGAACAGCGGCCCCTTGACCAGCCCGCGATCATGGAAATGTTTCAGTGTATAAAGATGGCCGACATCGTAACACTCGAATTCGAAGCGCGTGCCGCAACCGTCGCCCAGCCGCTTCAGGATATCCTCGATGTCGGCAAAAGTATTCCTGAAGATCGTCGAGCGCGTTGCTTCGAGAAGTTCTTGCTCCCATTGGTGCTTCCAGTCGGTTCCCGGTTTTGCCAGCGGGAAGATGCCGAAATTCATCGAACCCATATTGAGCGAGCACATTTCCGGCTCGGCCCGCAGCGCCGCCGCAAGGCGGTCGTCGAGCGCCATCAGCGACGAGCCTCCTGTCGAAATGTTGATGACGGCGTCGCTCACCTGCTTGATGACCGGCAGGAATTCCATGAAAACCGCCGGATCGGCGCTCGGGCGGCCGTCGGACGGGTTTCGCGCATGGAGATGCAGGATCGATGCGCCCGCTTCCGCCGCCGCGATCGCCTGTTCGGCGATTTCCCGTGGCGTTACAGGCAGATACGGGCTCATCGTCGGCGTATGGACCGATCCGGTGACGGCGCAGGTGATGATGACTTTGGTGGTCGACATGTGCACGCCTCAACCGTTGACCGGCAGGTCGAGATCGTCGGCCAGCGCGTCGAGCGATTTGCCGAGGATGCCGATGATTTCGTCGACCTGTTCGCGCGTGACGATCAGCGGCGGCGCAACCATGAAATTGTCGCCGTCCGGACCACCTTTCACGCGACGCGAATAGATGATGAGGCCGCGCCGGTAGGCATGGTCCAGCAGACGCTGGTTGGCCTTCTTCTCTGGCGTGATCGCAGCCAGCGTATCGGGGTCGGAAATAAGTTCCGCACCGATCAGCAAGCCTTTGCCCCGCACATCGCCGATGAAGGGGAACCGCAGCGCCAGGGTGCGCAGTTCTTCCATCAGCAGTTCGCCCATCGCCGTCGCGTTGGCGAGGAGACCCAGCCTTTCCATTTCGTCCAGTACGGCGAGGCCGGCAGCGCATGACAGCGGATTGCCGGCGTAGGTGTGGCCGTGCTGGAAACCGCCGGCGTCGAGCAAGGGCTGCACCAGCCGCGAGGAGGCCGCGAGCGCGCCGAGCGGTGCGTAGCCGGAGCCAAGCCCCTTGGACAGCGCGACGATGTCAGGCGTGCAGTTCCAGTGATCGCCACCGAGGAACCTGCCGGTTCGGCCAGCGCCACTCATCACTTCGTCGTGGATGAGCAATATCCCGTAGCGGTCGCAGATTTCACGGATCCGCCGGTAGTAACTGTCGGGCGCGACCAGCGCCGCCGTTGCCGCACCACCGACCGGCTCCATGATAAAGGCGAGCACGGTTTCCGGTCCCTCCGCCAGGATCTTCTCTTCAAGCATGTCGGCGTAACGCAGGCCGCGATCTTCCATCGAGAGGTTGTCGCGGTCGCGCCAGACCATCGGTGCAGGAATCGTCGGCATCACCCGCATCATAGGCAGGAAGGTTTCGGCCAGCGCATCGTCGCCGGTGACAGCGAGCGAGCCGAGGGTACCACCATGATAGGACGGGAAGCGGGAGATGACCTTCCAGCGGTTGGCCTGACCGGTGACGACCGCCCATTGGCGGGCGAGCTTGAGGCAGGATTCAACTGCCTCCGAGCCGCCGGAAACGAAGAAGATTTTGTCCATGCCGGCTGGCATTTTGCCGGCAAGACGCAGCGCCAGCTCTTCCGCCGGTTCGTTCTCGAAATGCAGCCGGTAGGCGAAAGTCACCCGGTCCATCTGGTGCTTCATCGCGTCGAGCACGTTCTTGTTGCCATGACCGAGATTGACGACCATGGCGCCGCTCGATCCATCAATGACGCGACGGCCGTTCTGGTCCCACATGTAGATGCCCTCGGCACGGTCGACCAAGGGACGGCGCAGGTTTGCCAGATAGAAAAGGTTCGACGGCGCCCGCTCGTCGGCTGATGCTGCATTCAGGCTGGTGGCTTTTGTTTGCATGATGGGTTTTGGCCTATCGGGTGAGGTAGCGGTCGAGGACATTGGCGGTGACGCGCTCGACCATGGCGTCCTTGCGCAAAAGGCCGGCGACCCATTCGCAGCTTCCGGCGTTGAACACTTCGCCCTTGCCCCGCTGGAAATTGACGATCATGCCGGCACCGCGCTTGACGCGCTCGACGGCCGCCGGGCCGTCGTCACCCACCAGCGTCTGCGCGACGAATTTCGCATCGGCGTCGGAGAGGAACTGGTCGTCGGCCGGAATGTCGGCGCTTTCTTCCTGCAGCGACGACATGCCGAGCGCGAGGATCTGCATCCCTTCGGGCGCACCGCCCTCTCCGGTCGGTTCAGGCAGGCCGCGACGGATGATGTAGTCGACACCGTCCACCTCGTAACCGAAAATATGGCCGTCCGCCCCGAGCAGGTCGCCGTAATAGAGGCCAGCGCCGGAAAATGCCCAATGGTCGGGCCGATAGACGGGGAACCCGCGCACACCGCGCGGGGCACAGCCGCCCCACCCTGCATAAAGGCCATAGGTGGCGTTGAGGCCGAAAGTCTGCGCGCCGGGGCGGCCGACTTCAGGCGCTTCCCACGACGTGGTGGTGCGGGTCGTATCCTGCTGCCGGTAGACCGGGTCTTCGGCGCGTGCCCGGTATTTGTAGCAGGTCTGCCGCCGGCCTTCGTCCTCGAGCCTCGTTTGCCACATGAAATTGCCGGCGAAGCGCGCCGCACGGCCGCCACGCCCGACCCACGAATCGACCGCGTCACGCATCTCCCAGGTCCAGTATTCGTCATGGCCGACGAAAACCGCGCAGTCGTAGCCGTCGAGGATTTCCGGTTCGAAATGCAGCTGATGCTGACTTGCAAGATCGACGCCATAGCCTGCGCGCTCCGCCCAGCGGAAGAAATGGCTGTCGTAGCTTGCCCAGCCCGACGAGGCGTATTTACGCGAATAGCCGTTGGCGAACGCCCACTCCATGTGCGGATAACGCGCCGGCGTTGCCGGAGGTACCGTCACCTCCAGCGGCACCCGCGGCGCATCGGGCGGCAGCACGACAAAGCCGCGGCAGAACGGACGCTCCATGCTCACCGTTGGCGCATACATGTTGCGATCCGGCCCGGTGATGCCCTGATAATGGTTCGAGCCGCCCCAGGTGTTGTAAGCCGACCACGTGCCTGACGCGGCGACCTGAAGGATGCGGCCTGTCTTCGGGCCTGCCTCCGGATAGACGATGAAAAGATGGTGGCAGCGGATCGGTCCATCGCGGCCTTCCGCGGTCAGGGTGATGCGGTAGGCGCCGGATGGCCACTCCCGCGGAATGACGAATTCCCATGAGGTGTCCCAGCCGCAGCCCTCGACCGAACATTGATCGGGCGTCTCCTGCCATCGCGTCTGGAGATTTTCTTCCCTCAGCACCAGGCGCTCGGCGCCACCGTCGCGCACGATGTCGAGCCGGTAACGGGCTGCGGTGGAAGAAACCTGCAGCCGAAGGCGGTCGCCGGCGCGATAGGCGTAGCGGTCGGTATAGCACCAGATCTCGCCGCGCGGGCCGTCCATGCCAGGCAGCTCGTATTTGTTGCCGAGCACCGCTTCGCGACGCTGTTCCGCCGTCAGGCCGAAATCGGGATAGGGACTGTCATTCGCCATCGTCAGGCAGGAATTTCGTGATGAGCGGCGGCAGATGATTGCTTTCGCGTATGCATTGGGCAAACAGATAATGAAAATACTAGCCACAGTACCCAGAAATGATGAATTCCACGACTCGATCGCCTTGTCTGGGCTCTTGACTGGAATTTGCTGCGCACTTTCGTGGTGATCGTGGAAGAAAAGAGCATCACACGCGCAGCCGAACGGTTGCCTGTTTCGGGCGGCGCGCCAACGGCAGCCGGAAGATGACTAGATCAAAGCAAAAGCGCACTTCGAGAAATCCATTTTATAACAAATAGATAGCGCTTCTTCGCAAGTCCTTCTCAGGCGCACCGTTCCGAGCCCGAACACATAGCATCGAAATTTGCCTTGCCAGCCGGCTCATCACTTAATAGGGTGTTAAGTGACGGAGAGGCCCGCGATGCCGCGCGAACAAACCCTCAAGACAGATCAGCCGAACGGTGCGGACAGCGCTCCGCAGCAGGCCACTAGCGTCGGTGCCCGCATCAAGTCGTTCCGCACCGCCAGGCGCGTGTCGTTGCGCCAGCTGGCGGACATGATCGGCACCACGGCGAGTTTCATCAGCCAGCTCGAGCGCAATCTGTGCGGCGCCAACACAGGCACACTGATGAAGATTGCCGCGGCACTCGACCTCGGTATCAACGACCTTTTCGAAGACGGCGATCGCCCGCTGCACAAGGTGCTCTCAAGGGACGACCGGCCCGTCGTTCCCGTCGGCACCGGCGGTCGCAAGATGCTCCTGTCGCGGCGGCCGATCCATGAATTCGAGGTCTATGCCGGGCATTTCGAGGTCGGCGGTTCGACCGGAGCCGAGGCTTACACCCATGGCGGCAAGCACGAGATGTTCCTGGTGCTCAAGGGCACGGTGGAACTGACTCTCGCCGACCAGCGCTACATCATGCGCGAAGGCGACAGCGTGGAATACGCGACATCGACACCGCACCGCACGGTCAACGTCGGCGACACGCCGGCGGAGGTTTTGTGGATCATCGCACCACCGACCAGCGGCACGGTCGAACTCGATCAATACAGGCCCGGAAACCGCTCGCACCCGGGTGAATAAGAAACGCGAGGTTTGGAATGGGAGAATTGAACATGAGATTGAATTTTGGACGTGCAGCAGGTCTTGCCGTGCTTCTGGCGACAACGGCCGCCCTCGCGCAATCGAAGCCAGTGGCAGGCGAAGTGGCCGAAGGATCGCTGAAGGGCAAGACGCTCACCTTCGTCTCCTACGGCGGCATCTACCAGGACGGCCAGATCGCCGCACTCAAGGAATTCGTCGACAAGTCCGGGGTGCAGCTTCTGAGCGACGGCCCGACCGAAACCTCGAAGCTGCAGGCCCAGGTGGAATCGGGCAACGTTGCCTGGGATGTCGTCGACACTGCGGATTTTCCGCCCTACGTCTATTGCGGCAAGCTGTTCCAGAAGCTCGACTTCTCGAAGATCGACATCTCGAACATCCCTGAAGGCCAGGTCAGCGAGTGCAGCGTGCCCGCCATGAACTATGGCGTGGTGCTGATGTACAAGAACGAAACCTACAAGGACAATCCGCCGAAGAGCTGGGCCGATTTCTTCGACACCGAAAAATTCGCAGGCTCGCGCGCGGTCGAAGGCAGCGGCGACTTTTCCGGCGGCCTCATGGAGCAGGCTCTGCTGGCGTCGGGCCAGTCAGTCGACAATCTGACCGTCGCCGACATTGACAAGGCTGTCGAGAAGATCAAGGCGATCGGTCCCGACACGATCTTCTGGAAAACCGGTGCGGAATCGCAGCAGCTCGCCGAATCCGGCGAGGCCGACATGATCGCCATGTGGACCGGCCGTGCCATGACCGCGGTGAAGAACGGCGCCGCCTATACGCCGGTCTGGCAGGACTGGCTGGTCGTCATGGATCAGCTGACCATTCCCATGGGCGTCAAGGACCCGGACGCGGCACATGCGCTGATCAACGCCTATCTCGGCAAGACCGCGCAGGAGATGCTCGCCAAGACCACCTCCTACACGCCGATCCACAAGGACGCGAAGCCGGAGGTCGATGAGATCACCGCAGCATTCATGACCAACACGCCGGAGAAGCAGAAGCTCGGCTACCAGCAGAACATCAAGTTCTGGGTCGCCAATTTCGAAGTCGCAAACGAGAAATGGAGCGCCATGCTGGCCGGCAATTGAGTGCTTAGAGCGGACCGCGGCGATGGTAAATACCATTATCACGGCGACGGACAGCCGGGCGGAAAACGCCCCGGCTGTCCCGGCCGCGGATGGTGGCAGGCGTGTCGCCGATCAGCCGTTCTGGCTGGTCGTGCCGGCGCTTGTTCTGCTCGTTGCCGTGCTTGGCGTACCGCTGGTCATCATTGTCATCCGCAGTTTCGCCGAGCCTGAATGGGGGCTGCAGAACTACGCCTGGTTCTTCGGCGCGCCGGTCAACCTGACCGTTCTGCAGCGCACCTTCACAATCTCCGCCTGGGTCACGCTGGTCTGCGTGATCTGCGGCTACCCTTATGCCTATGTGATGACTGTCGTCGGACCGCGCCTGCGGCTTATCCTCATCCTTTGCGTGCTGGTGCCGTTCTGGGTCTCGGGTGTAGTGCGCACGCTGGCCTGGGTGATCCTGCTGCAGGATTCCGGCGTCATCAACTCCGTCCTGCGCGGCGTCGGCTTCAGCCCGGTAAAACTCATCCGCACCCAGACCGGCGTGGTCATCGGCATGGCGCAGGTGCTGCTCCCCTTCATGATCCTGCCGCTCTATTCGGTGATGAAGGCCATCGATCTGCGGTTGATGCAGGCCGCACGCAGCCTCGGCGCGAGCCCTGCCCGCGCCTTCGTCCAGGTTTACTTGCCGTTGTCGCTGCCGGGCGTCTACGCCGGCGCCATCATCGTTTTCATCCTCGCGCTCGGCTTCTACATCACGCCGGCGCTGCTCGGCGGGCCGCGCTCGACCATGCTGTCGACGCTGATCCAGAACCAGGTGCTGAGCCTGCTCAACTGGGGACGAGGCGGCACCATGGGCGTCGTGCTTCTGGTTGCCACCTTCGTGCTGCTTGCCATCGCCATGCCGCTGATGCGCCAGCCGCATCGCCAGGGAGCTCGGCAATGAAACTCTCCACCCGGATTTTTCTCGGCCTGTTCTGCTTGCTGGTAGCCATTTGGCTGGTGGCGCCGACATTCGTCGTCGTGCCGATGTCGTTCAACGAGAAGAAGTCCCTCGCCTTCCCGCCCGACGGCTTTTCCTGGCAATGGTACCAGAACTTTTTCACCAGTCCTGACTGGTCGTCCAGCCTGGTCAGTTCGTTGAAAGTGGCCGTGGTCACCGCGGTTTTTGCGACAGTGATCGGCACTCTCGCCGCTTTCGGCCTCGACCGCATGAAGAGCCGAGCCAGCGGGATGCTGCGCGCCTTGCTGATAACCCCGATGGTCGTGCCGGGCGTGGTTCTCGCCGTCGGCATCTATGCAGTCTATCTCGACACGCATCTGGTCGGCACGATGACCGGCTTCGTGCTCGCCCACACCATGCTGGCCGTCCCGTTCGTCATCATAGCAGTGTCGGCCAGCCTGGAAGTCTTCGACAAACGCCTGGAGACCGCAGCGACCAGCCTCGGGGCCAGCCGGCTCACCGCTTTCCGCACCATAACGCTGCCGCTGATCGCGCCCGGCATCCTGTCCGGCCTGCTGTTTGCCTTCGTGACCTCGTTCGACGAAATCATCGTCGCGCTGTTCATCACCAGCCCGTATCTGAAGACACTGCCCGTGCAGATATTTTCCTCGATCACGCGCGATGCCGACCCGACGGTCGCGGCCGTCGGCACCATTCTGTTCATCACCACCTCGCTGGTCATCGGCGCCGGCCTGATCATAGGCTCGCGCCAGGGGAGACGCTGACATGGCCGCATCGCAGACGCGCGGCGCCGCGATCGACATCCGCTCCGTCACCAAGCGCTACGGAAACTTCACCGCACTCGACGACGTGTCGCTGCACATCGAGGCCGGCGAGTTCATGACGCTGCTCGGGCCGAGCGGCTCCGGCAAGACGACGACGCTCAACGTGATCGCCGGCTTCACCGAGGTAAGCTCGGGCGGGCTGGAAGTCGGCGGCAAAAACGTCGTCGGCGTGCCGGCGCACAAGCGCAACATCGGCGTCGTCTTCCAGCACTATGCGCTGTTTCCGCATATGACGGTGAGCCGCAACGTCGCATATCCCCTCGCCTTGCGCGGCGTCGCCAGGGAGGAACGCGAACGCCGTGTCCGCCAGGCGCTCGACATGGTCAAGATGGTCGAGTTCGACCACCGTTTTCCGAGCGAACTTTCCGGTGGCCAGCAGCAGCGCGTTGCCCTGGCGCGCGCCATCGTCTTCGATCCGCCCTTGCTCCTTATGGACGAGCCGCTGGGCGCCCTCGACAAGAAGCTGCGCGAATGGCTGCAACTCGAGATCAAGCGCATCCATCGCGAACTCGGCACAACCTTCGTCTACGTCACCCACGACCAGGAGGAAGCGCTGGTGCTGTCGGACCGCATCGCCGTGTTCAACCAGGGCCGCATCGAGCAGATCGGCACCGGCCGGGAGCTGTACGATGAGCCGGCAACGCTTTTCGTCGGAAAGTTCGTTGGCGACTCCACTGTTCTGCGCGGGCCCGCCGCGATTTCAGGAAACGAAACCGCCATCGACATCGCCGGCCAGAAAGTTGCGACGGCCAAACGCCTCTCCAATAGCGGCAGGCCCGTTATGCTCCTGAGGCCGGAGAAGCTGGCGCTTGCCCGCTCCGGCGCTGCCGTGGATGGCCGCAACCGGCTGACCGGCCGCATCGGCGAAGCCATCTATCTCGGTTCCGGCTCCAAATACGAGGTCGTGCTGGCGGATGGATCGAAAGCCATCGTACGCTCGACGCTCGACGCGCAATCCTTCGCCATCGGTGATGAAGTCGATGTGTTGTTCGCCGGCGAAGATGCAAAGCTGCTGGCCGACGACGACAGGGCCGACCTCACCCTCACCTGAAAATTCAAGAGAATCGGAACATCGAAAATGCAAGCCAAGCGTAACGGCGACGTGTCGTTCTGGTATGCCGATATCGGCGGCGTGCCCACCTGTCGTCCGCCGTTGCCTGGCGATATCGTCGCCGATGTCTGCATCGTCGGCGCCGGCTATACAGGGCTTATGGACCGCCTATTACCTGAAGAAGGCCGAGCCCAGCCTCGACATCGTCATCGTCGAGAAGGAATTCGCCGGTTTCGGCGCCTCGGGCCGCAACGGCGGCTGGCTGTCCGGCGGGTTCTCCTGGTCGCGCGAGAAGTATGAGAAGACCTCGTCGCGGCGCGGCGTCATCGACATGCAGGCGGCAATGATGGGGACTGTGGACGAGGTGATCTCGGTCTGCGAAGCCGAGAGCATCGACGCCGATATCAAGCGCACCGACGAACTCCTGGTCGCCACCAACGAGGCGCAGGAACAGCGCGCCAAGGCCATGTACGAACATGCCAGATCCTGGGAACTTACCGAAGAGCGTGTCGGCTATATCGATGCCGCCGAGACCGCCCGCCGCATCGCGGTGAAGAACGCCCGCGGCGCCTTCGTAATCAAAAAAGTGGCGCGCGTGCAGCCGGCCAAGCTGGTGCAGGGGTTGGCCAGGGCCGTCGCCAAGCTTGGCGTGACGATCTACGAGCAAACCACGGTGTTGTCGATCGACAAGGGCACGGTGACGACCGACCGCGGCACCGTGCGGGCGGAAAAGATTGTCCGCGCCACTGAGGGCTTCACCGCCGGCATCAAGAGACACGAACGCCTGTGGCTGCCACTGAACAGCGCGATCGTCGTCACCGAGCCGCTGTCTGATAGCATGTGGAAGGAAATCGGCTGGGACGGTTACGAGGTGCTGGGCGATGCGGCGCATGCCTATTGCTACGCGCAGCGCACGCGCGAAGGGCGCATCGCCATGGGAGGGCGCGGCGTGCCTTATCGTTTCGGTTCCAGGACCGACACCCTCGGCGTCACCCAGCAGGCAACCATCGACAAGCTGTACAAGATTCTGGTCACACTGCTGCCGCAGACCAAAGGCCTCGCGCTCGACCACGCCTGGTGCGGGACGCTGGGTGTGCCGCGTGACTGGTGCACCACGGTCGGATTCGACCACGCCGCCGGCATCGGCTGGGCCGGCGGCTATGTCGGCCTCGGCGTCTCGACGTCGAACCTCTCCGGCCGCACCTTGCGCGACCTGATGCTCGGCCGCGACACCGAACTGACCCGCCTGCCTTGGGTCAACCGCACTGTGAAGAAATGGGAACCGGAGCCGCTGCGCTGGCTCGGCGTCCATTCCATGTACCAGCTCTACCGCATCGCCGACGAACGCGAGGCAAAGGGTCTTGGCCGCACGTCGCGGCTTGCCGCCCTTGCCGATCGCCTCACCGGCCATTGATAGCATTTCAGGACATCAGCATGATCGACTTCAGGACATTCGCCCATCTCGCTGCAATCGACCTCGGCGCGCCGCAAGCCAAACCGACGTCCGTCGAGGGCGATCAAATGGAGGCGGCAAAAGTGCTGTGGGCCTCCGATGACGGCCTGGTCGAGGTCGGTGTCTGGGAATGTTCGCCCGGCCGCTTCACGGCGAGCCGCGACGACAATTCCGAGATCTGCCACATCGTTTCCGGCCGGGTGACGCTGCACGGACCCGGGGACGCGCGGCGCGATGTCGGACCGGGCGAACTGCTGGTGCTGCCTATCGGCTGGCGCGGCGAATGGACGATCCACGAGAAGACGAGGAAACTCTACGTGGTGCATCTGCGCGCGGCGTGACCGCCTTAGTCATCACCGTCCCTCACGCTTTGAGAACGACTTCTCGCCTATCGGCGCTATATTTTACGTGCCAAATGTTCCTGTTTTGTTCTAGTCTCTGACCCTAGCGAAGGAGGCAAGCTTAGTTCACGAGTGCTGGGAGGTAACTGCGTTATGAATGACCAACTCCGCCTCGACCTGAACGACGAAAATCCGGATGCATGGCGCCGGCCGAAATTTTCCCGAGTGAGTTTTTCTCGCAATCCTGCTCGACGCAGAAAGTGCGCTGCGCGCGGAAGCGACGGCGAGGCAGATCCGTAAAGCCAACGCGCTGCAAGGCAAGCTTCTGCTGAGGGAGCGGCTCCATATCACGCTTCAGCATATCGGCGACTATAAGCGCCTGAAGAGCAAGATACGCTTTGCCGCGAACCTTGTAGGCGCAGCCATTTCGATGTCGCCGTTCGACGTCACGTTCGATCGCGCCGAAAGCGCCCAGCGCCGCCACGCCGTGATCGGCCGAGGGCATACCCTGCCGTGTTGCGGGGTGGCAGCGATCCTCTTTTCGAACTGCATCGCCTGCTCGCCGGGGCAATGCGGAAATTCGGTTTCAGGGCAAGCGACGCGTTCGTGCCTCACATCACCATGATCTACGCAGACAAGGCAATCGCACCGCAAGCCATCGAGCCGGTGAGCTGGACCGTCCACGACTTCGCCTTGATCCACAGCGAGCGCGGCCTGACCAGATACAACATTCTCGAACGCTGGCCGCTTCACGGTTGAGCAAACGCTGGTTAGCTCATCGCGTGTCTCCGCTTGAATCCGTACCAGGCATTGTTACGTCCAGTGGCTGCACGATCATGCTGCCCGCCACCTCGGCCAGATATGCCTCGACCCCGTAGACTGAGCGCAGCCGCGCAGCAGTCAGCACGTCGCGCGGCGGCCCGTCGGCGACGATCCTGCCACCATCGAGCAGGATCAGCCGCGAGCACCAGCGAGCCGCCAGGCCGAGTTCGTGCATCGACGCCACGATTCCATGCCCCTCGGAAGCCAATTCCGCGAAAATGCGCATCAGGCCGATCTGGTGCGACGGGTCGAGGCCGGTGGTCGGCTCATCGGCTAACAGCAGCGGCGCGTCCTGCGCCAGCGCGCGGGCAATGAGCACCCGCGCCTTCTCGCCGCCGGAAAGCTCGGTCGCCGCGCGGCCGCGAAATTCTTCCACCTCCATCCGCCGCATGGCGCGCTCGATGACTTCGGCGTCCGCCGCACCCAGACCGGCAAAGGCGGGCCGATACGGAGCGCGCCCGAGCGAGACCAGCATTTCCACCGAAACCGGCCACGCGATGTCGCGCTCCTGTGGCAGGTAGGCCATGTGGCGCGCCCGCCCGTCTGCGGTCATCGCCGACACATCATGCCCGGCAACCGTCACCCGGCCCTCGCTGCGGAGAAGCCCGAGACAGGCGCGCAGCAGCGTCGACTTGCCGGCGCCGTTAGGCCCAATCAGGCCCACGAATTCGCCCGCCGTGATGTCGAACGACAGCCCGTTGAGGACCGGCTTGCCGCCCAGCGAAACGCGAAGATCGGAAACCGAAAGCAGGCTCACAGCATCTGCCTCCGGGTGCGGTAGACCAGCCAGAGGAAGAACGGCGCGCCGACGATTGCCGTCAGCACGCCGAGCTTGAGGTCGCGGTCCGGCGCGATGATACGCACCAGTATATCGGCCATCATCAGAACGCAGGCGCCGCCGAGCGCGCTGGCGGGCAGCAGACGCGACGGCTGCGACCCGACCAGCGGCCGCAAGATGTGCGGCACCACCAATCCGACAAAACCGATGGCGCCCGCCACCGCCGTCGCCGCCCCCACCGAAGCGGCAGTGCCGAACACGGCGAGAAACTGCACGCGGCGCATGTTGACACCCATGCTCGCCGCCGCGTCGGTGCCGAGCGTCAGCGCATCGAGCGAGCGAGCCAATGCCGCCAGCATCGCCCAGCCGAGCAGCATGAACGGCGCCGACAGCCAGACATGCGTCATAGAGCGGTCGGTCAGCGATCCCAGCATCCAGAACATGATTTCGAGCGCCGCGAACGGGTTGGGCGACAGGTTGAGCGCCAACGACGTCATCGCGCCGGCAAAGCTCGACACCGCAATGCCGGCCAGAATTATCGACAGTGCCCCGCCCCGGGTCCCGGCCATCGCCTGGACAACGAAGACGGCGAGAATGGCTGCCGCCAACGCCGCCAGCGGCAGACCGAGCGGAAAAATCGCCGAAAACCCGGAATAGATGGCGATCACCGCACCCAGCGAAGCCGACGCGCTGACGCCGATCAGCCCGGGCTCCGCCAGCGGGTTGCGCAGATAGCCCTGCAGTGCGGCCCCCGACAGGCCGAGCGTGGCGCCGATCATCAACCCAAGGATGGCGCGTGGCAGGCGGATTTCCCGCATGATGAGCGCGATGGCGTCGCGCTTGTCCGAAAACAGCGCTGCAAGGCTGTCACCGAACGCCACAGCCGCAGGCCCGACAGTCAGCGATAATAGGAAGAACAACGCCGTCGCCGCGCCGAGCACTGCAAGAACCAACCGGTATCGCGCTGTGTTGCTCATTGCCTGCCTTCCGGCAAATTGCGGGCGGCGTCTTGCAATGTGCGCGCCGCTTCGAGCGTGAATGGCGCACCGCAGATCGTGTATCTCGGCGGCACGACGATCTCGCGGCCGCCACGCGCCACCGCCTTGTAGGCGGGATGCACAAAATTCTCTTGCGCTAGCGCCGGCGCGTCGTGGCGGCCATCGCCGGCGGCGATCAGGTCGGGATTTGCCAGGAGCAGCAGTTCGAGCGGCAGTTTCACCGTTCCGCTGAAACCTAGCCTGTCGCCAATGTTCGTCAGCCCCGACGCTTTCACGATCGCGTCGACCAGCGTACCGGCGCCGGAGGTATGGCTGTTGGCATAGTATGGCGCGACCGTCCTTTGTGGCACGGGATTGCCGGCCAGTTCGGCAAGCCCGCGATCCAGTTCCGCGATGAGTTCGGCCGCGCGCTGTTCGCGGCCAAGGATCTCGCCCATACGTTTAAGGTTGGCGCGCACTTCTTCGAATGAGTTCTCTGGCGCGAACTCTTCCACCTTGAAACCAAGCCGCCGCAAAAGATCGACCGTGGTCCGCGTGGTGTACGTCCCGGCGATCACCAGGTCCGGCTGCATCAGGAAAATCTCTTCCGCCAGGCCGTGGTTGATGACGAATTTGCTGGCCTGGTCCACCAGCACCGACGAGTTGGGGTCCGATGCCAGGTGCGACACCGAATAGAGCTGGTCCGGACTGGCAATGAGCATTGCCATCTGATCGGTACAGACGTTCATCGACACGACGTGCTTTGGCGTCTCCACCGCGGACGTCATGTCGCAGACAGGAAGTGTGAATGCGGCGAGCGCCGCCCTCACGAAAAACCGGAAGATGAAGTGATTGGTCGCCATGCGCCTCAGAACATGCCTTTCAGGCCAAGAAACGCCGTCTGGCCCTGCGTGTTGTAGCCGAACACTTCCTGATAATCCTCGTCGAAGAGATTTTCGACCCGGCCATAGGCTTCAAGATGCTCGGTGAGCTCGAAGCTGGCGCCGATATTGACGACGGTATAGGGGGCGAGCGTTACCTGCGGCGGCAGCGACGGCACGAAAGCCACATCCTCCATCTCGCCGTTGAACACGATCTCGCCGAAGACCCGTGCCCGGTCCTCATGGAATGTATAGGCAGCGCTCAATGAACCCGCATGTTCGGGCCTGCGTATTTCCCGCAGGCGCGGGCCGCCGGCAAACGTCTGCTCGGTCGCGTCGGTGTAGGTGTAGGTTGCCGTCGCGGTCAGCCCGTTGAAGAAATCGACCGTCGCCGAAACCTCGACGCCTTGCCGTTTGCTTTCGCCGTCGCGGTTGACCGGCCTGGAGCGAAACGTCTCGGGATCGAATACGGTGGCGATTTCGCTGGTGAGGTTCTGGTTGAAATAAGTGATATCGGCAACAAGCGCTCCATCAAAGAATCCCTGCTCGATGCCGACGTCCCAGCCGAGGCTTTCCTCGGGAACGAGATCTGGATTGCCGATAAAAGTATCGGGCACGAAGCCGAACTGTTCGAAGAAGGTTGGATTGGTAACGCCGGTGCCGACCGAAGCGTGCAGGCGCATTGCCGTATTCGGAACTTTCCAGGCGCCGCTCAGTGTCCACGTCGTCGCATCCTCGAAGCGATCGTTGAAATCGTGCCGAATGCCGGCATTGATGTAGACCTGATCGAGGAAATCGCCGCGATATTCGCCGACGACGGAGTTCGTTTCCCGGCTGAACGTCTCGGTCAGATGCGATGGCGCGAACGTCTCGCGCTCCCATTCGTAGCCGCCGGTGAACTGATGGCGCGCTTCGAGCAGTCCCGGCGTGTCCAGCGCATAGGTCGCCTGATAGCTGCCGTTGTAGCGGTTGCCGTCATCCGACGATGTTTCCTCGCCGTGCTCGAAATACTCGCGACGCGTGTCGCCGCCGGTGAAGCGCGCTTTCTGCGTCAGCGCGCCGTCCAGCGAGACGTGGCTCGCCCCGACCGAGCCGAAGAACTCGCGCAAGGCCGTTTCATCGTCCGTGTCGATGACGAGGCCCTGGGTGGGAGCCGATGGGAACGAGAAACCCTGGTCGTCGTATTCGTTTCTCTGATCGACATAACGCAGCGTGCCGTCGACCGTCAGGTCCGGCGAGAGATCGACCGTGAACTTGCCGTTCAGCGTCGTGTTGCGGTCGCCGTCTTCCTCGTTGCCGAAATGGGAAATGTTGAAGCCGTTGCTGCGTCGGAAGGTGCCGGAAAACGCGACATCGTAGTTTTCGCCCCCACCCCGCAGCCCAACCCCACCGAGGAAGGTGCCGCCGGTGCCGGCTTCAGACCGTGCGTCGACGGTGAATCCGTCGCGCTCGCCGCGTTTGGTGATGATGTTGACGACGCCGGCCGAGGCGTTGGAGCCCCAGAAGGCGCTTTGCGGTCCGCGCAGCACTTCGATGCGGTCGATATCGTCGACGATCAGGCTGCCGAAATCGAACTCTCCGGCCGAGGTTTCGCTGGCCTCGACCCCGTCGATCATCACCAGCAGATGGTTGGATTCCGCGCCGCGCACCCGCACCTGCGTGAGACCGCCAACCGAGCCGCTGCGCGACACCGCGAAGCCCGGCACCAGCCGCAACGCGTCGGCGACATAACGCACCTGGTTCCTCTCGAGTTGCTCGCCGGTGATGACGGTGAAGGCTCGTCCCGACTTCTCCTGCTCGACAGGCGTGCGCCCGTCGGTGACGAGAATGCGGTCGAGTTTGGTCACTCCGCTCCTTTCGGGCTCCGTCTCCTGCTCGTCAGCGCCATTGTTCAGGGCGAGCGCCAGGGCGCCGGCCCAAAATAACTTCTGCATGTCTTGCCCCGATGATCTCTGGGAGGACAGAAAAGTTCCGTCCCGGGTTCCGATAAAACCGCAGGCAGAAATGACCGACAGGCAGATCGTTTGGCATATTCACCTTGGGCCGTCCCGGCATGCGGCAACACTTTTTCAAATGTCACCGCCACGGGCGACCGCGCCTGAACACACCCCGTGTTCAAGCATGGGTGACCGGAAAAGGCAGGTCTCCTGACTTCCGTGTCATTGCCTTCCTTCCGCCTTCCCGGTCGCGCGACGCGCTCCCAGTGGCTTAATGGAAGATGGCTCAACGGTTACAGTTGCGGGGGCAGTCACGGATTCGGCCAAGTGGCGGCTTCACCGTGTTCCCTTTTCATCCGCCTCGCGGCGGAACCAACACCGGGCGGGAAGCTAGCCGGCAGTCAGGTCATCGTCAATCGTGGCGCTGCCGAAAATCTGTAAGGCCAAAGGCTCTCTCCGCTCCCGACGAAACCGATCCGCAACCGTTCTCCCGGTCTCCCGGCAAATTGCTCACGCGCTTTTCCGTTTAAAGAGTTCGTATCCTCGCACCGGCCTCTTTTGGTCGCGCCGTCGATCCGCGGATCTGGAGCTTGGTAGTGAGTTCCATCGTTTCGCCGGCCAGGTTCCCGCCGGCGAACGTCCGCAGCAGCAGCTTCATCGCCTGCTGGCCTATCTCGGCACGCGGCTGGCTCACCGTCGTCAGCGGTGGATAAAAGGCTTCGCTGAGATAGAGGTCGTCGAACCCGACCACCGAAACGTCGCCCGGCACGTCGCGGCCGAGGCGGCGCAATTCGTGGATTGCGCCATAGGCCATTTCGTCGTTGGCGACAAAAATGGCGGTCGGCGGCGAAGGCAAGTCGAAGAGCTGCCGGCAGAGCGTCTCACCGGACCGCAGCAGATAGTCGCCGACCGGCTCGTAGCCCGGCGGGATTTCGAGCTCGGCCTCCGCCATGGCGGTGCGGTAGCCGTCGCGGCGGCGCACGCTCATGATTTCCGGGATCGGCCCGCAGATATGGGCGATGCGCTTGTGGCCGAGCGAGATGAGGTGTCGCACCGCATCGCGCGCTGCGACGGCGTTGTCGATCTGCACGTGCGGCAGGCCGCTGTTCCGGATCATTTCCAGCGCCACCACCACCGGAAGTCCGGCCAGCCGCTCGGCATATTGGTCCGGCTTCCATGGAAGCTTGCCGGTCATCAGGATCATGCCGTCGGCGTGACCGTCGCGCAGCATGTCGAAATACTCGATCTCCCGCTCGGGATCGTTTTCGGTGTTTCCCATCAGCACGGAATAACCTGCCGCGCGCGCCGTCGCCTCGACGCCCTTCAATATCTCCAGGTAGAACGGGTTGCCGACGTCGCGGACGACCATCAACACCGCCATGGAACGCCGGGTGCGCAAATTCCGGGCGCTGACGTTCGGCCGGTAGTTCAGCGCGCGTGCCGCCTCGCGAATTCGCGACAGCGTCGGTTCCGCCACAAGCCCGCTGCCGCTGAGCGCGCGCGACACGGTCGCCGGCGAGACGCCGAGCCGCGCAGCAATATCCTTGATGGTCGGCCGGTCGCTCATGCTCGCTTTGCCCGCCCGCGCCCGTAGAACAGCATCAGCACCAGAAACGTCGCGCCGAACACCTTTTGACGTCCAGATTCGTCGATGTTTACCGTGGTGAGGATGCTTTGCAGGATGACGATTTCCTCCCTGAGGCATGAATGAAATCGTTTGTATGAGTGAATGAAATCGATTTCAAGCCTGTTCTGCGGAGGCGAACGTCGTATTCGAGAAGGCGCGACGGAGTCAGGACGGGTCGGCTAACCGGCTCCCTTCCGCGCCGAACAGGTGCGCATCGCTCCAGTCGAAGGACAGCGCTACCCCTTCGCCGGCTTTGACCTGCTGCTGGCCGGGAAGCGTCAGCACGATGCGCGGCTGGCCCTCCGCCACCGCGTGGATGACTGTTTCGGAGCCCAGTTCCTCCACCAGCCTGATCTTCGCTTCGATCGCCGTCGGCCCGCTGCCGTTAGTGCCAATTCGCATGTGCTGTGGCCGCACGCCTACCGTGAGATCGCCGCCGGTTTCCAGCGTTCGCCCGGGCGCCGGCGACAGCAGGTGGCCGCCTTCGAGTTGGATGCCCTTGCCGATCACCTTTCCCGCAAAAAAATTCATGTGCGGCGCGCCTATGAAACCGGCGACGAAACGGTTCGCCGGCCTGTTGTAGAGGTCGAGCGGCGTGCCGATCTGCTCGACCCGTCCCGCTCTCAGCACCACGATACGATCAGCGAGCGTCATCGCCTCCACCTGGTCGTGGGTGACGTAGATCATCGTCGCCGAAAGCCGCTCATGCAGTGCCGCGAGTTCAGCCCGCATCGTTACCCGCAGTTCGGCGTCGAGGTTGGACAACGGCTCGTCAAGCAGGAAGATGCCTGGACGGCGCACGATGGCGCGCCCGATGGCAACGCGCTGGCGCTGCCCGCCTGAGAGTTGTCCCGGCCGCCGGTCGAGCAACTGCGCGATCTCCAGCATGCGCGCGGCATCGCCGATGCGTTGCTCGATCTCCGCGCGTGGAATGCGTGTGTTCTCAAGCCCGAAAGCGAGGTTCTGGCGCACCGACATATGCGGGTAAAGCGCATAGGATTGGAACACCATGGCGAGGCCGCGGTCGGCGGCGGGCACTTCGTTGACCAGCTTGCCGTCGATCAGCAGGTCACCGCCGGTCGGCTTGTCGAGACCGGAGATCAGCCTCAGCAGCGTTGACTTCCCGCAGCCGGACGGCCCGACGAAGACAACGAACTCGCCATCCTTCACCTCCAGGTCCACGTCTTTGAGAACGCTCACCGACCCAAACGATTTCGAGACTTTTCTTAACAGCAGGTCGCTCATGGCCGTTCCTATTTAAGCCCCGCACTGGCGATTCCGGTGGTGATGAACCTTTGCAGGAAGACGAAGATCAGCACGACCGGGATCATGCTCACCACCGTCATGGCGAGGACGTAATGCCACTGGATGTTTGTTTCGCCCGAGAAGGAGTTGAGCCCGACCTGCAGCGTGTAGAGTTCCTGCCTCGACAAAACGATCAGCGGCCACAAGAAGTCGTTCCAGCGCCAGACCACGGAAAAGATTGCCAGCACCGCCATTGCGGGTGCGGCGAGCGGCAGCACGATGCGCCAGTAGATCTGCCACTCGGATGCCTTGTCCATGCGGGCTGCATCGATCAGTTCGTCGGGAATGGTGAGCATGTATTGCCTGAGCAGGAAGACGCCGGTCGGCGTCGCCACCGTCGGCAGGATGACGCCCCACAACGTGTCGAACAAGCCAAGTGCGCCGATCACCGAATAGAGCGGCACCATGATGACCGAGAGCGGCACCATCAGCGTTGCGATGATGACGAACATCACCGCAGTCCGCCCGCGAAACTGGTATTTGGACAGCGCGAACGCCGCCATCGAATTGACGACCAGCGTGATGATTGTCGCCACGACGGTGACAAAGACCGAATTGCGCAGATAGAGGAAAAAATTGAAGCGCTTGAAGGGCTCCGTATAATTTCCCGTCGACAGCGCGATCTCCCGGACGGCGCGACGCTGGCCGATCGGCACCTTGATGATGGTGCCGGGATCCTTCGGATCGATCATCTGCGACACGATGCCGATGCGGCGGACCTCGGCCAGTCGCCGCTCGGATCCGTCATCGAGTGTAACGTCGTAAAGCGGGAGCGGTTTTTTCTGTCCTTCGACCGTCACCGTCTGGGTAACGTAGGGAAGCAGCGGCGGCGGGAATTCGGCAAGTGCAGCGGGCGTCTTGAAGGACGATCCGGCGAGCCAGACCGCCGGACCGAAGATGGCGAGCAACCCGCCGACGAGCCAGATCCAGGCGACGACGTCGGTCCAGTGCCACGACCTGCCGCCGCGGCGGCGGGTGAGGAAAGTCACGACGCTCATCGGCCGGTTCCCTTGTCGGGACGGTTCGAAGCGGAGAGTTGCAGCAGCGTCAGCAACACAAGCACCACCCCCATCATGATCGATGCGGCCGCCGCGAGGCCGGGGTTGCGCAGCGCGCTGGCGAAGCCGGTCTCGTAGATATACTGGGTTATGAACAGCGTGCTGGTGCCGGGTCCGCCGCCGGTCAGCACGTAAACCTCATCGAACACCTGCACGGAGCGGATCAGCGCCAGCACGATGACGACGAGCAAGTTAGGCCACAGCAACGGCAGCGTGATGCGCCAGAAGACCCTGGCGCGGCTGGTGCCGTCCATCTCCGCCGCCTCGTAGATATCCTTGGAGATGGCTTGCAGCCCGGCCAGCAGGATCAGCGTGTAGAAGCCCATATGCGCCCAGATCGACACCATGATCGCCGCCACGAACGCCCAGGTGCGGTCGGCGAGCCAGACGGTCGGCTCCAGCCCGACGCTGACCAGCGCGAAGTTGAGCAGTCCCTGGCGCTGCAAAATCCACTTCCACAACAGGCCGACGACCACCGGCGACAGCAGCACCGGGAAGAAGAACACCGCCCGCCAGAAGCCTCGCGCACGCATTTCGCGGTTGAGGATGAGCGCTGTGATCATCGACACGACGATCATCAGCGTCACCTGCAGCACGACGAAAAGTGCCGTGTTCCACACGCTTTGCCAGAACATGTCTTCGGTACAGGAGGCCGGATCGAGATAGCTGCCGCAGGAGAGCAGCCGCTGGTACTGGCCGGTGCCGACATAGGTACGGTTGGTCAGGAAAAAGGCGGTGCCGCCGGTCATCGAATAGACGACATTGATGACCAGCGGGATAAGCACGAAGACGCCGAAGATCAGCATGTTCGGCGCCAGGAAGAACGCCGCCATGCCGCCAATTCCGGTTAGCCGCTGCAACGCGCGCAACGGCACATCGACAAGCGCCATGACGAGACGGAATGGCGCGAGCAGGATGCTGCCCGCGCCTGCCGTCAGTGGCCTGTTCGCGTTCTCCGCCAATGTCCGGCTCCGCTCGTTTCTACTTCGCTTCCGCCACTTTCTGCTTGATATCCTCTTCGATGCGCGCATAGGCGTCTTCGAGGCTCATCTCCCCCGCTACCGCCTGGCCGATGCGGGCCACGATCGCGCCGAAGACGATGCTCTGCCATTTCCAGGCCGGCGTCTTCGCGGCGATCGGATTGATGTTCGTGGAATCCGCGACGTAGCTTTCGAGCGCCGCCTTTGCGTTGGCGTCGTCCGTCTTGAAGTCGAGAGTGCCCGCCGCCACCGCCTTGTGCGCCGGCAGGAACAGTGTGCGCTCGGTGAACTCCTTCACCACGTCGGCGCTGGCGAGAAAATCCATCACCTTGGCCACGTCGGTGGGGTTCTTGGTGTATTTGATTGCAACCAGGCCGGCGCCACCGGGAAGGGCCGCGCAACCGCCGGGGCCGCATGGACTGCCGGTCGCCACCCAGTCGAAAGCATCGCCGATCTTGGTCGAAAGGTTCGGGATCTGCCAGCTTCCGGAATAGTAGAAAGGCAGCTGTCCGTTGATGAAATCGTCGACCGCGGCGCGATAGGTGGTGCCGGACGCGCTGACCCACACTTCCTTGCTCATCAGGCCGGAATCGTTCCATTCCAGAAACTGGGTGGCCATCGCCTTGAAGCCGTCGTCGATCACCGCCGGCATGCCGTCGGGGCCGATCAGCTTGGCGCCCATCGAGATCGCCGGGCCGGTGAAGCGGTGGCCGGAACGGTCCATCGCCATGCCCATCGGCGTCTGCTGGCTGTCCATTACCGCCTTCGACGCCTTTGCCCAATCTTCCCAGGTGGCTTTCTTGTCGGGAATGGCGACGCCCGCCTGCTCGAACAGCGTCTTGTTGGCGAAGCCGCCTGTCAGGGTGAGCTGGGTCATGAAGCCGGGGATGATGTCCGAGCCGTCCGGCCGCATCCAGTCGAGCTGGGCGCCGAAATTCTCCTCCCAGTAGGCTGCGTCCTTGATCAGCGGCCTGAGGTCCAGCCAATGGCCGGCCAGCGCCTTGAGGTCGGTGACACGCGCGATGTCGGGGCCGCTTCCGGCTTCGAGCTGAACCGGCAACTGCTCCTTGACGACATTGTAGGCGACGTTGTCGAGGGTCACCTTGACGTCGGGATTGTCCTTCTCGAAACGCTTCAGAAGGTCGGCCATGACCTCCCCTTCGACACCATCCGAGTACCAGAGCACGCGCACTTCGCCGGCAAGTGCCGACGTGGACGCAGCCAGCGCCAATGTGAGCGCGGCCAGGATCGTTTTCGTTTTAGTCATCGTCTCCTCCACTGTTTTGCGTTATCGGTCCTCCGATCCTTGCACGTCACGCGTCATGCAAGGTTTGAAATCGGCGTCCTCCCCGCTTCGGGCCTAATTCCTGCCTCGGCGAATATGCGGCCTTCTCCGGCGACGGTCCATGACTTCGGATCGAGCGTGCGGCCTTCGGCCTCCACCATGCCGCTCTCACGAAACACGACCGTCCCATATTCGGGGTCACGGACGATGAAATCTCTTCCGGCTTCTTCGATGCGCAGCACCGAAAACCGCCCGCCTGCCGCATAGAAGGAGGCGCCGTCGGAAACGCTGGTCAGCCGTAGCAGCCAACGCGCCCCGCGTCCGGTCATCCGCAATTCGGTGCCGCGCGTCGGACCTTCCTCCATCAACTCGAACTCGCGGTCCCCGATAAGAATGGCGAGGCCGTCGCCACTGCGTGCCAGCGCGAAATTGCCGTCGACCACCACCTCGTCAAACTCGTCGCGCGGGAACCAGGCGTGGGTGAAATCCGGCTGTCCGTCATGGGCGGCGAAATCGGCGAGCACCAGCGACTTGTATTGATGAACCCGCGGAAGCGTGCCGCAACCGCCCCAGAAAGACGGCCGCCCATAGCCGGAGAGGATCGTCTCGCCGGGATGGTTGATCCAGATCTGTGCTTCGGGCTTTTTGCCGAGCCGCGCATGCACCACCGTTTCCTGGTAACCCCAGTTGCCCCACCGGTAGCCGGCGATCGAACCGACCGCGAAATCGCGCGTCTTGTAGTGATAAAGCGCGGCGAATTTGTTTTCGCCTTGCGCGAAACACCATTCCTGCGCTCCACCGGTTTCGTGGACAGCGATCGCGGTGTACTCAGCCGGAATTTCCAGCCCGTGATCGCGCAGGCAGACGGCAAGCTGCGGCAGCGCGTGGAAGCGGCGTCCGTACCAGCCGCGGCCCCACAAGAGGCGGGCAATACCCGACAGTTCGAGCGAGCGGCCGGCCCTGAGCGTGTGTTCGTACGACCGCCCTTGCGAGGCCGTAACCATGCCATGGTGCGACGAGCGGGCGATGATCTCCGCCAGCCGGACGATCGCCTTGCCGGCGCGGTCGCGGATGTCGGCGTGCGGCGCCAGTGCATAGAGCGCGGTCAGACCCTTGAGATCGATCGGGAAATAGGGCGCCGAATTCCATTCGGCCATTTCCCATTGCTCGAAATGGTCGAGCCATTCGCGAACACGCGTTTCGCCCACCGCCGCCTGCTCCTTGCCGATCCGGCCGGAGCGCCGGAACATCGCCTCCGCCAGCAGCGTTCCCGCCAGATAGGCGGCCGTATGGAACAAAAGCGCGTGGTTTTCGCTGAAATACCACTGCACGTCGTTGCCGGGTTCGTCGAGCCAATAGCGGTAATCGAGGATGGCGCGGTCGATGCGTTTCAGCAGTTCTGTATCGATCCTGTCCGGCCACGCCGTCCGGCTCCAGATCAGCGGCACCAGGATGAAATCGGCGCAGTCGTGGCAATCCTCGATGGCCGGCAGCATGGCGGCGATCATGTCGTCGGTGTCCGGCCCGGAACGACCGAGCGCCAGCCTTGCAAAGGCCCGGACCGTATCGCGTTCGGCCTGTTCCGCGACCTCGTCCAGCGCCTCCTCGATGCGTTCCGCAAGCGCCCGCGGCGCATCGCCCTGGCGTTCCGCATGGCAGATCTCGACGCCGATCAGCCGGGCGGCCTCGAAGCCTCCCATGGACAGTTTCAGCCGGAAGTGCCGGAAATCGGCCGGCAATTCGTTGGCATCTCCAACGACCAGCCGCGTCGAACCCTCCGCGACGGCGAGTTCGCGCGAAAACCGTTCGGTCGACATGAAGTCGCCTTCGATGTCGACCTCGGCCGCGACACGGGATGGCAGTGCTTCGGGAAGCCGCAGCGCCACTTCGCCACTGAAATAGGCCGGCCGCTCGAACGACATGCCGTAGAGGATGCGCTCCAGCTTCGCCGCTAACGCCGCCTCGACCGGGACCTCCATCGCGGCCGTCGCCGCCGGCCCGTCGAGATAGTCGAGCTGGAAATAGAAGCGCGCATCGCGTTCGGCGAGATCGTCGAAATAGACGCGGATTTCGTTCAATCCGGCGTTCAGATCGGCGGAAAACTCGGCCGAACTTTCAAGATTTCTGCCGTACGGAGCCATGAACCGCGAATTTTCGCCGTTGATTTCCAAGATGGCGCCGCCGCAGGTCGCCAGCCGGAACCTCGCCTGCGCCGCCTTCCTCCACCTCGATGAACGTGCGCGCCCAGGCCGCCATCCGCGTCGGCCGGAACCAGAAACCGGAAAGATCGACCCGGTCCGAGCCGAACGGCAGCCACCAGCGCGTGGCTGAAAAATCGACCAACGGCTCGGGACGCTTGTCGCGGAACTTTTCGATGAACTCCGTGCGGCAGGGGTATTCGTGCGGAATGAAATTCTTGTGCTTGGTGAGAAAGAAGAAGGCATCCATCTTGCCTTGCATCGGCCGGTCGGCAACGTCGTAGCGCGCCTCGGCGACGTCGGAAAGCTGCCAGTAGCGGATTGCCTGGCCGGACTTGAGTTCATTCCTGAGATACTGCTTTTCCACCAAAAGCTTCCTACTTCAGATCGGCAACCGCCACCGGCTGCACGTCGTTGTATTCCTGGTTTTCGCCGGTCATGCCCCAGACGAAGGCATATGGCCCGGTGCCCGAACCCATGTGGATCGACCAGGCCGGCGACACCACCACGTCGCCGTTGCCGACGACCAGATGCCGGGTTTCGTCAGGCCGTCCCATCAGATGGATCACCCGGTCGGCGGGATCGACATCGAAATAGAGATAGGCCTCCATCCGCCGCTCGTGCAGGTGCGGCGGCATGGTGTTCCAGATGCTGCCCGGCGCAAGGTCGGTAATGCCCATCAGGAGCAGGCACGACGGCGCTACTTCCGGGTGGATGTACATCACCAGCCGGCGCTTGTTGGCGCGGCGGTCCTCGCCGAGGTCGAGCGGCTTGCCATCGGCGCGCTTGATCAGCCGGTGCGGAATGTCGGCGCCGGCCGGCACGCTGTTCATGTAGAAGCGCGCGGGTCTGGCCGGATCGTTGCTTTCCAGCGTCACCTCTTTCGCACCGCGGCCGATGTAGAGGATATCGCGGTTATCCAGTTCGTATGCCGCGCCGTCGACCGTCACCCGCCCGGCGCCGCCCAGATTGGCAAGGCCCATCTCGCGCGCCGAGAAGAAGGCCGGCGTACCGATGTCTTCGCCGGAACCGAAATGCAGCGCGGTTTCTGCCGGCACCGCGCCACCCAGGATCATGCGGTCGACATGCGTATAGACGAAGTTGATCGCACCTTTGCGAAACAGATCCTCGACGAGGAAATTGGCGCGCAGTTCAGCTGTGCCGAACTTTCCGATGTCGGCCGGCGAAGCGCCATAGAGAACCTTCATCGTCATGCCGCCTGCTCCATCGCCGCCGGCTGCCGCAGGCCTTCGCTCAGGCAAAGGATGGCGAGCGCCTGTCCGTAGCCGGTCGGCTGGATCGGGATGTCCCGGTAGAATTGCAGATCGTGCCCCATACGCGTCCCGTAGGACACGTTGTTGACGACGCCGTTGCGTTCGATATTGGCGAGCACGGCCTTCAGCGCTTTCATGCCGGCATCCCGCCAGCGCGCATCGCCGATGCCTTGCCTAGCGGCTTTCAGCAGCCCGTAACCGAAGCCGGCCGTAGCGGAAATTTCCTGGTAGGAATTTGGGTCGTCGAGAAGCGTGTGCCACGTGCCGCTCTCTGCCTGGAGCTTCAGCAAGGTCTCGGCCTGCGCGGAAAGGCAACCGACGAGGAAATCGCGAGTGCCGCCTTCGATGCCGCCGAGTTCGATGAAGTCGAGGATGCCGGCGGTGATCCAGGCATTTCCCCGCGCCCAGCGGGCGCGAGCGAAATTGTGCCGGCCATCGAAGGTCCAGCCATGGAACCACAGGCCGGTTTCGGGATCGCCAAGATAACGCGCATGAACGAGGAACTGCCGAACGGCTTCCTCCACCAACTCCCGGCGCCCGCTCTTCCTGCCGTAGCTCGCCAGGAAAAGCGCCACCATGAACAGCGTGTCGTCCCACAATTCGCCATTGTTGATCTTGTCCGACACGTCATGCTGGAAGGCAGCTTCCTCGGTACGTGGCAATTCGCTCATTACGCGGTCCGCCCACTGATCGAGAACAGGCTGCCAGCGTTCGTCACGCGTCTCGCCCCAGATCAGGCTGAGCGCCAGCATGGGCGCGGTGGTGTTGACATTGAGCGGCGGCAGTCCCGCCGCGATCCGACGCATATACCACTGCTCCAAAATGGCGAGCAGGTCGTTCCGCCCGGAGAACTGCCATAGCCGCGCCAGCCCGTAGAGACCGATACCTTGCGGCCATTCCCAATTGTCGAAGCTGATGTAATCGCCTGCCGTCCCGTCGAGATTGGGCTCGTCAAAGCGCCCGTCATGGGACAGGCCGGTCATCGCCGAAACCAGATCGTCAAGCCGAACATCGATATCGTCGCGGAGACTCACCATCACAACTCCCTGATCGTGCGTCGGGCGCGCACTTGGCAGAAATAATGCGGCGGGTTTTCTTCTTGCGCAATACGTAAATTTTTTGCATGATTGGAAAAGGAGGTGCCTCTCATTTCCCAGACCGGCAAAAATCGCCCGCGGCGGACGCGGCTCGACGATCTCGCAAAGTCCTGCGGCGTCTCGATCGCGACGGTTTCGCGCGCGCTTGCCGGGGAGAAAGGCGTCAGTCCCGACATCCGGCAAAAGATTATCGAAGCCGCCAAAACCGCGGGGTATTCGACCGCCGGCGCTACCGTCGCCAACCGGGTAGTGCTCGCCGCCAGCGGTGCCGCCATGCTCGACTATATGCGCAACCAGTTTACCTGGCACGTGCTCGACGGCTTGAAGGAGCGGGCCGAAAGGCTAGGCTTCGAGATCGTGACCCGGCAAATCGTCGATGCCGAAGCGCAGCAGGCCGTGCTGACGGAAGTGCGGAATGACCCAGCCGTCGGCGGCCTGCTGATCCTGACGATCGACGACGAAACCTTGCTGACGGCCGCTTCCGCTATCGGCAAGCCGGTGGTGCTGATCAACGGCGACGACCCCTACATGCGGATGGGCAGCGTCACCCCCTGCAACCGCTCGGCTGCCCGCCTTGCAGCCGAACACCTGATCGCGTTAGGCCACCAGCGCATCGCATTCCTGGTGCGCCCGGGGCGGCGCACCATCGAACGACGCCAGGAGGGTTGGCGGGATGCTCTCAAGCATCACGGGCTGCCCCACGACGACAGCATGGTACTTTCCGTCGACGACTGGCTGCCTGAGCTTGGCACAGCGGCAGTCGAAGCGGAAATCGAGAAGAAAGGCCTGTGGTTTACTGCCGTGCTGGCCGCAAACGACAGCCTGGCCTACGGCGCCATCAGCGGCCTCAAATCCCTCGGCGTTTCCGTGCCGGATGCAGTCTCAGTCGTCGGTATCGACGATTTGCCACAAGCCGCATTCCTCGACCCGCCGTTGACTACCATGCACATCCCGATGCGGGAAATCGGCGCCACTGCGATCGATCTGTTGCGCGATGGAATGCTCGGCCTCGCCGAACCGCCGCGCCGGATCGAACTTGCCTGCCCGATGATGCTGCGCGGTTCGGCGGGGCCGGTACGTTCCTAAATGCATGTCGCCCGAAAGTGTCCTCGGTTTCGGGATAACGACATGCATGGAATTAAAAACTTAACGCGGGTAAGGCGAATTTTATTCGCCGCGACACGCGTTAAGGGTCGAGAAGTCCCGCATAGATGCCGGGAACCGACCCTTCGATCCGAACAGCGCCTACCGTTCGGACGTAGAAATCGACCGGCCCGGCGCCGCCGATCACGCCATAGCCGTAACCTTGCGAGCGCATGTCGAGCAGGCTGGCGAGCAGGAGCGCGTGGCCGACTCCGCCGCCGCGAGCCGCCTCGTCGACGCCGGTTGGTCCGAAGAAGCCGCGCGCGGTGGCGTCGTAGCAGGCAAAGCCGATCAGTTTGCCTGCCTTGGTAGCCAGGAAACATGAAGGCGGCTGCCGCGTGAACGCGACCGTCGTCTCGCTCGCCCAGCGGTCGTCGAACTTCTTCCGGATCCAGGCCGTCACGAGGCCGAGTTCCGGCGGTAACGCGCGGCGGACCGTGACGTCGGCATCCTCCAGCCGCTTATCGAGATCCGGCTTCGCTTCGAGTGCGTAGAGTTTGACGAGAAGATCCATCCAAAGGCTCCCTCGGAGCCGCGCTGATGTCGGTTGGGGTTCGAGCTCCGATCACGACTCGGATAGCGGCGTCAGGCCGATCTCGCAACCCGCAACTCCGGTTCCGGCATCTCGGAATTCCAGAACCAGTATCTGATTTCTTTTCCGCAACGAAAACTCACCACCTCATGGTTGCCATGTGCGTCGATGGCGTGAATGACCACACCGCCGAGAAACCCCGAAGACAGCTCCGAAAGTTCATCCACGGCGAGCTTGATCGCATCGGCGAGCGAATAGCCGAGCCGCATGGCGAGCACGATGGTGCGCGAGGTACCGCATCGTATCGTCATTTCGCCGGTATGCGTGCATGCAGCCGCCCCGTAGCGGCTGTCGGCGTAAAAGCCGGCGCCGGGGATCGGACTGTCACCAAGCCTGCCCGGATATTTCCATGCCCAACCGGATGTCGAGGTTGCGGCGTGGACGCCGCTCGCCGCATCCCGGCAGAGGAACACGGTCGTATCGCGGACGCGCTCGGGATCGGTGATCGCGCGGCTCAAAGGCGCGAGCGGAATGTCCGGAAATGCGGCGAGTTGTTCCGGCGTCAATTCTTTCTCCAGCCGCTCGCGCCAGACGCGCTTGCTGTCCTCCAGCAAGGTTTGTTCCAGCGGGAAGCCTATCTCCTGCGCAAAACGGCGGGCACCGTCACCGGTGAGCATCACATGCGGCAGGCGCAGCATCACCTCGCGAGCAAGCGCGGCGACCGGCAGGACGTCGCGCACCGCGCCTACCGAGCCGACGTCGCGCGTGTTGCCGTCCATCACGCCGGCATCCAGTTCCATCTCGCCCAGCATGTTCGGCCAGCCGCCGAGGCCTACGCTGCGCACCGTCGTCTCGCGCTCGACCCTCGAAATGCCGGCGATCATCGCGTCGATGCCGGGAGCGCCGTCCCTCAGCATGGCGACGGTGGCCGGAAAACCCGGCCACGCTTCGGAGTTTGCCACGAGGATCACCGAGGCCGCCTCAATTCGCAGACCAATGGCCGTAGAGGATCGGCATCAGGCCGCAGAGCGCGCGGAACCGGTCCCAGGATTTCGCTTCCTTCCTCGTCCAGCCGGTCTCGGCGATCGCCGAAAGCCGCGGGAAGACGAGGCGGTCGAAAATGGCGCGGTCGGTCATCGGTTCGGACCAGATGCAGGCCTGGACGCCGAGAAAGTTTTCTTTCTGAGCATCGGTCCATCCTTCGACGGGGTCGAATTCGTAGGTTTCCTGTGGTCCGCTCCAGCCCGCCCAACTTGCGCCCGGTTCGGAGAAGGCTTGCGAGTTGGACATGTCGAGGTAGTAGCGCTGACCGGGGGAGACGACGATGTTGTAGCCTTGGCCGGCGAGCGCGGCACTGATCTCGACGTTCCTCCAGCCAACCAGATAGCTTTTCGACTTGTCGATGACATTGCCGTGCGCAGCTTCTTCCCAGCCGCCGGTCACACAGCCTTTCGAAGCGATGCAAGCCTGGATGCGGCGGAGGAATTCCGCCTGCAGCATCGCGGTTGCTGATCCCTCGATCTCGTCGGCGCCGTGGAGGTTGCCGATGGTATTGACCAGCTTGCGGTGGTTGTCGGCAGCCGCCTCGTCCGCGATCTTCTCGAGGAGTTTGAGCGCCAGCGGCGAGCCCGACCACGCGGCAAGCGGAACTTCGTCGGCGCCGACATGGATGGTCTTGAACGGGAAGAGTTCGGCCAGTTCGCCGATGACCGTCTCCAGGAACGCGTAGACCGGCTCATATGCGGGGTTGAGGCAGTTGTTGGGAAAGCCCTGCACGGACGCATATTCGCCGGTTTCACCCGGATCGCGCAAATGCGGCAATGACTGGAGGACGGCATAGCAGTGGCCGGGAATATCGATCTCCGGCACGATCTCGATGCCGAGACGCTGGCCGAGCGCGACGATCTTGCGGATCGCCTCTTTCGTGTAGTAGCCGCCCTGGGGTTCGGGGCCGGAGCCGAGCAGCGGCGGCAACGCCATGCCGTGACCCCGCCACGCGCCGATCTTCGTCAGTTCCGGATAGGCATCGATCTCCACCCGCCAGCCCTCGTCGTCCGACAGGTGCCAGTGGAAACGGTTCATCTTGTTCCAGGCAAGGATGTTGAGGAACCGGGTGATCTCGGCCGAGGAGTAGAACTGCCGCGCCACGTCGAGATGCGAGCCGCGCCAGCCCGTTTCGGGCGCATCCTCGATCTCGCCGCCGGCGGGAAACAGAAACGTCTCCGGGTAATGCCTGGCGCCACGCAGGGTCTGGCCCAGCGTGACCAGACCGTAGAGGAAGCCGGTCCTGGTCGAGGCCTGGACGACGATCTCCGCAGTGTCGAAGACTATTTTGTAACCTTCCGCCGGCTGGTCCCTGTCGCGCATCAACCGTACCGCTGCGCCACCTTCCGCCGCAGCACGCACGATCCCTTCGGCCGGAAAAAGTGCTTGCGCGAGGTCGGCGAAGGCGGAAGCGGCTTCCTTTCCGTCCTTGTCGTCGGATCTGATGTCGAGGCCCGCAGGCGTCGCACGCCTGCCCCTGATCGAGACTGCACGCGGCCAGGGAACAACCGAGATAGCGACCGGCGCCGACGCCGGCACCGGAAAGACCTCCGCGCCCTTCTTCAGGGGGGCATTGTCGCCGACCGCCTTGGTGGGTGCGATCGCAACCGGGGCGATGGAGCCGTCGGCAAGTTCGAGATAGGCGGTGTTGGCGCCATCGCTCCAGTGCCTCAGCGGATAGCTCAGCCCGCGCGCGGCGACACGCCACGACGCGCCATGCTCCAGAGTGAAACCCTCCGGCGGCGCAAAGCGCGAATGATTGGAGAGGCGGGCCGTCAGCGTGCCGCCCTCGATCGTCGCCGCCCGGTCGATCCGCGCCGGACCGCTGACGCAGAGCTGGAAGCCCTCGATCGGCTTGCCCGAAAGATTGGTGAGCGCCAGGACATAGGACAGCTGCTTGCCGTCCTTTGCCGGCGTCCAGGTGGTTTCGAGACGGAATTGGGAGCGGGTCATGACAGTCACTTCGAAGTCCTTTTGGAATGCGGCTATGCGGAATTTCGGCTGGATTTCAGAGGATGGAAGCGGTGATGCTGGGCGGTCAGTCTCCAAGTGCTTGCGTATCGTCGCCGTCGCGATTGATGACCAGCTGATGCTTGATGCGACGCATGGTGGCGACCGCAGGTGCCTGCATGCGCGTCGCGACAGTCTGGGCAATGACATCGGTCATCGCCAGGAAGGCATAGCGCGAGGCGGATGGCCTGAGGATGTCCTGTGCCTCGGGAATGTCGAGCCCGAGCAATATGTCGGCCTCGAGCGCGACCGGCGTCTCCGGCCGCGTCATCGACGATGCGCGTGATCCCGTAGCTTCCCGCGATTGCCAGTGCCTTGGCGAGCGGGGCATTGTTGCCGCTCATCGATGACGCGATGATCACCGTGCCTTTCGGAGCACCTGCCGCCCGCATCAACTGCGCCTGGTGATCGATCGAAGCGGTTACTTTAAGGCCGAGCCGGAACAGGCGGTTCTCCAGTTCCTGCGCGATCATCGACGACACGCCGCCGGAGCCGAAAGTCAGCAGATAGCTCGCCTCGGTGATCCTGGCTGACGCACGCTGAACGGCATCGGTGTCCATGATTTCGAAGAATTTGTAGAGTGTCGATTGTGCGCAGTTGACGATATGGCGCGCGATGTCCGGGACCGTTTCCGGCCCGCCTGGGGGCTGCAAATAACGCTGGCCGAGGAAGCGGCTCTGCGCCAGCCGGACCTTGAAGGCGCTGAAGCCATCGCAGCCGAGGCGGCGGCAAAACCGGGTGACAGTCGGCGGCGACACGTCGGCGGACGCCGCGAGTTCCACAATCGAAGAATTCAACGCCACCTCGATGTCGCCCAGAACGACGTCGATCAGCCTTCTTTCGGAGCGGCTGAATGTCTCCTTCTCCAGTCGCAGCAGACCAATGAGGTCGAGCATGAAGATCTCTCCGGCGCCGGCAGCGACCGGCGCTTTGCGTCACGCTTCCTTCCGGACAGCGATTCCGTCGCTGCTGAAGAGCTGACATTTCGCGGGGTCGATGCCGACCTTGAAACTCACGCCTTGGCTGATTTCCGGGTCGCCTTCGAAAAGTGCCACGAAATTCTGCCCACCGGCCAGGGTGCAATAGGCCAGCGTGTGGATTCCGAGCCGTTCGACGATACCGGGCGTAACCTCGAAGCCGAAGCCGCCGCCGTCCAGCGACAGGTGCTCGGGCCGCATGCCGACGGTCACAGTCTTGCCGACGAGTTCCGCATGGCCGCCGCGCGGCAGCTTGATGGTACCGGTCTTGCCGAGATCGACCACGACGTTGGCCTTGTCCGACGCCGTCACCGTCCCGGACAGGAAATTCATCTTCGGATTGCCGATGAAGCCGGCGACGAAGATGATTGTCCGGCTTGTGATAGAGCTCGAGCGGCGCTGCCGATCTGCGCGATCTTGCCGGCATTCAGCACGACGATCCGGTCGGCCATGGTCATGGCCTCGACCTGGTCGTGGGTGACGTAGATCATGGTGGAGCCGAGCTGCTTGTGCAGGCTCATCAGCTCGATGCGCATGTCGGCGCGCAGCGCTGCGTCGAGGTTGGAGAGCGGCTCGTCGAACAGGAATATCTTCGGTTGGCGCACGATGGCGCGGCCGATGGCGACGCGCTGGCGCTGGCCGCCGGACAGCATGCCGGGTTTCTGCTGCAGCCGCTGTTCGAGGTGCAGGACGCGTGCCGCGTGCGCCGACCTCGCGCCTTGATCTTGTTCTTCGGCAGTCCCTCGACCCGGAGCGGGAAGGCGATGTTCTCGAACACCGTCATGTGCGGATAGAGCGCGTAGGACTGGAACACCATGGCGATGCCGCGCTTCACCGGCGGCAGGTCGTTGACCCGCTTGCCGTCGATGACGATGTCGCCGTCGGTGACATCCTCAAGCCCGGCGATCATGCGCAGCAGCGTCGACTTGCCGCAGCCCGACGGGCCGACGAAAACCACGAACTCGCCTTCCGAGCACGTCGAGCGTTGACGCCCTTGATGACTTCGAGGTCGCCAAACGACTTGCCGAGGTCGCGAAAGAGCGAGCTGGCCCATGAATCAGGTCTTCCTCTGTCGGGCCTGTGAATGGCAGGGCGGGCAGGCTGAAGGCGCAATGGGGAAACCGCCGCCGTGCCGGACGCACGGCGGCGGAGATCTCAGGCGCTCCTACTTGTACTGCTCGATCTCGGCAGCGGCCTTCTTCGAGGCAGCGTGCCGGCTCGGCCTTGCCGGTGACGACCGACTGCACCATGTTCGATCATGGCGTTCTGGAAGCCCTTGTAGTCGGTGAACAGCGGCTCCGGTCCGCCGATAGGCGATGCCGTCGATGAACGGCTTCCAGAGCGGATTCTCCGCCACCATCTCGTCGACTTCGGGCGACGGCCGCAGCGGCGTCAGGCCGGCTGCCCTGCATTTCGTAGATCGGCTGGATCTCGGGCGAGGTGATGAACTTGGCGAATTCGATCGCCTTGTCCTCGACGCCGGTGCCCTTGAAGACCGCGAGGCTGTCGGTGATGAGCAGCGTGCCTGGTCCCTTGGCCTGCGGGGCCGAGCGGCAGCGGCGCGACGCCCCAGTTGATCTGTCGGCTTCCTTCAAGCAGGTCGGCGCGGCACTCGACGCCGCCTGGATCATGCCGACCTTGCCGTCGAGGAAGATGGCGCGGACCTCGTTCTGCTCGTAGGCGGTCGGGCCTTCCTCGGAGTAGGGCGACGATGTCCTTGAGGCCGTGAGCGCCGCGAGCTTCTGCGGGCTGTCGAGCGTGATGTTGCCGTCGGCGTCGATCACCGAGCCGTTGTTGGTGTAAACCCAGTGCAGGAACTGGTGCATGGTGTTGTCGAAGGTCTTGGCGACGACGCCGAAGCCGGCATGCCGGTCTTTTCCTTGATCGTCTTGGCGACCGCGATTTCTTCGGCCCAGGTCTTCGGCGGCTTCTCGGGATCGAGCCCGGCGCTGCTTGAACAGGTCCTTGTTCCAGTAGAGCGCCTTGGTCGAGAAGGCGACCGGCACGCCCCACTGCGTGCCGTCGAAGGTCACGGTGTCGACGATGTACGGATAGTAGGCTGCCTTTTCCTCGTCCGTCATCGGCATCGGCACGATCAGGTCGTTCTGGCGCGAATTCCTTCAGCGTGCGCGAGCCGACATAGGCGATCGCCGCCGGGCGTGCCGGCGGCGGCGAGCGTCGTCACCTTGTCCTGGCACTGGGCCCAGCCGACGACCTCGGCGCTGGACCTTGCAGCCGGGGTTCGCCGCTTCCCATTCGCTTGATGTATTCCTGGTGCGACCGGGTCGATCGTGTCGCCGCAGTAGATCCAGGTGATCATCTTGTCCTGGGCGGACGCCGGCATGCGGCGAGACCGACAAGCGCGAGCGCCACGCCGGCCAAAAGTCTTCACTGATAGTCTCACTGTCACTTACTCCCATTGTTGCTCCCTTTTTCGGTGGTGGTTGCTTATTGTTTCACGGCGCCGGCGGTCAGACCGGCGACGAGATAGCGCTGCAGGAACAAGATGATCGATCATCGCCGGCGCGATGCCGACGAAGCTCGCCGCCATCAGCTCGTTCCAGATCACCTCCTGCTTGCCGAAGAAGGCGAACAGCCCGACCGGCAGCGGCATGTATTCGGTCTTCGAGTTGAAGGTCAGCGCGAAGATGAACTGCTGCGCGTAGGCGCCGATGAAGGTGGTGATGGCGACGACGATGATGCCGGGCATGGCGATGCGGCAGGATGACCCGGCGCAAGGTGTAGAGATGGCTGGCGCCGTCCACGCAGGCCGCCTCGTCCAGTTCCCGCGGGATGCGCATCATGTAGGTGCGCAGCAGCCAGATGGCCGAGGGGATGAGGAAGGCCACCCCCGGCACGATCATCGCGAAATAGGTGTTGAGCACGCCCGATCGCGCGCATCAGGCGGAAGAGCGGGATGAGCAGCACCGCGCCCGAGAACATGTTGACGGCGAGGAAGCCCCCAGCAGCGCGCCCCGCGCCCGGAAATTCGAACCGCGCGAAGGCATAGGCCGCCGGGACGACGAGACAGCAGCACGACGAGCGTCGACGATGATCGAGATGAAGAAGCTGTTGAAGATGTAGCGGCCCGAAGCCCGGCACGCCTCCCACATCGTGCAGTAGGCCTCGAAGGAGCCGTTCTCCGGAAAGAAACTAGGGCGAGGAGAAGAGCTGGCGAGCGGCTTCAGCGAGACGAGGAAGCCTTCGATGAAAGGCGCGAGCACGAAGAACAGGAAACAGCGCGATGCCGGCGTAGATCGCCGACCATCTCGTACCAGGTGTAGCGGTCGATCATCGGCTGGTCGGACGGCGCGGCTTCGTGGCGGTCGGACGCGCGGCGTCTCGGCGGCGTCTGGACGGGCGACGTCGGTCATTTGGCCTCCCTGGAGCGCTGCGACGCGGAAGTAGGCGAAGCAGAACAGCGACAGGAAGATGCAGATCAGCACGGCGCGCGCCGCGCCCTCGCCATATTTGCTACGAGCCGATCGCGGTCTTGTAGGTGTCGATGATCATCGTCGTCGTCTCGCCGCTCGGGCCGCCCTGCGTCAGGATCCAGATGATGTCGAAGGAATTGAACGTGGCGATCAGCGACAGCATCGACATGGTGATGATCGCCGGCACCATCAGCGGCAGCGTGATGCGGCGGAAGCGGTAGCAGCGCCCTGCGCCGTCGGTCCAGGCGGCCTCGTAGAGATCCTTCGGGATCGATTGGATGGCGGCGAGCAAGTAGATCGTCACCAGCGGCACGCCGATCCAGACGTCGGTGATGATCGTCGCCCAGAAGGCGGTGTCGCCGTAGGCGAGGAAGGCGACCGGCCCGTCGACGATGCCCGAAGCGCTGCAGCAGGCCCGAGATCATCCCGAACTGGCCGTTGTACATCCAGCCCCACATGAAGATGCCGATCGCCATCGGCACGATCCACGGCGGCATGATCAGGATGCGGAACAGCGCGCGGCCCGGCACCGCGGCGTTGAGCAGCACGGCGCCGACACGTCCCGATGATCATCTTCATGGCGACCGAGAAGAAGGTCCAGACGAAGGTGCGGATGATGACGGTCGGCGAAAGTCGGCGTTGAAGATCTTTTCGTAGTTCGCCCAGCCGACCCATTTCGTCGTCTGCCGCAGAGAGGCGTTGGTGAAGGACAGGATGACCGTCTCGACCAGCGGATAGGCGACGATGGCGAGGATGTAGAGCAGCGCCGGAAGCAGCAGTGCAAAGGCGAACGAGCGATGCGCCTTGCGCACCGCGACATGATCAGGCCCTTAGCCGTCTCGCCGGCAAGCGCCGCGTCGAAGCGGTCCCAGACTCGGCGAGATCGACGACCGATTCCGTGTCGTGCGCGCCTCGTCCATGCTCGAGCGCCAGGAGCCCGGCTTCGAGCGCGTCGAGCAGCGAAACCGGCAGCGGCCCGCCGTTCATCACGTGCGCCAGCACGTCGGCCGCCATCTGCTCGTCGGCGCCATAGTGCTGCGACAGCTCCGTGCACGTAGTCCTTGTCGATCAGCCGTGTCGCGGTCAGCACGTCGGTCACGTCGAAGATAGTCGCGGATGAAATCGCCCTCCGCCATGCCCTTGCGCGCCGAAGATGGCGAAGCGGCGGAAATGGTCGGGCACGTTGAGATTGGTGTGGAAGTTCATCGCCGCGCCGTTGGCATATTCGATGATCGCGATCTGATAGTCGATGATGTCGGCGTCGCTGTCGAAGACCTTGTCCGACCCCATCCAGCCGCTCGGCTTGCGGTGGATAGAGCTTCGAGATCGTTGACGCCCGCGCGCCTTGCGGAGTCGTTCGCGGGCACGAAGGTCCTGCGCCCGCCGAAGCTCGCGACCCGCTCCGGGGCGGCAGCCCATGACGCCAGTTGTAGAGGTCGAGGTCGTGGCAGCATTTCTCCAGCATGAAGCTGCCGGCATATCTGCTCGTAGCGGCGCCAGTCGCGCATGAAGAAGGCGCCGTGATAGGGCGGAATGTGCTCGGACGCCTCGATCGAGGCGATCGTCGCCCAGCAGCCCGTCCGCCTGCGCCTTGCGCAGATCGAGGTAGAGCGGCGCATAGCGCAGCACGAGACCGACCATCAGCCGCTCCGCGCCGTGTTCGCCGATCAGCCGCGCCAGTTCCATCGTCTCGGCCTCGGTGGTGACCATCGGCTTTTCGGTGAAGATCTTCAGCCCGCGCTCGAGCCCGGCGCGGATATGGTCGAGATGCATGTGTTGGGCGAGCCGACCATCAGCAGGTCGAGCTTTTCGTTGTCGAGCAAGGCTTCCAGCGTTTCATACCGCTTGCCGGGCGACACGTTGGCTTTTTGCATCCGCGGCAGGCCGGCGGGATCCGGATCGACATAGCCGGCGACTTCAAAATCGGGATGGGCGGCCACGAAAAGCGGCACGATATAGCCGAGACGAAAACCCAAGCCGACGATACCGACCTTCATTCGTCGCCTTCCCTCTCCAATCGAGAATTTGAAAACAATTTTCAGAACTAAATTTCGAGGCGGAGGGAAAGTCAAGTTTTTTGAGAGGCAACCGCAAACGCAAGAAATTTGCGTGAAAGAGCAACAAAATCGAAAAATACGCTGAAGGATGCCCCGCCTTGTGGGGAATTAGCGCCTATGCCGCATGTATGCAATCAAACTTATAAAATTGGTCGATACCACCCGGGTATCAAGATTCCTGAAAAACTCGGAAAAAATGTAAATTTAAACCATTTCACCGGAGCCGCCGGTGATTGCGAAAACCCACTAGGATCACTGACGCGCCTTGAGCGCACCGGTGAAGAGCAGTGAAAGAATAGCAGCGGGAAGGAGCATGGCAAGGCCAAGCCGCATGTCGCCGAGTTCGGCCACGAAGCCGATGAGCGGCGGTCCTACCAGGAACCCCAGCAATGCGACGAAGGACAGGATAGCAACGCTGGAGGCCGACGGCCGATCGGTCAGGCTCGCCGCCGCAGTGACCGCAAGCGGGAACCCGACGGAAACGCCGACGCCCATCGCCGCGAAACCGAGAAACGCCAGAAACGCGTTCGGACTGACGAACAGGAGCACCAGGCCGGCGACATTGGCGAGTCCGCAGGCGCGCGCGAGCTTCACCGCGCCATATCGGGCCTTCAAACGGTCACCGAAGAAGCGCCCCGCCGCGACCATGAAGGCGAACACCGAATAACCGATGCCCGCCTGCACGCTTCCGGCATCGAAGACATCGCGCAGGAAAACAGCCGACCAGTCGGCGACCGCTCCCTCGGTCATCGTGACGCCGAAGGTGAACGCGCAGATCGCCAGAAGCGCCCATCCCGGCAGGTGGATGGACGACGGTCGCTTGGAGACGGGATCGGGTTTTGCGCCCCGGAGGTCAGGCAAGCCGCCGCTGACCATAAGCGCCGGCCACAGCACGACTGCGGCGACGAGGATTACCGCCGTATGCGGGGTGAGATGCAGGCCGGCCAACCCGGCGCCGATCAGGTTTCCGGACATGATGCCGAGGCTCCAGAAGCCATGGCACGTGCTCATGATGAGGGCGCGCGTTTCCTTCTCGACTGCGTCAGCCATGACATTGAGGCCGAGTTCCAGCGTCGCCAGTGCGATGCCGACGACTGCCAACGACAGGAAAAGTGCCGGCAGGCTCCACGACCACGTCGGCAGCCAGACCAGCGCCAGGAACACGGGAAAGCCGTAGAGGATGGTCGCCCGCGCCCCGATGCGCGCCACGAACCTTCCCGCGAAAGGCAGTGTCAGCAGGATGCCGATCGGCATGCCGAGCAGGGCCAGCGCGAGTTCGGCGGAACCGAGGCTCAAGGCGCGCTGGATGTCAGGGATGCGTGGCAGCCAGGCGCCGAAGGCGATCGGCTGCAGGAAAAATACAAGCATGACAAGGCGCTGATGGGTCATCGTGCGGGAATAGCCGGTAAGCGGGCGGTGACGTATCGCGCCGGATGAAGGGAAATAAACTGATTGGCAGCGAGCGGATTCGCCGGTGTTTGTCGAGAGGCCAGTTCAGGGGTCGGCTTGGGACAGCGCAGCTGCGGCTGAATTTTTCTGGCAACTTCCAGGCGCTAGTAGTCGGCGATCTCGACGCCCTGCTCCTGGAGTTTTGCCGTCACTCTGCGGCGTGCAGCAAAGATATCGAGCGGCCGGGTGCCGCGCGCCCTGCCGACTTCCTCGACCGTATAGGGCACGAACGGCGCGGAGAGCGAATTCCCGGCGAAATGCGGCACCATCCAGTTCATCAGAGCCACGACATCGGGATCGTTCAGGCCGGAATTCATCACGCCCGGCACCTGCAGAACGAAAAGCCTTCCTTCAGGGATCTTCTGGAAGTGGCCGACAACGCCGTCGAGCTTCGGGATGCGCCCTTCGACCGAACCCGAGCCGTCCGGCACATGGCAGCCGGAACAATGCAGGATGTAGAGGTAGCGGCCGTCGCTGCCTGCCGCCGCCGGTTGCGTGGCGATCAGCAGCAAGGCGAGGAGCAGGTACCGCACGATCCTATTCCACCAGTTTCCCGCGCAGCTCCAGCAGAGCCTTGCGGTCGGCCTTCCCGGCCCGCAGCGCGGCGATCTCGTCGGCTGTATAGTCGGCCCAGCCGGCCGGCGGCGGATTGAGCGTACCCATGACATAGGCGGCCATCGCCGCCAGCTCCTCGTCAGAATGCTGCTTTTGCGGCGGCATGGCGCTGACGAATGTCTTGCCGCCGGCGACGATCTTGCCGGACATGCCGTTGAGAACGACGAGCGGCAGGTAGGTGCGCATTGCCGGATCGCCGCTCTTTGCCCATTCCGCATTGGCGAGTGGCGGCGCCAGACCGGCTATGCCCATGCCATCCTTCTTGTGGCAGGCTCCGCAAGCGGTTTCGAACAGCGCCTTGCCGTCGGCTGCAGCGGTGAATTGGGTGGAGGCGAGAAGCGCCAGCGCCGCCAGGCCGGTCCTAGCCGCCGCCGGTGCCGAGCCCAACCACGGCCGCCACGGTGCAGTGATAGTTGGTCGCTTCATTTGCCATGCACCAGTTGATGTCGTTGTGAACGCCCATGCGATAGCCGGGACGTTCCCTGAGGTTGAAGTTGCACAGGCAGCGACCGCACGAGGAGGGGCCGCAGCAATCGTTGTAGCTGATCAGGTACTCCTTGTTGTCGCCCGGATTCTGGCAGGTGCCGACCCACGTCACTTTCGACACCGAGGCATTCGGCGGACACTGGCTGACCGAGCCGCCGCAGCACGAGCAAAGGAATCCGTCGAGCGCGCAGTAACGCCAGTATTCGCATTCGACGTCGGTCTTTTCGGCCTGGGCGCGGGCTGAACCGCCGCCGGCACGGTCGAACGGAAGAACGGGCAGAAGCGCGCCGCCAAGCGCCGCCTTGCCGATTAAGGAGAGCACGCTCCTCCGTCCGGTCCGCTGTGCCATGAAGCGGGTGCCGTTCTCGGCATAGCTGTCGATCAGGCCAAAGAGACGGTCAGTGATGCGGGGCATGACGGTTCTCCTAATTTATGGCGCGACCGGCCGTCTCCGACTGGATCCAGTTCTGGATCGACGGTTGGCCAAGGTCACGGGCGTTCATCAGACTTTCAAGCTGCTCGCGCGAATTGACGAGGCCCTTGCCGCGCACGACACCCTGCTGGTCGAGCACGACCGCGAACGGAAGCCTGTTGATGCGGTAGCTCATGCCGAGATCCGACGACAGCACATAGGGGAAATCATCGAGCCCGGCGGCTTTGTGGAAGGCCCGATGCGCAGCATAATCGCCATCGCTGGCCAGCACGATATCGAGGGTCTTGCCCTCCGCGTTGCGCATCGACTTCAGCACGGGAAGCAGCTTCTTGCAGACCGGACAGGTGGTCGACAGGAAGAAGATCAGCGTGTCCTTGGCCGAGGTCCCGCCGATCGCCAACGGCTTGCCGTCGAGCGTCATCAGGTCGAAATGCGGCGACGCCTCGCCGATCTTCGGGCCGGCATCGGTCATCAGCGCTCCCATCGGCGCCACGCGCTCGAACAGGATACCGACCTGCCGGGCGAGCGCGAAGACGACGAAGAGCAGTGCGATAACGATCACCCACAGGACCACTACCGCAACCATCAAGGGTTCCATCAGTGCGTCTCCAGGTGATGATCGTGTTGATGCGCGCTGTCATCCGCCGCGGCGAGGTAGGACAGGTTTTCCGCAAGCTTCTCGGTGCCGACGATCAGCAGCCAGAAGGAAGCGATCGACGCAGCGGCCACCAGCCAGCCGAAGGCGCCGAAGTCGACTGCGGCAGCGTTTTGCGCGGCGATGAGGGCCAGGGCCGTCAGCGCGACATTGCGGGCGACGAGGAACCAGGAGAGGCCTTGCCCGGCGCCGCCGCAACCGCAATCGATACGGCTTCGTCCGCGCAACAGATTGACGGCGATTGCAGCCGCATAGAGCAACAGCAGGCCGGCAGCGCCAGCCGCTGCGACTGGGCGCGCCTGCGGCAGCACCAGCCCAAGGGAAACCGCAAGCTCCAGAACCGCCAGCAAGCCGGCGGCGGGCACCGCAAGACCGGCCGGCAAGATGCGGTATTCGGCCAGAATGTGGGAAAACCAGTTGAAGTCGAAGACCTTGTGCGCAGCAGCACGCAGAAACACGCAGATCAGCGTTCCTGCAGCAACCACGATGAAGATCGGGTGGGCCAGAGTGAAGCCCGCTTGCATCAGCGCACCTCTACCTGGTCAGGCAGGTCGCCACCGGAAGCCGTCACCGCCGGCGTCAGCGCGAAGGCCTGACCGCTGGCGGGAAGATCGTAGCGCACGATTTCAGCCTTCAACCCGTCGATGGCGTACAGCACCGGCGTATCGCCCTGGCTGACGGTAAGCGCGATCGCCGGCACCGACGCCGCGCGGCCCGTGACCGCCTTGGTGTTGAGATCGACGGCCCAGATTTCCTCTGCCGGATTCTTGTGGCTGCCCTCGGCGCCGTTCGAATGCATCAGCACATAGGCAATGCCGGTCTTGTCATGCACGGCGATCGGCTGATAACCGCCCGGCCGCCAGTTGCCCTCGACACCTTCGGAGAGCGCGATCTTGTCGACCAGCGTTGCGGTTTCGCCCTCGACGTTGATCACATAAATGTTGCCCGCATAGGAGGTGAATACCCAGTTTTCGCCCCAGCGAAATGCGCCGGAGAACAGCGCATCCGCATCCGCGTCGAATATCGGCGCCGACGCCTTCATCTCCGCCGATCCGTCGGTCGTGACGTTGATCGTGCCGAAGGTTCCGTCACCGCAGGTCGTGGCGAAACGCAACGGCGTCTTGGCGGACGGGAAGATGCCGTAGCAGCCAGGGTTCGGGATGTCGGCGATCTGCTTTTTGCCGGCGAGGTCGACGACGGTGACGGAGGTTGCCGGCGTGGCATTCTGGATGAAGAGATATTTGAGATCGCTCGACGTCCAGATCAACGAACGGTAATTGAGCGCCTGCGCCCGATTGTTGGAGATCGGGATCTCTTCCTTGAAGGTCAGATCTTCGCCGGAATAGATTTCGACGAAGTCGCTGCGGGTGCCGCGCGTGGTGCGCGACAGATGGCTGGTGGCCACATAGATATCGCTGGTGCCTTGCGGCACGTGCACCATGCCGAGGCTCGCGGTGCCGACGATGCCGAGCAGCTTCAAATCCTTGGCATTCATCACGTAGATGCGGCCGTCGACGACATGGTTGAGCGACAGGTCGACCGAGAACAGCATCTCGGTTCCCGACGGTATCGTCAGGTTGCCGACGGTTTCGGGCGGGATCTCGTCCTGGGCATATCCGGGCGAGGCGGCCAGCAATGCGACGAGTGACAATCCAAGGAAAGCGCTGCGCATCGGATTTCCCCTCGATGGATGGCGGCAACGGATTGAAGCATTACGTTATCGCGGCCTTGCCCCAAGGGAAAGTGTACGAAAGAACAGGCTCTGTCTCTTTTTCTGTAACATAATGGCCAAGGCCACCACCGCAGGGTGCCCAGGATTTGTTTGGCCCAAGGGTGCGATCGGGCTCTTTGCCCCTTGATCTCGGCGGACGCCTGATCATCATCGCGGCAAACAGGAGTCTCTGGATGCAAGCAATATTTGACGGCCACAACGACGTATTGCTCCGGTTGTGGAGAAACGCTCGCAACGGATCAGACCCTGTCGAAGAATTCACCAAGGGCATAGACAAGGGCCATATCGACCTGCCGCGTGCCCGCGCGGGTGGTCTCGCCGGCGGCCTCTGCGCGATCTACATTCCCGGCGGGCGAGCTTGTCCTGAAGGAACCCGATGCCAGGGGCCACTACGCCACGCCGCTTTCGCCGCCGCTGGAACGCGCACCTTCGCTCGACATTGCGCTGCAGATGGCGGCGATTGCGCTGAAGCTCGAAAGCGCCGGTGCATGGAAGCTTTGCCGTGAAGGCGCCGATATTACCAACGCCATGGACGAAGGAACGTTCGCCGCCGTCCTTCACATGGAAGGCTGCGAGGCGATCGGCGCCGACCTCGACGAACTCGAGGTATTCTATGCCGCCGGGCTGCGATCGCTCGGGCCGGTCTGGAGCCGCAACAACATTTTCGGCCACGGCGTTCCTTTCTCCTATCCGATGAACCCCGACACCGGCCCTGGCCTTACGGATGCGGGCCGTGCTCTGGTCAAGGCGTGCAATCGCCTCGGTATTCTGATCGACCTTTCGCACATCACCGAGAAGGGTTTTTGGGACGTTGCCAGGCTCAGCGACCAACCGCTGATAGCCAGCCATTCAAACGTACATGCAATCACCCCGGTCGCACGCAACCTGACCGACAAGCAGCTCGACGCCATCAAGGAAAGCAAAGGCCTGGTGGGCTTGAACTTCGCGGTCACCATGCTCCGCGCCGATGGCCGCGACAAGGCGGACACGCCGATCAGCGACATGGTGCGCCATGTCGATCATCTGGTGGAGCGGCTGGGGATAGACGGCGTGGCGCTCGGATCGGACTTCGATGGCGCGCTGATCCCGAAGGCAATCGGCTCGGCGGCAGGACTTCAGAACCTCGTTGCCGGACTTCGGGACGCCGGTTATGGTGAGCGGGAACTGACCAAGATCTGCCGTGAAAACTGGCTCCGTGTCCTCCGCTCCGCGTGGCACGAAACCACGACTGTCTAAAGAAAAATCAACGAAAACAGGGAACCGAAGAAAATGATAATGGGAAAGATCACCGCCCGCTCACGTCTGTGGCTAACCGGGGCCGCCATGTCCGCGCTGCTGGTCGCCGGCACTCCGGCAATTGCCGAAACACCTGCGGATACGCTCGTGCTTGCCTGGGCGATCGACGACATCATCACACTCGACCCGGGTGAAGCCTTCGAGATCAGCGCCGGCGAGATCATGGGCAACAGCTACGACCGGCTGGTGCGTTTCGACATCAACGATCCGTCCAAACTTTATGGGGACGTTGCCGAGAGCTGGACCGTTTCCGACGACGGCAAGACCTTCACCTTCAAAATCAAGTCCGGCCTGACCTTCGCGTCCGGCAACCCGCTCACCGCCGAGGACGTCGCCTTCTCGATCCAGCGCGCTATCAAGCTCGACAAGAGCCCCGCCTTCATCCTTACCCAGTTCGGTTTGAACAAGGACAATGTCGAGGCCAACGCCAAGGCCACCGATCCGAGCACATTCGTCTTCGTCACCGACCAGACCTATGCGCCGACCTTTGTGCTCAACTGCCTGACCGCCAACGTTGCCTCTATCGTCGACAAGAAGTTGGTGATGGAGCACGAGAAGGACGGCGATCTCGGTTACGACTGGCTGAAGACCAATTTCGCCGGCTCCGGTCCGATGAAGATCCGCGACTGGCGCGCCAACGAGATCCTCGTACTCGAGCGCAACGACAGTTATCACGGCGACAAGGCTGGACTTGCCCGCGTCATCTATCGTCACGTCAAGGAGAGCGCGACGCAGCGCCTGCTGCTCGAAAAGGGCGATATCGACGTCGCCCGCAATCTCGAGCCGGGCGACCTCGACGCGGTCACCAAGAACGGCGATCTCGCGGTCACCAGCACCGCCAAGGGCACGGTCTATTATATCAGCCTCAACCAGAAGAACGAGAACCTGAAGAAGCCGGGTGTCGCCGAGGCAATGAAGTACCTGGTCGACTATGACGCCATCGGCGAGACCCTCATCAAGGGCATCGGCGAAATCCACCAGAACTTCCTGCCCAAAGGCATGCTCGGCGCAGTCGACGACAAGCCTTATTCGCTGAATGTCGAGAAGGCGAAGGAACTGCTCGCCGCCGCGGGCCTGCCTGACGGCTTTTCGGTGACCATGGACACCCGCTCCGGCCAGCCCGTTACCGGTATCGCCGAATCCGTGCAGCAGACTTTCGGCCAGGCCGGCATCAAAATGGAAATCATCCCTGGCGACGGCAAACAGACGCTGACCAAATACCGCGCCCGCAACCACGACATGTATATCGGCCAGTGGGGCGCCGACTATTGGGACCCGCATACCAACGCCGACACCTTCACCAGAAACCCGGACAACAGCGACGAGGCGAGTTCGAAGACACTTGCCTGGCGCAATGCCTGGGACATTCCGGAACTCACCAAGGAAACCACGTCGGCGGTGGTCGAGACGGATCCCAACAAGCGCGTCGAGATCTATGCCGACCTGCAGAAGAAGTTCCGCGAGACCAGCCCGTTCATCATGATCTTCCAGCAGACCGAAGTGGCCGGCCTGCGCAAGGCGGTGCAGAACTTCAAGCTCGGGCCCTCGTCGGACACCACCTATGTCTACAAGGTCACCAAGAACTGACCTGAAAAGGCCGGTCCTTGACTATCGTTGAACCCAAGGCTGAGGTCGGGCGCAAACGCGCCCGCGCCTTCGCCATGACCGTATGGACCGTGCGGTTCCTGCTGATCGTGATCACCACCTATCTCGGTCTGCTTGCGGTGACGTTCTTCATCGGCCGCGTCATCCCGATCGACCCGGTGCTGGCGATCGTCGGCGACCGCGCGCCCGCCCATGTCGTCGAGCGAACACGCGAGGAGATGGGACTGAACCTGCCCTATATCGAGCAGTTCGTGATCTACGTGAAGAACGCCTTGCAGGGCGAGTTCGGCCGCTCGGTGCTGACCACCAACCCGGTGATGACCGACATAAGGCGGGTTTTCCCCGCCACCATCGAACTGGCGACGCTCGGCACACTGATAGGAGCGGCACTCGGCATCCCGCTCGGAGTTCTGGCAGCCGTGCGGCGCGGCAGCCTCGCCGACCAGATCGTCCGCATCATCGGCCTGATCGGCTATTCCGTGCCGATCTTCTGGCTCGGCCTGCTGGCGCTGCTGGTCTTTTATGCGCGGCTTGGCTGGACTGCCGGTCCCGGCCGCATCGACGTCGTTTACGAATACACCTTCACGCCGGTCACCGGCTTCTACCTGCTCGACGCGATCATCCAGCGCGACTGGGCCGCTTTCGGCGACATCTTCGCCCACATCATCCTGCCTGCCTCGCTGCTCGGCTACTTTTCGCTGGCCTACATCAGCCGCATGACGCGCAGCTTCATGCTGAACGAGCTGCAGCAGGAATACATCGTCGCGGCCCGTGCCAAGGGCCTGTCGGAATCGCGCATCATCTGGGGCCACGCACTGCGCAATGCGGCGGTGCCGCTGGTGACGGTGATCGCGCTTTCCTACGCCGGCCTGCTGGAAGGCTCGGTGCTGACAGAGACCGTATTTTCCTGGCCAGGCCTCGGGCTCTACATCACCAACTCGCTGCAGAACGCCGACATGAACGCCGTGCTCGGCGGCACCATCGTCATCGGCTCGGTATTCATCGGCATCAATCTTCTCTCCGACCTGCTTTATAAACTGCTCGACCCAAGGACACGGGCCGCATGAGCGCTATCCCGCAGACACGCCGCGAATGGCTGCTCAGCGAGCGGCCGCAATCGCGAACCCAGGCGCAGCTCGGCCGCGCTTACATGACCTGGCGGCGCTTCGCCTCGAACAGGCTCGCAATGGTCGGCCTCGCGATCATCCTGGCGCTGCTCTTTGTCGCCGCGTTCGCCGATGTGCTGGCGCCGCACTCGGCGACCGTCGGCGACCTGCGGGGCTCCCGGCTGCAGCCTGCCAGCGCCGAACACTGGCTGGGCACCGACGATCAAGGCCGCGACATCCTCTCGCGCCTGATCTACGGCTCGCGGCTTACGCTTTTCGTCGTCGTGTTGGTGGCGATCATCGCCGCGCCGATCGGCCTCGTCGTCGGCACGGTGGCCGGTTACGCAGGCGGCTGGACCGATGCGATCCTGATGCGCATCACCGATATTTTCCTGGCGTTTCCCAAACTCGTCCTCGCGCTGGCCTTCGTGGCGGCCCTTGGGCCGGGCATAGAGAACGCCGTGATCGCAATCGCCGTAACCTCCTGGCCTCCTTACGCCCGCATCGCCCGCGCCGAGACGATGACCGTGCGCAATTCCGATTACATCGCCGCCGTCCGCCTGATGGGCGCCTCGCCGATGCGGATCGTGCTCCTCCACATCATGCCGCTCTGCATCTCGTCGCTGATCGTGCGGGTGACGCTGGACATGGCGGGCATCATCCTGACAGCGGCAGGCCTCGGCTTCCTCGGGCTTGGCGCGCAGCCGCCGCTACCCGAATGGGGCGCCATGATCGCATCTGGCCGGCGCTTCATTCTCGACCAATGGTGGGTGGCGGCAGCGCCTGGCGCGGCGATCCTGATCGTCAGCCTCGGCTTCAACCTGCTTGGCGACGGCCTGCGCGATGCGCTCGATCCACGGGATTCGACGCAATGAGCGTCCTGCTTCACGTCGACGATCTTAGGGTCAGCTTCCCGACGCGCACCGGCTTCATCGAGGCGGTGCGCGGCGTCACCTTCGAACTGGGACGCGAGCGTCTGGGCATCGTTGGCGAGTCGGGTTCGGGTAAATCCCAAACCGGCCGCGCGATCATGGGGTTGACGCCGCTGCATGCCGAGGTCACGGCGAAACGGCTGGAATTCGACGGCATCGACCTCCTGAACGCCGCACCGCGAATGCGCCGCGGCCTGCGCGGCAAACGCATCGCGATGATCCTTCAGGATCCGAAATACTCGCTCGATCCGGTCATGACCATCGGCCGGCAGATCGTCGAAACGTTGCGCACGCATGAGCCCGTCGGCAAGAAGGAAGCGCGGGAGCGCGCGCTCGATATGCTGTCGGCGGTACAGATCCGCGACGCGAAACGCGTCTTCGATCTCTATCCGCACGAAGTTTCGGGCGGCATGGGCCAGCGGGCGATGATCGCCATGATGCTGATCGCCGGGCCGGAACTCCTGATCGCCGACGAGCCGACATCGGCGCTCGACGTGACGGTACAACTCGATGTGCTCGGCATCCTCGACCGGCTGGTCCGCGATCGCGGCATGGGCCTCATCTTCATCTCGCACGACCTCCGGCTGGTCGCATCCTTCTGCGACCGCGTGATCGTCATGTATGCCGGCCGGGTCATCGAGCAATTGCGTGCCGACGAACTGACGCGGGCGCAGCATCCCTATACGCAAGGCCTGCTCAACTGCATGCCGAAGATCGGCGCTGACCGGCATCCGCTGCCGGTGCTCGAGCGCAAGCCGGAGTGGGCGCTTTGACGCCGGCGCTTTCGATCAGGGAGCTTCGGGTCGTCTATGACGATTTCCATGCCCTGAAAGGCGTCAGCCTCGATGTTGCGGCCGGTGAGGCTTTCGGCCTGGTTGGGGAATCCGGCTCCGGGAAATCCACCCTGCTGCGCGCCGTGGCCGGTCTCGCGCCGGTGAGCTCAGGCGAAATCGCAGTCAGCGGCAAACGGCTCTCGGGCAAGCGAGACAAGGCTTTCTACCGGCAGGTGCAGATGGTGTTCCAGGACCCCTACGGGTCGCTTCATCCCCGCCACACCGTGGACCGGCTGCTGCGCGAACCGCTTGCCATCCACGGCTTCGACAACCAGGAGCCGCGCATCCTCCGCGCCCTCGACGAAGTGGGGCTCGGGTCCGGCTTCCGCTTCCGCTATGCGCACCAGCTGTCGGGCGGCCAGCGGCAGCGCGTGGCGATCGCGCGCGCGCTCATCCTGGAGCCCGGCATCCTGTTGCTGGACGAACCGACCTCGGCGCTCGATGCATCCGTGCAGGCCGAAGTCCTCAACTTGCTCGAACAGGTGCGCGCCGCCCGCAAGCTGACTTTCCTGATGGTCAGCCACGATCTGGCCGTCATCACCCATATGTGCGACCGGCTGATGGTGATGCAGAACGGCGAGGAGGTCGAACGGCTGGCAGCGCCGGACCTTGCGGCGAGGCGTGTTGCCAGCGACTACACGCGCAAGCTGCTGGTCGCCAGCGAAGGATTTCGTCGCCCAGCAGGGCTGACCAACCGGTTGCGGGCTTTCGTGCCTGCGAACATCGAACGTGAAATTTACTGGTCTTCAAGTCGCCTCGCGGGAACCCTGCCCGCCGCCATCCGTTGTGTGCCACGACGGAGATGGAGAAAAAACATGGCAAATGTCGTTTACCAGGTCGTCGAGCATGACGGCGGCTGGGCCTACAAGGTCGATGGCACGTTCTCGGAAACCTTCCGGACCAGGGAACAGGCAGCGCAAGCGGCCAAGGCCGCCGCCGCGGAACAGCAGGTCGCCGGAAGCACCGAAGGTATCCAGTACGAGGACGCCGAGGGCAAATGGCATGGCGAAGTCGTGAAAGGGGATGACCGGCCGGAGACCGAAGTCTCCGAGTAATCAGGAACTGCCACAATATTTCGGTACGCCGCGCCGCTGCCGAAGGCGGTTGGGATTATCCCGTCGCCCTGGCGGCATGGCGCCCGGCATTCCTGCCGGAGAAGATGCAGCCGCCGAGGAACGTACCCTCGAGCGCGTTGTAGCCGTGGTAACCGCCGCCGCCGAAACCGGCCACCTCGCCCGCCGCATAGAGGCCGGGAACGGGCTCTCCCTTCTTGTCCAGCACCTGGCCGTCGAGATTTGTATGGATGCCACCAAGCGTCTTGCGGGTCAGCACATGCAGCCTGACCGCGATCAGCGGGCCGTTGGCGGGATCGAGGATCTTGTGCGGCCTGGCCGTGCGGATCAGCTTGTCGCCGAGATAGTTGCGGGCCCCGTTGATCGCGGTGATCTGGGCATCCTTGCTGTAGGGGTTGTCGATCTCGCGGTCGCGCGCTTCGATCTGCATCAGGAGATGATCGTGGTCGATCAACCCTTCCCCGGTCAGCGCATTCATCGCCTCGACGAGGTCCGGCAGGTTGTCGCGCACGATGAAGTCCTCGCCATGTTCCTTGAAGGCCTCGACCGGCGGCGGCGCGCCCTTGGCGCGGCGGCTCTTCAGCACGGCCATCCATGATTTCGAGGTGAAGTCGGGATTCTGCTCGGACCCGGAGAGCGCGAACTCCTTCTTGATGATGTTCTGGGTCAGCACGAACCAGGAATAGTCGTGGCCGGTCGACAGGACATGCTTCAGCGTCGAGAGCGTATCGAAGCCCGGCAGGCATGGCGCCGGCAGGCGGTTGCCGCGTGCGTCGAACCACAGCGATGACGGACCCGGCAGGATGCGGATGCCGTGGTTCGGCCAGATCGGCGCCCAGTTCTTGACGCCTTCGACATAGTGCCACATGCGATCCTTGTTGATCAGCGCGCCGCCGGCCTTCTCCGTGATCGCCACCATGCGGCCGTCGACATGATGCGGCACGCCGGCCACCATGAATTTCGGCGGGTTGCCGAGCCTCTCCTTCGGCCAGTTCTTGCGCACCAGGTCGTGATTGCCGCCGATGCCGCCGGAAGTGACGAACACGGCGCTTGCGGAGAACTCGAAATCGCCGATCACCTTGCGGCCCGATTGCTGGCCGCGCTCTACTGTCGACGGTTCGAGGATCTCACCGGCAACGCCGGTCACGGCGCCCTTGGTCTTGATCAGACTTGCTCGCCTGATGGCGGAACTTCAGGGAAATGCGTCCGCTGGAGACGTGTTCGCGCACCCGCCGCTCGAACGGTTCGATGACGCCCGGCCCCGTGCCCCACGTTATGTGGAAGCGCGGCACCGAATTGCCGTGGCCGTGCGCCTGCCCCCCGCCTCGCTCGGCCCAGCCGACCACCGGAAACCAGCGCATGCCCTGCGCGTGAAGCCATGGCCGCATCTCGCCGGCGGCGAAATCGACGAAAGCTTCCGCCACCTTGCGCGGCCAGAAATCCTCGGGCCGGTCGAATTGCGCCGAGCCCAACCAGTCCTGCATCGCGAGATCGCGGCTGTCCTTGATGCGGAGACGCCGCTGCTCCGGGCTGTTGACGAAGAACAGACCGCCAAGCGACCAGAAGGCCTGCCCGCCGAGTGAATTTTCGCCCTCCTGTTCGAGGATGATGACCTTCCTGCCCGGCGTCGGCGAGTTCCGCCGCAGCGACAAGCCCCGCAAGCCCGCCGCCGACGATGATGGCGTCCGCATCCGCAGCCATGTTCGCTCCCCTCCTCCTCGATCGCGCAACAACAACCGCTTAGCGCGCCGATTGCAAGCGCTTCAGCAATTCGCTCCCCGGCCAGTCGCGCCGGCCGCCCTGCTCGGCCGCATGCACCAGTTCGACCAGCTTTTCATTGACAGGCGCACTGAGATGCAGCTTCTCGCCCAGCCTGACGATCTCGCCGTTCAACCAGTCGACTTCGGTCATGCGGCCGCCATCCAGATCATCGAGCATCGACGTGCGTGCCAGCGGGTCGATGGCAAGCATCCTGGCGGCGGCGACCCGAAACAGCGCATCCGGGAGGCGAAGCACGAACGGCACCCAACCCGGCGGCGGCGGTGTCAGTTTCGCCGGGCGAATACCGGCGGCGTCGAGCAGCTTCAGCGCCTCTTCCTGCGCCAGCGCGAAGCAATGCCGATAGTCACGCTGCGAAAGCTCCCGCTTCAGTGGCAGGCCTGACAGCGCATTGATCGCATTGTTGAGGTTGAGCAACAGTTTTGCCCATTGCACGGGCCCGAGATCCGCGTGCTCGCGCAGCGGCAATCCGGCGTTCGCGAAACTCTCCAGGAACGGCGCCAGCGCTGGATGCTGCTGGACATCGAGCGTACCTTCGGTGCCTTGGTGGAAATGCCCGCCGGTACGATGGATCACGTTGAACGGCACCATGCCGGCGAGGACGGTGCGGCCGGGCAAGGCGGCTCGAAGTGTCTCGTCATTGCCGATGCCGTTCTGGAAACTGACGACCACCGCGTCAGGCCTGGCTATACGGGCAGCGTCTCGCCGACTTCGGCGGTGGCGCCGGATTTCACCGTGACCAGGATGAGGTCGGCTTCGGCGGCGATTGCGGGATCGACGTGATAGCCGATCTCGCTTCCGGCAAGCCGAAGGTCGGCGCCGAGATAGTCGGTCAGGTTCAGGCCATGGTCGGCGATTTCCTTCGCCAGCCGCTCCCTGCCGACGAAGCTGACGCGCCCACCGGCGGCCGCCAGCCTGCCGCCGACATAACAGCCGATGCTGCCGGCGCCGAAAACGCAGATACGAGGTGCGCTATCGCTCAATGTGGCGTCCTTCGATGCGAAGCGAAAAGATGCTCTCGGCACCGAACCTCGGATTTGTGGGCGATAGTTCAGTTTCCGTCAAACCGGGTGGAGGTGACGGTGCGGAAAGGTACGCGCTGCCCCGGGCGGTTCTTCCATCTAAGTCCCCCTCTCCGTCTCGGGCTTCGCCCGAGCCACCTCTCCCCCGCTTCACAGGTGCGAGGAACCCAAGCTGGAGGGGCGAGGAATCGCTGCCGTGGCGCCCGCGCTTCTCCAGCCTGGGTTCCTCGCCTCCACGCATGTGGGGGAGGGGTGGTTTGCGAAGCAAACCGGAGAGGGGGTGATTTGCAACAAGGCGCCTTCGCCTGCTGCCCGGCAGGGCATCAGGCAAGGCTCAACTCACAAATCGCCATCCGGCCAACGTCAGGAAGTGTCGGCGCGCTCCAGCGCCCAGAAGGCCAACCCTTGCCCGAACGAAGCGCTGAGGGATGAAGTCTACGTCGGCATCGACGTCTGTAAAGACTGGCTCGATGTCCATCTGCATCCGATCGGCCGACGAGTGCGTGTAGCCAACAGCCGAGACGGCTTGCGGCGACTGTTGCGGATACTGGCGGACCGTCCGGTTGCTCTGGCCGTGATGGAGGCGACGGCCAAGTACACCGGCTGGCTCATCGCATGCTTGCTGCGGCAGGCATTGCGGCGGCGGTCGTCAATCCACTCAGAGCCCGTCTGTTTGCCGAGGCGAGCGGCCAGCTCGCCAAGACGGATCGGCTCGACGCCAGGCTGCTTGCGCTCATGGGCGAGAGCCTCCAGCCTGCGGCCGTGGCACCGGTCTCGCCGGTGCTGGAAGCCCTGCAGGAGCTGGTGCGCGGCCGTCTGGCAGCGGTCGCGGAAGCAGCAGCGCTGGAGAACCGTTTGGGCGCCACGGCAAGCACCTTTTCTCAAGAGCGAACTGAAGCGGCTCCTCAAGGGCGTCAGGGCTCATATCGAACGCTTGGAGGCCGAGATCGAGCGCTTGGTCGAAGCGGATGCAACCCTCAAGCGCCGCTATGATGTGCTGATGTCGATCCCCGGCATCGGTCCGGTCGTGGCTGTCACGCTGCTGGCCGAACTGGCCGAGCTCGGCTCCTGCTCGGCAAAGGCCGCCTCCTCGATTGCCGGCCTTGCTCCGCTCGCCTGTGACAGCGGCGACAAAAGCGGGCAGCGGCGCATTCGCGGCGGACGCCACCGCCTGCGCAGCGTCCTCTACATGGCGGCCCTCGCCGTCAGCCAGGCACAACCCCGATCTCGCCGCCTTCTACAAACGCCTTCGCGCCGCCGGCAAGAAGTCCAAGGTTGCGCTCACTGCCGTCATGCGAAAGCTCGTCGTGCTTGCCAACACCCTTCTCACCAAAACGCGAATTGCCGGCATGCCACACGCGCCCGGGCTCGCGCTGGACAGCAAACACAGATGCTCTTGCGATTTCTAAAACTTAACTCGCAAAGACGGCCAAAGGCCGGCTCGCTAAGTTGTTGAAATCGCTTTCTCCCACAAGGGGGAGATGGCGTTGGCGCCCAGCTACCGCCAATCGCCGGCCCTTCGACCGTTCGCAAGCTCACCGCTCAGGGCCGCGACCTCCCCCTCCTTCGGCAGGCTCAGCACAGGGGGAGGTGGACGCCCGCCGTCCTCACCCAGCCTTCCGCCGCGCCTCGCTCGATCCACCCTCCAGCCATGCAACATTATCGGACGACAGCGAGATTTCCAGCGCCTTCAGGCTGTCGTCGAGTTCGGCCAGCGTGCGCGGCCCGATCAGCGGAACCGACGGGAAAGGCTGCGCCAGCACATAGGCGAGTGCGACGTGGATCGGGCTCTTGCCGAGCCGTTCCGCAAGCTCGATGGCGCGGTCGCGACGGCCGAAATTCTTCTCCGAATACCAGACGCGGACGAGTTCCTCATTGTCCCGCTTGTCGCGCCCGGCCCGATCGGTGAAGAAGCCGCGGCCCTGGCTCGACCAGGCGAAGTTCGGCATCTGCCGGGCTTTGAGCCAGTCCTTCCACTCGTCACTCGAAGACGTGATGCATCCGGCCCAGATCGGCTCCAGCATTTCGGCGAGCGAGAAATTGTTGGAGAGCGCGCCGGGCCGCTGCTTGCCGTTCTTGTCGGCGTAGGCGATCGCCTCGTCCATGCGCTCGCGCGTCCAGTTCGATCCGCCGAACGGTCCCCGGATGCGGCCGGCTTTCACCTCGGCATCCATCGCATCGACGAACTCGCCGACCGGCACGTCGAGATTGTCGCGATGCATGAAGTAGACGTCGACATAGTCGGTCTGCAGCCGGTCGAGCGACTGGGTCAGTTGCTTGCCGATGACGTCGGGATAGCAGAGCGGCGAGTGCGCGCCCTTGCCGATGACGACCGATTGCTCGCGCACGCCGCGGTTCTTCAGCCATTCGCCCAGAAGCGCTTCCGTCCGGCCGCCGCCATAGACGAAGGCGGTGTCGAACAGGTTGCCGCCCGCCTCGTAGAATGCATCGAGGAGAATCGAAACCGACGAAAATGTCTGGAAATCCTCGAAACCGAGCGCCAGCACCGAGGCCGGGCGGGCAAGACCGGGGATTTGGCGCTTCGGAATCGGGTTCCGCCGCCGCGAAGCTTGCGGCCGGAGATCGTGTTCACCCGCTTTTCCGCCTTCTCGATCCCGTATTCCAACCCGACGGCTGCGCGCCATTTGTCGAGCACGCGCAGATTGCCGAGGCTGTCGTCCCAGCCCATGCCCGGCCACGCGAATTCCTGCCGGCCAGCGCAGGATGGCATCGCCGGCCGCATCGACCTCGAAGGCATAAAGCCAGCGGTCTTCGGCAACCTCGACCACCTCGTTCGTCCCGTCACTGCGGAAAACATTGATCTTGCCGGTGCCGCCCTGCTTGCCGCCGGCGAACCAGAAATCCGCGACCTCGATACGCCCCTTGGTGCCGAGGATGCGCAGCACATTGTCCTGGTTGAGCGAGATGCTGCACGACACTTCGGCGACGATGCCGTTCGGGAAATGCAGCACCGCCGACGCCCATTCGTCGACGCCGGACTGGCCGAGATGCGCGGCGCCCGGAAACCTGATCCGGTTCGAGGAATGGTTCTCCGGCCGCGGCGCCTGCGATCAGCCGCGCCATCGACACCGGGTAACCGCCGACGTCCAGAATGCCGCCGCCCGCGAGATCGTTCGCGTAGAGCCGGTGCTCGGGCATGAAGCCGGGCATGGCGAAGCCGAAGCTCGACTTGATCATGCGGACGTCGCCGATAACGCCCGACTTGACCAGTTCCACCAGCTTCAGCGTCTGCGGATGCAGGCGGTACATGAACGCCTCGCCGAGGAACGTGCCGGCCTTGCGCGCGGCGTGCACCATCGCGTCGGCCTCGAAGGCGGTCAGCCCCAGCGGCTTTTCGCAAAGCACGTGCTTGCCGGCTTCGGCGGCCTTGATCGCCCATTCGGCATGCGACGGGTGCGGCGTAGAAATGTAGACCGCGTCGACCTCGGGATCGGCAAGCAGTGCTTCATAGCCCTCGATGACGCGCGCGCCCGGGAAATCCGTCGGCATAGCTCGCCTTCCCCGGATTGCGGGCGCCGATGGCGACCAGCTTTCCGGTGCGCGAATGCGCGACGCCGCCGGCAAAAGCCTTGGCGATGTTGCCGGGGCCGAGAATGCCCCAGCGGACGGTGGATGATGAAGTGCTCATGCTGGTCTCCTGAAAGTCTTGTCGGAAGAACGTCGGGAACGCCCTTCAGGGGTGGGTGTGGATCGGGATGCCGCCATTGGCGGCCTCATTTGACCGCGCCTGCGGAAATGCCGGCGACGAAATGGCGCTGCAAAAGCACGAAGACCACCAGCATCGGCGCGGTGAGCACGACTGCACCGACCATGATGCCGCCCCACGAAACCTTGGTCAGCCCGATCAGGCTGCCAAGCGCCACCGGCGCGGTCATCATGTCGGGCCGGCTGTTGATCAGGAGCGGCCAGAGGTAGTTGTTCCAGCTGTGCAGGAAAAGGATGATCGACAGCGCCGCGATCGTCGGCCGCGCCAGCGGCAGCGCCACGTAAAGGAAGATGCGCCATTCCTTGACGCCCTCGACGCGCGCGGCGTCGAACAGTTCGGCGGGCATCATCGAGAAGGATTGCCGCATGAACAGCACGCCGAGCGAATTGAAGAGCGGCGGCACGATCAGCGCGAACCAGGTGTTGGCGAGGTTGAAGTCGCGCGCCACCATGATGAATTGCGGGATCACTACGACGAAATAAGGCAGCGTGATCGTGCCGAGGATGATGCTCATGACCGCATTCCTGCCGAAGAAGCGGTAGCGCGCCAGCGCCCAGCCCGCCATCGCCGTGAGCATCACCGACAGGAAGGTGTAGATGACCGCCACGACTACGGAGATAGTCATGGCGCGCACGAAATCCGTGTCCTGCTGCAGATTGTTGAAATTCTCGACAAAGGAGGTCGACGGCCAAAGCACGATGCCGGGGCTGAAGATGCCGTTCTCCGGCATGGTCGAGAACACGAACATCATCCACAGCGGAAACAGCCAGATGATTGCGAGCGGAACCAGCACTGCATGCAGCCCGACCGAGTGCCTGAGTTTGGTGATGGATCTGTTCATCAATCCCGCTCCCTTCCGAGCCACAGATTGGCAAGCGAAATGACAATGGCGATCGCGGCTATCGTATAGGCGACGGCCGACGCATAACCGAAATTGAACGCGCCGAAGCCTTGCCGATAGAGGAAGAGGCCGAGCGTTTCCGTCGCCTGGCCAGGGCCCGCCGCGATTGGTGATGAGGAAGGGTTCGGAAAAGAGCTGCATCGTGCCGATGATCGAGAGGACGACACAGAAAAGCAGGATCGGGCGCAGCAAAGGCAGCGTGATGTAGAAAAACTGCTTGATCTTCGAGACGCGGTCGAGCGTCGCCGCTTCGTAGACGTCTTCGGGTATCGATTGAAGGCCGGCGAGGATCAGGATCGCATTGTAGCCCGCCCACCGCCAGGTCACCGCCATGATGATCACCGCCATCGCCGCGGTCGGGCTGGCAAGCCAGGCGATTTCGGGAAGGCCGACGCTGGCCAGCATCTTGTTGATGATGCCGAACTGGTGGTTGAACATCAGCCGGAATATGGCGGCGTAGGCGACTTCACCCACGACCACGGGCGCGAAGAAGGCAAACCGGAACAGGCCCTTGGCCTTGAGCAGCGGGGAGTTGAGCAGCACCGCCAGCACCGTGGCCAGAGCGATCATGACCGGGACCTGGACGGCCAGGATGAGCAGCGTGTTCTTGAGCGCGTTGGCGAACGCCGGGTCGACGAGAATGCGGCCCCAATTCATGGTGGGGTTGAAGGACCACGGCAGCCGCCTCGTGTTGAGGAAGGACAGGTAGAACGAGCTGATGATCGGCCAGATCCAGAAGGCCAGGAAGATCAGCAGGTAGGGTGTCAAAAACCCGTAGGCCGTCAAGCTGCGCGACCGCATGGAATTCTCCCGGATTGCAGAGAGTTGTGGCGGACCTGGCGTGGTCCGCCGCAACGATCGTCTGGCTATTCGGCGATCGACAGGCCGGTAGCGCCGGCTATCTGATTGGCCGCATCGTCGAGCGCGGTCTTGGCGTCCGCATACTCGCCGTTGAGATGTTTGAGCTGCACGGCGACCATGATCTTGTCCGCGTCCTGGAAGAAGGGCGTGCCGCGGCTTGGCTTGACCTTGGGCAGCGTGGAGAGGATGTCGACCCACACTTTCTGCCCGCCCCAATAGGGCTGCTCGGCGGCGACGAAGGGATCGTCAAGAGCGCTGAGCAGCGAGGGCACCAGCCCGAATTCCTTGAGCATGGTGACCTGGCCCTCGTTGGTTCCAAGGGTATAGTTCAGATAGGCCCAGGCGGCTTCCTGGTTCTTCGAGGCCGACGTGATGGCGAGCGAGGAGCCGCCGAGATTGGCCGCACGCGGCCCGTCCGCCTTGACGCCCGGCATCTGGTAGACGCCCCATTTGCCGGCGAGATCGGGAGAGGTCGAGCGGATGGTGCCTTCGTACCAGCCGCCATACATCTGCGTGGCGACCTTCCCGCGGTGTTTGCCTGGATCTTTTCATCCCACGTGCCGGCAATGAGCAGGCCGGCGTCCTTCAGCGCCTTCACCTTCTCGAGTGCGGTCACGCAGCCCGGCTGGTTGATCGTGATCGCTTCGGATTCGCTGCTGAAATAGCCGCAACCCTGCTCGTTGGCGATCATGCGGAAGAACTCCGCGTCGCCGTTTATGTCGGCCTGGGTCATGCTGACGCCGGGATTGGCTTCCTGGATCTTCTTGCCGGCGGCGATGAAATCGTCCCAGGTCTTGATGGTTGCCGGATCGACGCCGGCCTTCTCGTAATAGTCGCGGCGGTAGAACATCGTGACCGGGCCGGAATCCCACGGCATCGCGTAGGCCTTGCCGTCGACTTCGAGTTCGGTGCGTTTGAAGTCCGGGAACTTGGCGGCGATCTCGTCGGTATAGCCCAGCGTCTTCAGGTCGACGAAGCAATCCGGGAACTGGTTCCAGAAGATTTCGGATTCGTGGTTTTCGATCGAGAGAACGTCCGGCAGCCCTGCGCCACCGGCGGCGCACCCGGCCAGCGTCTTGTCGAAAACCTGCTGGTTGCCGAGGTCTTCGACCGTCACTTTCACGTCGGGGAATTTCTTATTGAAGCCCGCGATCGTCGCTTTCAACGACGAAGCCGCGACGTTCCAGCTCCAGATGGTGATCTCGCCCGATTGCGCAAAGGCCGGGCCGGAGCCCAAGGCAAGCATAAGCGCAGCGCACGCCAGTTTGACACGCATGAACATTCCTCCCAATTTATTTGCGCTCTTTGTGAGCCAAGCTAAGATTAAGCGTTGCAGGGCGGCTGTCCCCGACAAATGGAACATGGACTTGGCGGAAAGTAAGATAGACCGGCAATCGATATATCACCCCGGCGCGAGCTCCGTTGAAGGTGCGCCCACGGCGTTGCAGATGTTCCACAACCACCCGAGACTGATGTCGTCGCCGCATTGGCACGCCCAGGTTGAAGTCAATTTCATCATGCGCGGCACCGTTCATTACAAGATGGCGGAGCACGACATTTCGCTTTCGCAAGGGGACATGTGCCTCTTCTGGGGCGGCCTGCCGCACCAGATGGACCAGCGGACCGACGATGTGATCTACGCCGGCGCCCATCTGCCGCTGGTGCATTTCTTCCGGCTCCATCTGCCCGACGATGTGCCGCGCCGGCTGATGATGGGTGCGACGCTGGTGACGCGCGCGACCGACATGTCGGATCATCACAATTTCGAGCGGTGGAACGAGTATGTGCGTTGCGGTGACCCGGCAAAGGCGCAACATGCGGTCAACGAGCTACTGCTCAGGCTGGAGCGCGTGCGCTTCGAACCCTACCAACTCGTCCCGGACATCGCGGACAACGAGAACATCGCCAGCCCCTTCGACCAGCAGTCGAAACGCACCGTCGAGCGGATGTGCGATTTCATCGCCGGCAATTTCCTGCACGACATCGATTCACTCGACATCGCGGCGGCCGCGGACATCCATCCGAAATACGCGATGAACGTGTTCAGGAAGTCGACCGGCATGACGCTCAACGAATACGTCAATCTCTTGCGCCTGAGCTATGCCCAGGCGCTGTTGATGAAAGACGACGCTAACGTTTTGCGCGTCGCCATGGATAGCGGCTTCGGCTCGCTGAGCGCCTTCAACAAATCGTTTCGCAAGCTGGCCGGCATGTCGCCATCGGATTTCCGCCGGGTTGCGGCGCGATAGGTTTGCCCGTCGGCAATCGGCATTCGCCTCCCTCGATCGCCTATGCCCGCAAGAAATTTTCAGCCGTCGAGCCACGTATCGTAGTCGGAAACGAGGAGGTGCACCGGCCTCTCGTCCTCCTCGATCTTCGAGAACCGGCCGATCTTCTGGGCGAATATGTTGTCGGTGAGGTCGTCGTTGACCGTCGACACTTCGCCGATAAGCACGTCGCCGCCCTCGCCCCAGAAGGCGTGCCAGACCCCCGGCATCAGCGTCACGCTCTCGCCCGGATCGAGCTTGAGCAGGCTGCCGGCGGGCATGGTGCGGACGACACCGTCGGTCGGTACGGAGACTTCCGCATTGTCGTCGATGCTGCCGTCCGGGTTCGACATGAAAAGTTCCAGCACCAGCTTGCCGCCGCCGCGATTGATGATGTCTTCGGCCTTAACGATGTGCCGGTGCATCGGCGATAGCTGGTCCTTGCGCGAGATCATGATCTTTTCCGCATAAAGCATACCGGTGCCGCGGCTCAGGTCCTCGGCGCGCCCGTTGCGGACGGTGAACAGGAAGAGGCCGAGTTCGTCGAATTTTTCCTGCCCGTAGTCGGTGATGTCCCAGCCGAGGCGCGCATCGACAATGCCGGCCGGCCGTCGTTCCTTCAGCTCGTCCGGCGACCAGTAGGCGAATGGCGGCATGATGTAGCCGAAGGAGCGGATGAAGGCGTCGCCCTCGCGGAGAATTTCATTGATACGGGAGCGTTTCATGGTGCTGTTCCTTCCGTCTGGCCGGCGTCGAGGCGCGACGCCGAAATGCGATAATTTGTGGTCCATCGTTCACCGGCGAAAAATTGTCTGCCCAACGCGACCCCTGCCGGTGCCCAGGCAGCAAGATCCGTGTTGTCGAAGAAGGCGGCTACTGGTTCGATACCGATGCCACGGAACCGGTTCGACCACGGCGCCGCCGAACGACCGCGGTCGGAAAGCCACAGCACCAACGATGGAAAATCCGCGCTGTTCCACTCCAGCCGTACTGTGTAACCGTCGTCCGGATAGCTGAGCGCAACGCCGCCATCGATGCCCTCCAGAAACACGATCTCCTCGCGCAGTTCCGCTGGCGGCCCGGAAAGATCGGCACTGCCTCCCGTTGCCAAAGGCACGGCGTCGAGCGCGGCAAACTCGGTGCCGGCGGCGAAGCGCGAGACCCCGGGCTCGAAGACGCCCGGAAAGGTGTGACCGCGCGCGAAACCCGCAGCAAGACGCATCCGCTTGCCGGCCTCCGGCAGCCGGAAGATCGGATGCAGCCCGACCGGCAGCATACAACCCTTGCGGGCGACGACCGTCAATTCAAGATCGATTGCAGTTTCGCCACGAACGCCGGAAATGCGGCGTTCGAGCCGGGCGACCGGATGGTCTTGCGGATAATCGACGGCGAGTTCGATCGCTCCCATGCCCTCGCCGGTCACGTGCCAGGCGTTGTCCGTACCATAGCCGTGGTGATGCGGATCGACTGTGGTTGTGCCCAACGGCACGCAGGGCCATTCTCCGCCGAGCAGCTTGAGATGGGCCGAGACCCTGTCGTCCTTTGCAAGCGTAGCATCGCCGATCCAAGGCGCCTCCGCCAACGGCCGGCAGGAAGAACCGTCATCGAATGCAAAGACCAGATTATGCAGCGCCGCTCCGGTGGCGAAGATTTCGGCATGGCCTCGATCCCAGGCCAGTTGCCAGCGCCGCGGCCGGCGCTCCAGCGCCGGCGCACTGGCCGCAGAATCCGCCGCGAAGGCCTGCATCTTTGCCGAAGACATGTCCGTCCTCACCCGATCCGCTGACCGCTGGCCGGGTCGAAGAAAACCGCCTTGTCGAGGTTGAAGGCGAGCTTCGCCTTCTGGCCGGCGGCGACGTTGGCGTCGGCGCGCAGCCGCGCCGTGACCTGCTTGCCGCCGAGGCGCGTAACGGCAAAGGTATCGGAGCCTGCCGGCTCGACCACCTCGATCAGGCATTCGCCCTCGGCGATGTTTTTCGCGTTGCGGTCGGCGCTGTCGCGGTCGGTCAGGGCTTCCGGCCGGATGCCGAAGATGACGTCGTTGCCGTCGTGGCCGGCGAGGCTCGACGGAGCGTTCGGCACGGTCAAGAGAAGCGGTTCGAGGTCGCCGCGCCCCGCCGAAATCGCCACTCCAGAGCCGTTCTTCCTCACGCCGACCGGGACGAGATTCATCGCCGGCGATCCCATGAAGTCGGCGACGAAGGTGTTGGCCGGATTGTTGTAGATTTCGGCCGGCGTTCCGGACTGCTGCAGGAGCCCGTCCTTGAGCACGGCGATCTTGGTGGCAAGCGTCATCGCCTCGATCTGGTCGTGGGTGACGTAGACGATCGTCGTGCCCATGCGCTGATGCAGGCGCTTGATCTCGGTGCGCATATCGACGCGCAATTTGGCATCGAGGTTGGAGAGCGGCTCGTCGAACAGGAAAAGCTTCGGATCGCGCACCAGCGCCCGGCCGATAGCGACGCGCTGGCGCTGTCCACCGGAAAGCTGGCTCGGCCTCCGGTCGAGCAGATGGCCGATCTGCAGCATGTCGGAAACCTGGCCGATCGCCCTGTCGCGTTCCGGCTTCGGCACGCCGCGGATTTCCATGCCGAAAGCGATGTTCTGCGCCACCGTCATGTTGGGATAGAGCGCGTAGGACTGGAACACCATGGCGATGTCGCGCTGCGACGGGTGCAGCCCGTCGATGCTGCGCCCGTCGATGCTGATCGAGCCGCCGGTAATGCTCTCCAGCCCGGCGATGGAATTCAGCAATGTCGACTTGCCGCAACCGGATGGCCCGACCAGGACGAGGAAGCCGCCCTTGTCGATGTCGAGATCGATGCCTTTCAGCACCGACACCTTGCCGAACGACTTTTCGAGATTGCGGATTTCGAGAAACGCCATGCTTTACCCTTTCACCGCGCCGGCCATCAGGCCGCGCACGAAATAGCGTCCCGACACGATGTAGACGACCAGCGTCGGCAGTGCCGCCAGGATCGCGCCGGCGAAATGCACATTATATTCCTTCACGCCGCTCGACGAGGCGACGAGGTTGTTGAGCGCCACCGTCATCGGCTGCGAATCGAAATCGCCGAACGAGGCGCCGAACAGGAAATCGTTCCAGATGTTGGTGAACTGCCAGATCACCGTGACCACGATGATCGGCCCGGACGACGGCAAAAGGATACGCCGGAAAATCTGGAAGAAGGTGGCGCCGTCGATCTGCGCGGCCTTCACCAGTTCGGTCGGGAACGCGGCGTAATAATTGCGGAAGAACAAGGTGGTGAAACCGAGCCCGTAGACGACGTGGATCAGAACCAGGCCTTGCGTCGTGCCGGCAATGCCGAGCAGGCCCAGAATGCGCGCCGCCGGGATCAGCGCGATCTGGAACGGGATGAAGCAGGCGAGCAGCATCAGGCCGAAGATGGTGTTGTCGCCGCGGAAACGCCATTTGGTCAGCACGAAACCGTTGAGCGCGCCGAGGAGAGTCGAGATGGCGACGGCCGGCACCACCATCAGGATCGAGTTGAGGAAATAGGGTTTCAGCCCGGTCGCCTGCACGCCGATCTGCGCCGTCGACCATGCGGTGAACCACGGCTCGAACGTCAGCTCCCGGGGCAACGCCAGCATGTTGCCACCGCGAATCTCGGCAAGCGGTTTCAGCGAATTGACGACCATCACATAGAACGGCAGCAGGTAGTAGATCGCAAACAGGATCAGCATCGCATAGATCGCGACGCGCGCCGGCACATTCGCCCGCATCGCATTTTCGGGCGAGGGCCGGCTCATTGGCGCAGCCCTCCCCGAAGCTCGGAATAGAGATAGGGGATGATGATCGAGAAGATCATGATCAGCATGATGATCGCCGACGAGGCGCCGATGCTCATCGAATTGCGCGTGAAGGTATAGGAATACATGAAGGTCGCCGGCAGTTCCGTCGCCTGTCCCGGGCCGCCGCCGGTCAGCGCAACGACCAGATCGTAGGACTTGATGGCGAGGTGGGCGAGCACGACGAAGGCCGACAGGAACACCGGTCGCATGAGCGGAATGATGATGCGGCGATAGATGACAAAAGTCGAGGCGCCGTCGATCTGGGCCGCCTTGATGATTTCGTTGTCGACGCCGCGCAGGCCGGCGAGGAACATCGCCATCACGAAGCCCGACGATTGCCAGACCGCGGCGATGACAACCGTGTAAATCGCCATCTGGCGATCCTTGATCCAGGTGAAGGAAAAGCTTTCCCAGCCCCAGTGATGCATGATGCTCTCGAGCCCGATGCCTGGGTCGAGGAACCATTTCCACGCGGTGCCGGTGACGATGAACGATAGCGCCATCGGGTAGAGATAGACCGGCCGCAAGAAACCTTCCGCCCGGATCTTCTGGTCGAGCAGGATCGCCAGGAACAGGCCGAGCACGGAGCAGATGACGATGTAGAGCGAGCCGAAGATGCCAAGGTTGGTGATCGCCCGCCACCAGTGCGGCAGCTTCCAGAGCCTTTCATAGTTCTGGAGCCCGACGAAGCCGTAGGACGGCAGCATCTTGGAATCGGTCAGCGACAGATAGCCGGTGTAGAGTATGAAGGCGTAGACGAAGACGAGGATCGCCGCGAAGCTCGGCGCCAACACGAGTTTCGGCACGGCATTCTGTAGCTGGTTTCGTGTGAACATGGCTGTCGCTTCGCAAGCGTTGTCTTCGACGCCCTTGCAGGAAAAGAGCAGGGACATCCGGAAAATGCTTCAGGACATCCCGCGATGAAAAGACGGAGCGCGGGTCGCGCCCCGTCAAGGAAGAACGGCTTTTACTTGGCCGCCTCGACCGCTGCGGCGAGTTCGGCCGGCGCTTCGTCGGTCTTCAGTTCGCCGTTGAAGTGACGCGTGATGACGTCATACATCGCGTTCTTGATTCCCGCCGGCACTGCGTGGCCATGCGCCATCGAGCCAAACAGCTTGCCGGCCTTGTCGGCTTCGGCAAGGTCCGCCATCGCCTTCTTGCCGCAATCGTCGAACGCGTCGTTCGGCACGTCGGTGCGCGCCGGAGCTGAGCCCTTGACCACGTTGAACGCTGACTGGAAGGCCGGGTTCTCAATGGCGGAAGCCATCATCAGCTGAGCCTTCTGGCTTGCTTCGCCGACCTTGAACATCATGAACTGGTCAGAGTTGAAGGTGACGGCTCCCTGCGTCCCCGGGAACCGGATGCAGACGAAATCCGTGCCCGGCTTCTGGTTGGCCTTCAGGAACTCGCCCTTGGCCCAGTCGCCCATCATCTGCGCGCCGGCCTTGCCTTCGATAACCATGGCCGAAGCGAGGTTCCAGTCGCGGCCGGAGAAGTTGTCGTCGACATAGGAGCGCAGCTTCTCCATGCGACCGAAGGCTTCCTTCATCTTGTCGCCGGAGAGCGCCGCCGGGTCGAGGTCGATCATCGAGGCCTTGTAGAAATCGGTTCCGAGCGAAAGCACGACGGCGTCGAACAGGGTTGCATCCTGCCAGGGCTGGCCGCCATGGGCGAGCGGCGTCAGACCATTTGCCTTGAACTTGTCGAGCAGCGCGACGAACTCGTCCCAATTCGCGGGTTCCTTGCCGCCGGCGGCGTCCAGAGCCTTTTTCGAGATCCACACCCAGTTAGTCGAGTGGACGTTGACCGGAGCGGCGATCCACTTGCCTTCGTATTTCGAGAAGTTCTGCAACGCGGTGGGCACCACCTTGTCCCAGCCTTCCGCCGCAGCAACTTCGGAGAGGTCGCCGACAACCCCTTGCTTGGCCCAGTCGGTGATGTCGAAGCCCAGCGCCTGCACGGCCGTTGGCGGATTGCCGGCATTGACGCGCGCTTTCAGCGCCGTCATTGCCTCGGTGCCGCCGCCGCCGGCGACCGGCATGTCGGACCAGGCAACGCCTTTCGATTCGAGATCCTTTTTAAGGACATCGAGAGCTGCCGCCTCGCCACCCGAAGTCCACCAGTGCAGGACTTCGACGTTGTCGGCCGCCTTGGCGCCGCCGAGGCTGAGCGCCAGCATAGCCGCACTGGCGGCAAGCGTGGTGATTTTGCTGAATGACATTGAATCCTCCCAGAAAGCCTGGCCGCGTGACGGGCCGGCTCGAAATTTATAACGATACAAATCACCAACCTGTCAAGCCGCGCATCGCAGCTTTTGCTAATTTAGATATAAGCTACTGAAATCACTTTATTTTACCTGTACATTCCACTCGCTCATGACGAGATTTGCAACCAATGCATTTCCATTTATAACGTTGCAAGCTACCCCGCGTTGCGGGCCGTGGAGGACGAGGCGATGGATAGCGGCGAAAACAGAGGAAAGCGCGAGACAGGCGACGACGGCGCCGGAAAACCGACGTTGCGGACGATCGCCGAACTGACCGGTCTTGCCGTGACGACTGTGTCGAGGGCGTTGGGAGGCGCGCCGCAGATCGCGCTGGAGACCCGCGAAAAAGTCCAGCGCGTCGCCTCGGAAATCGGCTATCTGCCGGACCGCGCGGCGCAGCGATTGCGCACCGGCCGTACCAACGTGATCAGCCTGGTGCTCGACCCGCACGATGAAATCCTCGGCTTCGGCAGTTCTATCGTCAGCGGCCTGACTGATGCGCTTCGCGACACGTCCTACCATCTTGTCATCACGCCGCATTTCGCCAATGTGCCGGCGATCGAACCGGTGCGCTATATCATGCGCAACCGCATGGCGGACGGCATCGTCTTCTCGCGCACGGAACCGTTCGACGCCCGCGTCAACATGCTGCTCGAAAACGGCTTTCCGTTCATTTGCCACGGTCGTACCGAATTCGGGACTCCCCATCCCTTCGTCGATTACGACAACTACACGTTTTGCTATGAGGCCACGAAACGGCTGATCGCCAAGGGGCGAAAGCGCCTTGCGATCATCCTGCCGCCCCGGCGGTTCACGTTTTTCCAGCACATCCAGTATGGGTTCATGAGTGCCGTTCGCGCGCACGGGATCGATTTCGAAATAGCGGAAAACATCGACCTCGACAGTCCTTCGGCCGATATCCAGGCCCATGTGTTCCGCCGATTTGCCGAGCCGGACCCACCGGACGGCTATGTCTGCTGCGGCGAGGTCTCCGCGTTGGCCGTGATGGCGGCGCTGAGCGACCGCGGGCTGGTATCGGGCGCCGACATCGGCATCGTTGCCAAGCAGACGTCCGGACTGTTCAATCTCGTCCGGCCGCGCATCGACACGATCTACGAGGATATCGCGGATGCGGGCCGGCGCATGGGCAGGCTTCTGCTGCGCCGGATCGCCGACGAGCCCGCAGGCGACCTGCAATTCCTGCAACAGCCGCGGCTGAATTTCGACGCGTCCGCCTGACTTGCCCGAACTCGCTACCGGCCGGGTTCACGAGCGGGGTAAACAAAATATTAAAGTTTGACATCCGGGTTTGATGTCTGATTCCACTGCGGTTAAATTAGACCCGAATCAGCCGATCCTCCGGGATGCGGCGAACCACCAAAAGCAACCCGGACCGGGCCAATCCCGGACCAGCGCGGATGGTTTCGCAGCGGCATTCGGGATTCGGACTGCAAGGTGCCGTTGCCCTCGGGCGTGTCGTCTTTCGTAGCAAGTATGCGTGTGTGAATTTCGGAACCGGCATTCGTCGGACCGGAAGTCGAAATCGATTCCAGCATTGGTCCAATGACAAGCCTAGCCGCGCAAAGAGAGGAACCTGCAACCGCCAGCCGTCTGGTAACCCGCGGCGACTTGAGCGATTTCCTCGGCCGGATGTGCCAAAGCGTCGGCGCGGACAGTTACATGCTCGTCGCGGTGATGCATGACCAGGACAGGAGCGACGTACGCATCATCGCCTCCAACTGGATCTACGACACCATCCAGACCATCGGACAGAGCCTGATCGCGATCATCGCGCAAAGCTCCGGCTCCACATCGGCGGGCACCCGGCCGCGCGCGATGCAGACGAACCAGGCGACTTCGGTTTTGACGTCCGACCAGGCCACGCCTTCTCGATCGCAACGGGCATGGCGAACTTTTCAGCCTCAGGCTGAATGTCGGCCGGTCGCGCGTGTTCCTGATGTTCTCGGCGAGAGAGCAAGATCAGATCGACATCCAGGCGCTGTGGCGGTCGCAACTCCAATGCTCATATGCGCTGTCGGAGATACCGCAGCTGCTGGCGGCGGCGGTGCACCAGGACCCGCTTTCCGACCGCGAACGCGAATGTCTGTTCTGGGTGTCCGAAGGCAAGACCACCGACGAAGTGGCGGTGATCCTCGGCGTCTCCTCCAACACCGTGAACAGCTACATCACCCACGCCATCCAGAAATTCGCGGCGAGCAACCGCGCTATGGCCATCGCGACGGCAATCAGAAACGGCATCATCTAATGACAGTTTCAGCACACCGCACACAGCCGGCCGTTGGCAGCGAATACCAAGCCTTCGCGAAAGGGAACCTTTTCCTTTCCGAGGCCGGCGGCACGATCTCGATGCCGGACGCGGTACGCCGTTGCCGCCTCATCGCCGCGGATATCGACGCTGTCGAATACGCGGTTTTCCTGGTCGGCCAGTCGGTCGAGCGCGGGCGGCTCGTGCCGTGTTTCGACGCCGAATTTCCAAGCATCGCGGCGACGACGAAACTGCTCTCGGTGCGGTCCGGAGAGGCCGTCATCAAGCACATACTGGTTTCAACGGCTCCCTTCTGGTGGTCGTCGAACCCGGCCTCGATATCATTCGACAATTTTCGCCGGCTGAGCTGGGCGGTCGAAGCCGAGCCCTGCCTGCCGGGCACATCGGGCCTGGCTTTTCCGGTTCATGCCGAACACGGTCAGTCCGGAGTTGTTTTGTTCATGGGTCCGGCCATCGTCGTCGACGAGCAGTCGCTTTGCGACGTTCACGCACGCTGTTTCGCGCTCTTCAGCGCGGTCGCGAGGGTGCGGTCGCCCGAAAGCGGCAAGACCCCCTCGATGTCGAAGCGCGAGCTTGAATGCCTGCGGTTGACCGCAAACGGCCAAACAAGCGAAGACATCGCGAGGCTGCTCGGACTTTCCGTCCACACGGCCAATCAGTATCTCACCAACGCGACCCAGAAGCTGAACGCCGTAAACCGCATGCATGCGGTGGCCAAGGCATTGCGGCTCGGCCTCATCGAAGTTAGCGGTCGCGCTAGTCCGGGTCATGAGCGCGCAAAGGTTTGCGACTGTCGGTCTGCGCAGATCTGCGGGCGTCATCGTCGAGCGCCCCTTCGAGAAACGCCGTATTTTCCTCCGGGATTGGCCGACGCATCGTCGAACGATACGTAATTGACGTCGACCGAAGCGTGCAAAGCACTCAGCGTCAGCTGGAAATAGACGGTCGCACCGCGCGGCCGAAGTTCGAGATCGAGCACGATGCGTGGACTTTCAGTCCAGCCCACATGTGCTTCCCCGCCATGTCCAAGCTTGCAGCGTGCCCGGCATGAAATAGAGTTCGGCCGCCGAATCCACGATGTCGGCGATCGAGGCGAAACTTTCGAGCCGCATGAAGGCGATGTAGTCGGCAACGTCGACCAGCCGCAATTCGCTGACGACCTGCTGAATGGCGTTCGCCACGATGACCTCGCGGCAATTGGAATGAGCCTGACGGTTCATGTCGTCTCTCTGCGTGGTGGCGCTTTCGCCTTGTTTCCGTAGACGATGCGCACAAGCTCTGCGACCGCCTGGTAGAATTGAGCCGGGATCATGCTATCGACCGAAACTTGTTTGTACATGGAGCGGGCGAGCGCGACGTCCTCGAAAACCGGGATGCCGTTGGCCTCGGCAATCTCCCTGATCTTCAGCGCGACGAGATCCTGGCCTTTCGCCAGCACGACAGGCGCGGCATCCTCGTCGCGCACATATCTAAGTGCGATGGCGAAATGCGTCGGGTTGGCGATGACGAGCGTGGCGCGCGGAACCGCCCCTATCATGCGTTTGCGCGCCCTGTCGCGAGCCAGCGAGCGCATGCGCGACTTCATGATCGGATCGCCGTCGCTCTGCTTGAACTCGTCCTTGACTTCCTGGCGCGTCATCCGCAGGTCCTGCCGCCACTGGAACCGCGACCAGATCAGGTCGGCGCCGGCGATCAACGTCATCACGAAGGTGATGGAAACCAGCACGTCGATCGCGATATCCCGGATAACGAGACCGAAGGCGACCGGATTGGTGATCATTCCGGAAAGCAGTTGGTGACGGGCTTCGCCGACGGCGAAGGCCAGCACCGCGATGGCGAAGCAGAGCTTCCCGAGCGACTTGATGAATTCGGCGAACCCTTGCACTCCGAACAATCGCGACCAGCCGGCACCCAGGGAAATTCTCGACGCCTGGGGCCGGATGCGTTCGAGCACGAAACGCGGGCTGTTCTGCAAGACCGACGCAACGACACCCGCGACAATCAAAAGGATTATCATCGCGCTCAGCATGCGGCCGATCTCGACCAGCACGATGCGATAGAGCGCCACCACATCATGCTCGGTCGTTAGTGGCCAAGCCTCCGGCTTCTCAAGGAACGACGCCAGGAAAACGCCGAGTTCCAGGATGCCCTCCCTGGCGAAAAAAACGGTGAAAACCAGGATTGCGACGAATGAAGCGAGGATTGGCGCTTCCCTCGAGTGCGGCAGCTTGCCTTTCTCGATGGTGTCCTGGATTTTCTTCTCGGTCGCTTCCTCGGTTTTGCTGTCTTTGTCGACTGCATCGGACATGAAGGCCTACCAGATCAGAGGTCGGTCAGGCTGCGTCTTGCACGAACGGCAGCGAGAAGGCACCCTCGCCCGCCATGCGGATCGCCGTCGTTGCTATCGTCTTGCGAGCCCGCATGACATCCTCGAAGGGGACACCTTCCGAGCCGCTGTTGAGTTCGGACTCGACCATTCTGCGCGATCGCTGGCTGATGGCGGAGAGGATCGATTCGGCCAGTCCGGTGGGCACACCGCGCAGCGCCAATGTGACGATCTCGGTCGAGATGCCGTCGAGCAGGGCAACGCGCGCCTTCTGGGTCAGCAACTCGATGTCCTCGAAAGCGAACAGCCGGGCGCGAATGCCGTCGAGATCGCCGGTGCCTGCTTCTTCGAGATCCTTCATCACCTCGTCCAGTTGGGTCTTGTCCAACTCGTTCAGCACATTGGCAACGCGCGCCTGGCCGGCGGAAATATCCTTGCCGCCGCTGTCGACCAGCACGCGGGTGCGAATCTGGTTTTCGACGATGCGGATGGCGGCGTCCGGAATGCTGGTCATCGTCATCATGCGCTTGATGATGTCGCCGCGCACCGGCTTGTCGAGCGTGAGCAATACGTTGGCCGAGGCGGACGGCGCCAGTTTGGACAGCACCATCGCGGCGGTCTGCGGATGTTCCCCGGCGAGAAATGCGCCGAGCCGCATCGGCTCCAGCTTTTCAAGTTGCGGCCATACCGGCGGTGGCCCCTCCGCCTTGACGACCGGAGCCTCGTTGCCCATCAGCGCGCTGACCTCTTCGGGCGACAGCGACTCGTTCAGGATCGTATCCATCTTGTCGGCGGAATCGAGCAGACCGGCGCCTTCGGTGAACTCCGCCTCGAATTCCGCGACGATCTTCTCGAGGTCGCTCTGCGGGATGGTGCGCAGCAGGCGGGCGCCCTCGATCAGCGCCTTCAATTCCTCCTGTTTGAAGAACTTGAGGAGGCGGCTTGCAGACGGCTTGCCCATTGCCACCAGAATGGCGGCGGCCTTTTGCGCCCGCGTCAGGGTTGCCACCTGGCTCACGCCGGCAACCTCCCGCAGAAGGGATCAGGCCAACGGGAAAGCATCAGGCCGGCTTCGCCGCATTGACGATTTCGGTCAGGCGGATTCCGAAACGCGACGCGTCGTTTTCGAGGACCGTGATCTCGCCCTTGGCGATCTTGCGGCCATTGACGACCACGTCCACCGGCTCGCCGATGCGCCGGTTGAGCGCCACCGTCGATCCTTTTTGCAACGCCATCAGTTCCGACACCGGCATTTCGGTGCTGCCGAGCACGATCTGCACATCCACCGGGATGTTCATGATCACGCCGGCATTCCTGACGGAGGCCTCGCCCGATGCCCCCGGCCGCCTTTCCTCTTCCTGCAGCACGCCGCGCAACTCCTCGATGGCCTTGTTGAGCTGCTCTTCCTGCACATCGTGCTCGTTGGTTGCCGTCGCCTGATTCATCCCGTTCTCCAATTCGCTTCCGGTCCCGCTAACCCTGGCCCGGCAGCAAGCCGTCCATGAAATCCTTGCCCTCGTCGAAGGGGCTTTTGATGCGGACTGTGTAGTGCTGTCCAAGTTTGCCGAATTCGCACACGAACAGCGTTTTCTTGCGAGCCGACAGGCGCGCTTCCGACTGGGCGTTCGGCTCGAGTTCGATAACCTGCCCGGCCTCCAGATTGGCAAGATCGCCGAGGGTCATCCGCTGCAGCGGCATGGTCGCCTCGAGCACGACCTTCGAGCGCATGACTTCGTCGTTGAAACGCTGGCGCCAATCGGACGCTACGGCGGATTCGGCTGCCGGCGCCTTCGACACCCGTCCGGTGCATCAAAACGCGCTGCGGCATGTGCAGGTACAAGGTCCCGAAAGTCGCGCCTATGGACAATGAAAAACCCAGGCGCACCGCCGGCCCATCGCGCAGGATCTTTCTCTTCAGGTCGGTTCCGGTGATCGCCGGAGGCAGCGGGAAATTTGATATCCAGCGCCCGCGCGCCCCAGCCGTTCACCGAGGCGGCGACCTCCTGGAAAACGATACCCGCCACTTCGAGCTCGGTCGGCGAAAGTTCCCTTGCGATCGGAGTGACCGGCAGATCCGGATCGCCGCCGAAAAGCGCGCTGACAACCACCGCGATCGCATCGCAATCGATCAGCATCACCAGGGCATCGGACGAAAGCGGCGAGGCTCCGATTGCCATCGCGTAGCGGCTGGTATCCTCGGGCTTCACTTCCGAGAGACGCGTGACTTCGACGCTATTTGAGCTCGATCGCCACCGGCGACGCCAGCAATGCATTGAGGTTGTCCGAAAACAACGGCAGCGCCCGCGCACCCATCGCGCGCCCGGCTTCGATGATGTGGCCGGTTTCGCCGCGATCACCGACAAGCCGTTCGATGATGAATGCTCTGGTGTCCGCCGGACTTGCGGGGCTCGCCATGGTCACATCCGCTCCGAAATGGCGTGCGTCATGCGTCAGGCCGCTTTCTTGACGGCATCGCCGCCATCGCTCTTGGCGGCGTTGAGCGTGCTTTGCTCGACGGCGTCGATGGATGGGCGGTCGTAAGCGGAGATCGTCTTGCGGCCGAATTCGATCGCCACTTGCGGCAGCGCGCCGTTCAGGTAGGCGAGCAATGTCTGCTTCACGATGATGTAGAGGCGGTTCTTCTTCTCCCGCACGATCTTGATCTTGGTGGCGATCGGTCCCACCACCGCATAGGAAAGGAAGATGCCGAGGAAGGTGCCGACGAGTGCCGCGCCGATCAACGCGCCGAGAATTTCCGGCGACTGGTCCAGCGCGCCCATTGCCTTGACGACGCCGAGCACGGCCGCGACGATGCCGAGCGCCGGCAGCCCGTCACCCATCGCGACCAGCGCGTGATAGCATTTCAGCTTGTCGGCGCGGATGACCTGGATCTCCTCATCCATCAGCGCCTCGATCTCATGCGACCGCGCGTTGCCGATGATGATGATGCGGCAGTAGTCGCAGATGAAATGCGTCAGGTCATGATTCTTGAGAACCGTCGGAAACGCCTGGAAGACCGCGGATTCCTGCGGATTGTCGACATGCGCTTCGACCTCGCTGCGTGACTTGGTGCGCAGTTCGCGCATCAGGCTGTGCAGGACGCCTAGTGTTTCGAGATAATCGCGTTCCTTCGGAACGGCATGTTTCAGCGCCTCCAGGCAGGCCTTGCCGGTGTCCTTGACGGTCGCCATGGGATTGGCCACGAGAAAGGTGCCGAGGGCTGCGCCGCCGATGATGACCAGCTCCCACGGCTGCATGAGCACGTCGATGTGCCCGCCCATCGCCATGAAGCCGCCGAGCACGCAGCCGAGCGTCACCACCAATCCGATCAGAATGCCCACGTCGCGACCTTCCAGACTCTACCCATCCGCAACACCTAACGCGCGTGCCTTGTGTGAGGCTTGAAGAACCGGCGCCAGATTCAGCCTCGCGCAAGGAAGTGGGCATAAATTCTGGAGATAAGCTTCGGCCGGAGACTGGACCGTGATTAACACCTTCCTCAGCTACCAGCTGATCACGCGCGATCTGGCGAAATCGATCGACCGCGTCGAAGCGCAGCCGCGTAGTGAAACGCGAGACCGAATATTATCTCGCCAATATCGGCAAGGTGAAGTCGATCGAGGAGTTCGTGAAGAACGATCGGCTGTTCAAATACGCCATGAAAGCGCACGGGCTCGAAGACATGGCCTATGCCAAGGCCTTTATGGTCAAGGCACTGAAGGAAGGCGTCGACCAATCCGGACAGCTTCGCCAACAAGCTGTCCGACAAGCGTTATGCCGAGTTCGTCACGACCTTCAACTTCGCCGCCCACGGCGAACTGGCGACGACCTACAACAAGGCGCAGCACGATATTCCCAAGAACTACGCGGTCCAGGTCGAGCTCGGCGTTTTGCAGAACGGGTTCGACTACTACAAGGCCGAGAGCGCAAATTACCTGGCCAACATCTCCAACGTGAAGTCGGTCGATGACCTCATGGCCGACACGCGCCTGCTTACCTTCGCGATGGCGGCATTCGAGCTCGATGCCGAGACCGAAACGCCGGAGCGCGTCCGGGAAATGCTTGAAGGCGGCGTCACCGACCCGAACAGCCCCGCAAACAAACTGGCCGACAAAAGCTATGCGGCCTTCGTCTCGGCCTTCAACTTCGTGGAAGTTGGCGCGCTGACAACCTCGCGCGACGAAGTCCAGCAGGCAGTGCCGAAGGGGTACATGGCCGGGACCGGATTGGTGCTGGTCAAACCCAGCGCGGAATACATCAAGGCCGAGACCGACTACTACACGGCGAATATCTCCAAGGTGAAGTCGATCGACGACCTTATGGCTGACAAGCGGCTGCTCGCCTTCGCCATGGCTTCGTATGGCCTCGATGCGGCGGCCGAAAAGCCGGAGCGCGTCCGGGAGATGCTCACCGGCGGCGTGAGCGATCCAAACAGTCCGGCCAACAAACTGACCGACAAAAGTTATGCGGCCTTCGTTTCGGCCTTCAACTTCGCCGAATACGGCGAAACAACAACCACACGCGATGAGGTCCAGAAGGAAACTTCGAAGCTCTACGGCATCAAGTCGGGATTGGGACTGATCAAGCCGAACGCCGAATACGTCAAGGCAGAGACCGCCTATTACCTGGCCAATGTCTCCAAGCTGGAATCCATCGACGATCTCATGGCCGACAAGCGCCTGCTCGACCTTGCCCTGTCGTCCTATGGACTGGATCCGGCGATCGAAAAGCCGGAGCGCATCCGCGAGATGCTCGAAGGCGGCGTCAGCGATCCGAACAGTCCTGCGAACAAACTGACCGACAAACGCTATGCGGGGTTCGTTTCGGCTTTCAACTTCATGGAGTACGGCGAAACAGCGACGACGTTCAACCGTGCGCAGCGGCCCGCGATCGACAAATACCTGCGCCAGACGCTGGAGCAGAACGCCGGTACCGAGAACGAAGGCGTCCGGCTTGCGCTTTATTTCGAACGCAAGGCCCCGGACATAACCAGTTTCTACGAAATCCTAGCCGATCCCGCCTTGGCGAAGGTTGTGCGCACCGCTCTCGGCCTGCCCGATTCCTTTGCATCCGCCGATATCGATCGCCAGGTCAAGCTTTTCGAAGAGAAGCTCGACATCGACGATTTTACCGATCCCGAGAAGCTGGGCAAGTTCCTCACGCGCTTCACCAGCCTTTGGGAGGTTTCGAACCCGACCTCGACGCAGCAGACGTCGCTTGGCGTTCTGTTCGGGCAACCGGTGGAGTTCGGTGTCTCAACCAATGTGCTGCTGGCGATCCAGCAGATGAAGCGCTGACACCCGCCATGCAGAACGGTCTCTATGTTGCCCTTTCCTCCCAGATCGCGCTCGAAAAGCGGCTGACGACGATCGCCGACAACGTCGCAAACATCAGCACGGTCGGCTTTCGTGCGACCGGCGTGAAGTTCGAGGATGTCGTTTCAGGCCTCGGACAGAAATCCGTATCTTTCGCTTCCGCCGGCGATACCTATCTTTCCGGCGCCGCGGGACCAATGGATCAGACCGGAAATCCGTTCGATTTCGCCATTCAGGGCGATGCATGGTTCGGGATCGACACGCCCGCCGGGACCGTGATGACGCGCGACGGCCGTTTCACCATGCTTGAAACCGGCCAGCTCGTGACGCTTGAGGGTTACCCCGTTCTCGACGCCGGCGGCGCGCCGCTTCAGCTCGATCCGCGCAACGGCCCGCCCGTCGCCGGCCGCGATGGCGCGCTGCGCCAGAACGGCCAGCTGGTCGGCGCAGTCGGTCTGTTCAATTTCGATCCCGGTCCGAACTTCACCCGCTTCGGCAACACCGGGGTTGTTCCGGCCACCGAACCTCAGCCGGTCGTCGACCGCTCGGATATCGGCGTCGCACAAGGCTTCGTGGAGAGTTCGAACGTCAATCCGGTGCTTGAGATGACCCGGTTGATCATGGTGCAGCGGGCTTTCGAAAACGCCAGTGCAATGATCCGCGATACGGAGACGTCGTTCGACGACGCGATCAAGACACTCGGTTCGAAGTAGGCCGCCGCGGAAATGAACCTGCCTCTTGCAGAGCAAAAAAGGGGCAAGGCCCTGCAAATAGGCAACAATGCGCTTGTTGTTCTCGATCGGGCCTATCGCCAGTTTACCGACGATCGCACGTTGATCCGCCGCGGCGGTCGCATCACCGAAGTGTCGCCGACACATTACCTGGCGCGAGGTCTTTCCGACAGCGCGCGCCTCGGCGATATCGTCGAGCACAGGAGCCATGCCGGGGCGAGAACCGGCGAGATCGTCCAGATAGGACCGGACGAAGTGCTCGTTGCGCCCTACGGCAAGGCCGCCGACGCGGGCGTCGGCGATGCCGTCTTCAACCGCGGGCCGTTCGACGTCGTGCCGGACCATTCGTGGCGGGGCCGCGTCATCGATGCACTGGCGCGCCCGATCGATGGCAAGCCGCCCCTCATCGTCGGCGACCGTTCGGTCACCGAGCACCCGGAGACACCGGGCGCACTTGCGCGGCAGCGGGTCGGCACATCCTTCCTTACCGGCGTGCGCGTCATCGACATCTTCACGCCGCTCTGCTTCGGCCAGCGGCTCGGCGTCTTCGCCGGCTCCGGCGTCGGCAAATCGACGCTGCTCGCCATGCTGGCGAGCGCCGATGCTTTCGACACGGTCATCGTGGCGCTAGTCGGCGAGCGCGGGCGCGAAGTGCGGGAATTCCTGGAAGACACGATCGGCCCCAGAAGCATGGCAAAGACGGTTGCCGTGGTGGCGACCAGCGATGAAAGCGCCATGATGCGCAAGCGGGCGCCGGGGACGGCGATGCGGGTCGCCGAGCACTTCCGTGAGCGTGGCGACCGGGTCCTGCTGGTGCTCGATTCCATCACCCGCTTTGCCCACGCGCTGCGCGAAGTCGCAACCGGTACCGGCGAACCGCCGGTCGCGCGGGGTTATCCCGCCTCGGTATTCACCGATCTCCCGAAGCTCCTGGAACGGGCAGGGCCCGGCATCGATGGGGCGGGTTCGATCACCGCCATACTTTCCGTCCTTGTCGACGGCGACGATCACAACGATCCGGTCGCGGACTCCGTCCGCGGAATCCTCGACGGGCATGTCGTCCTCGACCGTGCCATCGCCGAGCAAGGCCGGTATCCGCCGGTCAATCCGCTGTCGTCGATTTCCCGGCTGGCCGGCAAGGCCTGGAGCGACGACCAGCGGGCACTGGTTTCAAGGCTGCGCTCGATGATCTCGCGCTTCGAGGACACGCGCGACATCCGCTTGCTTGGCGCCTATCAGGGCGGCGCCGATGCGGAACTCGACATGGCGGTTCGCCAGGTCCCCCTGATCTATGAAGGGCTGATGCAGTCGCCGAAGGATCCGCCCTCGAACGATCCTTTTTCAGATCTCGCCCGTCACCTGAGAGGCAAGGAGAAGCCGCATGCGGGACAAGCGGACTGACGGTTTCTTCACGGCGGCCAGCCGTCGCATGCCCGGATGCAACCTGTTCCGGCGCAAGCCCAGACCGCGTCCCGCATTTACCGCCGAGAGCAGGTCGGGAACCGGCCGCAGCGACGTCTTGATCGCAACGTTCGGCATCGGCCTCGGCCTCGTTTGCGCACTGTTTCCCTGGTACATCTTCTTCAACCAGGAACAGTTCGGTATCCGCGCGCTGAAGTTCGAAGGCAACGGTCAGACGGAAGGGCCGATCGAACTCTCCGCCCAGTCGGACCGGGTTGGCGCCCCCAGCGAATCCGTCGAGATACCCCCTACGGGGCTCGATCTCTTCGCAACCGGAACACTTCCGAAACGGCCCGACGACGATGGAACTCCGACGCCCGGATTGGACGATCAGCCATTTCCTGCCACAGCCGAAGAATTCCGGCTCGTCTATGCCGCCAACGGCCGCGCCATGATCGAAGACGACACCGGACTTTTTGTCGTGCAACCGGGTTCGCGCTTGCCCGACAACAGTCGGGTCGCGGCGATCGAGCAGCGCGATGGCCGCTGGGTTCTGGTCACCACCGCAGACCAGACGATCGAACTGGCCCCCTGACCGTCGGCAAGGCGCGGGCAAACGCAAGGCCCGCGCAAGACTGGCCGCATAGTGTGCATGCAAAATCTCCCTGGGGATCTGTCATGCAGCCCGTCAGTCTTTTCGATCTTGCCGCCCAACAGGCGCGTTGGCTCTCGGTCCGCCAGTCGGCGGTCGCCGGCAATATTGCCAATGTGAACACGCCTGGCTATCGCGCGGCCGACGTGGAGCCGTTCGAAAAGGTGCTCAATTCAACCAGCGTGTCGATGAAGGCCACCGATCCGCGACATATCTCCGCCGGCGTCGGCGGAACCCACATCGCGGTCCGTCGGGAAGAGGACGGTGCTACGACCATGCCTTCAGAAAACAGCGTCGCGCTGGAAACCGAAATGATGAAAGCCGGCGAAGTCCGCCGCGCGTTCGAGCTGAACACGGCGATCGTCAAGGCGTTCCACCGCATGACCCTGATGAGCATGAAGACCTGACATGGATCCGCTATCGACAGCACTGAAGGTTGCGGCGTCCGGCATGAATGCGCAGTCGGAACGGCTGCGTATCGTTTCCGAGAACCTCGCCAACGCACAGTCGACCGGCGATACGCCCGGCGCCGAACCGTACAGGCGCAAGACGATTACCTTCGCCGCCGAAGTGGACCGGGCAAGCGGCAGCGCGGTAGTCGACGTGACGTCGATCTCGCGCGACCTCAGCGCATTTCCCACCGAGTTCCAGCCCGGCCATGAGGCGGCCGACGAAAACGGTTACGTGAAGATGCCGAACGTGAACGTGCTGGTGGAAATGGCCGACATGCGCGAGGCCAATCGCGGTTACGAAGCCAATCTTCAAGTCATCAAACAAGCGCGTGACCTGATCTCGATGACCATCGATCTGATGAGGAACCAGTGATGATCTCCCCGATCAGCATAATCGATGGGCTGAGCAAAGCTGCGGAATCGACAGGTGCGTCACAAGGCGCTGCAAGCACGCCGGCAGGCATCGGCACCTCCTTCGCCTCCGCACTGGCTGACGCCGCGACATCGACCGTCGGCAAGCTCCAGCATGCCGAACAGCTTTCCATTCAGGCATTGCAAGGCGGCGACATCCAGACGCGCGACGTGGTCGACGCGGTGATGAATGCCGAGCAGTCGCTGCAGGCCGCGGTCGCTATCCGCGACAAGATCGTTTCCGCCTATCTCGAAGTCAGCCGCATGGCGATCTGAGGAACCCTGATGAAAGCACTTGCCATCGCCGCGACGGGCATGAATGCCCAGCAGACCAACCTCGAAGTGATCGCCAACAATATCGCCAACATCAACACGACGGGCTTCAAGCGCGCGCGTGCCGAGTTCACCGACCTGCTCTATCAGGTGGAGCGCCTGCAAGGGGTGCCGAACCGCGCCAACGAGAACATCGTTCCCGAGGGCGCCAGCGTCGGGCTCGGCGTCAAGACATCGGCGATCCGCAACGTGCATATGCAGGGGTCGCTGACCAGCACCGGCAACAAGTTCGATCTCGCCTTGACGGGCAACGGATGGTTCCAGATCGAAGGCGCAGACGGAGAGACCCTCTACAGCCGGGCCGGTGCATTCAACACCAACGCGACCGGGCAGCTTGTGACCATCGACGGCTTTGCCGTTGTTCCGGCAATCAACGTTCCGGCGGACGCGGTCGAGGTCATCGTCAACAAGAGCGGCCAGGTCTTCGCGAGGATCGACGGGCAGGCCGATCTTCAGGATCTCGGCCAACTGACACTTGCGACATTCGCCAACGAAGCCGGCCTCGCACCGCTCGGCGACAATCTTTTCAAGGAAACCACCGCATCGGGACCGGCCAATGTCGGCGTACCGGGAGATCCGGGCTACGCAACGGTCGAGCAGGGTTATCTCGAAAACTCCAACGTCGATCCGGTCAAGGAAATCACCGAGCTGATCTCGGCGCAGCGTGCGTACGAGATGAATTCGAAGGTCATCCAGGCGGCCGACGAGATGGCCGCGGTCGTTTCGAAGAACATCCGGTAATCAACCGTGCGCAGCCGCCGAAACAGCATTGCAGGCCGTCTCGCGATCATCGTGCTCGCGCTTTCCGCGGTCGTCTTTCCCGCACAGGCAGAAGACGTGGCTGTCGTCACCAACCGGGTCATCTATCCGGGCGAAACGATCGGGCTCGATATGCTGCGGGAAGTGCCCGTTCGCAATGGAAAGCGCGACCTTTCCGCGGTTGCCACCCTTGTCGAGCAGGTGGAAGGCAAGGTGGCGCGGCGCACCCTGCTGCCCGGGCGCTTTATCGCGGTCAATTCGGTGCGCGACGCCTACCTGGTCGAACAGGGCGCGGCGGTACAGGTGATGTTCGTACACGGCGGGCTGACCATTTCGGCGACGGCCGTGACGTTGCAGCCGGGCGCCGCCGGCGACGTGGTCAAGGTCCGCAACATCGACAGCGGCAACGTCTTCACCGGAACCGTGATGATCGACGGGACCATCAGGGTCGGCGCCACATGAAGCGCCTGCTTTTCGTGCTTCTGGTGACATTGATCGGGCTAAGCGCCGGTCACGCCGATGGCCTCGACGGCAAACCCGGCAAAGGCGCCGGCAAGGACCAGCAGTTGGCGACCGACTTCAGCGGACAGGAGGTGCAGTTTCAGGGTTCGAACGGACCGGTCTCGCGGATCAAGGACATCGCGATGCTGCAGAGCGCGCGCGACAACCAACTGGTCGGCTATGGCCTGGTGATCGGCCTGCAGGGTTCGGGCGACAGCCTGCGCAATTCTCCCTTCACCGAACAGTCGATCCGGGCGATGCTCGAAAATCTCGGCATCGCCACCGAAGGCGGACGGGCGCGGGCGAAGAATGTGGCAGCCGTCATCGTGACTGCGAACATGCCGCCCTTCGTCCAGTCCGGAGCGCGCATCGATGTCTCCGTCTCGTCGCTCGGCGACGCCACCTCGCTGGCCGGCGGCACCTTGATCATGACGCCGCTGAAGGCAGCCGACGGCGAAATCTACGCTGTGGCGCAAGGCCCGGTTTCCGTCTCCGGCTTCAGTGCCGAGGGCGAAGCCGAGACGCTGACGCAAGGCGTACCGACCGCCGGCCGGGTGCCGAACGGCGCCATCGTCGAGCGGCAGGTCGCCGCCGATTTCTCCGACCTCACCACGCTGACGCTGCAGCTTCGCAATCCGGATTTTTCGACGGCGGTGATGATCGCCGATGCGATCAATGAATATTCCAGGCAGCGCTTCGGCAAGCGGCTCGCGGCGGAGCAGGATTCGCGGACCGTGCTGATCAACAAGCCGAAGGGCATTTCGCCGGCCCGCTTCTTCGCCGAGCTTGAGAACCTTGTCGTGACCACGGATTCGCCGGCCCGCGTCGTCATCGACGAACGCACCGGCACCATCGTGATTGGCCAGGACGTGAGGATAGCGAAAGTCGCCATCAGCCACGGCACCTTGACCGTGCGGATCAAGGAGATGCCGCGCGTCGTGCAGCCGGAGCCGTTCTCGCGCGGCAGGACAGCCGAGGAACCGTTCACCGAGATCGAGGCCGACCGGCCCGACGCCAAGGTTGCCGTTCTGGACGGGCCCGATCTGGAGACGCTGGTGTCGGGCCTCAATCGTCTTGGTGTGAAGCCCGACGGCATCATTGCCATCCTGCAAGGCATCAAATCGGCCGGTGCACTGCAGGCAGACCTTGTTCTTCAATAGGTGCGTGAGATGACGACCTTGCCCGCATCCTCGAACAAACCGAACTTCCGGAAGGCCGTTGCGGGCGTCTGCGCTTTGGCGGCAATGTTGCTGCTTGGCGCACAGCCCGCGGCTACCGAGACAGCCACGCCAAACGTCGCGACGCGCAGCGTCGGTGAAAAGCCGGCCGTCGCTGCGGCGCCACCGCAGAGCCGATGACCGAGATCCAGCGCTTCTGCTCGAACATCGCCGACGCCGCGCGCGACCGTCGCTACTCCTTGCAGGCCAAGGAACTCGAAACGCTGCAGGCCGAAATCGACAAGCGCATGAAAGCGCTCGAGGAAAAGCGTGCGGAATACGAGGAGTGGCTGAAACGCCGCAACGACTTCATGGCCCAGGCCGAGGAAGGCGTCGTCAAGATATATGCCCGCATGCGCCCGGACGCCGCCGCCGAGCGCCTCGCCGAGGTCAATTCGGAACTCGCCGCCGCCATCCTGATGAAGCTGGATTCCCGCCAGGCCGGCGTGATCCTCAACGAGATGGAGCGCAAGGCGGCCGCGACGCTGACCGGCATCATGGCGAGTGCTGCGCGCAAGGAAGATCCGACATGAGAATTTACCCCTTTGTCGCGCTCGCCCTTGCCGCGCTGGGCGGCTGTGCAGCCAATAACGAGATCGGCATTCCGCCGCGGCTGTCGGCTGTCGGCTCGGGCGTCGGCGCCCCGCAGGCGGTCTATACCTACCCGGAACAGCCGGCGGCGCCGGTCAAACGCTTTTCGCTCTGGGACGATCGCCAGAGCCGGCTGTTTACCGACAGGCGGGCCCTTTCGCCTGGTGACATCCTGACCGTCCGCATCTCGATCAAGGACAGGGCAAAATTCAAGAACGAGTCGGAACGGAACCGCACCGCAAGCCGCAGCCTGGGGTTTGGCGCCGATCTCGAATGGGATGATTTCGGGACGTCCGGCAGCGGAAACGCCGATATCTCCTCGGGCACCGAAACCAAGGGGGCAGGCGCTACCGAACGGTCGGAGGCCATCGACCTTCTGGTCGCCGCGGTGGTTACCGAGGTGCTGCCCAACGGAAACCTGATGATCCGGGGATCGCAGGAGGTACGGGTAAACGCCGAACTGCGTATCCTGACGATCGCCGGCATCGTTCGCCCATCCGACATCGGCGGCGAGAACACGATTTCCTACGAGCGCATAGCGGAAGCCCGCATCTCTTATGGCGGCCGCGGCCGACTGACGGAAGTGCAGCAGCCGCCTTACGGCCAGCAGTTCCTCGACAACGTCCTGCCCTTCTAGATGGAGCTCGGCTGAAAGTGGCCAACACCGACCAAGCCATCCCGCAAAAGCAAGACCCGTCGCTGGTCGTGCAAATTGCGATGCTGCTCGGCGTGACCGCGGCGGCGATCGGCATGGGTTGGCTGTCGGGCAATTATCTCAACAGTCATTCCGCAGCCGACATGCCGCCGGCTGCGGCCGTCCATGGCGAAACCCCCGCCCACGCGGCAGCCGGCGACGGCGAGCACAACGCGGCAGCTCCGTCCGCCGTCGTGGTTCTGCCGGCGATCACCACCAACCTCGCCGCACCGGATGAAATCTGGGTGCGGCTGGAGGTAGCCCTGGTATTCGATGCTGCGCCTGCGGAAACGCTCCTGGACGATATCCACCAGGATCTTCTCGGCTTCCTCCGCTCGGTGAAGCTCCACCAGATTGAGGGCGCCAGCGGCTTCCAGCATCTCAAGGCCGATCTCGAGGAACGCGCCCGGATACGCAGCGACGGCGCCGTCAAGAAACTTCTGATCCGGACCCTGATCTTCGAATGAGAATTCTTCCGCTATCTCTTGCCCCTGCTGCTTGCCAGCGGATCCGCCGCGCATGCCCAGCAGATCGATCTCGGTGCGATCGGCCAGGCCGACGGCGCAACGATCGGCTACATCATCCAGATGTTCGGGCTGCTGACCGTCCTCTCGATCGCTCCCGGCCTGCTCATCATGGTGACGAGTTTCACCCGTTTCGTGATCGCCTTCTCGATCCTGCGCGCCGGCATCGGGCTGCAGACGACGCCGGCCAACCTGATCCTTGTCAGCCTTGCGCTTTTCATGACTTTCTATGTGATGGCGCCGACCTTCGATCAGGCCTGGAATACCGGCGTCAAACCGCTGATGGACAAGCAGATCAACGAAACCGTCGCGATGGAGCGGATCGCCGATCCCTTCCGCGCGTTCATGATGAAGAACGTGCGCGAGAAGGATTTCGCCCTGTTCGCCGATCTCGCCCGCGAACGCGGCCAGGCGGTTTCGGAAGAAGCGGTCGATCTGCGCGTGCTGGTACCCGCATTCATGATCTCGGAGATCCGCCGCGGTTTTGAAATCGGTTTCCTGATCGTGCTGCCGTTTCTGGTCATCGACCTGATCGTCGCCACCATTACCATGGCAATGGGCATGATGATGTTGCCTCCGACGGTCGTATCCCTGCCGTTCAAGATCCTTTTCTTCGTCCTGATCGACGGCTGGAACCTGCTGGTAGGCAGCCTGGTGCGATCGTTCACCTGACAGCCGCATCCGCCGTCGAGAAATTATTTCGTTAACCATAGCGCTTATCCCTTTCGAAGGGAGTGTCGGCCATTGTGCCTGGCAGATGGCGGGTGGTCGTGTCTCAGCGATCATTGGCATGATGCCGCACCGTCATACCGGTCGATCCGGTATGTCAAAAATCCTGTAAGAGTAAGGTGTAGCATCCATGGCTAGTATCATGACGAACGCTTCGGCGTTGACCGCGCTTCAGAGCCTCAACGCCACCAACAAAGCACCTCGAAACCACGCAGTCGCGCATCTCGACCGGCTACCGCGTCGCCGAAGCTATCGGACAACGCCGCCTACTGGTCGATCGCCACGACGATGCGTTCCGACAACGCCGCGATGTCGACCGTGCAGGATTCGCTCGGCCTCGGCGCCTCGAAGGTCGATACCGCCTACACCGGCATGAACAAGGCGATCGATACCGTCAACCAGATCAAGACCAAGCTCGTCGCGGCCAGCGTCTCGACGGATGCCGACAAGGCGAAGTACCAGATCGAGATCAAGGCGCTGCAGGAGCAGCTGAAGGCCTACGCAGGCGCCGCGACCTTCTCCGGCACCAACATGCTGTCGGTCGACAGCGGCGCCACCGCGACTGCCGCTGCCGACGTCAAGGTCGTCTCGGCCTTCAACCGCACCGCTTCCGGCGCGGCTTCGATCTCGACCATCGACATCAAGGTCGAGGATATCAAGCTCTTCGAAGCCGGCACAACCGCGGCCGTCAGCAAGGGCATCCTCGACTCCAACCGCACTTCGGCGGGCGTGGAAGGTACCGCTTCGGCCCCGACTTTGGGTGCTGCGGCGGTGGCCACCGACACCTACACGGTCTCGACGATGCAGCTGACCAACGGCACGCTCTTGCCAGCCAGAGCCAGATCGAAGCGATGATCGGCGTTGTCGAAAGCGCGCTGAAGGACATGACCACGGCCGCCACCAATCTCGGCGCCGCCAAGAGCCGCATCGACCTTCAGAAGACGTTCACGACCAGCCTGATGGACTCGATCGACCGTGGCGTCGGCCAGCTCGTCGATGCCGACATGAACAAGGAATCGACCCGCCTCCAGGCTCTGCAGGTTCAGCAGCAGCTCGGCATCCAGGCGCTGTCGATCGCCAACGGCAACTCGCAGAGCATTCTCTCGCTCTTCCGGTAAGACCGAATCGTCTCAGGCAGAATTTCAAAAAAGGGCCGCGCTTCACGCGCGGCCCGTTTTTTGCTTAAAATGCCTGCTCCCCAAAGCTGTCCACCTTCGCACAAGCAAGTCGGCTTAACAGGGCATTAACCATATCGCCCTAATCATGGTTAACCAATCGCTTATGGCGGCTTGATCCGTAGCCCACGCCGGGCACAGCGCATCTCGCGGGCCGCGTGTCAGTTTGATAAAGGGGATGACTTCCTTGGCAAGTATCATGACGAACGCTTCGGCGCTGACCGCACTTCAAAGCCTCAACGCCACCAACAAGTCGCTCGAGATGACGCAGGCGCGGATTTCCACTGGCTACCGCGTCGCCGAAGCCGCGCGACAACGCCGCCTACTGGTCGATCGCAACCACGATGCGCTCCGACAATGCGGCACTGTCGACAGTACAGGACGCGCTTGGCCTCGGCGCCTCCAAGGTCGACACCGCCTACACCGGCATGAACAACGCGCTCGCGACCGTCGATCAGATCAAGGTCAAGCTGGTCGCAGCCTACAAGGCCACCGATTCCAACAAGGAAAAGATCCAGGTCGAAATCGCGGCGCTTCAGGCTCAGATGAAGTCCTACGCCGACTCGGCTACCTTCTCCGGCTCCAATTTCCTGTCGGTGATTTCCAAGCAGTCGCCGCCGCCAATGACGGCGTCCAGGCAGACGCGAAGATCGTCTCCGCGTTCAATCGCAATTCGGCCGGCACGGCAACGCTCGGAACAATCGACATCGATATCGAGAGCATCAAGCTTTTCGATTCGGGCCTGGCCGCGGAAGTCAAGAACTTCGGCATTCTCGACAGACAGACACAGATCTACGACACCGTCGCCGAACAAAAATTATACGATGATGCCTATGCGGCGAGCATTGCGGGCGGCAGCACCGACATCGCCGCCAACACCGCCGGCCAGACCGCCGCCGGCGCCGCGGGCAACGTCACCGGCATCTCCGTCTACAACCTCGACATTACCGCCGCAGGCGTAACCGACGACATCATCAACAATTTGATCACCAAGGTCGACAAGGTGTTGGGAGAGTTGGCCAACGCCGCCACCAAACTCGGCTCGGCCAAGAAGCAGATCGATCTTCAGAAGACCTTCACCCAGAGCCTGATGGACTCGATCGATCGCGGCGTCGGTCAGCTCGTCGATGCCGACATGAACAAGGAATCGACCCGCCTGCAGGCATTGCAGGTCCAGCAGCAGCTCGGCATCCAGGCGCTTTCGATCGCCAACGGCAACTCGCAAAACATTCTCGCGCTCTTCAAGTAAGGACGGCACGGCCAGCTTCGGCCATAGCAGATTTCGGGCCATGGCTTCCAAGCCGTGGCCCGATTTCATTTTCGCACAAGCTTCGCGCTCTAGGCTCGCTGCTGGCATTCTTTGTCGGGGAGTCGCACGTCCGTGCCGGAGCAGATCCAGAACATCGTCGCAAATCTGAAAAGTTTCGGACCGCGCCGGCTGGCGCATGCTCGGCGCCATCGCGGCGCTCGTGATGACGGTGATCGGTGTCGGCTCGGTCTATCTCAACAAACCGGCCTACGAAACGCTCTATGTCGGCCTCGAACGTTCCGATGTGAATCAGATCGGCCTGGTGCTCGGCGAAGCAGGCATAGGCTTCGACGTCGATGCCGATGGCACGGCAGTCCTGGTTTCGGCCGGAAAGACCGCGCAGGCGCGTATGCTGCTCGCCGAAAAGGGCCTGCCGACCAGTGCCAATGCCGGATACGAACTCTTCGACAATGTGGGATCGCTGGGCCTCACCTCGTTCATGCAGCAGATTACCCGGGTGCGGGCGCTGGAGGGCGAAATCGCCCGGACGATCCAGTCGATCTCCGGCATCAAGGCAGCACGCGTCCACATCGTGATGTCCGAACGCGCAAGCTTCCGCCGCGACGAGCAGCAGCCCACCGCGTCGGTCGTCATCCGTGCGTCCGAAATGGATGCGATCAAGAACGCGATGTCGATCCGCCATCTGGTGGCCGCCGCCGTTCCCGGATTGAACTCCGACAAGGTGACCGTGCTTGATTCAAACGGCACGCTTCTAGCCGCCGGCGACGACCCGACCAACACCAGCGCCAACCGGTCGATCAATGTCGAACGCACCGTCGAGATGCAAATCGAGGAAAACATCCGGCGCGCGCTGGCGCCTTATCTCGGGCCTGAAAACTTCCGCGCCAGCGTCAAGGCCGACGTCAACACCGACCAGCGGCAGATCGAGGAGACGATCTTCGATCCCGAATCGCGCGTCGAGCGATCGGTTCAGGTGGTGCGTTCCAATGAGAATGCCAATCAGCGGTCGGCGGCCGCACCGGCAAGCGTCGAGCAGAACTTGCCGGAGGCCGAGCCGACAGCCGCAGCCGGGCCGGAATCCTCCGAGCAAAGCGAGCGCAAGGAAGAGACGACCAACTACGAGCTGAATTCCAAACGCATCGCGACCACCAGCAACGGCTATACCGTTGAAAAAATGTCGATCGCGGTTGTCGTCAATCAGCAGCGGCTGGCGGCGATTCTCGGCAAGGATGCGACACCCGACCTGATCAATGCGCGCATCGCCGAGATCCAGAAGCTGGTTGCATCGGCTACCGGCTTCAATGAGGCTCGCGGCGACGCCATCAACGTCTCGGCCGTCGAGTTCATCGAAGGACTGGATGGCGAAGCGGTCGCCGAACCGGGCTTCTTCGAGGCGGCCAGCCATCATGTCGGCACCATGATCAACGCGATGGCGTTCATCGTCGTCGTGTTCCTGCTTGCCTGGTTCGGCTTGCGGCCGCTGGCGGCAGCGCTCGGCAAACCGATGGCAGTGGCCGGGCCGAGCTTCGAAGACGTACAGCGGTCGCTTCCAACGCCAGACCAGGCCGGCCAACCCGGCGCTGCCGTCGGCGCATTGCCGCGGTCGAACCCGCTTGACGATCTCCGGCAGAAGATCCGCCCGGCTCCGCAAGAACGCCTCGCCCGCATGGTTGATCTCAACGAAGAGCGCACCGCGCACATCCTGCGCAAATGGGCAGCGCAGGAGGCGAGTTGATGAAAGCACTGGCGCTGTCCGACTTCCTGCCTGATTTTGCGGCGCGCTCGCATCGTGCGAGTGCGCCCGACGCAGATCACCACCAGAGCAGCCGCGCCGCGGAAGCGCCGGCATCGGCGTTGCAACCGGCCGACGACTTGAATGCCCTCATCCGCGACGCGGTGGCGAAAGCCGAGGCCGAGACGACCGAGCGCCTCTCGGCAATATATGAGGCAACGCTGCAGGCGGAGCGGGAAAACCATGCAGCCGAACTCGACCGTGTGCGGGCCGAGTTCGGCACCGAGACCGGGGCGACGATTTCCCGGCGCCTCGACGAAATGGAAGCCGAGGTCGGCCTGCTGGCGACCTCGCTTGCCGCGCGCATCATCAGTGGTCTGCTGACCGAGGATATCCAGAAACGCAGCCTGGACAGTTTGAGCCGGTCCATTGTCGACGCCATGCGCGACAACGAGGCCGTTCGTATCCAGGTTCGCGGGCCGCAATCGCTTTTCGAACCGCTGCGGGCCGCTCTCGGCGAACGTGCCGGCAGCCTGCACTATGTCGAAGCGCCGGGCTTCGATTTGACCGTCAGCATCGACGGAAACCTGTTCGAGACCCGGCTTTCCGAATGGTCGACGGCACTGTCCGGTGCATTGCCATGAGCGTCAACGCGCCCGGCGAGGAAAAGCACGAAATCATCATTGTCCGGCGTGGACATGGCGACCACGACGACGAACATCATGGCGGTGTCTGGAAGATTGCATTCGCCGATTTCATGACGGCGATGATGTGTTTTTTTCTCGTCATGTGGCTGATCAACGCTGCCAACGACCAGACCAAGGCGGCCGTCGCCAGCTACTTCAATCCGGTAAAGCTGGTTGACCGCAGTTCCGGCGGCAAGGGCCTCGATGACCTGAACCAGGGGCCGAATGCGCTCGGCGCGACCGCCGAGACACCGGAAGAGACCGACGGGAAATCGGGCACGGAAGGCAAGGCGAATGCCGGTCCCGCCGATGCGTCGAACGCCACCGATCTCTCCGAAACGGAAAAGCGTTCGGACGCGCACCTCTTTGCCGACCCCTATGCCGTGCTCGCCGAGATCGCCTCGGACACCAGCACGTTGCAGAATGTCAGCAGCAAGGGCGATGGCGGCGCGCAGAGCGCCGGACCGTCGTCGGGCGCTTCCGGCGGCGAATCCTACCGCGACCCCTTCGCCCCCGACTTCTGGTCGCAGCAGGTCGCCTCGCCGCAGAACCCGACCGAGGACACGGTCTCGGTGGAAGAGCCCAGCAGCACAGGACTCCGTGTCCGTCGACAAAAACGAAGCCGGCTCGGGAAAATGCATCTCCACTGGAAGAGTTGAATACGGCCGAAACGCCGCTCAGTTGACGTGGCGAAAAAATCCGGGCTCGGTCCAGAGGCAGCGAAGCCCGACGCAGCCACCACCAAGACCGCGGCCGACATAGAGCAGGAGCTTGCCCAGGCGTTTGAAGCCGGCGACAAGCTCTATGACGGCATATCGGTCACTCCGACCGAAAAGGGCGTCACGATTTCGGTGACCGACCAGCTCGATTTCGGCATGTTCGAGATCGGTTCCGCAGTACCGCATCGCGAGCTTGTCCTGGCGATGGAAAAAATCAGCAAGACGCTGAACGGTCGGCCGGGCAAGATCACAATCAGCGGCCATACCGACGGCAGGCCATTCCATGGCGAAAACTACGACAACTGGCGGCTGTCCACCGCACGCGCTCATTCCGCGTACTACATGCTCGTGCGCGCCGGGCTCGACGAGTTGCGGGTCAAGGAAGTGGCGGGATACGCCGACCGCCAGCTGAAGGTAAAGGACGATCCGCTGGCCGCTCCCAACCGCCGCATCGAGATCGTCCTGGAGACGGCCGAATGAGGTCGGTGCGCCCGGCGGCGGCAATGTTGCTGATGGTGGCGGTCGCGGCGACGCCGGCGCGTTTATGCCGCGCCCTTGCAGCCGTATCAGATGGTGCGTTCGCTGCAACTCGTCCAGGATCGTATTGCATCGGGCGATCACGCGGCATTGCCGATGCAGAACAAGCTGCTCGAAATGATCGATGCGCGGCTGCGCGACGCCGGCAAGGAAGACTTCGCCGACAAGCGCAATTTCCGAGCCATGCTTGTCTACGCGATGAGCGGCGGCAATCCCGCTACCATCGAGGCCGTGCTTCTGCGCCTCAACCTGGAACAAACCGACGCAAAGCTTGCCGAAGGCGTTCTCGACTATCTGCAGGGGCGTCAAGGCGAGGCGCGTCCACCCTGTCCCGCATCGATCCGATGACGGTCGCGCCTGAACTCGGCGCCTTTCTCGCACTCGTCAAGGCGTCGATCATCACCGCCGACAATGCGGCGGTGGCCTCGAAGCTTTTCGACCAGGCGCGTCTGCTCGGTCCCGGTACGCTGGTCGAGGAAGCAGCACTTCGACGCTCGCTCAGCCTGGCTGCAACGCTCGGCGATGCGGAACGTTTCCAGCGCTCATCGAGCCAATATGTACGTCGCTACCTGCGCTCGCCCTATGCCAGCCAGTTCGCCGGCGCCTTCGTCGACGGCATCATCGTCCTGCACGCTTCGATCGACCTGAGTGCGATCCAGGCTATCGTCGCCGGGATGGACGCCGATCAGCAAAAGTTCATCTACCTGCGGCTTGCCCGACGCAGCGCCATCGATGGACTTTCCGAATTGTCGGCCTTTGCATCGCGCAACGCCGAACTGGCCGGCGACGAAGCGAAGTCGCAGTCGGATCCGCGCGCCGAACTCTATTCCAATCTCGCGACGATGACGACGGAGACGCTTGGCGATGTTCTCGCCCGGCTGAAGGCCATCGATCGCAACCGTCTTTCGGAAAACGACCGGCGTCTTCTCGAGGCGGCTGAAGCGATCGCGGCAGAGATGACGTCGATGCCAGGCCAACCGATGCAGACGGCTGCAAGCCCCGCGTTAGCCGAGACTGACAGAAGCAATATGCCTGCCGCTGAGAATTCTCCGGAGGCAGTACCTTCGGGGCCGCCGATCGTCGAAGCGAAATTTGAAGACCCTCAGCCCGAGACCATCGTTGACGCCGGCGCACCGCCCGACGCCACCGACACGATGGTCGGCGAAACGCGCAAGAAGCTCGACGCTGTCGACAAGCTGCTCGGAGAGACCACCGAATGAACAATGTGAAACAGGCCGGTTTTGCGCAAGTGCAGTCCTCGCAGGGGACCGCACGTCCTGGTCACAAGGAAGATTCAACGGGCACCGCATTCAGCAGCGTCATGCAGTCCGGCGAGAAAAACCTCCGACGAACCGCCGTGATCTCGACCGACGCTCAGCAGCGAGGCGGGGCGAACTCAAGACTGGCGCCGGCATCAAATGCGATGGGCCATATTTGGCACGCACCGATCAAGGTAGACGTTGAATTGACACCGGAAGCCATGGATTCCGGCCAGCATCCAGGCGCGGATCCCGCTGTGCATCCGCGCCAAAAGCCAAAAGCATCGACGGAATTGCAAGAATCCCGAGGCGTCGAGGGCAAACCGGCCAAGGACGACAAGCCCGAGCAGCCTGGCGTTATGGTCCCTGCAGCCATCGTTACATTCCTCGCCAACAAAAAACTCGAGATCGGTTCCGGCGCAGAGGAGGCCGATCCTGCCTCGAACCCGGCGGGAAATATCTTGGCTGCTGCGGGCAGTGGCGCGGGGTCGTCGCTTAAGAAAACGATGCCCGTAAATGACCGACTGCCGGTCGCGGCTGGTGAAGAAAAACTGGTCTCCGCTGATACCGGCGACGTCGTCCGAAGCGGAAAAACCAGCAATCACAAAGCGGCTGACAGTTCGAATTTCCATCCGCAATCGACGCCTGAGACAGGCCAGCAGCAAGGCTCCGACCCCCGGATCGGTACACCGCCGCAAACGTTGCGGTCCGCCGTCAAGGAAGCGGCGCGCGATGTGCAACAGGCTGAGCCGCCAAGCGCGAATTCCAGGGTCGGCGTGGTCAGCGTGCAAACCCTTCCCGCCCCGACAAGTTCGGCGACAAACGTCACAACAGCGGCATTTGTCGATGCAATTTCCGCCGATCCAGTCTGGAAAACATCGGCTTCCGAGGCGGCGGCGCATCTTTCTCTGCACGACCGTCCTCAACCTGGCGCCGTACAGAGCCTGAAGATCCAGCTCCGCCCCGCCGAACTCGGTGTGGTTACCGCCGACCTTCGATTCACGGGGGAACAACTCTCGGTTGAACTGAAGGTCGAAAGCACCGATGCCTATCATCGGCTGAGCAGCGACGCCGACACTATTGTGAAGGCGTTTCGGGCGCTCGGCTACGAGATCGATCAGATTGCAATTCAACAAACGCAACCGAACAGTCAGACCCGCGACAGACAGCGGCGCGACCGGTTCCGGCGGCCTTTCGCGCGATTTGCAATCAGGTTTCTCGAGCAACTCGGGTGGTGAAGGCGAACGTTTTGGCAACCAGGGAAGGAACACGGAAGGAAGGAAGGATGGCCGGCACAGCGATGGAAGCGGGGCGATTTCTCGCGACGGCACTTCTCGCGGCCTTTATATCTAGCACGTCGGCGGCAGCCTCTTCCAATGATTGCGAGCCCGAGATATTGCGCGCCGCGGATCGTTACGGGGTGCCGGTGGGAATCCTCTATGCGGTCGGTCTCACTGAAACCGGCAAGAAAGGCAGCCTGCAGCCCAACGCCTTGAATATAGACGGAAAAGCGCTGTTTCCGGCATCGCCGCACGCAGGCCGTTCTGGCCTTTCAGAACGCGCGTCGGAACGGCGCCAAATTCATCGATCTCGGCTGCATGCAGATCAATCACCGCTTCCACTCGGAGCATTTCCGCGACGTGTCGGGACATGCTCGACCCACACCGAAATGTCGATTACGCCGCGCGGTTCCTTGTCCAGCTGAAACGCGAAACATGACACCTGGTCGATGGCGGTCGCGCGTTATCACGCCGGCCCCGACAACGACCCTGCGCAGAAGCGCTATGTCTGTCGCGTCATCGCCAACATGGTCGCCACGGGCTTCGGAAACTGGACGCGGAACGCTCGCGATTTCTGCAACCAATGAGGGTATCTTGCTTGTTGATTTATCTCCGGTCGAGCTGCCCAGCGGAGGTTTTCGGAAGCCTGACCAGCGTGTCCAGCCCTGGCAGACGACGCAACCGTCGCAATCGAGACTCCCAAGAAAACAGCTACAAGAAATAACGGTTTTTCAGGATTCCCGGCAAAGGTTACCTCTTCGTTTACCACAACAAGCTGACTGATTCGGAGGGCGGGCCGATGATAGTGATAGTGGACGAGCGAGAGCTCGTAAAAGAAGGTTATTATTCACTTTTCGATCGCGAAGGCGTCGCTAGTGCCGGCTTCGGCTCGAGCGAATTCGGCGAGTGGGTGACGAGCGCGGCGGACGAGGATCTGAAGTCGGTCAGGGCCTTCCTGATCGGCGAGTGCTCGGCCGATATCGTCTCCCCGCACAAGATACGCGACCGCACCAGGGCGCCGGTCATCGCGCTCAGCGAACAGCATTCGCTCGAGAACACGCTCAAGCTGTTCGAATCCGGCGTCGACGACGTCATCCGCAAGCCGGTGCACATCCGTGAAATCCTGGCACGCATTTCGGCGATCAGCCGACGCGCGAAGGAAGAGGCGAACTTCGTCCAGATCGGTGCGATGCGCATTTTCCTCGACGGACGCGATCCCGAGATCGAAGGGCAGCCATTGCCGCTGCCGCGCCGCGAGCGCCGCATCCTGGAATACCTGGCAAACAATTGCGGCCGCCGCGTCACCAAGACCCAGGTCTTCAACGCGATCTACGGCATCTTCGACGACGAGGTCGAAGAGAACGTCGTCGAGAGCCACATTTCCAAGCTGCGCAAGAAGCTACGCGAAAAGCTCGGCTTCGATCCGATCGATTCCAAGAGGTTCCTCGGCTACCGGCTGATCATCTGATGGACGTATTCCACGGCAGCGGCGAAGCCATGCCGTCCGGTCCGGCTCCGGTCTTATCGGGTTTCGGAGCCCGCGAGCCGAGCGGCAAGCCAGCTTCGCGCAAGTCAAAAAGTCTATCCTCATGACCTGCGACAAGGGGCCTGAGGAGATTTTTCGATGAGCTTGTATGGAATGATGCGCACTGGCGTGTCAGGCATGAACGCGCAGGCCAATCGCCTGTCGACGACAGCGGACAACATCGCGAATTCCGGCACGACCGGCTACAAACGGGCGAGCACGGAATTCTCGTCGCTGATCATTCCCAGCGCCGACCGGCAACTACACATCGGGCGGTGTAACGACCAACGTTCGTTATTCGACCTCGCAGCAGGGCGATCTGCGCTACACAACCTCTGCCAGCGACCTCGCAATCAATGGCGACGGCTTCTTCGTTGTCCAGGATCCGAGCGGTTCGCCGTTCCTCACGCGCGCCGGTTCATTCATTCCGGACAGCGAGGGCCGGCTCGTCAACGCGGCTGGCTTCTATCTGATGGGTTACAATTTCGCCAATGGAACCCCGAACGCGGTGGCCAACGGCTTCGGCGGGCTCGAAGCCGTGGAGATTTCGCAAAGCGAATTGACAGCGACGCCTTCGCGCAACGGCGTCTTCACCGCAAACCTTCCTGCCGATGCCACCATTGTGGCGGCGGCGAACCTGCCATCGGCCAATGCGGCCACCGCAGCCCACTCGGCGAAATCGTCGCTGGTCGTCTACGACAATCTGGGCAAGGAAGTCATTCTCGACATCTATTACACCAAGACCGCCGCGAACACCTGGGAAGTCGCCGTCTTCAATCAGGCCAATGCAGCTCCGTCGACGTCGTTCCCCTACACCGCGCCGGCACTGGCGACCCAAACAATGACGTTTAACCCGACCACCGGCAAGCTGACCGCCGGCGGCAACCTTACGATACCCGTTCCAGGCGGCGCCTCGCTCGCTTTGAACATGACCAAGACCACGCAACTTGCCACCACCTATACAGTCCTGGACCCCGAGGTGGACGGCAACGCGCCGAGCGGCATCGACAAGGTCGAGATCAGTGCCGACGGCACCATCTACGCGCAGTACCAGAACGGCTCGTTCAAGCCGCTTTACCGAATCCCGATCGCCACGGTCCAAAGCCCGGATCAACTGTCGGTGCTGCCGGGCAACGTGTTCTCGCAGAGCAGCGATTCCGGCGACGTCCGGGTTGGCTTCGCCAATGAAGGCGGCATGGGTGCCGTGGTTTCCGGGGCACTCGAGAACTCGAACGTCGATATCGCCGAAGAACTGACCAACATGATCGAATCACAGCGCACCTACACCGCCAACTCCAAGGTGTTTCAGACTGGCGCCGATCTGATGGACATCCTCGTCAACCTCAAAAGGTAACCCTGGCAAGCTGAAAGGCGTCAGCCCAAGAAAGACAAAGCATGTCGCTGACATCCGCCCTGAGTATTGCGCAATCGGCGCTTTTGAACACATCGCGGCAGACAAGCGTTGTCTCCCGCAACATCGCGGACGCCTCCAACCCCGACTACAACAGGCGGAGCGCGGTTGTTACCAGTTCCGCGCCGGGCGCGCGCGTGGTCGAAATCCGGCGGGCGGCGAACGAGCAGCTCTTCCGCCAGAACCTCGCGGCGCTCTCGTCATGGGAGGGCCAGAGCGCCCTGCTCGATGGGCTCGAGACGTTGAAGACATCCGTCAACGGCGTCGATAACGCTTCCTCCGCTGCGAAACTCATCGGTAAGTTTCAGGAAGCCCTGCATCTTTATTCGGCAACCCCATCCAACCGGACGCTCGCCGAGAACGCCATCGATGCGGCCCGCCAGGTCGTACAGGCGTTGAACGACGGCAGCGAATCGATCCAGACGTTTCGAGCCCAGACCGATCAGCAGATCGCGAGCTCGGTCGACGATCTGAATTCGCTGCTGAGCGAATTCCACGAAGCGAACAAGCAGGTCGTCGCCGGCACACGAGCCGGCCGCGACGTTTCGGAGGCGCTCGACAAACGCGACGCGCTGCTGAAGAAAATCTCCGAGCAAGTGCCGGTATCGACGATTGCGCGCGGCGACAGCGACATGGTCGTCATGACCAAGGACGGCACAATGCTCTACGAGGCCGTTCCGCGCACGGTCAGCTTCCAGCCATTGTCGGGCTATGCGGCGGGGACGTCCGGCAACGCCGTCTACGTGGATGGTGTTCCGATAGCCAGTGGCAGCGGCGCCAACACCGACGCCTCCGGAAAAATCGCCGGTCTGATGCAGTTGCGCGATTCAGTCGCGCCGATCATGCAGAGCCAGCTCGACGAGATCGCGCGCGGACTGGTGAGCGCCTTCGCAGAAACCGATCCCGCCGGGGTCCAACCCAATCGGGCCGGTCTCTTCACCTGGTCCGGCGCGCCGGCGATCCCACCCGCCGGCACGTTAATCGACGGACTGGCGGGATCGATCGGCATCAATGCAGCCTTCGATTCCACACAGGGCGGCGACCCCGTGAAGCTCCGCGACGGCGGCGCCAATGGCGCGGCATATGTCTGGAATTCGGGCGGCGCGGCTTCCTATTCCCAGCTGCTTATCTCCTACGGCGACCGGCTCGACGCGCCGATGGCTTTCGATCCCGGCACGGCGCTCGGCGCCAATGCAACGATCAGCAGCTATTCCGCCAGTTCTGTCGGCTGGCTCGAAAGCATGCGGCAGGGGGCGGCCAGCGCTGCCGATACGAAAAGCGCCCTGATGGTGCACACAGCCGAGGCGTTGTCCAACGACACCGGCGTCAACATCGACCAGGAAATGTCGCTGCTGCTCGACCTCGAACATTCCTACGAAGCATCGGCGCGGCTGATGAAGGTGGTGGATGAGATGCTGTCAGCACTCATCGCCGCGGTGGGATAGCGCCATGAAAGCTTCCTTCGTCTCCTCCTCCGCCGTATCCAACGCAATGCGCTACCAGCTCATGCGCATGCAGGCCGATCTCGTGAAGGGCCAGAAGGAAGTTTCCACCGGCCGGGTTGCCGATCCCGGCCTCACGCTCGGCGCACGCACCAGCCAATCGGTTTCGCTCAGCCGCGATCTCGAGCGCCTGAACGGAATCATCGATTCCAACGGATTGGTAAAATCGCGGCTGGCGGCAACGCAGAACGCACTTGGACAAATAGCCAGCGCGGCACAGACCTTTTTCGGTACCCTGACCGCCGCCTCGTCAGGTGACGCGAGCGCGACGGTGACGTCGACCGACGCGAAAAGCACTCTCAATGCTCTTACGTCCATTCTCAACTCGAGCCTCAACGGCGAGCACCTCTTCGCCGGCATCAACACGGACGTCAAACCGCTGAACGATTTCGCGGCGGCGGGGTCGCCGAACAAGACGGCTTTCGATGCGGCGTTCCAGACGCATTTCGGCTTCACCCAATCCGATCCCGCCGCGGCGAATATCACCAAGGCGCAGATGGACAACTTCCTGACGGCTGTCGTCGAACCGCAATTCCTGGGCGCCGGTTGGCAAACCAACTGGTCAAGCGCCACCGACCAGAAGATCGTCAGCCGGATCGCACTCAACGAGACCGCCGAAACCTCGGTCAGCGCCAACACCGAAGGCATGCGGAAGCTGGCCATGGCAGCGGCAACCATCAGCGGCCTCTTTACCTCGCAAATGTCCGACGAAGCCAAGAAAGCAGTAGTTGACCGCTCACTTGGCCTCGTCGGCGAGGCGATTGCGAGCATCGGCACCGAACGGTCCCAGGCCGGCATTGCGGAAAATCGCGTGAAGAGCGCCAGCGACCGCATTGCCATGCAGGTCGACCTGTTCGAGCGCAACATCCTCGATATGGAGGGCGTCGATCCCTACGAAGCCTCGAACAGAGTGGCCTCGCTGCTCTCGCAGATCGAAACGTCCTACGCGCTCACCGCGCGCATTCAGCAACTGAGCCTGCTCAAATTCCTGTAACGGCACCAACCAACGGAAACGACATGTACCAGTTTTCATATGCCGATATCCAAACCGACTCCGTCGCCGACGCCAAGGATCGCGAACGGCAACTGCTGACCCGCTCTATCGACCTCCTGATCGCTGCCCGCGACGTCGGGCCGATGTCGATGCAGGCGATCGAGGCGGTGTATTTCATGAACAAGGTGTGGACCGCCTTCATCGACGACCTCGGCAACGCCGACAACGAATTGCCCACCGAATTGCGAGCGAATCTGATCTCGATAGGGCTCTGGCTGCTGCGCGAAGGAGAAGAGGTGCGGCAGGGACGCTCGAACAATTTCGAGGGGCTGATCGAGGTCTCGCAGATCATCCGCGATGGGATTCAATGAAAAACACGCTGAAAATCTCGCTTAAGCCGAACGAAAAGATCTACCTCAACGGCGCCGTCATCAGGACCGACCGCAAGGTCACGCTCGAGTTCCTGAACGACGTGCACTTCCTGCTCGAAAACCACGTGCTGCAGCCCGAGGACGCCTCGACCCCGCTGCGGCAGCTCTATTTTATCGTGCAGGTGATGCTGATGAACCCCGGAGACGCGGTTCCGGCACGCGAGATGTTCCGCAAGTCGCTGCCGCTTCTGCTGGCGAGTTTCGAGGACAGCCAGATCCTCTCGACATTGAAGGACATCGATCGGCTGGTCGGCGAAGGCCATGTCTTCGAGGCCCTGAAGTCGATCCGCGCGCTTTACAGGCTCGAAGACGCTGCCCTGAGCAAAAGCGCAGAGACATTCGAGCAGCCATATCCGATCGCCGTAGGGGAGAAATTCCGATGAACGTGCCGAATATCTCTTTCGAAAAGCCCTTGCCCGCTAGCGTCAATGCGACTGACCAGAAAGTCGAAGACCTCTGTCGACTACGAATCCTTCCTGAAGCTCCTGGTCGCCGAAATGAAGAACCAGGACCCGACGAGCCCGATGGAATCGACCGATTACGTGGCGCAGCTCGCGACATTTTCGCAGGTCGAACAGTCAGTCCAGTCAACGCCAAACTCGACCAGATCCTGCAGGCTTCGGCGCTTGCCCAGGCCGACGCGCTGATCGGCCGCGAGATCACCTCCGCCGACGGCAAAACGTCGGGAACGGTGACCGAGGTGAAGCTCAAGGCCGACGGCATCGTCGCCGTGCTGGCGGGCGGCAAGGAAATACCGATCACCCCCGGCGTGGTGATCCGTCCGGCCGACGGCATGAACGAAGCCGACGCGCTCGACATCGTCCAGTACGCCATCTGGACAGTGCTGACCGCAGCGGGACCGGCCGTGGCGGTCGCCATGCTCGTCGGCATCGGCATCGCGCTGGTCCAGGCGCTGACCCAGATTCAGGAAATCACGCTTGACCTTCGTGCCGAAGATCGTGGCGATCCTGCTGGTCGTCGCTTTCACCGGACCTTTCATCGGCGGCCAGATCTCCGCCTTCACCAACGTCATCTTCGAGCGCATCGAGACCGGTTTCTAGCTCTGAACTCGGAGCGCCGATCGCGCCTCGCCTCATCCTCGCACAAGCTTGGCTGACTATTCTCGTCCGGCCGGAAATGCGAACCGCGCATCCCGGCTTTGAGAAGGCAGTGGGGCGATGGCGATCACCGAAAGCATGACGGCAGGCGGTACCGAAAAGCATGGCCGCGATGTCGGCTTCGCCATCGGCATCCTCGTCATCCTGGCTGTGTTGTTCCTGCCGATCCCGGCCTTCCTGATCGACATCGGCCTTGCCTTCTCGATCGCGCTCTCCGTCCTCATCCTGATGGTTGCGCTGTGGATCCAGCGTCCGCTGGATTTCTCCTCGTTCCCGACCGTACTGCTGATCGCAACGATGCTCCGGCTGTCGCTCAACATCGCGACGACGCGGATGATCCTTTCCCACGGCAACGAGGGAACTGCACGCCGCAGGTTATGTGATCAGCGGCTTTTCGAAGCTCGTCATGAGCGGCGATTTCGTGATCGGGCTGATCGTCTTCTTCATCCTGGTCATCGTCAATTTCATCGTCATCACCAAAGGCGCGACGCGTATCGCCGAAGTCGGCGCCCGCTTCACGCTCGATGCCATTCCGGGCAAGCAGATGTCGATCGATGCCGACCTTTCGGCCGGCATGATCGACGACAAGCAGGCGCAGCTCCGCCGCCGCGAGCTCGAGGAGGAAAGCTCGTTCTTCGGCTCGATGGATGGCGCTTCCAAGTTCGTCCGCGGCGACGCCATCGCCGGCCTGATGATCACCGCGATCAACATCATCGGCGGCATCGTCATCGGCTATTTCCGCCATGACATGAGCGATGGCGGAAGCCTCCGACGTCTTCATCAAACTTTCCGTCGGCGACGGCCTGGTCACCCAGATTCCCGGCTCTTATCGTCTCGCTTGCCGCCGGCCTGCTCGTCTCCAAGGGCGGCACTCGCGGTTCGGCCGACCAGGCGGTTTTCGGCCAGCTCGGCGCCTATCCGCGCGCACTCTACGTGGCGGCCCTTCTCCTGACCGTTCTGGCGCTGATGCCGGGGCTGCCGATGCTTCCCTTTCTCAGCCTCGCGATCCTGATGGCGGCCGTCGGCTATATCATCCCGATGCGTCACAACCGGCGGGTCGCCGAAGCCGAAGCGGCAGAGAAGCAGAACCAGGCGACCAAGGACGAGGAGGAAAAGAACTCCGTCAAGTCATCGTTGCGCACGGCCGAAATCGAGCTTCTGGTCGGAAAACAGCTTTCCACCAGGCTGATCGTCTCGCATCAGGAACTGGCGTTCCGCATGAGCAAGATGCGCAAGAAATTCGCCACCCAATACGGCTTCGTGGTTCCCGAGATCCGCCTTACCGACGACTTCAACATTCCGAGCAAGAATTACCAGATCAAGGTTCACGGCACGGTCGTTGCCGAACATCAGATGCGTATTGGCGAGGTGATGGTGCTGCTCGGCAACCGTGCCCCTCCCGACATTCCAGGCGAGGAAGTGCGTGAACCGGCCTTCGGAATGCGCGCCTATTCGGTGCCGGAAATGTTCAGCGAGGATCTGAAGCGCGAGCAGTTCGCTTTCGCCGACAACATGTCCGTGCTTCTGACGCATCTCTCCGAAGTCATTCGCAACAATCTGCCGCAACTCCTGTCCTACAAGGACATGAAGGCGCTGCTGGAGCGGCAGGACCCGGAATACCGCAAGCTCGCCGACGAAATCTGCACATCGCACATCTCCTATCCGGGCCTGCAGGCCGTGCTCAAGCTGCTGCTTGCCGAGCGCGTGTCGATCCGCAACCTGCACTTGATCATCGAGGCGATCGCCGAGATCGCGCCGCATGTCCGCCGCACCGAGCAGATCGTCGAACATGTGCGCATCCGCATGGCACAGCAGATCTGCGGCGACCTTACCGATGGGGGCGTGCTCAAGGTGCTGAGATTGGGCAACCGCTGGGACCTCGCTTTCCATCAGAGCCTGAAACGCGACGCCAAGGGCGAAGTTCGCGAGTTCGACATCGATCCGCGGCAGCTGGAGGAATTCGGCCAGGAAGCGACCAAGGCGATCCGTGCCCATCTCGATGCAGGCGAACGCTTCGTGCTGGTCACTGCACCTGACGCGCGGCCCTATGTCCGCATGATCATCGAGCGGCTCTTCACGACCCTGCCGGTGCTCAGCCACGTCGAAATCGCCAAGGGCGTGGAGATCAGCGTGCTGGGCACCATCTCGTGACAGCCGCCGCCGAGGGCGTCGTCCTTGCGGCCTTCATCGCCTTCTGCCGCATTGGCGGGTGCTTTCTTGCTGATGCCGGGCCTCGCCAGCGTGCGCGTGCCGATGCAGATCAGGCTTTTTGTCGCGGTAGCCGCGACCGGCGCCCTGCTCATCCATCTGTGGGACCAGATCGTTCCCTTCGTCGACAAGAGCCCGGCAGTGCTGCTGCCCATGATCGGTTCCGAAATCATGATCGGCGGGCTGATCGGCCTGATCACGCGAGTGTACCTTCTGGCCTGCAATTCATCGGCGCCGGCATCGCGATGATGGTCGGCTATGGCGGCACGGGCGGACCAGGCATCGAGGAGACGGAGCCGCAAGCACCGCTCGCCGCGATCATTTCGTTCGCTGCGCTGCTTCTGCTTTTCGTGTTCGATTTTCACCACGAGATCGTCAAGGCGCTGGTGGAGTCCTATCGGGTCGCGCCGGTGAATGTCTTCTTCAACCCGCAGTCGGCGCTCGTCGACCTCTCCGATACATTGTCGGAATCGTTCATGGTCATGATCCGGCTCGGCAGCCCCTTTGTCGCCTATGCGATCCTCGTCAATCTCGCCATCGGTTTCGTCAACAAGCTGACGCCCCAGATACCCGTCTATTTCATCTCGCTGCCCTTCGTCATCGCCGGTGGACTGATCATGCTCTATTTCGCCATTCCCACGCTGCTCAGCCTGTTCGCCGACGGGTTCGTCTCCGTGACGGTCGGAAGATAGCCGTGACCTCGCGCAAGGATCGCCTCAAGAAGTTGGTGAAGGTTCAGGAGCAACTGAAGGCTTTCCACGAGATACGTCATGCCGGCTTCCTCGCCGCAGCGTCAGCCGCCGAAACCGAAGCACGGGAACTGGCCGAACGCTTCGACGCGGAAGGATCGCTCTCCGGGCTTTTTCCGGAACTCTACAACCGGCGGATCAGTCGGCGCTCTGGCCCGCAAGGACGCCAGCCTTGAAAGCGCGCGTGGCGAGGCCGGGCGCGTCGCCACCGCGACGGCACGCACGAACATGGTCGAACGTGCGTATCGCGAGGTCAGGCGATCGGACGAGCGCGACCGGGCCGACCGCGAGCGGCTCGAACTGATTCGGCGCAAAACCTCCGATTCCAAGTAAGGCTGCCGCAAGTTTGATTGGCGATAATGGCGTGGAAAGCTGAAACAGGAAAAACCTCTTGGCGATCTCCCCATCCAGCGACATTGTCCTCGATGTTGCTCGTGCCGCCGAACCGGCGAGCATTGACGCCGCGCGAGCCGAACTCGCACGTCGGCGCAATGTTTCCGCAGCGGCGAATTCCGCCTTCCCGATCGGCGACATGCGGAATACGGTCGCCGGAGAAACCAAGGCCGCGCCCGAAACCTTCGTCCGTTTCGAAGCGATGGTGCTGCAGACCTTCGTCCAGTCGATGCTGCCGAAACAAACCGAAGCCGTTTATGGAAACGGCATGGCTGGCGAGATGTGGCAGTCGCTGCTTGCCCAGCAACTGGGCGACGTCATGGCGAACCGTGGCGGCATCGGCATCGCCGACAGCATTTTGCGCGACCACTATTTCGAAGGCGAAACCAAGGTCGCGCTGAGCGGCGTCTCGTCGGGAGCAGAAAAGGCGGAGACGGACCGGCAAGGCATGCTTTCGGTAGCACTTGTTCAAGAGATGCAGCGCAAACTTGCGAAATCGCTCGCCGAAGATGCATCGGCAAGCATCAAACCCTAAGGCCAGGAGCAGCATGTCCGACTATTCACTGTTCAGCCCGCAGATGCCGGCACGCACTCCGTCAAACAATGCGGCAGCAGCCCCTGTGAGACCGGCATCGCTCGCGGCGATAATTGGCCGGATCGAAGAGGCCGTCGAAGAGGAAACCGCCTCGATCCGCACCGACATCAAGTTCGATATCAAGGCGTCGAACGCACGCAAGAGCCGCTACCTCTATGAATTGACGAAGGCCATGAAAGGCATTGGCGATGCCGCGGTACTGACCGAACATCGGGACGGCATCATCAGGCTGCGTGAGAAGCTCGCCACCAACGAAGCAGCGATCCTGGCGCATCTGAACGCCGTCAGCGAGGTGGCTACGCTGTTGCAGAATGCCATCCAGCACTCGGAGACCGACGGCACATATTCCGCCGGCGAATTCGGCATGGCGAGATGATCAAATTCATCGTCGCGGCGATCTGGATTTGCGTCGTTACCATCGGCGCCATGATTTATTCGTTCCAATCCTCGGCGGCGAAACCCGATGCCGGTGCCGAACCGGCATTCTTCGGGGGGCTCGACTATGTGAAGACCGACGTGATCTCCGTGCCCGTGCTGCAGAAAGGCGTGATCAACGGCTATTTTATTGCCCGCCTTGTTTACACCGTCGAGCCCGAGAAGATGAGAAAGCTTTCCGTCCCCGCGCAATCCCTGATTATAGACGAGGTCTATACCTATCTCTTTTCGCACCCGGAAACCGACTTTTCCCAGGCCGACAAGGTGGATATCGACGCACTCCGCACCGGCATCAAGGACAGCATAAACAAGCGCGTCGACGACACGCTGATACATGAGGTTCTGGTCGAGCAGATCGACTATTTGTCGAAGGCCGACATCCGCAACAACACGATCCGTCAGCGGAAAACCGCCGACGAGGCCCGGGAGGGACAATCAACCGGCCATTGACCCTCGCCGCCGCCTTCTACCAAGCCGCGTGCTGTTCGAAACGATAGATAAAAATTTGTTTTCTGTTATAATCGCTCGCGTTAGCCGGCGAACCTTTGGGTGTCGCCCAGGGCTGCGAAGATGGGCGGGAAGAGAAGCGCTGAAGGCCGCCAGGGAACCGCGAACAAGGCGGACGGCAAATTGTTGATGCACGCCGGCATCCCCGCAATCGGCACTGTAGTCGGTTACAAGCTTCGCCGCGCCCAACTCATTGTTTTTCAGGATTTTCTCGAGTCGTTTTCGAAGCTCAAGCTTCGTCCCGCGGAGTTCTCCGTACTAGCGCTGATCGCGCAGAAACCCGGCCAGAAACAGAGCGAAATTGCCGAGACGCTGGGCATCAAGCGGGCGAATTTCGTAGCTTTGATGGACGGGTTGGAGAGGCGCGGCCTGGCCGAGCGGCGCAAGACCGATGTCGACCGCCGTTCCCACGCGCTGCACCTGACACCGGAAGGCCGTCGTTTCGTCGCCAAGGCGACGGCTGTCTGGCAGGCTCACGAAGATCGGCTGATCGCAAGGCTGGGCGGGCCGGCGGCGCGCGACAAGCTTATCGAACTCCTCGACCGCATTGTGGATCAGGGCACGCGGCACTGATCGCCTACGCCGCCACAGTATCTTCTCTTCAACCCAGTACGTTACGTTTTTCGAAGCACTATTCCAGCCTTCGCGCATGCATCGCAGTTCAAACTTCGATCGGCCTTTGAACCGCGCCGTTTGTTGCTTGTTCCGGGCAACGTGCCCTCGAGCTTGCAGATGATGCCGAGCATGACTCTCGTCCGCACCGCCGCCGATCGAAACGAGGCGCGTGTCGCGATAGGCGCGGCTCACCGGATTGTCAAAGGAAAAGCCCATGCCACCCCAATATTGCAGGCAGGCGTCCGTCAATTCGCGCGCCAGCCGACCGGTCTTCAGCTTCGCCATCGAGGCCAGCCGCGTGACGTCGGCGCCGGCGACGTACTGTTCGATCGCCGTCCAGGTAAGCGCCCGCAACGCCTCGACCTCGCGTTCTCAATTCCGCCAGCCGGAAATGCACGACCTGATTGTCCAGTACCGGCTTGCCGAAAGCGCCGCGCTCGCCCGTGTATTCGATGGTGAGGTCGATCAGCCGGTCGAAACCTTTGAGCGAGCTGGCCGCGGCATAGAGGCGCTCCTCCTGGAACTGCATCATCTGCATGGTGAAGCCCATGCCTTCCTGGCCGATGATGTTCTTCCGCGGCACCCGCACCTCGTCGAAGAACAGCTGCGCCGTGTCGGAAGCAGTTCATGCCGATCTTCCTGATCTTCTGCCGGGTCGATCCCCTTGGCATCCATCGGCACCGCGATCAGCGACTTGTTCTGGTGTACGGCGCCCTCGGATGTGTTGGCGAGCAGGCAGCACCAGTCGGCCTGCATGCCGTTGGTGATCCACATCTTGGTGCCGGAGATGATGTAGTCGTCGTTGCCCTCCTTGCGCGCCGTGGTCTTCACAGCCGCGACATCCGAGCCGCCGCCCGGCTCGCAAACGCCGAGGCAGCTCACCATGTCGCCGGCGATGGACGGCGCCAGGAAATTGCGCTTCAGTGGTCGGATCCGAAGCGGTTCAGCGCCGGCGTCGACATGTCCGTATGGACGCCGATCGCCATCGGCACGCCGCCGCAGTGAACGCCGCCCAGTTCTTCGGCCATGACCATGGAATAGGAAAAATCGAGGCCCAGCCCGCCGTAGTCCGGGTCGTACTTGATGCCGAGCAGGCCGAGGTCGCCGAGTTTCTTGAACACCTCGTGGGCGGGAAACTGCTCGGCCTCTTCCCAGCTGTCGACGTAGGGATTGAGTTCGGTCTCGACGAATTTCGCGACGGTCTTGCGAAGCTGCTCATGCTCGGGCGTGAACTGCATGTCCGTCCTCGCTGTCACTTGCAGCGGACGCTAAATCACGTTGACGTAAACGTCAATCCAAAGCTATATGCCGATATTGGCGGCCCTCGAAAGCAGATTTGTCCTCGTCATGTGGCTGGGATAGGGTTTGCACCAGTGGCGCGATCCGCCGCATGACAACACATCGGGACGAGGAGCATTTTCATGGGAATTCAGGACATCGCCGAAAAGCATGAAGGCGAAGGTCGCAGAGCGCCGGCTTTGATCGCTCGGTGAAATTCGACACCGGCGCCGACGGCGTTATCGTGATCGACGGCGCGACCGTGTCGACCACCGACGGCCCGGCCGACTGCACGATCAAGCTGTCGCTCGACGACTTCGAATCGCTGATTTCAGGCGACCTGAACCCGACCAGCGCGTTCATGACCGGTCGCATCAAGATCGAAGGCGACATGACTGTCGCCATGGCCCTCAGCCAGATTGCTCTAATCTCAATCGCGAATCAATCAAGGCCGGCGTCGTTGCCGGCCTTTGGTTTTTCTGCGCGTTCAAGCCGCCAGCGGCAAGCGCTGCGTCTTCAGCTTCCGCCCCTTCGCCCTGAGCACGCCTGCCGCGCCGTCGAGCGCGCCTTCGACGAGTTCCAGCGCGAGCAACCGATGCCGTTCATAAGGTCCGGGCATCGCCAGCGAGCCGGTTTTTTCAGCCGAGAAACCGAAACGTCGCATAATATGGCGCATCGCCGACCAGCAGGATCGCCCGGTGACCCAGCCTCGCCGCCTCGGCGATCGCGTGCGTCATCAGCGCCGAACCTATCCCGGCGCCTTTCATCGACGGATCGACGGCGAGCGGCCCGAGCAGCAACGCCCGCCGGCCGCCCTCGCCCAACTTCACATCCCACAGCCTGACCGTGCCGACCACACGCCCGTCGGAATCGCGCGCGACGAAAGCGCAGACCCTCGGACGGCACGCGGCCGCGCCGCAGCTTCTCCGACGACTTCTTCCGCCGCTTCGGCACCCATGGCGCGGTCGAGCAAGGCTTCCCGCGCAGGGATGTCGGCAGCCGTTTCGGCGACGATGGCGATGGCGGGCGAGTCCGCCGGCTGATTTCATTGCAAGTTTCCATTTCCGCAATCCTTCACGAGCGGAGATCTGTTCCACAAGCGAACCGTCAGGCGCACGGGCACCGCCCGCGGCGGTGATCTGACCGGCTCTTGCGAGCCGTCAGATCACGTAGGATCGGAGCGGCTCGAAGCCGTTGAAGGCGACCGCCGAATAGGTCGTCGTGTAGGCGCCGGTGCCCTCGATCAGCACCTCGTCGCCGATGGTCAGCGACAGCGGCAGCGGATAGGGCGTCTTCTCGTACATCACGTCGGCCGAATCGCAGGTCGGGCCGGCAAGCACGCAAGGCGCCGTCTCGCCGCCGTCGTGCGCCGTGACGATCGGATAGCGGATCGCCTCGTCCATCGTCTCGGCGAGACCGCCGAACTTGCCGATGTCGAGGAACACCCAGCGCACATTGTCGTTGTCGGCCTTCTTCGAGATCAGCACGACTTCCGACTTGATGACGCCGGCATTGCCGACCATGCCGCGGCCCGGCTCGATGATCGTCTCCGGGATCGCGTTGCCGAAATGCTTGCGCAGCGCCGAGAAGATCGCCTGGCCATAGGCCTGCGCCGCCGGCACGTCCTTCAGGTAGCGGGTCGGGAAGCCGCCGCCCATGTTGACCATCTTCAGGACGATGCCCTCCTCGGCGAGCGTCGCGAACACCCGCTTGGCGTCGCCGAGCGCACGGTCCCAGGCCGAGAGGTCGGTCTGCTGCGAGCCGACATGGAACGACACGCCATAGGCATCGAGGCCGAGCTCCTTGGCACGGCGCAGCACGTCGACCGCCATCGCCGGCACGCAGCCGAATTTGCGCGACAGCGGCCATTCGGCGCCCTCGCCGTCGGTCAGGACGCGGCAGAACACGCGGGCGCCGGGAGCGGCGCGGGCGATCTTCTCGACCTCCTCGACGCAGTCGACGGCAAAGAGCCGGATGCCGAGTTCGCAGGCGCGCTTGATGTCGCGCTCCTTCTTGATGGTGTTGCCGAAGGAGATGCGGTCGGCGGGAGCCCCCGCGTCCAGCGCCATCTCGATTTCGGCAACCGACGCGGTGTCGAAGGACGAGCCCATCGCAGCGAGCAGGCGCAGGATCTCCGGCGCCGGGTTTGCCTTCACCGCGTAGTAGATTTTGGAATCGGGAAGCGCCTTCTCGAAGGCGCGGAAATTGTCGCGCACGACATCGAGGTCGACGACGAGGCAGGGGCCGTCCGGACGTCGGGTGGCGAGGAAGTCGAGGATGCGCTGGGTAGCCATCGAGGTCTCTCCATTCGCGCTTTCGGCGCGCACAAGGGTGCGAGACGCGGGCTCTCGGCCTTCGCGAACACGCGGTCAAACAAAGGCGGGACGCGAATCCATGGAACCAGCCGGTGGAGACCCCGGAACCATGAAACGCCGTCTCGCGGCGATGAACCTTGGCCTTGCCCGGCTTCGGTTCGCTTTGTCTGCCTTGGCTTGGATGGGAGACCCGTCCGCACTGCCGGCAATGAAGGTGTGCCTCTTCAGTAACCCCGGTCTTTGGACAACCGGCAGAACACCAGAAAGGCCCGCACCGTCGTTGCTTCAAGGTGTCCTCGGTTTGGCGGTTGGCCGCTAAACCGACTGGAGGGGTTAGCTCCAGTTACCTTACCGATTTCCTCGCCATTCGAGGGACCGGCGGACACCCACAGGCACGTGCGACTTTGGGCAAGCGCGATATAAGTTCGACGGCTGTAACAATCAATTAAAATCGAAGCGCGACTTGAAAAAATCCGTATGTCGAACAATGGTGCACGCACTGTTTCCGGATCATGAACGATGCCCACCGCGCGCGATCCCCTCAACGCCTTCCTCGATCTGCCGGAAGTGCCTGTTCCCAATGCGGAATCCGGCGCGCTGGCCGGTCTTGCGCTGGCGGTGAAGGACATATTCGACGTCGCCGGCTACAAGACCGGCGGCGGCAATCCCCAAAAAGCCGCCGACGCCCCTACAGCCACCCGGACTGCTCCGGCCGTGCAGATGCTTCTCGATGCCGGAGCGCGATTCGTCGGCAAGACGCAGACCGACGAACTGGCTTTCTCGCTGATCGGGCAAAACGCGCATTTTCCGCAACCGGTAAACCCGGCCGCACGCGACCGCGTCACCGGTGGCTCTTCATCGGGATCGGCCGCCGCGGTCGCCGGCGGGCTCGCCGACATTGCGACCGGCTCCGACACCGGCGGCTCGATCCGCGCACCGGCAAGCTTCTGCGGGCTGATCGGCCTGCGCACCACGCATGGCCGTATCCCGCTCGACGGCACCATGCCGCTGGTACCGAGCATGGACACTTTCGGCTGGTTTGCGAAAGACATTGCGACTTATGAGGCGGTGGCGCGGGTTCTGCTCGGAAATGACGACGACGAGACGGTGCTCAATCGCCCGCTTTCGCTCGGCGTCCTCGATGCCCAGATAGCGGGACCGGCGGAAACCGCCGAATACGAGATCGAGCCGCGCCAAGGTTGCCCGCATCGTCGGCGAACCGCAGAAGTCGGCGCGGCTGACGCATGCGATCGACGATCTCTACTGGTGCTTTCGCAAGCTTCAGGGCTTCGAGGCCTGGGCGGCCCACGGCGCCTGGATTTCACAGAAGGATCGCGGGCTCGGCCCGGGCGTCAAGGAGCGATTCGAGTTCGGCTCGACCGTCACCCGCGAAACGGCTGCGGCCGAAGCCAGGCGCCGCGCGGATTTCCGTGCCGAGCTCAGCCTGATACTCGGCGATGGCGGATTTCTCGTCCTGCCGACCGTTCCCGGCCCGGCACCGCTCAGGTCGCTCAGCTTCAACGCCACGCAGGCCTATCGCGAACGCGCGCTTCATTTGCTTTGCCTTTCGGGTCTCTCCGGTTTTCCGCAGATCACGCTGCCGCTCGGTTCGGTCGACAAGGCGCCATTCGGCATCTCGCTGCTCGGTCCGCCGAACAGCGACCTTGCGCTTGTCCGGCTCGGCCGCCGCATCCTCGAATCGGCTGGAAGGGCCTGACCGCTCATGGACACGCTGACCCGGATGCGCGCTTTCATCGACGTCGTCGAGGCGGAAGGGTTTTCCGCCGCCGCCCGGAAGATCGGCCGGTCGAAGGCGCTGCTTTCCAAATATGTGCGCGAACTTGAAGACGAACTCGGCGCGCTTCTTCTCAACCGTACGACCCGGCAATTTTCGCTCACCGAAGCCGGCCACACCTATTACCGGCGGGCGTCGGAAATCATCCGCGAGATCGACAGCCTTCAGGAGACCGTGCGCGAATCCTCCGGCGATGTTCGCGGCCGCATCAAGCTCTCGGCACCACGCAGCTTCGCCGATGCGCCGATCGGCCAATCGATGATCGATTTTGCCAAGGAGCATCCCGACATCACGCTCGAAATCCATCTCGACGACCGTTTCGTCGACCTGGTCGAGGAGGGCTTCGACCTCGCCATCCGCATCTCGCGCCTGGAGAACTCGTCGCTGATCGCGCGGCGGCTGGCGCCCTTCTCCGTCGTGCTCTGCGCGTCGCCCGAGCTGATCGCCAGACATGGCCTGCCGCAGCGCCCGCAGGATCTGGCGAAGGTGCCTTGCATCATCGACACCAACAGCCGTTATCTTTCCAACTGGCCGTTCCTCGGCGAAAACGCCGAGATCATCAGCGTCTCGGTATCGGGGCCGATCGAAGCCAACAGCCCGCTCGCAGCGCGCGCCGCCGCCCTGTCCGGGCTCGGCTTCACCATGCTTCCCGATTTCATCGCCGGACCGGACATCGAGAGCGGCAGGCTTGTCACCGTCCTGGAGGACCGTATCGTGCGGGGCGGCGGCATTTTCGCGGTCTATCCGCACCGGCGCTATCTGCCGGCCAAGGTGCGCGTGCTTGTCGATTTTCTGGTCCAGTGGTTCAAACTGCGCGAATAGATCGCAATGTACGTCATGAAGCGGTCCCAATTTCGCCGGTTTTCTGGTAGCTTTTCGGCAGTCTTCAAATCACAAGGATGGTAATCCTCGATGCGACTGACCGCGCGAACAACGATTCTGGCGAGCGCTGCGGCCGTTCTCCTCGCCTCCACGGTCCCTGCCCTCGTCCACCCGCACGTTTTTGCCGAAGCCCGTCTCGACGTAGTGCTCAACCCGGACAAATCAGTGAAATCGCTCCGTCATCTGTGGCGTTTCGACGACGTCTTCTCGAGCACGGTTCTGATGGAATTCGACAAGAATGCAGACCTGAAGCTTGACGACGCCGAGTTGCAGGAAGTCGCCAACACCGTGTTCAGTTCGCTCGCCGAGTACGACTATTTTCAGCTGGTGACCGAAGACGGCAAGAACGTCGCCATGAAGCCGCCGGCGCAACTCATCGCCAACTATGAAAAAGACCAACTCATCATCCTTTTCGAATCCGAGCCGAAGGAGCCGCTCAAGCTCACCGGGAAGGTCGATTTCGGCGTCTATGATCCGACCTTCTACACCGCAATCGACTTCACCGAGGACGAGAACATGGCTGTCGCTGGCGGCTTGCCGGCTGGATGCACCCGCACCGTCATCCGCCCCGATCCGGACGAGGCGATTGCCCAGAACCAGTCCAAGCTGACCGACGCGTTCTTCAACGATCCGGCCGGCACGGACATGAGCAAGATCTTCGCAACCCGCCTCGAACTCACCTGCAAGGGCTGACATGAGCAAGACAACCATCCGCGTGGTGTTCGGCCTCCTCGCCCTCACCTACGCACTGACGCATTTTCTCGGCCACGCGCATGCGCAGAGCTCGCTCGGCATCGGCAGCAACGAGGCAACGCTGCCGTCAAGCGGCCTGTTCGCCGGCTTGCTGAACTGGATCAACGTCCAGCAGCAGGCCTTCTACCGCGAATTGACCGGCGCGCTGAAGGCGATGCGCCAGGACGGCTCGAACCTGTGGGTTCTCATCGGCCTTTCCTTCGCCTACGGCATCTTCCACGCCGCAGGCCCTGGTCACGGCAAGGCCGTTATCTCGTCCTACATGCTCGCCAATGAAGTGGCGCTGCGCCGCGGCATCATGCTGTCCTTCGTCTCCGCCTTCCTGCAGGCGGCCACAGCGGTCGCCGTCATGGCGCTGGTCTTTCTCGTATTGCGCGGCACCTCGATCTCGATGACCGACGCGACGTGGTTCCTGGAGGTGGTGAGCTACGCCCTGATCACAGTGTTCGGCGCTTGGCTGCTCTGGCGCAAGGCGGGGCCACTGGTGCGCCGCCTGTTCGGCGGCCAGCCGGTGCGCAGCCTGTCAGCCGCACATGCTCACGGCCACTCGCATTCCCACGCGCACGGGCACGCTCATGCTCACGACCACGGGGCCGGCAGCCATGCGTATCATGAAGATGCCGGGCACCATCACCACGATCATTCATCGCACGCGCATGCGCACGCTCATTCCTCAGCGCATGCGCATTCCGCTTCGCACAGCCATCACGATCACGCGCATGGGCCGGGCGAGGTCTGCGAAACCTGCGGCCATTCCCACGCACCCGATCCGGCAATGCTTTCCGGCGACCGGTTCGACTGGCGCACTGCCTGGTCGGCGGTTGCCGCCGTCGGCATCCGCCCCTGTTCCGGAGCGCTGATCGTGCTCTCCTTCGCCTTCCTAAACGGCTTGTGGGCCGGCGGCATCCTTTCGGTGATCGCCATGGCGGTCGGCACGGCGATCACCGTCTCCGTGCTGGCGACGCTGGCCGTCACCGCCAAGAACTGGGCCGTGATGTTCGCCGGCGACGGCCGCATGGGCAATCGCGTCCACACCGCCTTCGAGGTCGGCGGCGCTGCACTTGTGTTTGTCCTCGGCCTGCTGCTGCTCAGCGCGAGTCTGACTGCTTGAGCTGCCCGTCGAGATCGTCCTCGACATAGGCACGGATAATGTCGTCGAAGTTTTCCTCGGCCTTGAACCCGAGCGCCCTGGCCCGTTTAGCCTCGAAGCGGGTCGGCCAGCCCTTGACGATCGACCAGATCGTCTCGTTCCGCTCCTCGCGGATCAGCTTGACGACGTCGGCGCCCGCTATACGCTCCAGCGCCTCGATCTGTTCGCCAACGGTGACGCCGACACCCGGCATGGTGAGGTTGCGGCGCGGCCCGACTTTTTCACCGTCGATCCCGGCGGCATGGACCAGAAATCCGACGGCCGAACGAGGGCTGGCATGGGTGTGCACCACCGAGCGCGGCACCGGCAGAATGGCTTCCTGGCCGTTGAGCGGTTCGCGGATGATGCCGGAGAAGAACCCCGACGCGGCCTTGTTCGGCTTGCCCGGCCTGACGCAAATCGTCGGCAGGCGGATGCCGATGCCGTCGAAAAACCCACGCCGCGAATAGTCGGCGAGCAGTGCCTCGCTCATGAGTTTCTGGGTTCCGTAGGAGGTCAGCGGCGTCGGATGGAACTCGTCCGGGATGACGTCTGGGAACGGCGCGCCGAACACCGCGATCGATGAGGTGAAGACGACGCGCGGGTTGTAGCCGGCAAGCCGGATCGCATCGAACAGCGCGCGGGTCCCGTCGAGATTGACCCGGTAGCCGAGGTCGAAGTTCGCTTCCGCCTCACCCGAAACGATGCCGGCAAGATGGAAGATGACATCCGGCTTCGGCTCGATCAGCTTTGCGACAGTGCCGGCTTCGGAAAGGTCACCGGTATGGATGGCGACATGCGCGCCTTCCATGGACAGGGCTTCGGCCGGCACGATGTCGTGAAGGTCGAGCGCGGTGATTTTCCGGCCGACGAGTTTGCCATCCTTCAGGAGGCGGGCGGCAAGCTTGCGGCCGACCATTCCGGCGGCTCCGGTGATCAGGATGCGCATGTCAGTTCTTCCTCCGTTGGCTTCGCCCGCGCAGCCAGAACACCAGGAAGAAAGCCGCCACGAAAAGCACTGCGATGATACCGGCCGCAGCCGTCGAAAAATTGCCGACCGCCAGCATGATGGTCGGCAGGTAGAACGCAACCAGCCCGAAAGCGATCATGATGGCCGCCGCCGCGATTGCCGCGTTCCGGTTGCTGTCCATCAAAGCGTCCAGCCGCCGTCGACGGGAATGGCCGTCCCGGTGGTGAAGGCGGCTTCGTCCGACGCCAGGTAAAGCGCCAGTGCCGCGATCTCCGTGGCTTCGCCGACGCGGCCCATCGGCTGCCTGGACACGAACATTTCCATCGCCTTGTCCTTGCCGCCGACCGTCTTGCCGAGTTCGTCGACACGGGCTTCCCATGACGGCGAGCGGACTGTGCCGGGGCATATGGCGTTGCAGCGGATGCCCTGCCGGATGAAATCCATCGCCACCGACTTGGTCAGGCCGATGACCGCCGCCTTGGTCGCGCCGTAGGCATAGCGGTTCGGCGCTCCCTTGATCGAGGATGCACCCGAAGAAAGATTGACGATCGAACCCGAACTGCCGTTTTCCTTCGCCCGCGCCAGCATGCCCGGGAGGAAGGCGCGGATCATCCGGTGCATCGACTTCACGTTGAGATCGAAGGAGAAGTCCCAGTCTTTCTCGGTGCAATCGAGCACGGTGCCGTGATGCACGAAACCGGCAACATTGACGAGGATGTCGATCGGGCCGACCTTTTCCGCATACGCTTCGACCGCAGGCGTCGACATGACGTCGAGCTTTGCATTCTTCGCCCGCGCCAACCCTTCAAGCTTGGTGCGATCGAGGTCGGAGGCGTGCACCGTGGCGCCTTCCGAAACGAATGCCTCGGCAATCGCCCGGCCGATACCCTGCCCTGCGGCGGTCACCACCGCGACCTTTCCTTTCAGCCTGCCTGCCATTGCGTAACCTCTGTCCTCAATGATGCTCGTGATCGTGATCAGCGTCGGCGCACTCGCCGAATTCCGGCTCGACCGTGGCATGATCGATGCCATGGTTTTGCGCAAGCCTTTCCTTGATGGCGCGGACCGCACGATGCGCGTCGACGCCCTCGTCGAGACATGCATGCAGCGTTGCCATGTTCTTTGCACCGTCGAGCGACCATACGTGCATATGATGGATTTCCCGCACGCCGGCGACGTTTTTGGCGATGTCGGCGGCGACACCGTCGCGGTCGAGATTGCCCGGCACGCCTTCGAGCAGCAGGTGGCCGGACTCCTTCATCAACGACCACGAGCTGCGGAACAAAAGCAACGCCACCAGCGCCGACAGGATGGGGTCGATCAGCGTCCAGCCAGTGGCGATGATCACCGCCGCCGCGACAAGTGCCGCTACCGAGCCCAGCAGGTCGCCCAGCACATGCAGCACGGCGCCGCGCATGTTGAGGCTCTGCCGGTCACCGCCGTGCAGCACGAAGAAGGCGGCGATGTTGACCAGCAACCCGAGGATCGCGATCACCAGCATCGGTCCACCTAGAACCGGCACCGGTTCGCTCAGCCGATGCCAGGCTTCGTAGAAGATCCACAGGCCGATGACGAAAACGGTAAACCCATTGGTGTAGGCGACCAGCGTCTTCACGCGGTCGAAGCCGTAGGTCAGCCGCGCCGTCGCCGCGCGGCTCGCCAGGTGGAAGGCATACCACGCAAGCATCAGCGAGACGGAATCGGTGAGCATGTGCCCGGCGTCGGCCAGTAGAGCCAGCGACCCAGTCAACGCGCCGCCAATCGCCTCGGCGATCATGAAACCGCCGGTAAGGCACGCCGCGATCAGTACACGCGTCTTGTCCGTCGCGCCATGACCGTGATCGTGGCCAGCATGGCTGTGGCCGGCGTGATCGTGGCTGCCGTGGCTATGTGTATGCGCCATCTGCTCTCCCAGGGCCTGTTCCGTTCCGATTAAATCGGAATGAGCCCCATCTTCTTGTGGGCAAAATCCCGAAAACCGGCACCCGCTTTTCGGGACCATGCTCTAGGCAGCAAGCGCCGCCCGAATGTCTTCCAGCCGCCGCATCTGCCCGCCCTCTGCATCGAAGTTAGACGGATCGAGCCATTCGTCATAGGCGCGACGGACCAGAGGCCATTCCTTGTCGATGATCGAATACCAGGCTGTGTCGCGGTTTTCTCCCTTCACCACGAGATGCTGGCGAAACACGCCCTCGAACTGGAAGCCGAACCGTTCGGCAGCCCGCTTCGACGGTTCGTTGGCATTGTTGCATTTCCATTCGTAGCGGCGATAGCCGAGGTCGAATGCATATTTGGCGAAAAGAAACTGTGCTTCCGTCGCCGCCGGCTTCTGCGAGATCAGCGGCCCCCAATAGATGTTGCCGATCTCGATCACGCCGAATGCCGGGTCGATACGCATCAGCGTCTGCCGCCCGGCGACTTTGCCGCTCGCCTTGTCGATCACTGCGAAGAATAGCGGGTCTTCGCTTGCCTCGGCCTTGTCGAGCCAAGGCTGAAAATCGGCCCGCGTCTCAGGCGGATAGTCGAACAGATAACGGAAGCGCCTGTCGGCATCGGCGACCGATGACGCCTCGAAGAGCCCGTCACCATGTTGGTCGGCACTCAAGGGCTCCAGCCGGACATAACGGCCCTCCAGCACCTTGCGCTCGGGGCGCGGACGCGGCTGCCAGTTCTTCAGATCTTCGGACACCAAAATTCCTTTGCGTTGACAGGTGAAGCGGACACTTCCAAAACGGTTTCCCGCTATTTACAGCACCCGCGCGGCTTCCAGACCCGCAAAGGACGCTGTAAGACTTTGAATCTGCGCATGATCCTTTCCAAAAACCGGAACCGGTTTCGGGGTCATGCGCTAGCACCAATCCGGATCAACAGATGCTCCACACGATTTCCGCCTTCGACCGCCTCGGCGAGGAAAACGCATTCGCAGTGCTGGCGCGGGCGACCGCCCTTGCCGCTGAAGGCAAAGACATCATCAACCTCGGCATCGGCCAGCCCGATTTCAAGACGCCTGCCCATATCGTCGAGGCGGCGATCAAGGCGCTGCGCGACGGCCACCACGGCTATACGCCGGCGACCGGCCTTCTGGCGACACGCGAGGCGGTGGTGCGACGCACCTTGACCACGACTGGCGTCGAGGTCTCGGCCGAAAACGTCATGATCCTGCCGGGCGGCAAGCCGACCATGTATGCGGCGATCATCATGTTCGGCGAACCGGGCGCGGAGATCCTTTATCCGGATCCCGGCTTTCCGATCTATCGCTCGATGATCGAATTCACCGGCGCCAAACCGGTGCCGGTGCCGATCCGCGAGGAAAACGGTTTTGCGTTTTCGGCGGACGAGACGCTGGCGCTGATCACGCCGAAGACCAGGCTGCTCATCCTCAACTCGCCGGCCAATCCCACCGGCGGCGTGACGCCGCGCGCCGAGATCGAGAAGCTTGTCGCGGGTCTGGCGGCGCATCCGGACGTCGCCATCCTCTCCGACGAGATATACGACGTCATGACCTATGACGGCGAGGAGCATTGCTCGCTGCTGCAGTTCCCGGAGATCCGCGACCGGCTGATCGTGCTCAACGGCTGGTCGAAGACCTGGGCGATGACCGGCTGGCGCATGGGCTGGTCGATCTGGCCGAATTCCGCCGAGAGCAACCGCCTCTACGACAAGGTGCGCAAGCTGGCGGTCAATTGCTGGTCCTGCGTCAACGCGCCGAGCCAGTTCGCCGGCATCGCCGCGATCGATGGTCCGCAGGACGAGGTCGAAAGGATGATGATGGCCTTCGACCGCCGCCGGAAGGTTGTGGTCGAAGGGCTGAACGGCCTGCCGGGCGTTTCGTGCATCACGCCGAAGGGCGCCTTCTACGCCTTCCCGAACATCGCCGGGACCGGCTGGAAAGCCAAGAAACTGGCCTCGGCACTGCTCGAAGAAGCCGGCGTGGCGCTGATCGGCGGCCCCGACTTCGGCATCCTCGGCGAGGGCTACATCCGGCTCTCCTATGCCAATTCGGAGGAGAACATTTTGCGGGCCATCGAACGGATCGGGAATTTTCTCAAGCAATAGCTGAGGCAGCATTGCCTCCGAGATCGTGAGCATGAGCAGGCAGCTTGGTTGATGTGGCGCTCCTTCGCGCGCCGTCGAGCATCGAGGGTAGCTTGCCTCAAAGTAATTTCTCGAACCAGCGGTGCGCGTAGGGGTTGTCGTTGTAGCGCTCGATGTCGCGGTAACCCAGCTTGCCATAGAGCGCGTGCGCCTCGGTGAGCGCCTTGTTGGTATCGAGCTGCAACAGCCGGTACCCTCGCTCGCGGCCAAGCTGTTCGAGCATTTGCATCAGCTTGCTCGCCACGCCCATGCCGCGCGCCGACGGCGAAACCCAGACGCGTTTGACTTCCCCGACCCCGGCGTCGAGCTGCTTGAGCACCCCGCAGCCGATCGGTTCTCCGTCGAGGCGTGCCACGACGATGACGCCGTTCGGCGGCGTCATGTCGGCTGCGCCATCCGGATTGCCGAGCGACACATCGAAACCGCCTTCAAAGCGCGCGTCGAGTTCGGCGAAATACTGCTCCAGGCACCATTGCGCGTCCGCGCTTTCAGACGGCTCAACGGCGATTTCGACCATCGATGAACGCATCAGCCGTTCGACCTCGGCCATCGCGGCGACCAAGTGCCCGCGCTGTGCGGGATCGAGCGACGAAAGAAGCGATTGCGCCAATTCGTCCGACAGAACGTTGTAGGTCTCGAATTCGGTTCGACCTTTTTGCGTCAGGATGACCTGCCGCACGCGGCCATCGGCGGCCTTGCGCCGCACCTCGACGATGCCCTGGCCTTCGAGAGACCGCAGCAGGCGGCTGAGATAGCCTGAATCCAGCCCCAGCCGTTGCCGGAGGCTGCGAACGTCGACGCTGTCCGCCAGGCCGGCCTCGAATATCAGCCGCGCCTCGCTCAACGGACGACCGCGGCTGAGATAACTGTCTTCCAAAGCGCCGATGCGCCGCGTTACCACACGGTTGAAACGGCGCACCTGCCCGATTTGATCGCTGTGCATTATCTGACTTTAGTCAGATATTATTTCCGATGCAATATCCCGGCAGCTCGCTTTGTCGATGTAGCGCTCTTTCGCGCCCCCCTCTGGCCTGCCGGCCATCTCCCCCCACAGGTGGGGAGATCAGTCGCGTCACCCGCTTCACCCGATCTCAAACGCTGGAGAAGAACACCGCTGTTGATGACAGCCAATCTCCCCACCTGTGGGGGAGATGGCCGGCAGGCCAGAGGGGGCGCCGTCGAACAGGCCATGTCCGTGCTCCCGCCAAGAACCTCTGCTGGCGCTACCCCACCCGCGCCTGCGGCGCGACCTCCCCAAGGGGAGGTTAAAGAGCCTACCCTCGCCCCACATACGGCATCTTGGTCGCCATCACCGTCATGAACAGCACGTTGGCATCCAGCGGCAGGCTGGCCATGTGCACCACGGCGTTGGCTACGTGCTGCACATCCATAACGGCTTCCGGCGCGATCAAGCCATTGGCCTGCGGCACGCCGACGGTCATCGGCGCCGCCATCTCTGTCAGGGCGTTGCCGATATCGATCTGGCCGCAGGCGATGTCGTAGGGCCGGCCGTCCAGCGCCAGCGTCTTGGTCAACCCTGTGATCGCATGCTTGGTTGCCGTGTAGGGCACCGAGCCCGGCCGCGGCGCATAGGCCGAAACCGAACCATTGTTGATGATGCGGCCACCCATTGGCGACTGGCGCCGCATCATGCCGAACGCCTTGCGCGCGCACAGGAAGGAACCGGTCAGATTGACGCCGACGACCTGGTTCCAGACATCGACGGGAATCTCGTCGATCGGCGTCGATTTGTAGCCCATGCCGGCATTGTTGAAGAGCAGGTCGATGCGCCCGAACGCCTCGGCGGCAGTCTCGAACAGGTCGTCGACCTCATCCGCCTTCGACACGTCGCAGGAAATCGCAAGCGCCTTGGCTTCAGTCTTTCCGGCCTCGCGGATGGCGGCCTGGAGCGGCTCGCGTCGGCGCCCGCAGAAAACCGTATTCCAGCCGTCCTTGAGCAATGCCGTGGCGACCGACTTGCCGATGCCGGTGCCGGCGCCGGTGACGACGGCGGTCTTGTTGATGGCCATGGCATATCCTCCCTGCGAAAGGTTTTGCATTCCAAAAAACAGCAAGGATGGCAAGGGCCATAAAAAGGGCGGTCATTGGCGACCGCCCCCAATTCGAACCAGTCTTGGGAGGAGGAAAGCCGGTCCGACTACTGAAAATGATGCGCTTCTTCAGTTAACGACACCTTAACATCCGTCCAATCGCGGGCAGCGCGAGGCCCGGCGCGCGCCTTGTCGCCCGCTCACCATTTCGGGTTGGGTACGTTCTGCATCGGCGGAGGCGTCGGCTCGGGCGCCTTGGCGGCCGCGACGGTCGCCTCGACATGGTCGACCAGCGCATCGGGCAACTTCAGCCGTCCGGCGAGCAGATCCAGATAGCCGCGCTCGACGCGCGTGTCGGGATCGATGGTCAGCCGCGTGGCCGTGTAGAGCTCGAGCTTCTGCGCGTCGGTCAGCACGGAGGCGACCAGTTCGTCGATGGAACGCGGCTTCTCGATCTCGGCCTTCAGGAATTCCTCGGCCTCCGAGTTGATGCCGGACAGCGCGAGCTTGTCGGCGATCTTCTTGCGCTCGGCCTCGTCGATATGGCCGTCGGCATTGGCGGCGGCGATCATCGCCCGCACCAGCGTCAGCGCGAATTCGTGCTCGCCTTGCGGCGCTTCGGCTGGATCGAAACCGGTATCAGCGGGCGGCGGCAAAAGCTCCGGCTCTTTCGCGGCCGCATCGGCCGGCTTATTGCCCTGCTGATAGTTCTGGTAGGCCTTGTAGGCGAGACCGGCGACGGCGGCGAGCCCTCCGAGCTTGAGCGCCGACCCGGTCACCTTGCGGCCGGTGCCGGTGCCCAGCAGCACGGCGACCAGCGCGCCGGCGGCCAGCGGATTGTCCTTGGCAAGCTGTGTCGCCTGGCCGGCCTTCTCGCGGACGGTCGATTGGGTTCCGGGGATTTTCGAGCCAAGCAGGTCGTCGAGCAGCTTCTTCGGATCAAGCATGCGGGGCCTCCGTTGATAGGCCCGTCGCCGAGGTGACGGGCTGGTTGCGGGTGCGCGTGAGGTAGGCAGCCCTTCGCGACATTACAATGACGGCGGGCGGTTTCGAACCAGAGGCTGCCCGGCGGCTAGCTGCCGATGTGGCTGCCGAGCCCGCGCGCGGCGGCGATCGCCACCTGCCGGTGCCGCTCGGCATAACGCCGGCGGTCTTCTTCGGTGCGGGTGCCGTGGCAATGTTCGCAGGAGATGCCTTCGCTGTAGAGCGGCGATTGCAGCGCCTCGGGCGTCAGCGGGTGCCGGCAGGCACGGCACAGTTCGGCCTCGCCCACCTCCAGCCCGTGGGTCACCGAGACGCGCTCGTCGAAGACGAAGCACTCGCCCTCCCAGAGACTTTCTTCCGCCGGCACCTCCTCCAGATATTTCAGGATGCCGCCTTTCAGGTGGAAGACTTCGTCGAGGCCGAGCGAACGGACATAGGCGGTCGCCTTCTCGCAGCGGATGCCGCCGGTGCAGAACATCGCCACCTTGCGGCCTTCGAGTTCGCCGCGATGTCGCGCCACCCATTCGGGGAATTCGCGAAAGCTCCTGGTGGCCGGGTCGACGGCATTGCGGAACGTGCCGATCGCCACTTCGTAGTCGTTGCGGGTGTCGATGACGACCGTGTTAGGGTCGGCGATCAGGTCGTTCCAGGCCGCTGCCTCGACATAGGCGCCGGCGCCATTCAGCGGATCGACGTCCTCGACGCCCATGGTGACGATCTCTTTCTTCAGCCGCACCTTCATGCGGTGGAAGGGCATTTCGGCGGCGGAGCTGTATTTGACATCGAGGCCGGAGAGTGCCGGGATCGCTTCCAGATAGGCGATCAGGTCGGCGATCGCAGCGTCGCTCCCCGCCACCGTTCCGTTGATGCCTTCATGGGCAAGAAGCAGCGTTCCCTTGATGCCGCGCCCGCAGCAGAAGGCGGCGAGCGGCTGGCGCAGCGCCGCGAACGCTTCCAGCCGGCAGAACCGGTAGAGCGCTGCGACCCGGACCGGCAGGTTGGGCGTGGATGGTTTCATTCGCGAAGGCCCTAACGGCTTGTTCCGTGTCTTTCAAGAGCGGCGAATTCCTGCATGGAAAGCAATGACTTGCAAAACGAGGCACAAAAATCGCCGGCGAAAACGGCTGTATTTTTATCCCCGCCCCGGCGGAACCGCGAGACAATCGGCGAGAAACAGAACAGCAAGGAGCAGCCATGTTTTCCAGGAACACCATCGCCGAAATCGCCGCCGTCGCAGCCGATCTCGGCGTCGAACCCGCCGCCCTCCTCGCCATCGCGGAAGTGGAAAGCGGCGGCAAGGCCTTTGCGGTGATCGAGGGCCGCAGCGAACCGTTGATCCGGTTCGAGGGCCATCATTTCGACCGCCGCCTGTCGCCGGAAAAGCGCACTGCTGCGCGCGTGGCGGGCCTCGCTTCGCCGCTTGCCGGCAAGATCGCCAACCCGGGAACCCAGCAGGCGCGCTGGCGGCTTGTCGCGAAGGCGGCTGCGATCGACCGGTCGCCCGGACGATTGTTCCGGCGAAGCCCGTCGGCGGCAACAAGTCGCGGCTTTTTCCTGCCTGGCTGGCGTCGTTGCTGCTCCGGCGCAACTAAAGCATGATCCCGAAAGGTGGGAACCGGTTTGCGGAACGGTCATGCTGCAGCAAGAAGACAGAGCCAGATCCATTCCGGTTCCATCGGAATGGATCTGGTACCGGCGTGCGCAATCGCCGCGACCCGTTTCGTGGACACCGATTCCGGCATCTGTTAAATCGGTTGAAAAATCCCCCGAGCAAATCCGAGGCCGCCATGTCCGCAAAGACCGAAAAATTCCTTTCATTGCTCGACGGCCAGCCGGTCATCCCGGTGCTGAAGATCGAGCGCGCCGCCGATGCCGTTCCGCTTGCCCGGGCACTGGCCCGCGGTGGGCTGAAGGTGATCGAGATCACCTTGCGGACGAAGGAAGCGCTGGAGGCGATCCGCCGCGCCGCCGGCGAGGTCGAGGAAGCCGTCGTCGGCGCCGGCACCATCCTCTCCGCCAGACAGTTCGACGAGGCCGCCAAGGCGGGCTCGCGTTTCATCGTCAGCCCCGGCATCACCCGGGAAGTGCTGGCCGCAGGCAACGGCAGCGAGGTGCCGCTGCTGCCCGGCGCCATCACGCCGAGCGAGATCATGACCGCTGCCGAAGCCGGCCTCGACTTCCTGAAGTTCTTCCCGGCCGAACAGGCCGGCGGCGCGCCGTTCCTTAAATCGCTGGCATCGCCATTGGCCGGCATCCGCTTCTGCCCGACCGGCGGCATCGGGGTCGGCAATGCCGTCGACTACCTCAGCCTGCCCAACGTCATCTGCGTCGGCGGCTCGTGGGTGGCGCCCGACGATCTGGTCAAGGCGGGCAAGTGGGACGAGATCGAAACGCTGGCCCGCGAAGCTTCCCGCATCGGCCGCTGACGAATTTGTCCGTCGTGCTTTCCGATTTCGGGCTGATGCGCTGACTTCAATACAAAAGCGCCGGGCAAAACCCCGGCGCTTTTGTATTCTATAACGCATCGGCTCAGTTGGTCTTGAAACGCGCCACCGACAGGAAGGTCACGGCTTTGCCTGAGAACCGGTTGGCATCGGCGAGCTTGGTCTCCGACTGGAACCCGGCGGTATAGACCTCGCGCGGCGCGGTGCGCACGATGTTGTAGGCGAAGGACGGTGCGGTCGTCCCCTCCGGGTTCTGTTTCACGTAGTTTGCATCGAAGGCCCAGCGCGCCGCCTGCGGTTGCGCGGCCACGACCACCGGCTTGGCGTCGGGCTTGCTGTCTTTGACACGGGGCCTTGCCGACTTCGCCGTCGTTTTCACGCCGGAAGCAAGCGCGGAAGCGGCGTCCGATCCGGGCTTCTTGCCGGTCAGCGCAGTGCGTGGCGATGCGGAAGCGACACGGGAACCTTCTGCAGCCGGTGCGGCTTTGCCGGGAACACCGACCGCATCGACCGGCGCTATGCCGAACGGATCGTGGTCGGCCGGTGCGTTGGCCGGGCTGGCAGGCGCAACCGCCACCGGAGTGGCTTCCGACGGAGGTGTCAGGTCCGGCCGCGATTGGGGCAACGATGCGAGCATGAGCCGGGCATCGTCTTCGCCTGGACGCACCGACGGCATCGGGATATCCGCGGCAGCATTGTCCTCGAGCGGCTGCGACATGGCAAGCAGCGCCGAGACCGCGTCGCCGCCCGAGGTCGGTTCAGCCGGCGCCTTGTAGTCCGGCCGATGCGTCGGCAGCGGAATGCCCAGTGCAACCTGTTCCGGCTCCGCGGTGGGCGCGGCCATACCCGTTTCCGCCGCGACCTGGAACGGAACGTTCTCCGGCTCTGCTCCGACGTCGACCTGCGGACGCGGCGCAAGACCCGGAACCGGGATGCTGCGGCGCGGCAACGCCGCTATGATCTGTTCCGGCGTCTGCTCGGCAGGCTCCTCGGCCTGCTGGGTCGGAATCTCGGCCGGCGTCGCCAGTTCAGGCGGCACGATACGGATGTTCGGGGCCGGCTTTTCCGTGGGCTTCTGCGATGCTGCGTTCTGCGCCGCTGCACTCTCCGGCGCAGCGCTGACCGTCGCCTTCGGTTTCGGCGCCGCGACGGCAGCCACGGCAGTGCTGGCCTCGGCGGTATCTTCTTCTTCGTCCGCGCCGCCGCCGAAGAGGGCGGCCAGCAGGCCGCGGCCTTTCGAGCCGCTGCGGCTGGCGCTGGCGAGCGCCAGATTGCCGCTGCTCTGGCGTGACTTGTAGGAGGCGAGCGCCTGCTCGAAGCCAGGCAACGGCTTGCCGTCGCTCGGCATGTGCAGCGTCTTGCCGCTCGGGAACACGGCGACCAGTTCCCTGCGGCTCATGCGCGGCCAATGACGTACGTTGCCGACGTCCATGTGCACGAATGGCGAGCCCGAGCGGGGATAGTAGCCGACGCCGCCGGCCTGCATCCTGAGGCCGGTATCCCGCAACTTCTTCAGGCTGACGCCCGGTATGTAGAAATCCATCGCCTTGCCGAGCATGTGCTGGCTCTTGTTGGCGACGCCTTTGCTGCGTTTGCGCAGCATCGAATTCGTGGCCGGCGAACGGTAGGCGGAAACGACGTGGATATAATCGCGGGCGCCGACCGCCCGATAGGTCTCCCAGATCACGTCGAGCAGACGCGGATCCATCTTGGTCGGTTCGTTACGACGCCAGTCGCGCAGGAAGCGATTGATCTTCGCAAGATCGTAACGGCCGTTTCGCTTGTAGACGATCTCGGCCTTTTCCCCGGTGTGGATGAAGTAGAGCTTGAGGCTTCGTGTCTGGGCGCTCGCAAACGAGGTGGCGAAGGCCATCACACCAAAGGCAAGCATCAGGGATGCCAACCCCCTGGACCAGACGGTAGTGTTCAGATGCCGTCCGCGATGTTGTCGTTCGATCGGTATCAAATCAAAAGGCCTTGCAGGCTGCCATTTTGTCCCCGGATTTGACCTCCGGACGTGTAATCGTAACGTCCGACTATCGATCCTAATGGTTAATCACTGCTTATTGAAGCCGAAATGCGGTGACAGCATGGCGGGAAATTGGCGAAAACGCCATCAGTTGGAACAAGGTAAACGTGAGATTTACGCCAGAAGTTGTGGATTTCGTTAAGAAGCCAGGCGATCGGCGCGTCCGGTCTCGGGATCGATGCCATATTCCTTGAGCTTGCGGTATAGCGTCGAGCGCCCAATGCCAAGACGGCGCGCTACTTCGCTCATCTGTCCCTGATAATGATCGATCGCAAGCTTGATCATCTCCAGCTCGACTTCCGAGAGTGAGCGCACGTTGCCGCGTTCGTCCAAGGCGCGCAGGACTCCGAACTGCACCTTGCCGGTTTCGCTTTTCTTTTCAACGGGCAAGCGCGTAAAGCTCGTATCGGACGAGGCTTCGGCGCGCACAGTGGACAGTTCCGGCATCCGCACCGGCTCGGAAGAATGCTCCGCGAACACCACGCCCTCGACCTGCGCCCGGATTTGCGGGAAATCCTCGGCGGAAAGCGTGTCGCCTTCGCAAAGCACCATCGCCCGGAAAATGGCGTTTTCCAGCTGCCTGATATTGCCCGGCCAATCGTAGGCGTCGAGGATTTGCAGCGCATGCGCCGAGATGCCGGTGATGCGGCCGCGCGATTGAGCCGGCCCGATGCGCGCCATGAAGTGCCGCACGAGATACGGGATGTCGTCGCGGCGCTCGCGCAGCGGCGGCACGAAAATCGGGAAAACGTTGAGGCGGTAGAACAGGTCTTCGCGGAAATTGCCGTCCTTCACCTGTTGCAGCAGGTCACGGTGCGTCGCCGAGATCAACCGGATGTCGACCTTGACGGTCGAGCGCGCGCCGACCGGATCGACCTCGCCATCCTGCACCGCGCGCAGAAGCTTCACCTGCACATCGAGCGGCAGGTCGCCGATCTCGTCGAGGAAAAGCGTGCCGGAATGCGCTTCGACGAACTTGCCCGCATGCTTTTCGGTGGCGCCGGTAAACGAACCCTTCTCGTGGCCGAACAGGATCGATTCGACCAGGTTTTCGGGAATTGCGCCGCAATTGACCGTCACAAAGGGTTTCGACTTCCGGTCGCCGCTGCCGCGTATGGCCCGGGCGACCAATTCCTTGCCGACGCCGGATTCGCCTTCGATGAGGATAGGGATGTTCGAAGCGGCCGCCTTCTGGCCGAGCCGGATCACCCGGTCCATTGTTTCGCTTCGGGTGATGAGGTCCTTGAAGGTGAGCGCACCTGCCTGCGGCCGGCTCGTCCGCCTGGCCTCGCCCCCTAGCGCCTCTACTTTTAGTGCATTGCCGATGGCGCCGATCAACCGCTCCGGCGATGCCGGCTTGACCACGAAGTCGAAGGCGCCGCCGCGCATCGCCTTCACCACGGTCTCGATGCCGCCTTGCGCGGTCTGCACGATCACCGGTGTTCCGATGCCGCGCGCACGCATCTCCTTGAGTACGCCATTGCCGTCGAGCCCTGGCATCATCAGGTCGAGGATAACCACCGCGACATCGCGCGAATTTGGTCCGTCCAGCGTTTCCAGTGCCGCTTCGCCCCCATCGACGGTGATGGCTTCATAGCCGGACTTCACCACCGCGGCTTCAAGCAGCCTGCGCTGGACCGGGTCGTCATCGACTATGAGGATGGAACCGGTCATGAATCTCGAAAAATTGCGATCGGGCAAAAGTCGGCTGGATCAACTTGGCACAGGGTTCTAAATAAGGCTTCAAAAAAGCCGGTGAATGAATTCTTTCGTAGCCGCGCTGAATTTAGCCTTTTCCAACCTCGGGAAGTAATATCGCATGTCTGCAAGTTCGGATCAGCACGCGTCGCCGGCGGCGGCGGCAAAAAGCACTGCGCGCGCCCTCGGTTCCGGTCTGGGTGACCTGCCGGAATGGAACCTTACCGACCTTTATCCCGGGATGGAGGCTCCGGAGCTGAAGCGGGACATCACCCGCGCCATCGAGGATGCGGTCGCGTTCGAGACGACGTGGAAAGGCAAACTGGCCGCCGAGGCCGCAAACTCCGGCGATGGCGGGCTCGGCAAGGCACTCAGCGCCTATGAGGCGATCGAGGAACTGATCGGACGCATCGCCTCCTATGCCGGCCTGATCTACGCCGGCAACACCTCCGATCCGCAGCGCGCCAAGCTTTACGGCGACGTCCAGGAGAAGATGACCGACGCCAGTTCGCATCTTTTGTTCTTCGCGCTCGAATTGAATCTCGTCGACGACGCTCTGATCCTTGCGGCGCTCGATTCGGATCCCGGCTTCGGCCACTACCGGCCCTGGGTGCTCGACCTGCGCAAGGACAAGCCCTACCAGCTCGAAGACCGTGTCGAGCAGTTGTTCCACGAAAAATCGGTCACCGGCCGAGGCGCCTGGAACCGGCTCTTCGACGAGACGATGACCGACCTTCGCTTCGCGGTAGACGGCGAAGAACTGACGCTCGAACCGACGCTGACCCGCCTGCAGGACGCCGACGGCGAAGTGCGCCGCAAGGCGGCCGAAGCGCTCGCCGCGACCTTCAAGGAAAATCTGCGCGGCTTCACGCTGATCACCAACACGCTGGCCAAGGACAAGGAGATTTCCGACCGCTGGCGCGGCTTCAAGGACATCGCCGATTCCCGCCACCTGGCCAACCGCGTCGAGCGCGAGGTCGTCGACGCGCTGGCTAGCGCGGTGCGCGACGCCTATCCGCGCCTGTCGCACCGCTACTACGCGATGAAGGCGAAGTGGCTCGGCATGGACCAGATGAACCACTGGGACCGCAACGCGCCGCTGCCGGAGACGCCGAAGGCGACGATCGGCTGGGAGGACGCCAAGCACACGGTGCTTTCGGCCTACCACCGGTTCTCGCCCGAAATGGCCGAGATCGCCCGGACATTTCTTCGACCGCAACTGGATCGACGCGCCGGTGCGGCCGGGCAAGGCGCCCGGCGCCTTCGCCCACCCGACAGTGCCCTCCGCGCACCCTTACGTGCTGCTGAACTACATGGGCAAGCCGCGCGACGTGATGACGCTCGCGCATGAACTTGGACACGGTGTCCATCAGGTGCTGGCCGGCGCGCAGGGCGCGCTGATGGCCTCGACGCCGCTGACGCTCGCCGAGACCGCTTCGGTGTTCGGCGAGATGCTGACTTTCCGCTCGCTGCTCGACCAGACCAGGGACCGCCGCGAGCGCAAGGCGATGCTCGCCCAGAAGGTCGAGGACATGATCAACACGGTGGTGCGCCAGATCGCCTTCTACGAATTCGAGCGCAAGGTGCACACGCGAGCGCAAGAACGGCGAATTGACCTCCGACCGGCTCGGCCAGTTCTGGCTGGAAGTGCAGGCCGAAAGCCTGGGACCGGCGATCAAGCTGCGCGAAGGCTATGAGACGTTCTGGACCTACATCCCGCACTTCATCCACTCGCCTTTCTATGTCTACGCCTATGCTTTCGGCGATTGCCTGGTGAATTCGCTCTACGCGGTCTACCAGAATGCCGAGCGCGGCTTTCAGGAGAAATATTTCGAGATGCTGAAGGCCGGCGGCACCAAGCATCACTCGGAACTGCTGAAGCCGTTCGGGCTCGACGCCTCGGACCCGAAATTCTGGCAGACCGGCCTTGGCGTCATCAGCGGACTGATCGACGAGCTGGAAGCGCTGGACTGAAGGTCCATCCCAGGTTCGACAGGCATATGTCAGTGCTCCTTCGCGCCCCCCTCTGTCCTGCCGGACATCTCCCCCGCGAGGGGGGAGATTGGCCTGCCTCGCGACCTTCGCCAATCACCAACCTTGCAGAATGGATGCCGCCGCCCGAGACGGCCAATCTCCCCATCTGTGAGGGCTTCGACAGGCTCAGGATCAGAGGGGGGCAACGTCGAGCACTGCCTGGGCAAGCGCAGTGACAGCTACCGTGCCCGCCTCACCCTTCGCCCTTTTCCGCGACGACACTGCCGGGCGCGAACTCTTGTTCGAGGCGCCCGAAAAAATTCTTGCACCCGAAACGCCGGCCGATTTCTTCGCCGCGCTCGAAACCGCCGAAGCCGCGCGACATTCCGGCAAATGGCTTGCCGGCTATTTTTCCTACGAGGCGGGTTATTTGCTGGAGCCGAAGCTCGCGCCGCTTCTGCCTGAAAGCCGCCGCACGCCGCTTGCCTGCCTCGGCGTCTTCGACGGCCCGGCGGACCGCGATCAGCCGCCGCTCCCTGCCACTCCCACCAACGGGCCGATCTTCGAGCCGCGCGCCAGCTGGTCGTTCGAGGATTACCGGAAACGCTTCGACCGCGTGCACCGGCATCTGCGCGAAGGCGACTGCTACCAGGCCAATCTCACCTTCCCGGTCCACGCCGAATGGTCGGGCGACCCGCTGCGCGGCTTTCGATGCGCTGACCGCGCGCCAGCCGGTGAAATACGGCGCCCTGGTTTCGCTTGGCGGGCCGGTCGTGCTGTCGCGCTCGCCGGAGCTTTTCTTCGACATCGACGCGGAAGGCTGGATCGAGACGCATCCGATGAAAGGCACCGCGCCGCGCGGCAAGACACCGGAGGAAGACGCGCAACTGAGGGAATTCCTGCGCAACGACCCGAAGAACCAGGCCGAAAACCGGATGATCGTCGACCTCTTGCGCAACGACATCTCGCTGATCTCGGAAGTCGGCACGCTCGACGTGCCGGAGCTTTTCCGCATCGAGTCCTATCCGACGGTCCACCAGATGGTGAGCCGCGTGCGCGCAAAACTGCTGCCGGACCTGACCGTCCGCGACATCTTCGCAGCACTCTTCCCGTGCGGCTCGATCACCGGCGCTCCGAAGATCCGCGCCATGGAGATTTTGCGGCAACTCGAAACCGCGCCGCGCGACGTCTATTGCGGCGCCATCGGCTGGATCGAACCCGGCGGCAGGATGCGCTTCAACGTCGCCATCCGCACGATCACGCTGCATCCGGACGGCGAGGCCGTCTACAATGTCGGCGGCGGCGTCGTCTTCGATTCGTCCGCCGAGGAGGAATACGCCGAATGCCTGCTGAAAGCCCGCTACGCGACGGGAACAGTGCCGGTTTCGAGCTGATCGAGACGTTGCGCTGGGAGCCCGGGGCCGGTTTCGTCCGGCTCGACCGGCATCTGGCCAGGCTCTACGCATCGGCGGCCGAATTGAGTTTTTCCTGCGACCCGCGGAAGATCGGGGAAACGCTGGCCGGCGCGGTCGGCTCCTCCAACATTCCGATGCGCACCCGCCTCGTCCTTGTCGCGCAACGGCGATGTGTCGGCTTCCACGCAGCCCTACGAGCCGCTTGCCGCCGACAAGGTATGGAAGCTGCGGCTGGCGCGGATCCGGCTCGATTCGACCGACACGCTGCTCCGCCACAAGACCACCAGGCGCCAAATCTACGTGCGCGCCCGCGCCGAATATCTCGTCCAACCAGGCCGACGAGGTGCTGCTCGCCAACGAGCGCGGCGAATTGTGCGAGGGCACCATCACCAACGTCTTTGCCGATTTCGGCGACGGCATCCTTTTGACGCCGCGGCTCGACTGCGGCCTGCTGCCGGGTGTTTTGCGCGCCGAACTGCTGGATGAAGGCAAGGCGCAGGAGGCGGTGTTTTCGTTCGACGACCTGAAATCGGCCAAGGCGGTCTTTGTCGGAAATTCGCTGCGCGGACTGATCCCGGCGAGACTTGTCAATTGACAACTCGGGTAGGTGACGAATACATTGTGTTCATATGTGTTGAGAGGCCGAGTCGAATGTCGAGCGATGCGACTTTCTCCGTGCGCCTTCCCGAGGAACTCCGACGGGAAGTCGATGAATTCGCCAAGGCGACCAAGCGATCCCGCTCCTTTGTGGTGAAGGAAGCTGTCGAAGCTTATATGGACGATCGGCGAGCCTACCTCGAAGCCATCGATGAGGCGATCAAGGAAGCGGACAAAGGCGTTTTCATATCGGGAGAAGCAGTTGATCGATGGCTGGCGTCCTGGGGAACCGACAACCCCTTGCCCATGCCCGAGCCTGACATTTTCCCTGACCCTAAAAAATGAAACGGCAGATTCTCGCGAAAGCCGCGAGGGGTCTGGCTGAGATCGAAGCGTATATTTCGACGGACAGTCCCGAAGCCGCCAAAGCCGTAGCATCACGACTCCGGCGGTCGTTCGATCTGATCACCGACTCGTCCGGATGCGGGTCGTCCCACACCTTTTGGCGATATCCGTGAATGGTCGGTTCCCGGCCTACCTTACCTTATTCCCTATCGGATCAGGCCGAATAGGATCGAAATCCTGCGCATATGGCATACGAGCCGCAAAAGACCGCTCCGAATGGTGATGAATGCCCCCCACCCACACTCCCTACGACGGCTCGTCGAAGCCTTTCACCATCGGCCTGAAACCGCTCGACCTCGACGACTGGATCGAGATCGATGCGCATTTCGACGCCTATCTGACGGAAAAGGCACGGCTCTACGCGGAAATCCCCGAAAAGGTCTTCGTGGAGGAGCCGGATACGCGCGAGGCGCAGCGGGAGGTGCTCGACCTGCTCGGCGAACATCTCGTCGGGCGATATTCCGAAACCTACCGGCGAGCTGGGCGCCGGGGTCGAAGTGGCGGGTTCGGGCAAACGAAAAACGGCGTTCAGCGACGCTCCGCTCGTCGCCGCCTCCCTGCTGGTCCAGGAAGACCTGATCCTGATGCGCAAGGGCGAAAACGGCTGGCGGCTGGCCGCCGGTTCGCTGTGCTTTCCCTCGTCGTGGTCGCTCACCGAAAAGTTCGGCAAGCCGCTGCACGAAATCCACGATCCGGTGCCGGACTTCGGACAGGGCACGCGCATGGACGAGCTGATCAATCGCATGTTCGACAAGCTCGCGCCAGCCGGTGTTGCGCTGGAACTGGTCGCTGCAGGCGGGTCCGCGATCTCTACCATCCGCTGTCCGGCCAGCAGCGCAGCGACCGCGCGCGAGAAACGGCCCTCGAAATTCGCCGGCGACGCGGATTTCGCCAGCGCCTTCATCCGCGTCGAGCGCCAGACGCTGCGCAAGCTGCCGAAGTCGGGCGACATCCTCTTCACCATCCGGATCCATCTCGACCCGCTGGCGGTGCTTGGAACGGCATCCGGACCGCGCCACGCTCGCCGCGTCCTTCGCCGACCAGCTTGTCGGCGCTCGACACCGCGCAGCTCGACTACAAGGGGCTGACCGCCGACCGCGACCGGCTGGTTGCACGTCTCGGTCTGATGGCGCGCCAAGCCTGATTTTCCACGTCCGGCAAGCCGCGGCGCGCAGCCAGGCGCGTTCACGGGATTCGCTTTATTGTGACAAGAATGTATGGTCTAGCACCAGTCGCCGGGCCGTCAGCGCCCGGTTGTTTTGTGAAAGCCCTGCTGTTTGTCGAGAAGGAGTGCCCCCGAAAATGGCGAATGAAAAATGGCCCGTGTACGGTGAAATTACCGGTCCTGTGGTGATGATCGGCTTTGGTTCGATCGGCCGCGGAACGCTTCCCCTCATCGAGCGCCATTTCAAATTCGACAAGTCGCGCATGACGGTCGTCGACCCGCGCGACACCGACCGCAAGCTGCTCGACGAACGCGGCATCGCCTTCGTCCAGGAAGCCGTCACCAGGAAGAATTACAAGAAGCTGCTGAAGCCGCTGCTGACCAAGGGCGGCGGCCAGGGCTTTTGCGTCAACCTGTCGGTCGACACCGGCTCGGTCGATCTGATGCGGCTCTGCCGCGAGCTCGGCGTGCTCTACATCGACACGGTCGTCGAGCCGTGGCTCGGCTTCTATTTCGACGCCAAGGCCGACAACGCCTCGCGCACCAACTATGCGCTGCGCGAAACGCTGCTCGAGGAAAAGCGCAAAAACCCCGGCGGCGCCACCGCCATCTCCACCTGCGGCGCCAATCCCGGCATGGTCTCGTGGTTCGTCAAGCAGGCGCTGCTCAATCTCGCCGCCGACCTTGAAGCTCGACTTCAAGGAGCCGGCGCAGGACGACCGCGAAGGCTGGGCCAGGCTGATGAAGAAGGCCGGCGTCAAGGGCATCCACATCGCCGAGCGCGACACGCAGCGCACCAAGAAGCCGAAGCCGATGAACGTGTTCTGGAACACCTGGTCGGTCGAAGGCTTCATCTCCGAGGGCCTGCAGCCGGCCGAACTCGGCTGGGGCACGCATGAGAAATGGATGCCGAAGAACGGCAAGAAACACAAGAAGCGGCTCCAAGGCGGCGATCTATCTCGAACAGCCCGGCGCCAACACGCGGGTGCGCACCTGGTGCCCGACGCCCGGCCCGCAATACGGCTTCCTCGTCACCCACAACGAGGCGATCTCGATCGCCGATTTCTTCACCGTGCGCGACAAGAAGGGCAAGGTGAGCTACCGCCCGACCTGCCACTACGCCTATCACCCCTGCAACGACGCCGTGCTGTCGCTGCACGAGATGTTCGGCGCCGCCGGCAAGTCGCAGCCGGTGCACCATGTGCTCGACGAGAACGAATTGGTCGACGGCTCCGACGAACTCGGCGTGCTGCTCTACGGCCACAAGAAGAATGCCTACTGGTATGGCTCGCAGCTGACGCTCGAAGAGGCGCGCGCGCTGGCGCCATACCAGAACGCCACCGGCCTGCAGGTGACGTCGGCCGTTCTTGCCGGCATGGTCTGGGCACTGGAGAACCCGAGCGCCGGCATCGTCGAAGCCGACGAGATGGACTACCGCCGCTGCCTCGAAGTGCAGATGCCCTATCTCGGCCCGGTGAAGGGGTATTACACCGACTGGACGCCGCTCGACGGCCGGCCGGGTCTGTTTGCCGAGGACATCGACACCAAGGATCCGTGGCAGTTCCGCAACATTCTTGTCCGTTAGGTCACCATCCCGGAAGGTGGTCCGCGGCTTTTCGGAAAAGATCGTGTTAAAACAATAAGATAGAAGCCCGGCCCGATTCATCGGACCGGCGCTCCCAGCGTTGACGCTTCCGCGGAATACCTTGCTTTCGCCGGAAAATCGGGCGATTGAACGAAGGGCGGACTGAGAGAGGAATCAGGCGATGTTCACAGCGCGCAGACTATTTTCGGCCGGCTCGGTTGCCGCGGTCGCTTTTCTTGCCGGCTGCATGAGTGGTGGGCCGGGTGGCGGGCTTCGGCCGCGGGCCGTCCGTCGAGGGCGAATGGCTGAGCACCGACGGCGTTGCGGTTTCACGTTTCTCCGGCGGCGTGTTCGAGACGGTAGCCACCGACACCGGCAACAAGCTGGCCGACGGCAGTTACCGGATGGCCGATCCGCGCACCGTGGAAATTACGGTCATGTCGCTTATCCGCCAGACGACCACCAACGTGAATTGTGCACTGGCTTCGCCCAACCAGCTCAATTGCACGAGTTCGACAGGCCAGAACCTTCGTTCTGACCCGCCGCCAGCAAGCCACTTCCTGAAGACGGTCATCCGGGCGGCGCTGTTTGACTGAATAGAGGACACGGAAAACGGGCGGCGCATGGTTATCCTCGTCGCCCTCGCCGTCCTCGCGACCGTCGTCCTGCCGCATCTCTGGGTCCGCTACACGATCGACCGCCACGGTGCCCACCGGCCCGACCTTCCCGGCACCGGCGGCGAACTTGCGCGCCATCTGCTCGACCGCTTCGACCTTGGCAATGTCGCGGTGGAAGCCACCGAGCTTGGCGACCACTACGATCCCGAAGCCAAGACCGTCCGTCTTCTGAAGAAGCATCTTGACGGCCGGTCGCTCGCCGCAGTGGCCATCGCCGCACATGAAGTATCGCACGCGCTGCAGGATGCCCGCGGCGAACGCTGCTGGCGCTGCGCCAGGCGCTGGCGAAATTCGCTGCCGGCACCGACCGCATCGCGGCATACTTCTTTATCGCCGCGCCGGTCCTCGGCGTTTTGGCGCGCACGCCCCTGGCCTTCGCCGCACTCGTCGGCATCGGCGTCTCGCTGCTCGCCGTCCGCGTCGTCGTCAGCCTGGTCACCCTTGCCGGTGGAGATCGACGCCAGCTTTTCCAAGGCGCTGCCCATCCTCAAGGAAGGCAACTATGTCGTCGCCGAACGACATGCCGGCGGTGCGGAGCCTGCTCAGGGCGGCCGCCTTCACCTATCTCGCCGGCGCGCTGATTTCACTGGTCAACCTTGCGCGCTGGATAAGGCTGCTGCGCTAGGTCGGCTATCAAACTGCTTGCAGTTTACAACTGGTTTTGCTATTAAACTGCTTCTCGTTATCGAAGGAGCCAGTCATGTCCAAACTTTGTGTCCGTTGTTTCTCCATATCGGAGGATGGCTATGGTGCCGGCTCAGACCAGAGCCTCGAAAATCCGCTCGGCGTGAACGGCGAGGAGTTGCATAAATGGTTTGTGGTAACCCGCACGTTTCGCGCCATGGTTGGCGAGGAGGGCGGTGAGACCGGCACCGACGAGGATTTCGCCGCCCGCAGCTTCGCAAATATCGGCGCCTGGATCATGGGCCGCAACATGTTCGGCCCGATCGCGGGATGCGTGGCCGGACGAGATCTGGAAGGGCTGGTGGGGCGACAACCCGCCCTATCACGTACCGGTCTTCGTGCTGACCAACCATCCGCGTCCGCCGCTTGCCATGGAAGGCGGCACCACGTTCCACTTCGTCACCGACGGCATCGAGGCAGCGTTGGAGCGCGCCAGGGAAGCGGCGGACGGCAAGGACATCCGGGTCGGCGGCGGCGTCTCAACCGTTCCAGCAATATCTGCGCGCGGGGCTGATCGACGAGATGCACCTGGCCGTCGCGCCGGTTCTTCTCGGCAAAGGCGAGAACCTCTTCTTCGGCCTCGATCTGCCAGCGCTGGGCTATGAAATCAGCGAGCGCGTGCCCACGGCAGGTGCCACGCACCTGGTGGTAACCAGACGAGACTGACGCGGACAAGAAAGCGGCCTGTCTTTTCCTGCCGTTCCGCAATCGAACCGCACCGCCTTGCGTCCTCCCCTCCCCGTTGCGATAAGAGCGACGTCGATCGGGGAGGAACAAAGCCGGATGGGCGCATATTTCGACGATCTGGAAACGCGCGCCCCCGCCGACCGGGAGCGGGATCTCTTTGCCCGCCTGCCGGACGTTCCTGCGGAAGGCCACTGCCAACGCGCCGGGACTGGCCAAATGGCTCGGCGGGCGTCGACCTGGACGCCGATCCGCGACCGCGCCGCGCTTGCCGGACTTGCCGGTGCTGCGCAAACCCGAACTGATGGAGTTTCAGGCCGAAAATCCGCCGTTCGGCGGCTTCGCCAACCCGGCGGCGCTCAAGGGCGGCCGCGTCTTCCAGTCGCCGGGACCGCTGTGGGAGCCGCAAGGACTCGGCGCCGATCCGTGGGCTTCCGCGCGCGCCTTCCACGCCGCCGGCATCCGCCCCGGCGACATCGTCCACAATGCATTCGCCTATCACATGACGCCGGGCGGCTTCATCCTCGACGAAGGCGCGCGCGCGCTGGGCTGCATGGTGTTCCCGGCCGGCACCGGCAATACCGACATGCAGGTCGAGGCTGCGGCAGCGCTTCGCCCGGCGGTCTATTGCGGCACGCCGGATTTCCTGAAGGTCATGCTCGACCGCGCCGCCGAGACCGGCAAGGACCTCTCCGCGTTCCGGCTCGGCCTTGTTTCGGCGGGCGCGCTGTTTCCTTCGCTGCGCGCCGAATATGCGACCGCGCGGCGTCGCGGTGCTGCAATGTTACGCCACCGCCGAATTCGGCGTCATCGCCTATGAGACCGCCGCGGCGGACGGCACGCCCAATCCCGGCATGGTGGTCAACGAGAACCTGATCGTCGAGATCGTCCGTCCCGGCACCGGCGACCCGGTCCCCGAAGGCGAAGTCGGCGAACTGGTCGTCACCAGCTTCAATCCCGGCCTATCCGCTGGTGCGTCTCGGCACCGGCGACCTGTCGGCGGTGCTGCCGGGTCAGTCGCCCTGCGGCCGCACCAACACCAGGATCAAGGGCTGGATGGGCCGCGCCGACCAGCGCACCAAGGTGAAGGGCATGTTCGTCGATCCGAAGCAGATCGCCGAGATCCTGCGGCGGCATCCCGAGGTCGCGAAGGCGCGGCTGGTGGTTGTCGCGCGACGGCGAACGCGACGCGATGACGCTGCACGTCGAGCCGGCAGCCGGACACTCGCATCGAACCGAAGGCGGTCGAGGCTTCGCTTGCGCGAAATCACCAAGATGGGCGGCGGGGTCGTGGTGGCGGAAGCCGGCTCGCTACCCAATGACGGCAAGGTCATTTCCGACGAGCGCGACTACAGCAAATAAGTCCCTGGACGGCGGCTCCGATTCCGCTTGCATCGGTGAAAACGCGGTGGGAACATGCCTCGATCCGGGGTTGAAACAAATCTGACAACGAGTGGCGGTAAACGCCATCCATGCAATTGTTTGGGAGATCAAGCATGAAAAAATTCGCCGCGCTCGCCGCACTCTCGGCTTCGGCGCTTGCCATGTCGGCAGCGCCTTCCTTTGCCGACTACACGTTGAACATCCTGCATATCAACGACTGGCACAGCCGCATCGAATCGAACAACAAGTTCGAATCGACCTGCTCGGCCGAGGAAGAAGGCAAGGGCGAGTGCATCGGCGGCGCGGCGCGCCTCGTCACCGCGCTCGACCAGGAACGCGACAAGCTGAAGGGCCAGAACGTCCTGTTCCTCAGCGCCGGCGACAATTTCCAGGGCTCGCTCTTCTACACCACCTACAAGGGGCAGGCCGAGCTCGAGTTCCTCAACCAGATGAAGTTCGACGCCATGGCGCTCGGCAACCACGAATTCGACGACGGCGAGGTCGGCGCTGGTGCCGTTCCTCGACAAGGCGCAAGTTCCCGGTGCTCGGCGCCAACGTCCACCCGAACGACAAGTCGGAGCGTCGGCGGCAAGATCAAGTCGTCGGTCGTGCTCGATGTCGGCGGCCAGAAGATCGGCATCATCGGCGCGCATCACCAACGACACGCCGGAACTCGCCTCCCCCGGCCCCAACATCGCCATCGACGACGACGTCAAGGCGATCACCGCCGAGGTCGAGAAGCTGAAGGCCGAAGGCGTCAACAAGATCATCGCCTCACCCATATCGGCTATCCGCGCGAGCGCGACGTCATCGCCAAGATTCCCGGCATCGACGTGGTCATCGGCGGCCATTCGCATTCGCTGCTGTCGAAGACCGACGCCAAGGCCGAAGGCCCTTACCCGACCATCGTCGACAATCCGGAAGGCTACGAAGGTGCCGGTGGTGCAGGCGGCCTCCTATTCGAAATATCTCGGCGAGATCAAGGTGGTGTTCGACGACAACGGCGTCGTCAAGGAAGCCACCGGCGACCCGATCTATCTCGACAATGCCGATCAAGCCCGACGAGGCGGTGCTCGCCCGCATCAAGGAACTCGGCGCGCCGATCGAGGAACTGAAGAACAAGGAAGTCGCCGAAGCGACCGACGCCATCGACGGCAGCCGCGACACCTGCCGCGCCAAGGAATGCGCGATGGGCAACCTGATCGCCGACGCCATTCTCGACCGCACCAAGGACCAGGGCGTGACGATCGCCATCCAGAATGGCGGCGGCATCCGCGCCTCGATCGACAAGGGCGTCGTCACCATGGGCGAAGTGCTGACCGTGCTTCCGTTCCAGAACACGCTGGCGACCTTCCAGCTCAACGGCGCCGACCTCAAGGCATCGCTCGAAGGCGGCCTTTCCGAGATCGAGGAAGGCAAGGGCAAGTTCCCGCAGGTCGCCGGCCTCAAATATTCCTTCGACAAGTCGGTTGCGCCGAACGGCGGTCGCCTGAAGTCGGTCGAGGTCATGGAAGGCGGCGCCTGGGTGCCGCTCGACGACGCCAAGACCTACACCATCGCCACCAACAACTTCGTCCGCGGCGGCGGCGACGGCTACAAGCTGTTCGCTCGACAACGCCAAGAACGCCTACGATTTCGGTCCGGGCCTGGAGCAGGTGGTCGCCGACTATCTGGCCGCGCAACCGGCCCTATACGCCGAAGCTCGACGGCCGCATCACCGAAGTGGTAGCGACCGCCGCGGCAGCACCTGCTGAACCGGCAAAGCCCGCTGAACCGGCTCCGGCAGCGACCGAGCCTGCAAAACCGGCAGCCACGGCTGCAGCGCCCGCCGAACCGGCCAAGCTGCCGGATCTGCCGGCCGCCTCCGGCGACATCGCCAATCAGGCGCCGAAGGTCGAAACCGTCGCCGCACCCGCAGCGACGGAAACGGCAGCGCCAATGACCGCCGAAGCCGGGCGAGCATGTGATCGCCGACGGCGACACCTACTGGGATATCGCCGAGAAGATTTACGGCGACGGCGAGAAATGGAAGCTCATTTCGGAAGCCAATCCGACCTATCGGCCGCGCTATCTGCCCGTCGGCGCTACCTTGAAAGTCCCGCCGGCAAGCTGAGCCCGGTCTATCGATCCTTCGATGCGAAGCCCGCCTGTCCATCAGGCGGGCTTTTGCACCTCCGATGGACCCGGCTTGAGTCAGGCGGTCAATTGGCCTCCGCTGTTCAGGCTGCGGCCAGACGCTGCATTGCTTTCGGGCTCGGCATCGCTAGTTTCCCCGCAACAAGGGAAGAAACGCATGAACCGTCCCGTCAAGGTCGACATGGCCAAGGCAAAAGCCGTCGTACCGCTCGCTGCCGGCAGTCCGCCGGCAAGGGCGAAGAAGATCGGCGTTCTGCTGGTCAATCTCGGCACGCCCGACGGCACCGATTTCTGGCCGATGTGGCGCTATCTCCGGGAATTCCTGTCCGACCCGCGCGTCATCGAACTCAACAAGGCGATCTGGTATCCGATCCTCTATGGCCTCGTGCTCACCACCCGGCCGAAAAAATCAGGCGCCAACTACAGGAAGATCTGGAACCGCGAGAAGGATGAATCGCCGCTTCGGACCTTCACCCGCTCGCAATCGGAAAAGCTGGCGGCGGCGTTTGCCGGCAGCCCGGAGATCGTCGTCGACTGGGGCATGCGTTACGGCAACCCCTCGATCAGAAGCGTCGTCGAGAGGATGGAAGCGCAAGGCTGCGACCGCATCCTGACGGTGCCGCTCTATCCGCAATATTCGGCGACCACGACGGCGACCGCCAACGACCAGCTGTTTCCGCGCCCTGATGAAGATGCGCCGCGCGCCGGCCGTCCGCAGCGTACCGCCCTATTACGACGAGCCGGTCTATATCGACGCGCTGGCGCGGTCGATCGAACGGCACCTTGCGACGCTCGATTTCGAGCCGGAGGTGGTTCTTGCCTCCTTCCACGGCATCCCGAAGCCCTATTCGGACCGCGGCGATCCTTACCGCGAGCATTGCCTGGAGACGACGCGGCTGCTGCGCGAGCGGCTCGGCTGGGACGAGAAGAAGCTCATCACCACCTTCCAGTCGCGTTTCGGCGCGCAGGAATGGCTGCAGCCCTATACCGACAAGACCGTCGAAAGGCTGGCCAGGGAAGGCGTCAAATCGATCGCCGTCGTCAATCCCGGCTTTTCGTCCGACTGCATCGAGACGCTGGAGGAAATCGCCGGCGAAGCGGCCGAGATCTTCCATCATGCCGGCGGCAAGAACTTCAGCCATATCCCCTGCCTGAACGACAGCGAGGACGGCATGGCGGTGATCGAGGCGCTGGTGCGGCGAGAGCTTGCCGGCTGGGTTTGACACGGACGCCAGATAGCCGCGCGCATCCTTGGACGGACCGCACGCGACGTCCACGCGTGTCAGGGCTAGGGGATTCTTTGTAAATATTGCGGCCACTTGAGATTGTAACGCGGGGAAATCCCCCTTAAGTCTTTCTCGGTCAAGGTCTGTTGACAATTGGCGATTCCGTCGGTCCGGCGACTGACATAATCTTGGGGGAGGGCTCGATGCCGTTTTCGGGGTTCGACATCGTTATACCGGTCCTGGTCATTCTTGTTCTTGTGCTGCTCTTTGCCGGCATCAAGACGGTGCCGCAGGGCTACAACTATACGGTCGAGCGTTTCGGCCGCTACACCAAGACCCTGACACCGGGCCTCAACCTCATCATTCCCTTCTTCGATCGCATCGGCGCCAAGCTGAACATGATGGAGCAGGTGCTCGACGTACCGACCCAGGAAGTGATCACCCGCGACAACGCCATCGTGGCAGTCGATGGCGTTGCCTTCTACCAGGTGCTGAACGCACCGCAGGCGGCCTATCAGGTCGCCGGCCTGCAGAACGCCATCCTCAACCTCACCATGACCAACATCCGCACCGTCATGGGTTCGATGGACCTCGACGAGCTCCTGTCCAACCGCGACGCCATCAACGAGCGCCTGCTGCGTGTCGTCGACGAGGCAGCGCATCCGTGGGGCATCAAGGTCACCCGCGTCGAGATCAAGGACATCAACCCGCCGGCCAACCTGGTCGAATCCATGGCCCGCCAGATGATGGCCGAGCGCGAAAAGCGCGCCCAGATCCTGGAGGCCGAAGGCCTGAAGCAGGCGCAGGTTCTGGAAGCCGAGGGCCGCAAGGAAGCCGCCTTCCGCGACGCCGAGGCGCGCGAACGCGTCGGCCGAGGCCGAAGCCAAGGCCACGCAGGTCGTGTCCGACGCCATCGCCAAGGGCGACGTGCAGGCGCTCAACTATTTCGTCGCGCTGAAATACACCGAGGCGCTGGCAAAGGTCGGTTCGGCCAGCAACAGCAAGGTCGTGCTGATGCCGATGGAAGCCTCCTCGCTGATCGGCACGCTCGGCGGCATCGGCGAGATCGCCAAGGAAGTGTTCCGCGATGGCGGCACGGCCGGCGCCCAGCGCGTAGCCGCCCGTCCGCCACGGACTGGACCGGATCAGGGCTGACAGCGTTAGGCGGAGAACTGCCATGATCGCGCGTATCGTTTCCGAACTCGGTCCGTGGAACTGGATGGTGCTGGGCTTCGCCTTGCTAGCCCTCGAAATCTTGGTGCCCGGCTTTTTCCTCCTTTGGATCGGCGTTGCGGCGCTCTTGACCGGCGCGCTGTCGCTTCAGCTCTGGGACGCCGGTTTCTGGGTCTGGCAGGTTCAGGTTCTGCTCTTCCTCGTGCTGTCGCTTGCGGCCGCCTATCTGGGCAACCGCCTCATGGGCGGAGGCAAGGAAGAGACCGACCAGCCGTTGCTCAACCGGCGCGGCGAGCAGATGATCGGCCGCACGGCAACGCTGACCGAACCGATCACCGAGGGGCGCGGCCGCATCAGGCTCGACGATACGATGTGGCGCGTCTCCGGGCCGGACCTTCCCGCCGGTGCAAGGGTCCGCGTGAAGGCGGCAACCGACACCGACCTGGAACTGGTGGTCGAACCGCTCTAAGCGGCGCCGATCCGCAACAGATCGTGGAAATGCACGACGCCGACCGGTTTGTCCTCGTCGACCACCACAAGCGCGCTGATGTTGTGGTCGTTGAGCAGCCCGAGCGCGGCACTCGCCAGCATCTGGGGTTTCGCCGTCTTCGGCCGCCGGGTCATGATGTCGTCGACCGTCGTCTCGGCGAGGTTGCGGTCGAGATTGCGGGCGAGGTCGCCGTCGGTGACGATGCCGGCCAGCCGTCCATCCCCATCGACGACGCAGACGCAGCCGAAGCGCTTCTTCGAAAGCATCATCATTGCTTCCGGCATCTTGGTGCCGAGGCCGACCAGAGGCAGTTCGTCGCCGGTATGCATCACCTCGCGGATCAGCGTCAGATTGGCGCCGAGCTGTCCGCCGGGATGCAATGTGCGGAAATGATCGGGCGTGAAGCCCCGCGCCTCGAGCAGTGCTATCGCCAGCGCGTCGCCGATGACCAGTTGCAGCAACGTGGAGGTCGTGGGCGCCAGGCCGTGCGGGCAGGCTTCCGGCGCCTTCGGCAAGTTAAGCACGACGTCCGCCTCGCGGGCCAGCGCCGACCCTTCGCCGGCGGTGATGGCGATCAGCGGGATGCTGAAGCGGCGCGAATAGCTGATGATGCCCTTCAGTTCGAGGCTTTCGCCCGACCATGACATCGCGATGATGGCGTCGTTCTTGGCGATCATGCCGAGATCGCCGTGATTGGCTTCCGCCGGATGCACGAAAAACGCCGGCGTGCCGGTGGAAGCAAGCGTCGCGGCGATCTTCGAACCGATATGCCCGCTCTTGCCGACGCCGGTGACGATGACGCGGCCATGGATGTCCGACAGCATCTCGACTGCGCGCGCAAACGGCTCGGAAAGGCCGTTGTCGAGAGCGGCGGCCAATGCCGACAGGCCCGATTGTTCGATGGTCACCGTGCGCAAGGCCGAAGCGATCGCCGCTTGCGTCTCGGCCGGTGTCTTCAAGCTACCCGCATGCATGGAATTGCGATTAGCGCGTTCGGCAAGGTCTGTCCAATGATGATTGCATCGGCCGGTTCTTCAACCCCCCATTAACCATCCGCATTTACGGTTCGGTAAGCATGGCGCCTTCGCGCCTTCGAACCTATCAGGTGACGATGTCCCCGGCTCGGCCAGAGAACCGAAAACGCGCGCGGCTTCTGCCGGTGCACGCCCTGCTCGTCGGGGCAAGCCTCGTTGCGCTTTCGGGCCTTCGGCCGGCTCATGCGCAGGAAACCGGCATGCGCGGCGCGGTTGACGAAGAAGAGATCAGTGACGAGCTCCTGTCGAAGGTGCCTTTGGCGAGCCGCCGCTCGCCGCTGGACCGTTCGCAGCCCGCCCCTCAGGAGAATGCACCGATCCCGCCCTATCGCCCGACAACTGTCGCGGTCGACGAGCCAATCGCGGTGGACGAGGAACAGCCGTCGCTTTTCCAGGACAACAGCGATGTGGAGAATGCGTTCGGCGATGCGCCTGCGCCAACGCCGTCGCGACGCCCTTCCACCGCCGCCGAGCGAACCAAGGCGGCCCGCGTACGGACCATGCGCCCGCCGCAGGCGGCAGCCGAGCGCCTGGCCGACGAGATAGAGGAAGAAGAAGTCGCCGCAGGCACGGTGCGCGCCGACACCGTCAACTCCGAGACCAACCTTAGTGTGGACACCGGCGCCGAGCGCGCGGAGGCGATCGAAGGGCTCGATCGAGAGCCGGAGGAAAATCCATACGCGCCGCTCGGTTTGCGGCTCGGCACCTTCACCATCATGCCGACGGTCGAAACCGGCATCACGTCGACATCCAACGCCGATTCCAGCCCCGATGGCGGTTCTGCCATCCTGTCCGAAACCATCCTGCGTCTGAGGGGCGTTTCTGACTGGTCGCGCCATTCCGCGGCGTTCGATGCCTATGGCAGCCTCCGCGAATCGATCTCGGGACAGTCGCTCGACGAGAAGGAGTTCGGCATCAAGGGAACGACGGTGATCGAGCTTGGCAACGAATTCCGCGCGCTCGCCGGCGCCGGCTACGTCATCAAGCCGGAACCGGCCTCGTCTCCCGTGGTCATCGAAGGCACGGCCTCGCGGCCGATCCGCCAGATCCTCACCGGAAATCTGGCCCTCGAGAAGGAAATCGGCAAATTGCGCCTTGGTATCGATGGCAATGTCGAGCGCGACTGGTATGGCGACGCCGAGCTTTCATCCGGCGGCACGCTTTCGCAGAAGGAACGCGATGCTACGCTGGCGACCCTCAATTTGCGCACCGGCTACGAGATCTCGCCGGCCCTGACCCCGTTCGTGGAAGTCGAGGCAGGCCGGCGTTTCTATGACGAGAAGCAGGACGCGAGCGGTTTCGAACGCTCTGCGGACCGCCTCGGAGTGCGTGCAGGCCTCGAATTCGACCTCGGAGAAAAGCTTTCAGGCGAATTCTCCGCCGGCTGGCTGCGCGAAAAGCTCGATGACGAGCGGCTGGGATCGATCTCCGGAGCCGCCGTGGATGCCGACATAAAGTGGTCGCCGCAGCGCGGCACCAATGTCTCGTTGCTAGGCACGACCGTCGTCGAAGGCACGACGACCGCCGGCGAGAGCGGCTCGATCCTTTATGCGAGCCGTCTCAACGTCGAGCGGGAAATGCGCGCCAACCTCACCGGCAATATGACGTTCGGCGCGTCGTACCGCGACTATGCCGGTTCCGACGACCACGACACCATCCTGTCGGCCGAAGCCGGCGCCACCTACTGGTTCAACCGCTATGCCGGCCTCGTCGGCCGCGCCCGCCACGAGCAGTTGAAAAGCAATCTCCCCGGCCGCGACAGCAAGACCAACAGCGTCTTCCTCGGCCTCAAGCTGCAGCGTTAGACGCGCTGAAATCGGCGAGCACCTCATCAAGGACGACGCGGGACTTCTGCACCTCTACCGGACTTGCCCCGGTGTGTCCGGCATAGACGATCAGCGCCTTCCACAGCGTCCAGCCGCGCCCGCGCGCCCAGGTCGCCTCATCGAGCGGCAATGCCGCGCGAAACGCCTCCCGGCTCTCGCCGCGGAAAAGCGTCCAGGCTATCGCAAGGTCGCATGAGGGATCGCCGACGCCCGACGTGCCGAAATCGATGACTGCGGAGAGCCGGCCGTCCTGAACAAGCAGATTGCCCCATGCGATGTCGCCGTGGAACCAGACCGGCGCGCCGTGCCATGTCGCCGCCAGCGCCGTCTCCCAAACCGAAGCCGCAAGCTCGGTGTCGATCTTGCTCTTCAGCGCGGCCAGCGCCTTTCGGGTTTCGCCGTCGTAGACCGTCAGCGGCCCGCCGCGGAAAAAATTGTGCTGTCCGGGCGGCGGCCCGCCCGTTGCATCGATCCGCTGCAGAGCGGCAAGAAACCGGGCCACCGCGCCGGCTAACTCGCTGAGATCGCCGATTCGATCGTCGGTCGCGGGCTTGCCCTCGATCCATCCGTAGATCGACCACGGCCAGGGATAACCCTCGCCCGGCCGTCCCTTCGCCAGCGGCACCGGTATCGGCAGCGGCAGCAGTGGCGCCAACCTGGGCAGCCAGTGGTGTTCTTTTTCCACCTGCAAGGCATAGGGCGCAGCACTCGGCAGCCGCACGGTCATGGCGTCGCCGAGATGGAACGTCCGGTTGTCCCAGCCGCCGGACTCCACGGGCCTGACGGGAAGGTGCCTCCACTCGGGGAATTGCGTGTCGACCAGCCGGCGGGCGAGTGCAGTATCGATCTCGACTTTGTCGGCGTGTTTGTCAGTGTCGGACATCGGCAAGATAACCTCTTCGGGATCATGAAGCGGATGAAGAAGCGAACATCACGGCCCGCCGCACCACGCGCAGAAGATATTCCTTGTGGTTGAGCGGGTCGTTGTCGGTCCGCGGCCTGGCCGGGGACATGCCGCGCACCGGGCGGTAGCTGTCGAAGGCGGATTCCAGCAAGCCTTCGCCACGGGTGAGCCCGGGCAGTTGCCGTTGCAGCCCATGCACCTGGGCCGCCGGAATCTCGCCGTCAAGCGTGCATGAGGACCCGCGCATCGCCGGTGCCTGCGGTACGGCATCGAGCCGCGCCAGCACGGGCAGTATCAGGCTGAGCGTGTCTGCCGGAACGTCGAGGTGAAAACGGTGGATCGGCTCGCACACCACGGTTCCTGCCCTATTGAGCGCGCTCATCACCACCAGCGGCGTCAGTTTGCGAAAGTCCTCGCCCGTGCTCGACATGCTCTTGTCGAAGCGCTGATGGGCGTGGCTTTGCCGCGGCGCATAACCGGTATGGGTCATCGTGACCGTACAGTCGGCGACCTGCCATCCGAAAAGCCCCTGGCGCAACGTTTCGTGCACTGTGTCCTCGACCGCCTTGAAAAACGCCAACGGCATCGTCCCCAGCACGTCGCTTGCCAGACGAAATTCCACTCCGGAATCGATCGGTGCCGGATCAATCCGGAGCCCGACCGTCGCGAGGAATGGATTCGGCTCCTGGTGGATGAATTCCACGGCCGCGCCGGCTGCTACGGGGCGTTCGATGCAGATCGTCGTCGTTTCGCGGTATTCGACATCGATGCCGAAGTCAGTCGCCAGCGTCTGCTGGATGATCTCTTTCTGCACCTCGCCGTAAAGCGAAACGTATGTCTCCTGCCGGATGTCGTCCTGCCTGAGGTCGATCAGCGGGTCCTGCTCGGCGAGTTGGACAAGCGCGACGTGCAGCCTGCCCTTGTCGGCGGCTCGGCGGGGAAGGACGACCGTTTCCAACGTCGGCGGGGCGAAATAATGGTGGTTTGAAGCCGCCCCCGGCCGCCCTATCGCATCGCCGATCTGGACGTCGCCGAGACCCCAGAGCTTACCAATCTGCCCGGCGGCGAGCGACGCACCCTCGACAGCCGAACCGCGGTCGAAAACGTTGATCGCGGTGACCTTCGCCCTGTCCGCCTGGCCGACCTGCAGCCGATCCCGCGTCCGCACCGTTCCTGAAAACATGCGGACGTACGCGATCTTTTCGCCGGCAGCCCCTCGCTCGATTTTGAAGACGGTGCCTGAAACAGGCCCGTCAACATCGCCTTCGGTCGCCGGCAGCAAGCCGCTGATCCCGGCGATCAGCGGCTTCACGCCTGCACCGGTGACTGCCGAACCGAAGAACACCGGGTGCACCAGCGCTCGTCTGGTCTGCGCCGCAAGCTGCTTTTGAAGCCGGTCATACGAGACCGTCTTTCCATCATCGATATACGCGGCCAGGATTGCGTCGTCATGGTCGGCAAGCAATTCTGCCAGCCTGGTGACGTGGGCTGCGTTGGCGGCACCGAACGGAGTGAAATCGGCATTGCGGCTGCCGGGATGCCGCGTCGATCCCATCGCGATGATCGCCGGCGTCAGTCTTTCGGCAATTCCCTGCAGCACGCGTTCATATTGCGCGCCGCTCCGGTCGATCTTGTTGACGAAGATGAGTGTTGGAATCCCGAGCCGCTGCAGCGTTCGCATCAACACCCGGGTCTGCGCCTGTACGCCTTCCACGGCCGAGATCACCAGCACCGCACCGTCGAGCACGTTCAGCACCCGTTCCACCTCGGCGATGAAATCCGGATGGCCGGGCGTGTCGATCAGGTTGACGGTGACGTCGTCGATGACAAAAGACACGACGGCAGCTTTGATGGTGATGCCGCGTTGTCGTTCCAGAGCCAACGTATCGGTTTGCGTGTTGCCGTCATCGACACTGCCGATCTTGTCGATGACGCCGGCTGCAAAGAGCAGCCGCTCGGTCAGGCTTGTCTTACCGGCGTCTACATGCGCCAGAATCCCCAAATTCAACGTTCGCATTGAGCGTCATGTCCTCTCGATAGGGGGCAACTCCTTTCTTGATGAACATGATCGCTCTCATTTCACTCTCCCGATCTCGAACCAATTGGGGTGTGGGAATACAGCACAGGGTTGCAGCCGAGGCAACCCTTCGGCGAGCCGAAGCGCCTGCCGACGTGCCTGCGGTTATCTCGGAGGGTGCCGTTGACGCGAAGTGTTTGGCCTCTCTCTTGCCAGAATCGGGTAGCCTGTTGTTGCTATGAAGAAGCTTCTCCTCATTGCGCTGTTGGCCGCCGCGGGTTGCTCGGCCGGCGCCGTTACATTCCGCGCCGGCGAGACCGGAACATCGATCCGCGGCTCGCTGAACGGCAAGCCGGTCGTGCTCAGGATCGATCCGGACGGCACCACGACCGGCACCGCCGGCGGCGAACCGGTCCGCGCCTGGACTGACCCCGATGGCCACACCACAGGCACTGTCGGCGGAAGCCCGTTCTCCTGCTACCGCGGCACTTGCCGCCAGGGATAAACGCCTATCGGGTCAGCCGGGATTCGGTCCAGCCCAGCGCTTCGAGGTCCTCCACGCGAGCGTCGTCATTTTCGATCAGGATGAATTCATCGATCTGGGGCGGCGGAACGCTTGTTCCGGACAGCATTGCGTGAACCTGCCCGCGATGGTGCTGGCCGTGCAGGAAAACATGCAGGAGCGTATCGGCAACAGTTTCGTTGAGGGTTTTTTCCGGCCAGGGGATTTTGATCTTGCGCGAAAGGTCTTCTGCCGTCAGCGCCTTGCAGAAATCCACCAGCCAGTCATCGACCTCGGCCCGTTCGCGCGCAAATTCGGCGGCGGTGCCGCGGTCGCCTGGCTCTCCCTGCAGGCCGGGCCGCTCACCGCGCAGGGTGTCGATGTAATACCGGTCGGCATTCAGCAGGTGGACCATCGTCTCCTTGAGCGATGGAAAGAAGGACGTCCGCGTCGCTTCCCACTCGCCGGGACGCAGCGCCATGCAGGCGCGATCAAGCCGTGCGTTGGCAAGGCGGGCGTTGCGCGCAAGCTGGCGATAGGGCCTGCCTATAAAGTCGGCGGGAAGGGTCATGTCATCCATTAGTGATGTGGACGCGACGGCATGTCCAGCCAGAAGGTCACGTCTGCTCGCCATCCCAATATCTCCTCACCCCGGACATGTCGAAAATGTCGTCCTCCGAGCGAAGGGCGCGGACCATTATCTTGTTGGAGTCGGGATAGACGCAGACTTCGTTCGGGTTGCGCTCGCCGATCATCAGGTAGCTGCAGGGCCCCGCGCCGCTGTTCATGAAGGAATGGCCGACCTTCTGGCCGGCGGGGAAGCAGACGTAGTCACCCGCTTTCATTTCGTGTCGCTCATCGCCGAGGAGGAGCGTCAACTGCCCTTCGAGGATCAACGCATGTTCCTCCTCCAGCATGTGGTAATGGGCAGGGCACAGGCGCATGCCGGGCGCCGGCGCTTCGATCAGGACGCCGACGTGATAATTGCTTCCGACGGCCGCATAGGTGAGATGTTTCGAGCGACCGCCGAACCGGGTGCTCTCCGGCACGCCCTCCTCGATCCATGCCACCTCGTGCGAGGAGATCGGTGGACGGGGCTTGTCTGACGCCTCGATGTGCACGGCATCGGACGGCGAAACTTCACTCTTCGGAAGACCCGTATCCTCCCCGTCCCAATAGCCGCGGGTCGCCGCGAGATCGAAAATTGCGCCTCGCCCCAACGCGCGCACCAGCACTTTTCCGGAGTCTGTCTGGACCGACACCTCGTTCGGATTGCGCTCGCCGACGATCACATAGCGGCAGGTTGCGCCGCTGTTGTTGATGAGGCAATGCCCGGCCTTCTGCCCGGCCGGAAAGCAGACATAATCGCCCGCTTTCATTTCATACGCGTCGGCGCCGATGCGCACCGTGAGCGCGCCTTCGAGGATGTACACGTGCTCCTCCTCGAAAATGTGGTAGTGCGCCGGCGAACTCTGCTTGCCCGGCCCCAGTTCCTCGATCGCCACGCCGACGCGATAGCCTTCGCCCATCGCGGCGCTGCTCAAGTGCCAGTGGCGCAGGGCGAAGCGGGGAGGTTCAGTCGCTTCCACGCAGGCGACGTCCAGCGACGAAATCGGCTTCAGCGGTGCAACTTCCTCTATCGGCATTGTCAGCAACCTCCGTTACGATCTCCCCGCCCGAAACAGCCAAACGATCTCGAAATGCGCCGTGCCGCCCGACGTGAGAATCGACGGTTAAGGCAAAAAGCGCAATCCATGATGGAAAGCGTCTTCCCGGCACGGCCGCTCTATGTTCCGCTTGTGGATAGCAGGCTTCTGATTTTCGAGCTGTGCTTGGCCGCGCCCCATCCAACGAGTTCAAGGAACGCTCGCAACCGTGCAAAGTCAGCTCCGGCTGCAACCGAACGCGCCGGTCCGGCGCAGTCCTACCGCGTGATCTTTCGCCGTTCGATCGGCTTCAGTTCGTTGGCGAGCTTGCGGATCGTATCGGCGACCTTGTCGTGGATATCGGGACGCCACAGCGCGAACGCCACGTTCGCCTCGACGAAGCCTTCCGGCGACCCGCAATCGAAGGTGCGGCCACGGAAGTGGTAACCATAGAACGCCTGCTCCGTCTTGAGTTTCAGCATCGCGTCGGTGAGCTGAATCTCGTTGCCCGCGCCGCGCTCCTGCTTCTCCAGGAGGTCGAATATCTCGGGCTGCAGGATGTAGCGGCCGTTGATGTAGAGGTTCGAGGGCGCGGTCCCCTGGTCAGGCTTTTCCACCATGCTGGTGATCCGGAAGCCGGAACCGACCGGATCGCCTTCACCGACGATGCCGTATTTGTGGGTCTCGGCCGGATCGCACTCCTGTACGCCGATGAGATTGCCGCCCGTCTGTTCGTAGAGCTCGGTCATGTCCCTCATGCAGCTTTTCTCGGCCTGCATGATCATGTCGGGCAGAAGAAGGGCGAAGGGCTCGTCGCCGACGAGGTCGCGCGCGCACCAGACGGCGTGGCCGAGGCCGAGCGGGACCTGCTGGCGGGTATAACTGGTCTGTCCGGGCCCCGGCTGCAGACGCTGCAGCCGGGCGAGCTGTTCGTCTTTGCCACGCTGGGCGAGCGTGTTGTAGAGTTCGAACTGAACGTCGAAATGATCTTCTATGACCGTCTTGTTTCGTCCGGTGACGAAGATGAAGTGTTCAATACCTGCCTCGCGGGCCTCGTCGACCACGTACTGGATGACCGGTTTATCGACGACGGTCAGCATTTCTTTCGGGATAGCCTTGGTGGCCGGAAGAAACCGTGTGCCCAGACCGGCCACCGGAAATACTGCCTTGCGAACCTTCTTCATCGACCCCTCCACCCGTGAACCTGTTGTGTCAGCAGCTTTTATCGACATTTTCACGCCGAAATTGAAGAATATTGAACGGCACGAGCAATTCCGGGCGTGCGAAACCATCCCGACTTTGGTTTTATCGTCCGAAAGACATCCATGGTAAACTAATTCCTAACCGGCTTCGGCAAAGAATGGTCTTCTGTTGATACTCAGGAGGTATGAATGCTCGGTCAAATGGCCAGAAAAGGCTTGGGGATGGCCCTTACGGCCGCCGGATTTTCTCTCGCTTTTGCCTTAGCGGCGGGTCCGGCTTCGGCGGACGCGGGATTTCAGCAATGGGTAGCGAGCTTCCGTTCCGTCGCCGCCAAAAGCGGTGTCTCCGGCTCGACCTACGATCGCGCCTTCCGGGGGGTGACTGCGCCCGATCCGGAAGTGATCGAGAAAGCCCGCTTCCAGCCGGAGTTCACCGCGCCGGTGTGGGATTATTTCGACAACCGCGTGCACGAGAATTCGGTCGCCGTCGGCCGCGAGATGGCGCGCAAGTGGAAGCCGTGGCTCGACCGCATCGAGGCCCGCTACGGCGTCGACCGCCACATCCTGCTGGCGATCTGGTCGATGGAATTGAACTATGGCGAGATTCTCAAGAACGACAAGGTGATGCGCAATGTCGTCCGCTCGCTGGCGACACTCGCCTACGCCGACAAGCGCAGGGCCAAATTTGCACGCACGCAGTTGGTGGCGACACTCAAGATATTGCAGAGCGGCGACATCGACGTCGGCCATCTGACCGGCTCTTGGGCAGGCGCAATGGGTCACACACAGTTCATCCCGACCAGCTATCAGGCCTATGCGGTGGATGCCGACGGCAACGGCAAGCGCGACATCTGGACTTCGGTACCGGATGCGCTGGCGACCGCTGCCAACCTGCTGCGCAAGAATGGCTGGCAGGCAGGCAAGACCTGGGGCTACGAGGTTGTCCCTGCCCGCCGGCAAGTTGCCCGGCAAATCGAAGACGCTGGCGCAATGGGCGAGCCTCGGCGTGACGCGGGCCAACGGCAAGGATTTCAAGCGCAGCTCCGACAAGGCCGAGCTTAAAGTGCCGGATGGCCGCGGCGGTCCGGCATTCCTGATGACCAGGAATTTTTACGTGCTGAAGAACTATAATAATGCCGACAAGTACGCACTCGCCGTCGGCCTTCTTGCCGACGAAATCGCCGGCTACGGAGGTCTGGTCCAGGATTGGAAGCGGCCTTTCACCAAGCTCTCCTTCGAGGAGAGGCAGGAATTGCAGAAGCGGCTTTCCGCGCACGGCTATTATGACGGCAAGGCGGACGGCAAGATCGGAGACGGTTCGCGTTCCGCAATCAAGGCGTTTCAGGCCCAGATGGGCTTGACGGCGGACGGACACCCCAGCAAGGAAGTCCTCAAGTTCCTGCGAGGACAGTAGGCGGAGCAAGGATGAAGGCAGGCGGGCAAAGACCATATTACTGGCGTCGCCTTGCCTGCCTCTTCCTGGCGCTTGCAGTGGCGGCGCCGACGCTGGTCTTCACTGCGCCGGATTCGTCCGCCCAGGTGGAACGGCCGAGACAGCGCAGGACTTTCATCCAGCGGCTGCTCTTCGGCAACGACGACTACTACTATGAACCTCAGCGCCAGTTGCGCCCGGCAAGGCCTCGCAAGAAGGTCAGCAAGGCTCGGCCCAAGCGAACGAGCGAACCAACGGCCGCGCCTGAAGCCGCCGCCGTCGAGAAGCAGGAAAACGCCCGCGTGATCCTGGTGGTCGGCGACTTCCTCGGCAGCGGTCTCGCCGAGGGCCTGACCACGGCCTACGCTCAAACGCCCGGCATCAGGGTCGTCGACCGCACCAGCGGTTCGTCGGGTTTCGTTCGCGACGACTTCTTCAACTGGCCGGAAAAAATTGTCCCGATGGCTGAAGCGGAAAAGCCTGCCGCCATCGTCGTCATGATCGGTTCAAACGATCGTCAGCAGATGCGGACCGGAGCCACCCGGGAAGAAAAACTCACCGAGGGGTGGATCAAGGAATATGAAGCGCGCGCGACGGTTTTCGCCGCCGCGGCGCGCGAAAACAACGTGCCGCTCATCTGGGTGGGTATGCCCGCCTTCAAGCCAACCGGCATGACATCGGACATGCTGGCGCTCAACGATATCTATCGGCGCGTGACGGAAAACGCTAAGGGCGAATTCGTCGACGTGTGGGATGGTTTCGTCGACGAGAACGGCGCTTTCGTCATGTCCGGTCCGGACATGAACGGCCAGCCGGTGAAGTTGCGCTCCAGCGACGGCATCAACATGACCAAGGCCGGCAAACGCAAGCTGGCCTTCTACACCGAAAAGCCGCTGAGCAAGATTTTCGGCGACGCCAAGACGCCAATCGCCGGCGTGCCCGCGCCGCAGAACTTGCCGGACATCGCCATCGATCCCGCCGCTATCGCCAAGATCGACCGCACCGTGCCGATTTCGCTGACCGACCCCGAACTTGACGGCGGCACGGAACTCCTCGGGCTGACGGTGGTTCCGAAACCAAAGCCGCAGACGCCCGGCGAGCGGCTGGCGATCGAAGGCATCGCGCCGGAAGCGACACCCGGCCGCGCAGACGATTTTTCCGGGCGCAAGGCTGCTGCGGCAGTGGCGAACCCGGTCGTTCCCGGGCCGGAAACCACCACCGCGATAAGGCAGTAGGCAGTGAGTCAGTAATTTGTTCTCAGCCATTCCTGGCTGCAAGGGCAATTCCCTCTGAACGAAGCCCTACTGCACTGCCTACTGCCTACTGCCTACTGCCTACTGCCTACTGCCTACTGCCTACTGCCTACTGCCTACTGCCTACTGCCTCTATCTCGGCAGCACCGACGATCCCATCAGGAACTCGTCGATCGACCGCGCCGCCTGCCGTCCCTCGCGGATCGCCCACACCACCAGCGACTGGCCGCGCCGCACATCGCCCGCCGCGTAGAGCTTGTCGACGCTGGTCCGGTAGTCGCGGTCGTTGGCGGTGACATTGGTCGAGCGGCGGTTGTCCGTCGCGACCTTCATCTGGCCGTCGAGTTCCTTGACCACGCCGTCGGCGAACGGTCCGGCGAAGCCGATGGCGATGAAGGCGAGATCGGCGCGGATGACGAAATCGGTGCCCGGAACCGGCTTGCGCTTCTCGTCGACCTCGCAGCAGCGCACCCCGATCAGCTCGCCTTCCTCGCCGATGAATTCCAGCGTCGCCACCTGGAACTCGCGTTCGGCACCCTCGGCCTGGCTAGACGAGGTGCGCATCTTGGTCGCCCAATAGGGCCACACGGTCAGCTTGTCTTCCCTTTCCGGCGGCTGCGGGCGGATGTCGAGCTGGGTGACGCGCACCGCACCCTGGCGGAACGCCGTGCCGACGCAGTCGGATGCAGTGTCGCCGCCGCCAACGACGACGACATGTTTGCCGCCGGCATGGATCGGCTCCGCCCGCCAGCCGACCGACTGGATGTCCTCGCCGCCGACGCGCTTGTTCTGCTGGACGAGATAGGGCATCGCGTCATGGACGCCGTGCAGATCGTCGCCGGGAATGCCGGCCGGGCGCGGCGTTTCCGAGCCGCCGCAATAAAGCACGGCATCGTATTCCGCGAGCAACTCGGTGACCTTCTTGTCGACGCCGACATTGACGCCGCAATGGAAGGTGACGCCCTCGCCCTGCATCTGCTCGACGCGCCGGTCGATATAGTGCTTCTCCATCTTGAAGTCGGGAATGCCGTAACGCATCAGCCCGCCGGGCTTGGCCTCGCGCTCGTAGACGTGAACGTCATGGCCGACGCGGCCGAGCTGCTGCGCCGCCGCCATGCCGGCCGGGCCGGAGCCGATGATCGCCACGGTCTTGCCGGTCTTCTTCTCCGCCGGATAAGGCCGGATGTGCCCGGTCTCGTAAGCCTTGTCGGCCAGCGCCTGCTCGATCGTCTTGATGGCGACCGGGATGTCCTCGAGGTTGAGAACGCAGGCTTCCTCGCAAGGCGCCGGGCAGACGCGGCCGGTGAACTCGGGGAAATTGTTGGTCGAATGCAGGTTGCGGATCGCGTTGTCCCAGTCCTGGTTGTAGACGAGGTCGTTCCAGTCCGGAATCTGGTTGTGGATCGGGCAGCCCGTCGGCCCATGGCAATAGGGAATCCCGCAATCCATGCAGCGTGCGGCCTGTTTCTCGACCTCCTTGTCCGACATCGGCAGCGTGAATTCGCGGAAATGCCGGATGCGGTCGGAGGCCGGCTGGTACTTGTGCACCTGCCGGTCGATTTCGAGAAAGCCTGTTACCTTGCCCATGTTTCAGTTCCTGTAGTCCACATGGCGGGTTACCGCCGCACCCGTTAATCCCATCCAGTCACAATGGCAACCGCCGGGATCGGGCCTGAAAATTGCTGCTGATCGGAAGGCGCCGGGAAGCTTCGCCTCCCGGAGACTCGCCACCTCTACTCCGCCGCCACGCTCATGCGGGCGCGTTCCATCTCGATGAGCGCCCGGCGATATTCGACCGGCATCACCTTGCGGAATTTCGGCCGGAAATTCGCCCAGTCGTCGAGGATGGCTTTCGCTCGCGTCGAACCGGTGTAGTGCACATGGTTCGAGATGAGCAGATGGAGGCGCTCCTCGTCGTGGCTCGTCATGTCGCCGGAGACGTCGACCCGGCCCTTGTGGTCGAGGTCGCCGCCGTGATGGTGCAGCTTCTCCAGCATGTCGTCTTCTTCCGGCACCGGCTCGAGCTCGACCATCGCCATGTTGCAGCGCTTGGCGAAGTCATCCGCTTCGTCGAGCACATAGGCGACGCCGCCCGACATGCCGGCGGCGAAGTTGCGTCCGGTCTGGCCGATGACGACGACGACGCCGCCGGTCATGTATTCGCAGCCATGGTCGCCGACGCCTTCGACGACCGCCACCGCGCCCGAGTTGCGGACGGCGAAACGCTCGCCGGCCACGCCGCGGAAGTAGCATTCGCCTTCGGTCGCGCCATAGAGCACGGTGTTGCCGACGATGATCGACTCTTCCGCCACGATGCGGCGAGTTTTCGGGCGGCCGGATGACGATGCGGCCGCCCGAAAGCCCCTTGCCAACATAGTCATTACCGTCGCCGATCAGCTCGAACGAAACGCCGCGCGCCAGGAAGGCGCCGAACGACTGGCCGGCGGTGCCGGTAAGCCGGACCGAGATCGTATCCTCGCGCAATCCCTTGTGCCTGAAGCGCCTGGCGACTTCACCCGACAGCATCGCGCCCACCGAGCGGTCGACGTTGCGGATGTCGACGTCGATCTTGACCGGCTGCCGGGCTTCCAGCGCCGGCTTCGCCAGTTCGATCAGCCGGCGATCGAGCACATCGTCGATCGGGTGCTTCTGGCGCTCGGTCCAGTGGATGGCTTCGCGCGGCGCATCCGGCTTGAAGAACACCTTCGAGAAATCGAGGCCCTTGGCTTTCCAGTGCTCGATCACCGCGCGCTTCTCGACGAGCTCGGTGTCGCCGATGATCTGGTCGAGATGGGTGAATCCCATTTCGGCGAGCAGGCCGCGCACTTCTTCCGCCACGTAGAAGAAGAAGTTGATGACGTGCTCGGGCGTGCCCTTGAAGCGCTTGCGCAGCACCGGATCCTGGGTGGCGACGCCGACCGGGCAGGTGTTGAGGTGGCACTTGCGCATCATGATGCAGCCGGCCGCGATCAGCGGCGCGGTCGAAAAGCCGAACTCGTCGGCACCCAGAAGCGCGCCAATGATGACGTCGCGCCCGGTACGCAGCCCGCCGTCGACCTGCAAGGCAACGCGCGAACGCAGGCCGTTCAGCACCAGCGTCTGGTGCGTCTCGGCAAGCCCCATCTCCCATGGAGAACCGGCATGCTTGAGCGAGGTCAGCGGCGAAGCGCCGGTGCCGCCGTCATAGCCGGAGATGGTGATGTGGTCGGCGCGCGCCTTGGCGACGCCCGCCGCCACCGTGCCGACGCCCACTTCCGAGACAAGCTTGACCGATACGTCCGCCGCCGGATTGACGTTCTTCAGATCGTAGATCAGCTGCGCCAGATCTTCGATCGAATAGATGTCGTGGTGCGGCGGCGGTGAGATCAGGCCGACGCCTTGCGTCGAATGCCGCACCTTGGCGATCGTCGCATCGACCTTGTGGCCGGGCAGCTGGCCGCCCTCGCCCGGCTTGGCGCCCTGCGCCACCTTGATCTGCATCACGTCGGAATTGACGAGATATTCTGCCGTGACGCCGAAGCGGCCGGACGCGACCTGCTTGATCGCAGAACGTTCCGGGTTCTGCCGCCGCCGGGCAGCGGCAGGTAGCGGTCCGGCTCCTCGCCGCCTTCGCCGGTGTTCGACTTGCCGCCGATCTGGTTCATCGCCCGCGCCAGCGTCGTGTGCGCTTCGCGGGAGATCGAGCCGAACGACATTGCGCCGGTCGAGAAACGCTTGACGATGTCGGCAGCCGGCTCGACGGAATCGAGCGGCACCGGCTTGCGTCCGGTCTCTTCGGCAAGCCTGATCCTGAACAGGCCGCGGATGGTCTGCGCTCTCGCCGTCTCGCTGTCGATCTGCGTGGAATATTCCTTGAAGGTTTCCCACGAGCCCTTGCGCACTGCATGCTGCAAGGTGGCGACGGCGTCCGGCGACCAGATGTGCGCCTCGCCGCGCATGCGGAACATGTACTCGCCGCCGACCTCCAGCGTATTTCTCAACACCGGATCGTCGCCGAACGCATCGTTGTGACGACGCACCGTCTCCTCGGCCACTTCCTCCAGCCCGACGCCTTCGATGGTCGTCGCCGTGCCGAAGAAATACTTGTCGACGAAATCGGTACGCAGCCCGATCGCGTCGAAAATCTGCGCGCCGCAATAGGACTGGTAGGTCGAGATGCCCATCTTGGACATCACCTTGAGGATGCCCTTGCCGATCGACTTGATGTAACGCGAGACGACCTCTTGCTGGTCGACCTCTTCCGGCAGTTCGCCGCGCTTGTGCATCTCGAGCAGCGTGTCGAAGGCGAGATACGGGTTGATCGCCTCGGCGCCGTAGCCGGCGAGGCAGCAGAAATGATGCACTTCGCGCGGCTCGCCGGATTCCAGCACCAGGCCGACCGATGTGCGCAGGCCCTTGCGGATCAGGTGATGGTGCACGGCCGCCGTGGCAAGCAGCGCGGGAATGGCGATGCGGTCCGGCCCGACCTGGCGGTCGGACAGGATGATGATGTTGTAACCGCCGGCGACCGCCGCCTCAGCCCGCTCGCAGAGCCGGTCGACAGCGCCCTGCATGCCTGCGGCACCTTCCGCCGCGCCGTAGGTGATGTCGATCGTCTTGGTGTCGAAACGGTCCTCGGTGTGGCCGATCGAGCGGATCTTCTCCAGGTCGCCATTGGTCAGGATCGGTTGCCGCACTTCGAGCCGCTTGCGGCGCGACGAGCCGATCAGGTCGAAGATGTTCGGCCGCGGCCCGATGAAGGACACCAGGCTCATCACCAGCTCCTCGCGGATCGGGTCGATCGGCGGATTGGTGACCTGGGCGAAGTTCTGCTTGAAATAGGTGTAGAGCAGCTTCGACTTGTCCGACATCGCCGAGATCGGCGTGTCGGTGCCCATCGAGCCCACCGCTTCCTGTCCGGTCGTCGCCATCGGCGACATCAGAAGCTTGGTGTCTTCCTGCGTATAGCCGAACGCCTGCTGGCGATCGAGCAGCGTCACGTCCTTGCGCAGCGCGCGCGGTTCGACCGGCTTCAATTCCTCGAGGATGAGCTGCGTGTTGGCGAGCCAGGTCTTGTAGGGGTGCCGGGAAGCGATCTGCGACTTGATCTCGTCGTCGGAGATGATCCGTCCCTTTTCCAGGTCGATCAGCAGCATCTTGCCGGGCTGCAGGCGCCACTTCTTGATGATCTTCTCTTCCGGCACGGAAAACGCCCCGGCCTCCGACGCCATGATGACGCGGTCGTCGTCGGTGACGATGTAGCGCGCGGGCCTGAGCCCGTTGCGGTCGAGCGTCGCACCGATCTGGCGGCCGTCGGTGAAGGCAACGGCCGCAGGTCCATCCCACGGCTCCATCAGCGCAGCGTGATACTCGTAAAAAGCCTTGCGGTCGGCATCCATCAGCTTGTTGCCGGCCCAGGCTTCCGGGATGAGCATCATCATCGCATGGGCAAGCTTGTAGCCGCCCTGGAACAGGAACTCGAGCGCGTTGTCGAAGCAGGCCGTATCCGACTGGCCCTCATAGGAAATCGGCCACAGCTTCGAAATGTTGTTGCCGAACAGTTCGCTGTCGACCGAAGCCTGCCGCGCCGCCATCCAGTTGTTGTTGCCGCGCACCGTGTTGATCTCGCCATTGTGCGCGACCATGCGGTAGGGGTGCGCCAGCTTCCACGACGGGAAGGTGTTGGTGGAGAAGCGCTGGTGCACCAGGATCAGCGCCGTCTCGAAGCGCGGATCGGAAAGGTCCTTGTAGTAGGCGCCGACCTGATAGGCCAGGAACATGCCCTTGTAGACGATGGTGCGCGCCGACAGCGACACGCAGTAGGCGCCGATATCCTTGTTGTCGTTCTCCGCATAAATGCGGCCCGAGATAACCTTGCGCAGCAGATAGAGCCGCGCCTCGTATTCCTCGTCGTCGTCGACATCGGCAGGACGGCCGATGAAAACCTGGCGATGGAAAGGTTCGGCTGCCGCGATATCCGGAGCCTTCGACAGCGAGGAGTTGTCGACCGGAACGTCGCGGAAGCCGAGGAGCGGCAGCCCTTCCGACTGCGCCGATTCGCGGATGACCTCGTCGATGTGCGCGCGCAGCCCGGCATCCTGCGGCATGAACCAATGGCCGACGCCATATTGTCCCGCGGGCGGCAATTCGATGTCCTGCCTGGCCATTTCCTCGCGGAAGAAACGGTCCGGAATCTGCACCAGTACACCGGCGCCGTCGCCCATCAACGGATCGGCGCCCACCGCACCGCGATGGGTGAGATTTTGCAGCATCGCCAGTCCGTCCTTGACGATCTGGTGCGACTTGACGCCCTTCATCTGGGCAATGAAGCCAACGCCGCAGGAATCATGCTCGTTGCGCGGATCGTAGAGGCCCTGCGCTTGCGGCGCGGTATAGGAGTTGGCGGTACGTTTGACGGAAGCCGCTTTTGTCTGCACGGCCGGCATTGCTGCAGTCGTCACAGATGGCGTCATCTCCGTCATCGTCTTTCCTCCGTTCATTCCCTTTCGGGCGTTTCCATCCTTCGGCTGACCGCAAGGCGCCAGCCAGCATACGTCACGCATCATGTCTTGCGAAAGCTTGCGGGCACGGACCAAGCCGGGCTTCCTGCCAGCCACCGCTCGCAGCGAAAGCCGGACAGGCGAACTATACGCCAAATCCGGCCAGCTTCGTGCAGATAAATAAGACAGTACTACTGTCCTAAATTTCATATGACAGATATCCGACCCGCGCACAAGACCGAAATGCAAAATTTGCCTGGGCGGTTGTGTACTATTGTTTCATTCGCCTCGCAAAGTCGCAACAATCTTAGCAACGTCTGTTCCGTTCGGAGACCTATCCCAAGGCGGCCATACGCATCAGATCATCCTCCTCATCCGCCACTCCTTCGGACAGCCGCGCTCCGGCGATGACCGGCAGCCACGCCATGATTTCGGCGACCGCCCGGGTATTTTCGCGAGCGTAAGCATCGACATATGCCGCCGCCAGCCGCGAACTGGCCTTGCGCATCAGCACATAGGATCGGCAGACATCGGCGGCGGGATCGCCGCAACCCGCATCGAGCCAGTCGATCACCATTGCCGAAGTGGTCGAACCAAGGATGTTCCAGGGATGGAAATCGCCATGACAGAGGCTTGTCCCGTCGGGCAGTGCCGCCAGCCTGGACAGAAGCGAATGCTGCTGCGCGGGAGGCAGGAGTCGGGCGCTTCGGATGGCAAACTCCAACCTTGATTTGATGCCAGGCAGCATGGCGCCGGAGCAAGCATGGATCTGCCCGTGCAGCCTCACCATCGCATGCAGATAGGCTGGCGTTTTGTGCGGACGCGCCGCAATGGACGCGCCGTAAGGAAGTCCGGCTGCCCGGCTCATCACGATGCCCCACCGGCGGCCGAACTGGCCGACCTCTTTTACCCGCGGCGCGCTGAGCCCGGACGTCTCGATGGCCGCCAGTGTTGCCGCCTCGCGGAATGCCGAGGCCTTCGATGCCGGCGATCTGAAGAGCTTGAACACCTCCGCCCCTCGCCGGTAGACTTCGGCCTCCTTGCCGGCGCCGATGAGTTTTCCAAGCCCCGCCTGGCCGCGCCGTTCGTCAGACGTGCTCACAATGCCAACCCTTTTGAATGCCACCGGTGCCTATCTGGTGGTTTCTGCCGTTCCAAATATCTTATACCGGTGGTCGGCGACGGGGATAAAAGAAGCGCTCACCTACATTCGTGGACCGGCGGATTTTCGGCAGTGTGACGGTTCCCTCCGGCACCGGCCGTGATAAAAGCGGTCGGCAAAAATTCCCGACACGTCAACATCCCGGAAACTCATGTTTTTTGCTTCAGACAATTGGGCCGGCGCTCATCCGAAGATCGCCGCAAGCCTCTCGGCCCACGCGGCGGGCTTCGAGCCCGCCTACGGCAACGGCACGCTCGACGCCAAGGTCCAGGAGAAATTCTCGGAGATCTTCGAGCGCGAAGTCGCGATGTTTTTCGTCGCGACGGGCACGGCGGCCAACGCGCTGTCCATGTCCGTTTGCAACCGCATCGGGGGCGTCGCCTTCTGCCATGCCGAAGCGCATATGACCGTCGACGAGTTCGGCGCGATGGGCTTTTTCACCGGCGGTGCGCGGACAGCGCCAGTTCCTGGCGCGTTGGGCCGTATCGACCCGCACGCGCTCGATCGCGCCATCGCACGCTTCTCTCACGACCTCGCGCCCGCCGGCCAGCCGATGGCGGTGACGATCACCCAGGCAACCGAAATCGGGACAGTCTATGCGCTCGACGATATAGCGGCCGTTTCCGCCGTGGCGAAGAAGCACGACTTGCCGCTGCACATGGACGGTGCACGCTTTGCCAACGCGCTCGCCGCGCTCGATGCGACGCCGGCGGAGATGACCTGGAAAAGCGGCATCGACATCGTCTCGTTCGGCGGCACCAAGAACGGTTGCTGGATGGCCGAGGCGGTCGTCGTCCTCAACCCGGAACTCGGCCGCGACCTGCAGGTTCTGCGCCAGCGGGCGGGCCAGCTCTTTTCCAAGTCGCGCTTCATGGCGGCGCAGTTCGAGGCCTATCTGGCCGACGATCTGTGGCTGGAGACGGCGCGCCACGCCAACGCGATGGCGGCGCGGCTGGCGGACGTGCTGCGCGCCTCAAACCGCATACGCCTGGCCTGGGCGCCGCAGGCCAACGAGGTGTTCGCGATCATCCCCCGCGAGAAGGCTGAACAGATGCGGGCGGCAGGAGCCAGGTTCCACGAATGGGGCCTGCCGCAGAGCTTCGATGGCGATGTTCCGGAGGGCGAGGCGATCTACCGCTTCGTCACCAGCTTCGCCACCACGGCGGAGGAAGTCGACGCATTCGGCGCGCTGATCGGCTAAGGCATCGGCCGACGAACAATGAACAGCGGCTGCCTGTCGGACGTACCAGATATAAAAAGGCGGCGCCCGAAAGCGCCGCCCCTTGATGAACAGCCGTCCAGATTAGTTGGCGGCCTTGGCCTCGATCTGCTTGGCCTTCGCCGCAGGAGCCGAAATCGCGATCTTGCGGGGCTTCAGCTCTTCCGGAATGTTGCGCTTGAGATCGATGTGGAGCAGGCCGTTCTTCAGGTTGGCGCCGGTCACATCGACATGGTCGGCGAGCTGGAAGCGGCGCTCGAAAGCGCGGCTGGCAATGCCGCGATAGAGCAGCTCGGAACCTTCGCCGTTGGTTTCGTTCTTGCGCTCACCCTTGATGGTCAGCACGTTGCGGTGGGCTTCGATCGAGATCTCCTCGTCGGAGAAGCCTGCAACCGCCATCGAGATCCGATAGGAATCCTCGCCGGTGCGCTCGATATTGTAGGGCGGATAGGTCTGGCCGCCCTCGGGCTGGGCGAGCGAGTCGAGCATCGTGAACAGCCGGTCGAAGCCGACGGTCGAACGATAAAGCGGTGAGAAATCAACATGACGCATGGGTCTGTTCTCCTGTTGAGCAACATGGTTTGCGTTTAGCCGAGCGGAAACCCTTGCTTGGCATCTCCGTATGGCCAGCGGCCCCGATTTCGGCTGCCGCACGGTTGATTTGGGAACGCTTCGCCGCGATTTCAAGGCATCTTTCCGGACCCGAAAACGACCGATTCCAGATGAACGGAAAATGAACCGCGCCTTCGGGCAGCGTTCAGGCGACGTCGGCTAGAATCCATCCCAACATCGAAACAGGCGATCGCAGACATAGCATCGCAACCAAGTTCGAGCCGGGTGTAACGTCCCTTCCTCCCGGATCGACAGAAGGCCGGAAGCACGCTCCAGGCTGCTTCCGGCCTTTCTTTTCCCGAAACGTCCGGAATGGCCGCCACGCGGATTTCCTTTGCTTTTCCGCTCCCGGCTTTTTATCTGGACCCTTACTCTCGCCCCGCCGGACAATCTGACCCATCGATGACCGAACTGCTGCTCGAGATTCCTGAAAATCCGCTGCCGAAACAAGCGACAGCGGGGGTTTTCAGGACGCGCGACGGCAAGAAGATCCGGTATGCCCGGTTCGGCGCGACGGCGAGGCCGTTGAAAGGCACGGTCATCGTGCTGCCCGGCCGCAACGAGTGCATCGAGAAATATTTCGAGACGATCCGCGACCTGCAGGCCCGAGGCTTCAGCGTCGCTACCCTCGACTGGCGCGGCCAGGGCCGATCCGACCGGCTGATCCGCGATGCGGTGCGCGGCTACGTCGACAGTTTCGACAGTTATGTCCGCGATCTGGAGCAGTTTTTCGACGAGATCGTGCTGCCCGACTGCCGCAGTCCCTTCTACATGCTCGCCCATTCGACCGGGGCGCTGGTGGCGCTCCTGGCGGCGCCCTGGATGGTCAACCGGGTGCGCCGGATGGTGCTTGTCGCACCGTTCCTGGAGTTGAAGAGGACGCCGCTGTCGATGAAGTCGATCCGGCGGCTGAGTGCGATCCTCTACTGGACCGGGCTGGGCAGGATCTACCTCGGCGGCGGGCCGCGGCCGCGCGATCCGCAGCCTTTCGAAGGCAACGTACTCACCACCGACGCGCACCGCTATGCACGCAACATCGAGCTTTACCGGAAGTTCCCCGAACTGGCCCTCGGCGGCCCGACGGCGGCCTGGACTCACGCCGCCTGCGCCGCCGCCGAAAAGGTGCAGGACCCGGAATTCATGGCGAAAATCCATATCCCGTCGCTGTTCATCGCCGCCGGCGACGACAAGGTGGTGTCGACCCGCGCCATCGAGAATTATGCCACCCGGTTGCGCTCCGGCACCGTGCTGACCATCGACGGCTCCCGCCATGAAATCCTGCAGGAAGCCGACATCTTCCGCGAACAGGCGCTTGCCGCGTTCGACGCTTTCATACCGGGCACGGATAGCGGGATCTGACCGGCCCGGCCTCTTACTTCGCCCGCGTGAACCGCATGTCCCAGTTGGTTTCCCAGGTCTCGCCGCCGTCGGTGGAAAAAGCCTGCTGCCAGCGGGCGGAATTTTCGGTGATCTCGGACCAGATGAAGCGCACCTTGATCGGAATGCCGTTGAAGGTGTCGTCGCAGAGGAACGTACCGACGCCATCCCTGAACGAGCCGCGCACCGGCACGTCGATGGTCGAAGGGTTACGGCCGTCGATCCACCAGATCGACCAGAGTTTTGTTTCCGGATCGAAGGTGCGGATCGTCGCCGCGCGATAGGTGCCGCTGGGCAATTCAAGAACGTTGTCGTCGACATTGCCCATGCCATCCATCAGCGGCCGCATCTCTGAGACGCCAGAAAATTCGTCCCAGTTGGTGTCGCCTTCCAGCCTTTTCCGCAATCGCCGATGATGGACGTTCCAACGCCCGAACAGCGGATCGAAATCGGCGCGTCCGTCATTGGGTGTGGATGCGTCGCGGGTGGCTGAAAACTGCGGCATTGCTGGTTGTCTCCGGCAGGAGGATAGCGCGGGGCTGCTGACAGCCTGCTGTCAGGAAGATTGTCCGCCGATCCCGCTTTCAATGCCCTCACCGTCTCGGGCTTCGCCCGAGCCACCTCTCCCCAGGGCGCTGACGTCGCGACTGGTTGCATCGCCCGCCCGTTGCCCGGCGGGGCATCAGGCGAGGTGCGGTTCGCTCAAAAATCGCCATGCGACCGCCGTCAGGATGTGTCGCGGCGCTCAAGGACGTCGAACGCGAGGCCGTGGGTGTTGTTCAGGATTTCGTGCACCTCGTGTTCGGGCCGCCGTCGCCAGCCGGGCGGGCGGCCGGGGCGCAGCGGCCACAGACGGCAGGGCCGGACCCGGCGGTGCGGGAGATGGCTCGGTTTTGCAGTTTGCGCGGCGACGTCGCGGTTTCTGTTTTGCGCAATGATCGCGTCGCGGGTGGCCCGCCAGCGGGCAAAACGCCGGGCCTGCGCCGGCAGGTCGTCGAGTGCTGCGGCAAGTGCGGCGAACCGGCGGCCGAGGCGCGCCGCGTCCACCGGGTCGTTTGGCGGCGGCGGCGGCGGGAGGGCAAACCGCTCGGTGTAGCCGGGCACCGAGATGCGCGGAACGCTTTTTGCTGCACGACGCGGACGGCTCTTCCAACGCGGAAGCGGATCGAAAAGCGGCAGCGTGAGCGGGCCTACGGTGGGGGTAAGAAAACGCCGGGCGGCATCAGAATGCCGGTGCCGATGCCGCGGCGCAGGATCGTCGCGGCTGGCTTCGCCCTGCGCTGGCGCGACGGCGGCAACGTCACCACGACCCCGCGGGCCGCGACGATGACCAGCCGCCGTGTCGCCGCCTCGGCCGGACGCAAAAGCCGGAGCACGGCGCGGTGAAGGTGGCGCAGCAGCGTGCCTGCGCCGCCATCGGCGAGCCCGGCCATCGCGACGAGTACCGCCAGGATGCGCTTCAGCGCCTCTCGGTTTTTCTCGATCGCCGCATTCCAGTCCATCGCCCGTGTTTCCTGTTGGCGAGGAGGATTATGCGGGCGGCTGGAGGAGGTGGGGATAAGGACGAGAAAAATCCTGACAGATGGTGACAGGGGTGATGGAAGCCGCTCTGAACCGCCTCACGCTTCCGCAGCGTTTCGGCATGGATCCTAGGGTCTGCGCGACGGCCTTCGGCCTGCTTCGCCCAGGATGACGAAAAAGAGAGGCTGCGCTCCATCCAGCACGCCACACCGGCTCGCTGTGCTCGGCACCTCACCCCGCAAGCGGGGGCAAGGAAGGTGCGAGACCGCAAGCCTCACCCCTTGTGCAACACCTTCATTGCCGCTTCGTGCAGTTCGGGCGTGCCGGCGGCGACGATCTCGCCGCCGTTTTCGGCCGGGCCGCCCTCCCAGTTGGTGACGACGCCGCCGGCCTTCTCGATGATCGGGATCAGCGCCACGATGTCGTAGGATTGCAGCCCGACCTCGACGACGAGATCGACATGGCCGGCCGCCACCATGGCATAGGCGTAGCAGTCGGTGCCGTAGCGGGCGAGTCTGACGGCGGATTCGAGCCTGTTGTAGGCCTCGCGGCGGCCGCCCAGGAACAATGCCGGCGTCGTCGTGCAGAGCGTTGCGTCTTCCAGCGCGACAGTCCTGCGGGTGGCGAGTTTGCGTTTTCCGGCCGGCCCTTCGTAGTGGGCGCCGCTGCCGTTAGCGTAGAACAGCTCGCTGGTGAAGGGCTGCGCCATCATGCCGGCGACCGCATCGCCGTCGGCCGTCAGCCCGACCAGCGTGCCCCATAGCGGCAGGCCGGAGATGAAGGACGCGCGTGCCGTCGATCGGATCGATGACCCAGATATGCGGGCTGGAACTGTTCTCGGCGCCGAACTCCTCGCCCAGGATGCCGTGGTCCGGATACTCGGAGTTGATGACGGCACGGATCGCCTTTTCGGCCTCGCGGTCGGCCTCGGTGACCGGATCGAAGCCGGACTTCAGCTTGTTGGACACCGCGCCCTCGCGGCGGAAACGCGGCAGCGTCTCGGCCGCCGCAGCGTCGGCAATCTTGCGGAAGAACGCCGCGCTTACATCCAGTTTTGACTTGGTCATGGTGCCCCGATCGAATGCTGGTCCAGCCGTTGCGCTGAATTGGCACATAAGAGTGAATTAAAAAAGGATGAAGCCCGGTTGACATTTGTGCAGCGCACAATAAATTGGCAATCGGACAGGTTGTTCCTGTCCATGCCCTCCTTGGGCGTTTCCTCCCTAGACTTCGACCGCGTCGTGCAAGCGATGCGGTCTTTTTTCAAGCCGAAACGTTTCGCGCTGTTATTCCGCGGCCAGCGGAAGTCCGTAGAAATGATGCTCGGGCAGCGCCATCAGATCCGCGGTGAAACGCGCAAGATCGTCGGCCAGCGCATCGAACCCCGGTGACTTCTGGAATGTCCGCTCGTTCATGTAGAGGCCGCGGTTGACCTCGATCTGCAGCGTGTGCAGGCCCTTGCCCGGCCGGCCGTAATGTTCGGTGATGAAGCCGCCGGCATAAGGCTTGTTGTGGGCCACCGTGTAACCCATGGCCACCAGCAGGCCGATCGCGTGTTCGGTCAGCGCCGGCGAGGCCGAAGCGCCGAAACGGTCGCCGATGATGAAATCCGGCCGCACCCCGTTTTCGCCGATGCGGATGCTCGCCGGCATCGAATGGCAATCGACCAGGATGGCGAAGCCGAAGCGGGCGTGGGTACGGGTGACCAGCCGCTTCAACTGCTCGTGATAGGGTTTGTAGATGGTCTCGATGCGGTCGACCGCTTCCGACAGCGGCAGGCGGGCCGGATAGATGTCGAGGCCTTCACCGACCAGCTTCGGCACCGTGCCGAGGCCGCCGGCGACCCGCGCCGAGCGGATATTCGCGTAGGAGGGCACGGGCTCGGCGAACATGCGCGGATCGAGTTCCCACGGTTCGCGGTTGACGTCGAGATAGGCGCGCGGAAAGTTGGCCGCCAAAAGCGGGGCGCCGAGCATGACGGCGCTGCCGAAGAGTTCGTCGACATAACAGTCTTCCGAGCGCCGGATCGCGCTGCGGTCGAGCCGCACCATGGCGAGAAACCGGTCGGGATAGTGGCGGCCGCTGTGCGGCGAGTTGAAGACGAAGGGGACGCGCTGTTCGGCGGCACTGCGAGTTTCGAACGGGGGAACCGCCGAGAAATCCGCTGCTACCGTCATGAGCCCTGCCCGAACTGCCGAATGCTACGCGTCATCGTGTCCGGAGCGTGCCACCGGACCGCCTGCCTGTCCAGCCTACCAAAGTTTCCCATGCGTAAGGCGAGGATCTATCCCGCCAGCATTCACTTGATGTTTACCGTCGGCTCTTCATATAGAAGACATGGTTAACGGGCTGCGTCGCGTGGACCGGCATTCTGATTCGGACGGGAACGATGGCAAGAATTCTGCTGGCTGAAGACGACGACGACATGCGCCGCTTTCTGGTCAAGGCGCTGGAGCGTGCCGGCTACGACGTCAGCGACTTCGACAACGGCGCCAGCGCCTACGAGCGGCTGCGTGAGGAGCCGTTCTCGCTGCTTCTCACCGATATCGTCATGCCCGAGATGGACGGCATCGAACTCGCCCGCCGCGCCACCGAGATCGACCCGGATCTGAAGGTGATGTTCATCACCGGTTTCGCCGCGGTCGCGCTCAACCCCGATTCGAAGGCGCCCAAGGACGCCAAGGTGCTTTCGAAACCTTTCCACCTGCGCGATCTCGTCAACGAGGTCGAGAAGATGCTGCAGGCCGCCTGAGCGCAGCCAGACATCGACTTCTGCGCTCATCCGGACGAGCTGCCGCAGCGTGTCGTGCGCAGCGAAACCAGCTATTGACGCGCCTGACCAAAAATGGTGTATGCGCGGCTTCGGATGGGCGTGTAGCTCAGCGGGAGAGCACTGCATTGACATTGCAGGGGTCACAGGTTCAATCCCTGTCACGCCCACCATCCTTCAAGCTGCTGGCCTTACTTCCTCGATTATGCGCGCGCCGATTTCGCGTTCGGCGATCGATAGCTCGTAGGCCGTCTGAAGATTGAGCCAGAACCTGGCGCTGTTGCCGAAAAACCGTGCAAGCCTCAGCGCCGTGTCGGCGGAAATCCCACGCTTCCCATTCAGGATATCTGTAATCCTGCCGGAAGGCAGCCTGAGCGACAGCGCCAGTTGATTTGCCGAAAGGGCGCGGGCTTCCAACTCCCTCTTCAGAATGCGGCCAGGGTGAACCGGAATCATCTGCATATCCTTTCAGTGGTAGTCAACGATCTCGACATCCCACGCATCTCCATCCTCAAACCTGAAACAAACGCGCCAAGGACCATTGATCGTCATGGCCCATTGGCCCTTGCGGTTTCCCACTAGTTTGTGAAGGCCCACCGATTTCAGCGGGCTGAGATCGCCAAGCGAAGCAGCCGCATCCAGTGCAGCGAGCAATTCGATTGCTGAGTCTTCATCCAGCCCAGCGAACTTGCACTTGCCTTCGTTGGCAAATCGTCGGGTTGCACTGTTAGCCCACGATTTGATCATCGCCGACTGTACTACGGAAAACGTAGTACATCAACCGGTTTGTAACAAACCAGCTCAATGCAGCACGAGCAGATCGTTCGAGGCGAAGCTGATGTCAGTCTTCTGTCCGACTGCCGGCGGCGGCGTACTTGGGTTGTTGAAGGTGTCGAGCGACACCATGCTGCCGCCGACCCCCACCCGCACGCGGATGACCGAACCGAGGAAATGGACATCCGCGATCTCGCCGGTCAGGCTTGCATCGTTGCCCGGCCTGCGGCCAAGCGAAATCGCCTCGGGCCTAAGCGCCAGCGACAGCGTATCGCCGGTCCTGGAACCGTTGAGCTTGCCCTTCAGCGCGACTTCCTGCGCGTTGACACGCACCTTGCCGGTCTCGGCGTCGCTGACGGTGCCTTCGAGCACGTTGAGGGTGCCGACGAAATTGGCGACGAACTTGGTCGCCGGGCGATTGTAGATCTCGAACGGCGTGCCGACCTGCTCGGCCTTGCCGCCATACATCACGACGATACGGTCGGAGATCGATAGCGCCTCTTCCTGGTCGTGCGTCACGAACACCGTGGTGATGCCGAGGTTCTTCTGGATCGAGCGGATCTCGTCGCGCAGCGACACCCGAACCTTGGCGTCGAGCGCCGACAGCGGCTCGTCGAGCAGAAGCAGCTTCGGTTTCGGCGCCAGCGCCCTGGCGAGCGCCACGCGCTGCTGCTGGCCGCCGGAGAGCTGGTAGGGATAGCGGTCGCCGAACTGCGGCAGCTTGATGATGTCGAGCATCTCGGCGACCCGTTCTGTCTGCATCCGCCCTCGGCATGCCGGCTACCTTCAGCCCGAAGGCGACATTCTGCGCCACGGTCAGGTTCGGAAACAGCGCATAGGCCTGGAACACCATGCCGACGTTTCGCTGGTTGGGCTTCAGCCGGGTGACGTCCTTGCCGCCGACGACGATCTTGCCGGCGGTCGGCTCCTCGAAGCCGGCGACCATGCGCAGAACGGTCGTCTTGCCGCAGCCAGACGGGCCGAGGAAGGAGATGAACTCGCCGGTCCCCACATCGAGATCGAAATCCTGGACCACGGTCGTGGCGCCGAACGACTTCTTTACATGCTGGATCGAGAGAAACGTATCGGCCATGGGTTTCGACTTTCTCGGGTTCAATTCGGGCGATTGGCCGATTTCGGCGCGAAGCGGGACAGAACCTGGATAACCGACATGCAGCCCCAGGTGATGGCAAAGGCAATGATGGCGAGTGCCGCCGGCTCATAGGCCCGGTTGGCGCCGATGTTTTGCAGATAAGGGCCGAAGGCGGGGCGGTTGAGCAGGCTCGCCATGGTGAATTCGCCGATCACGATGGCGAAGGTCAGGAAGGCGCCCGACAGGACGGCGATCAGCACGTTGGGCAGGATGACGCGGGTGATGATCGTCGTCCAGCCGGCGCCGAGGATCTGCGCCGCTTCGGTAAGGGTCCTGACGTCGATGGTGCGAAGTCCGGTATCGACCGCGCGATACATGTAGGGCAGCGCCAGCGTAGCATAGCCGATGACCAGCAGGATATCGGTGCCGCGCGCACTGGCAAGGAAAGGCAGCGGCGAGTTCGATCCGTACATGCGGATATAGCCGAAGACGATGACGATCGCCGGGATGACCAGCGGCAAAAGCGTGATGAACTCGACGATCGGCCTCAAATGCGGCAGGCGCAGCCGGATCCAGTAGGCTGCCGGCACGACGATCAGCACACCGAGGATGATGGTGAAGACGGCCGCCAGCACCGAATAACCGAAGGTCTGCTGGAAGCGGGGATCGCCGAAAACCACCGTGTAGGCGTCGAACGAATAGACGCCGCGCCGCATGCGCATGGAGAATTCGAACGTCGCGATCAGCGGAATGAAGAAATAGGCCGCACCGACCGCGAAGGTGACCCAGGCCCAGAATTTTCCGGACTTCATTTCAGCCACCTCTCGCTGCGCGTCCGGAACCAGATGTAGAAGACATTGGCGAGGCCGGTGATGAAAATCATGCCGAAGGCGATCGCATAGCCGAGATGCGGATTGTGCAGCACGTCGCCGCGAATCTGCGCGTAGAGCAGGATCGGCACGATGTTGAGCGAAGAACCGGTCAGCGCATAGGCTGTCGCGATTGCGCCGAAGGCATTGGCGAAGAGCAGGATGACCGTGCCAAGGAAGCTCGGCCAGATCACTGGGATGACCACCATGCGCCAATATTGCCATTGGGTGGCGCCGAGGGTCGCGGCGGCCTCGCCCCATTCCTTCTTCAGCCCGTCGATGGCCGGCGTGATGATGACTACCATCAGCGGTATCTGGAAATAAAGGTAGGTGAGCGTCAGACCCCAGAACGACAAAACATTGAAGCCGGCCTGGTAGGGATCGAGCCCGATCGCACGCAAAAGCACGGTGACCAGGCCGAGCCTCCCGAGGGTCGCCAGGAACGCAAAGGCCAGCGGCACGCCGGCGAAGTTCGAAGCGACGCCGGAAAAGGTCAGCGTCGCCGAACGAACCCAGTTGGGCAGGCCGCCGCGCACGATGGCGACGGCGATCGCCAGGCCGATCAAGGCGCCAAGGATGGAGGAAGCGAGGCTGATCTTGATCGAAATCCAGTAGGCGGCGACGATCGACGGCTGCGCAAGCGCTGCGATGTTCTGAAGCGTGAAAGAACCTTCGTCATTCTGGAACGCGCCCAGCATCAGATAGGCGGTGGGCAGGATGAGAAACATGACGGCGAAGATGAAGAACGGCGCGACGCCGAGCCACTGCGTCGGCAAACGGAAACCGCGCGCCTCTGCGGGGGGAGCGGACTTTCCGGCCGCGGCCGGTTCGGAAAGGCTGAGATCGGTCATGCCGGCTACCGTTATATAAAGTGAGACCGGGCGACCCTGATGGCCGCCCGGAGAAGATTTCAGGATTACTGAACGTTGGCGCCGACCGTCGAATCCCAGCCCTTGGTGATGGCTTCCTTGGAGGCAGCCTGGTCTTCAAGCGTCGGGAACACAGCGGTCTCATAGGCAGCCGCCGGCGGCAGCTTGTCGAGCAACTCCTTCGGGATCGCACCCTTTTTGGCGAGATCGTTGAAGCGGATCGGGTGGCAATAGCCTTTCAGCCAACCGATCTGGCCTTCGTCGGAATAGAGGTGCTCCATCCACAGCTTGGCGGCGTTCGGGTGCGGTGCAAACGCGCTGATCGCCTGCACGTAAACGCCGGCGACGACACCGGTCTTCGGAACGACGACGTCGACCGGCGGGTTGCCGTTCAGCGTGTCGCGGCCCGAAAGCGCATTGTAATCCCAGGTGATCAGGATCGGCGTCTGGCCCTGCGCCAGCGTCGCCGCCTTGCCGATGACAGGCACGAAATTGCCCTTGGCGTTCAGCTCCTTGAAGAACTCGAGGCCCTTCTGCGCAGCCGTCGCCGCGTCTGTTCCGCCACTTGCAAGGCCAGCGGCATAGACGCCCTGGATGGCCTGGTTCGAAGCGCGCGGGTCGCCCGCAAGCGCCACCGCATTCTTGTACTCGTCCTTGAGCAGATCGGCCCAGTCGGCGGGCGGATTCGGCACCAGATCCTTGTTCACCTGGAAGGCGAGCACGCCGTAATAGTCGCCGTACCAGTGGCCGTCGGCATCCTTGGCGCTGTCGGGGATCGAGTCCCAGGTCGAGACCTTGTAAGGCATGAGCAGGCCTTCGGCCTTGGCGGAAGGACCGAAGGAAAGGCCGACGTCGATGACGTCCGGCGCCTGCGGCCCCTTGTTGTCCTTGTTGGCCTTGATAGCCTCGATCTCGTCGCCGGAGCCGGCATCGGGATTGAGTTCGTTGACGGTGATTTCCGGGTATTTCTTCTTGAACGCGTCGATGACGGCGCCATAGCCGCACCAGTCGTGCGGCAGCGCGATCGTGGTGAGCTGCCCCTCCGCCTTGGCCGCGGCAACCAGCTCGTCCATGGATTGCGCCGATGAAATAGCCGAAGTTACCAGAAGTGCCGAGGCCGTGAGGGAAAGTATCTTTCCCGTGAATTTGAACATGTGTCTCTCCGTTGAACTGACGCCATTCGACGCCTGCGAAGCCGTTACCGCTGTCGAATGACAGTCGGATGAAGATCGTGTGACACGGACCGCCCGCGGCGAAAAAGTTAACTACTTTTCTTTGTGGGTGACAATCTTGACGCTCGCGCCCCCAATAACGCGGCGTCCTTGACTTTGCTTCTGCGCTCTTTTTCCTCCCTGCCCTGTTCCCTTTGTCGTATTAAAGCACGTCTCCTGTAGCCGGCAAAAGAGTTTATCGCTCTGCCGTTATGCTCAGACCGTCCCCGCAATCGAGTTGTCTAGCAGGGTCAGCGCGGCTTTCTTCGTCAGTTTCACCGGGTTACCGCCGGCGGTCGGATCAACCACTGCCATGTCGGCGATCAGCCCCTTGCGCTTCTTGTCCATGTCCAGACCCTTGATCAACCCCGGCAGGGCGTGAGGGACCTTCAATTCCTTGCGCAGCTTGATGACCGCCCTGGCGAAACCGTCGAAGCCGCCCTTGATGCCGCAATAGGCCGCGAGGCGGGCGATGCGCTCCTCGATGGCATCCCGGTTGAAGGCGAGCACGTAAGGCATGAACACGGCGTTGGTCATGCCGTGATGAGTGTCATAGAGCGCGCCGATCGGGTGCGACAGCGAGTGAATGGCGCCGAGACCTTTCTGGAAGGCGGCGGCACCCATGGCGGCGGCGCTCATCATGTTGGCGCGGGCGACGAGGTCCTTGCCGTTGGCGAAGGCCCTGGGCAGGTTTTCGAAGACCAGGCGGATGCCTTCGACCGCGATGCCGTCCGCCATCGGATGATAGCCCGGCGCGCAATAGGCTTCGAGGCAATGCGCGAATGCATCCATGCCGGTCCCGGCGGTGATGAAGGACGGCATGCCGACCGAAAGCTCCGGATCGGCGATGACGATCGCCGGCAGCAGTTTTGGATGGAAGATGACTTTCTTGGTGTGCGTCGCCTCATGGGTAATGACGCCGGCGCGGCCGACCTCCGATCCGGTGCCGGCCGTCGTCGGCACCGCGACGATCGGCGCGATGGCGTCGGAATCCGCCCGCGTCCACCAGTCGCCGATATCCTCGAAATCCCAGACGGGCCGTGTCTGCCCGGCCTGGAAGGCGATCAGCTTGCCGAGATCGAGCGCGGAACCGCCGCCGAAAGCGATGACGCCGTCGTGCTTGCCCTTCTTGAAGACGGCGATGCCGGCGGTGAGGTTGGAATCCACCGGGTTCGGCTTCACGTCGGAGAAAACGCCATGCGGGATTTTCGCGTCGTCGAGGATCTTCAGCGTCTTGGCCACCACCGGCAGCTTGGCGAGGCCCGGGTCGGTGACGAACAGCGGCCGCTTGATGCCGGCAGCGGAGAGCGCGTCAGGCAGTTCCGAAATGCGGCCGGCGCCGAAGCGGACGGTGGTGGGGTAGTTCCATTTGGAAACGAGTTTGGTCATTGATTAATCTACCGTTAGTTGACGAAAGTATTTGCCACTCGCTTGGAGCGATTCATGTAAACGGTCCATAGGATTGCCTGAAAGATGCTGCGGCCGATGCTCGCGTCTTGTTTCACGATCAAAGACCTCCTCGCTGGTCAGCAAATCGGAGAAGACCCAGAGGGTTGCGAACCCTTCCACCGAGCAACATGACAGGCAGTGCACATATCCAAATGATGTACAGCCCTGGAAACATCTCCGAGCGTTGAAAAGCGAGGTAGAGCAGAACGGCCGGCGCAATGAAGCAAGCTACTCCGATTGCAGCGAGATCAATGATAAGAAATAGCTTCTGAGCCGTCGAAACAACGCTCCAAGCTTCGAAGATCGCCTGCAGGTGGCTCCACTGCAATACTGTGCTGATAACCGGCGTGAGTGCGATGCCAAGCAGTGGAAGTATCAGCCACCCGCCCAGCCCTACCGGCCCCATACGCAGCCGATTGGTCTTCGCCGACCCGACTATCCACAGACACTTGCGCCCTCCCTGTTTGCTCCATCAAACCTCCCTCAAATGATAGCTCTTCGGCCGTGTCAGATTGTCGTAGCCGATCTGCGACAGCGCCGCGCCCTTGCCGGTGTCCTTGACGCCGGTCCAGACCAGCGCGGGGTCGAGATAGTCGCAGCGGTTCATGAATACCGTGCCGGTCTCGACGCGGTCGCCGATCGCAACGGCGCGCTCGGTGTCGGCGGTCCAGATCGAGGCTGTCAGCCCATAAGGGCTGTCGTTCATCAGCGCGATAGCCTCCTCATCGTTGCGCACCTTCATGATGCCGACGATCGGCCCGAAACTTTCCTCGCGCATCACGCTCATCTGGTGGTCGACATTGGTCAGCACTTCCGCAGGCAGATAAGGCGAACCCGCGACGTCGCCGTCGGCCTTGGTGTTCATGTGCGCGACAGCACCCTTGCGCAGCGCCTCGGCCTTCTGCTCGCGGATAAGGTCGGCGAACCGCGCCTGCGCCATCGGCCCCATGGTCGTCGCCTGGTCGAGCGGATTGCCGAGCGTGTAGCTCTTCGTCTCGGCGATGAAGCCCGCGACGAAATCGTCGTAGACCTTCTCGTGGACATAAACGCGCTCGATGCCGCAGCAGCATTGGCCGGAGTTGAAGAACGCGCCCTCGACCAGATTGGCGACGGCGTGATCCATCTTTGCGTCGGGCAGGACGTAGGCCGGATCCTTGCCGCCGAGTTCGAGGCCGAGCGTCATGAAGGTGCCGGCCGCCGCCTTCTCGATGGCGCGCCCGCCGGCGACGGAGCCGGTGAAATTGACGTGGTCGATCTTGCCGCTGGCGAGAAGCTTCTCGGTCTGCGCGTGGTTGAGCACGAGGTTCTGGAAGACGTGTTTCGGCAGGCCAGCCACTTCGAACGCCTTGGCGAAACGCTCGCCAACCAGCAGCGTCTGGGCAGCGTGCTTAAGGATCACCGTCGAGCCGGCAATCAGCGCCGGCACGATCGTGTTGACGGCGGTGAGATAAGGATAGTTCCACGGCGCAATGACCATCACCACGCCGAGCGGGTCTTTCTTGACGTAGCGGCGGAAACCGTCCTTCGGGTTTGATGCCGGCACCGGCGCCAGCGCACGCTCGGCGATCTCGACCATGTATTGGGTGCGCTCCTTGACGCCGCCGAACTCGCCGCCGTAACGCACCGGCCGGCCCATCTGCCAGGCGAGTTCCGGCACGATCTCGTCGCTCATTCCGACCAGCGCCTCGAGCATGGCGAGCATGTATTTGGCGCGCTCGGCGACCGGCACTTTTGCCCATTCGACCTGCGCCGCACGCGCCCGCTCGACCGCGGCGTTGACCGCCTGGTCGGCGGCGACAGGTCGCTCGACATAGATCGAGCCGTCGATGGGGGATTTGAGTTTTATGGTTTCCAAAGTCGTCTACTCCAGTTCTTTCAGCAGGCTAATGTGCGCAGATGACCCTCGGCGCCATAATCCAGGATCGGGCCGTCACGCGTGACGAGGATCATGTCCAAGTTGCGCGCGGTGGAAATCAGAATCCGATCCATGGGATCACTGTGCAGGTTGCCGGGCAGATACGACGATGCGATAAGGATTTCGGGTGAAACTTCACTGAGTTGTGCTCCCATCCGCGTGAGGAAGCGCTGAAAAAAATCAAGCGGCCCAAGGGGCAATTTGAGGCGAATTCTTGGCGACGGCTATGCCGACCTCCCAAGCGGACATGGAAGAGACATAGAGGCGGCCATCATAGGCCGCTTCCGAGATTTCGGTCTTTGCTTCCTCACTCATGCGCGTTTCATTCGCGACAAAGATAAGAGCGCAGGTGTCCAGCAGAATGGCAGGCTGATCGGTCATTTGCGATCATCCTGACCTAAGTAGCCCTGATCCCAGGGTTCATCGTCAAACGGCTTCGTGACATCGAACCCCTTCTCGAAGGTGATCCGCCCCTTCATGAAGCCAAAACCGGGGTGAAGCTGGCGCGGCGAAGATGGTGCGCCATTCGATGAACCACTTAGCCCCCCGTTCCGCGAACGGACGCGGCGAAAGACCAGTTTTTGTCCCGCGATATCGACAAACTCAGTCTCGTAACCCGCCTCCAGCCACTCCTTCGTCATTACGTTGTTGCTCGGATTGTTACTCCACCACGCGCGATGCGACTTTGAAGGCGGCAGCTTGTCATTAAGGACTCGCTCGATCTCCGCGAATGTCATGGGAATGTGGTCGCGAGTTCTGCTGCCTTAGAAATGCGTTTAGCGGCTCATATTTGCTCATCTCAGTTCTCCAGACTGGCGCAACAGGGCTTTCAGTGCCGCACTCAATCTAGTGTGTGTTTGTAAGTGTGTCAACCTTAACCATATATGTGTTTTTTAATACCGCTCAAACCCCCTGTGCAACTCCCAGTCGGTGATGCGGCGGTCATATTCGAACTGTTCCCAGCGGGCAGTGTGGACATAGTGCTCGATGACATCTTCGCCGAAGCGCGGCCTTCAGCATCTTGGACTTCGCCAGAGTCTCGGTGGCGTCGCGCAAGGTCTTCGGGATTTCCGGCAGCTTATCGGCCTGGTAGGCGTCGCCGACGAACGGCTTCTGCAACTCCAGTTTTTCGTCGATGCCGGCGAGGCCGGCAGCGATCAGCGCCGCGAAAGCGAGATACGGGTTGAGGTCCGCACCGCCGATGCGGCACTCCATGCGGATGCCCTTGGTGCCTTCGCCGCAGAGCCGGAAGCCGGCGGTGCGGTTGTCCTCGCTCCACATGATCTTGGTCGGCGCGAAGGTGCCGGCCTGAAAGCGCTTGTAGGAATTGATGTAGGGCGCCAGGAACCAGGTGAACTCCTTGGCGTATTTCGAACTGCCCTGCCGCCCATTGCTGGCCGAGCTTAGACAGCGTCCATTCGGCCTTCTTGTCGTAGAACAGCGGCGTCTTGCCGTCGGCGCTCCACAGCGAATTGTGGATGTGGCTGGAGTTGCCGGCCAGCCCGTAATTGTATTTCGCCATGAACGAGATCGCCTTGCCTTCGGAGGCGGCGATCTCCTTGGCGCCGTTCTTCAGGATCACGTGGCGGTCGGCCATGTCCAGGGCTTCGGCATACCGCACATTGATCTCTTCTTGGCCCGGACCCCACTCACCCTTGGAGTTTTCGATCGGAATGCCGGCCGCCTCCATCTCGTTTCGCAACCGCGCGCATCACACCCTCTTCCTTGGTGGTGATGCCGATCAGGTAGTCGCCGATATAGGGCGAAGCCGTGTCGAGGCCCTGCCAGTGCTTGGCGCGGGCGGAATCGTAGCTTTCGGAAAACAGGTAGAATTCGAGCTCCGAAGCGAAGTATGCGAGGTAGCCGCGGTCCTGCAGCCGCTTCACCTGCTTGCGCAAGATCGCGCGCGGCGAATGCGGCAGGTCGGAATGGTCGTGGTGGTCGAGCACGTCGCAGAGCACCAGCGCCGTCTTCTCCAGCCAGGGGATTTTGCGCAGCGTCGAGAGGTCGGGCTTCATGACGAAGTCGCCGTAACCCTTCGACCAGCTTGCGGCCTTGTAGCCGGGCACCGGCTCCATATCGATGTCGTTGGCGAGCAGGTAGTTGCAGCCATGCGTCTCGTCATGCGCGGAATCGACGAAATACTGCGCCAGGAACCGCTTGCCGACCAGCCGGCCCTGCATGTCGACGGCGCAGGCAAGCACCGTATCGATGCTGGCGTCGGCGACTGCCTTCTTCAACTGATCGAACGAAAAATTCACGGCCATTCTTTCCTGCTCCAGGTGACGGATCTCAAAACAAGGAGGTTCTAAACGAACCGTGGCCGGCATGACGCCGGCCACGGCATGATGTGACCTTGGCTCAGGCGCCGGTTTCGCCGACTGCGCGCTCGGCGGCGGCGATCTCGGCCTGGCGCTTGGCTACCTGGTCGCCTATCGGCGGTCCCTGGAAGCGGCCGCGCTCGAAGCCGAACCAGACGAGGCCGGTGACGATGAGGAAGCCGACCGTGATGTAGAGCGCCCAATCGTTCGGCGGCTGGATGCCGAGCACGAAGATCAGCACCATAGCGATGATCGACAGCACGGCAAACAGCTTGAACGTGCCCTCGCCGAGGTTGAACGGCCCCATCTTGTCCCACTTCGAGGTTCCCCAAGCCATCAAACCCAGTGTGATCGGGATGGCGAAGGAGAAGAACAGGAAGATGACCGTGCAGGAGACGACGATCGTGTAGACCGGCGTGTCCCCGATAGACACCAGAGACGAACCCCAAACGAACAGGACCGCAAGGATCGAACCGGTCCAGATCGCCGCAACCGGCGTGCGGTAGGTCGGGCTGACCTTGGCGAGCGCCGAGGAGGCTGGCAGGCCTTTGTCGCGCGAGAAGGCAAAGATCATGCGCGAGACCGAAGTCACCGTGGCCAGTCCGCACAGCCACTGGGCGATGAAGATGGCGAGGTAAAGGATGTTCTTGATCAACGGGTTGACCTGACTGTCCATGCCCCAGAAGAACACGTTCCAGCCTTGCTTGGCGGCTTCGTCCATATTGGGCAGCATCAGCACGAAACTGCAAAGCATGATGTAGCCGAAGACAGCCGACCACACGACAGAACCGATCATAGCCCGCGGCACGGAGTGAGCCGCCTTGAGCGTTTCTTCCGACGTGTGCGCGGAGGCGTCGTAACCAGTGATGGTGTAGATCGGCATCAGCAATCCGAGCAGGAACACCCAGGTCGCCGAGTTGGCCGGCCAGACATTGCCGCCGGTCTCGCCGGAATAATTGGCGAAGGTGAACAGACGGCCGATCTCATAGGTGTCGGCGGCGGCGAGACAGACGATCGCCAGCACGATCGATGTTGCGAAGATCAGATAGCCGGAGAAGTCCGTGAGCTTCGCAGTCAGCCCGATGCCCATGTGGTTCACCAGCGCCTGTAGACCGGTGATGATCACCAGGAAGATGATGCGGACGGTGGTCGAATCCTCCAATCCGAAGGTCGCGCCGAAAGCGCCCATGAAGAAATAGTAGGTGCCGACATTGATGGCGCCGAGAACAGTGACCAGGCCGAGCAGGTTGAACCAGGCGGTCAGCCAGCCGGTGAAGGTGTTACCGAGGATCGAACCCCAGTGATAAAGGCCACCGGCGGTCGGGTATGCGGAACTGATCTGCGCCATGGCAACGGCAAAAACGAGAGATATGAAGCAGCCGAGCGGCCAGCCGATGCCGATCGCAGCACCTCCGGCACCCGACGTAGCCTGAGCCAGCGAGTTGATGCCGCCGGAAAGAATGCAGATGATCGAGAAGGAGACCGCGAAGTTGGAGAATTGGCTCATTCTCCGTTCGAGTTCCTGGGCATAGCCCATGCCGTGGAGGACCTTCATGTCCTCGCTCTTGTCGATTTCGGTATAGCCTGGTGACACCATTTGAGTTCCCCTTGTTTGTCAGTTGGCTCGCACAGTCGATAGGTTGGTCGCTTGCCGGCGGGGCTCTTGGCGGCCCCTTTCTGGCTCGAGATCGGAAAAGATGCCGGTCAGCAGATCCGCCCATTTCCGCTGCCCGGCCATCGTCGAAATTTCATCGTTGCGGATTTCGATCATCGCGCAGGCAAGACCGCGCGAACGCGCGTGCCGTTCCAGCGTGTGATAGACGCGATCGGCCGGCGAATAAGGTTCGTTCACGCCGACCGTGACGCCGTTGAGCGAATGCAGCGCGGCGATCAATGGCACCGCCAGACGCCGATCGTCGTCATGGATGATGCCGATGTGCCAGGGCCGCGCCACCCGCTTGTAGACCGGCGTGAAGGAATGGACCGAAACTAGCCGCGTCTCCAGGCCTGCCGCGAGCCGCTCGGCGATCACGTTTTCGATCTCGGCATGGAACGGTTCATAGGCAAGCGCGATACGCTCCGCCCTTTCGTCCGGCGACAGGCGCGCATTGCCGGGGATGGCCGTGGTTTCGCTGACCGCCGGAATGAGGTCTGGCGCATCAAGCGGCCGGTTGCAATCGATGACAAGCCGCGACATCCGCGATTCGATCAACGTGGCGTCGAGCGCCTCTGCCATGCGCTGCGCCACGGGCGCAGCCCCTGGGTCCCAGGCGATGTGGCGCGCCAGTTCGCCTCGCTCCACCCCAAGCGTTCCGAACCGATCCGGGATGAAATTGGAAGCGTGATCGCAAATGAACACGATCGGACTGCGACCCTTCCGGTTCGTGGTCCGGACTGCACGCGACGGATTGTGCGGGGTGAGCCGCGTCTTCTCCATCTGCTGTCCCCAAAGCGCTGTAACGTATGTTACGTATTTTCTATCTTTGCGCCATTGCGGATGATTTCATACACCTTATTATCGTTTGTCAAACGGGTTTTCCGCCGACATTCGACCACGGCGGCAAAAACAAGGGGAAACCGGCTTGCGCCGTCATTCTCCGGCAGAAGGGGGAGTGGCATGGGCACCAACATCGCCGAGCTGATAGCCGACCGGATCGACACCATGCCGGCAGGCGAGAGGCGTGCCGCGCAGACGCTGGTTGCCAACTATCCGCTGATCGGCCTGAAGACAGTCGCCGATTTTTCGGCACAGGCGGGCGTCAGTTCGCCGACCATCCTGCGCTTCGTTGCCCGGCTCGGCTTCCAGAACTATCCGGAATTCCAGTCCGCCTTGCAGGATGAACTCGCCGCGCAACTGCAATCGCCGCTCTCACGCACGATCGATCCGGCGGCACCAAGCCGCGGCACCTCGCCGGCGCTGGAGGCGACGCTCGAAAACATCCGAGAAACGTTTAGGCATCTCTCCGAAAAGCAGCTGACCGACATCGTGGCGCTGCTTTCGAACCAGCGCGCGAAAACCTTCCTGATCGGCGGCCGCTTCACCGATCCGATTGCCCGCTACATGGCTGCCCACCTGACCATCATCCGGCCCAACGTGTTTCACCTGACCGGGCAGGAAAGCAACTGGCGCGATCGCTTGATCGACATGGGCAAACGCGACGTCCTCGTCATCTTCGACATCCGCCGCTATCAGGAAAGCCTGATCCGCTTTGCCGAGAAAGCGCATATGCGGGGCGTCCACATCGTACTTTTCACCGACCAGTGGCTGTCGCCGATCGCCCGCTTCGCCCGCCACGTGATCGCCGGACGCACCGCCGTGCCGTCGGCCTGGGATTCGTCAGCAGCACTTTTCGTTGCCGCCGAGACCCTCATCGGTGAAATCACAAGACAGCTCGAAACGGACAGCGCCAGGCGCATAAGCGAGATGGAAAGCCTGAGATAGGCGCGCCTGCCCCTCGCACCCGCCCTCGCCAGAGTTCATCACGTTACGGAGATTTAATGATAAAGTAAGTGCGCGCGGTCGGGAGAATTGCCATAAAGGCCGTGTAGGGACTGCCGGTGCTTGCCGCCGGGTTGCGTTTTGCCTCGTCCGCGACGCCGGACCGAAACGTTTCTTTTGACCCGGAGTACTGAATGTCTGTCTGGAAACAGATCGTTATTTCGATCGTCCTTCTGCTCGTCGCTTTCGCAGGATGGGCGTGGTTCTTTCCGGGCGCCTCGCAGGTGCTTGCACGCTGGGGTATCGACTGGGCGTATGCCGCGGCGCCAAAAGCCGACACGGACACCACCCAAAGCACCCGGCAAGGCGGGGCCGCCGGCGGCAACAGCCCGCAGACCATCATGGTCGTTACGGCGACCGTCGGCACCGCCACGATCAACGATCGGCTGCAGGCGATCGGCACCGGCCGCGCCAATGCCACGGTGACCGTCACCCCCTACACGTCCGGCCGCCTGACCGAGTTTCTCGTTCAATCGGGCGCCCTGATCGAAAAGGGCCAGGTCATCGCCACCCTTGATTCCGACACCGAGGAGATCGCGCTCGAACGTGCCAAGATCGCCCGCGACGACGCCGCCGCCAAGGTCGAACGCTTCAAAGCGCTGCGCGCGTCGAATACCGCGACGGCGGTACAGCTGACCGAAGCGGAATTGGCGCTGCGCAACGCCGAACTCTCGATTCATGACGCCCAGGTCGCGTTCGACCGCCGTTCGATCGTGGCGCCGATCTCCGGCATCGTCGGCATATTGCCGATCGAAGCCGGCAACTACGTCACCAGCCAGTCGGCGGTCGCTACCATCGACGACCGGTCGAGCATCCTCGTCGATTTCTGGGTGCCCGAACGTTTCGCCGCTGCGGTGAAGATCGGCAGCGAAGTCTCGGCGCGGTCGCTGGCCAATTCGAAGGAAACCTATACCGGCATCGTTTCGGCGGTCGACAACCGCATCGATCAGAAGAGTCGCACGCTCTGGGTCCAGGCAAAAATCGCCAATCCCGCCGATTCGCTGCGCGCCGGCATGTCGTTCCAGGTCACCATGCAGTTTCCCGGCGACACCTATCCGGCGGTCAGCCCGCTGGCGATCCAGTGGGGCGCCGACGGCGCCTTCATCTGGACCGTCGAAAACGGCAAGGCCAAGCGCGTGCCGGTGCGCATTGTCCAGCGCAACACCAACGATGTGCTGATCGACGCGCCGATCGTAACCGGCGACATCGTGGTGACCGAGGGCGTGCAGAGCGTGCGTGAGGGCAGCGAACTCCGCGTTGCCGGCGGCGAACAGCCGCAAGCCGCCCGCGCCAGCGGCTCATGACCGGAGACGCCTGTGGCTGAGTTCAACGGCAAAAGCAGCGAAACCGGCCTTACCGCGCTGTTCATCCGCCGTCCGGTGCTGGCGTTCGTGCTCAACACGCTCATCGCCGTTGCCGGCCTCGCCGCCTTCTACGGTGTCGAGATTCGCGAGCTGCCCGATGTCGACCGCGCCGTCATCACCGTCAACACGGTGTTCGAAGGCGCCGCGGCCGAGACTGTCGACCGCGAACTGACGGATACGATTGAAGGCGCCGTCGCCCGTGTCTCCGGCGTCAAGTCGATCTCTTCCAGTTCGTCGTTCGGCCGCAGTCGCGTCACCATCGAGTTCAACGACGGCGTCGACCTGAACGTCGCCGCGTCCGACGTCAGGGACGCGGTCGGCCGGGTCGCCAATCAACTGCCGGAAGAGGCGGACTCGCCACAAATCGTCAAAGCGGACGCCAATGCCGACGCCGTGATGCGGCTTGCCGTCACGTCGAACACGATGTCGATCGAGGACATGACGGTGTTTGTCGAAGACCAGGTCGAGGATACGCTCGCCGCGGTGGCCGGTGTCGCCGACGTCCAGGTCTGGGGCAATCGCGAGAAGATCTTCCGCATCGACGTCAACCAGAGCAAGCTTGCCAGCCACGGCTATACAGTCGCCGACCTGCGCGACGCGCTCGCCTCCGTCGCTTTCGACAGCCCGGCGGGCTCGATCACCACGACCGACCAGGATCTCATCGTGCGCACAACCGCCGACGTGACGACGCCGGAAGAATTCGAGAACCTCGTCATCGGCGGCACCACCTACATCCGCGACGTCGCCTCGGTGACGCTCGGACCGGATATCGGCCAGACAACTTTACGCTCCGACGGCAAGACCGGCATCGGCATCGGCATCGTGCGCTCCGCCGAATCGAATACCCTCGACATTTCCGAAGGCGTGAAAGCGGCGGTCGACAAGATCCGGCAAAGCCTGCCCGAAGGAATGGCGATCAAGATCACCAGCGACGACGCGGTGTTCGTCGAGGGTGCGGTTCACGAGGTGGAGATCGCGATCGGCCTGTCGGTTTCCATCGTCCTCATTGTCATCTTCGTATTCCTGCTCGACTGGCGCGCCACCCTCATTCCAGGGCTCGCAATGCCGGTGGCGATGATCGGCACCGTTGCAGCGATCTACCTGGCCGGCTTCTCCATCAACATTCTCACGCTGCTTGCCCTGGTGCTCGCCACCGGCCTGGTGGTCGACGACGCCATCGTCGTCCTGGAAAACATCGTCAGGCGACGCAACGAGGGAATGGGGCCCCGCGCCGCCGCGGTGCTCGGCGCCGAAGAGGTTTTCTTCGCGGTGATCGCCACCACGGCAACGCTGGTCGCCGTGTTCGTGCCGATTTCCTTCCTTCCCGGACAGACCGGCGGACTGTTCCGCGAGTTCGGCTTCGTGCTTGCCATGGCGGTGCTTTTGTCCGGCGTGGTGGCGCTGTCGCTTTGCCCGATGCTTGCCTCCCGCATGCTGTCGAACGCCTCGCTTCATCACGATGGTCCAGGCGGCATCGGCGGCAGGGTCGGCAGTGCGCTTGTCGGCCTCTACCGGCGCTGCCTGCGCGCCTGCCTCAACGCGCCGCTTCTCGTCGTCCTGGTGGCCGTGCTGTTCGCCGGCGCCGCCTTCGCCTTGTTCGGCACCATCCGGCAGGAACTGACGCCGACCGAGGACCGTTCAGTCGTGTTGCTGCGCATCAATGCGCCACAGGGCGTCAGTCTCGACTACACCGCGCAACAGATGCGCCGCATCGAGCAGCTCATCCAGCCGATGCGCGATTCCGGCGAGATCGAGAGCACGTTCGAAAACGCCGGCAACAACGGCTCCTACAATAGCGGTTTCATGGTGGTAACGCTGGCGCCCTGGGACCAACGCGTACGCAGCCAGCAGGAGATCACCGCCGAGATCACCCGGCTGGCCAGGCAGGTGCCGAGCGTGCGCGTCTTCCCGATGCAGCCCAACAGCCTCGGCATCCGCGGCGCAGGCAACGGCCTGCAGTTCGCACTGGTCGGCAATGACCGGGCAGCACTCAGCCAAGCCGCGCTGAAGACCATCGACCGGATGCAGCAGGACCCGCGCTTCCAGCAGCCGCGTCTCTCCGTCGATCCGACCCAGCCGCAGCTCGCGGTGGCGATCGACCGCGAGCGAGCTTCCGATCTCGGCATCGACATCAGCGGCCTCGCCGACACCTTGCAGGCAATGCTGGACGGCAACGACATCGGCGACGTCTACATCGCAGATCGCAGCTACGGCGTGAAATTGGTCTCGACCTCCAACCCGATCAACGATCCGACCGACCTCGAAAACATCTTCATGAAGACCACCGACGGACGCTACGTGCCGATGTCGACCATCGCCCGGCTGACCGAGCGCGCCGTGCCGCCTTCGTTGACGCGCGAACAGCAGCAGCCGTCGGTGGCGATCACCTCCAACCTGCGCAGCGACTTCGCTCTGGGTGACGCGCTGTCGGCCGCATCCGAAATCGCGACGCCGCTGCTACCGCCCGGCGCCCGCATCGTGCCGCTCGCCGAGGCGGCGACGCTTACTGAAACCAACACCGGCATGATCACCATCTTCGGTTTCGCGCTGGTCATCATCCTTCTGGTGCTGGCGGCGCAATTCGAGAGCTTCGTCAGCGCGATCATCATCATGGCGACGGTGCCGCTGGGCCTCGCCTGCGCCATCTTCGCGCTTATCCTGACCGGCAGCAGCCTCAACGCCTACAGCCAGATCGGTCTCGTGCTTCTGGTCGGCGTCATGGCCAAGAACGGCATCCTGATCGTCGAATTCGCCAACCAGCTGCGCGACAGGGGCTTCGGCGTGCGCCAGGCGATCGAGGAGGCTTCCAACATTCGCCTCAGGCCGGTGATGATGACGATGATCTGCACGGTGCTCGGCGGCCTGCCGCTGGTGCTAGCGTCGGGAGCCGGCGCCGAGGCGCGCATCGCGCTCGGCTGGGTGATCGTCGGCGGCCTCGGCCTCGCCACCGTCTCGACGCTGTTCCTGACACCGGTCGCCTACCTGCTGCTCGGCCGCTTCGTGACGCCGAAGACGCACGAGGAGGCACGGCTGAAGCGCGAACTGGAAGAAGCCGCCTACACGAATGTGGAGCCGGCTGAATAAGCAGCCCGCCTTGGAAACAAAAACGCCGCGCAAACATCTGCGCGGCGTCAGACTGCTGACAAACCCCGTCGATTTTGGCGGGGTTTTGTTTCATGGGTCTGATTGCATTGAGAATTGGCTGTCAGGATTGATTGGCAGGAGGCCGGCGGCGCTGAGGCCGACCTCAGACGAGACCGGGTTTGGGTTTCGGCCAGAGGCAGAGAGCAATTTTTTTGATGTTCTGAGCGGCAGCGGCAAGCAGGCACTGGCAAGCGACGCGGACGCGACTTCGGAAACGGGCATAGCGATGGCCGTGCAGCTGCTTGGCGTCGGCGAAGGAGCGTTCGACGGTCTCCTTTCGGCGGCGATAGATGGCCTTGCCCCAGGCTGTCAGGCGGTTGGCGTCGGTGCGCTCGCGGGCATCTTGCCAGACATGGCGGGTGATCAGCCGGGTGGCGTTGGCGCTTGAGGTGCAGGAGGCGAGCAGCGGGCAGTCCCGGCAGATCGTGGGGTCGCTCTTATAGTGGCGATAGCCAGTGCGGTCGGTGGTGGCGTAGGCAAGCAGTTGGCCCTGAGGGCAGCGATAACCGTCAAGCTCCGGCTGGTAGGTGAAAGCGCTCTTCCTCATCATGCCGGGCTTGGGCGGGGTCGGATTGCGGTAGCCGACAACGCCGCGGATGGCGCGCTCTTCCAGCCCCTTGGCGATGCCCGGCGTGGCATAGCCGGCATCGATGCCGACGGCGCCGACATGGAAGCCGAAGCGCTCCACCTGCCGGTCAAGACGGCCGAGATAGACCGTCGAATCATGCACCACCGGCGTCGTGTGCGTGTCGGTGATGATGGCGTGCGCGGCGTCCACCGTGCGGTGGTCGAGATAGAAGAAGCCCTTCGGCTTGCCCTCGCGCACCATGTAGCCGGCCTCCGGATCGGTGCGGCTGACCTTTGTCTCCTTCACCGCCGGACGCCGCTCCTTCTCTTTCAACGGCTGCTTGCCGTGCGCGAGGCGATCCTCCTCGATGGCGACATCGAGCGCCTCCCAGTAGTCGGCCCGCGACTTGGCGACCACAGCCAGGTCGAAGCGGTTCTTGTTGGCGTTGGCCTTCAGATGCGTGGAGTCGGTGTAGAGCACCGTGCCGTCGACCAGGCCTGCCCCAATCGCCTGCTCGACAATGCGATCGAATATGCCCTGCGCGATCGTCTCGTCCTGATACCGGCGGCGACGGTTCTGGCTCAGCGTCGATGCATCGAATACCTTGTCCGTTAACTTCAGCCGCAGGAACCAGCGGTAGGCGACATTGACCTCGATCTCGCGCACCAGCTGCCGCTCGGAGCGGACCCCGAACAGATAGCCGATGAACAGCGCCTTGAACAGCAAGGTCGGGTCGAGCGGAGGCCGGCCATTGTCGGGCGAGTAGAGCGGCGCCGTCAGATCGTGAATGAAGGAAAAGTCGATCGTACGGTCGATCTTGCGCAGCAGGTGATCGACCGGGACCAACTGATCCAACGTCACAATCTCGAGCGCGGTCTGTTCGGCAGCGGGTCGCTTCAACATGACCCAGTGAATCAAAAACCCCCGGCTAACGCCAGGGGTTTGTCAGCAGTCTGACGCCGCGCAAACATCTGCGCGGCGTTTTTGTTTGTGGCTGTCCTCTTTTACTGCCGGGCGATTTCCTTCCAGGATCCGCCCTCGATCTTCGAGATAAGGATCGCGTTGCCGCCCTGGTGGTCGGCGGCGCTGAAGTCGACGTCCACGTCGGCAATCTCGTCGCGGAATTTCAGCGATTCCAGCGCCTTGACGAACGACTCCGAGGTCAGGTCCTTGCCGGCGGCATCGAGTGCCTTGACGAAGGTCTCGGCAGCCGAGCGGCCAAGCAGTGCGCCGGTGCCCGGATCCTCCTTGAAAGCCGCCTTGTAACCCTCGACGAAAGTCTTCACCGCCGGGTTGCCCATGCGGGCCTCGAGGTCGGACCAGCCGGCCGCCGCGTAGAAGCCGTCGGTGACCCCGCCCGGAACCTTGGCGATTGCCGTATGGAACGATGCGGATGTGCCGAAGATCGTCACGTCGGTCCAGCCCATCTTCTTGGCAGTACCGAGCACGGTGATGACCTGCCGGATGCCAAGTGCCACGCCGATGACGTCGCAGCCTTCTTCCTTGAGCTTGGTCAGCGAGCCGATGAAATCCGCCTCGTCGACCTTGTGCGTGGTCTCGGCCTTGAAGGTGATGCCGGCTTCCTCGGCACCCTTCTTCGCGCCCTCCTGCATCTCCTGGCCGAAATCGGTCGGCAGGTACATGGCGCAGACTTCCTTGGCGCCCTTCTCCTTGGCGAGATATTTCACCGCCGCGCGGGTCTGGTCATAATAGGACGAGAAGCCGGTGAAGCGCAGCGCGATCGGCTCCTCAACCATCTGGCGGGCGGCCGACAGCGGCAGGAAATTCACGATGCCTTTCGGCTCCTGCAGCTTGAAGCCGGCGATGTTGATCGGCGTGCCGAGCGTCATGAAGGAGGCGAAGATCTTGTCCGAGTTGATCAGCTTGTTGAAGGCCTGCATCGCCTTCGGCACCTGGTAGCCATGGTCCTCGACGATCAGCTTGATCTTCCGGCCATGGACGCCGCCCTTGGCGTTGACCTCGTCGAAAACCTGCTGCGCGGCCTTCATCGCCGGCACGCTGAAGCCGGCGAACGGGCCGGAAAGATCGGCATTCGAACCGATGACGACTTCGGTGTCGCTGACCCCTTGCGTCTCCGCGAAGGCCGTCGAAGCCAAACCTGCCGCCAGTCCGAATGCCAGGATCGATTTTGCGATCTTCAGTGTCATTTCAGCTTCCTCCCTGTTTATCTGTCGCCGGTGCGGTCAGAGGATTTTCTGGCCGTACATTTCGTCGATCAGTCTCTTGTGTTTCTGTTCGACGAAGCTGCGCTTCAGCTTCATCGTGGCCGTCAGTTCGTCATCTTCGGCTGTCAGGAGCACGTCGATCAGCCGGAAATCCTTGATCTGCTCGACCCGCGCGAACTCCCGGTTTGTCTCTTCGACGACACCGCCGATGAGCTCGCGCACTTCCCGCGCCGCGCAGAGCGATTTGAAATTCGAGAACGGCACGCGACGGTCCTGCGCAAACTTCTCGACATTCTCCTGGTCGATCATGACCAGGCAGGTGAGGTATTTGCGCTTGTCGCCGATGATGACGGCGTCGGAGATGTAAGGCGAGAACTTGAGCCGGTTCTCGATCTCGCTTGGGCTGATGTTCTTGCCGCCGGAGCAGATGATTATGTCCTTGGCGCGCCCGATGATGGTGAGAAAACCCTGGTTGTCGATGCGGCCGAGATCGCCGGTCTTGAGCCAGCCGCGCTCGACGATCGTCTCCGCGGTCTTGTCCGGCTTGTTCCAGTAGCCCTTGAAGACATTACCGCCGCGATACTGGATCTCGCCGTCGGGCGCGATCCGGATTTCGCCGCCCGGCACCACCTTGCCGATGCTGCCGGTCTTGTAGTCGTCCATCAGGTTCAGCGAAATGACGCCGGAGCTTTCCGTCATGCCGTAGCCCTCGAGCACCGTCACGCCGATCGCCCTGTACCAGCGCAAGAGATCGGGCGAGATGGGTGCGGCGCCCGTCGTGCCACGCCGCAGCCGGTCGAGGCCGAGCATACGGCGCAGGTTCTTCAGCACCATGAAATCCCAGAAGGCGTAGGCGACTGCGGTCGTGAACGGCACCTTGCCGCCGTTCTCGAGGTATTCGACGCGCTTCTTGCCGGTGGCGACGGCCTGGCGGTAGGCCCAGCGCCCGAGATGCGTGGAATCGCCGGCCATGATGGTGACGCGGGAATAGATCTTCTCCCAGACGCGCGGCACCGCGGTGAACACGTGCGGACTGACTTCCCGCACATTGTCGAACACCGTTTCCGGGCTTTCGGCGAAATTCACTGTCGATTTCATCCCGATCGGCTCGAACACGGTGATCAGCCGCTCGAGAATGTGGCAGAGCGGCAGGAAGCAGACCTGCTCATCCGTTTCCCTGACCGGCAGCGTCAGCAGCGCGCCGGTGATCGAGCACATGATGTTGCCGTGGCTGATCATGGCGCCCTTCGGCGGCCCGGTCGTGCCGGAGGTATAGACGAGGATCGCGGTGTCCTTCGGTTCCGACCTGGCGATCTCTTCTTCGAAGCGGTTGGGGTTGGCCTTCAGGAAATCGCGGCCGATCCGGTAGAGATCGTCGAGGAAGATGACCTTGTCGTCGGAGAACCCGTGCAGCCCGTCGCGGTCGTAGACGATGACCTTCGCAAGGCCCGGCATCTCGTTCTTGACGGAGAGATATTTGTCGAGCTGCTCGTCGTTTTCGACGAACAGGAAGCGGCTGTCGGAATCATTAACCAGATAACGCAGCTGGCTGGCTGAGTCCGTCGTGTAGACGCCCGACGCGATACCGCCGACCGACTGCACGCCAAGGTCGGTGTAGATCCACTCCTTGTTGTCTTCCGACAGGATGGAGACGACCTCGCCGCGCTTCAGGCCGAGCGCCGTCAGGCCGAGACCGATCAGCCGCGCATGTTCGTAGAAATCGCTCCACGAATAGGCGAGCCAGATGCCGTAATCCTTCTCGCGATGCGTGATCTTGGGTCCGAGTTCCTGGCACCGCCGGCGAAACAGCTTCACCAGCGTGTCGCAGCCGTCGAAGAAGAACGGGCCCTTCGTCAGATCGGCATTGATGCTGTGGCCGTCGACGATGCGCTGGGCGGGCATGGTGGCGGTGGTTGTCATGGGGACCTTCCTGCTGCATTTGCCTGTCCCTCATCCCCCTGCCGGGACCTTCTCCCCGCTTGCGGGGAGAAGGAGGCTGCGTCGCAGCCGTCGACGCCCCCTCTCCCCGTTCTTCACGGGGAGAGGGTAAGGGTGAGGGGCAATTTTACTAAGCTGTTTCATCGCCATGTCTTCTTCTGTTTCCAGCGCTTCTGGCCGCGCTGCGACTGTTCCTGCACGCCGAGATAGAATTCCTGGACATCCTTCGATTGCAGCAGGCGTTCCGCCGTGTCGGCCATGACGATGCGGCCGAGTTCCATCACATAGCCGTAGTCCGCCACTTCCAGCGCGACGCGCGCATTCTGCTCGACCAGCATCATGGTGACGCCCTGCTCGCGGTTGAGCCTGCGGATGATCGAGAAAATCTCCTTCACCAGAAGCGGCGACAAGCCGAGGCTCGGCTCGTCGAGCAGCATCAGCTTCGGCCGCGCCATCAGCCCGCGGCCGATCGCCAGCATCTGCTGCTGGCCTCCGGACAAGGTGCCTGCCGCCTGCTTGCGGCGCTCGGCGAGGATCGGAAAATAGGAATAGACCATCTCCCCGTCGGCGCGGATGCCGTCCACATCCGACCGCACGAAGGCGCCCATCTTCAGGTTTTCCTCGACGGTGAGCAGCGGGAACACCTCGCGGCCTTCGGGCACGTGCACGATGCCGGCGCGTACAACGCGATCCGGCTCGGCGCCGGCGATGTCGTCGTTGCCGTAGAGGATTTGGCCCTTCTGCGGGTTCATGACGCCAGAGATGGTCTTCATCAGCGTGGTCTTGCCGGCGCCGTTGGCGCCGAGCACGGTGACGATCTGGCCTTCGCGAACCTCGAGGCTGACGCCGCGGATCGCCATGATCGGCCCGTAGTAGCTTTCGAGATTCTTCACCGCGAGCACCGGCGCCGGCACCGGTTCAGGCAGCGCGAGGATGTCTTCCAGCGTCGTCATGCCGCCCTACCTTGTTGATGCTGTGAGAACAGCGCTTTTCGGGACGATCTGCGTGTGTCAGGTTTCTCGCTAGGCGGCGTTGCCGGGATGGTTTTCATGCTGGCTGCCAAGAATGGCTCGGGTGGCAGATCCCCCGGCAGCGCCAAACCGCCTCGACCGCTGATTAGGCTCTGCGATTGATCGCTGTGTAGGGCGACGACGGCGTGGGCGGCGCGCCTGGCCTCGATCAACACTCGGAGGGGAGAATGCGCATCAGCGTCGGCATCGACATCGCCAAGGACGTTCACTGGGTCACTGCCATCGACGCCGATGGCACTGTCCATCTCGACCGCAAGGTGGAGAACACGCCCACCGCCATCGCCGACTTGATCGATGATCTTGTCGCGCTTGGCGGCGCGCTGCGCATCGGCATCGATGTGGTCGGCGGTATTGCAGGCCTCATCGAAGCGATGTTGGCCGAGACCGGCTTCGCCTTGGTCCACGTACCGGGGCTGGCCGTTAACCGGGCGCGCCAGGGCAGCGTCGGCGGCGAGAACAAGTCCGATCCGCGCGACGCCCGCGCCATCGCCGACCAGGTACGCATGCGCGCTGACCTGCGCGCCATCGAGCCTGCCGCCGAGATCGACCTCGAGATCAGGCTGCTGGTCCGTCGCCGGCGCGATCTTGTCGAAGCCCAGACCCAGCGACTCGGCCGCCTGCATGACCTGCTCACCGGCATCTTTCCCGGTCTGGAACGCAGCCTCGACCTCACCACCAAGGGGCCGCTGCATCTCCTCACACGCTACGTTACGCCGGCCGAACTGCGCGACGCCGGCAGGAAGCGGATCGTCCGCCATCTCAAGGCAGGCGGCGCCATCCCGCGGGTCGAAGCACTCGCCGATGTCGCGCTGGCCGCCGCCGTGGAACAGACGATCAGCGTGCCAGCCGAGCGCATGACCGCCCGTCTGATCCGCGAACTGGCCCTCGAAGCTCTCGCCGCCAAGGCGCGCCTGGCCGAGCTCGACCGCGAATTGGAGACCCTTCTCCAAAGCCACCCTGACGCGGCCCTCATCCGCAGCCTGCCCGGAATGGGGGCCGTGCTCACCGCAGAACTCATCGCCGAGGCAGGCGATCTCTCGCGCTTCCGTTCCGCTGACGCGCTCGCCGCAGCCGCCGGCATCGCCCCGGTCCTCCGCCAGTCCGGCAAAACGCGCTTCCTCCGACGCCCAACCGGCGGCAACAAGGGCCTCAAGCGCGTCTTCTACCAGTCCGCCTTTTGCTCGCTCAGCCAACCCGACAGCCGCACCTTCTATGCCCGAAAACGGCGCGAGGGTAAGCGTCATCACCAAGCCGTCATCGCCCTCGCCAGACGACGCGTCAACGTGCTCTGGGCAATCATCCAGAACCGAACCCCGTTCCAGCAAAACTTCAAAATTGCCGCTTGACGATCGCATTAGGCTGCCACCACTCTCTGGTGCGGGTCGGAGACGCCGATATAGGCTTCGATCACCTTCGGGTGGTTCTGCACCTCCTGCGCGGTGCCGAGCGCCAGCGCCTTGCCGTCGGCGAGCGCCAGCACGCGGTCGGAGACGGCGGAGACGAGATGCATGTCGTGCTCGACCATCAGCACGGTGACGCCCATCTCTTTCTTGATGTCCTCCACCCAGAAGGCGACGTCCTGGGTCTCCTCGACCGACAGGCCGGATGCCGGTTCGTCGAGCAGCAGGAGCCGCGGTTCAATGGCGAGCGCCCGGCCCATCTCGACTACCTTGCGGACCCCATAAGGCAGGCCGGCGATGTATTTGTCGCGATAGGCCTGCAGATCGAGGAAATCGATCACTTTCTCGACCGCCTCGCGGTGGCGCCGCTCCTCCCGCCGTATGAAAGGCGTGAACAGGAGTTCGTTGACGAAATTGCCCTTGCGATGCCGGTGGCGGCCGACCAGAAGGTTCTGCAGCACCGTCGCCTGCTCGAACAGTTCGATGTTCTGGAAGGTGCGCGCAATGCCCAGCCGCGCCATTTGGTGCGGCGCCTTGTCGAGAATGCTCTTGCCGTCGAAGCGGATGTCGCCCTCGACCGGATCGTAGATGCGGGAAACGAGATTGAAGAGCGTCGACTTGCCGGCGCCGTTCGGCCCGACCAGCGCGAACACCTCGCCCTCTTCGACCGAGAACGACACTTTGTTGACGGCGACGACACCGCCGAAACGCAGGGTGACGTTGTCGATTTCCAACAGGCTCATCTCAGCCGCTCCGTCTTCAGATAGCTTTTCTGGCGACGGAACATGTCGCGGCGATAGAACGGGAACAGCTCGAAATAGGTGCGGATCTTCACCCAGCGGCCATAGATACCCATCGGCTCGAACAGGATGAATAGGATGAGGATGACGCCGAAGATCGCCGCTCTCAAGACCAGGAATGGCCATCGAGCCGGTGCCGAACATGCCGCCGACGAAATCGCGCGAAAGCGCGATCGCCTGCGGCAGCAACGCCACCACGATGGCGCCGAAGAAGGCGCCGTGGATCGAGCCAAGGCCGCCGATGACGATCATCAGGAGCAACTGGATCGAGATGATGATCGAGAAGGTCTCGTTGTTGAATACGCCGGCGAAATGGCCCATCAGCGCCCCGGCAAGTCCGGTGATGGCGGTCGAGATGCCAAACGCGGTGGCCTTGGTGCGGGCGACGTTGACGCCCATCGCCTGCGCCGAGACTTCCGAATCCCGCACGGCCGCGAGCGCCCTGCCGAGCGGCGCCCGAAGCAGGTTGCGGTAGGCGAGCACGGTCAGGACAACGACGAGAAGCACCAGCCAGTAGAAACGGTCCGGCGTCACGTAGCGGTCGATCTCCAGCCCGAAGATGTTGATAGTCGGCGTGATCAGCCCGGTGACGCCGCCGGTCAGCGGCTCGGCGAGCACGATGATGTCGTCGGCCAGGATGGCTATCGCGAGCGTTGCGATGGCGAGATAGATGCCGTGCAGCCGCGACGTCGGGTATCGCAAGCAGAACGCCGGCCAGGCCCGGCGATCAGGCCGGCCAGCGGAAACGACAGCAGGAACGGCAGGCCGAGCCGCTCCTGCAAAAGCACGTTGGCGTAGCAGCCGATCGCCAGGAACGCCGCGTGGCCGAGGCTCGCCTGGCCGCTCTGGCCGACAAGGATCATCAGGCCCATGCCGGCAATCGCCCAGATCAGCATGTTGGTGACCTCGCCGAGCAGGAAGACGTCGAGCAGGAGAGGCAGCACGATCGCCAGCGCCAGCAACGCCATATACCAGGCGGCCTGTACGCCATGGCGGAAGAGGTTGATGTCGGCGTCGTAGGAGGTCTTGAAGACTGTACGCATCGCCGCCTCAGACCTTCTTCCGATGGACCTGGGCGAGGATGCCGTGCGGCCGGAAGACCAGGATCAGGAAAAGCAGTAGGTAGGGCATGATCTGCGAATAGCCGGCAGCGATATAGCGCGAGGCGAACGGCTCGATCAGCCCAACGACGATGCCGCCGAGCAGCGCGCCGGGCAGGCTGCCGAAGCCGCCGATGACTGCGGCGGCGAAGGCCTTGATGCCGAGCAGGCCGGCCGACGGGTCGATGCTGCCCTTCGAGGCGAACAGCACGCCGGCGATCGCCGCCACGGCGCCGGCCAGTGCCCAGATCAGCGAGTGCACCCGCTTCACCGGAATGCCCATGTAGTAGGCCGCAAGCTGGTTCTGCGAGGCGGCCTGCATGGCGATGCCGAGCTTGGTCCTGTTGAAATAATAATAGAGGACGACGGTCAGAAGCACGGTGACGACGATGACCGAAACTTCGTCGAGGCCGAGGACCACGCCGCCGAAGCGCAGATCCTTGCCGGCGATCGGCGATTCCAGCGATACCGTCTCGTGGCCCCAGATCGCGCCCGCGATGAACCGCAGCACGAAACCCAATGCGATGGTGAGGATGACCACGGCGATCTGCGACTGGCCGAACATGCGGCGAAGCACGACGAGATCGAGCAGGTAGCCGAACACGCCCATGATGAAGACGGCGATCGGCACCGAGAGCCAGAAGGGCAGGCCGAGCCAGGCCTGATTGGTAAGCCCGACCGTGATGAAGGCGCCGAGCATCATGAAATCGCCCTGGGCGAAATTCACCGCTTCCGTCGCCTTGTAGATCAGCACGAAGCCGAGCGCGATAAGCCCGTAGACGCAACCATTGGCCAGGCCGCTCACGACCAGCTGCAATACGTCCAAAGACGTCCTCCTCCTCTTGTCGCGGTCTTCCGCCGCGTTTTTTGAACTATAGGCTGCCGCTCCCGAACGGCAACCGTCCCGACAGTTCTCAGTCGGGCCTTATGAAGACCTTTCCATTCGGCTTGGCGAGTGCCGCCGGAACGTCTGTCATGGCTTTGGAAAGCGGCACCACCGCCGTCACGTCTGTCGCCCAGCGTCCGTCCGAAAACCGCTTCTGCGCTTCCATCACGGCCCGATTGCGTCGTTCCAGCGATTCTGCGCATCCATATGGGCAGCCAGAAACCTTCGATGACCTTCTGCTGGAAGATCAGTTGCCCCGGCTCGAGGATCGGCGTGGTCGACGGGTCGAGCCGGCCGTAGACGATCCAGCGCGAGCGTTTAGGCATGACGTGGAAGATGCCGGCCGCGACCGGGCCTGTCATCGCGTCGAGGAAGATGCGCGGCTGCTCGGCCTTGATGACTTCCTTGATGCTCGATTTGTAATCCGCGGCTTCGGAATTCAGCACATGCGCGGCGCCGATTTCCTTCAAGAGCGGAATCTGGTCGTCACGCCTGACGATGGCGATGGGTCGGAAGCCTTCCTCTTTGGCCAGCGCGATGATCAGCTTGCAGAGTTGGCTGGCGCCGGTGGTGACGATGAAGGCCTTTTCGCCCGCCTCCTTGACGATGCCGAACATGGCGAGCGCGGTCAGCGGGTTGACGATCATCGCAGCGCCATCCTCGTCGCGCACGGTATCGATCAACGGGATGCAGGCGGCGGCTTCGGCCACGGCATATTCGGCCCATGCGCCCCAGCCGGTAACGCCGGTCGCGAAGGCTATGCGCTTGCCGGCAAAGCTTTTCGCCAGTGGTTCGTCGCCGGTCGCCACCACCGTGCCGACGCCCTCGAAACCGGCCGGCTGGCCTTTCTGGCGGGGTTGCCCGTACATGCCCTTCACGAACGCCACGTCGGACGGATTGATCGAAGCGAGGCTGACCTTGATGAGCAACTGCGTCGGCCCCGGAGCCGGAACACGGATGACGCCCGGCTCGACATAGGGGTCCATCGCCTCCAGCACGCTGCCGGATGGCGTGGTTGCATAGCCGTCGTGCTTCTGAAGCAGCGCCTTCATCTCGACAGGGATCGCCATGGTCACGTCTCCGGTTAGGGCTTCAGGATGAGCTTGCCGACGGCACCGCGATTGACGACGCGGCTCAGCACCTTGGCGGCATCGGCGAGCGGATAGATACCTTCGATCACCGGCTTGATCTTGCCGGCCATATACCAGCCAACCAGTTCCTTCATGTTCGCCGCATAGGCCTGCGGCTCCTTCTGGGTGAAGGCGCCCCAGAATACGCCGACCACGCTGAAACCCTTGACCAGCGACAGGTTGACCGGGAATTTAGGGATCGTTCCGGAAGCGAAACCGATCACCAGCAGCCTGCCACTCCAGGCCATCGAGCGCGACAGAGCGTCGAACGCCTCGCCGCCGACAGGATCGAAGGCGACGTCGACGCCCTTGCCGCCGGTGATTTTCTTCAACTCGTCCTTGAGGTTCTCGTAGCCGAGCACGGCATCGGCGCCCGCGTCCTTCGCGATTGCGCGCTTCTCGTCGCTGGAAGCGACGCCGATCACCGTAGCGCCCATCGCCTTGCCGATCTGCACGGCGGCAATGCCGGTAGCGCCGGAAGCACCCAGCACGCACAAGGTCTCGCCGGGCTGCAACTGCGCCCGCTGTTTCAAGGCATGATGCGACGTGCCGTAGCCGCAGATCAGCGCGCAGGCATCGGCGGCACTCATCCTGTCCGGCAGCTTCATCACTGTCGCTTCAGGCGCACCGACCTTCTCGGCGTAGCTGCCGAGGGTCGAAAGCGCGGCGGCGCGATCGCCGACTTTCAGCGATTTGACATCCGGACCGACGGCGATCACCCGGCCCGCGACTTCCATGCCCGGCACGAAGGGTACCGGCGGCTTCATCTGGTAAAGGCCCTGGACGAGCAATCCATCCGGGAAGTTGACGCCGATCGCCTCCGCCTCGATCACCACCGTATCGCCCTTGACCTCCGGCTCTGGCCAGTCGGCATAAGCAAGCTGGTCTATGGGTCCGAAGTCACTGGCAACGATAGCCTTCATGCGATGGATCAGACCTTTTCCTGGGTGTATTTCTTCAGTTCGGCGCGGGCAATCTGGCGGCGATGCACGGCATCCGGTCCGTCGGCGAGCCGCAACGTCCTCAGATGCGTCCACGAGCGCGCCAGCGGCGTGTCCTGGCTGACGCCTTGCCCACCGAACATCTGCACCGCCTCGTCGGTCACCTTCAGCGCCACCTTCGGCGCCACCACCTTGATCTGGCTGATCCAGGGTGCTGCGGCACGTGCATCGCCCTGGTCGATCATCCATGCAGCCTTCAGGCAAAGCAGCCTGGCCATCTCGATTTCCATGCGGCACTCGGCGATGATGTCGTAGTTGGCGCCGAGCTGCGCCAGCGGCTTGCCGAACGCTTCCCGGCGCATCGAGCGTGTGCACATCATCTCAAGCGCCTTTTCGGCCTGGCCGATGGCGCGCATGCAGTGATGGATGCGGCCGGGACCGAGCCGGCCCTGCGCGATCTCGAAGCCGCGCCCTCACCGAGGATCAGGTTGGCTTTCGGCACGCGTACATTGTCGAAACGGATGTGGAGGTGGCCGTGCGGCGCGTCGTCGTCGCCATAGACTTTCATGGCGCGGAGCTTTTTCACGCCCTTGGTGTCGGCGGGCACCAGGATCATCGAATGCTGCTTGTGCTTGGGCTCGCCGTCGCCGCCGGTCTTCACCATGACGATGTAGATCTTGCAGCGGGGATCGCCGGCACCCGACGACCACCACTTCTCTCCATCGAGCACATAGTGGTCGCCGTCGCGCTCGCATGTCATCGAAATGTTGGTGGCATCCGACGAGGCGACGTCCGGCTCGGTCATCAGGTAGGCCGAACGGATCTTGCCGTCGAGCAAGGGTTCCAGCCAGCGTTTCTTGTGGTCCTCCGAACCATAACGCTCCAGCACTTCCATGTTGCCGGTGTCCGGCGCAGAGCAGTTGAACGTCTCCGCGCCGAGATGCGCCTTGCCCATCTCCTCGGCGAGATAGGCATATTCGACGGTGGAAAGGCCATAGCCACGGTCGGAGCCGGTCAGCCAGAAGTTCCACAGCCCGCGCTCGCGCGCCTTGGCCTTCAGCCCTTCGAGGATTTCGGTCTGCCGCTCGCTGTAGGTCCAGCGGTCGCCGTTCTTGCCGACCTCCGCCAGAAATTCCTCGTCGAGCGGAATGATCTCCTCGCGCACCATCCGGCTGACCCTTTCATGGATCGGCTTGAGCCGTTCGGTCATGCCCAGATTCATCTCGGTCATCAGGGATTTCCTTCGGTTGCACCGAGGCCCCCAAGCGCGAACGCGATGACCTGCTCAACGAGCCTGTCGATGTCCTCCGCGGTTTCGCCGGGGCGCGGCGTATACCAGAAGATGGGAGAGTTCAGCGTCATGAACATGAGCTGGTTTGCGATGCTGAGATTGCCGAACCGCATGGAGCCCTGCTGGCGCGCCTCGGCGATCGTCTCGCGAAAAATATTGCCGTAGTTGGTGCGGTCTTCGAGCAGCTTGCCGAACGCGTCGCGCTGCTGCGGCGTGGTCGATCCCCTCAGATGCATCTCCACGCCTTCCCAGACAGCGCGCTGAAAGGGCTTGGTACGGATCATCTCGTAGACATGGATCGTCGCCATCTTCTTCCAGCGTTCGATCGCCGACCCCGGCATGTTCCGATATGGCCCGATGGCCGCATAGATCATGTCCATGCCGGTTCGAAAAACCTCGGCGAAAAGGTCGGCCTTCGACGGAAAATGGTGATAGATACGGCCCTTTGTGGCGCCAAGGCCGCGCGCCACATCGTCGATGGAAGTTGCCGCGTAACCGCGTTCGAGGAAACAGTCGGCAGCGGCTCGCAAGATGTCGGCGCGCGAATCCTCCAGCCCGGTTTCCCTGACGCTCAGCGTCATCGGCTTGCGGTCCTCCCTGTTGCGCCCGCCCTGCAGCGCCATTCGACAGTGGCTGCTTTTTCGGGTCTTTACGGCCTGCCAAATGATGAACATACTACCGGGTATGTTGTCAACGCGGCATATGTTTGAAGGCTGCGGCAGGGAGGGATGATGGCCTATCTCGACGAGTTGTTTTCCGTTGCCGGCAAGAAAGCCCTGGTCACCGGCGCCGCCACCGGCATTGGCAGGATGGCCGCGACGGCGCTGGTACAGGCCGGCGCCGACGTGATGATCGCTTCGCGCAAAGGCGCGGATTGCGAGCGGGTCGCCGCCGAACTGAACGCAATCGGCGCACCTGGGAAGGCGGAAGGCTTTGCCGGCGATGTCAGCTCGGAGGCGGGAATTGCGGCACTTGTCGACGAGGTGAAGAAACGCACCGACAAGCTGCACATCCTGATCAACAATGCCGGCATTTCCTGGGGCGAGCCGCTCGAAACCTTCCCCTATCATGCCTGGGCAAAGGTGATGAACGTCAACGTCACCGCGGTCTTCCACCTTACCCGCGAGCTTTTGCCGTTGCTCGACAAGGCGGCGAGCGACGCGGACCCGGCGCGGGTGATCAATCTCGGCTCGGTCATGGGTACCCAGCCACTCGCCGACGATGCCTATTCCTACACGGCCTCCAAGGCAGCTGTTCACCACCTGACCCGCACGCTGGCGGGCGAATTCGCCAAGCGGCGGATCACCGTCAACGCCTTCGCGCCCGGCCCCTTCCGGAGCCGCATGACCGCTTTTGCCACCGGCACCGAGGAGAAGGCCGAGCGGGTTGCCAGTCACGTTCCGATCGGCCGGATCGGCGCACCGGGTGACATTGCGGGCGCAACATTGTATCTGTGCAGCCTGGCCGGCAGCTATGTCACCGGGGCCATTCTTCCGATCGATGGCGGCCAATCAGTGCAGCACGGCATGACACTGTTCAAGGAGTGAAGTGCGCTGGAATGGAGTGCTTCCTTTGAAATCGATCACGCTTGATGAATTGCTGGCCAACACCGGCAAGGAAGTTGGCGTTTCGCCCTGGCGAACCGTGACGCAGACCATGATCGACCAGTTTGCCGATGCGACCGACGATCACCAATGGATTCATGTCGATGCGGCGCGCGCTGCGGCCGAAACGCCTTTCGGCGGCACCATCGCGCACGGGTTTTTGACACTCTCCCTGCTTTCGGCGATGACCTACGAGACCTTGCCGACGCTGGAGGGCGCCGGCATGGGCATCAACTACGGCTTCGACAAGCTGCGCTTCATCGCGCCCGTCAAGACGGGAGCCCGCATCCGGGCCCGGTTCTTCCTCTCCGATGTCAATGCGCGCCCATCCGGCTGGGTGCAGATCGCTTACAACGTGACCATCGACATCGAAGATTCGCCGAAGCCGGCGATTACCGCAAAGTGGCTGACGATCGCTGTGATGGACCGGAAAGAAGAGACTGCATGAGCGATCCGAATGCGCTCGATCCGACCGCGCTTGCTCCCTATCTCGAAGCCCATGTTCCAGGATTTTCCGGACTTCAGTCGATCGAGAAGTTCAAATCCGGCCAGTCCAATCCGACCTATCTCCTGAACGCCCGCAGCGGACGCTACGTTCTGCGCGCCAAACCTCCCGGCACGCTGCTGAAGTCCGCGCATCAGGTGGACCGCGAATTCCGTGTCATGCAGGCGCTGGCCGGAACCGCCGTTCCGGTACCGAAGGTCCTGCACCTTTCGGTCGAGGATTCGCCAATCGGCCGCATGTTCTACGTCATGGACTTCACCGAAGGCCGTATCTTTTGGGATCCAGCGCTCGCGGAAATTTCGGACAATGCCGAACGCGCGACGATTTACGATTCCATGAATGCCACGCTGGCCGCTCTGCACGATGTCGATATCGACGCGGTGGGCCTTGGCGATTTCGGAAAACCGGGCAGCTATTTCGAGCGCCAGTTTGGCCGCTGGACAAGCCAGTACCAGGCTTCCGAAACAGGCACTGTCGCGGACATGGACAGGCTGATCGCGTGGCTGGAAGAGCATCTGCCCGCCGATGACGGCCTGGTGTCGCTGGTGCATGGCGACTACCGGCTGGACAACATGATCTTCGCGCCGGACCGGCCTTCGGTCATCGCCGTACTCGACTGGGAGTTGTCGACGCTCGGCCATCCCTATGCCGATATCGCCTATCAATGCATGCAGTGGCGATTGCCGCATTCTTCGGGTTTTCGCGGGCTTGGCGGCATCGACCGTGCGGCAATCGGTCTCCCTTCGGAAGAAGATTACGTCGCGAAGTACTGCGAAAGGCGAAAAATTGCCGAAATCGGCAACTGGACGTTCTATCTTGCCTTCTCGTTCTTCCGCCTCGCCGCGATCTGCCAGGGTGTGTACAAACGCGCACTTGACGGCAATGCTTCGAATCCTGAAAAGGCAAGGCTCTATGGCGACGCGGTAAAGTTGCTGGCTGGCCTCGCGGTGCGGCTGATCGATGGGAAGGGATGAGATGAGCCGCTTTCAGGACCTCACGGTTCTCATAACCGGGGCAACCGGGGGATTTGGACGCCGGGCCGCCGAACGGTTTGCCGACGAAGGCGCGCGGCTGGTGCTTTCCGACCTCGACGAAGGCGCGCTGGATGAATTTGCCGCCTCGCTCAAGGCCGAGACCGCCACGCTGGCCGGCAACATTGCTGACGAAGACCTTTCCGAATCACTCGTCAAACTTGCGGTGGAACGCTTCGGCTCGCTCGATATCGCGCTGAACAACGCTGGCGTCGCGCAAAGCTTCGTCAGGCTGCCGCAGGTTCCCTCCGACGAGGCACGCCGCATCATCGAAATCGATCTCCTTGGCGTCTTCTATGCCATGAAGCACCAGATACCGGTGATGGAGAAGCAGAACCGGGCAAACGGCTATGGCGGCACCATTGTAAACGTCGCCTCCGTCGCAGGCCTTGCCGGCGCACCGCGGCTGTCGGTCTATTCGGCGGCAAAGCACGGCGTCGTTGGCCTCACACGCTCCGCAGCCGCGGAGTATGCCGCCAAGGGCATTCGCGTGAATGCCGTTTGTCCGTCTTATGCGCGGACCAACATGGTCGGCGATTTCGTCAAGCTCGCGGGAGGACGCGAAAAGGAAGCGATCGCCGAACTGACGCGCGGCGTTCCGATGAAGCGCGTCGCTGAAATCGACGAGGTTATCGAGGTCATCCTGTTTGCCGCCGATCCGAAGAACTCCTTCATGACAGGCCACACTCTTTCGGTCGACGGCGGCATTACCGCGATCTGAAAGTCTCTGCTAGAGCGGCGCTCTCGCCCTCGAGCCAAAACCGGTCGCTAATCGCCTTTCTTCCGGCGCTTCGGTTCTCCGGGGATCGACGTGATGGTGATCGACACAGGATCGCTGGCCGGGAACGAATCCTCCAGCCCGATATCGAGCTCTTCCTCGAGCGTGGCCCTGGAGAGGCCGCGCCGACCGACTGAGCCTTGCTCGGTCTTGCGCTCGGTGGGTCGATCCTGGGGCCGGTGGCGATCCTCGCCGGGAGCGTCGTCCCGATTGTCGGTCGCAGTCATCCATGGTGCTCCTGTGGCTCACAGGAACGCAACGATACCCCTAAAGTTCCTGGCTGTCCCGGTGGTGCGGCGTCTATGCGGTTGCGTCGCGCGCCGCCTCGGAGAGGAACGCGAAGACATAATCGGCAAACGACCGCCAGCACTCGACGCGAAACTGGTCGCCCGCGACCCGCCACAGTACGATCTCGGCCTTGCCGAGCACGGTGCGTGAGCACGCGCCGACCGGGAACGCGGCGAGCGACAGATCCTGCGGACAGCCCGAATTGACGGCGGTCGCGGCCGCCGGGCCGGTGACCGAAATGCCGACATTGCGGTGCGAAATGCCGACCGCCGAATGAAGCACCTTGACCGAGGCGCAATCGGCCAGCGGATCGTTTCCACCCTCGTCGATGACCAGCCATTCGTCGGGCCCGAGCCAGAGCGCAATCCGGCTGCCCCTGGTGGCGGATGTCTTCGGCTTTTGCGGCAGTGTCACGCCGAGCGCCTTGGACGAGAGCCGCAAGCGACGTCGCCGGAGCGCGCAGCGAAATGCGTTCCGACGGCGGCAGGATCGCGACTTTCACGCCCGTCGCTGAAACTTCGCGGCCCGCCAGCGCCGGCCGCCGCGCGACCGCGGGCGACGTCTTCACTGCCGTCTTAGCCATTGAGGCGCTCCCCCTTCTTGTCGAAGAACACTGTACCGGTCACCTCGACCTCGATCGTCCGGTCGGGCATCGGCACATAGAGTGTGGTGCCCGTCAGTTCGCGACCGCCGGCAACCAGCCCCAGCGCGATGCTGCGCCCACAATTCTCCGACCAGTAGCTCGATGTCACATGGCCGATCATCTTCATCGGGACCGGCTGCTTCGGGTCAGCGACGACCTGCGCGCCCTCCTCCAGCACTTCTTTCGGATTCTTCGTCTTCAGCCCGACCAGTTGCTTTCGGCCCTTCGCCACCAGGTCCGGACGCGTCATGCCGCGGATGCCGACGAAATCGGTCTTCTTCTTGCCGACCGCCCAGTCGAGCCCGGCGTCATTGCAGGTTACCGTGCCGTCCGTGTCCTGCCCGACGATGATGTAGCCCTTTTCAGCGCGCAGCACGTGCATCGTTTCGGTGCCGTAGGCGCAGGCGCCATGCTTTTGCCCTTCCGCCCACAGCGCTTCCCACACGGCCTCGCCATAATCGGCCGGCACATTGACCTCGAAACCGCGGTCGCCGGTGAACGACATGCGGAAAAGCCTCGTCGGCACGCCGCAAATCGTGCCCTCGCGCACCGACATATGGGGCATTGCCTCGTCCGACATATCTATGCCTTCGACCAGCGGCTCGATGATCTTGCGCGAGTTCGGACCCTGGACAGCGATGACCGCCCACTGCTCGGAAATAGAGGTCAGCCAGACGTTGAGGTGCGGGAACTCGGTCTGGAGGTAATCCTCCATGTGGTTCATGACGCGGGCGGCACCGCCTGTCGTGGTCGTCACATGGAAGCGGTCCGCCGCCAGCCTGCCAACGACGCCGTCGTCATAAATGAAGCCGTCCTCGCGCAGCATGATGCCATAGCGGCAGCGGCCCGGCTCCAGCTTCTCCCACGGATTGGTGTAGAGCAGTTCCATGAATTTCGCGGCGTCCGGGCCGACCACCTCGATCTTGCCGAGTGTCGAAGCATCGAACAGACCGGCGGTCTTGCGCACCGTCACGCATTCGCGGTTGACGGCGGCATGCATGTCCTCGCCGGCTTTGGGGAAATACCAGGCGCGTTTCCACTGGCCGACATCCTCGAATACCGCGCCCTGCGCTTCCGCCCATGCATGGGTTGCGGTCTTGCGTGTAGGGTCGAAGAGCGGCCCGCGCGCGTGGTTGACGATGGCGCCGAACGTCACCGGCGTATACGGCGCGCGGAACGTCGTGAGCCCGACTTCGGGGATTTCCTTGCCCAACGCCTCGGCGGCGATGGCGAGCCCGTGCATGTTGGAGGTCTTGCCCTGATCGGTCGCCATGCCGGTGGTCGTGAAGCGCTTGACGTGCTCGATCGAGCGCATGCCTTCATGTACGGCCTGGCGTATATCCTTGGCGGTGACGTCGTTCTGGAAATCGACGAACGCCTTGACCGTGGTGTCGGCGCCGGCGCCCGGACCCGAGCCAAGCATTCCGCCTGCCCAACCGTCGGAGGTTTCAGCCTTCAGCTTGATGCCCCCTGCCGTCTTCGCGCCGGCATCCTTCGCGGCCTTTTCGCCGGCGGAAAGCGCCTCCGCAACCGTGGCCTCCAGCCCATCGGATCCATTGCAGGCGCCGACGGAGACGCAATCCTGCGCGTAATTTCCGGGCAGGAAGCGTTTCGTGGGCTCGTCGAACGCGACTTTTCCACGCGACTGGGAGAAAAGATGGACCGAAGGCGTCCAGCCCGAAGACATCAGCAAGGCGTCGACCGGGATCGTGCGCTCGGCTTCGCCGTTCTTCGGTTGGATCGTCATCGACGATATCCGCAGCTTGCCGCCAACCTTCACGACAGCACGGCCATGGTTGATCTCGATACCGAGCGCCCGAGCTTCTTCGACGATCGGGCTTGAAGGATTGTCGCGCAGATCGACGATCGCCGCGACCTCGACGCCAGCCCTTTTCAGGTCGATCGCCGCGGCATAGGCGGAATCGTTGGCCGTATAGACGCCGACTTTTTTGCCGACCGCGACGCCGTGGTGGTTGAGATAGGTGCGCGCGGCAGACGCCAGCATGACGCCCGGCCGGTCGTTGTCGGCAAACACCATATGCCGCTCGATGGCGCCGGTGGCGAGGATGACCCGCCTGGCGCGCACCTGCCACAACCGTTCGCGCGGAAGGTCGGGGCCGGGATTGGCAAGGTGCTCGGTAACTCGTTCGACCAGGCCGACGAAATTCTGCGCGTAATAGCCGAACGCCGTGGTGCGCGGCAGAACGCGCACATTGTCCATGGCGGCGAGCCTGGCGACAGTCGCCTGCGCCCAGGTCCAACCGTCCTGGCCGTCGATTTTCGCGCCCGTCTCGAAGCGCATCGCTCCGCCGAATTCGGCCTGTTCGTCGCAGATGATGACGCGAACGCCGGTTTCGGCAGCTGCGAGCGCCGCCGCGAGGCCGGCGGCACCGCCGCCCAGCACCAGCACCTCGCAATGCGCATAACGCGAGGAATAATGGTCGGGATCCGGCTGATCCGGCGCGACGCCGAGACCGGCGGCCGAACGGATGTTCGGTTCGTAGATGCTCATCCACGCCGACTTCGGCCACATGAAGGTCTTGTAATAGAAGCCGGCCGAAAACATCGGCGAGGCGATATCGTTGACCGCACCGATATCGAAGGACAGCGACGGCCAGCGGTTCTGGGATTTCGCGGTCAGGCCGTCATAAAGTTCCTGCACCGTTGCGCGGACATTCGGTGTCTTGCGCGCCGCGTCGCGCTCGATCGAGACCAGCGCGTTCGGCTCCTCCGCCCCGGCGGAAAGAATGCCGCGCGGCCGGTGATATTTGAACGAGCGGCCGACGAGGTGGACGCCGTTGGCGAGCAGCGCCGAAGCGAGCGTGTCGCCTTCGACACCTGAAAAGGATTGTCCGTCGAAATTGAACCGCACGATTTTCGCGGGCGTCAACCGGCCGTGACCGGCGATGCGATAGGTGCCGGCCATCAGGCTTTTCCCTTCTTCGCTGGCGCACGTTTTGCCGCCGGTTTCTTGACGTTGAGCTGATCGGGCGGGCGGTTGGCCCATGCCGCCGGGCCGCTGTCGTTTGCCGCGCGCGAAATATCCGGCTTCGGCTCACCGGCCTTGTAGGTCACGATGAACTTGTCGGTAATCGTATCGCGCGCCGCGTTGAAGAACCGCGCGCAGCCATGGATATGGCGCCAGCGCTCATAGATGACGCCCTTCGGATTGGAGCGGATGAAGAAGAATTTTTCGAAATCCTCGTCGCTCTCGGCGGCGATGTTCGACGAGCGCACGATATGCGCTTCGCCGGCGCTGCGGAATTCCAGTTCCGGACGCTCTTCCTCGCAATAGGGGCAACGGATGAGAAGCATTTTTTACCTTGCGAAATCAGTGCGCCACGGCGGCAGCGGCCGCCTCGTCGATCAGCCGGCCGGTGCGGAAGCGCTCGATCGTGAACGGCGCGTTGATCGGATGCGGATTGTCGTTGGCTATGGTGTGCGCGAAGACATGCCCGGAACCCGGCGTCGCCTTGAATCCGCCCGTGCCCCAGCCGCAATTGACATAAAGACCCGGCACCGGCGTCTTGGCCAGGATCGGCGAGCGGTCCGGCGTGACGTCGACGATGCCGCCCCAAGACCGCAGCATCTTCATGCGCGTGAACATCGGGAACATCTCGCAGATCGCGTCAAGTGTGTGGTTGAGGATGTGCAGGCCGCCGGTCTGGGAATAGGAGATGTACTGGTCGGTGCCGGCGCCGATCACCAGTTCGCCCTTGTCGGACTGCGAGATATAGGCATGCACGGTGTTCGACATGACGACGCAAGGGAAACACCGGTTTCACCGGTTCGGACACCAGCGCCTGCAGCGGATAGGATTCGAGCGGCATGCGTACATCGGCCATCTGCATGATGACCGACGAGTGGCCCGCCGCGACAACACCGATCTTTTTGGCCCCGATGAAGCCGCGCGTCGTCTCGACGCCGGTGACATGGCCGTTGGCCGACCGCTTGACGCCCGTCACCTCGCAATTCTGGATGATGTGTACGCCGCGAGCCGAAGCCGCCCGGGCATAACCCCAGGCGACCGCATCGTGGCGCGCCGTGCCGCCGCGCCGCTGCAAGGCCGCGCCCACGACCGGATAGCGCGCACTCTTGGAAATATTGAGCGGCGGGCAATATTCTTTTGCCTCTTCCGGCGTCAGCCACTCATTGTCGATGCCGTTCAGCCGGTTGGCGTGGATGTGGCGCTTGAACACCTGCACGTCGTGCACATTGTGCGCCAGCATCATCACGCCGCGCGCCGAATACATGACGTTGTAGTTGAGGTCCTGCGACAGCCCGTCCCAGAGCTTCACCGCGTGGTCGTAGATGCCGGCGCTCTCGTCGTAGAGATAGTTGGAGCGGATAATCGTCGTGTTGCGGCCGGTGTTGCCGCCGCCGAGCCAGCCCTTTTCAAGCACTGCGACATTGGTGATGCCGTGCTCCTTCGCGAGATAATAGGCGGTCGCCAGCCCGTGCCCGCCGGCACCGACGATGATGACGTCGTATTCTTGTCTCGGCTCCGGCGAGGACCACTGCTCCTCCCAACCTTTGTGACCGCGCATGGCCTCGCGGGCGATGGCAAAAACCGAATATTTCCGCATGTTTTCCAAGCCTCGCAGTGCCGGAACGGACGGGCGCTCCGTTGAGTGGCGAGGTGTATCACTAGCGAAAAGCCCGTGCCAGCTTTGCGCTGTTTGCGACGGCGGTTGCCGTTTTGCGCCGCTCTGTGGAGAGGTCTTGACGACGTGCGACCGCCTTATCTATTTCGCGAGACGTTTTTTTATAGGCTCGAACTCCGGCGTTGCTTGCCGCTCTACAGGATCGGGCTTGCCGGCATCGATGGCCTCCCAATATTTCCAGTTCACCTTGTCGCTGCCGAGTTCGTAATCCATGCCATCCCAGCTGTCTTCGCGAAAGCTGTAGAAGGCCCAATGCACTTTGCCGTCATCAAGCGTGGTCAGCACATCCTCGAGATACTGCTTGCAGCCCGGCAGGCGCCGCATGCAGCCAAACTCGCCGGCAACGATCCTGATTACGTTCGATTCCATGCTTGTCGGCCCAATCGAGCGGGAGCTGCAGATAGGCGCTCACCCGTCCGCCATTCCACTCTTCCTGCTGTTCGCCGAACGGCACGACACCAGGATACGCATAGGGCTTTTCCCGCGTCAGGTTGGGCGCGCTGGTGGCCACGTAGGGTTCATACATATGGAACGAATAAAGCACACGCTCATCGCTGAGCGGTCCGGGCCAATAGCGCGAAGGCATCGGCAGCCGCGTACCAACCCGCATCGACCATGACCGGCGTGACCGGATCGACGTCGCGGATCGCCTTGATGATCGTCTCGTAGAAAGCCGGAAGGTCGCGCGCGGTGCCTTTCTGCTTGCCGTACCAGGCCTGCATCGCCGAAGGCTTGGCGTGTTCGGCCAGCCCGCCGTTCTTTTCAGGCGCCGGCTCGTTGACGATGTTGTAGGCAGCTACCGCCGGATGATCCTTCAATTCGGCCGCGAGGTCCCGCCAGAAGGCGGCGGCCTGCTCCCAATAGGTTTTGTTCTGCCAGAGCCGATCGTCGAACTCGTTGTTGTTGTTTTGCGTCCAGCGCATGCCGGGCAGCGACAGCGGGGTGATGACAACTTTCAACCCTGCCTTGTGCGCGCGGTCGAGGTTTGCCTCGAGCGTGGCGAGATCTTCCGGTATCAGGCCGGCATAGCGATCGGCGTCGCCAATCAGGAAATCGCGCTTTTGCGGCTTCCACTTGTCATACGAGAGCCGCACCCAGTCGGCCCCATAGCCAGCCAGCGCTTCGAAATAGGCCTGGTCCGGCGGCAGCCGGTTGAAGCTATTGCCGCCACTTTTGCTGCGTATCCCAGAAACGCATCAGATCCGCCGCCTGTGCGCTTGACAAAAGGCAAAGCGAAACCAGCAGCAAAGTCAGAAATCTCAACTGAGCACTCTTTCAGGGCGGTGTGGTCCAGCAGCGCTACTCACGTCCGGAATGCGGCGGAAGTGCGTTGGCCGAGCTTGCCGGGAACCGTCGTCCGGCTCAAATAGCGTTACGGCCATTCTCCTCTCGACATCGGCCCCTGATTCTGCTATCAGCCGCCACAATTCGCGGTGGAAGGCCACTGCGGAGGCATGACGGTATTGCCGTTTGCCTCTTTGTTTTACAACGGAAAGAACGGTAGGCAGGAGCCCACGTGCAGGTACTCGTCCGCGACAACAATGTTGATCAGGCGCTTCGCGCGCTGAAGAAAAAGATGCAGCGCGAAGGCATTTTCCGCGAAATGAAGATGCGCGGACATTACGAGAAGCCCTCCGAGAAGCGTGCACGCGAGAAGGCTGAAGCCGTTCGCCGCGCCCGCAAGCTGGCGCGCAAGCGCGCGCAGCGCGAAGGTCTGCTCCCAGGCGCGAAGCCTGCTGCGGCAACGGCACGCCCGGCGCGCTGATATCGCCCCGTTTTGTCCTTTTTCCGGCGTTACTGCAGAGGTGGGGCGATGAAAAATCGCCGCCACCTTTTTGTTTCAGCGTCATTGTCCAAGGTTGAAGACAGGCTCTGAAAACCGCAGGTAAGGGGTTATGACAGGCATGCGCGACATCACGAACGCCCGAAGGCAGCACTGGCGCCGCGGCGCATTTGCTCTCGCCGTTCTTGCGACCCTGCCGCTTGCCGCGTGCCAGAGCGGCCCCGCCGGTGAAATCACCACCATCGACACCGCCCAGGGCTCCGAGGAAAACATCTCGTCGTTGAGCTCGGTCATCACCCGCAATCCGAGCGACCCCGAAGCATATAATGTTCGCGGTTCCGCCTATGGCCGAGCCGGCAAATACCGCGAAGCGCTTAGGGATTTCGACAAGGCGCTGGAGATCAGGCCGAATTTTTATCAGGCCTATGCCAATCGCGCGCTCATCCATCGCTATCTCGGCGACCAGGCAAGCGCGCTCGAAGATTATAACCGCTCGATCCAGCTCAACGCCAGCTACGACGCCGCCTATATCGGCCGCGGCAACCTCTATCGCAAGGCGGGCCGCACCCAGGAGGCCTTCAACGATTTCCAGAAGGCGATCCAGCTCGATACGACCGATCCGCGCGCCTATCACAATCGCGGCCTGATCTACCAGCAACAAGGCCAGCATGGTTTGGCGATCGAAGACTTCTCGACCGCCATCTCGCTCGCTCCGGATTTGGCGGAACCGTACAACGGTCGCGGACTGTCCTATCTCGCCACGAACGACGAGGACAACGCCTTCGCCGACTTCAACTCGGCTATCAAGCTCGACGGCAGGAACGCCGAAGGCTGGGCAAATCAGGCCTTGATCTATGAGCGCCGCGGCGAAAAGGAAAAGGCGGCGAAATCCTACGCACAATCGGTTCGGCTCGATCCCAACTACAAGCCGGCAGTCGACGGCCTGGCGCGGACACGCGGCGTCTGAGCGTTACTAGCGGTGCGTTCCGGCCGGAAGCGAAGCAGCCAAACGGGCCTTTTTGAACCATCGCTACGCTCGGAAATGCCGAACTGACGGCATCAAACCTGCCAGAAGGTTTGTCGCGGAACCATTGCCTCAGCCTGCCAGTTATCTTCCGAAGAGTTCTCTTCGGGAGATAACGCCATGAAAAAATTCCTTCTGATCGGTCTGGGTGCGTTGCCCTTGCTCGCTACTCCCGCAATCGCCGCCAGGGAAGGTGTCGAACTCGGCGTCCTGGAATGCGTTATCGAAGGTGGCACCGGCTACATCATCGGCTCCAAGAAGAATCTTGCCTGCACCTTCAAGCCGACCGAAAGCAGCTTTGCGCCGGAAAGCTATTTCGGGGTCGTCAACAAGTTCGGGTTGGATATCGGCACCACCGACAAAGCATTCATGCAGTGGCTGGTGCTAGCGCCGAGCGCCAACATCTACGCGCCGGGGGCGCTCGCCGGTGATTACATCGGCGCCAGTGCCGACGCCTCGGCCGCGGTAGGCGGCGGCGCCAACCTGCTGCTCGGCGGGTCCAGCCGGAGCTTCACGCTGCAGCCGGTCAGCCTCCAGTCGCAGACCGGACTGAACGTGGCGATCGGTGTCAGCCAGTTCCAGCTGCGTTCGGCGGATAACTAGGCCAGCCAGCATTTTCGCCCGGTTGTGGAGAAACCATGCTCGTGCGAAGGTTCAGAACAGATGGGCTACTACACCGCCTGTGTGATCGATCCGGACGGCAACAACATCGAGGCAGGTTTCCGCAAGCTGCGAACGCGGCGTAACCTTAGGGCGTCGGACCGGGAGGCATGAGATTGCGCCCGTCGTATCGGCTCACCTCAAGCTCGAAAATGTCCACAGCCTCCAGGCAACGGGCATTCACCGAAATGCGGTCCCTGTAGCCGGTCCGGAGAACTGGTGCGCCGCAGGTCGGGCAGAAATGATGGCCTCCGTCTGCATCACGCCAGAGATAAGTGGAAAGCCGGCTTTTCTGCGTGAGGAGGCGCACAGCTTCCACAGGCACTTTCCAGTGCATGAATCCGGAGCGTACGCACGTCGAGCAGTTACACTCGTGAAGGCCCGCCAGTTCGGCATCTACCTCCAACCGGATCGCGCCACAGTGGCAGGAGAGCTTGTATGGCCGCGGCATCCGTCAGCGCCTCCCTCACTTCAAACATCCGTCGACAAGCATGCTTTTAGCTTGCCACACGAGGGCGTCATGAGACAACGGCCGACCGGGCCTGCCAGGCGCCGGAGAAGATGGGCTACTACGCCGCCTGCGTGATCGATCCCGACGACAACAACATCGAAGCTGGCTTCCGCAAGCCCGAATAGTCTCTCAATCGAAGTCCTTGACCATCGTCGTGGCGTAATGACGAAATCCGAAACGCCGGTAGGCAGCTTCCGCTCCATCATTCCCGGCCAGAACACTGAGACGCAGATGCTTCAGACCGCGCTCGCGGGTGAGGCGCGCCGCTTCCGCCAGGAATAGCTGGCCGATGCCCTGCCCCCGATGCGCGGCGGAAACAACGATATCTTCTATCCAGCCGGATGTCCGATGCTCCTCGGCGATGAAAATGTCGCCGCAGTGGGGCGCCCAGACCATCAGCCCGACGACTGCTTCGGACGCCGTTGCCACGAGGATGACGGCGTCTCGCGACGCCACGGCTGCTTCGGCTTCGGCGAGGTAGGCCTCGGCCGTCCCACGGTCGGTCAGCCGGTCGCCGGTGATGCCATACTCGACGCTGTTGAGCTCCTGAATAAGATCGACGGCGGCGGCCCGGTCGGCCTCGAAAAAACGGCGGAGCTGGATCGTCATGCCACGGCCATATAGGTCAGTGATCCATCGCCTTGACGATTTCCTCGGTCATCTTCTTGGCATCGCCGAGCAACATCATGGTGCCATCCTTGTAGAACAGCGTGTTGTCGATGCCGGCGTAACCTGAACCAAGCGAGCGCTTGACGAAAAGGCAGGTGCGCGCCTTGTCGACGTCGAGGATCGGCATGCCGAAGATGGGCGAGTTCTTGTCGTCGCGCGCCGACGGGTTGGTGACGTCGTTGGCGCCGATGACATAGGCGACATCGGCCTGGGCGAACTCCGAGTTGATATCTTCCAGTTCGAAGACCTCATCATAAGGCACATTGGCTTCGGCGAGCAGCACGTTCATGTGGCCCGGCATGCGCCCGGCGACCGGGTGGATGGCGTATTTGACCTCGACGCCGGCGGCCTTCAGCTTGTCGGCCATTTCGCGGACGGCATGCTGCGCCTGCGCGACCGCCATGCCGTAGCCTGGCACGATGATAACCTTCTGCGCGTTGGCCATCAGATAGGCGGCGTCGTCGGCCGAACCCTGCTTGACCGTCCGCTCGATGCCGTCGTCCGTTGCCGCGGCGGTCTCTCCGCCGAAGCCGCCGAGAATGACCGAGATGAACGAACGGTTCATGCCCTTGCACATGATGTAGCTGAGGATCGCGCCCGACGAGCCGACCAGCGCACCGGTGATGATAAGGGCGAGATTGCCGAGCGTAAAGCCGAGTGCTGCCGCCGCCCAGCCAGAATAGGAATTGAGCATCGACACCACGACGGGCATGTCGGCGCCGCCGATCGGGATGATGAGCAGAACGCCAAGCACCAGCGAAATCGCGACAATCAGCCAGAAGATCGCTGTGCTTTCCGTCGTCACCAGGAGCACGATCAACACGATGAGCGCTATGCCCAACGCAATGTTGATGGCATGCCGCATCGGCAGCATGATCGGCTTGCCGGACATGCGCCCGTCGAGCTTCAGGAAGGCGATGACCGAGCCGGTGAAGGTGATCGCGCCGATGGCGACGCCGAGGCTCATTTCCACCAGCGCCTGGCCATGAATGTCGTTGACGGTGCCGATGCCGAAGCTTTCCGGCGCGTACATCGCGGCAGCCGCCACCATCACGGCTGCGAGGCCGACGAGGCTGTGGAAAGCAGCGACAAGCTGCGGCATCGAGGTCATGGCGATGCGCCGCGCCGTGACCGCACCAACGGTTCCGCCGATCGCCAACCCAAGAACGATCAGCGCGAAACCGGACCAGGAAGGCGTGGCGAGCGCCAGCGTCGTCAGGATGGCGATTGCCATGCCGATCATGCCGTAGGTGTTGCCCTGACGGCTGGTCGTCGGATGCGACAGGCCGCGCAACGCCAGGATGAACAGGATGCCGGAGACGAGGTAGAGGAAGGAAGCGAAGTTCGCATTCATGACCTAGTTCACCGCCTCCGTTGAGCCCTGCGGAAATTCGACACCGACAAAATCGGGGTATACCTGGCGCATGATTTCCACCTGCTGGGGATCGCTGACCCTGAGCAGGTACCAGACACCGCCGTCGAGCAGCGCCAGCGTGTGGGACTTTGACCTCGTCCTGACCTGCCATCCGCCGCCTCGATCACCGTTTCGGTCGGAATAAGCACATAAGGTTCGCCGCTCGACAGTTCGCGATGCTCGGCCTTCGGCAAATCCATGTCGAATGAACTGATCTTGACGGTCGAAAGCATGGACTTCATCTGGTCCATCATGACCTTGCGCAACGCTTCGATCTCGATGCCGGCGGATTTAGCAATGTGGCCCAGGATTTTCGGCGGCACAGTCTTGCCGACCGTTTCATAGTCGCTGTCGCGCATGGCCGCGTCGAAAGCCGCGACTGTGTCCGCAAGCGAACGGCTTTCGTCATCCGTCAGGGATCTGGCCGAGGCCATTCCCACCGCCAGAATCAGTGCGAATGCCGCGACGATAAGTTGCCTGATGATTCTCATGCCGGGCCGCCTACTTGGCGCTGTCCTTCTTCTTGTACATCGCCAGCATGCGCTGGGTGACGAGGAAACCACCGAAGATGTTGACCGACACCAGCATCAGCGCCACGAAGCCGAAGCCGATGGCCAGGCCGGACGCGGCGATGCCGACCGCAAGCAGCGCGCCGACCACGATGACAGAGGAGATCGCGTTGGTGACCGCCATCAGCGGTGTGTGCAGCGCCGGCGTCACCGACCAGACCACGTAATAGCCGACGAAGATCGCCAGCACGAAGATGGCGAAGCGGAAGACGAACGGGTCGATGGCGCCGCCCGAAATCGCGTGCGCCGCGTCGCCGGCTGCATTGGCAGCGCCTTCGGCCTTTTCGAGATCGCTGAAAGCGAGCCGAACGCCGGCCACGGCCTGTTCGAGCTGCTCAAGCGCCTGTTCGAGAGCGGTCTTTTCCATCACGCATCCCCCTCTGACTTTGCCGCCCCGGCAGATTTCGAGGCGGCCTTCGACGCCGGCTTCCTCGCAGTGGGCTTTTTGGCAGCAGCCTTTTTTGGCGTCGCCTTTCCTGGCGCCGCCTTCGGTGCAACGTCCAGGCCAGGTTCGGTTCCCTTCGCAGCCTTCACTACCGCGGGTTCGGTCGGCGCCGGCGTCTCTGCCCGGGCCGGTGCGGCATTGGCGAAGTTAGGGTGCGCGATCTTGCCCGCGTCGGTCAGCATGGTGGCCTTGACCAATTCGTCCTCGCGGTTGATCGCGAGCTCTTTCGTCGCCTTGTCGACCATGGTTTCGAGGAAGGCGAAGAGATTCCTCGCATAAAGGAGCGAAGCCGAGGCGGCGACGCGGCCGGGCACATTCAGATGGCCGACGATCTTCACGCCGTTGTCGGTTGTCACCACCTTGCCGGCCACCGCGCCTTCCACATTGCCGCCGCGCTCGACGGCAAGATCGACGATCACCGAGCCGGGCTTCATCGAGGCGACCATGGCCGCCGAAACCAGCCGCGGCGCCGGACGTCCGGGGATCAGCGCGGTGGTGATGACGATGTCCTGCTTGGCGATGTGGTCGGCGGTCAGCGCGGCCTGCTTGGCCTGGTATTCCTTGGACATTTCCTTGGCATAGCCGCCGGCGGTTTCGGCGGCCTTGAATTCCTCGTCTTCGACGGCAAGGAATTTCGCGCCGAGCGAGGCGACCTGTTCCTTGGCTGCGGGCCGGACGTCGGTTGCCGTCACCACAGCGCCCATGCGCCTGGCCGTTGCGATCGCCTGCAGCCCGGCGACGCCGACGCCCATGATGAAGATCTTGGCCGCCGGCACTGTGCCCGCCGCCGTCATCATCATCGGCAGCGCGCGGTCATATTCGGCAGCCGCATCCACCACGGCCTGGTAGCCGGCGAGGTTGGCCTGGCTGGACAGCACGTCCATCGCTTGAGCGCGGGTGATGCGCGGCATGAATTCCATTGCAAACGCCGTGACACCGGCCTTTGCCATCGCCGCGACGGCCGCTTCGTTGCCGTAGGGGTCCATGGTGGCGATCACCGCAGCGCCGGACTTGTAGCCCTTCAGTTCGGCGTCGGTCGGGCGCCGGACCTTGAGAACGACATCGGCTTTGGCTGCGTCGCCTGCCTTGCCGATCTTTGCCCCTGCCTTGTCGAACTCCTCGTCCGGTATGCGCGAGAGCATGCCGGCACCGGTTTCGACGACCACATCGAGGCCGAGCCCGGTCAATCGTTTGACCGTATCCGGCGACGCCGCAACGCGCGGCTCGTTCGCATCAACTTCCTTCGGTACGAAGACTGTCTGTCCCACCGCGTGGCCCTCTTCCTGGAACATTGACCGGACGCGGCGATCCCGCGGCCGCGGGAGAAAATTTGATCAGGTAATGTGGGTCGGCACGTCGCGGAGCAGGTAGCTGCCGACCGCAGTGATCACCAGAAACAGGATGAGACCGGAGAAGAAGCCGGCCGTGGTGAAGAACGTGAAGGCCATGGCGATGAGCAGCGCCACACAGATCAGCGAGGTGTATTTGGTCAACGAAATGAACAGCGAATAGGTCTTTTCGTGCTCGCGGTAGTCCATTTCGGCGCCCAGTTCGACCGGGCCTTTTGGGGTATTGTCAGCCATGAAAATCGCCTCTCGGATCGCTTCTAGGGCACATAGCGAAAAGTATGACCAAGGGCAATGGTCCTGCATGTCGCGCTCCCTTCCGTCACGTTGAAACAGTCTTCAGTATTTGGCGCTGTATGAAACCGCCGCCGGCCGCTAGCATTGCGGAGCGGGTGGTCGATTGCCCTGAGGCCGCGATGGAACCGACCGAGCGATTTGACTGGAACGGAACGAGCATAGCCTGGGGCACGATCGGCTCCGGCTCTCCGCTCGTCCTTGTCCACGGAACTCCTTTCTCCTCGCATGTCTGGCACCGCATCGCGCCGGAACTCGCCCACCGCCATACGGTCCATTTCTACGACCTTCCCGGCTACGGATCGTCCACCAAGCGTGAAGGCCAGGATGTTTCGCTGGGCATCCAGAACGATGCATTCGCCGCCATGCTGGCTTTCTGGGGATTGCAGCGGCCAAATGTACTCGCGCATGATTTCGGTGGCGCAACGGTTTTGCGCGCGCATCTGCTCAACGGGTGCGAATACGAGCGTTTGTTGCTGATCGATCCGGTCGCCGTTCGGCCGTGGGGATCGCCGTTCGTACAGCATGTGAGGATCAACGAAGCGGCTTTCGCGGGCGTCCCCGCTTATATCCATCTTGCAATCCTGAAAGCCTATGTCGCCAGCGCCATAGTGCGGCCGCTCACCGACGCGGAATTCGGACCCTATCTCGAGCAATGGACTGGGCCGGTCGGCCAACCGGCATTCTACCGCCAAATCACCCAGATGGATCTGCGCTATACCGACGAGGTGCAGGGCCGCTACGGCAAATTCCGTTGTCCGGTCAAATTGCTGTGGGGCGAGGAAGACCGCTGGATACCATCGGAACGGGGCCGGGAACTCGCAGCGATGCTCCCGGATTGCGACTTCACGCTCGTCCCCGGATCAGGGCACCTGATGCAGGAAGATGCGCCGGAAGTGATCGTCTCGGCGGCGCTGCGGTTCTTCTCCGCTTGAAATCCTCCCAAGCAAGCTCATTCGTTTTCGCTGAGCGTGCGAGTTATTTTGCGCGGGCTTTGGGGGAAAAAGCGGCGTTAAATAGCCGCTCGAATTTCGGGCACGGGAGGACCGGAACATGGAAAAGGCTGAAGAGCCACTGCCTGCAAACAACCCCGCGGCGAATTGGCCGGCACCGCCGCTTCCTGCCACATCGGCCGAGTATATTACCGTGTTGGCGCATTATCACCGGTCGGAAGTGGGTCGGATGGCGGGTTGGCGCGACCGCATCGACCGAACAACCAACTGGGCCATCACCGGCGTAGCGGCGATGCTGTCGCTTTCGCTGTCGTCGCCGACCGCGCACCACGGCGTTCTGCTGTTCGCTATGCTGCTGGTTCAGTTGCTTCTGCTTATCGAGGCGCGCCGCTATCGCTTTTTCGACGTCTATCGCGGGCGGGTGCGCAAGCTCGAACGATACTATTTCGCCCAGATCCTGGCGCCATTGCCGGACGCCGACAGCGGTTGGGCGCGAATTCTCGGCCAGGATTTGCGTAAGCCGCAGTTCCTGATTTCCATAGGAGCCGCGATGTCGCGGCGGTTGCGGCGAAACTACCTCTGGATGTTCCTCATCCTGCTGCTGGCATGGGTGCTCAAGATTTCCTCGCCCAAATTGCAGGATGACCGGGTTGTGCGCGACGTGACCCAGCCTTTCCAGGAGATCGTTGGAAATGCTTCCTTCGGGCCGATGCCCGGCTGGGTCGTATTGCTGGGCGTGGCGGCGTTCTACGGCTGGCTCACCTACGCTGCATTACGGACCTATGACGATTCCGACGAAAGGGCGCATGGCGAAGTTCACGTTTGAGCAAGGTGGCGTTTTGGCGAGCGGGCCTCAGGCCAGCCAGCGCTTGCGCCGCTTGTAGTGCTTCACGTCCTTGAAGGATTTCCGTCCCTCGCCGCCGACGCCGAGGTAGAACTCCTTGACGTCCTCGTTCTCGCGCAACGCTTTGGCCTCGCCGTCGAGCACAATCCGCCCGGATTCGAGGATGTAGCCGTATTTGGCAAAGCGAAGCGCGACGTTGGTGTTCTGCTCCGCGAGCAGGAATGAGACGCCTTGCTCCTCATTGAGCTTTTTCACGATCTCGAAAATCTCTTCGACAAGTTGCGGCGCCAATCCCATCGAGGGCTCATCGAGCAGGATCATTTTGGGCCGCGACATCAGCGCCCGGCCGATGGCAGTCATCTGCTGTTCGCCGCCCGATGTATAACCGGCCTGGCTCGCCCGCCTGATCTTCAGACGCGGAAAATACTGGTAGACGAGTTCGAGATCGTCGCGGATAGCCGCGTTGCCGTCGCGGCGCGTGAAAGCGCCGGTCATCAGATTGTCCTCGACCGACAGATGGCCGAAGCAGTGGCGGCCTTCCATGACCTGGATGCAGCCCCGCCGTACCAAATCGTTCGGCGAGAGCGACTGCACCTCCTGGCCCTCGAAGATGATATTGCCCTTGGTCACCTCGCCGCGCTCGGCGGAGAGCAGGTTGGAGATCGCCTTCAGCGTCGTGGTCTTGCCGGCGCCGTTGGCGCCGAGCAACGCGGTGATGCCACCAGCCGGCACGGTCAGCGACACACCTTTGAGGACGAGAATGACGTGATCGTAGATCACCTCGATATTGTTGACCGAGAGGATGGGTGCGGCGGGGGCGAGAGCGGGATTTGCGTTGTTCATTTGGCCTCGACGAAGACGACCCCCTCTCCCCGTTTTCCACGGGGAGAGGGTAAGGGTGAGGGGCATGTTAAACCTTGCCACGCGGCGCAGGCCCCTCACCTGCCTGCCGGCATCCTCGCCCCGCCAGCGGGGAGAGGAGCGCTTCTCTACATCTTGCACTCTTCGTTGGTCGGCCACGGCGCGTTCGCGGCCGCGTATTCCTTGGCTTTTTCGACTTCGAGCGGCACGATCGCATCACGGTCCGGCTTGATCAGTTCGGATGCCTTGACGAACTTCGCGCCGTCCCATTCAAGCATCCAGGCGCCACCATGGCCGGTGTGGTCGGCGCAACTCGTCTTGAATGGCACGATCATGCCTTCCATGCCGAGTTCCTTGAGCTTGGCCTCGTCGATATTGAGGTTTTCGAGGCCCCAGCGAAGCTGCTCGGCATTGACGACCTTGGTATTGAAGTTCGCCTGCGCGGCCTTCACGCCCTCGGTCAGGATCATCGAGATCAACACGCCGCGCTGATAGAAGACCCAGTCGAACTCGCCCTGGCCCTGGTTGATCAGCGACTGGCCGGCGTCGACGACGTGCTTCTTGATGTCCTGCATCACCGGCGCATCCGGAACCGGCACGTTCCACGAGATCGACCGGTAGCCCTTGCCAGCCTCGCCGACCAGCTTCAGGTCGCCGTCATGGCCCGACCACCAGATGCCGACGAACTGGTTCATCGGATATTTCGTCTTCACCGCCTCGGTGATCGCGCCGGCGTTCATCGCGCCCCAACCCCACATCAGCACGAAATCGGGCCGTTCGCGGCGAATCTGAAGCCACTGCGCCGACTGGTTCTGCATTTCCTTCAACCCGACCGGGATCGGCAGGAACGTGAAGCCGTGCTTTTTGGCAAGCGCATCGAAAAGCGGAATCGGCTCCTTGCCGTACGGATGGTCGAGGTGGAGCAGCACGATCTTCTTGCCCTTGAGGCTGTCGAGATTGTCGCCGGAAATGCTCTTGAGGATCATCGACGCGCCGTCCCAGTAAGACGACGGCGGGTTGAAGGCCCACTGGAAGGTCTTGCCGTCGGACATCGGCGAGAAGCCGTAGCCGGGCGCCAGGACGGGTATCTTATCGACATTGGATTTCGGCAGAACCTGCAGCGTGATGCCGGTCGACCAGGGCTGCGTCACGATGCCGGTCGCCTTGGTCTTCTCGTAGCACTCGACGCCCTTTTCGGTGTTGTAGCCCGTTTCGCACTCCTGGTAGCCGAGCTTGACGCCGTTGACGCCGCCATCGCGGGCATTGAGCATCATCATGTAATCGCGCTGACCATTCATCAGCGGGATGCCTGTCGCCGCAAACGGGCCGGTCCGGTACGACAGGTTCGGCAGGTTGACGACGTCTTCGGCGAGCGCGAGTGGCGCCGCCAACGCCCCGCTGAGAGCAAGTGCTCCCAAAAACAATGTGGTCTTCGCCAGTTTCTTCATTCCCGTTTCCTCCACTTGTTCGTTTCTCCAATTCGGATCGGGCGAACCAACCCCGTTATGCGCGGCCAGCGTCTCCGGCCGGAAATCCTTCTCAATGCGGGAACGGCCACAAAATGAGCTTTTCCCGGATGATGGCCCAGAAGCGGGCGAGCCCGTGCGGCTCGACGATGAGAAAAAGAATGATCAACCCGCCGATTATCATGGTGTTCAAATGCTCGACCGTCGAGGAACTGACCGACAGGCCGAAGAAGGCAGGCACGGTGCCGATGATCACCGGCAGCCCGACGATCAGAATGGCGCCGAGATAATTGCCGAGGATAGAGCCGAGCCCGCCGATGATCGCGATGAACAGGACGCGGAATGACAGCGGAATGTCAAACAGGTTGGGTTCCGCCGCTCCACGCCAGAGGAACACGAACAGCGCACCCGATATGCCGACGATATAGGACGACACCGCAAACGCCGAGAGTTTCGCCTTCATCAGATTGATGCCGACGAGCTCCGCCGCGATGTCCATGTCGCGCACCGATTTCCAGATGCGGCCGATACGGCCGCGGGTGATGTTGATGGCGAACCAGGTGACCAGGCAGACGATGCCCAGCACGAAGTAATATTGCACGATCGCCCTGGCGTTGGGTCCCGCCACCGTCAGTCCGAACATGTCGATCGTCGGAACCTGGATCGCGCCGGACGAACTGTAATTGTAGAGCCAGGCCCATTTCTCGAACAGCCAGACCAGGAAAAACTGCGCGGCGAGCGTCGCGATGGCGAGGTAGAATCCCTTGATCCTGAGCGACGGAAGCCCGAAGGCCACGCCGACCGCCGCCGAAAAGAACCCGGACAACGCGATAGCGACGAGAATGTTCATCTCCGGGAAGATGGTGATCAGCTTGTAGCAGGCGTAAGCGCCGACACCCATGAAGGCGCCGGTGCCGAGCGAAAGCTGGCCGGCATAGCCGGTGAGAATGTTCAGCCCAAGCGCCGCCAGCGCATAGATCAACACCGGGATGAGCAGCGCGCGGAAGGTGAATTCGCTGGCCGTCAACGGAAAGACTATGAATGCTACAAGCAGGATAAAGCCGAGCAGGATGGCGTCCTGCCTGACCGGGAAAAGCGCGTGGTCGGCGTAATAGCTGGTCTTGAACTGGCCTGCGGTGCGGTAGAGCATCGTTTCACACCCGCTCGATGATCTTTTCGCCGAACAGGCCCTGCGGCCGGAACAACAGCACCAGCAGCGCGAAGACGAAGGCGAACCAGGTTTCGGTGTTGCCGCCGAGCAGCGGCTGGCCCCAGTAGATTTCAAACAGTTTTTCGAGCACGCCAATCGCCAGCCCGCCGATGATGGCGCCAAGCACGCTTTCGAGGCCCCCGAGCATCAGCACCGGCAGCGCCTTGAAGGCGATCACTTCGAGTGCGAACGAGACGCCGGCCCGTGCCCCCCACACGATGCCGGTGGCGAGCGCGATAACGCCTGCGATGAACCAGACGAGTATCCAGATCGTCGACAGCGAGATACCGACCGAAAGGGCGGCCTGATGGTCGTCGCCGAGCGCCCGTATGGCGCGCCCCATCTTCGATTTGTTGAGGAAGAGCAGCAGGCCCGCGACCAGCAGGACGGCGCCGATGACGGCAGTCAGGTCTTTCTGTTCGATCGACACGAAACCGCCGAACGGTTCGAAATCGATGCTGCCGGTCGGGATATAAAGCTGCTCAGTGATCATCACCTTGTTTTCGCCGCCGAAGATGATTTCGCCGAAGCCGACGAGGAACAGCGTGATGCCGATCGTCGCCATGAAGAGAATGATGTCGGGCTGGTTGACCAGCGGCCGCAGCACGACCCGCTCGATGGCCACCGCGAGGATGAACATCACAAGAAGCGTCAGCGGCACCGCGAGCAGCGCCGGCACGCCCTTCTCGTGCAGGCCGACCAGGGTGAGCGCTGCAAACACAACCATGATGCCTTGCGCGAAGTTGAAGATGCGCGAGGATTTGTAGATGAGCACGAAACCCAGTGCGATCAACGCATAGAGTACGCCCGAGACAAGCCCCTCCCACAGCACTTGCAGCAGGAAATCCGGCGCACCGAACATGTCGGCAAAAGGCTTGACGAGGATCGAGTTGAGGAAATCCATGGTCTCAGCCTTTCTTGATGGTCGGCGCACCGGAAATCATTGCTTTGCGCCTCAGCCAGCCAGTTGCGGGAACAGGCCGAGCAGGCCAACGACGATCAGGTAGATCGCGACGATGTAGTTCAGGAGCCTCGGCATGATGAGGATCAGGATGCCGGCGATGAGCGAGATCAAAGGGGTGAGGGCGAGGGTCGAAATTGTCATCTCGGGTTCCTTTCAGTGCGCGACGCCCAGATAAGCGTCGATCACCTGCTTGTTGGTCTTGACGGCATCGGGTGTGCCGTCGGCAATCTTCTTGCCATAGTCGAGAACGACCACGCGGTCGGAAAGGTCCATAACCACGCCCATGTCGTGCTCGATCAGCGCGATCGTGGTGCCGCGCTGCTGGTTCACGTCGATAATGAACCGGCTCATGTCCTCCTTTTCTTCGAGGTTCATGCCGGCCATCGGCTCGTCGAGCAAAAGCAGGGAGGGTTCCATCGCGAGCGCCCGGCCCAGCTCGACACGCTTCTGCAGGCCGTAGGGCAGCTTGCCGACCGGCGTCTTGCGGATGTGTTGGATTTCAAGAAAGTCGATGATCTCCTCGACCTTTTCACGATGTTCGATCTCTTCGGCAAGCGCCGGCCCGTGCCACAGCATCTGCCAGCCCAGGCTGCGCTTCATCTTCACCGACCGTCCTGCCATGATGTTGTCCAGCGTCGACATGCCCTTGAACAAGGCGACGTTCTGGAAGGTCCGGGCGATACCTTGCCGCACCGCGTGATGCGGCTTCATCGCCCTGCGTTCGACGCCACGGAAGATGATGGTGCCCTGTTGCGGCGTATAGAAGCCGTTGATGACGTTGAGCATCGATGTCTTGCCGGCGCCGTTAGGGCCGATGATCGCGCGAATTTCGCCCTTCCGGACGTCGAAGGAAATGTTGGTGATGGCCTTCACGCCGCCGAAGGACAGCGAAACGTTCCTGACCTCGAGCAGCATCGCGCCCTTGGCGATGCCGTCGTCGGGTGCCGCGAGTTCAGGCGGATCGGGACGCACATTCATTCCGCAGCCTCGCGGAACTTTTCCACCTTCGCGTCGTAGATCCTGGCGTCCTCTATCCTCACCGTGGCGCGGATCTTTCCCTTGCGGCCGTCTTCGAAGGTCATTTCGGTTTCGGTGTATTTCTCCTTGGATCCGTCATAGAGCGCCTCGATCAGCTCGCTGTAGCGTTCGCCGACGAAGGAGCGCCGCACCTTCAGCGTGCGGGTGAGTTCGCCGTCATCGGCGTCAAGTTCCTTGTGCAGGATGAGGAACCGCTTGATCTGCGCGCCGGCCATCAGCGGCTCCCGGGAGAGCTTGAGGTTGGTCTCGTCGACATGTTTGGCGATGATCTTGTAGACCTCCGGATGCCCGGCCAGTTCCTGATAGGATGCGTAGGCGATGTTGTTTCGCTCCGCCCAATTGCCGACTGCTTGCAGGTCGATATTGATGAACGCGGCACAAAATTCGCGGCCGTCGCCGAAGGCAACCGCTTCCTTGATGTTGGGGAAGAATTTCAGCGTGTTCTCGATGTATTTCGGCGCAAACAGCGCGCCGGATTCCAGTTTGCCGACATCCTTGGCGCGGTCGATGATCTTCAACTGGCCATCTTTGTCGAAGAAGCCGGCGTCGCCGGTCTTTACATAGCCGTCCGCCGTCAGCGTTTTCTTAGTCTGGTCGTCTTGCTTGAAATAGCCCGAGAACATTCCGGGCGAACGGAACTGGACCTCGCCGTCGTTGGAAATGCGGATATCGACATTGGGCGCCGCCGGCCCGACCGCGTCGGATCGCACCTCGCCGTCCTTCTGCACCGTGACATAGAGAAATGCCTCGGTCTGGCCGTAGAGCTGCTTGAGATTGATGCCGAGCGAGCGGAAGAATGAGAAGAGATCCTCGCCGATTGCCTCTCCGGCTGTGTAGGCGACCCTGATCTTCGACAGGCCGAGCACATTCTTCAGCGGTCCGTAGACCAGCAGTTCGCCGAGCGTGTAATTCAATCTTCCGGCAAAGGGCACAGGCCGCCCTTCGAGGATCGCCTTCCCGTGTTTCCTGGCGACGCCGAGATAGTAGTCGAACATCTTGCGCTTCAGCCAGCCGGCGTCCTCCATACGGATGGTCACGCTGGTCAGCAATCCTTCGAAGATGCGCGGCGGCGCGAAATAGAAGGTCGGTCCGATTTCCCGAAGGTCGTGGGAGACAGTCTGCTGGCTTTCCGGGCACGCCATGCAGAGCCCGGACACATACCCCTGCGCGTAGTTCAGATAGTGGTCGCCGACCCAGGCGAGCGGCAGATAGGCAAGCACGCTGTCCGTCTCGTTCAGCCGATCGAAGCGAACTGTGTCCTCCGCCGCTTTCACCGCGCTCGCCGCCTTGATCATCACGCCTTTCGAGCGGCCGGTCGTGCCGGATGTGTAGAGCATGACCGAAATGTCGTCGCCGCTTGCCTGGCGGATGTTTTCTTCCCACTGCTTTGCCAGGCCGGCATCGGCTTCGAGCAACGCCTCGCCTTTCGCCTGGATAGTGGCAAAGTCGTGCAGATGCTTGTGGTCGTACTCGCGCAGGCCGCGCGGTTCGTCGTAGATCACTTCCGTGAGCGCTGGAATTTTCCCGGCAAAGGACAAGATCTTGTCGACCTGCTCCTGGTCCTGGACGATCGCGAATCGCACCTCGGCATGGTCGAGCACATAAGCCATCTCTTCGGCTACGGCGTCGGCATAGACGGGCACCGGGATAGCCCCCAGGGATTGGGCCGCCGCGAAGCCCCAGTAAAGTCGCGGGCGGTTGGTTCCGACGATGGCGATCTTGTCGCCATGCTTCACCCCCAGCGCCTCCAGGCCGATCGCGAGGGATCGCACCTCATCCTTCTGTTGAGACCATGTCCAGCTCTGCCAGATGCCGTAATCCTTGTGCCGCATCGCCGGCTGGCCGCCAAAACGCTCTGCGTTCAGCAGCAGATATTTCGGGAATGTATCAAGCACCATGCCGGCAGCAGAGGCCGTAGCAACCATGGTCATGCTCCTCCCGTTTCCGCATTGTTTGCGGTTGGTCCAAGCATATTGACCCCGTTGCGCCAGCGCGCAAGCCCACCGTTAGACGAAAGACTAGGACGCCCAGCCGCGCTCGAAAACGGCGCGCGGGCATCGTGCTCAGCGGTAAAGCCTGTTGTCCAGCAGGCGCCTTGCGACGCCAAAAGCTCTGCCAAATCAAATGCCTCCCACATTTGGAGCGGAGTATTGTCCGCCTCGGGAACCTGTCCGGACAAGCGGATGGCTCTTTGTTGTTGGTTCAAAGCTATCCGCCAAATCCGCTTCCGATCAACAGCCGCATTGACAGACGGAATGGGCAATTGTCTTATGTGATCGCGGTTTTGTCCCCATCTGGCGGGCTATCCCTCGTAATTGCTCAAAGCCTCGAGATCGACCACCGTGATGCGGCCGTGTTCGGCGCGCAGCATGCCTTCCTCCTCGAGTTCCTGCAGGCTGCGGTTGACGACCTGCCGCGAAACGCCGGCGAGCAGCCCGAGTTCCTCCTGAGATATCTCGATCTCGGACCTGGTGTCCGGATAGAGCACGGGATTGAAAAACCACGAAAGGTTGCGTGCAACGCGGGCCTTGGGATCGAGGATCCGGTCATACTCGGTCGTGGCGATGAATTGGCCCAGGCGTTCGTTGAGCTGGCGGACGAGAAAGCGGTTGAACGCGGCGCTGTTCTCGTAGAGCCACATGAAGGTGGAGCGCTGCATCATCGCCAGCCGCGTATCGCGCAACGCGACGAGATCGTACTTGCGCGGCTCGTCCTTCAGCACGGAACCCTCGCCGAACCAGCCTCCCCCACCCGCTCCTGCAAAGGTCATTGCCTTGCCGCCGCGCGAAATCGCGCTGATCTTCACAAGGCCGGTGACAACCCCGGTCCAGTAATCGAGTTTGTCGCCGCGATGGCAGACATAGCTGCCCTTGCCGAAATATCTCTCGGTTACGCCGCGGCTTGCGCGCTCGATCTCGTCATCGTTCAGTTCGCGAGACCAGATGGCCGATCGGACAAGCTCATTCCTTGCGTTCATGCTCCCTCGAGAAAATCACGGCCAGGATGGGCATGCTCAGGAAGTTATGGACGCCCCGTCCCTATGTGACAAGGCACTGGAAGACACCGTTATGCCGCGTCGCGCAGGTACTTCGCCGTAGGCAGGATGGTCAGCGGGGCTAGTTCGCCTCGCTTCGGCCGCTGGAACAGCAGCCGCTGCTCGAACACGGTCGATCCGAAGAACGGAAAACGCTCGATCGTACTGTCCATATTCTCCGAGCATTTGGACTGGTAGAGGAAAACCGGCATCGTGAGGCCAGGATAGAGCCGCGGCTCCGCAGCCCGTTCGGAACGAAAGATCCGGTGGTAGAAGGCTGCATGCTCTTCCTTGATCGCGGTAAGGCAATATGTGGGCTTGAAATACTGGCAAGCCACCACGGCAAGGCGCAACGTAAGGTACGGCAGCACCCGCAAAGTCCCGGACCATTCGCTGTCGGCTGCAAAACGGCTGGGGTCGACGAAACTTTCGCCGGACGCGACCCGGTCCATCAGGACGTCGCCGAAAACCTCGGTGCTGGGCGATACAGGATGACTGGCGCTCGCATGATGCAGCCGCAACGTGCTGACAAGATTGCCCTCGAAGAATACCCCGAAACGGTGCGAATTGGGCAAATCGTCGAAACTATCCGTCACCATCCGAGAGGCGTCGGGCCGCACCATCCCGGCCTGCAGGTAAGCGTTGTAACGGAGACGATAGATGGCTTCGAGATCCTCGCCGGAATCGCAGAACCTGTATTCTAGCCGGTCGAACAGGGAGAGAAGGGTTCTGGTGAACGCTGAGGCGCCGCCTGCCTTGCCATCTGTACTCTCACTCGCCGCAGGACTTTGCGTCGTAGGCTGCGCAACCATAGATTTCCCCGTACCCCACCGCAAATTCAGCGTATCGCATGCCGGACGTATGTAAAGGTAAGAATTAGAAGCCTCTTGTTTACCTCGGGTTAACCTTAATTTCCTGCGAGGATGAGAAGGAAAGCAACCATCCTACCTAGGGTTGTTAACGACGAGCAGCGCGTTTTGCGGATTTGATATCCTGGGCGAACGGCCAGACCGTGCTCGACATGGTCTCGATGCCGGAAGCGCTGAGCGCCGAGCCGAAAAGGAAGCCCTGCACCAGATCAGGCTTGACCTCGAGCGCCAGGATCTTGAGTTGTTCGAAGGTTTCTACGCCTTCGACCGTGACGGTCAGTCCGAGCGGCCGCGACAGATTTACGATCCCCTTCAGCAACTCCAGCGAACGCGTGCTCTGGGTAACGTCGTTCAGGAAGCTGCGGTCGATCTTGACCTTGTCGAGCGGCAATTTGTGCAGGTAGCTCAGGCTCGAGTAGCCGGTGCCGAAATCATCGAGGGCAATCCGCACCCCCATCGCCTTAAGCTCTTCGATAGACTGACGGGTCAGCGACTTGTCGTCGAGCAAGGCCGTCTCGGTCACCTCGATCTCCAGCCGGTTCGGCGCAAGGCCAGACGCGGCAAGCGCGTTGCGGACCTTGCCGATGATTTCGCGGTTGCGGAAATCCTTCGCCGACAGATTGATCGAGACGCTGGTCTGTTCGGGCCATTTCGCACATTCGAAACAAGCCGCCTGCAGCATGAAGCTGCTGATTTCGGAGATAATTCCCATTTCCTCGGCGAGCGGAATGAAGATTGCCGGCGAAATCGGCCCGATATCCGGATGGTCCCAACGACAGAGCGCCTCGCAACTGGCGATCCGCATCGAGTCCATCGCCACGATAGGCTGGTAGACGACGCGCAGGCTCTTTGCTTCGACCGCGTTGCGCAGATCGGCCTTCATCACCTGCCGGTTCCTGAATGCCGCATCCATGGCGGCCTCGAAAAGGCGCCAGCCATTCTTGCCGAGTTCTTTCGCCTTGTAGAGCGCCAGGTCCGCCTTGACGATCATGGCGTCGACATCCGTGTCACCTACGCAGGAGAGCACCGCACCGGCGCTCATCTGGACGCGCAGCGCATGGCCGGCGACATCTACCTCACCCCGCAGATTGGCAAAGATGTCATCGAGCATTCTGGACAGGCTGTCTTCGTCGTCCACACGGTCGAAGAAGATCATGAATTCGTCACCGCCGAAGCGGCTGACCCTGGCATGATCGCCGGCAAATTCGGAAAGCTTTTCAGCCACGCGCATAGATGAGGCCGTCGCCGACAGGATGGCCGAGAGTGTCGTTGACGCTCTTGAAATCGTCGAGGTCGAAAACGGCCAGGCCACAGAGCCGATTGCGGTCTCCGGCCTCCATGGATTCCGCCACCACCTCGTGGAAATAGGCACGATTGGCAAGACCCGTCAGACTGTCGTAGCGAGCCATGTTGCGGATCTTTTCCTCCGCCTGGACGCGCTGCGACACATCCTCGAAGGTGATGACGCCGAGGTCCTGATTGCCTTCGCGCGCCGAGAATTCGTAGTGCTGGCCGTTCGAAAAGCTGACCAGCACCTTGCGGTCGCGCCCTTCGCGCAGGGCGCGCGTCAACTGCGCCTCGACATAGCGGCAATCCTTCAGGGCGAGCATGCCGCCGGCGACGCCGCGCATAAGCATGCCGTGAATGGAGCGGCCAAGCAGCGCATCCGGCGAAGCGAGCGAAAGCAGATGGGCCGCTTCGGCATTCGCCACCACCACCCGGCCATCCGGACCCAGCATCACCAGGCCATGGGACATAGTGTTCAGCGCCCGGTCGAAACGCTGGGCGATTTGCCGCGCCTGCTTGTGACCGACGACAGCCGAGAAAAGGACTTGGCGTACGTTGTCCGCGCTGGACTTGATGATGAACATGAACGGGAAAATCAGGAGGCCGAGGACGATATACGGAACGTCCCCATGCAGGATCAGCGCGACTGCTATGGGAGCAACGAACGTGACGGCGAAAATCATCACCATCCGGGGTGAGCCGTAGTTTCGGCCGACCACCGTGACGATGGAACCGAGCGTGACAGCAACCGCCCCGATTTCCGCGTAGCCGTCGGAATAAACGTAGATCGCCACGAAGCAGAAGAACCCGAGCGCCAGGCCCTGGATGCTTCCCTTGAGGATGTACTCGCGTTCCCATCTTTTGGCCGAATTCGGCATCGTCGATAACGCCGCTCCGACGGAACTTGAGCATCCCGGCGTAACGCCAGATGCCGACCAGCAGCAAAATAGCCGCCAGCACCGCGAAAACGGGCTCGCCGTTTCTCCAAAACACCATCAAGGCGATGACAGCATGGCAGGTGGCGCCAATAAGCACCATGTGGGCGTTGTCGAACAACGACCGGACAAATTGAATATAGACGTCGACGGGAATGCTGTCGGTTCTTGATTTGCCCATTTACCAGGCCCAAAATGAGCCCAAGCTTTGCCACATTCCAATTAATAAAGGTTTTAGCCGAGACTTGTGAGTTCAGCGGCGGCGAAGTCTATTCCGCTGCCTGCAGGGTCCACGGGACTGCGGCGTTTCCCAGCCGCTCAAGCAGCCGCTCGCGCTCGCCGGCTGCTTTTTTTGCGCTTTCCTCCTTCACGTGGCCGTAACCGCGGATCAGCGCCGGGATGGAAGCCAAGGCGGCGGCAGCTTCGGCTTTTCCAGGCACCAGCGAGCGCACGATCAGGTCGAGATCACCTTCATACATGGCAAGCAGCCCGCGCTCCATGCGCCGCTCGGCGGAATAACCGAACGGATCAAACGAAGAACCGCGCAAGCCCTTCATGGCGGCCAACGCGCGGAAACCGGTCATCATCCAGGGACCGAAGTTCGACTTGCGCGGTTTTCCATCCGAACCGCGGCGGCCGAGGATCGGCGGCGCAAGGTGGAATTCGAGCCGGTCGTAATCCTGGAACTGCGCTGCCAGCTGCTTCTGGAAGGAACCGTCGGTGTATAATCGAGCGACCTCGTATTCGTCCTTGATCGCCATCAGCTTGAAGAGGTTGCGGGCGACCGCTTCCGTTACGGCAGTCGAACCCGGGATTGCCTTGGTCTCGACGGTACGGACCGCATCGACACGGCCGCGGTAGCGTTCGGCATAGGCCGCGTCCTGGTAGGCGGTCAGGAATTCCACACGCCGCGCGATGACCTCGTCGAGCGTCTGCGCAAGTCCGCTGCCGGACGGCTTGCCCGACTGGTCCACCAGGTTGCGTACGAATTCCGGTTCGTGCGCAGCCCGCCGCCCCCAACGGAAGGCCGAAATATTCATCGCCACTGCCTCGCCGTTCAGCTCGATCGCCTTCTCGACCGCCGCGCTCGAGAGCGGCAGGCCGCCGTGCTGGTAGGCAAAGCCCAGCATGACCATATTGGCCGCAACCGAATTGCCGAACAGCGCCGTCGCGGTGCGGGTGGCGTCGAAGAAATGCGCCTTTTCCTCGCCTGCGGCCGCCCTGATTGCCTTTTTCAGCCGTTCCGCCGGCAACGAGAAGTCGGCAGAGCGTGCAAAGTCCCCCGGCATGATCTCGGCTGTGTTGGCAACGAAGATCGTCTGTCCCTCGCGCACCGCCGCCAGCACCTTCTTGGCGCCGGACACGACGAGATCGCAGCCGAGGATCAGGTCGGCCTTGCCGGCAGACACGCGGATCGCGTGGATCTCCTCCGGCGTCCTGGCGATACGGACGTGGCTGAACACGGCACCGCCCTTCTGGGCGAGGCCGGCCATGTCGATCATGCCGCAGCCTTTGCCCTCCAGATGGGCGGCCATGCCGAGGATGGCACCGATGGTGACGACGCCGGTGCCGCCGACCCCGTCGATGATCGACGCCCAGCCGTTGTCGAGCGGAAACTGCCTGGGCTCCGGCACGCCTTCCAGCGGCTCGGCTTTGCCCGCGATGCCTTCCGCCTTGCGGATCCTGGCGCCATGCACGGTCACGAAGGACGGGCAGAAGCCGTTGACGCAGGAAAAGTCCTTGTTGCAGCTTGACTGGTCTATCTTGCGCTTGCGGCCGAACTCGGTCTCCACCGGCTGGATCGACACGCAGTTCGACTGCACCCCGCAATCGCCGCACCCTTCGCATACGAGTTCGTTGATGATGACGCGCTTGTCGGGATCGGGGAACGTACCGCGCTTGCGGCGGCGGCGCTTTTCGGCGGCGCAAGTCTGGTCGTAGAGCAGGACCGAGACGCCCTTCACCTCGCGCAACTGGCGCTGCACCAGATCGAGATCGTCGCGGTGATGGAAACTGGTGCGCGGCGGAAACTCGAATTTTCCGTCATACTTGCCGGGTTCGTCGGTGACCACGGCGATCCTCTCGACCCCTTCAGCGCGCACCTGGCGGGCGATCATGTCGACGGTGAGATCGCCCTCATGCGGTTGCCCGCCGGTCATGGCGACAGCGTCGTTGTAGAGAACCTTGTAGGTCATGTTGACGCCCGCCGCGAGCGCGGCTCGCAATGCCAGCACGCCGGAATGATTGTAGGTGCCGTCGCCGAGATTCTGGAAAAAATGCTCGCGACTGGAGAACGGCGCCTGGCCGATCCACTGCGCGCCCTCGCCGCCCATCGCGGTGAAGCCGACAGTCGAACGATCCATCCACAATGCCATGAAATGGCAGCCGATGCCGGCGCCGGCGATCGACCCTTCCGGAACCTTGGTCGACGAATTGTGTGGGCACCCCGAACAGAAATAGGGCGTGCGGCTGGCAACGTCCCTGGTGTCGGCGAGCATGGCCTGATACTGGCGCAATTGCCGGACGCGGGCGCCAATCTCTTCAGACGGACCGATGACCTTGAGTATGCGCTCTCCGATCGCGATCGCGATCTCGTTGGGATCGAGCGCTCCCTTGGCCGGGAAAAGCCAATCGCCGCGCTCGTCCTTCTTGCCGAGTACCAGCGGCTGGCTGGCAGTGCCATAGAGGCTCTCGCGCACCTGGACCTCGAGCAGCGAGCGCTTCTCTTCGACGACGATGATCATGTCGAGCCCGCGCGCGAACTCGGCAATATGGTCGAAGTCGAGCGGCCACGGACAGGCCACCTTGAACAGGCGAAGCCCTATTTTTCCGGCAACGGCCTCATCGATGCCGATGTCGTCGAGCGCCTGGCGCACGTCGAGATAGCTCTTGCCGACCGTCATGATGCCTATCTTCGGCTTGCGGCCGCCGGAATAGACAATTCTGTTCAGCCCGTTGGCGCGGATGAAAACGGACGCGGCGGCGCGTTTGTATTCGTGGAGACGTGCCTCCTGCCCAAGCTGGTCGATCTCGTGCCGGATATTGAGGCCACCCGGCGGCAGTTCGATTTCGGGAAGGACGATGTTCAGCCGGTCGAGGGAAACATCCACCGAGGCCGTCGATTCGATATTGTCCTTGACGCATTTGATCGCCGCCCAGGTGCCGGCGAAGCGCGACAGCGCATATCCGTAGAGGCCGTAGTCGATCAACTCCTGCACGCCGGCAGGGTTGAGAATCGGGATCATCGTATCGACGAACAGGAACTCGGTCGCATGCGCGACGGTCGAGGATTCCGCCATATGGTCGTCGCCCATGAGCGCCAGCGCGCCGCCATATTTGGACGAACCGGCAAGATTGGCGTGCCGGAAGACGTCGCCGGAACGGTCGACGCCCGGCCCCTTGCCGTACCAGAGTGCAAACACCCCGTCGTGTTTGCCTTCGCCCAGAAGCTCGCTCTGTTGCGAACCCCAGCACGCCGTAGCGGCCAGTTCTTCATTCAATCCCGGCTGGAAGACGATCTGCGACTGAGCGAGTTTTTCCCTTGCTTTCCACAATTGCAGATCCAGCCCGCCAAGCGGCGATCCGCGATAACCCGAGACGAAACCTGCGGTATCGAGCCCGGCGCGGCGATCGCGTTCGCGCTGCATCAGAAGCATGCGGATGATTGCCTGGGCGCCGGACAGGAAGATACGTTCCTTCGACAGGTCGAACTTGTCGTCAAGCGCAACCCCGTGAAGCGTCATGAAACATTCCCTCCTGCGGAAGCCGCGCCGATTCGGGCAGGCCTACGTGGGCATATCAGGTTTCAGTCTTTCCGCCCTCAGCCATCCCGTCAAACGAAATCGAACCATTGCGGCAAAGAGCAATGGCAGGTCGAGCGAAACTGCCAGGAGCGAATGAAAATGGCAGGGCACACCACGGCGACGAACGAAAATTACCCGCACCGTACATCCGAGCCGTCAGAGTCGGAGCAGCCCGACCGCGCCAGGGCCTGGCAACCCGCCTCATTGGTCCGGTCCAGTTTGCCGCTCGGCCGGCCGGCGAGTTCGGGGTTGGGATCGTAGAACGGACCGACCACCAGCGGCGCGTCGGGCAAGAGACTTTGGTCCTCCGACGATATCATCTTCGTCTTGATCGTCTGCATGACGGTCCCGTCCGGGCCCTCGATATTGATGGACACCTGATAGGGCTTGTCCTTGACGATGCAACGAAGCCCCGGGGTCTCGATCGTCGTCATTTGCTGCCTCGGCCATATTTTCTGACGCACGACGATCGGCTCTCCGCCGGCCGGGTTCTCGAAGGTCGCCACCGCCGTTTGGCCTTCGCCTACCGGCTTCAGCGGCTTCAGATTAACCAGAAAGGTGGCCCTCGCGACGCGATGGTTGAAGACGACGATCTTTCCGGCAGTTTGGAAATATTCGCCTTCACCGCCGCTTTCGCGACAGGCGCCGAGCGCAAGGAGTCCGGCGAAAAACAGCGAGGCAGCGAAGCGCCTTCCGCGCATGTCAGACATAGCTGAGGTCCTCTTCCGTCGTCTTGCGGCGCTGATAGTAGCGTTTCGCCTTCTGCCTGTTTCCGCAAACCGCCATGTCGCACCAAAGCCGGCTCGCGTTGCGGCTCTTGTCGAGGAAGAGCCAGTTGCAGTTCGGGCAGATCCTGATCCGCCGGTAGCTCTTTTCTGAAAGCAGCGACAGGGCGGACGCGGCGAGCGCGGTTTCGAAGGCCAGCGGCGCGTCCGACACCGGCAACTTCCGGCTCTTGAGGTCGATATCGCCTTCCGTGCCCTCCAGCCCGTCCGCGCATGCGCGCAGGAAAGGCGGCAGCGCGGCGGCAGGCACCTCGCCATTGGCGACAGTGCTGCGGAAGAGCACATCGGTACTCTCCCGGATGGCCAAAACTGTCCCGTGTATGGCAAACGGGTCCGGTGCGGAAAGGTCGCGGTGCCCGAGTTCCGCCGCGCGAAACCGCCGCGCCGCCGCGGCAAAGCGCGCAATCTCCGCCGGATCTTCAAAGCGGTCGAACGAGCGCGTCGTATCGCCGCGATGCACAACCGTGTTGGTCGTATCGAGCGCGAGCGTGCCGCCGGAGAACCGGTGCCGTGTCCAGGAAACGGTCATTCCACAAATCTAACTGGTAAAATGCATTTGACAAGTTAGAACCCGAACTGCACGGTCGCATCGCGCAGCGATCGGGAGCATGCGGGAGGTTCATGCTTTATTTCTTCCAGCAGGTCCTGAACGGGGTCCATGCGAGCGCCATCTACGCGCTGCTGGCCTTCGGTTATGCGCTGACGAACGGCGTGATCCACCGCACCAACCTTGCTTACGGCGCGCTGTTTGCCTTTTCGGGACAGGCGATGATCCTCGTCGCCGTGTTTGGCTGGTATGTGTTGTGGCTGACGCTGCCGGCAACAGTGGCACTCGGCATCACTGCGGGATTTGCCTATGCCGCCCTCGTCTGCAACATCCTCTCTCGTTCGGTATTTGCGCCGCTTGCCGAGAGTTCCCCCAACACCATCGTTGCCGCGACGCTGGGCGTATCGCTGGTGCTGATGGAACTGGCGCGCATCGCCGCCGAAACCCGCGATTTCTGGCTGCCGCCGATGCTAGCCGCGCCGGTGGTTTTCGCTTCCGTCGACGGCTTCCGCGTCACCTTGACGGTCATCCAGCTCCTCAACTGCCTGGTTGCCGCGCTGGCGATCGCCGGTCTGACGGTGCTGTTGTCGCGCTCCAGCTTCGGACGCAACTTGCGGGCGGTGTCCGACGATCCGGCGACCGCGCGGATGTGCGGCGTCGACGTGCAGCGCGTTTTCCATCTTTCCGTGATCTTCGGCGGCTTGATCGCCGCGCTCGCCGGCATCCTGGCCGGTCTCTACTACGGCAATATCAGTTTCGGCACCGGTCTGATCTTCGGCCTGAAGATCCTCTTCGTCACTGCGGTGGGCGGCTACAATTCGCCCCCGCGCGCCGCACTGGGCGCGGTGATCTTCGGCATGGCCGAGACGCTCTGGTCGGGATATTTCCCGATCGAATGGCGCGACGCCGCTGTTTTCCTCGCTCTGGTGGCCATTCTCGTGCTGCAGGCGCCCGACAAGCAGGAGCGGCCGGTACCCTGACACGGCGTCGGAATCGCGGTTTTCAGCGATTGGTCCACCGGTCTTACCTGTTATCAGCCACAGCCGATCACAGACTTGCTGTTGACGATCGTTCCCCATGCCGACATAGGTGGAATCAAATGCATGTGGGGGGTACCGCGTGCGCAAGAAGATTACCGGGAGGAACGTATGGCAGGGCTGCTCGCTCTATCCAGGGGGATTGACCGCCTCAACGAATTCATCGGCAAATGGATCGGCTGGCTGATCCTCGTCTCAATCCTTATCAGCGCCGCCAACGCGGTTATCCGCAAGGCGTTCAACATGTCGTCGAATGCCTGGCTGGAGGCGCAATGGTATCTCTTCGGCGCGGCTTTCCTGCTCGCCGCCGCCTATACGCTGAAGCAGAACGAGCACATCCGCATCGACATCGTCTACGGCATGTTTTCCAGGCGCATCCAGCATTGGATTGACCTTCTCGGCCACATCTTCTTTTTGATGCCCTTCGTCGTTTTGATGATCGTCTACTTCCTCGAATATGTGGAACTTTCCTTCCGCACCAAGGAAGTCTCGACCAATGCAGGCGGCCTGATCCTCTGGCCGGCCAAGTCGTTGCTCTTGATAGGCTTCTTCCTCCTGGGGCTTCAGGGCATTTCCGAGATCATCAAGAAGATCGCCATCATGAATGGCCATATGGACGATCCCAATCCGTTCATTTCCGTGCATGAACACGCGGAACTGGAAGCCAAGGCGCTGGTTGAGGAGCTCAAATCATGATCGAGTTCATCGCCCAGAACATGGCGCCGATCATGTTCTTCTCGCTCATCATATTCATGCTGCTCGGCTATCCGGTCGCGTTTTCCCTCGCCGCCAACGGGCTATTGTTCTTCTTCATTGGCGTCGAGCTGGCGCCTTATTCGAACAACTCGATCAACCTGTCCTGGCCGCTGCTCTATGCGCTGCCCGAGCGCTTCTGGGGGGTGATGTCGAATGACACATTGCTCGCCATTCCCTTCTTCACCTTCATGGGAATCGTGCTTGAACGATCCGGCATGGCCGAAGACCTGCTCGACACGATCGGCCAACTCTTCGGCCCGGTCCGCGGCGGGCTGGCCTACGCGGTGATCTTCGTCGGCGCGTTGCTCGCCGCCACCACCGGCGTCGTCGCCGCTTCGGTCATCGCCATGGGCCTGATCTCGCTGCCGATCATGCTGCGCTACGGCTACGACCGGCGTGTGGCCTCCGGCGTCATCGCCGCTTCGGGAACGCTGGCGCAGATCATTCCGCCGTCTCTGGTGCTGATCGTGCTCGCCGACCAGCTCGGCCGCTCCGTCGGCGACATGTACAAGGGTGCGCTGGTCCCCGGCCTCGTGCTGACGGGTCTCTATATGCTCTACATCCTGATGATGTCATTCTGGAAGCGCGACTCGATGCCGGCACTGCCGCTCGAAGCGCGCACCCTCGGCCATGGCATCCTGTCGCTTATCGTTGCGTTACTGGTGACGGTAGTCATCGCTTACGCCGCGCATGTCTATCTGTCGCCGACACAAGGCGCCAACGCCGACATCCTCGGCGCCAGTGTCGGCGTGATCGTCATCTATATTTTTGCGCTTGTCGACCGAACTCTGAACATCAACCTGATGTCGCGGCTTGCCCAGCAGGTCATCATCGTCCTGATCCCGCCACTGGCGCTGATCTTCCTGGTGCTCGGCACGATTTTCCTCGGCATCGCGACGCCAACGGAAGGCGGCGCAATGGGCGCGGTCGGAGCGCTCATCATGGCCGCCGCCAAGGGCCGGCTTTCGCTCGACGTCGTCAAGCAGGCGCTTGCCTCGACGACGCGCCTGTCGTCCTTCGTGCTGTTCATTCTGATCGGCGCGCGCGTTTTCTCGCTGACCTTCTACGGTGTCAACGGCCACCTCTGGGTCGAGCATCTGCTGGTGTCGATGCCGGGCGGCGAGGTGGGCTTCCTCATCGTCGTCAACATCATCGTCTTCCTGCTCGCCTTCTTCCTCGATTTCTTCGAGCTGGCGTTCATCATCGTGCCGCTGCTGGCGCCCGCGGCCAACGCGCTCGGCATCGACTTGATCTGGTTCGGCGTGCTGCTTGGCATCAACATGCAGACCAGCTTCATGCACCCACCCTTCGGCTTCGCGCTGTTCTACCTGCGTTCGGTCGCCGCACGCGTGCCGTATCTCGACAGGATCACAAAGAAGAAGATCGAGCCGATCACCACCGGGCAGATCTATTGGGGCGCGGTGCCGTTCGTCTGCATCCAGGTCATCATGGTCGGCCTCACCATCGCCTTCCCGCAGATGGTCATGCATTACAAGGGCGCGGTCGTCGATCCCTCCAGCATCGAGATCATCGTTCCGCCTTTCGGTGGCGGCCAGCCTGGCCTCGGCCTACCGCCACTTGGCGGGCAACCGCCGGCCTCGGCACCCCGCCGGCGGATGGCGCGGCACCGCCTGCCCAGCCGGCGCCGCCTGCCAACGATCTGTCGCAGCCACCGAATTTCGGCGCACCGGCGAAGCCGCCAGCCGAGCAGCCGCCGGCCACCGACCTTTCGAAGCCGCCGAGCTTCAACTGAAACCTGGAGGGGCCGAGCCAAACAAAAACCGGAAGCTCGCTTCGGGTTCAGACTGCTGACAAACCCCGTCGATTTTGGCGGGGTTTTGTTTCATGGGTCTGATTGCATTGAGAATTGGCTGTCAGGATTGATTGGCAGGAGGCCGGCGGCGCTGAGGCCGACCTCAGACGAGACCGGGTTTGGGTTTCGGCCAGAGGCAGAGAGCAATTTTTTTGATGTTCTGAGCGGCAGCGGCAAGCAGGCACTGGCAAGCGACGCGGACGCGACTTCGGAAACGGGCATAGCGATGGCCGTGCAGCTGCTTGGCGTCGGCGAAGGAGCGTTCGACGGTCTCCTTGCGGCGGCGATAGATGGCCTTGCCCCAGGCTGTCAGGCGGTTGGCGTCGGTGCGCTCGCGGGCATCTTGCCAGACATGGCGGGTGATCAGCCGGGTGGCGTTGGCGCTTGAGGTGCAGGAGGCGAGCAGCGGGCAGTCCCGGCAGATCGTGGGGTCGCTCTTATAGTGGCGATAGCCAGTGCGGTCGGTGGTGGCGTAGGCAAGCAGTTGGCCCTGAGGGCAGCGATAACCGTCAAGCTCCGGCTGGTAGGTGAAAGCGCTCTTCCTCATCATGCCGGGCTTGGGCGGGGTCGGATTGCGGTAGCCGACAACGCCGCGGATGGCGCGCTCTTCCAGCCCCTTGGCGATGCCCGGCGTGGCATAGCCGGCATCGATGCCGACGGCGCCGACATGGAAGCCGAAGCGCTCCACCTGCCGGTCAAGACGGCCGAGATAGACCGTCGAAATCATGCACCACCGGCGTCGTGTGCGTGTCGGTGATGATGGCGTGCGCGGCGTCCACCGTGCGGTGGTCGAGATAGAAGAAGCCCTTCGGCTTGCCCTCGCGCACCATGTAGCCGGCCTCCGGATCGGTGCGGCTGACCTTTGTCTCCTTCACCGCCGGACGCCGCTCCTTCTCTTTCAACGGCTGCTTGCCGTGCGCGAGGCGATCCTCCTCGATGGCGACATCGAGCGCCTCCCAGTAGTCGGCCCGCGACTTGGCGACCACAGCCAGGTCGAAGCGGTTCTTGTTGGCGTTGGCCTTCAGATGCGTGGAGTCGGTGTAGAGCACCGTGCCGTCGACCAGGCCTGCCCCAATCGCCTGCTCGACAATGCGATCGAATATGCCCTGCGCGATCGTCTCGTCCTGATACCGGCGGCGACGGTTCTGGCTCAGCGTCGATGCATCGAATACCTTGTCCGTTAACTTCAGCCGCAGGAACCAGCGGTAGGCGACATTGACCTCGATCTCGCGCACCAGCTGCCGCTCGGAGCGGACCCCGAACAGATAGCCGATGAACAGCGCCTTGAACAGCAAGGTCGGGTCGAGCGGAGGCCGGCCATTGTCGGGCGAGTAGAGCGGCGCCGTCAGATCGTGAATGAAGGAAAAGTCGATCGTACGGTCGATCTTGCGCAGCAGGTGATCGACCGGGACCAACTGATCCAACGTCACAATCTCGAGCGCGGTCTGTTCGGCAGCGGGTCGCTTCAACATGACCCAGTGAATCAAAAACCCCCGGCTAACGCCAGGGGTTTGTCAGCAGTCTGAACCCGGAAGCTCGCTTCCGGGTTTTTGTTTTCAAGGCGATCAGTGTTGGATGATCAGATCTTGGCGCCACGCTGCTGGATCATCATGAACGTGTCGAACGTGTATTCCGAAATCTGCGCCCAGAGATAGGCGTCCTTCCGGAACGCCGCCTGGCTGTCGAAGATCTTCTTGAAGCTGGCGTTCGAAGCGGTGATATCGGCGTAGGTAGCGGTCGCGGCGTCGAAGCAGGCCGACAGGATTTCCTGGCTGAACGGCCGCAACTCGGCACCGCCGGCCACCAGCTTCCTCAACGCAGACGGGTTCTTCTGGTCGTAGCTCGCCATCATGTTGCCGTTTGCCGCTTCGCAGGCAGAGGCAAGCGCCGCCTGGTAGGACTTCGGCAGTTCGTTCCATTTGGCGAGGTTGACCAGCGTATGCAGCGTCGGGCCGCCCTCCCACCAGCCGGGATAGTAGTAATATTTGGCGACCTTGTAGAAGCCGAGCTTCTCGTCGTCATACGGGCCGACCCATTCGGCGGCGTCGATCGTTCCCTTCTCGAGCGAGGGATAGATGTCGCCTCCGGCGATCTGCTGCGGCACCACGCCGAGTTTCTCGACGATCTTGCCGGCGAAGCCGCCGATGCGCATCTTGAGGCCTTTGAGGTCGGCGACCGTGTTGATCTCCTTGCGGTACCAGCCGCCCATCTGGGCGCCGGTGTTGCCGGCCGCGAGCCCGTAGAGCCCCTGCGTGGCATAGAATTCGTTGAGCAGATCGTTGCCGCCGCCGTAATACAGCCAGGCGTTCATCTGGCGGACGTTGAACATGAACGGAACCGCCGTGGCCAGCGCGAAGGTGGGGTCCTTGCCCCAGTAATAGTAGGACGCCGTATGGCAGCACTCCACGGTACCCGCCGCCGCCGCATCCATCGCCTGCAGGCCTGGAACGATTTCGCCTGCCGCAAACACCTGGATGTCGAAATTGCCGTCGGTCGATTCGCGCACGTATTTGGCCATCGTGTCGGCGGCGCCGAAGATCGTGTCGAGTGCCTTGGGGAACGACGACGCGCAACGCCATGAAATCTTCGGTGTCGCCTGAGCTATTGCAGGAGCGGCGAGCGTCGTCACCGCAGCGGCGGCGCCTGCGCCGGTCGCACCGGCCCGTTTGATAAAGGAACGACGATCCATTCTAAAACCTCCCATTGATGGACCAGAAAAGCGCCGGACCGATCTTCAGTGTCGGTTGCCGACGGGGACAATCAATACACGCGCGACAAAAGCTGTCCAGCGCCGAGCGAGCAATGACGCTGGCTGCAACAACTTTATCGCGCCTCGGCCAAAGATTTCGAAAGCTAAATAAATTTAGTAATTTATCGTCGATCCGAAAATCGCCGTTCCGATGCCAGCCGCAAGAATATTCCGTGACACATGATCCGTGGCAAAATTCGATCGAAAAACAAAAGGCCCGGAGCGAACTGTTCCGGGCCTTGAAAGCAATCGGCGAAAGTCAGAGCTTGCCGCCGCGCTGCTGGATCATCATGAAGGTATCGTAGTTGTATTCGGCCACCTGTGCATTCAGATAATAGTCCTTGCGGAACGCTGTGATCGAATCCCAGATCTTCTTGAAGTTGGCGTTGGCCGCGGTCATTTCCGCATAGACCTCGTTGCTCTTCTCGAAGCAGGCCGCCAGGATCTCGGGGCTGAACGGGCGGAGCTGCGCACCGTTGGCGACGAGGCTCTTGATCGCTGCCGGGTTCTTGTAGTCGTACTTCTGCAGCATGTCGGCGTCCGCCGCGTGGGCAGCAGTGCGCAGCAGCGACTTGTAGGCCGCCGGCAGCTCGTCGTACTTCGCCTTGTTGAACATCAGATGGACGGTCGGGCCGCCCTCCCACCAGCCGGGATAGTAGTAGTACGGCGCCACCTTCTGGAAGCCGAGCTTCTCGTCATCATACGGGCCGACCCATTCGGCGGCGTCGATGGTGCCCTTCTCCAGCGCCGGATAGATGTCGCCGCCGGCGATCTGCTGCGGCACGACGCCAAGCTTTTCAACCACTTTGCCGGCAAAACCGCCGATACGCATCTTCAGGCCGGAGAGGTCGGCGACGGTGTTGATCTCCTTGCGGAACCAGCCGCCCATCTGCACGCCGGTGTTGCCGCCCGGGAAGCCGACAAGCCCTTGCGTGCCAAGGAACTCGTTGAACAGGTCGATGCCGCCGCCATGATAGTGCCAGGCGTTCATGCCGCGCGCATTGAGCGCGAAGGGAACCGCCGCGCCCAGCGCCCACGTGGGGTCCTTGCCCCAGTAATAATATGCCACCGTATGGCAGGCCTCGACGGTGCCAGCGGTGGTGGCATCTGCAGCCTGCAGGCCGGGCACGATTTCGCCTGCCGCGAAAACCTGGATGGTGAAGTTGCCGTCGGTTGCTTCCGACAGCATCTTCGAAAACGTCTCGGCGCCGCCGTAGATGGTGTCGAGCGACTTCGGGAACGACGACGCCAGCCGCCAGGTGACTTTCGGGTTGGACTGGGCGATTGCCGGAGCGGCGAGCGTGGTCGCGGCGACTGCCGCTCCGGCGCCGGTCGCGCCGGCCTTTCTGATGAATGAACGGCGATCCATGAATTCTCCTCCACTGGGATCAATTGGCCGCCCGTCTCAAGCTTATCGCCCGAGTCTGGTCGCGGCATGGCGGCACAATACATGTTAACAAAATCGTGTCCAGCCGCGCGATTGCGCGGAAAATCGCGGCTGGTGGAAACATCCGCGGCCGGACAACCAGCGCATGCAACTTTAGTTTAATTCCGCGATCCTGTGCCAAACAGCTCCACGCCGAGGCAGTGGAAAAAAACCGCAATCGCGACTAAATTCGGGTGCGAGTTCATCTTGTGACACCAACGGGTCGCGCCCCGCCACCGAAAGCAGACCATGCATCAGCCGCTCGTTGCCGTTTCGACGGATGTTCGCCAGTTCGACAACTACACCTGGCATGCTGTCCCCCAGCAATATCTGGAGGCCGCGCTCACTGCTGCCGGCGTGTTCCCGCTGCTGGTTCCCTCCTTTGGCGACCGTCTCGATCTCGATCAGCTTGTTGGCTTCGGTCGATGGCGTCATGGTCACCGGCTCCAAATCCAACGTGCATCCCTCGCTCTACGGCGGCGAAGCCAGCGAAGCGAACGGGCCTTACGATCCGGCGCGCGACGCCACCACGCTGCCGCTGATCCGCAAGGCCATCGACTACGGCGTGCCGCTGCTCGCCATCTGCCGCGGCATCCAGGAATTGAATGTCGCGCTGGGCGGCTCGCTGGCGACCGAGATCCAGGAACGCGAAGGATCGCTCGATCACCGCGCGCCGGCGAGCGACATCCAGGATGAGCGTTTCGCCATTCGTCAGACGGTTAAGATCAAGCCCGGCAGCTGTCTTGCGGGCGTGTTCGGCGCAGGCGAAATCAAGGTGAACTCGGTACATCGCCAGGCTGTCGATCGGCTCGGCACCCGCCTTCAGGTCGAGGCTGTCGCCGAAGACGGCACCGTGGAAGCGGTTTCGGTCAGGGACAGCCGTGCCTTTGCGGTCGGCGTGCAGTGGCATCCCGAATACTGGGTGAAATCCGACGATACGTCGGCGCGGGTATTCCAGGCATTCGGCGATGCGGTACGTGCCCATGCGACCGCCAGGGCGGGCGCCAGAACCGCCGCGGAATAGCCCCTAGTCCTGCGCGGCGAGCGAGATCAGCGCCGAAGCCGGCCGGAACGATTCGTAGGCAACCCCGTCGGCCAGCGCGAACGTCACCAGATCGTCGGCGCCGTCGCGGCTGAAAACGATGGCGCCGTCGTCGCGCTCCTGCCAGAAACGCACCTCCGACAGGCCCTGTAGCAACCGTTCGCAGTCCTGCGTTGGCCTGCAGTGCGTAGCTGCCGCTACCGGTTGCCGCGCCCCTGACGACTTCGCAGGCGAGATCCCCGGCCGAGCGAAGCAGGTAGCGATCGTTCCCGGCAGAGGTGCCTGCTTTCGCAGTCGTCACCAGCATCGAAGCCATCGTCGTTTCGGGCGGTTTGCCCTTTGCGACAACGGCCACGCCGAGCGCGAGCCCGACGGCAACAAGTGCCGGGAAAAGATTCATGTCAGCCCCTCGGACGTCAAATGCGACTGGGGAAACGATGCCGCCACACGTCTTAAAGGCGCATTAACAATGAAAGACAAAATTTCGCAGTAATCTCAATGGCATGCTAACCGCGTTTCGCGGTGACATGCGCCGTCTCCGGCACCGCGGTCAATGGTTTGCCCTTGCCGAACCAGGCGAGAAGATTGTCGACGACAAGATCCGCCATCGCCTGGCGCGTATGCACCGAGGCGGAGCCGACGTGTGGTAAAAGGCTGGCGTTTGGCGCATCGAGCAGCGCCTGGGGAACGTTCGGCTCGTTGGCGAACACGTCAAGCCCCGCCGCACGGATCGTGCCGTCGGCAAGCGCTGTTGCAAGGGCTGCCTCATCCACCGTGCTGCCGCGGCCGATATTGACGAAGACGCCATCCGGGCCCAGCGCCTTCAGCACCTCCATATTGACCGCCTTCTCGGTCGAAGCAGTGCCCGGTGCGACCGAGATCAGCGTATCGACTGCCTCCGCAAGGCCAAGCAATGTCGGATGATATTCGTAACTGACACCTTCGACCCTGCTGCGGTTGTGATAGGCGATCGGCAGGCCGAACGCTTCCAGACGCCGGGCGATCGCCAGACCGATGCGGCCCATGCCGAAAATGCCGGCGCGTCGGCCACGCAGGGTCGTCTTGGTAAGCGGATACGCACCATCGCGCACCCAGCGCCCCTCCCGCAGCCAGGCTTCCGCTTTTGGCAATTCGCGCACGGTGTTCAAGAGCAGCCCAAGTGCCGTATCGGCGACCTCGTCGGTCAGCACGTCCGGCGTGTTGGTGACCATGACGGCCTTCTTGCCGGCATGCTTTGCATCCACCGCATCGTATCCGACGCCAAAATTCGCGATGATCTCCAGTTTCGGCAGCGCGTCGATGAAGGCTGCGTCGATTGCCGTCATGGCGGCCATGCCGCGCACATTTTTCGCCATCTCTTCAGTGACCAGCGCCGGATCGGCGCGTTCGACACGGACCATGCGAAAGGCGCCGGCCACCCGTTTTTCCGCATGTGCATGCAGTTTTCCCGGCACGAGGATTGTCACGGCGCTGTTGTCGTTGGTCATGATGGGAACTTTCCGGAGCTTTCGAACACAAGGGCGCCTGAGACGGCCGGATAGCGGGACCGGGAAAGTCGCCGCTTTGCTTTCCCGCAGCTAGCGGGAAACTCCGGCCGCCGGGCCGGACGGAAATCGCCTGCTCGCGGATCCCCGGTCCAACCGCCGGACATAATTTTAGCAACTGGCGGCAAAGTTGCAATCTCGGCCGGAAGACAGCAGCTTGTGTCAGCCCCGCTCCATCGGCTTGCCGGTAGACTGGCGTACATGGAGTTCCGGTTTGATGAGTTCCTGGCTGGCGTGCACCGCGGCCCCGTTCAGCCGGTCGAGCAGGACGCGCGCCGCCCGGCGGCCGACTTCGCGTTGCCCGTTCCATACGGTGGTCAGCGCCGGCGTTGCGATCGCCGCTTCCTCGAGGTCGTCGTAACCGGTCACCGATACGTCGACACCAGGAACCAGGCCGGCCCGCGCAATGCCATTCATCAGTCCGATGGCGACCAGGTCGTTCCAGCAGACCGCCGCCGTCGGCTTGTCCTTCAGCGCCAGGAACTGCCCGGACGCCTCGAACCCCGCCTGTTTGGTGCGCGGTCCGGGAATGCGCCAATGGGGCTTCACATCCAGTCCCGCCGCTTCCATCGCCGCGACATAACCCTGATAGCGGTCGCGGCCGGTCGAGGTCTGATCGGTGCCGCCGATCATGGCGATGCGGCGGTGGCCGAGCGAAATCAGATGGTTGGTGGCAAGCCCGATGCCATAAGCGTCGTCGCCGCGGAACACCGGGACGTCGGCCCCCTCGACCGAACGCGCGATCAGCACTGCCGGCAGCCCGTTCTCCTCGGCGAGCCTGATATCCTCCGGCGGAGTGCCGATCGCAGGCGACATGATCACACCATCGGCGCCGAGTTGCAGCAGCGTGTCGATGAAGGTTCGCTGCTTTTCGAGCTGATCGTAGTGGTTGGACAGGATGAAGGTCTGACGGCTGCGGTCGAGCTCGGTCTCGATGGAACGCAATATTTCGGCGAAGAACGGGTTCATGATGTCGTGCACCACCACGCCGACGATACCGGACCGCGATGTCCTGAGGCTCGCCGCGCGACGGTTGTAGATGTACCCGATGGCGCGGGCATGTTCCTTGATGCGGTCGCGGGTGGCGTCGGCGACAAGCGGGCTGTCGCGCAGGGCCAGCGAAACCGTGGCCGTTGAAACGCCCAGCGCGTCAGCGATGGTGGAAAGCTTGATCTTTTGTGCCAGTGCACCCTCCAGCCCGGGCGGCCGATTTAAACTGTTTAAAATCGGCTTATGCCATTGGCCGGGCTGAAATCAAAGCTTTTTCGCCAGTTCCTCGTCCTCGGTATTCGGCGCCGTGTGGCTCTTCAGCCGCAGCCGGTGTTCGCGATGCACGATGTAGAGCCCGCTTGCCACGATGATCGCCGCCCCGCCCAACGTGTAGCGGTCGGGAAACTGGTCGAAAATCACGTAGCCGAAGAAGATCATCCAGACCATTTGCAGATAAGGATAAGGCGCCAGCGCCGAGGTCGTCGCCTGCCGGTAAGCCTTGATCAGCAGCCAGTGGCCGAAGCCGCCGTAGAAGCCGAGCGACAACAGGATGATCCACTGCCAGAGACCGTCGGGCATCGAAGCGGTCGACGGGACCACCGGCAGCATCAGGACCACCGGGGCGAGCGCCGAATAGAAGATCAGGCTTTCCGGTGTCTCCGTCGCGCCCATCGAACGTGTCATGATCACGTAGAAGGAATAGCTGAGCATCGCGCCCAGCATGAAGACATGGCCGACCTCGAACGTCCCGAAGCCGGGCCGTGTAATGACCAGCACGCCGGCAAATCCGGCAAACGATCGCCAGCCAGCGCCGCCAGCCCGCCCATTCGCCGAGCAGCGGCCCGGCAAGTGCTGTGATCACCATCGGCGCGAAGAAGAAGATCGACATCGTCTGCGCCAGTTGCAGCGTGTTCAACGCGAGGAAATTGAAGAAGGTCGACCCGAACAGGAAAGCAGCACGCAGGATCTGCAATGGCAGGCTGCCGGCGCGCAGCATCCTCATGTTCGTCCAGGGCCGGAAAAGCACCACGAAGAGCACGATGTGGACGGCGAACCGCATCCAGGAAACGAACGGCGCGGCCATGCCGCCGAGCACCAGATATTTGGCGCTCGCATCGAGGAAGGAGAACAGCAGGCCGGCGCCCAGCACCAGCATGATCGCCGATACAGGTGTCGCGCTATCCTGGAAACTGTTTTGGGCACTCACGATTCGGGGTCCGGATGCATGCTAAGCCGAACCCATGTCTTGGCGGCTCCAGGATGAAGCCGCAAGCCGAAAAGCTCTGGGCCAGCCGGCTATTCTTCCGCCTCGATCTCGTCGTCGATCTCGACCGCCTGGCCGTTCGAGAGATTGGCCTCGACGCGGGAGAGCAGCTTCGACAGCGCTTTCTGGTCCTTCTTGTCGAGCCCCTTCAAGGCTTGCTTCTCGGTCTTGCGTACCGATTTCTCGATCGCCTTGATCGCTTCGTGGCCTTTTTCGGTCAGGAAGATATGCGCCTGGCGCGCATCGGAATCGGAAGCTCTCTTGTCGAGAAAACCCTGCACCTGCAAGCGGTTGATCGTTTTGGTGATGGTTGGCGGCCTGACGCCCAGCCGCCCTGCCAACTGCCCGGGGGTCTGCCCGTCCTCATGGTCAAGCGCCAGCATGATCTGGTCCTGGCCGGCATAGAACCCGTGATTGAGCAGCCGCGCCGCCAGCGCCGTCCTTGAAAGCCGCGCCGCGGATTGCAGCCGGCTCATCGTCGCACCTCTGTCTGCCTTGGCCATCGTTTCCCTCCTCCGACGAACCGGCGACCGCTCTGAAACTTTAATCGCCACAGCCGGTTTGGCAATCGGCAATTGCCGGCTTCGGCCAGTTCCGCATAAAGGTTTGCCGGCAATAGAGCGGTCTCTACCCGGGAAGCTAATGCCAGAGATGCGTTTCAATTAGATGACAAACGAAAATCGACTTAAACCTTTCCTAGCTGTCGGGGTCCACCGCCACCACCAGCAGCGCTTCATAGGCGGGCAGGATTTCGTCGCAGCGTCGCCTGGGCACCGGGGCCGGCACGGCGCGCGAGCCGATCACCGTCATTGAACGTATCGCGCTTCGCGGCGCGATTCCTGTAGGGCATCGCACTGGCGTAGAGTTCCTCGCTGAGCGCATCGGGAAAATAGAGCTGGCCCGTCATGACCGAATTTTCGTTCGGGAAGACCTTGAAATGGATGTGGGTAGTGCGACCGCGGTACCATCCCGGATAGATCGTCTTGAATGAAGCTATACCGTCTGCGTCCGTTCTCTGCACGCCGCGCAGAAACTTCTCGCCGCTGGTATCGGTGTCGCCATCGTCGCCCTGTCCCGGATAGCCTGAATAGTGGCCGAGGGCATCGCAATGCCAGATGTCGATACGCGCACCCGGCAGCGGCCGACAGGACGCATCGACCGCCTGCAGCCGCACCGTTTAGTTCGACGCCTTGCTTGCCTTCGGTAATGTCGCGCCGTTCAAGGCCCGGATCGAAATAGAACGGGCCTTCGGTCGCTTGCGGCATGATCGTGCAGACCCCTGCGTCCGGCATCAGCAGCGGCGAGGCAGCGATCAGTGAATCGCTCTGGGCAAGCGCATCGGGCGCAACGAATGTACCGCCGGTGGCGGTCACCGCGATAAGACCGAGCGCCTCGCGGCGGGTCATTGCTGACATCAGCGACATGGCTTTCTCCGTTTTCATCCTGCAACAGAGCGATCTTTCTCCCGATTGAAATCTAGGTGGTTTCGCATTCCAGCCGAAATTAACTTTTGGTCATCTCGTTTCGGCGCCTTGGCCCTGGCCCAAGAAAGCGTGGTTTTCCCGCGTGCAAAAGCTGTTCCAGCATCCTATATGGAGCGCTCACAAGAGACATTCCGACGCCAAAGGTGCATCGATGAGCGAAGCTCAGACGCAGATCCCCGTGACCGTTCTCACCGGCTATCTCGGCTCCGGCAAGACGACGCTGCTGAACCGTATCCTCTCGGAAAACCACGGCAAGCGTTACGCCGTCATCGTCAACGAATTCGGCGAGATCGGCATCGACAACGATCTGATCGTGGAATCCGACGAGGAAATCTACGAGATGAACAATGGCTGCGTCTGCTGCACGGTGCGCGGCGACCTGATTCGCGTCGTCGAGGGCCTGATGCGCCGGCCGGGCCGCTTCGACGCCATCGTTGTCGAGACCACCGGTCTCGCCGATCCGGTGCCGGTGGCCCAGACCTTCTTCATGGACGATGACGTGCGCTCCAAGACCAAGCTCGATGCCGTTGTCGCGCTGGTCGACGCCAAGCACCTGCCGCTGCGCCTCAAGGATTCTCGCGAGGCCGAGGACCAGATCGCCTTCGCCGATGTCGTCGTACTGAACAAGACCGACCTCGTCAGCGAAGAGGAACTGCGCAACGTCGAGGCGGCGATCCGCGCCATCAATCCCGCCGCGAAAATCCACCGCACCCAGCGCGCCGGCGTAGCGCTTGACCAGGTGCTCGACCGCGGCGCCTTCGACCTCAGCCGTGCGTTGGAAAACGACCCGCATTTCCTCGAGGCGCACGATCACGATCACGACCATCACCATGGTCACGACGACGACCACAATCACCACGACCACGATCATCACCATCACGACCATGGCGTTTCGCCGATCCATGATGTCACGGTGCAATCTGTTTCGCTGCGTGGCGGCGAGATGGATTCGAAGAAATTCTTCCCGTGGATCGAGAAGATCACCCAGGCCGAAGGGCCGAACATCCTGCGCCTGAAAGGCATCATCGCCTTCAAGGACGATCCGGATCGTTACGTCATCCAGGGCGTTCACATGATCATCGAAGGCGACCACCAGCGCGCCTGGAAGGATGGCGAGAGCCATGACAGCCGCCTGGTCTTCATCGGCCGCGAACTCGATGCCGAAAAGCTGAAGCGGACCTTCGAAGCCTGCCAGGCGGCTTGACGACGAGCATGCCCACAGTTGCTCCTCTCGATCTCGACGGACATTGCGTCGCCGCCGTTTTCATCGGCGACGTGCCGCATTTCGCGCTGGCCGACGGCCACGTCCATCGTCTCGACCACGGCCACAAGTCGGCAATGGTTCATGACGGGCTGCTGGCCGCCACGGCCGATGCGGCTGCCTCGCGTCTCATTACTTCCGGCGAAGACGGCAAGGTCTGCTCGACCAAGGCGGACGGGACCAGCGAGACGCTTGCCGAACTCGGCCGCAAGTGGATCACCAGCGTCGCCGCAGGACCGCAGGGCGCCATCGCCTATGCCTCCGGACGCAACGCCTATGTGCGCTTCGCCGACGGCAAGGTGAAGGAATTCACCCACCCCCGCTCCGTCGAGGGCGTCGCCTTCTCGCCGAAGGGCATGCGCATCGGCGTCGCCCGCTACAACGGCGCGACACTGCATTTCCCGGCCGCCGACGGCAAGCCGACCGAACTGCAATGGGACGGCGCCCACACCGGCATCACCTTCTCGCCGGACGGCAATTTCCTCGTCACCACCATGCAGGAAAATGCGCTGCATGGCTGGAAGCTTGTCGACGGCAAGCACATGCGCATGAGCGGCTATCCGGCCAAGGTGAAGTCGCTCTCCTGGAGCGCCAAGGGCAAATGGCTGGCGAGTTCGGGCGCGCCGGCGGCGATCGTCTGGCCGTTTTCCGGCAAGGACGGCCCCATGGGCAAGGCGCCGCTGGAACTCGGCACCCGCGGCAACATGATGGTGACGTCCGTGGCCTGTCATCCGGCCGACGAGATCGCCGCCATCGGCTATGCCGACGGCATGGTGCTCGCCGCCCGCTTCGCCGACCAGAAAGAGGTGCTGCTGCGCCGCCCCGGCAAAGGCGCTATCACCTCGATGGCCTGGGACAAGGAAGGCCGCCGCGTCGCCTTCGGCTCGGAAACCGGCGATTGCGGCGTCATCGACATCTCGGCTTGATCGCTGTCCAGTACGACAAAGGCCGGACGCGCCTGATCTCTACCTCTCGCCGATATTGCAGCCGGGCTCGCGGCGTGAGAGAAGCGCCACGTCCCGTTTGCAGAAGTAGATCATGATCTCCCCCTCAGGCTCGACCATCGACGAAGCACAGGCGTTTCTGGATGCCCATCCGGATATCGAGGCCTTCGACATCCTTCTCACCGACACCAATGGCGTCGGCCGCGGGAAAATCGTTCGCCGCCATGAATTGCTGTCGATCTACGAGAGCGGCCGCCATATGCCGATCTCGATCCTCGGCCTCGACATCACCGGCGAGGATGTCCACGAGACCGGCCTGATCTGGGATTCCGGCGATGGCGACCTGCGCGCGTGGCCGATTCCCGGCACGTTGAAGCCGCTGTTCGGCACCAGCCCGGCGCGCGGCCAGGTGCTGTTGTCGATGTACCATCTCGACGGCCAGCCGATGACGTCGGACCCGCGCCATGCCCTGGCGCGGCAGATCGCGGCGCTCGAAGCCAAGGGCCTGCATCCCGCCGGCGCCTTCGAACTGGAGTTTTTCCTCCTCAAGAACGAGCGCGATGCGGAAGGACGCATCCAGCCGGCGAGTGCGGTCCTCGATGGCCGCAAGAGCGGCAAGACCGAGGTCTATTCGGTCGACCATCTGCACGGCATGGAGCCGCTGTTCTCCGACATCTATGCCGGTGCGAAGGTGCAAGGCATTCCGGTTGAGACGCTGATCTCCGAATATGCGCCCGGCCAGTACGAACTGACGCTGCACTACCGCAAGGACGTGCTGCAGGCCGCCGACGACCTCATCCTTTTGAAGCGCCTTGTCCGCATGCAGGCCCGCCGGCATGGCGTTACCGCCTGCTTCATGGCCAAGCCGATCGAGAAATACGCCGGCTCCGGCATGCATTTCCATGTTTCGATGCAGGATGACGCCGGCAGGAACATCTTTGCCGAAGAAAAGCAGTCGGTATATGGAATTCGGCCATCCTCAACGCCATCGGCGGTCTCGCCTCAACGATGCCGGAAACCATGCTGGTCTTTGCCCCGCATGCAAATTCGTGGCGCCGCTTCGTTGCCCAGTCCTATGCGCCGCTGGCGCCGACATGGGGCGTCAACAACCGATCCGTCGCATTGCGCATCCCGGCCGGCGACGTGAAGAACCGCCGCATCGAGCATCGCCCTTCGGGCGTCGACGCCAATCCTTATCTGGTCGCCGCGACTGTGCTGGCGGCAATTGCCAAGGGTCTCGACGAAAAAATCGATCCGGGGGCCGAAACCACCGGCAACGGCTACGAGACCGCGCCGAAGCTCGCCGACGCGCCTTCGGACTGGCGCTCTGCCATCGAGGCGGCGAAGGCCTCGGCTTTCCTCAAGTCGGCGCTGGGCGAAGACCTGCACCGCACCTTCACTGCCATCAAGCAGGCCGAATACGTCCGCGTCGCCCGCACGGTCAGCGAACTCGACTATCACCTCTATCTGCATGAGGTGTGAGGGATCACCGCCTGGGAATCGCCCCAGTCGAACATGAGCCGAATCCGAAGAAAATAATGGCGGAACCTTCCCGCGGCCTCGCTCATTCCTGACGTGACCGCAAGCGCGGACGAGGCCGCGAAGGAAGATGATTGCCAGAATGCCAAGCACGCCGGCGACGCACCATGCGAGGGTGCGGGCCAAGCGTTGGCCGGTGCCGAAAACGCCAGACATGTCGGACGATGGCGCTGAGGCGAAATCCATCGCCGAAGCGCGCAAGGCGGCCGAACACTGCCGGCGATGTCCGCTGTGGAAGAATGCAACCCAGACCGTTTTCGGCGAAGGTCCTGAAACCGCGCGCGTCGTCTTCGTCGGCGAACAACCCGGTGACCAGGAGGATATCGCCGGCAAGCCTTTCGTCGGTCCAGCCGGCAAGATGTTCGACGAAATTCTCGACGAGGCCGATCTCGACCGCGTCATCACCTACGTCACCAATGCGGTGAAACACTTCAAGTTCGAGCCGCGCGGCAAGCGCCGCATCCACTCGAAGCCCAATGCCGGCGAGATTCAGGCCTGCCGCTGGTGGCTGGACAAGGAACTGTCGCTGATCGAGCCGGACCTTGTCGTGGCGCTCGGCGCCACTGCGGCGCAGTCGCTGCTCGGCAAGGCCGTGCCGGTCATGAAAATGCGCGGCGACGTGATCGAACGGGAAGACGGCCTGCGTGTCTTCCTGACCATCCACCCTTCCCTCATCCTGCGCATCCGCGAGCCAGCGGACAAGCGGGCGGAACGGGAGCGATTCTTGGCGGATATGAAGGCGGTGAAGAAGCTGATGGGGTGATTTTCCGCGCGTCCTTCGAGGCTCGACCCAACAGCTTACCGCACAAGGATCGCCCTGAGATCATTGACGTTCGTCCCCGTCGGACCGGGCACGAACAGATCATCCACCGCAGCGAACGCCGTCCAGGCGTTGTTACCGGCAAGCATCGCCTTGGCGTCGACGCCCGCCGCACGCATGCGCGCCACCGTCGTTCCGTCGGCAAAGGCGCCTGCGTTGTTTTCGGAGCCGTCGATGCCATCGGTATCGGCGGCCAGCGCATGGATGCCCTGGACGCCATCGATACCGATGGCGAAAGCCAGCAGGAATTCGCTGTTGCGCCCGCCCTTGCCCTTGGCGCGCAGGGTCACCGTCGTCTCGCCGCCGGAGAGGACCAGTACCGGCTTGCTGAACGGCCGGTTGCGCGTCGCCACCTCGCGCGCGATCGCCGCATGGACCGAGCCGACCTCCCGCGCCTCGCCTTCGATGGAATTGGAGAGGATGACCGCTTCGATCCCTTGCCTTCGTGCCTCATGCGCTGCCGCTTCCAGCGACACGGCAGCCGAGGCGATCACATGCACTTCGTTGCCGGCGAAACGCTGGTCACCGGGCTTTGGCGCGTCGGCAGCCGGTGAATTGAGATGCGCCATCACTGCCGCAGGCAAGGCCATCCGATAAGCTTCGACGATCCTCAGCACATCCCGGCGCGTGCTTTGGTCCGGCACGGTCGGGCCCGATGCCACCAGCGCAGGATTGTCGCCAGGGATGTCCGACACCACCAGCGACACGACCTTTGCCGGATAGGCGGCCGCAGCAAGCCGCCCGCCCTTGATCGTCGAAACATGCTTGCGTACCGCGTTCATCGCGGCGATCGGTGCGCCGGAGGCCAGCAGCGCCTCGTTGACCGCGATCTCGTCGGCCAGCGTCAGGTCGCCCGCCGGCGACGGCAGCAGCGCCGAACCGCCACCGGAAATCAGCGCAATCACCAGATCGTCCGCCGTCAGGCCGCCAACCGTCTCCAGCAGGCGCTTTGAAGCAGCCAGTCCCGCTTTGTCCGGCACCGGATGCGCCGCCTCGATCACCTCGATCCGTTCGCATCTGGCGCCATAGCCGTAGCGCGTCACGACGACGCCCTCGAGCGGTCCGTCCCATGCCTTTTCAAGTGCCGCCGCCATCTGCGCCGACCCCTTGCCTGCGCCGATGACGATCGTTCGGCCTTTCGGCTTCGGCGGCAAATGATTGCGGATCGTCAGTTCGGGATCCGCCGCAGCCACTGCTGCATTGAAAACGGAGGTCAGAAAAGCTTTGGGATCGAGCGCCATCGCTTCCCCTAGGCCCGCGCCGCCGGGTCGGATGGCAGCGCCAACTTCTTTGCGTCCAGCCCGAGATGTTCGGCGAGCACCGCGACGACGATCTCGTGATCCTGCCGCTGCGGCAATCCCGAAACGGCGATGACACCGACCGCTCCGACGCCCTTGACCCTGATCGGAAAGCCGCCGCCGGCCAACACGAACTCCGACGGATCAAGCCCATGCCCGGGCGCAAAGGTCTTGTCCTCGCGGTTCTGCTCCAGACCCATGCGGTAGGTGCTTTTGTGGAACATTTTCACCACGTTGCGCTTGCGCCGGGCCCAGTCGGTGTTGGAACTCGTCGATCCGGGCAACGCTGCATAAAACAGCGGCCGGTCCCAAAGCTGGATGTCGACGATGATCGGCAGCTTTTCGGCCAATGCCCGCTCGCGCAGCGCCGAACCTATGGCGAAAGCCCGCGCCTCATCGAAATGATCGAATACCAGGGCAACTTCCTGCTCGATGATTTTGGCGATGTCGTCCGCGGTGCTCATTTCCTTGCCTCACTGATTGAGTGCGCTGCTTCGCACAAAGCCGGGCCGCTGCCAACGTCTCGCAGGCTTGCCTCATCCCTCGCCGTTCGCCACCATCGCGCTTTTCGCCGGTTTTCCGGCGACATAGACTTCGCTCACCACGCGGTCGTCGCCCAACGTCTGCAACAGGAAAAGTTCTTCGGCGAGCGTTTGCACGGTTTCCATCCTGAGCCGCATGCCGGGGGTTGCGCCGGAATCGAGCACCACGATATCGGCATCCGTACCCACATCCAGCGTGCCTACCTTGTCGGTGATCGACAGCGCCTCGGCGTTGCCGCGCGTCATCTGCCAGATGGACTGGAAAGGATTGAGCTTTTCGCCGTTGAGAGCGATCACCTTGTAGCCCTCGTCCATCGTCCGCAGCATCGAATAGTTGGTGCCGCCGCCGACATCGGTCGCAGCTCCGATACGCAGTGCTTTCTCGCGCCGCCGATAGCGCTGGTAATCGAACAGGCCCGAGCCGAGAAACAGGTTCGAGGTCGGGCAGAACACCGCCACCGAACCTGAATCCGACAAAGCGTCGGCCTCGCGTTCGGAGAGATGTATGCAATGTCCGAGCAGCGCCTTCTTTCCCGAGAAGCCCGTAGTGCTCGTAGACGTCCGTGTAGTCTCGCGACCAGGGATATAGCTCCTGCGTTAACGCGATCTCCTTGTGGTTTTCGGAAAGATGCGTCTGCATGTGCAGGTCCGAATGCTCGCGCATCAGGGCGCCGGCCATCTCCATCTGCTCCGGCGATGATGTGATCGCAAAACGCGGCGTCACCGCATAAAGCTGCCGTCCCTTGCCGTGCCATTCCTTGATCAGCGCCTTGGTGTCGTCATAGCCGGATTGCGGCGTGTCGAGCACGCCTTCCGGCGCGTTGCGGTCCATCATCACCTTGCCGGCGATGTTGAGCATGTTGCGGTCGTGGGACTTCGGCGAAAAACGCCTCCGCTGATTCCTTGTGCACCGAACAGTAGGCCGCAACCGTGGTGGTGCCGTGCCGCACCGTCTCGTCGAGGAAAAGCCGCGCGATGCGGCGGCCGTGCTGCGTGTTCGAAAACTTCGTCTCTTCCGGGAAGGTGTATTTGTTCAGCCAGTCGAGAAGCTCGGCCCCATAGGAGGCGATCACCTGCATCTGCGGAAAATGCACATGCGCGTCGATGAAGCCCGGCAACAGGAGATGCGGCCGGTGGTCGATCTTTTTGGCGTCGGCTCCCGCCTGCCCGGCAACATCGACATAGGCTCCTGCCGCAACGATCTTGCCGTCGCGGATCAGCAGCCCGCCGTCTTCCTCATAGACGTAGGCGGCGTGGTCGTCGACGCTGTCCGGCCAGCGCAGGAAAGTCAGAGTCCGGCCTCTGAGCAGCGTATCGGTCATTGTCGGCTCCGGCCTATTTCCGCGCTTCCTCGAACCAGGTGACGAGCAGCGCCCGCTCCTCCGGCGTCACCCCGGTAACGTTGCCGGGCGGCATCGCGTGGCTGCGTCCGGCCTGCAGATATATCTCACGCGCATGTTCGGCGATCGCCGCGTCGCTCTCCAGGATCACGCCCTTCGGCGCTTGGTAGATGCCTTCCCAGCCGGGTTCGGCCGCATGGCACATGGCGCAGCGCCCGAGAACGGTGTCGCGCACCGCCGGAAAATGCGTCGACGCAACGAACGCCTCGCTCGCCGCCGATGCCTTGTGCTCACCGGTCAGCACCTTCGGCACGGTCGACAGCCACATGATGACGATGAACAGGATGGCCGCGGCAAGCCACGTCCAGGCCGGGCTGCCCTTGCGCGCATGCATCGTGTTGAAATAATGCCGGATCAGCACGCCGATGATGAACACCAGCGAAGCGATCACCCAGTTGAACTGTGTCCCGAACGCCAGCGGATAGTGGTTCGACAGCATCAGGAACAGCACCGGCAGCGTCAGGTAGTTGTTGTGCAGCGAGCGCGTCTTGGCGATCCTGCCGTATTTCGGATCCGGCTTGCGGCCGGCGATGAGGTCGGCGACGACGATCTTCTGGTTCGGGATGATCACCAGGAAAACATTCGCCGACATGATCGTTGCGGTGAAGGCGCCGAGATGCAGGAATGCCGCGCGTCCGGTGAAAAGCTGCGTATAACCCCAGGCCATGAACACCACGATCGCGTAGAGCACCAGCATCAGCAACGTATCGCTTTTGCCGAGCGGCGACTTGCAAAGCAGATCGTAGATCAGCCAACCGAGGCCGAGCGAGGCCAGCGAGATCAGGATCGCCACCGTCGGCGTGACGTCGAGCACGTTGCGGTCGATCAGGTAGAGGTCGGCGCCGGCGTAATAGACGATCGCGAGCATCGCGAAACCGGTCAGCCAGGTGGCATAGGATTCCCATTTGAACCAGGTCAGATGCTCCGGCATTTCGGCCGGCGCCACCAGATATTTCTGGATGTGGTAGAAGCCGCCGCCATGCACCTGCCACTCCTCGCCGTGAGCACCGGCGGGCAGGCCGGGCCGCTGACGCAGGCCGAGATCGAGCGCCACGAAATAGAAGGACGAGCCGATCCAGGCGATGCCGGTCACGACATGCAGCCAGCGCATGCCGAAGCTCAGCCAGTCCCAGAAAATCGCGAAATCGTTCATGCCTGCCCTTCCTCCGGCGACTTCACTGATTTTGCGGTTTGCAGCAAACGGAAAGAGGAGACATACACGATGACTTTCAAAAAAAAATGGAAAATACATCGGCTCGACTGCCTGCGAAGCGCCGCTACGGACCCCGGTACGCATGGCCTATCTCGACAACATTGCCGTCTTCGTCCGCGTCGTCGAACTCGGCAACCTTTCGGCAGCCGGCCGCGACATGCGCATTTCGCCTGCCGTGGCGTCCAACCGCATCAAGGAACTTGAGAAACATCTCGGTGTGCGCCTGTTCAACCGCACGACCAGGCAATTGATGCCGACCGAACATGGCAATGTATTCTACACCGGCGCCAAACAGGTGCTGGAGGCGATCGTCGAGGCAGAGGCCGCCGTCAGCGCTCTCTCGGGCCAGCCGCGCGGCTCCATCCGGGTCACCGCGCCGCTGGGCCTCGGCCGCCGCCTGATCGCTTCCGGCATTCCCGACTTCCACGACAAATATCCGGATATCGAAGTCAGGTTGCGGCTCTCGGACCACAATGTCGACATCATGAAGGAGGGCATCGACGTGGCCTTCCGGCTCGGTCTCCTCGAGGATTCCAGCCTGCGCATGCGCGGCATCATGGAGTGCGAAAGGGTGCTGGTCGCGTCGCCGAAATATCTGGAAGCGCGAGGCGAGCCAACCGATCCCAATGATCTGATTTCGAAAAAGCACGATTGCCTGATGCTGCGTTTCCCCGGCTCGAAGGAATATTTCTGGACGCTGAAGACCCCGGACGGCCCGACGAAGTTCGAGGTCCACGGACCGTTCGACAGCGACGACGGCGACGTCATCACCGGCTGGGCGCTGGCCGGCCGCGGCATCATCAACAAGCCGCGTTTCGAGGTCGAGCCGTTCATCCGTGACCAGCGCCTCAAGGTCATCCTGACCAACACGCCGCCGACGCCGGTGCAATTCGCCGCCGTCTACCCGCACAAGAAATTCCAGGATCCGAAGGTCCGCCTGCTGCTCGACTTCATGGCGGAGCGCTGCCAGCGGCTGATCAAGGACCTGCTGGCAGGCAGATAGGAACGTTGGGACCGGAATGGCCTGGATTGTCGTACGCTCGCTGTTGTGGGGTCTTGCCGGGCTGGTTGCCGCGCCGGTCGTGACGTTCTTCGGCGTGCTCGTTCTCGCCTACTCCGTCGATTCCAGTTGCGGTACACCAGGAGATTCCGGCGGCTGCGAGATGGGCGCGGCTGGCCTCGCGATCGCCTCGGCGCTGCCGGGCTTCGTCATTTTCTTCATGATCGCGCTGACAATCGGCCTCCGCCGGCGCCTCGCGGCGTCAGCGAAATAGGATCGCCGTCATGATCTCCGCCGCCGCCAGCGCGGCAATGACAGCCGGCCGCTTGTCCTTCACCGCATCGCCGCCGATCGGCGAGACGAGCCGGGTAAAGTTTGCCTCCGTGCCTCCGGCCGTCTTCAGATACCAGCTCTTGAATGTCGCCTTCTTCGTCTTCGAACCGATCATGCCGACATAGGCCGCGTCCTCGCGCTTCAGAGCCTCCGCGACAATCAGGAAATCGAGTGCATGGTCGTGCGTCAGCACTACAAAGGCCGAACCGGCAGGGGCGTCCCGCACCATTTCCTCGGGCACCGGCGTCAACTTCGTTTCGGTCGAGGCGGGCATTCCCTCAAGGGCGTCCGCGCGAGTTTCCACGACGATCGCTTGCACCGGCAGCAGCGCGAAGGCGGAGGCAAGCGCATGGCCGACATGTCCGCCGCCGAAGACATAGACATGCGGACGCTTCGCATCTTCGGCCTTGGCTTCGTCGAGCAGCGTCGATCGCATCACCTCATCCACTTTCCTGATCGAGAGACCAACCCGCCCGCCGCAGCATTGACCGATCTCGGGGCCGAGCGGGATGGAGAATAGCAATCCCCCATCATCGCGCTGCCCTTCACCCTTGCCCTCACCCCGCAGGCGGGGAGAGGGGGGCGTCAACGCTGGCGATCCTCCTCTCCCCGTCTTTGCAGGGAGAGGGTAAGGGGCAGCACCTACCTTCGCCAGCATCGCCCTTGCCCGATCGATCGTCATGAATTCGAGCTGCCCGCCGCCGATAGTGCCGAAAATCGCGGTCGGCGACACCAGCATCCAGGCGCCTTTCTCGCGCGGCGTCGAGCCTTTGGCCTCCGCCACCTCGATCAACGCGGCAGCAGGCGCTGCGTCGAGGAAAGAGCGCAGGCCCTCAGCGACGGAAGTCATGGCGCAACCGCAAACCCGATCAATCGACCGTGAGACGCGAGAAGGGGCATCATCATCTCCAAAAGATAGCCACCCACGACCGGACTCGCTACCTTCCGGCCTCCGCCTTCAGCCTTTCGACCGCCATCAGCACGCGCTCCGGCGTCGCCGGGGCGTCGAGGCGGGGGCAGATCTTGTGGTCCGCCACGCTTGCCACGGCATCGGACAGCGCATGCAGCACCGACATCGCCAGCATGAGTGGCGGCTCGCCGACCGCCTTGGAACGGTGGATCGTCGGCTCGTGGTTCTCCGGCCAGTCGGCCAGCTTGACGTTGAAGATCTTCGGCCGGTCGGAAGCGAGCGGTATCTTGTAGGTCGAGGGTGCATGCGTGCGCAGCCTGCCCTTGGCGTCCCACCACAGCTCTTCTGTCGTCAGCCAGCCCATGCCCTGGATGAAGCCCCCTTCGACCTGGCCGAGATCGATGGCACGGTTCAGCGAACGGCCGGTCTCGTGCAGGATATCGGTCCGCTCGACCATGTATTCGCCGGTCAGCGTATCGATCGAGACTTCCGAAACGGAAGCGCCATAGGCGAAATAATAGAACGGGTGGCCCTCGCCCTTGTCCCTGTTCCAGTGGATTTTCGGGGTCTTGTAGAAACCCGCAGCCGAAAGCTGGACGCGTGCCATATAGGCCTGCTTGACCAGATCGCAGAATGCGATTTCCTGATTGCCGATGCGGATCCGGTTGGGCAGGAAGATGATCTGGTCGATGGGAACTGAAAATCTGGCGGATGCAAAATCGATCAGCCGCTGCTTGATCTGCCTTGCCGCGTTCTGCGCAGCCATGCCGTTGAGATCCGAGCCCGACGACGCCGCGGTCGCCGAAGTGTTCGGCACCTTGCCCGTCGTCGTCGCGGTGATCTTCACTTGGTCAATGTCGATCTGGAATTCTTCCGCCACCACCTGCGCGACCTTGACGTAGAGCCCCTGCCCCATCTCGGTGCCGCCATGGTTCAGATGCACCGAGCCGTCGGTATAGACATGCACCAGTGCACCAGCCTGGTTGTAATGCGTGGCGGTGAAGGAAATGCCGAACTTCACCGGTGTCAGCGCCAGTCCGCGCTTGATGATATCGCTGTTGGCGTTGAAGGCATCGATCGTGCGCCGCCGCCGGGCATAGTCGGAACTTTCCTCCAACTCGGAAACGATGCGTTGGATGATGTTGTCCTCGACGATCTGGTGATAGGGCGTCACGTTGCGGTCGCCCTTCTTGTCACCGCTTGCGCCGTAGAAATTCTTCTTGCGGATTTCCAGCGGGTCCTTGCCGGTCGCAAACGCGACCTCGTCGATCACGCGCTCGGCGCCGATCATTCCTTGCGGACCGCCGAAACCGCGGAACGCCGTGTTCGACACCGTGTTGGTGTAGAGCGGCGCCGACAGCGCGTGTACGGTCGGGTAAAAATAGGCGTTGTCGCAATGGAACAGCGCCCGGTCGGTCACCGGGCCGGAAAGGTCCGACGAAAACCCGCAGCGCGCGGCGTAGGTGAAATCGACGCCGTGGATCGCGCCGCTGTTGTCGAAGCCGACCTCATAGTCGATCAGGAAGTCGTGCCGCTTGCCAGTGGCGATCATGTCGTCGTCGCGGTCGGGGCGAATTTTCACCGAGTGGCCAAGCCGTTTCGCCGCAATCGCGGCGATCGCCGCGAACTGGTTCGACTGCGTTTCCTTGCCGCCGAAACCGCCGCCCATTCGACGGATTTCCACTGTCACCGCGTGGCTCGGCACGCCGAGCGCGTGGCTCACCATGTGCTGCACCTCGCTCGGATGCTGGGTCGACGAATAGATGGTGACGTCTTGGTCCTCGCCCGGGACGGCCATGGCGATATGGCCTTCGAGATAGAAATGGTCCTGCCCGCCGAGCCGCATCTGGCCCTTGATGCGGCGCGGCGAATTGGCGATCGCCATCGCCGCATTGCCCCGCTTCAAGGTCAGTGGCGGCGTCACCAGTTTCGAACTGACCGGATCGAGTTCGCCGATGTCGATGATCGGCGGCAGTTCGTCGTACTTTACCTTCGCCAGCCGGCAGGCCCGCCGCGCCTGTTCGCGCGTCTTTGCAATGACGGCGAAGATCGGCTGGCCGAAGAACTGCACCTTGCCCTCTGCGAGCACCGGCTCGTCGTGGCGCCCGGTCGGCGAAATGTCGTTCTCGCCCGGCACGTCGCTGGCCAAAAGCACGTCGACGACACCGGGCGCCGTTCGCACCGCCGAAACATCGATCTCGTGGATCGTGCCGTGCGCTACGGTCGAGAGGCCGAGGCAGCCATGCAACGTGCCGGCGGGCTCCGGCATGTCGTCAATGTAAACCGCCTCTCCGGTGACATGCTTGTGGGCGGAATCGTGCCGCTGCTCGGTCGCCACTCCACCCTTGATTTTCGGCGCGGTCAGGTCGATCGTCGAGTGCTTGTTCATCCCACTCTCCTCACGCCGCCACGGTTCGCGAAATCTGGAATGGAGCCTTGCCGCCTTCCGTTTCGGCGAAGAATCGCCTCAGCAGGTTGCGTGCAGCCAGAGCGCGGTATTCGGCCGACGCCCGCATGTCGGTCAGCGGTGTGAAATCCGTCGCATAGGCGTCGAGTGCCGCCTCGATCGTTTCCGCTGACCATTGCTTGCCGGTCAGCACCGTCTCCACCGCCACAGCCCGCTTTGGCGTCGCCGCCATGCCGCCATAGGCAATGCGGATTTTTTCCACCCTGCCATCGCCGCCAAGCGTCAGGTGAAACGCACCAAGCGCTGCGGTAATATCCTCGTCGCGCCGCTTGGTGATCTTGTAGACGGCGAATTTGGCGTCCTTGGCCGGCACCGGCACGGTCACCGCCTCAACAAATTCGCCCGGCTGCCGGTCCTGCTTGCCATAGGCGATGAAGAAATCTTCCAGCGGAATCATTCGCCGTTCCTTGCCCCTGTGCAACGTCAGTGTCGCGCCGAGCGCGATCAGCGGCGGCGGCATGTCGCCGATCGGCGAACCATTGGCGATGTTGCCGCCGATCGTGCCCATGTTGCGTACCTGCTCGCCGCCGATCCGGTCGATCAGCGGCCCGAAGGCCGGGATGCGTTCCGAAAGCAGCGCGAACGCGTCGGTATAGGTGACGCCGGCGCCAATGGTGATCGTGCCGTCTTTTTCCGAGATCGTTTGCAGCCCGTCGAGATTGCCGATGAAGACCACCGGCGAGATGTCGCGCATGTGCTTCGTCACCCAGAGCCCGACATCGGTCGAGCCGGCAACGATGGTCGTCTTTGGCGCGGCCTCGATAATTGCCGCGAAATCATCGACGCTCGCCGGGATCGCAAACCTGGAATGGTTTTCGCCGATTTCGACGCGCGAGCCATCCCGCCAATCCTGCAGCTTCGCGGTTACCTTCGACCGCTCCGCCGCAAGCGGGTCCTTCGCGGCCTTGCCGTAGCTGGAAATCGCCCGCGCGGCCCGCACGATCGCTTCGTAGCCGGTGCATCGGCAAAGATTGCCTTGCAGCGCCTTCTCTATCTGCGCGTCGCCGGGCTCGGAGTTCTTCATCCACATCGCGTAGAGCGACATCACGAAGCCCGGTGTGCAGAAACCGCACTGCGAACCATGGAAATCGACCAGTACCTGCTGCACCGGATGCAGCCTGCCGTTTGCGCCCTTGAGATGTTCGACCGTCACGACATGGCAGCCGTCGAGCGATCCCAGGAAACGGATGCAGGCGTTGACGCTTTCATAGACGAGCGAGCCGCCCGCCAACCGGCCGACCAGCACGGTGCAGGCGCCGCAGTCGCCTTCCGCGCAACCTTCCTTGGAGCCGCGCAGCGAACGCCGCAGTCTCAGATAGTCGAGCAGCGTTTCATCAGGCGCGACCTCTTTCAGGGCAACGGTCTCGCCGTTGAGCAGGAAGCGGATCTCGTTGCGGATCTTGATCGCGGCCATAGTTCAGCTTCCCCGGTAGGTCGAATAGCCGTAGGGCGAAAGCAGCAACGGCACATGGTAGTGCACATGCTCGGCCATGCCGAAACGGATCGGCACGATGTCGAGGAACGCCGGTTTGGGCAGCTTCGTTCCTTGCGCTCGGAGGTAGTCGCCGGCCTGGAAAACGAGTTCGTAGTCGCCGGTGACGAAGCCGTCGCCTTGCAACAGCGGTTCGTCGCAACGCCCGTCGGCATTAGTCCACACGGTCTTCAGATGCGTGCGAACCTCCTCTTCGAAGCGGAACAGTGAGATCGACAGCCCGGCTGCCGGCTTGCCCGAAGCCGTATCCAGAACATGGGTCGTCAGGCGCCCGCCATCAGTCTTCGACATTCTGCCTCCCTGTATCCGAACGCGAACGGTCAATTGTGCGCCAATTAAATGCCATGCATAAGTCCCGGTGAAGCAGAGGGCCACAAAAAGACTTTCAAAAATTTTCGGGGGAATGTTGGCCAACCCCTTCCGATATCTTCTTATTGTCAGTTCCGGCGTCCGCCGGTCGATAGGATTGAAACGTCGATGCGATACCAACGGGACATGCGCGGCTATGGGGCCAACCCGCCGGATCCGAAATGGCCGGATCGGGCTCATGTCTGCGTCCAGTTCGTCGTCAATTACGAGGAAGGCGGCGAAAACTGCGTCCTCCATGGCGATGCTGCTTCGGAAGCCTTTTTGTCGGAAATCGTCGGCGCGGCACCCTGGCCCGGCCTTCGCCACTGGAACATGGAATCGATCTACGAATACGGGGCCCGCGCCGGTTTCTGGCGGCTCCACCGCATGTTCACCGGAGCCGATGTGCCGGTCACCGTCTATGGCGTCGCCTCCGCACTTGCCCGCTCGCCCGACCAGGTAACCGCCATGCAGGAAGCCGGCTGGGAGATCGCCTCGCACGGCCTCAAATGGATCGACTACCGCGACTACACAGTCGAAGACGAGCGCCGCCACATCGAAGAGGCGATCCGCCTCCACACCGAAGTCACCGGCGAGCGTCCGACCGGCTGGTACACCGGCCGGACCTCGGTCAACACGGTCCGCCTCGTCGCCGAAGAGGGGGGCTTCGCCTACATTTCGGATACTTACGACGACGACCTGCCCTATTGGCTCGACCATGACGGCCACGGTAATCCCATCCCGCCGCAGCTCATCATCCCCTACACGCTCGACGCCAACGACATGCGCTTTGCAACGCCGCAGGGTTTCAATTCCGGCGACCAGTTTTTCGCCTACTTGAAGGACGCCTTCGACACGCTCTACGCCGAAGGCAAGGCCGGGCGCCCGCGCATGATGAGCATCGGCCTCCACTGCCGCCTGATCGGACGGCCCGGCCGCGCCACCGCACTGCAGCGTTTCATCGACTACGTGAAAAGCCACGATCATGTCTGGCTCGCGCGCCGCATCGACATTGCCGAACATTGGCAGGCGCAACATCCCTATGACGCACACGCCCTGCGTCCGTCGCGCATGAACGAAAAGGAATTCGTCGAACAATTCGGCGGTATTTTCGAACATTCGCCATGGATCGCCGAACGAGCCTTCAAGCTGGAGCTCGGCCCGGCGCACGACACCGCCGGCGGTCTTCACAATGCGCTTTGCCGCGTTTTTCGCTCAGCCAGCGAGACGGAACGGCTCGGTGTGCTAACCGCCCATCCGGACCTTGCTGGCAAGCTGGCGCAAGCCAAGCGCTTGACCGAAGAATCGACCAGGGAGCAGGCTTCCGCCGGCCTCGACGCGCTCACCGACAAGGAGCGCGAGTTGTTCTCGAAGCTCAACTCCGCCTATGTCACCACCTTCGGCTTCCCTTTCATCATCGCAGTGAAGGGCAAGACCAAGGACGATATCCTGGCCGCCTTCGAAAGCCGCATCGGCAATGACCGCCCTACCGAATTCGACACTGCCTGCCGGCAAGTGGAGCGCATCGCGCTTCTGCGCCTAAAAGACCTTTTGCCCCTCTAGAGCGAGATATCGGAATGCCAGGCCGCACCTATTACGCGCCCCAGGGAGGCCTGCCTCCACAGACACAGCTTCTCACGGATCGCGCCGTTTTCACCGAAGCCTACGCCGTCATCCCTAAGGGCGTGATGAGCGACATCGTCACCAGCTACCTGCCGTTCTGGGAAAAGACGCGGCTCTGGGTTCTGTCGCGTCCGCTCTCCGGTTTCGCCGAGACGTTCTCGCAATACATCATGGAGGTGGCGCCGGGCGGTGGCAGCGACCGGCCGGAACCCGACAGCGGCGCCGAGGGCGTTCTCTTCATCGTTGAGGGAGAACTGACCCTCACGCTTGCCGGCAACGAACATGTCATGCGGCCCGGCGGTTTCGCCTTCATCCCGCCGGCAAGCCGATGGAGCGTACGCAACAAGGGTGACGCTCCCGTCCGCTTCCACTGGATACGCAAGGCTTACGAGTTCGTCGACGGCATCGAGCCGCCGGAGGCTTTCGTCACCAACGAGAACAGCGTCGAACCCGCCGCGATGCCGGACACGGGCGGCGTCTGGGCGACGACGCGTTTCGTCGATCCCGCCGACATCCGCCACGACATGCATGTGACGATCGTCACGCTGGAGCCAGGCGGTGTCATCCCCTTCGCCGAGACCCATGTCATGGAACACGGGCTCTATGTGCTCGAAGGCAAGGCCGTCTATCGCCTCAACCAGGACTGGGTCGAGGTCGAGGCAGGCGACTACATGTGGCTGCGCGCTTTCTGCCCGCAGGCCTGCTATGCCGGCGGTCCGGGAAAGTTCCGCTATCTGCTGTACAAGGACGTCAACCGGCACGCAAAGCTCGGCGGAACGCCGAGGTGCTAACAAAGGGCCGGCCCCATGACCCGCATCATCACCGCGCAACCGCTCACCCGTGAAAATTTCGCCGAGTTCGGCGACGTGATCGAGATCGGCGGCGACAACCATTATCCGATCAATGGCGGCAAGGCCGAGCGCTATCACGGCCTAGCAACTGCCGAGGCCCAGGGGCCTAACGCGCAGGTGCTGATCTCCATGGTGCGCGGCACGCCCTATGAATTTCCGCTGCAGCTTTCGATGGTCGAGCGGCACCCCTTTGGCAGCCAGGCCTTCATCCCGCTCTCGCCTCGGCCATTTGTCGTCATTGTCTGCCATGATGGTGGCGATGGCCCCGGCACGCCGCATGCCTTCCTGACCAGCCCCGGCCAGGGCATCAACTATCCGCGCAATCTCTGGCACGGCGTTTTGACACCCGTCGGCAAGCCTCAGGACTTTCTGGTTGTCGACCGCGGCGGCGACGGCTCCAATCTCGAGGAATTCTATTTTTCCCACCCATACGAAATCCAGTTGCCGGAAGCCGCTTGACCATGTCCGACATATCCTTGATCGACCGCCTGTTCGACGTGATCGAGCACGACATCGTGCCGAAGACCGTCGAGGGCGTTGCCCATGGCAACAAGCTTTTCGGCGCCGCCATCATCAGGAAGGCACGACCGCTCGCTGGTGCTGGCCGAAACCAACAACGAGACCGAAAACCCGCTCTGGCATGGCGAAGTCCATTGCCTGAAGCGTTTTTACGAGATACCGAAGGCGGACCGGCCGGAAACGAAGGACTGCATCTTCGTCGCCACCCATGAGCCCTGTTCGCTCTGCCTGTCCGCGATCACCTGGACCGGCTTCGACAATTTCTACTACCTGTTCAGCCACGAGGATTCGCGCGACAGCTTCGCCATCCCGCACGACCTGAAGATCCTCAAGGAGGTCTTCACCCTCGATCCCGGCGGCTACAACGCCGAAAACGCCTACTGGAAGAGCTATTCTCTGAGGAAGCTGGTGCGTGAACTGCCGCAAGCCGAGCGCAAGCGCCTTGAAGCCCGTGTCGCTGCGATATCCGCGCGCTACGATGAACTGTCCTCGAAATATCAGGACAGCAAGGCAGGAAACGACATCCCGCTGAATTGATTTTGAGCGGTCATCGCAATCTTGCCTTTGCATAAATCTCCGAGCGGTCGCGCTTTCCGACCGCAATCACCAGAACGACCAATTCGCCGTCGATCACTTCATAGACAAGCCGATAGCCGATGACTGCGCAATTTTATCTTGTAGCGATTTTTCGAATCCCGAAGTTTCGCCGAGGGGACATGTGGGTTTTCACACCGCTCCTTCAGTTTCTTGCGGAACTGCTCGCGCGTATTGGCGTCCAGCCTTTTCCATTCCTTCAATGCAGAGGCGAGGAACTCGACCTCATATTTCATCGAGATCGACTCTTATGCGCTCCTCACCCTTGCGAGCATCTGCGATTGCGTTGAGTTCGGCGTCCTCAAGGCGGTCCATCATCGCTTCGAACGCCTTGGCTGGCACACAATAGAAAGCCGGTTCGTTGCGGTTCAGGATCGCAACGGGGAAGCCATCGCCAGCGGCGACCGTTCCCATCGGATTTTTTTTCAGCTCGGATACGCTGGCCGTGGTTTCCGCAAGAATTGTGTGAGGCATGGCGATCTCCTTTAACGGCACCTTAAATAGCACTCTAAAGAGGTCTTTTCAATCTGAAGTCGAGTTCGGCGACACAGGCCGTCGCCCGTCCGTCTTGAATCCGTTGGCATGATGTGGCCCATTTGGCGCTGGAGAAAACCGCTTGAAAACCGTCATCGAATTCCCCCGAAAAGTTATCGAGTTTCCTGACATGGGCATCGTCATGCCTGACGGCTGCCGGCTTTCGGCGCGGGTCTGGATGCCGGAGGATGCCGAGCAGAATCCCGTTCCGGCGATCCTCGAACACCTGCCCTACCGCAAGCGCGACGGCACCACGGCGCGCGACAGCCTCACCCATCCCTATTTCGCCGGCCACGGCTACGCCTCGATCCGTGTCGACATGCGCGGCAACGGCGATTCCGAAGGCATCATGGAGGACGAGTACACCGAGCAGGAACTGCAGGACGCCTGCGACGGTCATCGCCTGGGCGGCAACGTCAGCCCTGGTGCTCGGGCACAGTCGGCATGATGGGCATTTCCTGGGGCGGCTTCAACGCACTGCAGGTCGCGGCGAAGCAGCCGGAAGCCCTGAAGGCGATCATCACGCTCTGCTCCACCGACGACCGTTATGCCGACGACATCCACTACAAGGGGGGTCTCCTGCTCAACGAGAACATGGGCTGGGGCGCCACCATGCTTTCCTATTCGTCGCGGCCGCCGGACCCGGCGCTGGCAGGCGCCAACAAATGGCGCGACATGTGGTTCGACCGCCTCGAACACGAGCCTTTCCTGCCCGCCGTCTGGCTGAAGCACCAGCGCCGCAATGTCTACTGGAAGCGCGGCTCGGTCTGCGAGGATTTTTCCGCGATCAAGGCTGCAACGCTCGCTGTCGGCGGCTGGGGCGATGGCTACAAGAACGCCGTCGCCCGCATCATCGACAACGTCCGAGCGCCGGCAAAGGGCATCATTGGACCGTGGATCCACAAATATCCGCATTTCGCCGTTCCGAAACCGGCCATCGGCTTCCTTCAGGAGGCGCTGCGCTGGTGGGATCGCTGGCTGAAGGATATCGACACCGGCGTCGATGGCGATCCGGCGATGCGCGTCTACGTCATGGATTCGGCGCCGCCGAAGGACTGGTACGAGGAGCGCCCGGGCCGCTGGATCGCCAGCGAAGGATGGGCTTCGCCTGATATTTCCTCGACGCGGCTTCATCTCGGCGCCGGCGGCTCGCTGTCGGAAAAAGCCGGGGCCCTGCCGCCGACGAAAGTCGCCTCGCCGCAGGATTGCGGCATGACCGGCGGCGAATACTGCGCGATCTGGCTCGGTCCCGAATTGCCCGGCGACCAGCGTGTCGACGATGAAAAATCGGTGTGTTTCGATTCCGAACCGCTGGCGACCGCGATCGACATCGTCGGATCGCCTGTTGTGCGGCTGAAGCTTGCCGCCGACCGCCGGCGTGCGCTGGTCGCCGTCAGGCTGTGCGACGTGCAGCCCGATGGCGCCTCGACCCGCATCACCTATGGCGTGCTCAATCTCTGTCATCGCTGCAGCCACGAATTTCCGGAAGACATCGTGCCGGGTGAGCCCATGGATATCGTCCTGAAACTCGACGACATTGCCTACCGTGTCGCTGCCGGCAATCGCTTGCGTGTTGCTGTTTCCTCCACCTACTGGCCGCTGGTCTGGCCATCGCCCGAGCCGGTGACGCTTTCGCTGCACGAAGGCGCGCTCGACCTGCCTGTCCGCAACTCCGGCATCGCCGACAAGGTCTCGTTTCCCGAGCCAGAAGCGGCCACACCCTGGCGGATCGAAACCCTTCGCGAAAGTTCCAACAGCCGAAAAGTCGATCGCAATCCGGCGACAGGATCGGTGACGCTGAGCATCGTCGACGACTTCGGCGAAGTGCGCGACAGCGATCATGGCCTGGTCAACGGCGGCATCGCACGCGAGATCTGGACCATCGATCCTGTCGATCCGCTTTCGGCGGAAGGCGAGACGCACTGGACACAGACCTTGTCGCGAAATGAATGGTCCGTCCGGACCGAAACCTTCACAAAGATGCGATCCGACGCCCAAAATTTCCATTTGACCGGCCGGATTGTCGCTTACGAAGGCGATACGCTCGTCTTCGAGCGCAATTTTGAGGAAATCGTCGCGCGCGACCATATTTGACCATCCGACGATTGGTCCAATTGCGGCATACAAATTACGCCACGCAATGTCGCATTCGGCCTTGCCGCATGGTTTCCCTTACGTTCAATATTCCTGCAACAATAAACATAAGAATTAGCTCGGTCGGCCCCCAACAGAGTGAGGAACATCGCATGTCGCAAGAACTGGAATTCCTGAGCCATCGCGTAGCTGTCGGCAAGCTCAGCCGGCGTGATTTTCTGGGCCGTGCCGCCGCTCTCGGCGTCACCGCGACATTTGCCAACTCGCTGCTTGCGGGTGCCGCGCGCGCTGCCGGACCGATCAAGGGCGGAATCATAAAAGCCGGCCTGGTCGGCGGTAAATCGACCAACAGCCTCGATCCGGCGCTGTTCATGACGCAGGTGCCGTTCGCCTTCGGCAAGATGTGGGGCGAGATGATCGTCGAACTCTCGCCCGACGGCGCGCTGGAATACCGCATCGCCGAAGAGATCGGCTCGTCCGACGACGCCAAGGTGTGGACGCTGAAGATCCGCGACGGCATCGAATTCCACAATGGCAAGACAGTAAGCGCCGAAGACGTCGCCGCCACCCTCGAGCGTCATTCCGACGAGGGCTCCAAATCCGGTGCGCTCGGTTACATGAAAGGCATTGAAGTCGATCAAGGTCAACGGCAAGGAAGTGGTCCTGACCCTCAAGGAGCCGAACGCCGACCTGCCCTACCTGCTTTCCGATTACCACCTGATCGTCCAGCCCAATGGCGGCAAGGACGGGGCCGACGCCGGCATTGGCGCAGGCCCCTACAAGGTCGCGGTGAACGAACCCGGCGTGCGCCATGGCGGCGAGCGCTTCGCCAACTATTGGCAGGCGGACAAGATGGGGCACGCCGACCAGGTCGAGATCATCTGCATCAACGACGCGACCGCGCGCACGTCCGCGCTGCAAGGCGGCCAGGTCCACATGATCAACCGCGTCGAGCCGAAGATCGTCGACTTGATCAAGCGGGTCCCGGGCGTCACCATCCGCAACCATTCGGGGCCCGGCCACTACGTCTTCATCATGCATTGCAACACCGCGCCGTTCGACAACAACGACCTGCGCATGGCGTTGAAGCTGGCGATGGACCGCGAGGAAATGCTGGACAAGATCCTGCGAGGTTATGGCTCCGTCGGCAACGACTTCCCGATCAACGCCTCCTATCCGCTGTTTTCGGACGACATCGAGCAGCGCAAGTTCGATCCCGACAAGGCCGCCTTCCACTACAAGAAGTCAGGCCATTCCGGCTCAGTGCTGCTCAGAACCTCCGAGGTCGCCTTCCCCGGCGCCGTCGACGCCGCCCAGCTCTACCAGCAGAGCTGCGCCAAGGCCGGCATCACCATCGAGGTCAAGCGTGAGCCGGGTGACGGTTATTGGTCGGAAGTGTGGAACAAGCAGCCCTTCTCCACCTCCTACTGGGGCGGTCGCTCGACGCAGGACCAGATGTACTCGACGGCCTATATCTCGTCGGCGGACTGGAACGACACCCGCTTCCTGCGTCCTGACTTCGACAAGATGGTGCTCGCCGCGCGCGCCGAGCTCGACGAGGCCAAACGCAAGGCGATTTACCGCGACATGGCGATTATCGTCCGCGACGAGGGCGGCCTCATCCTGCCGATGTTCAACCAGTTCATCGACGCGACGGGCGCCAAGGTCGGCGGCTGGGTCGACGATCCGCATCAGGAACTGATGAACGGCTACGCCTTGGCGAAATGCTGGCTCGAAGCCTGATCGCGGCGTCGCGCCTATGTCGTCGCCTATCGTGAAGCTCATTGCCCAGCGCATCGCGCTGGGCATCCTCCTGCTCTTCGCCGTCTCGGTGCTGATCTTCGCCGGCACCCAGATCCTCCCAGGCGACGTCGCCCAGTCGATCCTCGGCCAGTCGGCGACGCCGCAGGCACTCGCCAACCTGCGCGAAGAACTCGGCCTCAACGACCCCGCCTATATCCGCTATTTCAAATGGTTGGGGGGCGTACTCACCGGCGACCTCGGCACCGCGTTGTCGAGCCGCCAGGAAATCGCTTCGACCCTTGGCGGTCGACTGTGGAACACGCTCTTCCTCGCCTTCTGGGCGGCGATCATGTCGATCCCGCTGGCCATAGTCATGGGCCTCATCGCCGTGCGATACCGCAACGGCGTCGTCGACAAGTCGATCTCCGGCATCGCGCTGGCCTCGAGCTCGCTGCCGGAATTCTTCATCGGCTACCTGCTCATCTATTTTGTCGCCGTGAGGCTGCAATGGCTGCCCAGCGTCTCCACTGTTTTTGACGGCATGCCGTTCCTCGACCGCCTGAAGGCGATCGCGTTGCCGGCGCTGGCGCTCACCTTTGTCGTCTTCGCCCACATGATGCGCATGACGCGCGCCGCGATCCTCAATGTCATGCAATCTGCCTATATCGAAACTGCCGAGCTGAAGGGTTTGCGGCCGATCGAGATCATCCGCCGCCACGCCTTTCCCAACGCCGTCGCGCCGATCATCAATGTCGTGATGCTGAACCTCGCTTTCCTGGTCGTCGGCGTCGTCGTGGTCGAGGTGATCTTCGTCTATCCGGGCATGGGTCAATATCTGGTCGACCACGTCGCCAAGCGCGACGTGCCGGTGGTCCAGGCCGTCGGCCTTATCTTCGCCGCTGTCTACATCGGTTTGAACATCATTGCAGACATCGCCGGCATCATCGCCAACCCCCGCCTCAGGCATCCGAAATGAGGGCGCATGCTTGATATAAAACGCATTCCGCTCGGTGCCTGGATCGGCCTTATCCTGACAACGATGTTCCTGTTCGTCGCCATCTTCGCGCCGCTGATTTCGCCCTATCCGATGGACCAGATCGCCGGCGACGTCTGGCAGCCGATGTCGGCCGAACACCTGCTCGGCACCGACAATCTCGGCCGCGACCTGCTGTCCCGCATGATCTACGGCGCCCGCACCACCATCTTCATCGCGGCGGTCGCCACCGCCATCTCCTTCGTGCTGGGCTCCGTGCTTGGTTTCGCCGCCGCCGTTGTTGGCGGCTGGCTCGACACGCTGATGTCGCGGTTCGTCGACCTGCTGATGTCGATCCCGACACTGATCTTCGGCCTGGTCGTGCTGTCGGTGCTGCCAACGACCATATTCACGCTGATCATGGTCATGGGCATCCTCGATTCCACCCGCGTCTATCGGCTGTCGCGCGCCGTCGCCGCCGACATCAACGTCATGGATTTCGTCGAGGCGGCGAAGCTGCGCGGCGAAGGCACCCGCTGGATCATATTCCGCGAGATCCTCCCCAACGCGCTGTCGCCGCTGATTTCCGAACTCGGCCTGCGTTTCATCTTCGCCGTGCTCTTCCTTTCCGCGCTTTCCTTCCTCGGTCTCGGCGTGCAGCCGCCGCAGGCCGATTGGGGCGGCATGGTCAAGGAGAACAAGGACGGCATCGTCTTCGGCATTCCGGCGGCACTGATCCCCGCCGCGGCGATTGCCGCTCTCGCCATCTCGGTTAACCTCGTCGCCGACTGGATCCTGAACCGCACCACCGATCTCAAGGGAGGCCGCGGCAATGGCTAGGGCTCCATCCAGGCGCCGCTCCACCGGCGAAGGCGGCACGCTGCTCGACATCAGGAACCTCAGGATCGAGGCGACCGTCTATCCACTCGGCGAAGCGCCGCACAAGGTCACCATCGTCGACGACGTCTCGCTGGCCTTGCAGCGCGGCAAGGTGCTCGGCCTGATCGGCGAATCCGGTGCCGGCAAATCGACAATCGGCCTCTCCTCCATGGGTTATGGCCGCGGCGGCGTCAGGATCACCGGCGGCGAGATCATCCTCAACGGCCGCGATATCAGGAAGGACGGCATCAACGGTTTGCGCAAATTGCGTGGCAACGAGGTGTGCTACGTCGCTCAGTCCGCTGCCGCAGCCTTCAACCCGGCGCACCGGCTGATGGACCAGGTCGTCGAGGCTTGCCTCGAACACGGCAACGCCAGGCGCGCTGAGGCCGAAAAACGAGCGGTCGCGCTGTTCAGGAAGCTTGGCCTCCCTAATCCCGAAACCATCGGCCAACGCTTCCCGCACCAGGTCTCCGGCGGCCAGTTGCAGCGCGTCATGACTGCGATGGCGCTGTGCTCGGAGCCCGACCTGATCGTCTTCGACGAACCGACCACCGCGCTCGACGTGACCACCCAGATCGACGTGCTGGCGGCGATCAAGGACGCCATCCGCGATACCGGCGTCGCCGCGCTCTACATCACCCACGATCTTGCCGTGGTCGCGCAGGTCGCCGACGAGATCATGGTGCTGCGCCACGGCAAGCTGGTCGAATGGGGCGACACGCGTCAGATCATCAAGGAGCCTCGGGAGCAGTACACCAGCGCCCTGGTTTCCGTGCACCACATCGAACACGATGAGAAGAAGCCCGGATCGAACCCGATCCTTTCGGTGAAGAACGTCACCGCCGCCTATGGCGGTGGTGTCATCAAGGTGCTGAAGAACGTTTCGGTCGACATCCACGCCGGCCAGACGCTTGCGGTGGTCGGCGAATCCGGCTCCGGGAAGTCGACGCTGGCGCGCGCCATCACCGGCCTGCTGCCCCCCGAACAGGGCAGCGTCAATTTCGCCGGCAAGCCGCTTCCCGGCAAGCTGGCCGATCGCAACAAGGACGAGTTGCGGCAGTTGCAGATGATCTACCAGATGGCCGACGTGGCGATGAACCCGCGCCAGACCGTCGGCACCATCATCGGCCGCCCGCTCGAATTCTATTTCGGCCTGCGTGGGCGCGAGCGCGACAAGCAGGTCGCCGAACTTCTCGACAAGATCGAGATGGGCAAGGGTTTCGTCGACCGCTATCCGGCCGAGCTTTCCGGCGGCCAGAAGCAGCGTGTCTGCATCGCGCGCGCTCTCGCCGCGAAGCCCAAACTGATCATCTGCGACGAGGTCACTAGCGCGCTCGACCCGTTGGTCGCCAACGGCATTTTGAAACTTCTGCTCGGACTGCAGGCGGAAGAAGCCGTCGCCTATCTGTTCATCACCCACGACCTTGCGACGGTGAAGTCGATCGCCGATTCCATCGCGGTGATGTATCGCGGCGAGGTCGTCCGCTACGGCCCGAAGAGCGAAGTGCTGAAGCCGCCCTTCGACGCTTACACCGAGTTGTTGCTGTCCTCGGCGCCCGAAATGGAAATCGGCTGGCTGGAAAAGGCGATCAAAACGCCGCCGCATGGAGAGCGCCGGGAATTGATCGCTGGACGATGTCGCATTTGACATGCACATAGCCGCGGGTTTGCCTCAGGATCGTCCGACCCTGATCTGGAGAAGCCCATGAAGACCGTCATCGCGGCTCCACAGTTTGCCCACTACCCTGAAGAATGGCACCTGTCGCCTGTTCTCGATACCGGTGATTTTCCTGTTCCTCTCGGGGCAGACTGGAACAAGGCCGGACGGTTCAGTTTCGCCGATCCGGAAACCCAGTTTCGCGATGCCTTTGGATCTATCGAAGCAAACCTTGCCGCCGCCGGAGCCGGCTTTGCCGATGTCGTGGAGATGACCACCTATCATGTCGATTTGCGCAAGCACCTCGACGTGTTCATCAAGGTGAAGGACGAGCATGTTCACGCCCCTTATCCCGCGTGGTCGGCGATTGGCGTGACCGAACTCATCACCGAAGGGACGCTCGTCGAAATCCGCGTCATCGCTCGTCGGGCCGCGCCCTGAATCTTCGCGCAGCGCGGCATTCCGACGGCGCCGGCATGAAGGCGAAGCCGTCTCTTGCCTCTCCAGCCGCAAGAATTTCGCTGGCTAAATAAACCAGTCTGTCTCGGGGGTAGCGGCCGCAGTGGCGGGTTGCGCCACGTCGTCGAGTTCATAAGCGCGGATGTAGTCGATCTGCATTTCCGCCGGTGTCGCCAGGCCGTCGGTGGGCGTTCCCGCGGTTCCGCCGACGGCCAGATTGACCAGCATGTACATGGGATCGTGCATGTCGGCGGGCGTGTCGGCGCGAAACACCTCGACGTCGTCGAAGTACCAGACGAGTTCGTCTTCCGTCCACAGCAAGCCGTAGGTATGGAAGCCTTCGGTGTTCGCCACGTTGACCGCCGAGGAGACCGTCGTGCGGCTGCCGGTTTCGTTCGAGTGCGCCGCGACATGGACCGTGTTCGGATCCTGCCCGCGCATCTCCACGATATCGAGTTCCGGCGGCCAGGAGCCGTCCGCCGGCAGCAGCCAGAACGCCGGCCAGACGCCGTGATTGCCCGGCATGTCGGCGCGAATCTCGAAATAGCCGTAGGTCTGGGAGAAGGATTCGTAGGTGGTCAGCAGCCCCGACGTATATTCGTAATTGTTGATGTACGGCCGGATCGCATCCGGCGCCCGCGCCGCGGTGATCGTCAGGACGCCGTCATCGATGCTGAACGGATCGACCGAGCTTGTCGGGCCGTAGTCATGGTCGATGTACCATTGCTTCTCGCCGTTTCCCGTCGAGCGTGCTGCCGTTGTCGGCGCCCCACCAGAAATTCGTGTCCCAGGTGCCGCTGATGCCGTCCCGCAGGCTGAGCGTGTTGAACTCGTCCGCGAAGGACAAGGTGAGGTGCGGACCTGTCGAGGCTGAGCTTGAACTGGCTTGCCGCAAACTGGTCGACGGTCGTGTTGGCGAAGACCAGAACCTCGCCTCCCCCGAGGTCCAGCCGCACGTCGGTTCCGGACTGGACCATGTTGGCCCTGACCTCGTCGAACGAGGCGAAGCCGTAGCCGTTGAGGCGAACGGTGTCCTCGGCTGTCGAAATCCAGGATCAGGTCGCTTCCGGTGCCGGTCGCGAAGATGAAGATATCGCTCCCGGCTCCGCCCTTGAGGACATCGTCGCCAAGGCCGCCATCGATCGTCTGCTGGCCGGAGCCGCCGGTGATGATGTTGTTGCCGGAATTTCCTATGGCGTAGCGCCCGCTGCCGGTAACCGTAAGGTTCTCGATGTTGGCCGGGAGCGTGTAGCTCATCCAGGTGCTGATCGTATCGATGCCTTCGCCAGGCTGCTCGAGGCTTTGTTCTTGGCGGAGTAGAGATAGTAGATATCGTCGCCCTGCCCGCCATGCATGGTGACGTTCACGCTGCTGTCGCCCCACATCGAGTCGTTCCTGGCGCTGCCGTAAAGGTGCAGGCCGGAATTCGTCGCCGAAAAGTGATTGACTGAAGATCCGCTGTAGAAGAGCGGGACGCCCTTGGCGTTGATCACGGTAGCCATCGTGGTCTCCTGTTGCTGCGTCTCGTCCTCCCCGAGTCACGCGTAGCACTTGATCTGCTGTCTGGCGACCGGCTGGTGTTAACGTTGTGCTACACAGGGTTACCAAAGAGTTGCCTGGAGCGTCCGACCTTCTCCCTCGTCAGAGAAGATGGCCGATCGCAAGGCTTGACCTTGTCGAAGCGTGAGCCTGTCGAAGCGTGGAAGGGTGAGACGGGTGTCCGCTGCCAACCCATTCGCCGCTGGAGCCGAAAATCCCGCTTGTCACCATCTGTCAGCAGCCTTTCATCTTCTTTTATCCACACCCCCTGAACCCACGCGCATAATCCGCGTCATCTCCCTCGCGGGAACCCTGGTGCGGACCGGGGCTCAGGGGAGGGAGACGGTGTCCGGGTCGGCCGCGCAACGGTAGCGCGGCTTAGCGAGGTGATCGCCAAGATCCGGGGCCTCGGGGACGGTCAGGCTGTTAAGGCGCGAAAATGCCGAACCCAGCCCGCCCAGCCGAAGGCGAAAACACCGGCGGACGCGGAAGACCGCGCCGCAGTTTTCAATATTTGAGTGAGGCGCGGTCCAGGTGTCCGCTTCCCGCTCCCACCCTGAGCCAGGTCGAAGGGCCCCAAGCAATGGCCAGGCGCGAAAGCGGGCGTGGCGACGGATGAAGCGCGGTCTGTTTCTCCCCCTCATCCTGAGCTTGTCGAAGGAGAGGGGGAGATGGCTGCGAAGCAGCCAGCGGGGTCGCATGGCAGTGCTCAACGCAATCTTTCCGCCAATGACGAGCAAAGATCGTCCCTGCGGCCGCAAACGTCTCCCACCCGACTGCTTCGCGCCACCCTTCGCTTCAAAGGGAAGGAATTGGCCAGCCGTCGCTCAATACGGCCACTCGCCCTTGCCGAGCGCGCTTGCCGCGTCGACGATGCGCGAAAAGCTGGCGCGAGCCCGACCGACCGTGTGCCTTGCCCGCAGATAGCCGTGCACCAGTCCCGGCTCCTCGAACCACCACGCCTTGCCGCCGGCAGCCGAGATACGCGACCAGTACGCCTCGCCGTCGGACGACAGCGGATCGCATTCGGCGGTGATGATGACGGTCGGCGGCAGGTTGGAAAAGTCGGCGTCAGCCAGCGGCACGAGGTAATGTCGCCGGAAACGTCGCGCCCGCCGGCGCGGATCTCCTTGTAGAAATCGAGATCGCGCACGGTCAGCATCGGCGCTTCGGCATGGGTCGACGTAGGAACCCTTCGACTGGTCGCCGCCGAGGCCGGGATAGATCAGCACCTGACCGATCGGCCGCCGCTGATGCCCGCGCGTCGCATGGCTGACCGCGGCGGCGAGATTGCCGCCGGCCGAATCGCCGCAAAACAGGATCGGCCGCGGTATAGGCGCTGGCCGCCCATTCGAAGGCGCTCATCGCATCGTCGAAGGCCGCCGGATGCTTGTGTTCCGGCGCCAGGCGGTAGTCGACCGAAACCACCTCGTAGCCGCTGCGCTGGCAAAGTTCGGCGCAGACGTCGTCATGGCTGTCGAGCCCGCCGAGGATGAAGCCGCCGCCGTGAAAATAAAGGACCATAGCCGAGGCTTCCGGCGCGGCCGCGGTAAATGCGGATCGGGATGTCGTGCGATGGCGTGTTTATCGCCATCGTCTCGCGCCGATACGCCCTCCGGATAGCCGGCAAAGAACTCGCGGCACATGCGGTCGTAGATGCCGCGCTGCTCGTCGATCGTGTAGTCGATCGTGTCGGGCGGATAATAGCAGTTGGTCTTTCGATGAACGCCCAGGTCTCTGCGTCGATCAGTTTTGCGTAGTCGGCCATGCCTATTTGCCCTTCCACACCGGATCGCGCTTTTCGGCAAACGCGCGAAAACCCTCCTGGTTGTCGTCGGAAGCATACAATTCGTCGACGGTGCGGAATTTGCGCTTGGTGATCCAGTTCATCGCGTCCTGGAATGTCATCGCCTCGGCTTCGCGCGCCACTTCCTTGATCGCGGCAAAAACCAGCGGCGGCCCGCCGGCGAGCAGCCGCGCGATTTCCCAGACGCGGTCCTCCAGCTTTTCCTTCGGCAGCACCTCGTTGACCAGGCCCCAGCGATGCGCCTCGGCGACATCCATCCAGCGGCCGGTCAGCAACAGATCCATGGCGACATGATAGGGAATGCGCTTCGGCAACTTCACTGTCGCCGCGTCGGCAAGCGTTCCGGCCTTGATCTCCGGCAGCGCGAAGCTCGAATGGTCGGATGCGTAGATCAGGTCGCAGGACAGCGCGAGTTCGAAACCGCCGCCCACCGCCATGCCGTTGACGCAGGCGATCACCGGCTTATTCATGTCGCGCAATTCCTGCAGTCCGGCAAAGCCGCCGACGCCGTAGTCGCCGTCGACCGCATCGCCGCCCGCCGCCGCCTTCAGGTCCCAGCCGGCGCAGAAAAACTTGTCGCCGGCCGTTTTCACGATCGCCACCCGCAACTCCGGATCGTCGCGGAAAGCCTGGAACGTCTCGCCCATCAGCCGCGACGTCTTCAGGTCGATGGCATTGGCCTTCGGCCGGTCGAGCGTCACTTCGAGGATCGCGCCTTCGCGGCGGGTGGTGATGACGTCAGACATCAGTTTTCTCCCTTGGCGCCAGCGTGCGCGACACCCTCCCCCTTGCGGGGAGGGTGGCCGCGGAGTGCCGGGTGGGGGTGCAGCAGAACGAGCACTTCGTCTCCACCCCCCTCCTTCTCCTTCGGCGACACCTCCCCGCAAGGGGGAGGAGGGCGCTTCCTGCAACACCATCAGCGCATCCGCAATCCACGCGCCTTTGCCCTCGCCGCAGACGATCAGCGGGTTGATATCGAGTTCCTCGATCCGGCCGGCGTTTTGCACGGCGAAATCGGCAATGCCGAGAATGGCATCCACTGCCGCATCAAGATCAGCCTTGGCCCGGCCGCGATATCCGTCGAGCAGCGGAAACATTTTCAGGCCGCGCAGCGCGCCTTCGACCTCATCCCGCGTTCGCCGGCAAAAGCAACGTGGCGCTATCCTTCAAAAGCTCGACCAGAACGCCCCCGCTGCCGACTGTCATCACCGGCCCGAACAGTGGATCGGCGGTGATGCCGACGATCAATTCGGCGACGCCCCCTTGCACCATGCGCTCGACATAAAGGCCGCTGCCAAGACCGGCAAGCTCGCTCGCTGCGGTGCGAACGCTCTCTGCGTCGCGCAGATTGAGCCGCACAGCGCCGTGCTCGGACTTGTGCGCCAGGCCGAGCGCCTTGAGCGCGACGGGGAAACCGAGCGCCACAGCCGCCCGCACCGCTTCGTCGGCGGTCGCGACGCGCTCGCCATCGGGCACTGGCAGGCCGGCTTCGGCAAGCATCGCCTTGGCTTGGGCTTCGTGGAGAGATCGACCCCCACTTCGTCTCGGGCTTGTGCCCGAGCCGCCTCTCGCCCGTCGAACGGGGGGAGGTGTCACGCGAAGCGTGACCGGACGTCGGCGCGGCCTCTACCGGTAATGGGCAGAGGATGCAGTCCTTGCCCCACGCCTCCCCGATAAACGCCGCCGCCTCCGCCGCATCCATCGCTTCGGCGATGCCGTGAATCGGCACGATGCCGCGCTTGAACAGTTCGGCCGCATGCTCTTCCGGGCAGGTTTTCCAGCATCGAGCTGACAACCGCGCCCCTGGCGCCATTCGCCTTCAACGCCGCCTCGAAGGCCCGCACCGTCGGCCACCAGTCGGCATCCGAGCAACGGTCGAGGCGGGGAAAATCCAGCACCAGCATGTTGAGATCGAAGCCGCCCGAAACCATGGCCGTGAACGTCGCCGTCATTGCCGGTTCGTTGTTCCAGATGAAGGTGTGGTAATCGAGCGGGTTGGCGACCGCGACCAGTGGGCCCAAGGTCGACTTGACATGTGCCCGGTGTTTTTCCGTGAGCGCAGGGAAACGAACCTTCCGCCCTTCTGCGCTATCGGCCATCACCGATGCCTCGCCGCCGGAACAGCTCATCGACGACAGAGTATAGCCGGCGAGCGGCCCGCCGGCATGCAGGAGCTTCAGCGTTTCCAGAAACGAGGGGATCGAATTCACCCGCGCGATGCCGAGCCGCTTGAGGAAGGCATCCGATGCAGCGTCCGATCCGGCAAGCGAAGCCGTATGCGATATCGTGGCCGCGCGCGCCTGTTCGGAGCGACCGACCTTCATCGCGACGATCGGCTTCTTCAACCCGCGGGCCCGCGCCGCGAGCCGCTCGAATCCAGCCGCGCTGTCGAAGCCCTCGATGTGCAGGCCAAGGCAGGAAACCCGCTCGTCCTCGATCAGGCCGAGCGCCATTTCGGAGAGGCCCGTCTGTGCCTGGTTGCCGGCGGTCATCAGGAAAGCGACCGGCAGGCCGCGCTTCTGCATGGTCAGGTTGCAGGCGATGTTCGACGACTGCGTGATGATGGCCGCGCCCGACCCGCCCGCGGCCAGCCGTTGGCCGCCATGTTGGTCAGGCCACAACAGCGCCCCGTCGGCATAGTTGATCAGGCCGTAGCAGTTCGGCCCGATGATCGGCATGTCGCCCGCCGCCTCGATCAGCGCGGCTTGAAGCCCCTCGCCTTCGGCATCGTAGGCGCCGGTTTCGAGGAATCCCGCCGCGAAGCAGATGGCGCCGCCGGCGCCTCGGTTTCGGAGCGCCTGAATAACCTCGATCGTCAGATGGCGGTTGACGCCGACGAAGGCGGCGTCAGGCGCGCCCGGCAGTTCGGCTACTGAGCGATAGGCGCGGATGCCCTCCACTTCCGCTTTCGTCGGGTGCACCGGCCAGATGTCGCCGGCAAAACCCATCTTCAGGGATTGCTTGACGACGGCAGCAGCCTGCACGCCGCCGAACACGGCAATGGATTTCGGACGCAGAAGGCGCTCGAGGCGGTTCATGGATTACGCTCCGAACGGCCGCAGCAACGCCCGCGAAATGATGTGGCGCTGTATCTCACTGGTACCTTCCCAGATGCGTTCGACCCGCGCGTCGCGCCAGATCCGTTCCAGCGGCAGGTCGTCCATCAGGCCCATGCCGCCATGGATCTGGATCGCCTCGTCGGCGACGAAGGCCAGCATTTCGGTGGCCTTCAGCTTGGCCATCGCCATGTCCTGATCGGTCACCGTCCCCTGATCGTATTTCCAGCCGGCCTCGAACACCATCAGATCGGCTGCCTTAAGCTCTGTCGCCATGTCGGCGAGCTTGAACGACACGCCTTGGAATTTGCCGATCTGCTGGCCGAACTGCTGGCGTTGCGCGGCGTATTCAATGGCATGGCCGAGCGCGCGCTCGGCGCGCCCGAGGCAGGTGGCGCCTACCTGAAGCCGCGTCGCGCCGAGCCAGGAATTGGCGACCTCGAAACCCTTGTGCACTTCGCCGAGTACCTGTTCCTTCGGCAACCGGCAATCGTCGAATTCCAGGATCGAATTGGTGTAGCCGCGATGCGAGACGTTGCGGTAGCCGTCGCGGACGGTGAAACCCTTGGTACCCTTGTCGACGAAGAACGCGGTGATCTTCTTGCGTTTACCGCGCGGGGAATCCTCCTCGCCCGAAGCCATGAAGACAATGGCGAAGTCGGCGATGTCGGCGTGGCTGATGAAATGTTTGGTGCCGTTGAGCACCCAGTCATCGCCGTCCTGCACGGCGCTCGCCTTCATGCCGCGCAGATCGGAACCCGCGCCGGGCTCGGTCATGGCCAGGCAGTCGGATTTCTCACCGCGGATGCAGGGAAAGAGATATTTCTCGCGCTGCTCTGGCGTGCCGGCGAGCAGGATGTTGGAGGGCCGTGCGACGCAGGTCCAGTGCAGCGCATAATTGGCGCGGCCGAGTTCCTTTTCGTAGAGCAGCCAAGTGACGGTATCCAGTCCAGCGCCGCCGACATCGGCCGGCATGTTCGCGGCATAGAGGCCGGCGGAGATCGCCTTGGCTTTGAGCTCCTCGATCAAATCAGGACGCAGATGGCCGCTGCGCTCAACCTCGGCCTCATGCGGATAAAGCTCGTTCTCGACAAAGGCTCGTGTTGTGTCGACGATCAGTTGCTGTTCTTCGGAAAGGCCGAAATTCATGGCTCAGGCCTTCCATCGGCTTAGGTTAAGATGCGTCCTTCGAGGCTCGCTCCGGATAGGCGCGCGTACAATTCTCAAGCGTCTTGCGGGCTCGCACCTCAGGATGAGGGAGATTGGTGTTCGTCCGCCAATCGGAAAGGTTGAACGACGGCTCAAGCCGACAATGAGTTCTCATGGACTCGACGTTGGAGATTGGCGAGGCCGCACCGACGGCGCTCATCCTGAGGTGCGAGCCCGCAAGACGCTGAATGGGGTGCACCATTATTTGACGCGCGAGCCTCGAAGGATGCACGGAGACACCCATCGTCAACTCTTCCTCTTTTTCTTCGGCTTCTCGGCCTTTCCCGTCACCTTCGAAGCCGGCTTCTTTGCCGCCAGCTTTGCAAGCTGTTTCGTGTAATCCTTGTAGAGCGCGCCGGCGCCCCAGCCCTTGCCCTTGTTGGTCTTGGACAGTACGTCCATGATGGCGACCAGATTGTCGTCGCGGATCTTTTCTAGGTCGCGGATCGACAGATCGCCGGCCTGCTCGTCCGACTGCGTCGCGATCAGATCGACCAGTTCGTCGTTGAACTCCGGCACGTCCATGAGCTTGGTCCACGGCCATTTCAGCGCCGGCCCGAACTGCGCCATGAAGTGGCGCATGCCAGCCTCGCCGCCGGCAATGCGGTAGACCTGAAACATACCCATCTGCGCCCAGCGCAGGCCGAAGGAATACCGCATGATGTCGTCGAGTTCCTCGACCGTGGTGATGCCATCCTTAACCAGCCACAAGGCCTCGCGCCACGCCGCTTCCAGCAGCCGGTCGCCGACGAAGGCCTCTATCTCCTTGCGGATCACTACCGGCTTCATGCCGATCGACGCATAGATTTCCTTGGCGACTTCGATCGCCTCCGGAAAAGTCTGTTCGCCGCCGACGATCTCGACCAGCGGCAGCAGGTAGACCGGATTGAACGGGTGGCCGACGACCAGCCGTTCCGGATGCTTCTTCATCGCCACCTGCATGTCGGTCGGCTTTATGCCCGACGTCGACGAGCCGACGATGGCGCTGGCTGGCGCGTGAAGGTCGATCTCGGCCAGCACCCTGTGTTTCAGGTCGAGCCGCTCCGGCACGCTTTCCTGGATGAAATCCGCGTCGGCCACCGCGTCTGCGATGGTTTTGGCATAGGTGATCTTGCCTTCCTTCGGCAGACCGCCCGGCACCATCTGTCTGTAGGCGCGACGCGCGCCCTTCATCACTTCGCCGACCTTGCGGGACGCTTCGGGATCTGGATCGAAGATCGACACGTCGATGCCGTTGAGGACAAGGCGCGCGACCCAGCCGGCGCCGATGACTCCCCCGCCGATGGCGGCTGCCTTGTCGATAGTCATAGCCAAGCTCCGTTACGCAGCATTCGCGCTTACGGGCGCGCGCTTGGTCAGGTTCAGTTTTTTGCGCACCTCGTCCGGACCGAGCACCCGCGCGCCCATGTTCTCGACAATCGAGACGGCTCGCTCGACGAGCTGTGCATTGGTCGCAAGCACCCCCTTGTCGAGCCAGAGGTTGTCCTCCAGCCCGACGCGGACGTTGCCGCCGGCGAGCACCGCCGCAGCTACATAGGCCATCTCGTTGCGACCGAGCGAAAATGCAGACCAGGTCCAGTCCGATGGCACGTTGTTGACCATTGCCATGAACGTGTTGAGGTCGTCCGGCGCGCCCCATGGCACGCCCATACAAAGCTGCACCAGCGCGTCGGGCTTAAGCACGCCTTCGCTCACCAGTTGCTTGGCGAACCAAAGATGCCCGGTGTCAAACGCCTCGATTTCCGGCTTGACGCCCAGTTCCGTCATCATGCCGCCCATGGCGCGCAACATACCGGGCGTATTGGTCATCACATAATCGGCTTCGGCGAAGTTCATGGTGCCGCAATCGAGCGTGCAGATCTCCGGCAGGCACTGGCGCACATGCTCCACGCGGTTGGCGGCACTGCCCATGTCCGTGCCCTTCTGGTTGAGCGGGAGTGGGCTTTCCGGCGAACCGAATACCATGTCGCCGCCCATGCCGGCGGTGAGGTTCAGCACGACATCGACACCGGCATCGCGGATGCGCTCGGTCACTTCGCGGTAGAGATGCACATCGCGGCGCGGCGCGCCTGTTTCCGGATCGCGCACATGGCAATGCACGATTGCCGCACCGGCCCTCGCCGCATCTATAGCCGAATTGGCGATCTGCTTGGGCGAGCGCGGTACATGCGGGCTGCGGTCCTGCGTTCCGCCAGAGCCGGTCACCGCACACGTGACGAAGACCTCACGGTTCATTGCAAGCGGCATGAAAGTTCCTCCCAACTCAACCTGGTCGAACCATGGCCGACTTGGCAAAAACTGTTTTGCGATTTACGAAGTTCAATTGATGAAAAACGAAAAACCGACAATCTTTCTTGCCGAGCGGACACCGCTCAAGGTGACGCTGCTTGTTTTGTCGGGCTCGTCGCTCATGTGCGTGGCGTCCGCGGTCGACCCTCTGCGCGCCGCCAATCGCGTGTCCGGCGAAACGATGTTCGACTGGAAGATCGTCTCCGTCGACGGTCAGCCCGCCGTGACCACGAGCGGCCTGCCGATTGCCGTCGGCGGCCAGTTCGATGCATCGGAAGAACCCGATATGCTGGTCCTCGTCGGCGGCTTCGGCACGCGCGACCAGGCTTCGCATACGCTGATTGCCGGGATACGCCGGGTCGCCAAGGCGGCGCGCGCCTGCGGCGGCGTCGAGGCAGGCACCTGGCTGCTCGGCCGCGCCGGATTGCTGGAAGGGCGCACGGCCACAACCCACTGGGAAGACATGGAGGATTTCGCGGCTGCCTTTCCGGGCGCCGATGTGCGCCCGGACCGTTATGTCATCGACGGGCCGGTGTTCACCGCGGGCGGAGCCTCGCCTACCTTCGACCTTATGCTGCATCTCATCCGCACGCGGCTCGGCATGGCCGTGGCGCTCGATGTCGCCAGTGTCTTCATCTACGATCAAGCCAAGGCGGCGACCGACGCGCAGCCGCTGGTATCGCTCGGACGCCTTGACGGCTACGACCCAAGGCTAGCCCAGGCGATCCGGCTGATGGAAGCGCATGTCGACGAGCCGTTGACCATCGCCGCCATAGCCAGGCGGATCGGAGTGACGGCCCGCGCGCTGGAGATGGTTTTCAACAAGTCGATCGGCGAGACGCCGGGTGCCTACTATCTCAGGCTGCGGCTAAACGCGGCGCGCCGACTGGTGCTCGATACGCGGGTCGCGATGGCGGATATCGCCGCGCGAACCGGTTTCTCTTCGGCCGCGGCCTTCTCACGGGCTTTTTCCAAGGCATTTGGCGAAGCCCCTGTGCGGTTGCGAAGAAGATGAGTGCCCCGCCTATCGATGGGCTGCCCGTGCAAGTATCCAGTTCGCCGCTTCCTTCAGATCGTTCACTACCGCGGTCGGAGGCGGCTCGAAACGCGCTTCGTCGCCTGCGCGGTATTTACCCGTGCGTACCTGCAAGGCAGCGCCGAGACCGGCGCTGAGGGCACCCGCGACATCGCCCTCGGCGTCATCACCGACCATCACCGCTTCTTCCGGCGGGCAATTCATGCCGGCGAGCACTGCCTGGAAAAAATCCGGCGAAGGCTTGCCGAGGATGACGGCTTTCCGCTGGCAGGCAAATTCCAGCGCCGCAACGAACGGCCCGACATCGAGGCTGAGCTTGCCGTCTAAATCCTTGAAGGTGCGGTTGTTCGCCAATGCCAGGAGGTCGGCGCCGCCGTTCAATTCCCGGAACGCCGCGTTCAACGACTTATAGCCGAACCCCTCCCCGGCATCGCCGATGACGACAGCGCGCCTGGCGCCCGAAGGCAGGTCATGAAAATCCGGTTCAAGATCGTGATGGATCAGCAAATGAGGAGAGCAGCCATGCTCCAGGAGCCAAGCACGCGCAGCTTGTGCCGGCGTGAAAAGCTCGTCTTCGGTGACGACCAGCCCGAGCCTACGGAGACGATCGAGAACGGTCTCCTTTGCCGAGCGGGTTGTGTTGCTGACGAAGCGCAACGGCAGGCCCGCGTCGCGCAGCAGCGCCACGGCTTCGACCGCACCCGGTATCGCGGCGTCGCCATCGTAGACGACGCCGGCAAGGTCCAGCAGCACACCGCTGATCATCGAACAAAAATGGTTCTGTCGACCGGCGGGTCAATACGCCGAGGCGCGCCCGGTCATCGATGCTCGAAAATCAATCAGGCGGCTTGTCGATGATCGTCATCGCCGATCATCGAGCGCATCCGGTTCGCAAGCTCCACCTGCCGCCGGCTGGCGACGGCCCGATCAACCGCATCGGCCTGCTGCGCCGCATCTTCGGGCAAGGAAAACAGGAGATCGACGATCGAATCGGCTGAAAGCCGCGGCGCCGGCGCACTGGTCCGAACTTCGTTTTCGCGATTTGCCATGATCGGTCTCCTCTACCTCGTGCGGCCTGAGAAATGGCTGTCCGAGGCGGCACATTGAGGGCCAGATCAAGGCAATTAGGGGGCGTGGGGATGAAGTTTTGCTAACACTCCGATGACAGATCCTGCGCCGGCTATCGTCGGTACGAGCGCGGCACAACATTCTCAAACAGGAGCCAAGTTCATGGCGCCAGCGGGTATCGGAACGATATCAGACGTACCGGTTCACGATGTTTTCCAGTAGTTCCTGGCGACCCGATTTCGGCTGCGGCTCGATCTTCTTCTTGACCACGCGCTCGGCGATCTCCTCCAGCGTCCGCTTGCCGGAAAGCATTGCTTTCGCTTCGGCTAACTTCCAGCCGGCATAGCGCTCCTCCAGCGGGCCGGACAGCGCCTTGTCCTCGATCATCCGCGCCGCAGCCTTCAGCCCGCGCGCGCAGCAATCCATGCCGCCGATATGGGCGATCAGCAGATCCTGCGGATCGAGCGACTGGCGCCTGAGCTTGGCATCGAAATTGGTGCCGCCCGTCTTGAAGCCGCCGGCCTGCAGCACCTGGTAATAGGCGAGCGCCATCTCCGGGACGTTGTTGGGGAACTGGTCGGTGTCCCAGCCCGACTGGTAGTCGTTGCGGTTCATGTCGATGGAACCGAAGATGCCGAGCGCATTGGCCAGCGCCAGTTCATGCTCGAAGGAGTGGCCGGCAAGGATCGCGTGGCCTTGCTCGATGTTGACCTTGACCTCGTTTTCCAGCCCGAACTTCTTCAGGAAGCCGTAGACCGTGGCGACGTCATAGTCGTACTGGTGCTTGGTCGGCTCCTGCGGCTTCGGCTCGATCAGGATCGTACCCTTGAAGCCGATGCGGTGCTTGTAGTCGACCACCAGAGACAGGAAGCGGCCGGCCTGCTCCTGCTCGCGCTTGAGGTCGGTGTTGAGCAGCGTTTCGTAGCCCTCGCGACCACCCCACAGCACGTAGTTCTCGCCCTTCAGCCGCTTGGTGACGTCGATACATTTCTTTACCGTCGCCGCAGCATAGGCAAACACGTCCGGATCGGGATTGGTCGCCGCACCCGACATGAAGCGGCGGTTGGAAAACAAATTGGCCGTACCCCACAGCAGCTTGACGCCCGTCTGTTTCTGCTTGTCTGCGAAATAATCGGCGATCTCGTCGAGACGCGCAGCGCTTTCGGCGAAGGTCGAGGCTTCAGGGCGAACATCGGCATCGTGGAAGCAGTAGTAGGGAACGCCGAGCAGCGAGAACATCTCGAAGGCGACGTCGGCCTTCAGCCTGGCGTTCTCCATCGTGTCGCCAAACCACGGACGCTCGAAGGTCTGGCCGCCGAACGGATCGCCGCCCTGCCAGGCGAAGGAGTGCCAGTAGGCGACGGCGAAGCGCAGGTGGTCCTCCAGCCGCTTGCCGGCGACGATCTCGTCGGGATTGTAGAAGCGATAGGCGAGCGGGTTGGTGCTCTCCGGCCCTTCATATTTGATCTTCTTGATGTCGCCGAAGAAACCGGTGGTCACGATGAAACTCCTCTGATGGCCGGGTAGAGCGCGCGATAACGCTGATAGGCGTCGGCAAACGCGCCGGAAAGTCTGCTGTTGGGTTCGATGGTCTCCGCCGTTTCCGGCGGCGTGCAGATGGCAAGTGGGTCGGCGTCTTCGGCAGCAATCAGGCCGAGCCGCGCGGCGCCGAAAGCAGCGCCGAAATCGCCGTCAGCCGGAATATCGACGGGAATGCCGAGCGCGGTGGCGATCGCCTTCAGCCAATAGCGCGAGCGCGAGCCGCCGCCGATCGCCGTGACGCGCGACAATTCGGTGCCGGCTGCGTGCAAGGCTTCGAGGCTGTCGCGGAAGGCGAAGGCAACGCCTTCGAGCACGGCCTGGGTCAGCACAGCGCGGCTGGATTCATGGGCAAGCCCGGTGAAGGAACCGCGGATCGCTGAATCGTTGTGCGGGGTGCGTTCGCCTGAAAGGTAAGGCAGGAAACTGACACCTGTCGGCGCCTTCAGTTCGTCGCCGAGCTCGGTGGTCAGATCGCTGGCCTTCCTGCCGGTGATCTCCGACAGCCAGTTGAGCGAATCGGTCGCCGACAGGATCACTCCCATCTGATGCCAAGCGTTGGGCAGCGCGTGGCAGAACGTGTGCACCGCGCTCTCCGGGTTTGGAAGGTAGGATGCGTTGGCTGCGAACAGCACGCCGGACGTGCCGAGCGACACGAAGGCCGCGCCGGCCCTCACCGTTCCCATGCCGCAGGCCGAAGCCGCATTGTCGCCCGCCCCTCCCGCAACGACGACGCTGGAGCCCATGCCCCATCGGTCGGCAAGTTCGGCGCGCAGCTCGCCGCCTTGCGCGGTGCCTTCGACCAGCGACGGCATGTGGCGCTCGTCAAGGTCGGTGGCGGCAAGCAGTTCCGGCGACCATTTGCGTTGGGCGACATCGAGCCACGAGGTGCCCGCCGAATCCGACATTTCCGAAATATGCTCGCCGGTCAGCCACAGACGCAGAAAATCCTTCGGCAGAAGCACCTTCGCTAGCTTGGCGAAAATATCAGGCTCGTTGTTCTTCACCCAGGCGAGTTTCGGCGCGGTGAAGCCCGGAAAAACGATGTTGCCGGTAATTTTGCGGAAGCGCTGGATCTGCATCGAGTTTTGCCGCCTCGGCGTGGCTTCGCGTGTCGTTCCACAGGATGCAGGGGCGCAATACCTTGTCGCTTTCGTCAAGCAGGGTCGCTCCATGCATCTGGCCGGAAAGGCCGATGCCGCGAACGGCAGCCAGAGCCGCCCCATGCTCCGCCTTGAGCGCGCCAACCGCCTCGCCGGCCGCGCGAATCCAGTCGACGGGATCCTGCTCCGACCAGCCGGGATGCGGGCGCGAAACGTCAAGCGCGCCATTGGCCGAGCCCACGATGTGCTGCGCGCCGTCGATCAGCAGCGCTTTTACCCCCGACGTGCCGAGGTCGAGTCCAAGATACATCAAGTTCCTCCCGGCCGGCCGACTGGCTACAAATCGTTCGGCTATTCAGCCGAACAGCTCATTGCAACCTTCGAGGGCCACAGCGCCGCGTTCGTGCTGAAATCGAAGCTTCACAGGAAAATGCACGCATGTGCAAGCACTCAAGCCGGTCATGGCAACATTTTTTTCGCGACCCGGAATAAATTCAGGCAATGGACCCAGGCCCGCGATGAGCGCCGCCAACCGATTGGCGAGTTTGTGGAACAAGATTTTCAAAAACCGGAAAAAGGCAACCAGATTTCATCAAAGAGGCTCAATTTGGAACGGGATTGCCCCCAATAGGAACAAAACGAACGCTCGCCGCATTACCATTCTCTACAAATTCTCTAGAGTTACCGCCACTGTAACCGGAGGCAGACAGATGACCAGCCAGCTTTCCCGCAAACTTCTTGCCGGCCTGCTTGCCGGCGCTGTGCAGTTCGGCGTTCTCGGCTTCGCATTTGCCGATACCACGATCCTCAACGTCTCCTATGACCCTACCCGCGAGTTCTACAAGGACTTCAACGCGGCCTTCGCGGCGAAATGGAAGGCCGACACCGGCGAAACACTGACGATCCAAACCTCGCATGGCGGCTCCGGCAAACAGGCCCGCGCGGTGATCGACGGGCTCGACGCCGATGTGGTGACGCTGGCGCTGGAGAGCGACATCGACGCGATCGTCAAGAACTCCCAGAAGATCAATCCCGACTGGCGCACCCGCCTGCCGAACAATTCGTCGCCCTACACCTCGACGATCATCTTCCTTGTCCGCAAGGGCAACCCGAAAGGCATCAACGACTGGGGCGACCTGGTGAAGGAAGGCGTCGAGATCATCACGCCGAACCCCAAGACCTCCGGCGGCGCCCGCTGGAACTATCTCGCCGCCTGGGCCTGGGCCAACGGCCAGTTCGGCGGCGACGAGGCAAAGATCAAGGAATATGTCGCCAATCTCTACAGCCACGTCCCGGTGCTCGACACCGGCGCGCGCGGCTCGACGGTGACCTTCGCCCAGCGCGGCCTTGGCGACGTGCTGCTGGCCTGGGAAAACGAAGCCTATCTGGCGCTCGACGAATTCGGCGCTGACCAGTTCGACATCGTCTTCCCGCCGTCCTCGATCCTGGCGGAACCGCCGGTCGCCGTGGTCGATGCCAATGTGGACGCCAAGGGCACGCGCAAAGTGGCCGAAGCCTATCTGAACTACCTCTATTCGGAGGAGGGCCAGCGGCTTGCCGCCAAGCACCACTATCGCGCCTCGAAGCCCGATCTGGTGCCGGCCGGCGAATTGCAGAAACTTCCCGAACTCAAGCTGGTTTCGATCGACGACCCGCTTTTCGGCGGGTGGGCCAAAGCGCAGCCTTACCATTTCGGTGATGGTGGTATATTCGACCAGATCTACAAGCCGGCACAGTAAGGGACTTCATGACAACAGCTCCCGCTGCGGCGGGGTGGCGGTTCAGGGCGCCGAGTGTCATTCCGGGTTTCGGATTGACGCTCGGCTTCTCGCTTGCCTACCTGACGCTCATCATCCTCATCCCGCTGTCGGGTCTTGTCTGGCGAACGGCATCGCTGGGCTGGGCGGATTTCTGGGCGATCGCCATGGACAGGCGAACGCTTCAGGCGCTGAAGATCAGCTTCGGCACCGCCCTGATCGCAGCAGGCATCAATGTCGTCTTCGGCACCATCGTCGCCTGGGTGCTGGTGCGCTACAAGTTTCCGGGCCGCCGCATCGTCGACGCCATGGTCGACCTGCCCTTCGCGCTGCCGACGGCGGTAGCGGGCATTGCGCTCACCACGCTCTACGCACCGAACGGCTGGATCGGCGCGCTGCTGGCGCCGCTCGGCATCAAGGTCGCCTATAATCCGCTCGGCATCATCATCGCGCTGATCTTCATCGGCCTGCCCTTCGTGGTCCGCACCGTGCAGCCGATCATGGAAGAGATCGACAAGGGCGTTGAGGAAGTGGCGGCGACGCTTGGCGCAACCCGCTTTCAAACCGTCTGGCGCGTGTTGTTCCCGGGACTTTCCCCGGCAATCCTGACCGGCTTTGCGCTCGCTTTCGCACGCGGCGTCGGAGAATATGGCTCGGTGATCTTCATTGCCGGCAACCTGCCGTATGTATCGGAGATCGCGCCTCTGCTGATCGTCATCCGGCTGGAAGAATACGACTATGCCGCCGCAACGGCGATCGCCACGATCATGCTGACCCTGTCGTTCGCCATGCTGCTGCTCATCAACCTGGTGCAAGCGTGGAGCCGCAAGCGTTATGGCTGAGGCGAAACCTGTTCCCGCTTCGCAGCCTCGTCCGCCGCGCTACCGCTCGGCGGTCACCGAGACGCCGCCGACGCGCTTCGCCTTGATGGCCGTCGCCTTCCTCTTTCTCGGCATATTCCTGGTGCTGCCGCTGATCGTCGTCTTCATCGAGGCATTCCAGAAAGGCTTCGGCGCGTTCACCGAAGCGCTTTCAGACGCAGACACGCTGGCGGCGATCCGCCTGACATTGCTTGTCGCCGCGATCTCCGTGCCGGCGAACCTTGTATTCGGCGTTACCGCCGCCTGGGCGATCGCCAAGTTCGAATTCAAGGGCAAGGCTTTCCTGATCACCCTGATCGACCTGCCGTTCTCGGTATCGCCGGTTATTTCCGGCCTCGTTTACGTGCTCCTGTTCGGCGCCGGCAGCTTCCTTGGCCCGTGGCTGAAGGCGCACGGCGTCGAGATATTGTTCGCGGTGCCGGGCATCGTGCTCGCCACCGTCTTCGTCACCTTTCCCTTCGTAGCGCGCGAGCTGATCCCGTTGATGCAGGAACAGGGCAATGGCGACGAGGAAGCGGCGATTTCTCTCGGCGCCAGCGGCTGGCAGACCTTCCGCCATGTCACGCTGCCCAACATCAAATGGGGCCTGCTCTACGGGGTGCTGCTCTGCAACGCACGCGCCATGGGTGAGTTCGGCGCGGTCTCGGTGGTGTCGGGCCATATTCGCGGCCTGACCAACACCATGCCGCTTCATGTCGAAATCCTCTACAACGAATACAACGCGGTCGCCGCCTTCGCGGTCGCGTCGCTGCTCGCCGGGCTGGCGCTCGTTACGCTGGTCTTGAAAACGCTGCTTGAAATCCGCTACGGCGCCGAGATCGCCGCGACACGCGGCCTTTGACGAACATGGACAGGGATCAGTGAATGGAAGTTCGCGTCGCCAACGTGCGCAAGGAATTCGAGCGGTTTCCGGCGCTGCACGATGTTTCGCTGGACATCCGCTCCGGCGAACTGATTGCACTGCTCGGGCCTTCAGGTTCCGGCAAGACGACGCTACTGAGATTGATCGCCGGCCTTGAGCGCCCGACCAAGGGCGCGATCTTCTTCGGCGAAGAAGACGCCTCGCTGAAAACCGTGCAGGAACGCAACGTCGGCTTCGTATTCCAGCACTATGCATTGTTCCGCCATATGACGGTGGCCGAAAATATCGGCTTCGGGCTGAAGGTTCGCCGGAACAACCGTCCGCCAGACAGCGAGATCAGGCGACGGGCCTCCGAACTGCTCGACCTGGTTCAGCTGACCGGCCTCGAAAAGCGCTACCCCGCACAGCTTTCCGGCGGCCAGCGGCAACGCGTGGCACTGGCGCGTGCACTCGCCATCGAGCCGCGCGTGCTTCTGCTCGACGAGCCGTTCGGCGCACTAGACGCGCAGGTGCGGCGCGAACTCCGCCGCTGGCTGCGCGAGATCCACGACAAGACCGGCCACACCACCGTGTTCGTCACCCACGACCAGGAAGAAGCGCTGGAACTTGCCGACCGCGTCGTGGTCATGAGCCAGGGCCGCATCGAACAGGTCGGCACCGCGGACGATGTCTACGACACCCCGAATTCGCCTTTCGTTTTCTCGTTCATCGGCGAGTCGAGTTCGCTGCCCGTCAAGGTCGAGAAAGGCGAATTGTGGATCGCCGACCGCGCGATCGGCATATCGGCGCCCGAGGCGGCCGATGGCGACGCTGTGCTTTATTTCCGGCCGCACGACATCGAACTCCTGGAAGGTGCGGGCGGCTGCATTGCCGGAACGGTCGCCGCCAGCCGTCGTGTCGCCGGCACCCGTCACGTCGAGCTCGAAGTCGGCGGCGACAGGCAGCGCGTGGAGCTCGAAATTCCGACGTCGCATCCGGCTTCCGAAAGGACCCGGATCGCGTTCCGGCCGAAGAAGTGGAAGCTCTTTCCAGCCGAATAAATCGCTTCCGCCCTTGTCATGCTGCGCATCATTCGACAACGTAGACGGGCGAGTTAGCAACTCGTGTCCAGGAAGGGACAGCTTGCAGGAGTCCAGGATGACAAGGATCCAAGCACTCATTGCAGCCGCCAGCCTTGCCGCCATGGCCGGTTGCAGCTCGAGCAGGGCCCAGTATGACGCCATTCAAACTTCGCTGAGCGGAAGCTCCGCCATGCGCTCGACGACCGTGTCCAGGTGCGAGCAGAGGCAGAGCAAGAGATCGCTCGCCGAACGCAGATCGCTGGCGTCGCTGACGAAAGTTCCGGTCAATGCCGCGCCGAGGACAGCTTGCCGGCGGATGGTGAACGGGCTGTCGTCCGGCGAACTGACCCACGAGGACATGCGATCCATTCAGCAAGGCCGGCCGACGGCCAATCTCATTCGCGTTCTCCAGGGTCGCTAGCGCTGACCGGCGTCATCTCGGCGGCCCGGCGGGCAAACAAGGCAGCAAGCGGACTGTCCGGCCGGGCCGAAAGCCGCTCGGCGGCCAGTGCCGACGCAAGCGCCTTCCGGCCCGACCGCAGCGCTGCCTCGATCAGCGTCAGGTCGATGACGTCGCGCTGTGCATGGCTGCCGCCGAAGCGGTAGGCGATGTCACGCACGGGACGCAACAGCCGGACGGTTTCCGCATAATCCCCGTCGCCGAAAGCCTTGATGGCAAGCGTCACCGGATGGCCGACATCGCGGGTGAATGACGCATTGTCATCGCCGGCCCTCATCGCCTCGCTTTGCGTCTCCAGCAGGTCGTGCGCAGGCCCCGCAAGGCCCGCTCCGACGAACGCCATCATCGCGTGGGCGTCGTTGAAGGCGTAGTTGCCCGATCTGGCCTTCGGTACCCAGTTTTCCGCGACGGCGGGCCAGCGGTCGCCGACATCGTGACCGGCCAGATAGAGCCGCCAGAGAATGGCGGAGGCATCGACCATGTTGAGCGCGATGGTCGAACGGGCGCCGAAGATCGGCCCGTCGAACAGCGCCAGCACCTCGTCGACTTCGCCGAGGTCATAGTGGAACAGCGCCAGATGCCACCAATTGTGAACCCGTAGAAAGCTGTCTTTCGACCAGTTTTCCGGATTGGCGCGCATCCAGGCGATACCGTCGCGCTGACGGCTCTGCATCTCCATGACATGGGCGACCGCGTGCTGCGCCCAGCCATCGCGCGGCTCGATCTCGGTCGCTTGGCGTCCGGCCGCCTCGGCGCGCGCATAGTCGCCCATTTCCTCGAGGCCGAAGGCCTGCATGCCAAGGATTGCGTGGATATCCCGGCATGCCGTTGCTCCAGATGGGCATGGCCCGTGCGATACGGTCGCGCAGCATGCGTGAATTGCCGGTGAAGAAATCGATCTGGTGGCCGGCTTGCAGCGCCAGCGCGTCGCGCGGCTCGTCGATCGTCAGGTCCTCGAGTATCCGTCCGGCCTCATGCCAACGCCCGCCGGCCAATCGCCCCAGCGCCTCGACATGACGGGCCTCTCGCGCGGTTGCGGGCAGCGAAGCGGCCGCGGCATGGGAGGCTTTCGCCACGGCCATCGCGTCGCGTTCCGTCGCCAAGCCATAGAGATATCCCTTCAGCACATGCGCCATGACAAAGCCGGGATCGGCTTCGAGCGCCGCGTTCACCGAAGCGACGGGATCGCCGATGAAACATTGCAATTGATGCAGGGCCCGCTCGTAATGCCCCAGCGACTGCGACCCCGCGCCCGACGATGGCAAACCCAAGGCGTCGCGTATGGTCATCATGGTCTCCGAGGCGAATCGTCGCGATCTTGCCGCCATCAGGGCAAGGCTTCAACCTAGTGCACATAGGATCGACGAACCAGCCATAGAGCCCCGCGCGTCCTCCAGGATGCACAAGGACGCTCTAAATCGTTAAATCTACGCATCGTGCTTTCCAAAATCGAATCCGATTTTGGGCCGATGCGGTAGCGGGACGGTTTGGTCAAGTGACTGATTTACAACACCAAACGAGCGATCGTAACCAACATATCCCGCAATGGTTGCCAGGTGTCGCGAATTATGTCCTAACTGTGGCGGGCGGCTGAAGGCAACCAGCCGGTGTTTGCGCAAGACACTGGCGACCCGAGGGGGACGGCGATGCGGCGCCACACCCATGGCCTTGTCGAAGGCGGCGTTTTCGACAACACGTTTTATCCATGTCCTGAATATCGAAAGCGGCGGCGTTTCCATCTACGCCGGTTGAGCTTCCTTGCCTCAACCGGTCTGACCATAGCATTTCTCGGGACCGGGTCCGCGCACGCTGCTTGCGACAACCATGATCCGGCAACCGGCCAGACCGCCACTTGTGATACGTCAGCGCCCAATCCGGACATCACACGAGTTGAAGCCGCGGCCGGCAGCACCAACGTGACCGTTGTTGTCCTGCCTGGGGCTGGGCTCGACGTTACGAACATCAACGGTATCTTCGTTCGTGATCTGAGCGAGGTTACCAACCAGGGTAATATCACCGTCACCGGAGACACGTTCGACGGTATCCGCTTCGACAACAACAACACAATCACCAACGGCGGCACGATCACGACGGGCGGAGCTCTGTCGGAGGGCATGTTCTCGGACGGGGGCGACAACAATGTCGTCCTCAACACTGGCACGATCATCACCGGCGGCGCGGACTCGCAAGGCATCCTGCTGTTCACCGGCTCAACCGGGAATACGGTCACGAACGAGGGAACGATCACCACGACCGGAGACAACGCTGTCGGCATGGAGGCCGCCGGCGACGGCAATATCTTCACCAATTCCGGGATGATCACGACCTCTGGCCCGAATGCAAACGGCATCCTCGTGACGGGCGGGAACAACACGATCACCAATGCCGGCACCGGCACGATCAAGACAACCGGAGCAACCGCGCACGGTGTGGTCGGCAACGGTTCGAACAACACATTGACGAACAGCAGCGATATCAATGTCTCGGGTCCGAACGCGCATGGCATCAACTGGCTCGGCGCCACGCTCGGAACGGTCACCAACGCCGGGACCATTACCGTCACCGGGGCCGGCGGACTCGGCGCCTTCTTCAGCTCCCCTGCCGCTTTCAGCAACACCTCAACCGGCTCGGTCGTAAGCCAGCAGGCGAATGGCATCATCATCAACGGCGGCGGTACGGTTGACAATGCCGGCGAAATCAGCGGGCAGCAGGTGGGCGTTGTGGCAGCCAATGGCCCGACCGTGGTAACCAATTCCGGGACGATCTCCGGCGTGACCGCACAAGGCGTGCTCTTTCAGGGTGCGTTCAACGACAGCCTGACGAACACCGGCACGATAAATGGAGACCGGCACAGCCGTCAGCATGGGCGGCGGTGACGACACGTTGATAATGAATGCCGGCGCCATCAACGGCACTGTCGACCAAGGGGACGGCGCCGACATATTCAACATCAGCGCCGGCACCGTCACCGGCAACGTGCAGCAGGGCAGCGGCACCGACGACTTCCAGATGACCGGCGGCGAGATCGGCTCGCTCAATCAGGGCGACGGCCTCGACACGTTCTTCATGTCGGACGGCCGAATCGTCGATTTCTTCGACGATGGCGACCATGCGGTGATGACAGGCGGCCGGATCGGCCGCGTCAACATGAAGCTGGACGACAATTTCTTCGACATGTCGGGTGGCACCATCGACCGAAATCTCGTCACCGGCTTCGGCAACGACACCATCATTCTTTCGAACGGCACCATCGGCGGCAACATCAGCGTCAGCGGCGGCACCGATAGCGTTACGGTGACCGGCGGCTCTGTCGGCGGCAGTGTACTGATGAGCTTCGGAACAGACACCTTCACCTGGGATGGCGGCGGCGTCATTTACGGGACGGTCGATCTCGGCGGAGACAACGATACAGCGACACTCAAGGACCTCACCAATGCAAATCTTGGCGATACCGACGCGATCACCGGCGGGCTGGGCGCCGACAATCTGACGCTCGACAATGCTTCGATCGATCGCGTTTCCCGGCTGCAAATGTGGGAAAGCATCGCCGCCACGAACGACACCGAGATGATTTTCGCCGAAAATCTGGTGCTTGGCGACAGCGAGACGGGTACCGGCACCTTGTCGATCGATTCGACGAGCACGCTGTTCGGCGGCGGCGCAAACAGCGCCGTCACCCCGTTTGCGGCCGGTCAGCTCGCGACCGTGATCAATGCTGGTCGCATCGACCTTACAAATGGCGGCGACAGCTTGGCGGACACGTTCACGATCGCCGGCAACTATACCGGCGATGGCGGAATGCTTCTTTTGCAGACCGAACTTGGAGACGATTCCTCCGCTTCCGACAAGCTGGTCATTTCGGACGGCAGCGCTTCGGGCTCGACGAGCATCAGCGTGATCAACGTCGGCGGCGCCGGCGCCTCGACGGTGCAAGACGGCATCATGGTGGTGGAAGCCGTGAATGGCGCGACGACCGAAAGCGACGCGTTCGCGCTGAATGGCCCGGTCGCCGCCGGCGCGTTTGAATACTTCCTGTTCCAGGGCGGCGTGACCGCCGGGACGGACGAGAACTGGTACCTGCGGTCGACGCTGGTGGCTCCTCGCCCGCCGCCGCCGACACCGGAGGATCCGGACCCGTTGCCGCCACCGCCGCCGGAACCCGCACCGGCGCCGGATCCGCTTGAGCCATTGTCGCCGGCCCCGCCACCGCTGGAGCCGGGCGAACCCACGCCACCACCTCCTCCGACCGAACCGGTGCCGCCGGAACCGGCACCACCGCCGTCGCCGCCGGCGCCACCACTGCCGCCGGAGCCAACACCCAGCGATCCGGACCCTGTCGATCCTGCGCCTCCCGTGGAGCCTACCGATCCGGCGCCCGCGCCAATCCCGGCACCCCCGTCGGCGCCGGCGCTGGAACCTCCCGCGGCACCGCCGACGCCTCCGATCGAGGCCCCGACATTGCCGATTCCGGTATCGCCGCCTCCCGCGGCGACACCGGGCAATCCCAATCCGGTACCGCCGCCGCCGGTGCAGCCGGCGCCGCCGACACCCGGCGCGACACCGGTGATCGCGGAGGTCATTCCGCTCTACCGCATCGAGGTGCCGACCTATTCAGTTGTGCCGCCGATCGCCCACCATCTCGCACTCTCGACGTTGGGTACATTCCACGAGCGGCGTGGCGAGCAGGCCCTGCTCCATGGCGCCGGATATCTGCCGACGACCTGGGCCCGCATCTTCGGCCAGGATGCCGAAATGAAGTGGGACGGCACCGTGTCGCCCAGCTTCGATGGAACCTTGTTCGGCTTCCAGGCTGGCCAGGATCTGTTTGGCTGGGAGTCAGGTAACGATCATCATGACCGCGTCGGCCTGTTTGTCGGCCATGCCCGCATGGACGGCGATGTGAAGGGCCAGGCACTCGGCTGGAACGACCTGCTGGTCGGGCAAATCGATCTCGACGGTACCAGCGTTGGCGGTTACTGGACGCATATCGGTCCAAACGGCTGGTATCTCGACGGTGTTGTGATGGGCACCTGGTTCGGTGGCGACCTCCGACCGTGAGGTCGGCGTCGACATCGACGGGACCGGCATCACGGCATCTCTGGAAGGTGGCTATCCGATAGCGCTGACCCCGGAATGGACGATCGAACCGCAGGGCCAACTGATCTGGCAGCATCTGTCGCTCGACGACCAGACCGACCGCTTCTCAACTGTGTCGTTCGATTCCGACGATGCGGTGACCGGGCGGCTGGGCGTCAGGCTGCAAGGAAACTTCCGGACCGAGGCCACGACGTTCCAGCCTTATCTCAAGGCCAATCTCTGGCACAATTTCGATGGGGAGGACGACCGCATCACTTTCGCCGAAACCCCTATCATAACCGAGATCGGGGGAACCGCCCTCGAGCTCGGCGGCGGCGTGATAGCGACGCTTTCGGAATTAACCAGCCTGTTCGCCACTGCCGACTATACTTTTGACGTTGACGGCGAGAAGACCCGGATCTTCGAAGGCAATATCGGTGTCAGCGTGAAATGGTAGCGGCTTGGCTGCAGCGGCGGCCAAATGAACGGATAAAATGCCGGTGGTGACTCCGCCGGCTTTTTGCGATCAGTTGCCGGATCGCATCGCCACGGTCGCGATGCCGGCGCCGACCAGCAACGTGCCGCCAGTCTTGTTGAAGAGGCTGATGGCGCGCGGATTGCGGACGACGTTGCGGGCTCGCGAGGCGACCATGGCGTAACCAAAGGCATTGAGGAAGGCGAGCACAAGGAAAGTGGCTTCGAAGATCAGCATCTGCGTGAAGAAATCCGCGGAGCGATCGAGGAACTGCGGCAGGAAGGCAACGAAGAAGGTAATGCTTTTCGGGTTGAGCGCCGTCACCAGCCACGCATGGCCCATCATCTTCACCGCCGAGGCCGCATCGGAGCGCGGTCTTGCATCCAGCGCACCGCCGGCGCGGAAAAGCTTGATGCCGAGATACACGAGATAGGCGGCGCCGATCCATTTCAGCACCGTGAAGATGGTGGCCGACGCCATCAGCAGCGCGCCGATGCCGAGCATCGACAAGGTCATCGCGGTGAAATCGCCGAGAGCCACGCCGACCGCCATCGGCAGCGCGGTGCGCCAGCCCTGGCCGAGCGCATAGGAAACGACCAGCAGAATGGTCGGTCCGGGAATGATGAGAAGCACGGCGGAGGCAGCGGCGAACGCGGCCCAGGTTTCGAAGGTCATCGGAAACTCCTGTCCAAAGAAAAGGATAAATCCCCGGGCTTCGGGACAAGTAAAGAGGGAAAGTCGCTGGACGGCTAGGGCTTGCTCTCCGCGATGTAGCGTCGGGCAATTTCGCGCATCTTCGCTGCGTCGAAACTCTCGCCGTGGCCGCCATGCACGATGCGGGCCGGCAAATCGGCAATGCGGGCCATGGTCGCGCGATATGCTTCCCGGTCGCTGTCGGGCAAATCGTCGTAGAGTTCATCGTCGTAGATGGCGTCGCCGCTGAAGAAGAGACCGTCCTTTTCATCCAGCAGCCCGATCGAACCCGGCGAATGGCCGGGCAGATGCAATACGGCAAACAGACGGTCGCCGGTGTCGATGACATCGCCCTCGTCGAGCAGCCGCGTCAACGGCGCCGGTGTCAGCCGGTATTTTTTCGCATTCCATCCTTCAAAGGGTTTTGCGGAAACCGGGTCCTTCAAGGCGCGGAATGCGTCCGCGTAGGTGACCTTGTCCTCCATCGTCGCAAAGGCCGCCGCCTCTATGCGCGGCCCCGCCCGGTCGTCGAATTCGTGCAGCGACCCGACATGATCGACATGAACGTGAGTGGCGACAGCCAGCACCGGCTTGCCAGGCGTCAGGTCGAGTGCGGCGGAGAGAATGCCGAGACCCATGCCCGTGTCGACGATGAGGTCGAGATCCCTGCCGCGCAAATGCCAGATGTTCGACCGAAATATCTCGTGGACATAAGGTTCGTCGAGGACGGCCAGTCCTGCATCGATCTGCCGCTTGCGAAACCAGGTCTTGCTTGCATCCGTCATCGTATTCCCAACGCGGTTAACGCCGGCAATGCCGCGTTCAGCCTTTATCAACCATGAATCGACATGATCGCGAAATTCTCAACTGTGAGGCTGCCGCGTGTCGCGTTTGTTCCCTGCGTTCAAATCCACTCCACAAACTGTCGAAGCACAAGCGCCGATCTCACGCAGGACGGTATTGACCGGCCTCGGCGTCCTTGGCCTAGGCGGCGTCGCCGGCTGCACCAGCACGCTGGAATTGCCCGATATGGGCCTCGACACCACGACAACCGGCGCGATACGGCCACAGATCAGCGTCGACCGCACGGTGACCAGCCCCGATCTGATGTATGCCTCCTTCACGGACGAAGGCTTTCAGCTTCCCGAAATCCCCTATGCGAAGATCGAGCCGAAATACCGCCGCCAGATCGTCGTCGACCCGACCGGCGAGGCGCCGGGCACCATTGTGGTGAGCTTGCAGGACCGGTTCCTCTACTTCGTGCAGCCCGGCGGCGACGCGCTCCGCTATGGCGTCGGCATCGGCCGCGACGGCTTTCTGTGGTCGGGCCGAGCCAACATCCAGTACGGCAAGAAATGGCCGGTCTGGACGCCGCCGGCCGAAATGATCGCCCGCAAGCCGGAACTGGAACAGTGGCGTAACGGCCAGCCTGGCGGCCTGAAAAACCCGCTCGGCGCCCGCGCCCTCTATATCTTCAAGGACGGTCAGGATACCGGCTATCGCGTCCACGGCTCGCCCGAATGGTGGACCATCGGCCAGGCGATGTCGTCGGGCTGCGTGCGGATGATCAACCAGGACGTCATCGACCTTTTCAACCGCGTCAACGGCAAGACGCCGATCGTCGTCGGCTGAGGCATTTCCGCACTCCCGGTTGCACCGGTAACGGAGACTTGCGAATGTAACGCGAGCATCTCAACCGGGAGGAATACGCAATGCCTCGAACTTTCGTCATCGCGCAGGGCGGCGGTCCAACCGCCGTCATCAACCAGACGCTGGCCGGCGCGGTAAGCGAAATAGAACGGCGTTATCCCGATGCGAAAATCCTCGGTTCGCGGCATGGAGTACGCGGCATCCGCGACGGCGACTACATCGACTTTTCCGACGTCCCGCCAGAGCGCATGCGGGCAATCGGCAGGACGCCGGGCGCAGCGCTGGGCAGCACGCGCGACAAACCAGACGCAGCCTATTGCGATCTGGTCCTGAAGGGCCTGCAAGAAAGTGAACGCCGACACCTTCATCTACATCGGCGGCAACGATACGGCGGGCACGCAGCAGATTCTGTCGGATGCTGCGGGCGGTTCGATGGCCTTCGTCCATGCGCCGAAGACCATCGACAACGATCTCGTCGAAAACGACCACACGCCGGGCTTCATCTCGGCGGGCGAATTCGTCGCCGGGGCATTCCGCAGCGTCGATCTCGATTTCCGTGCCCTGCCCGGCATCTATGTCGGCATCGTCATGGGACGGCATGCCGGCTTCCTGACCGCCGCCGCGGCGGCATGGCGAGATGAGGAGGACGACGGCCCGCATCTCCTCTATGTGCCGGAGCGCGCCTTTTCTGTGCCGCGATTCATCGATGACGTGAAGGCGACGATGGCGAAATACAAGCGCTGCATCGTCGCCGTTTCCGAAGGCGTGTCGACCGAAGACGGGCGCGCGCTTGTCGAAAGCCTGGTGCCGCCCGACAAGCTGGAACGCGACGCGCATGGCAACATCAAGCTGTCCGGCAGCGATCTCAGCATGGCATTCGAGCGAGCGCTGGCGGAAGGCTTGCCGGGAAAACGTGCCCGGGTCGACGCTCTCGGCTACATGCCGCGCGGTTATATCGGCGCCATCAACGAAACCGATTCCCGCGAAGCCCATGAAGCGGGAGTTTTCGCCGTAGACACAGCGGATCGTGGCGGCGGCTCGGTTGCCCTTCAGGTGGAGGACGGCAAGACCGTGATGCGCCGCGTGGCGCTGTCAAGCGTTGCCGGCAAGACGCGGCACATGCCGGACGACTTTTTGCTGCCCGATGTCAACCAGTTGTCGAAGGCCGGCATGGCCTACCTCAATCGGCTAATCCCGGTTAAATACGAGATCGGGCGGCCCTTCGTCTGACGCGGCATTTTTATATCCGATGCCGGGAAAAGATGGGCAGGAACGGCAATAAATGCCTTGGGGGCGGGGATGGAGACGCATTCTGGCACGCTGACGTGGCGACGTAAGCTCTATCACCAACTTCATCCGGCCGCCTGGCGCAAAAAAGGTCTGTCGCCGCTGAACAGGATCATCGCGGTGCTGATCTGCCTCGCTGTGGTCATGGCGGTTCTGCAAAGCGAGCCCGACATACATGACGGTCACGAACGCCTCTTTCGTACCGTCGAGATCGTCTTCGCCACCATCTTTCTGATCGAATATCTGGCCCGGCTATGGACCGCGGCGGAGAACCCGCAATACGGGCCTGGCTGGCGCGGCGTCGTCCGTTACGCGTTTTCCTTTCCAGCGCTTGTCGACCTTCTCGCGTTGTCGTCGTTGTTCATGACGCTGGTAGGCGGAGAAGGTGCGGTGCTGCGGCTGCTCAGGCTGTCGCGCATTGTGATGCTGGCGAGGCTTGGCCGCTTTTCCACGGCGATCGGCGCCATCGTCTACGCGATCAAATCGCGGCGCTACGAACTGATCATGAGCCTGGCGATCGCCGCCATACTGCTGCTGGTATCGTCGACCTTGCTCTTCATCATCGAAGGTCCCAGCCAGCCGGAAGATTTCGGGAGCATCCCGCGCGCGATGTGGTGGTCGATAGCCACTTTGACGACGGTCGGTTATGGCGATGCCTATCCCGTTACGCCGCTCGGCAAAATTGTAGCCGGACTGACCGCCGTCACCGGCATCGGCCTGATCGCCATACCGACCGGCATCCTCGCCGCCGCCTTCAGCGACGCCCTGCAGAGGCACCGGAACGGGCGGGAAGGCAAAGGGGAAATGTAACCAGTCGTCCGTGAAGAACTCGGAATGCTTTGATTCCGTTTAACAATTTCCCCTGATTTCAGGTTTCAGATTGCCGAATTTCGTGGCTTTGGGCTGCGGTTTCCGGCAAATTGGATGCGCTTGTTCTGCGTGATTCGAGGCGATGACGAAGCAGCGAGGGAAGCGGGCGATGCGACCGAAGGAACGGCGCGAGAGCGGCCAGACGGACCTGTTGCGATCCCGGCTCGACCACATCCTCAATATGGATCATGCGCTGGTGAAGCTGGCCAAGACGATCGACTGGCGCTTCCTGGAAGAGCGGCTCGGCGAGGTCTATGACGACGATCCTGGCCGGCCGCCTTTGCCGACCCGGCTGATGGCGGGATTGGCCATCCTCAAGTCGACGCACAACCTGTCCGACGAAAACCTGTGCGAACGCTGGCTGGAAAATCCCTACTACCAGCTGTTCTGCGGCGAGGAGTTCTTCCAGCACCGTTTGCCCTTCGACCGCACCTCACTGACGCGCTGGCGGCTGCGTATGGGGGAAGAGCGGCTGATGGCGCTGCTCCAGGAAAGCCTTACAGCGGCGACCAGGCTGGGGGCGGCCAAGCCGTCGGACTTCCGCGCGGTAATCGTCGACACCACCGTGCAGGAAAAGGCCATCACCTTCCCGACCGACGCCAAGCTGATGCATCGCGCCCGCGAACGGCTGGTCAAGCTGGCCAAGAGGCATGGCATTGCCCTGCGCCAATCCTATGCGCGGGTCGGCAAGATCGCGCTGATCAAGCATCAGCGCTATGCCCATGCCAAGCAGTTCAAACGGGCCAACCGGCAGCTCAAGCGGCTGCGCACCATGTTGGGCGCGGTGATCCGCGACATCACCCGCAAGCTCGCCAGGCGACCGGAGCTGATGCAGGTCTTCGCACTGCCGCTGTCGCTTGCCCGGCGCGTCAGGGACCAGCGCCAGCGCGAGCGGGGCAAGAAGGTGTATTCCCTGCACGCTCCGGAGGTCGAGTGCATCGGCAAGGGCAAGGCCCACAAGCCCTACGAATTCGGCGTCAAGGTCTCCGTCGCCACCCCGCTGCAGCGCAGCCGCGGCGGCCAGTTCGTCGCCCATGTCAAAGCGTTGCCCGGCAATCCTTATGACGGCCACACGCTGGCCACCATCATCCCGGCGATCGAGGACACCATCGGCGTCAGCCTCGGCAAGATCGTCACCGATGCCGGCTATCGCGGCCACAACGCGCCGAAGGGCAAGATGTTCAAGGTCCATGTCGCCGGCTACAAGCGCGGCCTCACCCAGGCCGTCAAACGGGCGCTGCGACGTCGGGCCGCCGTCGAACCCGTCATCGGCCATCTGAAGAACGACCACCGCATGGGCCGCAACTTCCTGGCCTTCTCCGAGGGCGATGCCAATAACGCTGTGCTTGCCGCAGTCGGCTACAACTTCAGCCTCCTGCTCAACTGGCTGAGGCTTTTGTGTGCCTTCTTCCTGGCGCTGTTCGCCACCGCTGCAGCGCCGCCGATCCAGCCACGATCAGCCTGATCACCGTTCTGGACAACCAACTGGCGCAGGCCCTTCCCAGCCCCGTCTTTCCGGCACTGCCTGCAACCGCCGCAACGCCGCCAATCAAACCATAATCAGCGAAATCGGCGTTCTTCACAGCCGACTAACCACCTCCGGGGAATCCGGGCCGCACCGCGGAGACGCTACCGGCCTGATCTCGATCGGTCGCATCACGCGGATTTCTCGTTGCGAAACATTGCCGCCAGTGCCTCGAAGCCTTACGACGCCAACGATTTCCGGCACGCCTGGGCGCGGTCAAGCATCAGATCGCGCTCGCGCTCGTTGCGGACCATCGAGGCAGCGTTCTCGAATTCCGCGCGCGCTTCATCGAAGCGGCCGAGCTTGAATAGCAGGTCGCCGCGCACGCTCGGCAAAAGATGGTAGCTCTGCAGCGCGGGTTCCGACCGCAGATGTTCGACAAGGTCGAGGCCTGCGGCAGGACCGTAGGCCATCGATACGGCCACCGCCCGGTTCAGTTCGACGATCGGCGACGGCATCAGTTCGGCCAGTGCGTGGTAGAGCGCGGCGATGCGGCCCCAGTCGGTATCGTCGGCGGTACGAGCGCGTGCGTGGCAGGCGGCGATCGCAGCCTGCAGCACGTAAGGACCGCGAACGGGGTCCAGTGCTTCGGCCCGCTCAAGAGCGGCAAGCCCGCGGTGGATGAGAAGCTGATCCCAACGCGCCCGGTTCTGATCGAGCAACAGAACCGGCTCGCCGGAGGGGCCCACCCGCGCCTTGAACCGCGAGGCCTGGATTTCCATCAGCGCAACGAGCCCGTGCACCTCCGGCTCGTTCGGCGCCAAGCCCGCGAGAATGCGCCCAAGTCTCAATGCCTCCTCGCAAAGCTGCGGCCTGATCCAATCCTCGCCGGCGGTCGCCGAATACCCCTCGTTGAAGATCAGATAAAGCACTTCAAGCACCGACGACAGCCTTGCGGCGCGGTCGATGCCACGCGGCACTTCGAAAGCGACGCGCGCCGCGGCGATCGCGCGTTTCGCCCGCACGATGCGCTGCGCCACGGTCGGCTCCGGGACAAGGAAGGCCCGCGCTATTTCGTCGGTGGTCAATCCGCCGAGCAGCCTCAGCGTCAGCGCCACACGGGCTTCGGCGGAGAGCACCGGATGGCAGGCGGTGAAGATCAGGCTGAGCAGGTCGTCGCCGATGTCGTCGTCGAGCGCTTCGTCGACATCCGGCGTGCCGAAATCCTGTTCGACCTCGGCCTCGTAGCCCAGTTCCTCGTGTTTTCGATCCATCATTTTTTCGCGCCGGAAATGGTCGATGGCACGGCGCTTGCCGGCAGCCATCAGCCAGGCGCCCGGCTTGGCGGGGATACCCGATACCGGCCATTGCCTGAGCGCGGCGATCATGGCCTCCTGCGCGAACTCTTCGGCGAGGCCGACGTCGCGCACAACCCGAGCCAGGCCGGCGATGATCCTGGCCCGCTCTATCCTCCAGACGGCGTCGATGGCGCGATGGGTTTCGGTGTTGGTCACGCACGCGATCAGACCATCTACCGGCTGCAGCCGCAAGACCGGCGGCGACCAACAGCTGTTGCGTCAAGCGGTTGGACTCCCGGAAGGTATTGTCCGGAAGTCCAAAGTCGGTCGTCATAGCTTCAGGATTTACCCGAAAGCTTCTCGGTCTCGGCGCGCAGACGCGCCTCTTGTTCGCGGATTTCCGGGGTGGCGGCCTCACCGAAATCGTCCATGTCGAAGATCTGGCGGATTTCGATCACCGAATTCGCCGTCCATCGGATTGGGGCAGCGCTTGACCCATTCGATCGCCTCGTCCAGCGAACGGACCTGCCAGATCCAGTAGCCGGCGACCAGTTCTTTCGTCTCGGCGAACGGCCCATCGATGACGGTACGCTTGTCGTCGTTGAAACGCACGCGCGCGCCTTTCGAGCTTGGGTGCAACCCTTCGCCGGCCAGCATGATCCCGGCTTTCACGAGCTGCTCGTTGTATTTCATCATTGCCGACAGCAGTTCCTCGCTCGGCATTTCGCCCGCTTCGCTCTCCGCAGTTGCCTTCACAATCACCATGAAACGCATCGTTTTGGTCTCCATCAGGGTTTGGTTCCGAGCCGGTTTCAACCTTGCTCTACCTTCACGTCGAGCGGCATCGGGGAAAATCGACAAAGGGCACGCAAAAAAAATTTTGGATCGTTGAAATGGGCGGTCTCCTTCGCCTCGACACCCCTTCGCTATTCATGGGCAAGGAATCACCGGGGGCCGCGTTTGCATGGGCACAAGCCTCTCCCTTGCCACGCTTCGGTTTTGCCGGCCTGGCCTCTGCTTGGAGCCCTTCGACCCTTCGGCGGGCTCAGGGCTCAGGGGTGGGAAGCGGACACCTGGACCGCGCCTCACTCAATATTGAAAACTCGGCGCGGTCTTCCGCGTCCGCCGGTGCTTTCACCTTCGGCTGGGTGGGCTGGGCTCGGCATTTTTTTGCGCCTACCAGCCTGACCGTCGCCGAGGCCCGGGTCTTGGCGATCGCCTCGCTAAGCCGCGCTACCGTTGCGCGGCCGACCCGGACACCGCCGCCCTCCCAAATCCCGGTTCTAGACCGGGTTCCCCTGAGGGCGATGACACGGATTATGCGGGAGGCAGCGAAGGGTGTGGACAGAAAATCTTGGCTGATTGTGTAAGCCATTGAAATCGCTGGAAAGAATTTTCAATCAGGGCGAAAAACCGCGCGGAACGAGGGAAATCAATCCACGCCCTCCGCAAGGGGAGACGCAATTGGATTCTTACCCTTTTGAAGTCTTGCGCGCCGGCTTCTTCTTTGCCGGCGCACTGTTGCCGGAGGCGAGGTCCGCTGCCTCCTTGGCCAGCCGAAGCTCCTTCAGCTTCGATGACTTTGCCTTGCGCCTTTCGGTTTCGGCGGCATGTTCCGCCAACACGAGATCACGTACCGTCGCCTCGCGTTCGGCCTTTCTGAACTTCAGATCGGCTTTCGCGCGTGCTTCCTTCGAACTGTCGACCAAGGGGATGTTTCCTTCCGGATTTTGACCCGATTGATAGCAGAGAGTGGCCGGAAAGGGGAAATAAGTTGCCTGGTGGGGTGTATTCGCCGCCGAACCTTGATACAACGTCCGCCTCACAGGTCCGCCAATCCGGCGCACCCCCTACCGCTTGCCCCGAATTCGCCTTGCGATACGGCGCATGCAAAGTCAGGAAAAAAATTGCAGGTACTCGTACGCGACAACAATGTCGAACAAGCCATGAGGGTATTGAAGAAGAAGATGCAACGTGAAGGCGTCTTCCGCGAAATGAAGGCAAGGCGCTCCTACGAGAAGCCTTCCGAAAAGCGTGTTCGTGAAAAAGCCGAGGCCGTCCGCCGGACGCGCAAGGCCGCCCGCAAACAGGCCCAGCGCGAGGGCCTGCTGCCCGCACCGAAGAAAAAAGTGCTTGCTGCCCGGCCAGCCGCCAAATTCTAGAGCCTATCCATTCCGACGGAATGGGGTTCTAACTTGTCGATTGCAGGCATGACCCGGTCCGAGAAGCCTCCAATTTTTCGGATCATGCTCAAGTTGCTAGCGCCGACCCGGTTGTCGCCGGTAAGGAATTCTTGTTCCCCAACCATTTCGGGGAACGGTCGTCATGGAACCCCGCCCGCCGGACGTCCAGCGGGCGATTTGTCTGTTTGGGGGCGATGAGAATGATCATCTTCAAGAAAAAACAGACGGCGGAGCCGGCACGGGTTGCGGCGACACCGGTTGTCGGTCCGAAGGCGCCGGCTGAAGAGACGGCTTCCGGCAAACCCAAAAAATCCGGCTCGAACGGCACGTCAGGCCGTAAGCGTCCGAAGACCGACGACACCCGGCTCTTGTAAGCCGAGACCCGGCTGCGGAGGCTACACGATGCCGCCGCCGCCAGCCGTAACGGCCGGCCGCTCGGCGGCAACCTTTCTCCGATAGCCGCTCGCCCGATAAGCCGCGACAGGATCCGCCGCGCCACCATTCTTCAGCCGCGCCATGGCGAGGATCGGCTCGACATCCGTCCGGTAGGCGGACTTCAGCGTCTGCGTCGCCATCAGCGCGTCATTGGCATCCTGAAAACCTTCCAGCGCCTTGCGATCCACGAGCAACGCCTGCGCATAGGCCCGCTGCACCTCGATCGCCGACAGCATCAGGCTCTCGATCGGGTCGGTGACGTTGTGGCTCTGGTCGAGCATATGGGCAGGGTCGAAGCCCTCGGCATCCGTCAGTTCGGCATCGACCAGTTCGTTGAACACCAGAAACAGCCGGTAGGGATCGATCGAGCCGGCATCGAGATCGTCGTCGCCATACTTCGAATCGTTGAAATGGAAGCCGCCGAGTTTGCCGAACTGGATCAGCCGCGACACGATCATCTCGATATTGACGTTTGGCGCATGGTGGCCGAGGTCGACGAGGCAAAACGCCTTCGGCCCCAACTCGCGGGCGATGATGTAGTTGGTACCCCAATCCTGCACGACCGTGGAGTAAAATGCCGGCTCGTACATCTTGTGCTCGGTGAACAGTTTCCAGTCATCCGGCAGTTCGGCATAGATCGCCCTCATCGCTTCGAGATAGCGTTCAAACGCCATGGCGAAATTGACCTGGCCAGGAAAGTTGGACCCGTCGCCGATCCACACAGTCAGCGCCTTCGAGCCGATCGTCCTGCCGATTTCGATGCATTCGAGATTGTGCTCGACCGCCTGTTGCCGCGTGGCGGCGTCGGCATGGCTGAGCGAGCCGAACTTGTAGGAGAGCTTCTGGCCCTTCGCGTCGGAAAAGGTGTTGGAGTTCATCGCGTCGAAACCGAGGCCCAAACGCGACGCCGCCTGCTTCAGCCGCTGCGGCTCTGCCTTGTCCCATGGAATGTGCAGGGAAACGGTCGGCGTCGCTCGCGTCAGTTGCTGGATCACCGCGCAATCCTCGATCTTGTCGAAGATGTCGCGCGGTTCACCTTCGCCCGGAAAGCGCGCGAACCGCGTGCCGCCGGTGCCGACGCCCCATGACGGCACTGCTACCCCGAACGCCGCCACCTTGTCGCGGATTGCATCAATCGCGATGCCGCGGCGGTCGAGGCGCTCGCCGAGCGACTCGTAGTCACGCCTGAGGTCGGCCTCACGGGTTGCGTTGTCGCGCTCGACGATGTCGGCGGCGATGAGTTGTTCGGTCACTGTACTGCCTCCCAATTCCTGCTCTCCGCCGCCGCCCATCCGCGAAGCGGGGTGAAGGCGAGATGCTCGATCCTGAACCACCCCCACCCCGGCGCTGCGCGCCGACCCTCCCCGCAAGGGGGAGGGTAAGCCGCCTTACCGCGTAAAGCTCTGCGCGTTGCCTGCATCAACATTGATGATGTTTCCGGTCGATTTCGCCGACAGGTCGGAAACCAGGAAGAACGTGGCTTCGGCGATGTCCTCCGGATAGACGCTGAGCTTCAGCAGCGAACGCTTGCGGTAATGCTCCTCCAGTTCGTCCGGGCTCATATTGTATGCCGCGGCGCGCTGCTCGCGCCACTCGCCGCTCCAGATCTTCGAGCCGCGCAACACCGCGTCCGGGTTGACCGTGTTGACGCGGATGCCGAACTCCGCCCCCTCCAGCGCCAGGCAGCGGGCGAGATGGATCTCGGCAGCCTTGGCCGTGCAGTAGGCAGCGGCATTCGGCGATGCGGCAAGCCCGTTCTTGGAAGCGATGAAGACGATGGCGCCGCCGGTCTTCTGCGCCTTCATCAATCGGAACGCTTCCCTTGCTACCAGGAAATAGCCGGTGGAAAGAATGTCCATGTTGCGGTTCCACATGGAAAGCTCGGTCTCCTCGATCGGCGCCGATGAAGAGATGCCTGCGTTGGAGACGAGGATGTCGATGCCGCCGTATTCCTCTGCGGCGAAGGTGAAGGCGGCGGCGACCTCAGCTTCCCTGGTGACATCCAGCCGTACACTGCGCACCACATCTGCCGAGTGCCGGCCTGCGAGGTCGGCATTCGCAGCCTCCAGCGCACCGTCGTCGATGTCGGCCAGCACCACGCAGGCGCCATCTCGCAGCAGCCGTTCCGCCGTCGCCTTGCCGATGCCGCCGGCGCCGCCGGTGACGAGCGCGACCTTGCCGGCCAATGGTTTCGGCTTCGGCAGCCGCTGCAGCTTCGCCTCCTCCAGCACCCAGTATTCGATGTCGAAGGCTTCCTGCTCCGGCAGGCCCATATAGGACGACACCCCCGAAGCGCCGCGCATCACGTTGATGGCGTTGACATAGAACTCGCCCGAAATCCGCGCAGTCGCCTTGTCCTTGGCGAAGGTGATCATGCCTACACCCGGCACCAGATAGACCACGGCATTCGGGTCGCGCATCGGCGGGCTTTCCGGCCTTTTGCAGCGCTCGTAATAGGCGGCATGGCCCTTGCGGTATTCCTCGACTGCCGCCGGCAATCCGGCGAGCGTCTGGTCGATGTCCGGTTTCGCCGGGTCGAAGCCGACAACCAGCGGACTGATCTTGGTGCGCAGGAAATGGTCGGGGCAGCTGGTGCCGAGCGCGGCAAGCTTCTGCATATCGCGCGCGGCGATGAATTCCAGCACAGCCGGCTGATCGTCGAAATGCCCGACCTTGCGTTCGGCGGCGGAGATCATGCCGCGGATCGCCGGCATCAGCTTCGCCGCGATTGCCCGCCGCTCGGCCGCCGGCAATGTCGGCCGCACCTCGCCGCCGAAAGCCGCCTTGCCGGCGGTTTCGCTCTCGAACCATTCCATCGCCCGGCTGATGATGCGGATCGTCGTCTCGTAGCATTCCCGCGCCGTGTCGGCCCAGGTGAACAGCCCGTGGCTCTCCAGCACGACGCCGGCCGCCTCGGGATTTTCGCGTGCGAACTTCTCCAGCCACAGGCCGAGCTCGAAGCCCGGCCGTTTCCACGGCAGCCAGCCGATCTCGCCGCCGAAAATCTTCGCCGTCAGTTCCTTGCTGTCCTTCGCCGCGGCAATGGCGATGATGGCGTCGGGATGCATGTGGTCGACATGCTTTTTCGGCACATAGGCGTGCAGCGGCGTGTCGATCGACGCGGCGCGCGGATTGAGGTTGAAAGTACAGTGCGGCAGGTAGCCGACCATCTCGTCCTCATAGGCGACGCCGCGATAGAGGCCTTTCAGCGCCTCAAGCTTCTCCATGTAGAGCGTGGCGAAACCGTCGAGCTTGATGGTGCCGACATCGCCGCCGGAACCCTTGACCCACAGCACCTCGACCTGCTCGCCGGTAAGCGGGTCCTTTTCCATCACCTTGGCCGACGTGTTGCCGCCGCCGTAATTGGTGATGCGCTTGTTGGAACCGAGCAGGTTGGAACGGTAGAGAAGCCGTTCGGCTTCGTTCATCCCTGCAGCCTTGTTCTCATCCCAAAGGTTGGCGAGGCGCGTGCCGGAGCGCGTTTCAAGCATTGTGGATCCTCCCGATGCGCCGACTGGGACGGGCGCTGCATTGCCCGCAAGCTCACATGCCAGCGCAGCGCATGTCAATCATAAACGATCAATTTCGATCATATTGCAGCGCACAATGAAATATTTTGATCGTTATTGATTGACACTGCTCATTTTGAATGCCCTAATGTTGCGGTCGGGAGGACGCATGCACGAAAAAGAGCGCCATCGGATCATCCTGTCTGCGGTCCAGGAAAAACCTGTCGTGACTGTTCAGGAACTGGTCGATCTCACCTCCTCGTCGGAGGCGACGATAAGGCGCGACATCGCAGCGCTCCACGTCCAGAAGCGGTTGCGCCGGGTGCGCGGCGGCGCCGAGGCGATCACCCCGCCGCAGTTTGTCGGTCTCGCCGGCCGGCCCTTTTCCGTCAACGAGACGCTCAACGCCGCCAAGAAGCGAGCGATCGCCCGCGAGGCGGTGGAACTCTGCAAGGACGGCGAGCCGATCATCGTCAATGGCGGCACCACCACCTTCCAGATGGTGCATTTCCTGATCAACCGCCGCATGCCGATCTTCACCAATTCGTTTCCGATCGCCGAGCACCTGCTCAAGCACTCGAAGAACACGGTGATGCTGTCGGGCGGCACCATCTATCGCGAGCAGAACATCATCCTGTCACCCTTCGACAATGACGTGACGCGCAATTTCTACGCGCGCCGCATGTTCATGGGCGCGCAGGGACTGGGCCCGCTCGGACTGATGGAAGGCGACCCGCTGCTCATCCAGGCCGAGCAGAAGCTGATCGACCAGGCCGACGAACTGGTCGTGCTGGTCGACTCGTCGAAATTCAAGCAGCGATCGAGCCTGATTCTGTGCGGGCTGTCGCGTATCGCCACCGTGATCACCGACGACGGGATCGAAGATCGCGAGGCGAAAATGCTGGAGGCCGCGGGCGTGACGCTGGTCGTTGCGCGCAACGGCCAATCCAGATCGGAGGAATCTTCGCTGCAGGCATGACGGCCGCAGCGCTGATCGATGCAACGACATCCAAGGGAGGAAATTTCAATGTCGATTGTAAGGAAAATGCTGGCGGCCGCGGCGATCACGGTTGCCATGTTCGCTACCGCCGCCCACGCCGAAAACGTCAAGATTGGCCTGGTGGTCAAATCGCTCGGCAACGGCTTCTTCGACGCCGCAAATAAGGGCGCCGAGGAAGCGGCCAAGGAACTCGGCGATGTCGAGATCATCTACACCGGTCCGACCAAGGCGACCGCCGAAGCGCAGATCGAGGTCGTCAACGCGCTGATCGCACAGAAGGTCAACGCCATCGCCATCTCCGCCAACGATCCCGACGCGTTGGTTCCGGTGCTGAAGAAGGCAATGGACCGCGGCATCACCGTAATCTCGTGGGATTCCGGCGTCGCACCCGAAGGCCGCCAGTTGCACCTCAACCCGTCCGACACCAACCTGATCGGCGAGACCATCATCAAGCTCGCTGCCGACCACCTGCCGGAAGGCGGCGACGTGGCGATCCTTTCGGCTTCGTCCACCGCGACCAACCAGAACGCCTGGATCGAAGCCGCCAAGAAGGCGCTGCCGGAAAAATTCCCCAAGATCAATCTCGTCGCCACCGTCTATGGCGATGACGATTCGGCCAAGAGCACAGACGAAGCCAAGGGCCTTCTGAAGAGCTATCCGAACCTGAAGGCGATCATCGCGCCGACCACGGTCGGCGTTGTCGCCGCCGCCCAGGTCGTCACCGACGAAAACCTGATCGGCAAAGTCAATGTAACCGGCCTGGCGCTGCCGTCGGAATTCAAGAAGTTCATCGACAACGGCGCCAGCCAGGCGGTGGCTCTCTGGAACCCGATCGACCTCGGTTATTCAGCCGTGCAGATCTCGTACCAGCTCGCCACCAAGAAGGCGGAAGCCAAGCCGGGCGCGACGATCTCGATCGGCCGCGTCGGTTCGATCACGCTCGACGACACTAATTCCGCGGCCATGGCGGCACCCTTCCAGTTCGACAAGTCGAACATCGAAGAGTTTTCCAAGATCTATTGATCGCGGAGTTCTCGGTCCGGCGGCGGGCATTTGTCCCGCCGCCCTTCAATCCGGCCTCGGAATAGGGCTTGATAACGGATGATGCACATTACAGCCCTTCCCGATCCCACTACGACGCCCGCACCGTCATCCAAGCCGCGGCTGACGCTTGCCGGGATCAGCAAGAGCTTTCCGGGCGTGCGGGCGCTGCACGATGTCAGCCTGTCGCTATACCCCGGTCAGGTGACTGCGCTGATCGGCGAGAATGGCGCCGGCAAATCGACCCTGGTCAAGATCCTGACCGGCATATATCAGCCTGACGCCGGCGAAATCGCGATCGACGGCAACATCGTTTCCCTGCCCAGCGCGCATGCCGCCTTCGCCCACGGCATTACCGCGATCCACCAGGAAACGGTGCTTTTCGACGACCTGACGGTTGCCGAAAACATCTTCCTCGGACACGCACCAAAAACGCGTTTCGGCACCATCGACTGGGGCACGATGCGAAAGCATGCCCGCGAAGTCCTGGAGACGATGCGCGCCGGCCACATCGATGCAGACGCGCGGCTGCGCGATCTCGGCATCGCCAACAAGCATCTTGTCGCCGTGGCGCGCGCCATGTCGATCGACGCGCAGACCGTCATCATGGACGAACCGACCGCCGCCCTTTCGGCAAAGGAGATAGAGGAGCTTTTCCTGCTCATCGAGTTCCTGAAAAGCGAAGGCAAGGCGGTGCTTTTCATCAGCCACAAGTTCGACGAGATCTATCGCATCGCCGATCGCTATACGGTCTTCCGGGATGGCGAGATGGTCGGCGAAGGCATGCTCGCCGAAACAGACCAGGGCGAGATCGTCCGGATGATGGTTGGCCGTCCAGTCGATCACATCTTTCCGGACCGCAGTGCCGTCATTGGTGAAACCGTGCTCGCAGTTTCCGGCCTTTCGCACCCGACCGAGTTCGACGACATTTCCTTCGATCTGCACAAGGGCGAGATCCTCGGTTTCTACGGTCTTATCGGCGCCGGACGCAGCGAAGTGATGCAGGCGATCGCCGGCATCACCCGTACCAGTCGCGGAACAGTCTCGCTCGACGGCGAAACGCTCGCCCCGAAATCGGCCGCAGACGCGATCGATAGCGGCATCGTCTACGTGCCCGAAGAGCGCGGCCGGCAAGGCGTCGTCATCGGCATGCCGATCTTCCAGAACGTCTCGCTGCCATCGCTGAAACGCACGTCGAAATCCGGCGTGCTGCAGCTTGCCGACGAGTTCGCGCTGGCCCGCAAATACACCGAGCGGCTCGACCTTCGCGCCTCCTCGCTCAGCCAGGATGTCGGCACGCTGTCCGGCGGCAACCAGCAGAAGATCGTCATCGCCAAGTGGCTGGCGACGAAACCCAAGGTGATCATTCTCGACGAACCGACCAAGGGCATCGACATCGGCTCCAAAGCTGCCGTGCACGGATTCATGGCCGAACTGGTCGCGCAAGGCCTGTCGGTCATCATGGTCTCGTCCGAACTGCCGGAAATCCTCGGCATGTCCGACCGGGTCGTCGTCATGCGGGAGGGACGCATCGTGGGCCGCTACGACAACAAGGACCTGCATGCCGAGACGCTGGTGCGCGCAGCCGCGGGGATCGCCTCATGAAATCGTTGGCGAAGCATCGCGAAATCTGGCTGCTGGCAGCAATCGCCGCACTGGTCGCACTGATCTCCATCCGGTTTCCGGCATTCGCAAGGCCGGGCAATCTGGCGACGGTATTCAATGACACGTCGATCCTGATCATCCTGGCGCTCGGACAGATGGCGGTGATCCTCACCCGCTCGATCGATCTGTCGATGGCATCGAACCTCGCTTTCACCGGCATGGTCGTCGCAATGACGAACGCCGCCTTCCCCGGGATACCGATCCCGTTGCTGATCGTGATGGCAATGGTGGTCGGCACCGCGCTCGGCGCGCTGAACGGCCTCCTTGTCTGGAAGCTCGGGATACCCGCTATCGTGGTGACGCTCGGCACGCTCACGATCTATCGCGGCGCCACCTTCGTCATCTCCGGCGGCGCCTGGGTCAATGCCGACCAGATGAGCCCGGCCTTCATCGGCTTCCAGCGCGGCGTGTTCCTCGGCCTGCCGGTTCTGTCGTGGATCGCGCTTATGGTCGTAGCGCTGATCTACCTGCTGATGACACGCACCCCGGCCGGCCGTTCGATCTATGCTGTCGGCGTCAATCCGACCGCCGCCGTCTATGCCGGCATCGATGTCGGCCGCACCAAGTTTTTCGTCTTCTGCCTCTCCGGCCTCGTCGCCGGCCTCTGCGGCTATCTGTGGATCTCGCGCTACGTGATCGCTTCGGTCGAAGTCGCCAACGGGTACGAGTTAAACATCATCGCTGCCTGCGTCATCGGCGGCATTTCGATCGCAGGCGGCATCGGATCGGTCGGAGGCGCGGTGCTTGGCGCCTTGTTTGTCGGCATCATTGCGACGGCGCTGCCGGTCATCAATGTCTCGCCCTTCTGGCAGATGGCCATCTCCGGCAGCGCCATCATCCTTGCCGTCGTTCTCAATGCGCGCGGCGAGCGGAAGCAGGGGCGCATCATCCTGAAGAAGGCGGAAGCAACATGAGCGTGACGGATGCGCCGAGAACGGCCCGCCATATCCCCGACCGGCTCGACAGGCCGTTTTCGTCGATGGCGTTTTCCTGGGAGGCGCTGCTGATCGTCGTGGTGCTTGCGATCTTTGCCGTCAACAGCTTCGCCTCGCCCTATTTTCTCGATCCGTGGTCGTTGTCGGACCTCACCTTCAACTTCACCGAAAAGGCGCTTATCGCGCTCGCCATGGCGCTGCTGATCATCGCCGGCGAGATTGATCTTTCCGTCGCCGCGATCATCGCTCTGGCCTCCACCATGATGGGCATGGCGGTTCAGGCGGGCGCCGGAACGCCGCTTCTTCTCCTGATCGGCATCGGCACCGGGCTCGCCTGCGGGGCTTTCAACGGCCTTTTGGTCACCCGTCTCGGACTACCGTCGATCGTCGTCACCATCGGCGCGATGAGCCTGTTCCGTGGCATCGCCTTCATCATTCTCGGCGACCAGGCCTACAAGGGATATCCTGCAGGTTTTGCCTACTTCGGCCAGGGTTATGTCTGGTGGGTGGTTTCGTTCGAACTCGTGCTCTTTCTCGCTGCGGCAATCGCCTATTGGTTCCTGCTGCACCGGACGACATTTGGCCGCCGTATCTTCGCCATTGGCAACAACCCAATTGCCGCGCAGTTCTCCGGCGTCCGTGTCGGGCGCATCAAGTTCATCCTGTTCTGCCTGACCGGCCTGATGGCAGGCATCGCCTCCGTGCTGATCACCTCGCGGCTCGGTTCAACCCGCCCTTCGATCGCGCAGGGTTACGAGTTGGAGGTCATCACCATGGTTGTGCTCGGCGGCGTCAGCATTCTGGGCGGTTCGGGCAGCATTGTCGGTGTCGTTCTGGCGGCTCTCATCATGGGGCTTGTCACCTTCGGTCTCGGCCTGCTCAACGTGCCGGGCATCGTTATGTCGATCTTCATCGGCCTGCTGCTCATCGTCGTCATCGCCTTGCCGATCGTCTGGCGCAGGTTCAGAACGGAGCGCACCGCCTGATGCCCGAAAAATACGCGTTCAGGATGAAACTGAATCCAGGCATGAAAGACGAATACCGGCGCAGGCACGAGGCGATCTGGCCGGAGCTGACAGCGCTGCTCAAGGGTGCCGGCGTCTCTGACTACTCGATCCATCTCGACGCAGAGACCAACACCCTGTTCGGCGTGCTGTGGCGCAGCGACAATCACAAGATGGCCGACTTGCCGAGCCACCCGGTCATGCGGCGCTGGTGGGCGCACATGGCCGACATCATGGAAACCAAACCTGACAACGAGCCGGTCGCCATGCCGCTCGAAACCGTCTTCCATATGGAGTGAGGTTTGTCGGGCATCAGCCACGTCGCCGTCATCGACATCGGCAAGACCAACGCCAAGGTGGCGCTGGTCGATCTCGAAAGCATGGCCGAGATCGCAGTCCGGAAGGCAACCAACAGGGTATCCACCGGCGGTCCCTACCCTCACCACGATGTCGACGGCCTCTGGAAGTTCATTCTCGACAGCCTTGCCGCTCTCCACCGCGAACGATCGGTGGATGCCATATCCGTCACCACCCATGGCGCGACGGCTGCACTTCTCGGGGAGGATGGCAGCCTCGCTCTACCGGTGCTCGACTACGAGTTCGAGGGTCCGGACCAGTTGGAGGGAGAATACGCCGCCGTTCGTCCACGCTTCACCGAGACCGGCTCGCCGCGGCTCCCCTTGGGCCTCAATCTCGGCGCCCAGCTTTTCTGGCAGCAGCGGCAATTCCCCGATGCCTTTGCCAGCGTCAGATCGATCCTGATGTATCCCCAATACTGGGCTTTCCGGCTTTCCGGCGTCGCCGCCAGCGAGGTGACCTCGCTCGGCTGCCACACCGATTTGTGGAACCCCCTACGCGGCGACTTCTCCTCTCTCGTCGACAGAATGGGCTGGCGCACGATGATGGCCCCGACAAGGGCCGCACGCGACCGCCTAGGCCCGGTGCTCCCGGAGATCGCCCAACGCGCCGGCCTTGGCGCCAAAACGCCGGTGTTCTGCGGCATCCACGATTCCAACGCCTCGTTGCTGCCGCATGTGCTCTCTCGCCGGCCGCCCTTCGCCGTGGTCTCGACCGGCACCTGGGTGATCTCGATGGCGATCGGCGGCTCGGCGACGAAACTCGATCCGGCGCGCGATACCCTGATCAACGTCAACGCGCTGGACCAGCCGGTACCCTCGGCACGCTTCATGGGAGGGCGTGAATACGCGCTGCTGACGGAGGGACTGCCGGGCGGTAGCTCGGATGCGGATGTGGCTTCGGTCCTCGGCCGACCGGTCCTTTTGCTTCCTTCGGTTCAGGCCGGTTCGGGACCATTCCCGGGGCGGCAGGCAAAGTGGATACCGGACGGCGGTATCGCACCCGGTGAGCGCGAAGCGGCGGCCGCGTTCTACCTGGCGATGATGACGGCAACCTGTCTCGAACTTGTCGGCGCCGGCGGCGATACGGTCGTGGAAGGTCCATTTGCCGACAACCGGCTCTATTGCCGCATGCTGGCCGTCGCGACCGGCCGCCGTGTCGCGACTGATAGCGGCGGCAAGACCGGCACCAGCATCGGGGCGGCCCTGCTCGCGGCGGACACGGTTCCCCACCTCAACCCTGGCAAGACTACCGTCGACAGCCCCGGCGAGGCGTGGAGCGATTATACGCGCGCCTGGCGGGCCGCGCTGTTGTCGTAGTCGACTATACCCAGCCGCCGTTGACGATGCTGCCGCCGGAGGCGAACACCGAAAGCGGCCCCTACAAAGCCCGCACCTCGACTGGCTGGGCGGCTTCCAGCTTCAGCGGATTGCGCAGCGGCAGCCCGAAACCCGCCGCCTCGATCTCGAAGACATCGCCCGCCTCGGCCTTGACCCCGTCCGCGAAAGACAGCGTGGCGGTGCCGAACATGTGGATGTGGACGTCGCCGGGCTGCCTGAACACCTCGTACTTGAAGTGGTGGTGCTCCAGATTGGCGATCGTGTGCGACATGTTCGTCTCGCCGGAAAGGAACGGTTTTTCCCACAGCGTCTGGCCGCCGCGCAGGATGCGCGACGTGCCGCGAACGTCGTCCGGCAGCTCGCCTACCAGGATCTCCGGCCCGATCGATGCGTTCCTGAGCTTGGAGTGCGCGAGATAGAGATAGTTGATGCGTTCGGTTACATGGTCGGAAAATTCGTTGGAAAGCGCGAAGCCGATCCGGAACGGTGCGCCGTCGTCGCCGATGATGTAGACGCCGGCGATTTCCGGCTCCTCGCCGGCATCGAGCGCGAAGGATGGCGAAAGCAAAGGTTTCCCAGGCTCGACCACCATGGTGCCGTTGCCCTTGTAGAACCATTCCGGCTGCACGCCGGGGTCGCCGTTAGCCGGCTTGCCGCCTTCCAGCCCCATGCGGAACATCTTCATGGAATTGGTCAGCTTTTCCTCGACGTCTGCCTGCTTGTGCATGGCGTCGCGGGTGGCCGCCGAACCGAGATGGGTAAGCCCGGTGCCGGTCAAGTGAAGATGCGCCGGATCGGGGTGCCGGATCGGCGACAGCACGCGGCCCTCGCGATATGCCGCATCAAGGTCGACCGTATCGCCCAATCCGCGTTCGGCAATGACCGCGGCCAGCGGCCTGCCGGCGCGCACCGCCTCCAGCGCCAGCGCGTAGACCGATTTGGCGCTGTTGACGAGACGCGCCACGCCGCCGTCCCGCACAACCACGAGGTTCACTCCATCAGTTCCGGAAATCTGGGAAATGAGCATTTTGGCCTCCTCCTTCATGTCACGCCCGGGCAGATTGCTGTGCCGCAAGGCAAAATCTTCCTGTCGCGCCCGCTGGCGAGCCGGCGGCGCTTCTGTCGGTGCCAGTCATGGTTTCGCAGTCCGCCGGCGGCTATCGTTGGCGACTAGTCACGAACCCGATCGCCGGCGGCATTCCTCCTGAAACTCCGTTGAAGGCCGAGCCTCCGGCTCACGCCTTCTTCTTGTTGTAAAGGTCGAAGGCAACCGCACCGAGCAGCACCAGGCCCTTGATGACCTGCTGCCAGTCGATGTTGATGCCCATGATGCCCATGCCGTTGTTCATGACGCCCATGATGAAGGCGCCGATCACCGCGCCGGCGACTTCGCCGACGCCGCCCATGGCGGACGCGCCGCCGACGAACACGGCAGCGATGACGTCGAGTTCCATACCGGCGCCGGCCTTAGGCGTTGCCTGATTGAGGCGCGCAGCGTAGATCAGGCCGGCCAGAGCGGCGAGCATGCCCATGATGACGAAGACGTAGAAGGTCAGCCGCTCGGTCTGGATGCCGGAAAGCTTCGCCGCCTTTTCATTCCCGCCCATCGCGAAGATGCGGCGCCCGAACGTCATGCGCTTGGTGATGAACACGAAGCCGGCGATCAGCACGCCCATCACGATCAGCACGTTGGGCAGCCCCTTGTACGAGGCGAATTTGTACATCAGAAACAGGATGATGCCCGCCATCACCAGGTTCTTCGCGATGAAGAAACCGAACGGCTCGGCGTTATAGCCATGGCTTTCGCGATTGGCGCGGCTCTTCAGGGCGAAGTAGAGCATGGCGACGACGATCAGAACCCCGATGACCATCGTGGTCGAGTGGAGCGCCAGGCCAGTGTTCGGCATCGGATTGCCCGACGCGTTCAACGTCGGCGCGATCAGCGTGAGCCGCCCTATGACATCCGGAATGAAGCCCGCAGAGAGCATCTGGAACTCGGTCGGGAACGGGCCGACGGAGCGGCCGCCGAGGAGGGCGAGCAGCAGGCCCTTGAACACCAGCATGCCCGCCAGCGTCACGATGAAGGACGGGATCTTCATATAGGCGATGAAATAGCCCTGCGCGCCGCCGATCACCGCGCCGACGGCGATGCCAGCAAGCCCAGCCAGCAGCGGGTTCAGATTGTAGTCGGCCATCAGCACGGCGGCGACCGCGCCGATGAATCCGGCCACCGATCCCACGGACAGGTCGATATGGCCCGCCACGATGACGAGCAGCATGCCGAGCGCCATCACGATGATGTAGGAGTTCTGCAGCACGACGTTGGTCAGATTGACCGGCAAGAAGAGGATGCCGTTTGTCATGACCTGGAAGAAGACCATGATGGCGATCAGCGCCAGCACCAGGCCGTACTGGCGCAGATTTTCCTTGATCGCGGCCTGCGCCGAGGCTTTTGCGGCGTTGACCGTTGGGGCGGCGGTTTCGGTACTCATGATGCTGCCTTCTCCTCCCCGCGGACGATCGCCCGCATGATCTTTTCCTGGCTGGCCTCGTGGCCGGCGAGCTCGCCGACGATGCGGCCTTCGTTCAACACGTAGATGCGGTCGCAGATGCCGAGCAGTTCCGGCATCTCGGACGAGATGACCAGTATGCCCTTGCCGTCTTCGGCGAGCTTGTTGATGATCGTGTAGATCTCATACTTGGCGCCGACATCGATGCCACGCGTCGGCTCGTCGAGGATCAGCACGTCCGGATCGGAGAACAGCCATTTCGACAGAACAACCTTCTGCTGGTTGCCGCCGGAAAGATTGCCGGTGAGCTGATAGACGCTCGACGAACGGATGTTGGTCTTCTTGCGATACTCGTTCGCGACCTTGAGTTCGCCCATATCGTCGATGACGCCGGACTTCGAAACGCCGGGAAGGTTTGCGATCGTCACATTGTGCTTGATGTGGTCGATCAGGTTGAGGCCGAAGGTCTTCCGGTCCTCCGTCGCGTAAGCGAGCCCGGCAGCCACCGCCTTTCCGACCGTCGCGGTATCGGCCCGCTTGCCGTGCACGAACACCTCGCCGGTGACGTTGGTGCCATAGGTGCGGCCGAACACGCTCATCGCGAATTCCGTGCGGCCCGCTCCCATCAGCCCGGCGATGCCGACGACCTCGCCTTTTTTCACATGCAGGTTGATGCCCTTGATAACCTGCCTATCCGGATGGAGCGGGTGATAGACGCTCCAATTCTTTACCTCGAAGATCGTTTCGCCGACATTCGGCGTGCGCGAAGGATAGCGATCCTCCATCGTGCGCCCGACCATCGACGTGATGATGCGGTCCTCGGTGACGTCTTCCCTGGCCATCGTCTCGATGGTCTGGCCGTCGCGAATGACGGTTACGCGGTCCGCGACCTTCTTCACCTCGTTCAGCTTGTGCGAGATGAGGATGGCCGTCATGCCCTGCTTCTTGAACTCGAGCAGCAGGTCGAGAAGCGCCTGGCTGTCCTTCTCCGACAAGCTTGCCGTCGGTTCGTCGAGGATGAGCAGCTTCACGTCTTTCGCCAACGCCTTGGCGATCTCGACAAGCTGCTGCTTGCCCGTGCCGATATTGGTGATGAGCGTGTCGGGATCCTCGCGCAGCCCGACCTTTCTAAGAAGTTCGGCAGCGCGTCGTCGCGCCACGTTCCAGTCGATGACGCCGAAGCGCGCTTGCTCGTTGCCGAGGAACATGTTTTCGGCGATCGACAGCATCGGTACCAGCGCCAGTTCCTGGTGGATGATGACGATGCCGAATCGTTCGCTGTCGTGGATGCCATTGAAGCGGCATTCCTTGCCTTCGTAGTGGATGTCGCCTTCGTAGGTACCGAAGGGATAGACGCCGGACAGCACCTTCATCAGGGTCGATTTGCCGGCGCCGTTTTCACCGACGACAGCGTGGATCTCGCCGCGCGCCACATTGAGATTGACGTTCGACAGCGCCTTCACGCCGGGAAACGTCTTGGTGATGTCGCGCATCTCCAGGATGGTATCGTTCATCGTACTCCTCCGCGGGGGCGGCAGTTTGCGGCACAAATCATAATTGCAAACTGCCCTCATCCGCTGGGGCCGCCTTCTCCCGCGAAAAACGGGGAGAAGGTCAAAGCCTGTAGAGACGCGGGCTAAGCCCTGCTTACTTCAGGTCTTCGGCCTTGATGTAGCCGGAACCAACAACGATCTGCTCGTAGTTCGACTTGTCGACCGACACCGGCTCGAGCAGGTAGGACGGAACCACCTTGTTGCCGTTGTTGTAGGTCTTCTCGTCGTTGATTTCAGGCTTGCCGCCCGACAGCACGGCGTCGACGAGGTTCGCCGTCACCTTGGCCAGCTCGCGGGTGTCCTTGAACACGGTCGAATACTGTTCGCCGGCGATGATAGCCTTGACCGAAGGGGTCTCGGCGTCCTGACCGGAGATGACCGGCCATGGCTGGTCGGCCGTGCCGTAGCCAACGCCGCGCAGCGACGAGATAATGCCGCGGGAGAGGCCGTCATACGGTGCGAGGACAGCATCGACGCGGCTGCCGTCCGAGTAGTTGGCCGACAGGATATTGTCCATGCGAGCCTGCGCTACCGCCGCGTCCCAGCGCAGCGTGCCGACCTTTTCCATGCCCATCTGGCCGGACTTCACGACCAGGTCGCCCTTGTCGATCAGCGGCTGCAGCACGCTCATGGCGCCGTCGTAGAAGAAGAAGGCGTTGTTGTCGTCCGGCGAGCCGCCGAACAGTTCGATGTTGAACGGGCCCTTCTTCTCCGGATAGCCGAGGCCCTTGAGGAGCGACTCTGCCTGCAGGACGCCGACCTTAAAGTTGTCGAAAGTCGTGTAGAAGTCGACATTCGGGCTCTCGCGGATGAGGCGGTCATAGGCCACCACCGAGGCGCCGCCATCATGCGCTTGCTGCAGCACCTGCGACAGCGTCGTGCCGTCGATCGAGGCAATCACTAGGGCCTTAGCGCCCTTGGTCACCATGCCTTCGATCTGCGCGAGTTGGTTCGGAATGTCGTCTTCCGCATATTGCAGGTCGACGGTGTAGCCCTTGGCTTCGAGGGCAGCCTTCAACTCGTTGCCGTCGCTGATCCAGCGCAGCGACGATTTGGTCGGCATCGCGATGCCGACGATGCCCTTGTCCTGCGCCGAAGCACCGAACGTCATGGCCGCAAGGCCGAGCGCGAGCGCGCCGACTAACGTCTTGATGATTTTCACTTTTCTCTCCCTTGTGAAAAATCGCAGTCGGCATTTGCCGCCGCCGCGCTTCATCCCCGGCCGGTAGGCTCGAGGTGAATTCTGTAATGCTACCTCCCGATGGCCGCGCGCCTGCGTTCATCCCGCAGTGTTGAAACGCGACGGCTGAAAATTTCGGATATCGGTATAACTGTCAAATGCAAAGTCAGCGGTTTGCCATATCGAAAACGATATAGATTCATGCGATGGTTCGCCAGCTCGCCCAACTGAGAAGGATGTTTTCATGCCCATCGGTCAAGCAACGCGTCGTGCGCACAGCTACGAAGACGACGAGGGGCTGCTGCGCAGCGGACTGAAGCTCAGGCACATGCGCCTGACCGCAGCACTTGAGGAGCATGGCCAGATCAGTGCGGCGGCTCATGTGATGAACATTTCGCAGCCGGCGGCGTCGCGCATGATCGCCGAGATCGAGGCGATTCTCGGCGTCGAGATTTGCGAAAGGCTGCCGCGCGGTGTCCGGCTGACGCCGTACGGGGCAGCACTTGCCCGACGAGCCAGAGCATCCTGCTCGAAATGCGCGAGGTCGACCGCGAAATCGCCGACCTGAAGCTCGGCAAAGGCGGCTCGGTGTTTCTGGGCGCCGTGACCGCGCCTGCGATCGAACTGGCTGTCCCCGCGATCCGCAAGGTAAGGCAGAAACATCCGCGCATCGAGATCAGCGTCCAGGTCGAGACCAGCGGCGTATTGGCACGCGAACTTTTGGCTTCGCGGCACGATTTCATCATCGCCCGCATCCCCGACGACCTCAACCCGCGACTCTTCGAGGCCCGCCTCATCGGCGTCGAGAAGGCCTGCCTGATCGCCCGCCGCGGTCATCCGCTGTCGACCGGCAAGACGATCGAACTCGAAGAACTCAGCCGGTATGACTGGGTTTTCCAGCCGGGCGGATCGCTGCTCAGGCAGACTGTGGAGGGCATCTTCGTCAGCCAAGGCGCGCCGCTGCCGGATCGCATCCTCAACACCAGCTCATTGTTGTTGACCCTTGTGATGGTGGCGCAATCCGACGCCATCGCGCCGATCGCGGTCGACGTGGCACGGTTCGTCAACAGCCGTTCGGGGCTAGCCGGCGCCATCGACATCCTGCCGATCGCCTTCGACATCAACGTGCAACCTTACAGCCTGATCAAGGTGCGCGACCGCACGCTCTCGCCGACCGCAAGCATGCTTTACGAGCAGATCCTTCGCGAGATCTGATCGTTTTTTGCTGGCTCCTTCATCACATTCGCGGGTTCAAAAAAGCAAAACCCGCATCCGCTTGACGAAACGAAATGTCGATGAGATAGTGATCCATAACTAAAACATAGATTACATAATAATGTAACAAGAGAGGAACCAGCATGAGACATTCGATGAAAATTGCCGTGTCGCTCGTCGCGGCATTGTTGCCGGCAACGGGAGCAGCGTGGGGACAGGCCAAGGGCGGTGTTATCGACGTTGCCACGATCGGCGAACCGCCGACGCTCGACCCGATGGCCTCGACTGCCGACCTTGTCGGGATCGTCACCCAGCACATCTACGAAACGCTCTACACCTTCGACAAGGATTGGGGCATCACGCCGCTGCTCGCCGCGGACATGCCGCAGATTTCCGGCCGACGGCATGACCTACACCATCCCGCTCCGCACCGGCGTCAAGTTCCATGACGGCTCCGACATGAATTCGGCCGACGTCGTCGCTTCGCTGCAGCGCTGGATGAAGGTGGCGACGCGAGGCAAGCAGGCCGCCGAGACGTCGACCGCTGTCGAGGCCGTCGACGACAACACGGTCAAGCTCACTCTCAACAAACCTTTCGCGCCGCTGCTCTCGCTCCTGTCGCTGAACAACGCCGCCGCGATCATCATCCCGTCGGAAGTCGCCGGGCGAGGACCCGCTGACAAGCTTCGTCGGCACCGGGCCCTACATGGTGAAAGAGCGCAAGCCCGACCAGTTCATCCAGCTCGCGCGCTTCGACAGCTACAAATCGCGCGAGGGCGAGCCGAACGGCTATGGCGGCGCGCAGGAAGCAATATCTCGACGAGATCCGTTTCGTACCGGTTCCCGACCCGAACACCCGTATCGAAGGCGCCGTCTCCGGCCAGTTCGCCTATGTCGACTCGCTGCCGGTGGATTCCTTCGAGAAGGTTTCCGGCGGCAAGACGCAGCCGGTGCTGCTGAAGCCTTTCGGCTGGCCGGTGTTCGTGATGAACACCAAGGAGGGGCTGGCCTCCGACATCAAGATCCGCAAGGCGATCCAGGCAGCGCTTGCTCCGAAGGACATGCTGCTCGCCGCGTTCGGCTCGGAGGACTTCTTCACGGTCGACGGCGCCATGTATCCGGAAGGCTACAAATGGCACACCGAAGCCGGTACCGAGCCCTACAAGCCGGACGGCGACACGGAAGCCGCGATGGCCATGGTGAAAGAGGCCGGCTACGACGGCTCCAAGCCGCTGCGCATCCTGACCAGCCGCCAGTACGAGTTCCACTACAAGATGGCGCAGGTGGCCGCCGAATATCTGAAGGCCGCCGGCTTCCAGGTACAGCTGGACGTGGTCGAGTGGGCGACGCTCACCAAGAACCGCACCGACGCCGCGCTTTGGGACATCTACATCACCCACAGCCCGTTCCTGCCGGAGCCGTCGCTGACCGGCATCATGTCCGACACCTCGCCGGGCTGGTGGGTGTCCGACAAGAAGCGCGAGGTGCTCGGCGCCTTCAACGCGGAACCCGATCCGGAAAAGCGCGTCGCGCTATGGCCGGCGGTGCAGCAGGCGGTCTACGACGAAGTTCCTGCCTTCAAAGTCGGCAATTTCAATGCGCTTGCCGCGCAGGCGCCGAACCTGAAAGGCGTGACGCCGGCTCCGTGGCCCTACTTCTGGAACGCCTATCTGGAAGGAACTGAGCATTCGGCAACAACGACTGCCGGCGGGTCGACCCTCCCGGACGCTGCGCGGCCAGCTCTCCCGCGAGCGACGGCGGAGAGGAAAGCCGGCGCGCCTGCTCCACGACCATGATTGAAGCCACGGTGTGAACGACAATGCTGCGTTCGATCCTCAACAGCCTCTTCGGCATGATCGTGGTGATGGCAATCGTCGTCACGATCGTCTTCATCATCGTTCGCGTCACGCCGGGCGATCCCGCGGCGGTCATGCTCGGACCGGAAGCCTCGGCAGAGGACATCGCAGCACTGCGGACGAAACTCGGCCTTGACGGCTCGATCCTCGAGCAGTTCGGGCGCTACATCGCCGGCGTTGTGCAGGGCGATTTCGGCCAGTCGATCTTCCTCGGCCAGCCGGTCACCCATGCGCTTGCCCAGCGCGCCGAACCGACCTTCTTCCTCACCATCTTCTCGCTGCTGATCGCCACCGTCATCGCGCTGCCGGTCGGCATCCTGTCCGCCTACTGGCGCGGCTCGATCTTCGATCAGGCGGCGACGGCGGTCGCCATGTTCGCAGCCAGCGTGCCGAGTTTCTGGCTCGGCCTTTTGCTGATGCAGTTCTTCGCGGTCAGGCTCGGCTGGTTCGACACTTCGGGTTATGGCGGACCGGGCGCCTCGCTTCGTCGAGCGGCTCAACCATCTGGTGCTGCCGGCACTCGCGCTCGGCCTGGTCAGCTCGGCGCTGATCACCCGCTTCACCCGCGCCTCGATGCTCGATGTGCTCAACGACGATTATGTGCGCACCGCGCGCTCCAAGGGCATGAGCGAGTGGCGCGTCGTGCTGAAGCACGCGCTGAAGAACGCGCTGATCCCGATCCTCACCGTGCTCGGGCTGACCGCCGCGCTGCTGATCTCCGGCGCGGTCGTCACCGAGACCGTGTTCGGCCTGCCCGGCGTCGGCAATCTGGTCGTCTCCGCGGTGCTGCGGCGCGACTATCCCGTCATCCAGGGCGCGCTGCTGGTCATCGCCGGGCTCTACGTGCTGGTCAATTTCGGCATCGACATGCTCTACCTGCTGATCGATCCACAGGGTGCGCTACTGATGGCCGCGATCGCAACCCCGCTCCAGAGCGAACCGGCCTGCTGTCGCGGCTGGTCACGCGGCGCACCTCGCTCGTCGGCATAATCATCCTGGCGGTCATCGCGCTCGCGGCGATCCTGGCGCCGCTGATCTGCGCCCTATTCGCCGAGCGAAGCTCTCGATCGCCAGCCGGCTGCACGCGCCGGAGCCTGCACATTCCTGTTCGGCACCGACGATCTCGGCCGCGACGTCTTCACCCGCATGCTCTATGCGGCGCAGGTCTCGCTGATCGGTCGGGCTTGGCGGTCGTCGTGCTTGCCGTCGATCATCGGCATCGTGTTCGGGCTGACGCCGGCTTCTTCCGCAAGGCTCGACGCGCCGGTTTCGCGGCTGATCGACGCGATGATGGCGTTTCCCGGACATCCTGCTCGCCATCGCGCTGGTCGCCGCACTCGGCGCCTCGGCGACCAATGTCGTCATCGCGCTCGGCATCGTCTATGCGCCGCGGCTGGCGCGCGTCGTCCGCGCCTCCACGCTGGTCATCCGCGAACTGCCCTATGTCGAGGCAGCGCGGGCGCTGGGCGTGCCGACGCCGGTCGATCCTGGTGCGCCACGTGCTGCGCAACGTCACCTCGCCGCTCCTGGTGCAGGGCACCTTCATCTTCGCCAACGCGATCCTGGCCGAAGCCGGCCTGTCGTTCCTCGGCGTCGGCATCTCGCCCGACACCCCGACCTGGGGCACGATGATCAGCGTCGGCCGCCAGTACATGGACCAGGCGCAGCTGGATCATGATGTTTCCGGGCGCGGCAATCGTGCTCACGGTTCTGTCGCTGCAGCTCGTCGGCGACGGCCTGCGCGACCTTCTCGACCCGCGCACTCGCAAAGGACATCTGACGCACATGTTCGGCAACCGTTTCGCCCCGGCCGCCCGGCCGCTGCTCCTCAAGGGCGCAAAGCCGATCGGGTTCGGCGAAAAGCCATTCCGACGCGCCGCTCGACATCATGGTCGGCAAGGACGGCCGCATCGCCGAAGTCTCTGCGCGGATCGATCGCGGCTGGCGGCGATGTCACGCACAGTCGATGCCAAGGGCGCGTTCGCTCTCGCCCGGGCTGGACCGACCTTCATGTCCATGTCTGGTATGGCGGCACCGACATTTCGCTGAAGCCCGCGCAATGCGGCGCGGCGCGCGGCGTCACCACCATGGTCGATGCCGGCTCGGCCGGCGAGGCCAATTTCCACGGCCTGCGCGAGTTCATCATCGAGCCGGCAAAGGAAAACATCTACGCCTTCCTCAATCTCGGCTCGATCGGGCTTGTCGCCTGCAACCGGGTCAGCGAACTCATCGACATGCGCTCGATCGACATCGACCGCACCATCGCGACGGTCGAGGCCAACCGCGACGTCATCGTCGGGCTGAAGGTCCGCGCCAGCGCCGTCATCACCGGCGGCTGGGACCTCGACGCCGGTCAAGCTCGCGCAAAAAGCTCTGCCGCATCCTGAAGCTGCCGATGATGGTGCATGTCGGCGAACCGCCGCCGCTTTATGACGACGTGCTCGGCGTGCTGACCGAGGGCGACATCGTCACCCACTGCTTCAACGGCAAGGCCGGCGGCTCGATCCTCGAGGACGAGGACCTTTATCGGCTCGCCGAGCAGGCGGCGGCGCGCGGCATCGTGCTCGATGTCGGCCATGGCGGCGCATCCTTCTCCTTCGACGTGGCCAAGGCGGCGCTCGAGCGCGGGCTGCCGCCGAAGACCATCTCGACCGACCTGCACAACCGCTCGCTCGACGGCGCGGTCTGGGACATGGCGACAACCATGTCGAAGCTGCTGTCGCTCGGCATGAAGATCGAGGATGTGGTGGCGGCCTCGACCACGGCGCCGCGCCGCGCCATCGGACTGGCGGCCGACGGCCTGCTGGAGAAGGGCAAGCCGGCCGAGTTCACCTTGTTCGATGTGGTCGACGCCGACCTGACGCGTGAAGGATTCGCAAGGCGCGGCAAGCCGCTGCACCCGGCTCTTCGAGCCGCGCTATGCCATCCTCGGCGCGGAGCCGTCACCGCGCATCGCCATGTCCTCCGGCGAGGCGTCGGCCGGCGAGCCATGCCTGTCCGCATTGCGGGTGGAAGTCATGACCGGCGAGATCGCGCCCGACACCATCCTGTCGGTGCGGGATCTGAAGACCTGGTTCGTGACCAGACGCGTCACGGCCAAGGCGGTGGACGGCGTGACCTTCGACCTGAAGCGCGGCGAGACGCTGGCCGTGGTCGGCGAATCCGGCTCCGGCAAGTCGGTGACCAGCCTGTCGATCATGGGGCTGCTGTCGCAGCCGGGCGCGCATCGCCGGCGGCAGCATCCTGTTCCGCGACCGCAAGGAGCGGGTCGCACGACCTGGCAGCCTTCGGCGCCGAAGGAGTTCCGCAAGATCCGCGGCAGGGAGATCGCCATGATCTTCCAGGAGCCGATGACCAGCCTCAACCCGCTCTACACGGTCGGCGACCAGATCGGCGAGATGATCGCGCTGCACGAGCCGGTCAGCCGGCAGCGAGGCGCGCAGCCGCGCGCTTGACATGCTGAAGCATGTCGAGATTCCCGACGCGGCGTCGCGGCTCGACGACTACCCGCACCAGATGTCGGGCGGCATGCGCCAGCGCGTGATGATCGCCATGGCGCTGGCCTGCAGCCCGTCGCTGCTGATCGCCGACGAGCCGACGACGGCGCTCGACGTGACCATCCAGGCGCAGATCCTCGACCTGCTGCGCCGGCTGCAGGCGCGAGTTCGGCATGTCGATCCTGTTCATCACCCACAATCTCGGCGTCGTCGCCGAAATCGCCCACGACGTCGTCGTCATGTATGGCGGCCGCGTCGTCGAGCAGGCGCCGGTGCAACGATCTGTTCGCGCATCAGCGCCATCCCTACACGCAAGGGGCTGCTCGCCTGCACGCCGAACGCCGCGCGCGACATCGGCGCCGGCGGCGAGCGGCAGGCGCTCTATTCCGATCCCGGGCAGCGTGCCGCCGATCACCGCGCTGCCGCCCGGCTGCGCCTTCGAGCCGCGCTGCGAGTTCGCGCTGGAAGCCTGCCGCGCCGCGCCGCCGCCGCTGGTGCCGCTCGGGCAGAGGGCTTTTCGCCGCTGCATCAGGAGCGCCGAGCTATGAGCGCTGCAGCAACGCATGCCCGAGCGCAGCGCCGACAGCCGCTGCTCAGCGTGCGAGGGCCTGACCAAGCATTTCCCGGCCCGCAGCGGCCGCATCGTGCATGCCGTCGAGGACGTCAGCTTCGAGGTCAGGCGCGGCTCGACGGTCGGGCTGGTCGGCGAATCCGGCTCGGGCAAGACCACCGTCGGCCGCTCGGTGCTGCGGCTGGTCGAGCCGACCGGCGGCAAGGCGCTGTTCGACGGCGTCGATCTGTTCGCGCTGTCGCCGCGCGAGATGCGCGCCTACCGGCAGCGCCTGCAGATCGTCTTCCAGGATCCGTTCTCCAGCCTCAATCCGCGCATGCGCATTGCAGCGATCCTCGGCGAGGCGCTCGACGCGCGCGGCTTTCCGCGCGGCAAGGCGCGCGCCGAGCGCATCGCCGAACTGCTGACGCTGGTCGGGCTCGTCGCCGGACCATGCGACGCGCTATCCCGCATGAATTCTCCGGCGGCCAGCGCCAGCGCATCGGCATCGCCCGCGCGCTCGCGGTCGAGCCGGAATTCGTCGTCGCCGACGAGCCGGTTTCGGCGCTCGACGTCTCGGTCCAGGCGCAGGTGCTCAACCTGCTCGGCGAGCTGCAGAAGAGGCTCGGCCTGACGCATGCTGTTCATCGCGCACGACCTCTCGGTCGTCGAATATCTCTGCGACGAGGTCGTCGTGATGTATCTCGGCCGGGTCATGGAGCGGGGCCCGAGCACGCGAGGTCTACAGCCGCGCCGCGCCATCCCTACACCAAGGCGCTGCTGGCCACCGCGCCGGTGCCCGACCCGACCGGCGGCGCACGCATGTCGCCGCTGCAGGGCGACATTCCGAGCCCGATCAACCCGCCTTCGGGCTGCGTCTTCCGCACCCGCTGCCCGCAGGCGATCGCCGCCTGCGCCGAAACCATTCCGCCGGTCGAGCATGTCGGTCGGCGGACACCATGTGGCCTGCATCCGCCACAACGAACCAGCTGCCTGACTGGAGTACGCATGATGACTTTTTCCGAGGCCTTGAAGCGTCCGGAAAACACGCCCTATGACCGGCTCAAGGCGCTGGGGATAACGCTTCCCGACGCGCCGCCGCCGATCGCCAATTTCGTCACCCATGTGCTGGAGGGCAAGCTGCTGTTACCTTTCCGGCCAGGGGCCGAGCGAAAGCGACGGCCATCTGCATACCGGCAAGGTCGGCGCGGAGGTGACCGTCGAGGCGGCGTATGGGCATGCGCGGCTCACCGGCATCAACCTGATCGCTGTCATGCACGCGCGCACTTGGCGATCTCGGCCGCGTGCGCCGCGTGGTAAAGCTGCTCGGCATGGTCAACGCCGCGCCTGATTTCGCCGATCATCCGTCGGTCATCAACGGCTGCTCCGATCTTCTTCATCGAAGTGTTCGGAGAGAAGGGCATCCACGCCCGCTCGGCGGTCGGCCACGGCTCGCTGCCCGGCCAGCATCACCGTCGAGATCGAAGCCATCGTGGCGATCGACTGAGCGGCTTTGAATATGAACATCCGGAGACAGCAACACGATGCCGAAAGACGATATCCGCAGCCGCCTTGGCCTTAGACCCGGTCATCAACGTTTCGGGAACGATGACCTCGCTCGGCGCTTCCATCGTCGTGCCGGAAGCGGTCGAGGCGGTCTCGGCGATCCTCACCGAGTTCGTCGAGCTCGGCGACCTCCATCGCCGCGCCAGCCAGTCATCGCCGAGCTCACCGGCGCCGAGGCCGGCTTCGTCACCGCCTCCTGTTCGGCCGCGATCAGCCTGGCGGTCGCAGCCAGCCATGACCGGCGCCGGATCTCGCCGCCATCGAACGCCTGCCGGACACGACCGGCCTGAAGAACGAAGTCGCTGATCCAGTCCGGCCACATGGTCAGCTACGGCGCGCCGGTCGAGCAGGCCATCCGGCTCACCGGCGCCAAGGTCGTGCCGGTCGGCCAGGCGACCAGCGCCTCGGCCTACCAGCTGCGCGGCGCGATTAACGAGCGGACCGCAGCGGCGGTCTATGTGGTCTCGCATCACGTCGTCGACTACGCGCAGATTCCGCTGAAAATCTTCGCGGCAGTCGCCCATGAGCGCGGCGTCCCGGTCATCGTCGATGCGGCATCCGAATACGACCTGGCGCGGCTTCCTCGCCGACGGCGCCGATCTCGTGCTTTATTCCGGCCACAAATTCCTCGGCGGCCCGACCTCCGGCATCGTCGCCGGGCCGAAGGACCTCGTCCGCAACGTCTACCTGCAGAACCGCGGCATCGGCCGCGGCATGAAGGTCGGCAAGGAAGGCATCGTCGGCGCGCTGGCGGCACTCCAGGCCTGGAAGACGCGCGACCATGAGGGCATCCGCGCCCGCGAAAGGAAAGCGCTCGACTGCTGGGTCGAGGCGCTGGAGGCAAGGCCGGGCGTTACCGCCGTGATCGTGCCCGACCCGACCAACAATCCGCTCGACCGGCTGAAGGTGTCGGTCGATCCGGCCGAAGCGCGCATTACCGCCTGGGATCTCGCCGACCGGCTGGCCGCCGGCGATCGTCCGGTGATCGTGCGCGACCACGAGGTCGAGCACGGCTATTTCTATCTCGATCCTTGCAACCTGCATCCCGACGAGGAATTCATCGTCGCGGCGCGGCTGGAGGAGGAACTGGACCGCGCGCGCAAGTCCAACGAGATCATCGCAACGCCGTTCGAGGAAAGGCTGCTGGCGCGCGAGGCGGCGATCCTCAAATGGCCGGACTGACGGCGCTCTGTTCGCCGGGGCACGGACACCTTACAATGCCTTCGACACGAATTCTGGATTCCCATGACGACAACCGTTGCAAAGCTTGACGACAGCCCCGCCGATGGCCCCGAACCGCGCCGCTCGCGCACCAGCGGCATCGACCGGGCGCTGCAGATCCTCGACTATCTGCAGAAGGTCGAGCGGCCCGGCGACCGCCTACGAGATCGCGCGCGACATCGGCGCGCCGCTGTCGACCATCTACGTGATCGTCGACGACCTCGTCGAAAAAGAGCTGCTCGACCGGCAGGATGGCGGCCTGCTGTGGCTCGGGCCGCGCCTTTATCATTACGGCCTGACCTATGCCCGCACGCTCGACCTGCTCAACGTCGGCGGTGCAGGAAATGCACGAACTTGCCGAGAGCTCGGGCGAGACGATCCAGATCTGCGGCCGCGACGGCGACCATATGGTCGTGCTGGCCATGGAAGAGGGCAAGGACCATTTCCAGGTCACCTCGCGCGTCGGCACCCGCAGCCCGCTCAACTGGACGGCGTCCGGCCGCATGCTGATCGGCCATCTGCCGGAAGCGGAGCGCCGTGAAATCTTTGCCCGCTCGGCGACCGTCTCGCCGACAGGCCGCGCCGAAACCGACAAGGATGTTCTGGCCAAGACCGCGGCTGCGGCACTGGAACAGGGCCTGTCCATCCAGGCCGGCGAATCCGATTTTTCGGTGGCCTGCATTGCCGCGCCCATTTGCGACAACCAGGGCGCCTGCCGCGCGACGATCTCGATCGTCGTGCCTGACGTCAAGCTGAAGCAGAAGGACCCCGACCTGATCGCGCTGGTCAAGACAAGCGCCAGGCGCATCGAGGCGCGGCTCGGCTGGCACGGCCATAGAGGCTGACGGCGGACCTTCCGGTCGGCAGGTCCCACGCAGAAATCGTTTCTACCGCAGCAGGATATTCCGCGCGACTCTGCAGAGCGCTATAAGTCCGCATTGCCCGCAGCGAATTCGCGGCTATCCTGCGCGCGCCCGGCCAACCGAGAGGCGAACAGACAAGCATGACCTTCGCCGACACGGACCTCCCGCAATGGATCGCTGGACAGGGCATCCAGGGCTCGAGCCTTCGGGCTCTGCTCGACGGACTTTCGCGGAGGCTGGTCGAAGGCGGAATGCAGCTTTGGCGCAGCTATCTGGCCATGCCAACGGTGAACCCGTTGTTTCGCGTGGCGAGCTGCACATGGCGGCGCGGCAGCGAGGCCGTTTTCGAGCCGATCAGCCACGAGCAAAGCCCAACCGTTTTCGGCGAGAGCCCGTTCGGCCTCATGCTGAAGGAAGGGCAGGAACGGCGGCGTTGGCGGCTGGAGGCGCCGGGCGGCGATGAGGGTTTCGCCATCCTTGCCGGTTTCAAGCAAGCCGGCGCCACCGACCATTTCGCCGGCCTCTTCTCGTTCCGGAACGAGGATGCTCCAAGCCTCCAGGGCCTGGTGATTTCCTTCACCACCGACCGCCCCGGCGGCTTCACCGACGATGAACTCGCCGTTCTGCAAAGCATCAGCCCGCTTGTCGCCCTCGCCGCCTACCGGATCGCGCTTCTCGACCTGGCCGCCACCATGCTCGACACCTATGTCGGCCTGTCGGCTGGCCGGCGCGTGCTGAACGGCGAAATTCGCCGCGGTGTCGGCGAGACCATCTATGCCGCGCTGCTTTTCGCCGATCTGCGCGGCTTCACCAGCCTGGCCGACTCGATGCCGGCGGAGCGCCTGATCGCAAGGCTCGACGAGCATTTCGACGCGATGGCCGAGCCGGTGGCGGAGCGCGGCGGCGAGGTATTGAAATTCATGGGCGACGGCCTGCTGGCAGTCTTCCAGATCGCGGCCGACGGCTCGCCCGACGACGCCTGTGCCGCCGCAGTCGCCGCCGCGCAGGAAGCCTTGTCGCGCAACCGGGCGGTCAGCGAACGGTATCCCGGCGAGGCTCGGCTCGACCTCGACATCGGGCTGCATCTCGGCGAGGTTTTCTACGGCAACATCGGTTCGGGCAGCCGCCTCGACTTCACGGTGATAGGCCCCGCTGTCAACGAGGCAAGCCGGATGGAAGCGCTTTGCGGCAAACTCGACACGCCGCTCATATTCTCGAAAAGCTTCGCCAAGGCCTGCGGCCGCGAGGTGCAAAGCCTGGGCTGTCACACACTGCGTGGCCTGTCGGACGAACGGGAATTGTTCACGCTCGCCTGAGGAAAGCGCGACCCCGAAAAGTTGCAGACTTTTTGGACAAGATCATTGCGAAAAAACAATAAGTTTGAGCCCGGGCGGCGATTCAACTATCCGAGTCCCGCTTGCTGGAGCAGGATGGCTTTTCGTCGAATCCCCCTCCCGCTCAGGTCTTGGATATTTTGGCTTTGCTTGCGCCGGTCGTCTTTTCTAAGCCTGATGATCGCTGTATTGGTGCATTCCACAACAGAGCAGCGCGCAGATCGGGCCTCGATCAAGCATTGCAAGGGGAATTCGATGGATATCCGCAAGGTTAGGCTTCTCCCGCAATTGGGTGCCCGTATTTTCGCTGGGGTTCTTCTGGCCGGCGTCCTTACGTACCCGGCGATGGCGCAGGAAGCGCCCAAAGCCGAGGCTCCAAAAGCCGAAGCGCCGAAGGCCGACAAGCCTGCCAACGCCTGGACCGTCAACTGCGCGAGCGGTGCGAACGGCGGAGCGCTCGAATGCCAGATATCGCAGAATTTGACGGAATCGAAAACCGGACAGCGGGTGCTGACGGTGACGATTCGCAAACAGCCGAAGGATGGTGCAATGGCAATGCTGCTGGCGCTTCCCCACGGGCTTTTCATCCCCTCCGGCGCGTCCTATCAGATCGACGCCGGAGAGAAGAATACGGTCGCGATCCAGACCAGCGACCAGAACGGCGCATATGCCGCAGTCCCGCTCAACACCGGTCTCATCGCGGCGCTCAAAACGGGCACGAACCTGAATATCGGCATGGAAATCGGTGACCAGGAATCCGGTAACCATCCCGGTTTCGCTTGATGGATTCATGACAGCGATCGACAAGCTCGGCGCCATCAATTAGTTGAAGAGGGACGAGTTCGTGAACCCTCGTCCTGCTCCAACTGTTTTGTTTTGGCGCATGATCCTTCGCCGAAAAGTGTGCAGCTTTTCGGCGTCATGTGCGAGGCGCGGCTGGTGAGAGATAGCGGCAAGGTCTATCGCAATAAGAGCCTTTCGCTCGATGGCAAGCATTTCGAAGCCTGCACATTCGATCGTTGCACGCTCGACTACGGCGGCGGCATCCCTCCGGTGCTGGCCGGCTGCGCATTCGAGAATTGCAGGTTCTCTTTTTCGGGCAAGGCTGCCTATACGCTGGCGTTCCTCAGCGGCATGCACAGCGGCGGTTCTTCGGCAATCGTCGAACAGACGTTCCAAAGCATCCGGGACGGCACGTTTCTCAGCGTTCCGGTTCAGGACCTCGGCCCTGAAAAACCCGCGCAGGTCCCTCCAGACGCGCATCCGCTGACCTCACGGATCCCCCGGATCGTGCAAATTCCAAAACGCACCGACAACTGAACCGGCTTCGCTACGGTTGCGGGCCGTCGACACGCCACCGCTTTGACGGAAGAAAAGATTTACGGAGAAGAAAAATCATATCACCTTGTTGGAAGGTTCGCCCGCAAAGCGGCTGACTTGTCGACGAGAACCAGCGGGAGCCCCCAGGATGCGCGAAGTCAAACAGGCTGACCGGCATGGCCAAGGAATGACGACCCGCCGGGCGGTGCTCGGCGATGCTCATGTCGACCGCGCGGAAGCTGCTGCGACCGACTTCGACCAGCCGTTCCAGCAATTGATCACCGAGGCGGCTTGGGGCCATGTCTGGTCGCGACCGAACTGGACGAAACGCGAGCGCTCCATGGTGACGATTGCACTGCTCGCGGCACTCGGTCACGATGAGGAAGTCGCCATGCATATTCGCGCCACGGCCAACACCGGCGCGACCCGGGAGGACATTCGCGAGGCGATGCTGCATGTGGCGATTTACGCCGGGATTCCGGCCGCCAATCATGCGATCAAGCTCGCCAAGGAGGTGTTCGACTGAAATGGACGGCGAGAGGGAGAAATGAAGACCGACGCCGACAGGGCTTTCAAACCGCAAGCCGGAGACCGGCGCATTCTTCCAGCGCGACCGCGACTGGCATCCGCCGGCCTTCACGCCGCTTTACAAGACATCTGTCCTTCGCTCGCCGCAAAAGGCGCTGCTGTCGCTCGACAACACGTTGTCGGAAATCACCGGACCGGTGTTCGGCCACAACATCCTCGGCGAACTCGACAATGACCTGATCCACAATTTCGCCAGGCCGGGCGAAAGCGCCATCGGCCAGCGCATCATCGTCTATGGGCGCGTGCTGGACGAGCGCGGCAAGGGTGTTTCCGGCGCGCTGCTCGAATTCTGGCAGGCCAATGCCGGCGGTCGCTACCGGCACAAACGAGAAGGTTATATCGCCGCGCTCGATCCGAATTTCGGCGGCTGCGGCCGCACGATCACCGGCGAGGACGGGGCTTACTGTTTCCGCACGATCAAGCCTGGCCCCTACCCCTGGCCGAACGGACCGAACGACTGGCGGCCAGCCCATATCCATTTCTCGATTTTCGGCCACGGCTTCGCGCAGCGGCTGATCACGCAGATGTATTTCGAGGGCGATCCGCTGATCTGGAAGTGCCCGATCGTGCGCACGATCCCCGACCGGGCCGCGGTCGAGCAGCTGATTGCCGCGCTCGACATGGAGGCGACGATCCCGATGGATGCGCGCGCCTACAAATTCGACATCGTGCTGCGGGGCCGGCGGTCGTCGCTGTTCGAGAACCGGCTGGAGGGCAACTGATGGCGCAATCGCTCGACCGGCTCAAGGAAAGCGCTTCGCAGACGGCTGGACCCTACGTCCATATCGGATTGACGCCGAATTTCTCCGGTATCCACGGCGTCTATGAAGCCGACCTCGGCGCGACGCTGATAAACGAAAAGACCCGTGGCGAGCGCATCGAAATCAAAGCTGCGGGTTCTCGACGGCTCGGATACACCGCTCAAGGATGCGCTGGTGGAGATCTGGCAGGCCGATGCCGATGGCCTCTACAACTCGCCCTCCGAGCTTCGCGGCACCGCCGATCCGAATTTCACCGGATGGGGTCGGCAGGCGACCGACATGACGACCGGCGAATGCGTGTTCAAGACGATCAAGCCGGGCCGCGTGCCGTTCAAAGACGGCCGTCTGATGGCGCCGCATGTCACGTCTGGATCGTCGCGCGCGGCATCAATATCGGCCTCCACACGCGCATGTATTTTGGCGACGAAGAAGAGGCCAATGCCGAGGACCCGGTGCTGGCGCGCATCGAGCATCGCGAGCGCGTTCCGACGCTGATCGCGCCGCGCGACGGGGATACCTACAATTTCGACATCCACCTCCAGGGCGAGCGGGAAACCGTGTTCTTCGATATCTGAATGGCCGCCTCAGCCTTCGACCATCCGTTCCTCTCCGGCCTCGTCGGCGACGACGAGACCGCGGCGATGCTCGGCGCGGATGCCGAAATCGGGCGATGCTGGCGTTCGAAATCGCGCTCGCAAAGGCGGAAGCCAAACACGGCTTTGTCCCTGCCGAGGCAGCGAGCGCGATCGGCGAGAAGCTGGCCGGTTTCGAACCGGACATCGCCGGGCTTCGCGAAGGAACGGCGCGCGACGGCGTCGTCGTGCCGGAACTTGTCCGCCAGTTGCGCGTCGCGGTCGGCGAACCGCATGCGAAACATCTTCATTTCGGCGCGACCAGCCAGGACGTCATCGACACCGCGCTGATGCTGCGCCTGACGCCGGCGTTCGATCGCTGCTCGACCAACGCATCACCCGCATCGTGGACGGTCTCGACGATCTCTCGGCGCGCTTCGGCGCCAGGGAAATGATGGGCCGCACGCGGATGCAGGCGGCGATCCCGATCACCGCCGGCGACCGGATCGAAAGCTGGTGCGCTCCGCTGCGTCCGCCACCTGTCGCGGCTGGGGCACTTGCGGCCATCGCTTCTGGTCATCCAGTTCGGCGGCGCGGCGGGAACGCTGGAGAAGCTCGGCGACAAGGCCGCCGCGGTGCGCGAAATCGCTCGCCGAAGAACTCGGCCTCGGCGACGCGCCGCAATGGCACAGCCAGCGCGACCGCATCGCCGAACTCGCAAGCTGGCTTTCGCTGGTGACCGGCAGCCTCGGCAAATTCGGGCAGGATGTCGCGCTGATGGCGCAGGCCGGCGACGAGATCAAGCTGAGCGGCGGCGGCGGCTCCTCGGCGATGCCGCACAAGCAGAATCCGGTCGCCGCCGAACTTCTGGTGACGCTGGCGCGCTTCAACGCGGTGCAGCTTTCGGGCATCCATCAGGCGCTTGATCCACGAGCAGGAGCGCTCGGGCTCCGCCTGGACGCTGGAATGGCTGATCCTGCCGCAAATGCTGATGGCGACGGGCGCCGCGACACGCGATCGCGACCGGACCTTCTCGGGCCAACATCGAGCGCACTCGGGGCGATAGCGACAACGCCAGCCTCGATGGCTGATCGCGCCCGTCAGCCTCCAAGGCACCAGATCACACTCTCTCGAGCGCGATCGCGATGCCCTGCCCGACGCCGATGCACATGGTCGCAAGCGCCAGCTTGCCGCCGCGCTCCCTCAACTCCAGCGCCGCGGTGCCGGTGATGCGGGCGCCGGACATGCCGAGCGGATGGCCGAGCGCGATGGCGCCGCCATTCGGATTAACATGCGCCGCATCTTCGGCAATGCCGAGTTCGCGCAAAACGGCAATGCCTTGCGAGGCGAAAGCTTCGTTGAGTTCGATGACGTCGAACGCCGCCGGCTGGATGCCGAGCCGCGCGCACAGCTTTTTCGTCGCCGGCGCCGGGCCGATGCCCATGATGCGCGGCGCAACGCCCGCCACCGCGCCGCCGAGGATACGGGCGATCGGGGTCAGGCCATGTTTCTTCGCGGCAGCTTCAGAGGCGACGATGAGCGCCGCCGCGCCGTCGTTGACGCCGGACGCATTGCCTGCCGTCACCGTGCCGCCTTGCCGGAATGGCGTCGGCAGCTTGGCCAGCGCCTCGACCGTGGTGCCGGCGCGGGGATGTTCGTCCTTGTCGACAACGATCGCATCGCCCTTGCGCTGCGGGATGGTCACCGGCGTGATTTCCTTGCCAAGCCGGCCGCTGGCCTGAGCGGCGACCGCCTTGTCCTGGCTGCGCACGGCAAAGGCATCCTGGTCGGCGCGGCTGACGGAAAACTCCTCGGCGACGTTCTCGCCGGTTTCCGGCATGGAATCGATGCCGTACTGCTTCTTCATCAGCGGATTGACGAAACGCCAGCCGATGGTGGTGTCGTAGATCTCTGCATTGCGCGAGAATGCCGTGTCGGCCTTGGGCATGACGAAGGGTGCGCGGCTCATCGATTCGACGCCGCCGGCGATCATCAGTTCCGCCTCGCCGGCCTTGATGGCGCGGGCAGCAATGGTGATTGCATCCATGCCCGATCCGCACAGGCGATTGACGGTCGAACCAGGGACTTGCTCGGGCAGGCCGGCCAGCAGCAGCGACATGCGCGCAACGTTGCGGTTGTCCTCGCCGGCCTGGTTGGCGCAGCCATAGATCAGATCGTCGACCGCCGCCCAATCCACTTTCGCATTGCGTTCCATCAGTGCCTTGAGCGGCACGGCGCCGAGATCGTCGGGACGCACGGTGGACAGAATGCCGCCGAAACGGCCGATCGGCGTGCGGATATAATCGCAGATGAAGGCTTCAGCCATCTTTGGATCCTCTCCTGGCGGCGCCAGCCTCGCCTTTATGCGCGGCCTCGGTGCGCGCCTTCAGATCGCGCAGGGTTGTCAGTTCGAGTTCGGTCGGCGCCGGTGTCACCTCGACGGAATCGGCGAATTTCACCGACCAGCCGCAGGTTTCCTGCACCTGCTCGCGGGTAACGCCCGGATGCAGCGACACGACGGTGAATTCCTTGGTCTCGGCATCCGGCTTCCAGACCGCGAGATCGGTGATCAGCAGCGTCGGACCCTTGGTGTCGATGCCGAGGCGCTTGCGGTGGTCGCCTCCTTCGCCGTGGCCGAAGGAGGTGAAGAAGTCGATCTTCTCGACCATGCCGCGCTTCGACTGCGCCATCGTGATGTAGATTTCACCGGAGGAAGTGGCGATCTCCGGCGCACCGCCGCCGCCCGGCAGCCGCGTCTTCGGATGCGCGTAGTCGCCGATGACCGTGGTGTTGATGTTGCCGAACTTGTCGAGTTGGGCAGCACCCAGGAAGCCGATCGTGACCCGACCGCCCTGCAGCCAGTAGCGGAACATCTCGGGCACCGAGACGGTGGTGACGGCGGTGTCGCACAGCTCCCCATCGCCGATCGACAACGGCAGCACGTCGGGCGCAGTGCCGATGGTGCCGCTCTCGTAGATCAGCGTGATGTCGGGCGCATGGGTCAGCCGCGCGACGTTGCAGGCGGCCGACGGCGCGCCGATGCCGACGAAACATACGTCCTCGCTCTTCAGCGCACGGCTGGCGGCGATCGTCATCATCTCGTTGGGGGTGAAGCGGTTCATGCCGCGCTCCTCAGGCCGGCAACGCGCTCCGCAAAAACTTCCGGCGACGCCTCGATGACATTCTTCTGCATCCAGTCGCGGAACCGCTGGCGGTCGGCGGCGATCTCGTCCCACTCCAGGTAGGCGGCGTTGTCGCGGACATAATAACCGTGCGTGTAGGACGGATGCGAGCCGCCCGGCACCACCGAGATCGCGGTGATGGTCCAGTTCGGCAGGACGGTGAGATTGGGATGCAGGCCGTCGAAATCGTCGACCACCTCCTCGACGGTGACCACCGCGCGTTTCGCGGCAAGCACCGCTTCCTTCTGGATGCCGATGATGCCTTCCACCAGCACATCGCCTTTCCGGTTGGCCTTCTGCGCATGGATGAAGGTCACGTCGGGCCGAACCGAAGGTACGGCGGCCAGAACCTCGCCGGTGAACGGGCAGGTGACAGACTTGATATTGGGATTGACCTTGGCGAGTTCCGCACCGCGATAGCCGCGGAACACCGCGCAAGGCAGCCCCGCGGCGCCCGCCTCATAAGCATTCGCCATCGCGGCATGGGAATGCTCCTCGATCTCCAGCGGATGCGGAAAGCCGTTTTCGATCGCATCGCGGGCGCGCCGCAGAAGCCCGACGCCCGGATTGCCGACATAAGAAAAGACGATCTTCTTCGCCATGCCCATGCCGATCATCTGGTCGTAGACGAGATCGGGCGTCATGCGGATCAGCGTCAGGTCGCGAAATCCCTGGCGGATCGCCTCATGCGCAGCAGCCGTCGGAATGAGATGGGTGAACCCTTCGAAGGCGACCGTATCGCCACTGTGAAGGTTTTCCGCGACGGCCTGTTGCAACGGCAGGAATTTCGCCATTTCGCTTCCTCGGAACTTCGCAAAGTTCGTATTGCGAACGTTGTTTTCTATGGATATTTCTGAACGAGGACTAGCGGATGTCAAGGTTCCGCCGCCGCCGGTTAGCACCATATCGATTCGAGGCCGAAATGACCGAAACGCTTTTATCGCGTGACCATGTCGGTTCGCTCGAGCGCGGACTGGCTGTCATGGAGATACTGGCAGCCCATCCGGGCGGGCTGACGCTGACCGAGATGGCCGACAAGGCAGGCCTCACCCGCGCCGGCGCGCGGCGTTTCCTGCTGACGCTGGTCGCCGCGGACTATGCGATCCAGACTGGCCGGCGTTTCACCCTGTCGCCGCGCCTGCTTTCCGTCGCCCGGATCTGGCTGCAGGGCGCCTCGCTCTGGTCATACGCCGAGCCGTTCCTGCGGGAGGTGGCGATGCGGTTCAATAAATCCTGTTCCGCCGCCGTCTTGTCGGGAGAGGACGTGGTTTATGTCGCGCGTGTTCCCGGCCGCCATATCTTGAGCGTCGCGCTGCATGTCGGCACCAGGCTGCCTGCCTGGTGCACGTCGATGGGGCGTGTGCTGCTTTCGGATCTTGCCGCCGCCGCAGCTCGATGAGTTCCTCGCAACCGCGAGGATCGAGCGCAACACCGAGAAGAGCATTACGGACCGCAAGAAGCTCGCCGCGGAAATCACCAGAATCGCGCAAGCCGGTTTCGCCATCGTCGACGAGGAGCTCGAGATCGGACTGCGCTCGATTGCCGTGCCTATCCGCGACAGCTCGCGCAGGATCGTCGCCGCCATCAACGTCTCGACCCAGTCGTCGCGTTTCACGGCCGCCGAGATGGAACGTGAAATCCTGCCGCATCTTCTCCAGGCAGCGCGCTCGATCGAGGATTTCTTCATCGTCCAATAAGATGCTTAGAACGGCAGCCCGACATAATTTTCGGCAAGCGCAGTCGATGCCGCTCGCGACTGGACGAGATAGGTCAGCTCGGCCTCCTGCATTCGCCGGCCGAACGCCCCGTTTTCAGGAAAATCGTGCAGCATCATGGTCATCGACCAGGAGAAGCGAACGGCTTTCCAGACTCGCGCCAGCGCCCTCGACGAATACGCGTCGATACCAGCAGAGGATTTTTCCGCATAGAATTCCTGCAGACCCGAAAACAGGTAATGGACATCGCTGGCAGCGAGATTCAGTCCCTTCGCCCCGGTTGGCGGCACGATGTGGGCGGCGTCGCCAACCAGAAAAAGCCTGCCGAAGCGCATCGGCTCGGCCACGAAAGAGCGTAGTGGGGCGATCGATTTCTCGAATGCCGGTCCGGTGGTGACGCGCGCCGCATCCTGCCGTGGAAGGCGTCTTCGCAACTCGTCCCAGAAGCGATCGTCCGGCCAGTCCTCCAGCTTCTCGTCAAACGGACATTGGATGTAATAGCGGCTGCGGATCGCCGACCGCATCGAGCAGAGCGCGAAGCCGCGGTGGTGGTGCGCGTATACGAGTTCGCGGTCGAGCGGCGGCACCTCGGCCAGAATGCCAAGCCAGCCGAACGGATAGACGCGTTCGAAAGTAGCGATAGCCGCCTCGGGCACGGCCTTCCGGCTGACCCCGTGGGAACCGTCGCAACCGGCGATGAAGTCGCAATCGATCCGCTGCACGACGCCATCGCGGCGATAGGTGACGAACGGCTTTTGCCCCGTCGAAGCCGTGCGGTTCGACATCCTGGACTTCATAGACGGTTGTGGAGCCGTCGTGCTCGCGCTGGTCCATCAGATCGCGGGTGAGTTCCGTCTGACCATAGATCGTGACCCGCTTGCCGCCCGTGAGGCCGAAAAGGTCGATGCGATGCTTCTCTCCGTCGAAGGCGAGCGAAAAGCCATCGTGCTGCAGTCCTTCGGCATGCAGACGCGTCGCGGCGCCGCACGCGTCCATCATCCCGACCGTTCCTTCCTCGAGCACGCCGGCACGCACTCTTCCGAGGATATGATCCTTGCTCGCGCGATCCAGGATGACGTTTTCTATGCCGGCCCGGGAAAGCAGCTGGCCAAGCAGCAACCCGGACGGACCAGAGCCGATTATCGCGACCTGGGTGCGCATGACGTCTCCCCAACTCCTCCGGCGAATTCTATGACGTATCCGGCTCCCGGCAATGGCTTGCCTAAATGAAATAGAAAAATCGGAAATTCCAGGTGAGCATTAGCCGACTCACCTTTGCGATCTCGCTGTGTCCTTTCGTGGCCACTACGGCCGGTGAACAGGCACGTTTCGGGTGGCTGCCTCCGTCCAAATTGGGAACAACATCTCCCGGAAGCCAGGCATGGGCCGGCGCGAAACGGGAAGGACAAGAAAAATGTTCACCCTCACGGAGAAGGTCGCCATCGTCACCGGGGCAAGTTCCGGCATTGGCCGCTCGACCGCCGGATTGTTCGCGGAACAAGGCGCAAAGGTGGTCGTCGCCGCGCGGCGCAAGAGCCGAACTCGACACGCTGGTCGCCGAAATCATCGAGCAGGGCGGCGAGGCCGTGGCGCTGGCCGGAAATGTCCAGGATGAGGCTTATGCGAAAGCCCTGGTCGATCTGGCGGTGGCGGAATTCGGCGGACTGGACATCGCCTTTAACAATGCCGGCATCGTCGGCGAGATGGCGCCGGTGTCCCACCTGTCGCTCGAAGGCTGGCATGAGACGCTGGACACCAATCTGACCAGCGCCTGTCTCGGCGCCAAATATCAGATACCGGCGATGATCGAACGCGGCGGCGGATCGCTGATCTTCACCTGCACTTTCGTCGGGCACACCGTCGGCATGCCCGGCATGACCGCCTATGCCGCAAGCAAGGCAGGCTTGATCGGCCTTACCCAGGTTCTCGCCGTCGAATATGGCCCGAAAGGGATCCGGGTGAATGCGTTGCTGCCTGGCGGCACCGACACGCCGGCGGCCACTTTCAAGACGCCGGAAGAATTGGCCTTCGTCGAGGGCTTGCACGCGCTGAAGCGCGTCGCGCGGCCGGAGGAGATAGCACGGTCGGCACTTTATCTCGCCTCGGACGCATCGAGCTTCACGACAGGCGCCGCCCTGCTTGCCGACGGTGGTGTGTCCATCACCAGAACATGATCGAAGTTCTGCCGGTCGCCATCATATCGGCGGCCAGCAGCATTTCCCTTGTCCTTGTTCATCGCCGAGGCCGCGCTCCCAACTCCGAGGTGCGGCCTCCGAACGCTAACAGGAAGGTAGCAATCTCCTCCAGCGGCCGCTTTTCGATCGCATGGGCCGGGATCGTTGCGCCTTCCTTGGGATAGTCGACAACGAGCAGAATGTATGGCTTGTCGTGTGGCGGGCGACCGCAGAGTTCGTTCAGGAAGCCCATCGGATTTGGTGTGTGCGTGAGGGTGGCAAGCCCTGCCCGATGCAGCGCGGCAATCAGGAAGCCAGTGGCGATGCTCACGGATTCCGGCACGTAATAGTTCTTCCGCAATACACCGTCGGCTGAGCGGCTCTTGCGTTCTCCGAAAATGCAGATGAGCCAGGGCGCGTCCTCCAGGAATGGCTTGCTGTCGCCGGTGCCCAGCGGAGCCAATGCGGCCAGCCATTCTTCGCCGGCCTTCCCCGCGTAGAAGGCACGTTCTTCCTCCTCCGCGGCCGCGCGGATTTTCTTCTTCAGGTCCGGATCGCCGATCACCGAAAAATGCCACGGCTGATGGTTCGCTCCGTTGGGCGCGGTTCCGGCGGCGAGCAGGCAGGTTTCGATTATGTCGCGTGGGACCGGCCGAGCAGCGAAATCGCGGACTGTGTGCCGCCTCCGAATCTCCTCATAAAACGCTTTGGCGTTAGCCCGCATCTGCTCGACGGGAATTTCCTTGTAGTCGGGCAGCGGGATTGGCCGGTAGTCCTTTGCCGGTACCAGCGTCATGACAGCCTCTCGCTTTTGCCTACTTCACCCCGCGACCGAAACAATCGCCTTGGCAAGCGCGTCCAGCCGATCGCCCGGCAATCCCGCGACATTGATGCGGCTGTCGCCGACGACATAGACGCCATGTTCGGTGCGCAGCCGCTCGACCGCGTCCGGGCTGATGCCGAGACGCGAGAACATACCCCGATGTCGCGCCAGGAAATCGTAGCGGTCGGAGTTCGACTGCCGCCTCAGCGCATCCGCAAGCTCTTCGCGCAGCGTTACCATGCGTCGGCGCATCGCTTCGAGTTCGGCCCGCCAGCTGGATCGCAGGTCGTCATCCTCGAGAACGATACGCACGGCGGCGGCGCCGTGATCCGGCGGCATCGAATACATGCCGCGCGCCACCGACTGCAATTGCCCGGCCGCGGTATTCGCCTCCGTTTCGGTCCGCCCCATCAGCATGGCCGCACCGACACGATCGCGGTAGACGGAGAAGTTCTTCGAGCAGCTTGCGGAGGCCGCCATTTCCGGCACCTTGGCGGCAAGAATGCGCAGCCCTTCGGCGTCCTCTTCGAGCCCATCACCGAAACCCTGATAGGCGATGTCGACAAACGGGAACAGGCCGCGCTCGACTATCAGATCGGCCAGCGCCGTCCATTGCTCCCTGTCCAGATTGGCGCCGGTCGGATTGTGGCAACAGCCATGCAGAAGGATGATGTCGCCGGCCTTGGCCGTCGCGAGCGCCTCCATCATCGCGTCGAAGCGAACGGCACCGGTCGCGGGATCAAAATAGGGATAGTCCCGCGTTGCCAGCCCGGCCGCGCGCATCAGCGGCACATGGTTCGGCCAGGTCGGGTCGGAAAGCCAGAGTGTTGCACCCGGACGCGCCTGCGCCAGCAATTCCGCCAGGATCCGCAGCGCACCGGAGCCGCCGGGCGCCTGGCACGCGCGGATGCGCTTGGTGTCGGCATTCGCCCCGAAGACCAGCTTGATCATCGCCGCGTTAAAGGCGACATCGCCGGCAAGGCCGAGATAGCTCTTGGTATCCTGCGCGCGATAAAGCCGTTGCTCGGCCTCCCGCACTGCATGCATGATGGCGGTCTTGCCGGCTTCGTCCTTGTAAACGCCGACGCCGAGATCGATTTTGCCAGGGCGCGGGTCGTCGCGATACATGCCGATCAAGGCAAGAATCTTGTCGGGCTGGGCGGATTGCAGCGTCTCGAACATCGAATGGTCTTCCGGAGAATTCAGGCCGCCGTTTGATAAGCCGGTTCGGGCTGTTGCGCCAGCATTTGCGCGACATTCGCCTTCACCTTTTTCACCGCCTCCTCCTTGACCGGACCGTAACCGCGGATCTCCATCGGCGCCTTGGCGAGAGCGACAAGCGCCTCCGGCTTTTCGGCGCCGAGCCTTGCAAGCATCGTCTCGATCAGACCTTCGTACCAGCCGATCAGCGCGCGCTCCATCCGCCGCTCGGCGGTATAGCCGAAGACATCGAACGCGGTGCCGCGCAGCCCTTTCAGCCGCGCCAGTACGCCGGAACGGTACCTGCATCCACTGGCCGAACTGTTTCTTGCGCGGCCTGCCGCGCGCATCCTTGCCGAGCGGTAGCAGCGGCGGCGCGAGGTGATAATTCACCTTGAAATCGCCTTCGAAGTTCTCCCGCAGTTCGTCGAGGAAGCCGGTCTCCATATGCAGCCGCGCCACCTCGTATTCGTCCTTGTAGGACATCAGCTTGAACAGCGAGCGGGCGACAGCGTCGGTCAGCACCTCCGAGCCGAACGGTCGTTCGGCGTCCCGCACGCGATCGATCGCAGACACGGTAGCGAGTCCGCCCACGCCTGGTTCTGATAGTCGCGCAGGAAAGCCTCGCGACGCGCGATCACCTCGTCCAGCGTCTCGGCGACGTTCTGCTCGGTTGCAGGTTCGGCAAATGCGTGGTCCGCGCTCGCCAGGCGGCCGGCAGCGAAAGCTTCCCTGTTCTTCTCGACTTCGACGCCGTTGAGTTCGATCGCGCGCATCAGCGCCTCGAACGACACCGGCACCAGTCCTTTTTGCCAGGCATAGCCCAGCATTACCATGTTGGCGAAGACGGTGTCGCCGAACAACCTGTCGGCCAGAGCGTTGGCGTTGAAGCTTTCCACATTGTCTTCGCCGAGCACCCTGGAGATCGCCTTCAGCCTGGCCTGCGCCGAAAGGTCGGCATCGCGGAAGCGCACGATATCGCCGGTCGGCATTTCGGCGGCGTTGACGACCGCGCGCATTCCCTGCGCGATAGGCGGTCGACGCCTTTGGCGACGACGACACGACGAGGTCGCAGCCGATCAGCGCGTCGGCCGCGCCGTGGTCGATGCGGACCTGGTTGATCTCTTCCGGCTTGCGGCCGAGCCGGATGAAGCTCAGCACCGGCCCGAATTTCTGCGCGAAACCGGTGAAATCCAGCACCGACGCACCCTTGCCCTCGAGGTGCGCGGCCATGGTGATGATTGCGCCGACGGTGATGACGCCGGTGCCGCCGACGCCGGTGACCAGAAGATCGTAGGGCTTTTCGAGCGAAGGCAATGCCGGATTTGGCAGTTCCTTGGCGCGATCGACCAAGTCGCTGCCGCCAACCGCCTTTTTCCGGCGCGTTGCGCCTTCGACCGTGACGAAGCTCGGGCAGAAACCGTTCAGGCAGGAAAAGTCCTTGTTGCAGCTCGACAGATTGATCTTGCGCTTGCGCCCGAACGGCGTCTCCTTCGGCTCGACGCTCAGGCAGTTCGATTCCACCGAGCAGTCGCCGCAGCCTTCGCAGACGAGGTCGTTGATGAAGGCGAAGCGCTTCGGATCCTCCAGCGTACCCCGCTTGCGCCGGCGCCGCTTCTCGGTGGCGCAGGCCTGCTCGTAGATCAGCACCGAAACGCCCTTGACCTCGCGCAGTTCGCGCTGCACCGGATCAAGGTCGCGGCGATGGTGGATGGTAACGCCTTGCGGGAAATCGGCCGCATGGAACTTTTCCGGCTCGTCCGAGATCAGCGCGATCCGCTCGACGCCTTCGGCGCGCACCGCGTGTGCGATGGCGTGGACGCTGAGCGGTCCGTCGACCGGCTGTCCGCCGGTCATCGCGACCGCATCGTTGTAGAGGACCTTGTAGGTGATGTTGGCTTTCGCCGCGATCGCCTGGCGGATCGCCATCGAGCCGGAGTGATAGTAGGTGCCTTCGCCGAGGTTCTGGAAGATGTGGCCGTTGCCGGTAAACTTCGACGATGCCGCCCAGTTGACCCCCTCGCCGCCCATCTGGATCAGCGAACTCGTCTCGCGGTCCATCCAGCTCGCCATGAAATGGCAGCCGATGCCGGCCAGCGCCTTCGATCCTTCCGGCACCTTGGTCGAGGAATTGTGCGGGCAGCCGGAGCAGAAATAGGGCGTGCGCGCAGCCCCCGGGACCTGGATCAGCCGGCCGGCATCCGGGGAAAGCGCGGCCGCCTTCTCGCGTCAGCCCCAAGCCCGGAAACATCGCGTCGAGCCGCTTCGCCACAATCGGCGCCAGCAGCCGCGGCGACAGCTCGCCGGTCCATGGGATCAGCCGTTCGCCCGCCTCGTCGCGCTTGCCGACCATGGCGCGCGGCTTGTGGCCCGGGTAGTCGTAGAAATATTCCTTGAACTGGCTTTCGATGATGCCGCGCTTTTCCTCGACGACCAGGACCTCGTGCTTCTCCTTGACGAAGTCGAGCGCGTCGCGGCGGGCCAGCGGCCAGACCATGCCGACCTTGTAGATGTCGATGCCGAGCCGGCGGCATTCGGCCTCGCCCAGGCCCAGCAGCCGCAGCGCCTCCATCAGGTCGAGATGCGCCTTGCCTGTCGTCACGATGCCGTACGTGGCGTGCGGAACGATATAGATATGGCGGTCGATCGGATTGGCTTCGGCGAAGGCGAACACGGCGTGTTTCTTCGCTTCCATGCGCTCCTCGATCTGCGGGCCGGGCAGATCGGGCCAGCGATAATGCAGGCCGCCGGGGGAGCGGTGAAATCGGGCTCGTTGAAGACGCGTGGCGGCAGGATTTCGACGGAAGCGGCGGATTCCACCGTCTCGGAAATCGCCTTGAAACCGACCCACATCCCGGAGAAGCGCGACAGCGCGTAGCCGTATTCGCCGAAGGCCAGATATTCGGCAACCGAGGCGGGATTAAGCGTCGGCATGAACCAGGCCATGAAGGCGACGTCCGACTGGTGCGGCATCGACGAGGACACGCAGCCATGGTCGTCGCCGGCGACGACCAGCACGCCGCCATGCGGCGAGGAACCGTAGGCGTTGCCGTGCTTCAGCGCGTCGCCGGCGCGGTCGACGCCGGGACCCTTGCCGTACCAGAGGCCGAAAACCCCTTGCACGGTGCGGTCGGGATTGGTCTCGACCTGCTGCGAGCCGAGCACCGCCGTCGCGGCCAGGTCCTCGTTCACCGCCGGCAGGAATTCGATGCGGTTTTCGGCGATCAGCTTCTTGGCGCGCCAGAGTTCGAGGTCGACGCCGCCAAGCGGCGAGCCGCGATAGCCGGAAACGAAGCCGGCGGTGTCGAGGCCAGCCGCGCGGTCACGGCGCGCCTGGTCGAGCACGATCCGCACCAGCGCCTGCGTGCCGGTCATGAACACGCGGCCTTCGGTTTTCAGGTAGCGGTCGTCCAGTCGGTAAGAGGAGGCGGGTGCATGCCGGGTAGCGTAATCCATGTGCGCGTCCTCGCATGAAAAGCCATTCCGCGAATTATACCGCAAATCGCTGGATAGTTTCTTCAAATTCCCCGCACATGGCACGCTTGCTTGATAATATTGACCGAAATACAGTTCAAGAATTGGCAAATTCATTCGAATCGGAGTGCGCGGCTTGGAACTGACCGAAACCGACCGGAAGCTTCTGCAGCTGCTTCAAACCGATGCGCGCATTTCAAACCAGGAGCTTGCCGACCGCGCCGGCATGTCGGCTTCCGCCTGCTGGCGGCGGGTCAAGGCGCTGGAAGACGCCGGGGTGATCGCCGGCTATCCGGCCATCGTCGATGCCGAGAATGCGGGCCTGAAATTCAGCGCCATCGTCCACGTGACGCTGACCCGCCATGAAACCGCGCATGTCGCGACCTTCATCGCGCGCGTCGTCGAGCGGCCCGAAGTGTTGGAATGCTTCGCAACGACCGGCGAGGCCGATTATCATTTGCGCGTCGTTTGCCGGGACAAGGACGCCTACAACATCTTCCTCGAAGACTTCCTGTTCCGGCTGCCCGGCATCGCGCATGTCCGCACCAATCTGGTGCTGAAGGACATCAAGCTGCATAGCCGGATCCCGGTCTGAGGGAATCCTGACCTGGCAAGGGAAATCGCAGGCGCCGCGAGGATCCGCTCGGGGCCTCGGGTGCGATGCGTCACAAACAAAAAACTCCCGCGGTTTTTGAGGGCTTCTCGGCTGAAGCCGGAAGTCGGCTTCTCGTCTCCATCTGCATCTTTAGGCGCGAGAGCAGCAGCCAGCACGCCGCCTTCGGAGCTTGTGACGCCGTTCGCCGTGAAAGAACTGTTCCGGGATCGTCTGCCGGGCAATACACACGAGATCGCTGAGCGCCGAGCGGATTTGCGGCCAGGGGAACTCGGAACATTCCTCCCAGGCCTCGCCCTCCCGCAACACGGCATCGAGCTTGCCCGCCACACCGGCCAGAGTTGTGGCGGAGGTCGTTGAGAACATTTCCAAAAGATCCTCGGCCCGGTCGCCAGCCTCGCGCTCAGCTCTGAGCGCAGCGGTGTAGCCGATCTCCTCGGCAGCCGCATCCCAGCGTGACTGGTGTGCTGCGAAATCAAACTCGGCCCTCTCGCGGAGAGCCGCCATTTCCGGCCCTTTGGCGAGCACTTCATTGAGCGCCGCGATCGAGTGCACCATAACGTCCTCACCCGCGGGCAGGTGGACGGTCGCACAGGGAAAGCCGACGCTCTCGAGAAGCCTCGTCTCCAGGCGCTGCTGCATGCGGCAAAGTTGCTCGGTCAGCTTGTGGGCTGTCTGCCATTCCCGCCAAAGCGCCAGCGCAGGATCAGAAGACACATTTGTCCTTCCGGCGTCACCAGCGAACGCGTTACCTTCAACCGTCCACGCGGTGGTAGCCATTACTGTTCCCGCAAGCACTCGCCTGCGGGTGACGAAAGGCAGAGTCATGCTATTGTCGGAATCAGCCATGATCCGAGCTCCTCAGAAGCTTGCGTTGTGGTCAGGCTGCTGAGGGTGGTTGCACACCGACAGCAGCCGCGTTCAAGCAAAAATCGTATCAGTGGTACGATATTGAAGATGCGGCGATGGATCAACAAAAATCGTATCACGGTTACGAAATGAATGCAGTTCAATGCAAAATGGCACGTGTCGCATTGGGCTGGGGAACTCGAGAGCTAGCCCTGAACGCAAACGTATCTCCCGATACCATCGCGCGGTTAGAAAGAGGCGAGCAGTTAAAGAATTCAACCATCGCTGCAATTCGTACGGTCTTCGAAGCGGCCGGGATCGAATTCATTCCGGAGAACGGTGGCGGCGCTGGTGTTCGGCTGGCGCGTCGATCTGAGGACGTCTAGTCTATCGTTGGATAGGGTTCACTCTGATCCGTCGGTGACCTCCACCGTTCGCATTGCGAAATGACCCCAATGCGCCTTATTCTGTTGAAAAACTCCCCTTGAAGTGCGGCGCGGCCCCTGATTCAGTGGTCTCGTTGTCGGGAGTTTTCTGATGATGGGCGAGCGAACGGTGATGCAGGAGGCGCTGTTTTACAGCTTCAGCATCGAGGACCACGTGCCGGCGGATCACTTGTTGCGCTCGATCGACCGGTTCGTCGATCTGGGTGGCATCCGCGAGCATCTGCGGCCCTATTACAGCGACACGGGGCGCCCCTCGATCGATCCAGAGTTGATGATCCGGATGCTGATCATCGGCTATTGCATGGGCATCCGCTCAGAGCGGCGGCTGTGCGAGGAGGTGCACCTCAACCTGGCCTATCGCTGGTTCTGCCGGCTCGGTCTCGAAGGCGCGGTGCCCGATCACTCCACCTTCTCGAAGAACCGGCACGGCCGCTTCCGCGACAGCGACCTGCTGCGGCAGCTGTTCGAGATGACCGTTGAGCGCTGCATGGCCGAGGGGCTGGTCGGCGGCGAAGGCTTTGCGGTCGACGCCAGTCTCATCCGCGCCGATGTCCATCGGCAGCGCTCCGTACCGGGCGAGGAAGGTCTGCCGCCTGAGGCGGCCGGACGCGCCGTGCGTGAGTATCTCGATGTGCTCGATGATGCTGCGTTCGGTGGCGCGACGCCAGTCACGCCCAAGCGGATCGCACTCACCGACCCCGCGTCACGCTGGACCGCAGCGACGCGCGAGGCGGCCTTTTATGCCTACAGCACCAACTATCTGATCGACCTCGATCACGCGGTGATCGTCGATGTCGAGGCGACGACCTCGGTGCGGCAGGCCGAAGTGACCGCTCAGCGCAGAATGATCGAGCGAACGCAGGAGCGCTTCCACATCCGGCCCCAGCGGCTCGTTGCGGACGCCGCCTATGGCTCCGCGGCGAACCTGGCCTGGCTGGTCGACGAAAAGAGCATCGAGCCGCACATCCCGGTGTTCGACAAGTCCGCCCGCGACGATGGCAGCTTCGAGCGCGCCGACTTCATCTACAATCCTGAGGATGACAGTTACCTCTGCCCAGGCGGCAATCGGCTGCGCCGGTCCAATCGCAACTTCAGCAAGCCGCGGACCGGCATCGATAAGGACGGCTTCTATCCGATATCGCGCCCGTCAGCAGGACTGCCAGGGCTGCATCCACCGGCAGCGATGCACACCCCACATGCCCGCCCGCAAGGTCACCCGCTCCATCCACGAAGCCGCTCGCGATATGGCCCGCGATATCGCCACCACCGACGCGTATCTCGTATCACGCCGCCAACGGAAGAAGGTCGAGATGCTCTTCGCTCACCTGAAGCGCATCCTGAAGCTGGACCGCTTGCGCCTGCGCGGTCCCAACGGAGCGAAAGATGAGTTCCACCTCGCCGCCGCAGCCCAGAACCTGCGTAAGATGGCCAAGATGATCCCGATGCCGGGCCTCGCACTCGCCTGATCGGGAGCGGGTTCCCGCTCGCCGACATGCCGCATCGCCTGTCGATCGTCGCCTAGCTCGCGTTCTTCAACAAAATACGCCTGAAATCCTGCCTTTCGGATCAATGTTCGCGTTACGCAAAAATGGCCGCGCGTGGCTACTGAACGTCACAGCATCCGCGTGCACACGCAGTCCACCGCCCTTCACGCGCCCCCGCCCAATCACGGCGCGCCCGGTTTCAGATTGAGCAGGAACGTCTCGGCTTAGCTCGTCTCGCATGGATGAACTGACTGCGAGACACGTGGAGAACTACTCGCGCTCCACAACGTCGAAGTGGGCTCGGATACCAGGGTATCGAAGGTAGCGCTCCCGCTCGTCATCCCAGCGAAGATAGCGGAAGTTTTCGGCACGACAGCGCATATGTCCTCAAGAACCTTCTGCGTGGCATCGATATCCATGCCCTTGCGCTTCAGGCGCCGATAGAGCAAAGCCCACGCTGCGACGTCATCGCGGGACAGAAGGCCTCATAGTCGAACCAATAATCATCGTGGGGCGCTTGTGGCGGCTCTTAAAAATGCACGTCCCAACGCGGACGATGCGCCGCGGCACGCGGACATCACAAGGATCTGCGGCGCTGGATAAGAGCCTTGGAACATCGCTACGAAGTCAGCCCAAAGAAGGCCCTCTTGGCCACTGCTCGGATCGATGCATAAAGCGATCCCGTTGTCATCGCCGTGCCCAGCGATGTGAAGCACGTCGCAATTCGCTTTCGTCGCTCGGACTACAGCCTTACGAAAATGCTCTCGGTCTAGCGCCATACGGAGGTCCGCACGAATGTTGAAAGTCTTTAGCAACTGCTGTGCGATAGGTCCGTCCGCCCTGTCAGCGAAGTAGTCTTCCGGGTAGTGGCAGTCGATGATGTGAACGGTTCTCATGCGCGGGCAATCCTTCGATCTGCTCGACGTTGAAAACCGTATAGCCTTTGAGGAACGGAATCTCCCGCTCGGCCTCCTCGCCGGTGCCTTCGTCCGTTCGGTCCGGCGGATGCGGTGGCATAGACGACAAGCCGCCTGCTCGCCCTTGCGGACATTCGCGCCAAGCTCCAGCGCCTGTTTGAAGGTCATCCAGATCGGCGCGGCATAGCCTTTCGCCACGGCTTCGCCCCACAGCATCAGAACATTGATCCCGCTGATACGGCATGCCGTTTGAGCGCAGCGGCCTGGTGATCCGTCCGCGCGTGCTCCGCGCTCCATGGCTTGATCCAAGGCCGCACGCCCTGCTCCAGCTCCGCAACGATCTTCTCGGTGATCTGTCTCTAAAGGTCTGTTTTCATTGGTTCTTCCTCCTAGTTTTAAAAGCGGTTGCGCATGCAACCGAACTAGGCCCGCGCCGATGAGCGGGAGGAATGCAGTCAAGGCCGGAAATCGAACGGGTTGGTGCGGGCTGGAGCGCAGCGACGACACGGCCGGTGATTTCACGCCCGCAGGGCTTGGCCTTGACGGCAGGGGACCGCAGGCCCCGAAACTAAAAAGGAAAGAAAAGTCAGCCGCCAGGCGGCTGTCCGTCTTATCTTGCGCGAGGGATCGTCACCGGATGGCCGAGACCCGGACGGCGGCTTGGGGAGCGCAGCGAATAAACCCGGATCCCGCTTGGCGGACGATGGTCGAGGAGACCTACGCGCCGGACGTGACGGTAAGCCTTGTCGCGCGTCGCCACGGCGTCCAGCCCAACCAGCTCTTCCACTGGCGCAAGCTGGCCGCGCAGGGAGCGCTGACGGCAACGTCGAGCCGAGGGCGAGGTCGTAGCAGCGTCGAGTATCGGGCGCTGCAGAACCAAGTTCGCAGAGTTGCAGCGCCCGTGCCTTAGGCAAGAAGACGCTGGAAGCCGAGGATCCTGAAGGACGCCCTTGAAGTGGCGGCGGGCTCAAAAAAACAGATGTTGGCGGTCCGCTGTCGTGGCCGAAGGACGGTTCCCGATGAAGGCGGTGTGCGAGACGATTGGTGTCGTCCGCTCCAACATCGCCGAGGCGGTCGAAGGAACGAGGCACCGGGTCGAGTAGGCCGTTTACCCCTCCCCGAGCCCGATAAGGCGAAGCTCGTCCGCCGGACTCGAGGAGGTCATCGGGACACTGCCAACCTATGGCTTATCGCCGCGTTCACGCCGTGCTGCGCAGGAAAGCCCGCACCGCAGGAGGGGGTGAGGAATTCCCAACCGGGCGATTGAGTAGCTTCGCCCTTCCAGTATGCTGAACAACATCTTTCGATGAGATCGTCATTCCAATCCTGGCTGCCCACTACCGCGATCAGGTAGCGAACCTTGCGCAGGCGCTGAACCGCGAGGAGAACCGGGCGGAAGCTGCGGACCTGCTCCGGGCGCTGGTGGAGCGGATCACTACCCGAACGATGGCCGCCTTCTGGTGTGAGACCATGCGCTTAACCAGGGCGAGGAGATCGCGCGTCGTGTCGTGGGGCAAGTCCACCATAAGTTTTGCCAGTTCAAGACGATCCTCGGCTTCCTCCGGCGTCCGGCCCCAAAGATGAGGAGCAGCCTCAAAAAGCATTTCGATCGGCATGAAGCCGAGGATTTCACAGAGGTGGATCATACTTCGTCCAGCAAAACACCTCGAAGCTTCCGGAGCAGGGTCCGGTAAGGTCGTCACGATCTGCCTGCGCTTGTCCTTCAGATGTTGAAAGGCTGACGCCGAGTGACTGACGCCGAGTAATCAGCCGGCATCAAATCACCGGCGCCGTGAACCCCGGCAAATGGGCATTGACCTGCGCCGCGATCCGCAGCAGTTCGTAGTCTCGCCAATGACGCCCGACGATCTGCAGCCCGAAGGGGACGCCGGTTGCTGCGCGGACACCGAGCGGCATCGAGATGGCCGGGTGTCCCGTCAGCGAGAAGATCGACGTGAAAGCCATGAACGGGATTGGATTTAGTTTCGCTGGCCCGACAGTCGGCGGGGGAAGCGCGGTTGTCGCCAGAATCAGCCCGTCGGCGTCGCCCATCAGGGCCTCGATCTGCTGTTGCAGCCAAACGACATGCACGCGCGCCTGCGAGGTGGCCGCCATGATCTTGGCGTAGTTCAGCCCGCTTGCCATCCACGGCGTTTCGTTGATCGGATATGCTGCGGCCAGCACAGAAGGGTCAGACAGGCCCCCGTAGATTTTCAGCGAGATTGCTTCATCGAACCACGGGATCGGCCGGTGCTCGATTGTGATGCCCGCTGTCGCCAGGTCAGCGCACGCCGTATCAAGCGCCGCCTGCTCGTCAGGTGAAAGGTTCCAGAAGGGGCCGATGTGATCGACCTTCACCAGCTTATGCACTTGCGGTGCCGGCTCACCGATCGCTGTGAGATCTGGGATAGCAGGACGGGACGGTGTGCGACCGGCGATGATCTCCATAATTGGACCGACATCCTCGATCCTCCGCGTCAAGGGACCGTAGCTGCAAGAGTTGAGGTGAAGAAAAGGCGGCCGCGACGGCGGAGAGATGCCCCAATCGCCGTTGTTGGAGACGGCACCGTTGGTCGGCTTGAAGCCGTAGACGCCGCAGAATGAGGCGGGAATGCGGATCGAGCCGGCGCTGTCACTCCCTATGTCAAAGCCGGTCAGGCCCGCTGCCACGGCCGCGGCAGACCCGCCTGATGAGCCCCCTACCGCATAAGCCGTATTGAATGGATTCGTTGTCTCGCCGAAGGCTGGCGTCTTCGTGCGGTACGCCTCGCCGGGCCCGTTCGTCTTGCCCATCAGGATCAGCCCGGCATCCTTCAGGCGCTTAGCAATATCGCCATCGGTGAGCGGCGATGCGAAATCTACGCCATAACCGCCGTTTGTCGTGCGCACGCCGAGCGTGGCGAACTGCGACTTCAGCGTAAAGGGAACGCCGTCGAGCGGACTAAGGGGCGCATCAGCGGCCCACCTCTGATCCGAAGCATCCGCTTCGGCAAGAATGGCCTGAGCAGAGCGCACCGTCACGATGGCGCCTATCAGCCAATTCTTTGCCATCATTCGATCGAGATATGCTTCGCAGACAGTCCGCGAGGTGGTTGCGCCTGTAGAGATTGCGGCAGCGATCTCGGTGGCGGAGGAGAACGGTGTTACGGTCGCGGCGCGAGCTTCATCTCGATGCGCCACCAATAGGGCTGATCCGGCAAGAAATTCACGACGCGTTACCATTGCGACGTTCATAGGTCGCCGTGCTGCGAAAGTCTATTTCTTCGCCGTTATGAGGTTCTGCCATGGCTGCAGTCGAACAGAGCGGATAGACCTGTGTCAAACGGGTCGCAGAATTTGCACGCCGCTCCACATCCGGCGTTGATGACGTCGTTGCCGTCGCCGCCGATGATGACGTTGGCGCGGTTGTTGCCGATGATCCGCTGGGCGGTTTCGTTACCGGTGAGGTTGATCGATGCGGTGTCGGCCGAGGAGATCGCCGCCGGGCGTCCGGATGATTTAGTGCTGATCAGGTCGCTGCAGAGGCAGTTTGCCTGCGCGAGGTTCGCATTCTCTCCGGCGACGTGATGATCGAGGACCTTGCGGCACCACAATGCGCCGCGCTGATCCTCTCGCCGGGCACGATGAGCGGCATCCCAAGCGTCGAACGTTGCTTCCCGAAGGCCTTCAATACTGATTGAAGGCTGTCCATCCATGTCGCGAAGCCACTGGGCCACCGGAATCCCGAACCCCTTTTTGCGGCGATCGACGATGGAAGGCGGCAAAAGCGAGCGCACGGCCTCCTTCAGGATCCATTTCGTGGTGCCGTTCCGGTATTTGACACTTGCCGGCAGGCGCCTGACGAACTCGACGAGGTCGAGGCTGAGAAACGGTGCCCGAATTTCGAGGGAATTCATCATTCCCGCGCGGTCGGACTTAACCAGTATGTTGTCCGGAAGGTAGATGCACGTGAAGAACTCGAGCGTGCGGTCCACGTCGTTGCTGCCGGACGAATCCCAAAGGGCGATCGCCTCGCTGTAGATTTCCTCTGTGTCGAACTTGACCTCAAATCCGGCAGCGATTTCATCCGGCCCAAGCGGTGCGAGCCAGACCGGGTTCCAGTAGCGTGGCTCGAACGACAGGCCGCGCAAGGTGCGTCGCACCTTGAAATCCAGACTCATGTTGCTGTCCACCATCGGCATGAACGCCGCTAGGCTGCGGATCGCCGAATGGATCACTCGCGGCACGACCTTTTGATAAAGCCTTGCGCGCGAGAGGGCCTTGAACGGGTCATAGCCTGCGAAAAGCTCATCCCCGCCGTCGCCGCTCAGCGCAACTTTCACATGCCTCGCGGCACCGGCCGACAGCAGTGTTGTCGGTATCAGCGAGGGATCTCCGAGCAGATCGCCCGTCCGCGAGAGAATCGGCCCCGCCGAGTTGCGCATGAAATCGAGATCGCATATTTGAACGTCGTGTTTCGAGCCAATGCTTGTCGCGACTGCCTCAGCATGTGCGCGTTCGTCGAAGCTGGGCTCGATGAAGCCTATGGTGAAAGTAGAAAGCTTGGAGGGCTTGACGCTCTCCGACGCCAGCGCGGCGATCGCGCTGGAATTGATGCCTCCGGACAGGAAGACGCCGATCGGCACGTCGCTTTCCAGCCGCGACACAACCGCCAGACGCAACAATTCCCGAAGCTCTTCGACCCAGTCATCGATTCCGCCGGGCGGCGGGTCGTCGACGATCCTGAACCTCCAGTACTGCTCCGTTCGAGCGTGGCCGGTCGCGGTATCAAAGAGAAGGTAGGATCCCGGAAGGACTTTCTTCATGCCTGAGTAAGGCGTGCTTTCGCCGGGCAGGAAGGAATAAGCAAAGAGCTTCTGCAGCGACAAAGGATCGAGCGGCAGATCGCGCGCAATTGGGTGTAGCCTAAGGCTTGGGACTTCGGAGGCGAAAGCAAGATCGAGGCCGCGATGCGCGTAGAAGAGCGGCTTCTCGCCAAAGCGGTCGCGCGCCAAGAGAAGCTTTCCACGAGGAGCGTCGTAGATGGCAAAGGCGAACATGCCTTCGAGCCTTTCGACCACCGCCTGGCCCCACTGATCGTAGCCGCGAATGATCACCTCTGTATCCGAGTGATCGCTTCGGAATTTCTGGCCCAGCGCAACGAGCTCGCGCCGAAGCGAGCGATGATTGTAGATCTCGCCGTTGAAAACGACGGTCGTCGTGCCCGTATCGTTCGCCATCGGTTGGACACCGCCGGCGATGTCGATGATCGCCAGGCGGCGATGGCCGAGGAAAACACGCCGAGCGCCGTCGACATGCAGGCCGTCGCCGTCAGGACCGCGATGGGCGAGCGCGCGCGTCATCCGGACGATGTCGTCGCGTGTTCCAGTTCCTGCAAATCCTGCGATACCACACATGAGAGCCGTCACTCCGCGTCGAAGTTGATGCGCGAACCGATAACGTAAGGGAGACTCCCCTGGGACTCGAAGTAGGTCCGCACCAGAAGTTCGGCGATAAGGCCGAGCAGGATACACATGAAGCCGGTCATGAACCCGAAGGCCGCAATAAGCGGCAGCGGCGTCAATACGAACGAAATCGCATTGAAGATTTTCAGGTAGACTGCATAGAGCGCCGCTGCGAACGCAATTGCAAAAAAGAAGAGACCGACGGCGCCGAATACATACATAGGCTTCGTCTGGTATTTGGTGAGAAAGCGCACCAACATCAGATCGAGCACGACCTTAAAGACTCGGTTGATTCCATATTTTGAGACACCGCGCTCGCGCGCGCGGTGTTTGACCGCCATCTCGGTGATGCGGGCGCCCTGCCAACTCGCAAAGATCGGCACGAACCGATGTAGCTCGCCATATAGCCGAACACCGGAAAGCACGTCGCGCCGATACGCCTTCAGCGTGCAACCATAGTCGTGAAGCTTGACGCCCGACACGCGCGAAATGATCGCGTTCGCTATCCAGCTCGGAATCTTTCGCAGGATCAGCTGGTCGGAACGATGGTTGCGCCAACCGGAGACGACGTCAAAACCCTGGTCGAGCATTTCGACGAGGCGAGGAATGTCGGCCGGGTCGTTCTGAAGATCGCCGTCGATCGGCACGATCACATCGCCGCGCGCGTTGTCGAAGCCCGCCATCATCGCCGCGGTCTGGCCGACGTTGTGGCGCAGATGGATGACGCGGATACGCTTGTCCCGCTTCGACAGCTCGGTTGCCAGCGGTCCGGTCCGGTCCTTGCTGCCGTCATTGACGAGCAGCAGCTCGCAGTCGTGCCCGAAATTGTCGAGCACGGGAAGCAGCGCGTCGATGAGGGGAGCCAGGTTCTCCTCCTCATTGTAGAGCGGAACCACGACCGACACATAGTGCCGCGCTGGGCTTGAGTCCGGCTCGCCCATCTCGAAGGGCTCGCTAACCAATGGCGTCGGTTGGGACGAAGTCATTCATGCGCGCAGGCCTGGCTCAATCTTCTTCCTGGCTGGCGGCCGGGGCCGCGGACGACGCCCCATCTAGCTTCTGCCCGGCCGAAGTGCAACCAACGTCACTTGGCGAAGGTATACCCAGATTGGGCGAGGCGGTCGGCGCGAAACACCCAGCCGAGTGAATAACCCCGATAACTGGCCGCGTAGTCCGGTTCGATTGCAGGTATGGGGTCGATCTCCTGAATGAGATAAAGCCTGCCGAATTCGTAGAAGAGCAGTTTGTCGTTGCTCGCCTTTTCGTCCTCTGAGCGCGGCCGCACGGCTATCTCCCGTGGTCCCGGCAGCCATTCGCCCTGATGGCGGACAGCAAGCGTAACATTCTTGCATTCCGCATCGGCGAACGGGGGCGCCCGGCCAATGCATGCCGCTTCGAGGTTTTTGCCGGCGCGCATGAAGTCCTCTCCCCATCCCATCCACGACGCGTTCAGTCGCCCCGGCTCGGCGCGATCCGCGTCGCCGTATTCGAGCCAGAATGGGCGGTACGCCGCAAACAGCGGCCGAAATGGCCACACCTCGATCACCAGAAACACCAGCAGTGCAACTGCTGCAGAATGAGGGAGCAAACGTCCAAGGAACCGATGCGAGCGGTTCAAAAGGTCGAAGGCCACGATCGCCGGCAAGAGTAATGCCGCGCAGAGCAGGAAGATGTTGATGTTGAAGTAGCGGTGGGCAAACGGGAGACCGGCGAGTGCTGCCAGGATTGGCAAGGAAAGGGCGCCGATAACGCAGATTGCCATGACCGCCTGCAAGCGTCCCCTATCCGGTTCGGTTCGATCGCGGGCGGACAGCAGCGCGCTTCCGGCCAAGCCCGCGATCCAAATGGGCGTCGGCACGGCGATGCACAGCACGGTGACCGCATAGACGAGTATGCCGATGAGATGGCCCCAAACCGTTGTCGCGCCGACATGCAGCGCAGCGCCGTTGAGCGACTGCAAATAGATTCCTTGAATTGCAGCTGGATGGAAAGGCGCCCAGTATGGTTGGACGGTCACCGAGCCCGCAATTGCGACAAACGCCATTGTCACAAACGCAGCCAGCAGCAATGGCATGGCGCGTTCCCGCCTGGGTGCCATGTGACTCGCCATAGCAATCGCCTTTGGCAAAATACAGGCGACGATGATGATGCCGGCGAGCAGGCAAACGCACGCGGCTATGCCAATTGCGACACGGTACTCCAGCACCGTTTCAATTGTGACAAACCGAAGGACTGGGAACCAGATCCAGGTCGAGATGGGGTCGAGCAGCAGCCTCCAAAATCCTCTTTGTCCGGAGGCAGGGAGTAGGAAGGAAAGCAGCAGCAGAATGAACGCCGAGGCAAGCGCAAACAGAGCGAGAATGGCGATCCCGCGTGCCGCGGCTCTTCGCACACGCACCCATGCCGAAGGCTCCTCAAGTAACGGCCTGAGCGCCAGAGCCGCGATTGCCGCGATCAGGATCGCGCCCGCTGTCAGCTTTTCCGAGGCTGCAAGGATCGCAAGCGCGAACGCTGCCCATCCGGCTCGCGGCGCGCCGGTCCAGAGATACGACATGAGCAGGAAAAGCGAAGTCGCGCCTGCGATCGATGAGACGAGATCGTAGTTCACGGTTTTGATCGCGAGCTGAGCGGTCGGCAGCATCGCTAGGGCGGCGTATGTCGCCGCTGTCGCCAGTGGTGCGGGTTTCGGTTCCGGCTTCGCAAGCCGCACCACTGTCCACGCCATCACCACGAGTGCCAGATTGCCCGCAAGCCACCATAGCGCCTTCAACGCCATCTTGATGGAAATGCCGTCCAATCCGAGCGACTGCAACGCAATCGTCGCGGGCAGCGCCCCAAGCATTCCCACCTTCAACGCTCCGGAGTGAAGCTGATTTGCTGCACGGGACGTCGGATCCAACAAGGCCGTCGTGATGACGCCCTCGTCGAGCGTCATGAACTGAGTGGTCTCTATGACCGTGACGAAAGCCACCCCGGCCACGATTGCCAGCGCGCCGAAATAGGTGGACCAGGAAGTGGCGGCCTTGCGCCAGAAAAAGGCGACGCCGCAGATGAAGGCCGCCCAGATCAGCAGCTCGAGTATGTTGAAATCAACGCCGCCGATCGGAAACAGGATCGAGAACTGTGCGGGATCGAAACCCATCGAGGCGTTCATACTTTCCCCAGCACAGCGTTGACGTTCTGAGCAAAACGCCCGCCTCGATCCAGCCGGTCGATCATGCGGGCAGCCCGCCACATTGCCCAGGAAAACGCCGAGGAAATGCCGATGCCTGCCTTGCCCGCGCCGACAAGCGCGCTGACGACGAGTGAGAGGACGTTCGCCGCCTCATGAGCCAGCCCCCCGCTATTTTCCTGCTTCTCTACCACAAGCCCGGCTTTTTGCGCCATCAACGCAACGCCGAAAGGGGTGAACCGGAAGTAGTCCGCGGGCGCACCGTGCAGATAGTATCGAAACGGCACCGATATGATCAGATTTCCCCCCGGCCGCAAGACGCGCGAAAGCTCGGCCATCGCCGCAAACGGGTCTTCGACATGCTCCAGGACCGAGCAGCAGAAGATCGTGTCGAAAGATCCATCGTCGAGCGGCAGCCCCTTCGTCAGATCGGCCACGAAAGCGATGTCCGGATGCGTCTGTGCATAGTCAGTCGCCACGTACTCGGAAGCGCGCGTCTGTAACAACGAACGCCACGCCATGCGGCCGGCACCGGCGTCCAGGACGCGCCCTTTCGCGTAGAATTCTATCAAGGGTGCAAGCGCTGCATAGGCAGCACGATGGTCGACGCTCAGCTTCCAGAACGCATCGCTGCCGATCGTTCGCGCGCATACGTCATTCCAGCGATGCTGCAGCGACATGAGCTAAACCTCGAGGGAGTTCATGTTCGACGAGGACATGGTTTGCCCTTCCGTCCCGTCGCTGCAGCGCAGGCCGTCATACGTCTCGGGTCCGCGCCTTGATCGCCAAGGGCTCTGCGAGGAAGACCAGGCCCCCGAGCAGGCTCGTGACCAGGATCATCAGCCGGACGGCAAGGGCGAAAGCGACCGCGTGCGGCTGTGCTATCCCCAAGGCGGTCAGTGTCGTGACGTAGCCCGCTTCCTGCAAACCAATGCCGTTGAAACTGATCGGGATGAGGCCGACGAGCGTAATCGCGCAAGCGATGCCGGCGAATTTGACCAATCCCATCGGGATGTCCATTGCCAGTCCCAGAAGCCATTGGCCCACGATGCCGGACGCTAGGCTCGCAGCCGTCATGATGATGACAATTCCCAGCCTAGCCGGACGCCTGGCCAGCACCAGAGACGGCGCGACGATCTCATACAGGCTGGATCGCACCGTCGAAACGCGGCCGGCTGCCAGAATAACGCATGCGGCCGCGGCGCATGCCAATGCCGCCACGATCAAAAGCAGGCGCCAGTCCGGGTTCGGGAGAAGCGACCGGGCGAGGGGCGTGACGGCAAGGGCCGCCACCGCCGCGATGAAGAGCGTGTTGATCACGCGGTCAAGCACGAGCACGCCGGCAAGCTCGCCGAGCCCGACGCCTGCCGATTTGAGCCTGATGCCGCGAACAACGTCGCCTCCGACGGTGCTGGGGAGAAAATTGGCGAAGAAATAACCGACGAAGGTAGCGCGGATCGCCTCGCCGGAGGTTACCTTCCTGTCCGGAACAAGCGCGTGGAGCCGCAATCCGCCCCAAATTTGGGCTGAGGCGAAAACCAACACCGCTGCACAGGCAATCCAGGGATCGAGGGCAAGGGCTGCGTCCAGGGCCCGCTTGTCGATTTTCGTGACAAGCCAGCCGATCAGCGCCAGCGTGACGACGAGCTGCAAGACCACCAGCGCCTTCGCGCGGCCGGTCCGCCTCCACCAGGTCGCCTGTTCAGCCATGGCTAGCGCTTCCGGAAACACAGGATCAGCGGCGTTTCCCAGTGCAGCGCCTTGCCAGTCGCGATCAGCAAAGGGATGACTTTCAGCCGGTGCAGGACGCGCAGTATCCCTTTCAGCCGGCCGAGCGCGGAATATTCGGAAAAGCCGAGGCCGCGCACGCGCTGCTCCCAGACGTCGACGCCCCAGCCGAGGACTTCGATGCTATCGCGATGCGGGGCGATCCACCGCTCCAGCTTGCTGCGAGTGACGAGCTGCAGCGTATCGATAAAGGTCTCGTCGCGGCCAAGCGCCCGCACATAGAGCTTGCCCAGCCATGCCGGCAGGTGCGGTGGCCAGATGACGCCGTAGTGCCCCTCCCACCAGGAGCCGTAGTTAGGAACGATGATGTGGCCGAAGCCACCGGGCTTCATGACCCGGATCATCTCGCTGATCACCTTCGGCGGATCGTCGACGTGCTCCAGCACATTCGACGAGAAAACCACGTCGAAATGCGCGTCCGGGAAAGGGATTGCCTCGCCGACGCCGCGCTTGATGAAGCTCTCGTCCAGCCCGACGGTCCTGAGCAGCCGCCAAGAAAAGTCGAGCGTGCCGCTATATTCGTCGTCGCCCGGTTCAATGCCGAACGCTTCAACGTCCATCAGTTTGCGCGCCACGGCAAGCGTAAGTCCGATCCCGGCTCCGACTTCGAGCGTGCGTTTTCCCGCCAACGGTCCGACATCTCTTTCAAGCGCACGCAGATGCTCCAGGGAGCGCTCCTCGCTGATGCTGTCGCGCGCCATCCGCTGGAAATGGAGCTCGTTTGCCGCGACCCGCCGGAAATGCGGACGGTACATCGCCAGCAAGGCTTCACGGAGATCGGCGAGTTCGCCGGATGAAAACAGCGCCGTCATTTCTTCCGGTAGATGGCGAAATGCGCGAAGCCGTTCGCCGGCCAACCTCCCGTGTCGCGCTCCACCACCTCCAGCCCGAAGGCCTCGCCCAGCGTCTCGAGCTCGTTGCCGTGATAAAAGTGGGCGATCGGCGTCAGAAAGAAATCGGCGAACTGTTCGTAGCTCTCGTTGAAGGCGGGCATTTTCCAGCGGCCCTGGACCGCTCCAAGCACCAGCCAAAGCGACAGGTGATAGGGGATGAAGGCCGTCGACTTCAGCACCCAATCCCCGACTTTCGGCCCGAACAGATGACGGACGCTTTTAAGCGGCGGCGAGAGGAAGAAATAGAGCGATCGGTAGAGGTTATCCCAATTGTAGACGTTGTAGAGCATATGCCCGCCGGGCTTCAGGACGCGGGTCAACTCCATGAAGCAGCGCAAAGGGTCCGGAGTGTGGTGGGTCACTCCGTATGACACGACGAAATCGGCGACATTGTCGGCCAGCGGCAGCCGCAGGTTCGAGCCCAGCACCCCGTCGGCATGGAGGGGCGGCTGCCGTGTGTGCCTGAGAGAGCCATAGGCCAGGTCGATGCAAAAAGGAACCAGCTTGCGGTGCTCTTGAAACGCGCGGGCGATCGCCCCCTTGCCGCTTCCCACTTCGACCATGAATTTCACATCGGAGAAGAGATGATCGTAGCGGGCCTCGCGGAGGTAGCGTCCGAGCGGCACGTTGTCCAAAGCCAGGTAGTTGTTGCAGGGCTTGTCGTCGTAGTGGTCGAGCACTTCGCGGTGCGGCAGAACCGGCACGTTCGGAACCGGGACCGGGTTGTTCCGCGCGTCGACGCCGTGGCCTGGCCTCAGGTCCGGAAAGTCCCCGACGAAATCGTAGATGGCGCCCGACGTCTCGCCCTCCAGCCGCCCGTCGTCGCGATGCCTCAGAATTCCTCCGTCAACCGGGTCGCGCAGCTTGTCTAGGTAACGGGAGATGTCCACACGGTGCGCTCTGCTATCCACCGGTACTTTCCTGATCCACGTAAATTCGCGCCCACTGCTCGAGTGCGGCGAGGGCGTATAAAAATTTCGCGCGCCGCCTGCTTTCGATTGGGTGCAATCGCACGGCCGGGCTCTTTGCGCGCGCCAAATAGTCGCGAACCCTACCGGGACGCAACCAGCCCCTCGAAGCGATGGAATGCTCCGATACCAGTTTGGAGAGGGGGCCGTCCATGACAAGTGACTGCAGGAATGGCAGCAGCGCCTGCGTGCCGCCCTTGCCGGTCTTGGGACGCCGCAGAATGTCCTGCGGCAGGCGGCCGGACATCGCCTTCCTCATAATTGCCTTCGTTTCGGCCCCTGCCAGCTTTTCAGAAACGGGCAGCGAAAGCGCCATAGCGCCGAAGCGGTTGTCGAGGAACGGGACGCGGGCCTCCAGCCCAAAGGACATGGTCAGCTTGTCTATTCGCATCAACTGGTTGGCGAGCAACGGCTTTTCCAGCTCGAACATCTGCGCGCCCAGCGGGAAACGACCTGGCTCGAAGTAGCCGTCGAACTGGTGCGCAACGTCGCGCAGCAATTCACGGTCCAGGAATTCCGGCGCGATCATGCTTTCCAGGTCGCGCAGAGTCGGCATAAGGCAACAGACCGCGAGATACAGCCTCGCTCTTTGCGAGGCCGGCAGCAAGCTCAACGGCGGCTTCAGCGTGCGGTATTGCGGATAACCCAGGAAAAGCTCGTCCGACCCTTCCCCGATGAGCACCACCTTGACTTTTTCCCGGGCAAACCGCGCGGCCTCGAACGTCGTCTGCAAGACGGGGTGGGCGATCGGCTCTTCGAGCACCCGGACAAGGCGCGCGAAATCGGCGGATATCCGGTCCTTGCAAACCTGCCGAACGTGGTGGCGGGCTCCCGCATGCTTGGCCATCGTCGCGGCGAACGGCGTCTCGTCGTCGGCGAGGCCAAAACCGATGGTGAACGCATCGATATCCGAGGGATCGCGCAGCCGCGCCATGCTGGCGAGCACACAGGACGAATCCAGCCCGCCCGAAAGCGTCAGCCCGACGGGAACGTCGGCGATCATATGATCGGCTACCGAACGATCGAACTCCGACCGGATGGCATCCGTAAGGTCGGTCGGGCGAACCGATCCGAGCTCGCCGTCAATGCCGCAATAACGTCTCGGACGGATGTCGCCGTCGTTGGGTTCCCAGCGGACCAGATGGCCGGGTTCCAGATGACGGATTCCCTCGAATATGGTCTGAGGCCCAGGACACCAGCTGTAGAGCAGATATTCGTAGAGGACCCGCAAGTTGACTGTACGGTTTGCGGTCAGCCCAAGAAGTGGTTTGATTTCGGACGCGAATGCGATGGTCCCCGGCATCGGCTGCGACAAGTAGAGCGGCTTGATCCCCCACCGGTCGCGTGCCAAGATCCATTCCGCGGTGCGCGAATCCCAGATGGCGAAGGCGAACATTCCTTCCAGCTTGGGCAGGATCGCCTCGCCTTCGATACGCCAGCCTTCGAGGATGACCTCGGTGTCCGAGGCCGTGAGAAACCGCGCGCCCCGGCTCTCGAGGTCGTTGCGCAAGTGACGATAGTTGTAGATTTCGCCGTTGAACACGATCGCGCACGAGCGATCGGCGTTCCACATGGGCTGATGGCCGGTCGACAGGTCAATGATCGAAAGGCGGCGATGTCCCAGGCCGACCGCACCGCCGAACTGTGGGGTATCGACCAATTCGAGGCCTTCGTCGTCCGGCCCGCGATGCGCGACCGCAGCGGTCATCGCCGCCAGCGCCTCTTGCCCGAACGATCCCCAGAAACCTGCTATTCCGCACATCGAGCTAGCTCATCTCCATGCGCGCTATCGCCGCACGGAGTGCCTTTTTGTTATCGTCGACAGCCCTCGCAACGAGTTTAGTCACGCGGGACGGCGCATCCGGATTCGACAGGACCTCATCCGCCAGCCTGATCAGCGGCTCAGGCGAATCGAGAAGTTCGTCGATTCCGACTAACCAGTCGGCAAGGCCCAGATCACAGTAAATCGCTCGTCCTTTGCCGGTATAGGCTATGTGCAACGCCGGGACGCCCATCCGCAAGGCAATGAGCGTGGAGTGCAGTCGGGTCCCTATCATCAGATCGAGCCGTCCAATCGTACCAGCGAAACTCTCGATCGTGACATCATCGCAAAACAAGACGACGCCGTCGTCTTCTGCGAACAGCATCTTCAGCCTGTCGAGCAGCGGCTGATCGTCTTCCCATGGCTCGATACCTGGCTCGTACATTGAAAGCAGCACGATTTCTGCATTGTGCTCCCGACGCAGGTGGCGGATCAACGCCGCCAGCGTGTCGACGATCCTCGACATCGGTTCCTCGGCGCGCGCGCGATACGTGTCTCTGGCGAATTGATAGGGAATCCAGCTATTCGCGAAGTGGAACCAAAGCCTGAGGTTGAGCCCGATGCGGAGCTTGGCCTCGAGGGAGGGCCTTTGTTCGAGGTCTTCCTCGCTATCTGCGGAAAGTCCTGACAGGAAGATGCCGTCATGCGCCAGGACGAGCTTTTCTTGCCTGGCGAGGCCGGCGACGAGTTCGAAACTGCCTCGGTCGCGCAGCAGGGCAGCGTCCACCAGCGTAAGGACGCGACGGGCAAGCCAGCGTCCGGTCGGCGTGGTCAAAGGTCCCGCTCCTTGCATGGCCAGCAGGATGCGCAGCCCCAATGCACGGTACGAAGCAAAAACGATCCACATGTGGACAAGCTTGACGAGGCTTGAATTGTCTTGAAGGTCGAGGCCGCCGGTCCAGACAACGTATCTGCTGCGGAAAAATGCGCGCAAACCTTCGAGGCGGGGCCACAGATTATAGATGGGGCCATAGCTGACGAGCCTTCCCCTCAGTGCCGACGGGACATGCTCGGGGCGCGTCGCAAAAACGGCATTCACGTCCACCCCTGCCGCGATCAGTTCCGAGAGAATGCAGTAGCGGCTCGCTATGTCGCCCCTGTTGCCGCGAATGACGCGGGGACTTATCCAACTCAAACGGCCTGCTCCACGTAGCTGGGCTTGCGGGAGCTCGGCGCGATCCGGCGCAGTTCGCGTTCGTAGCCGTCGACCATCTGCTTGGAGTCGAATGCATTGGCTCTTTGACGGCTCTCAACCTGCATCCGCATGAGAATGGCCGGATCATCGATCAGCCGCTTCAAGCCAGCACCGAACTCAAAAGGACGGACGGGATCGCAGAGAGTTCCGTTGACATTGTCTTCGATCACGCCCTCAACGCCAGGTATTCGGCTGGCCAGGAAAGCCAAGCCAGCCCTCAGCCCCTCCAGACTAGCGAGCGACAGGCCCTCGCTGAGCGAGGGCAGGAACATGATGTCTGCGTTCTCCATGATCTGGAAGACCCGCTGCGTGTCGACCCATCCGTGAAAGCGCACGTGGTTATCCAGGCCGATCTCCTTGCACTTAGCTTCGATCTCTCCGCGCTGCGGACCGTCGCCGACAAGGTCCAGGCACCAGCGTCGTCCTGATACTCCTGCCAGGCCAGCAAGGCCGTTCAGAAGATTCTTTTGCGGCTGCATGCGTCCGGCCCACACCAGACGTATGGTTCGGTCGGTCGCAGAGGGTTTTGGCCGGATGTTTGCCGGCATGGGTATGCCGTTCGGAATGACAACCGGCATCATCCCGTACGCATTCTCGGCGCATCGAGCCACGAATTCGGAAACTGCCGTCACCCCCGCGGCCGATCGCCAGATCGGCACGGTGAACGGTTTGATAAATCTGAAAAGCCGTTCGGTCTGCTCGGGCGGCCGCCAGGCACGTCGCCCAGATGCGCCGTCAAAGATACGGCACCGAGCGAAGGCGGTAGCCGCCCATGCGACGGCGCCGGTCGGCACCGCGAAATGGACATGGACGACGTCGGGCTTGAAAGTGCCGATTTCATGGAGCGCTGGGGCACATGCATGGCGACGTAACCGGCCATTTTCGGAACCGAGCATCGATCTGCATGGCGGCGGGCCGCAAATGCGCGGCGAACGCTGACGCCTTCGATCGTTTGCTGGCGCGCCAAGCCCGCCACATGCGATGTGAGTACCCTCACGCTGTGTCCGCGCCCCACGAGCCCGCGCGTGACGTCGAGCGCGATCCGCCCCCCGCCCCCGCCGACCGGCGGCAGCTCGTAGCATCCGACGAGAATGCGCAGCGAGATTGCTTCAGTTTTCGGGGTTTGTAGCATGCCCCCGAAGGGTCCTCCGCGTTTTCGTCTTCGACCAGTTGATTCTGCTTGAGCCGACCGGCGCTCAACTAGCGCGGATCGGTCGCGCCAGACAAT
>CAVXQC010000009.1:0-139749 GCA_963763895.1 uncultured Alphaproteobacteria bacterium | reverse complement strand
AGCTCATACCGGACAGCGGCAACAAGCAGGATCTGGTCTCGATGATCGTCGGAGCCTGAACCTGAAAGCATTGCGGACGGCTTCTGTCCGCAATTGGCCCGAAGTTCTCCACCGGAGGGCGGGTCAGCACCAAGGGAGGATGCAATGAAACTGAAACTGAGACTGCTGGGTGGCTTGGCGATCGCGGTCGCGCTCGCCTCGCCCTCTTTTGCGGCCGACAAGGTGAAGGTCGCATTGATCACCAAGTTTCCGTTCCGTTCTTCTCGACCATGGAGGAGGCTGCCAAGAAATACGCGGCCGAAAACAACGTCGACCTGATTGTTGGACAGGGGCAATCAGCCACCGACATCGAGGGTCAGATCGCACTGATCGAGTTGATGGTTACCCAAGGGGTCCAGGGCATCGCCATCACGCCCGTGGATCCGACCGTCGCGCCGGCGCTCGACAAGGCAGTCGCCGCGGGCATCAAGGTGGTGCTTATCGACAACAGCATTCCGGACTGGAAAGGCCAGACGGCGCTTGTCTCGACCAACAACCTCAACGGCGGAAAGATCGCCGGCGAGTACCTCAAGACGGTGCTGAAGGATGGCGACAAGATCGGCATCCTCGAAGGCGTTCCCGGGGTGCCGGCGCTCGACGACCGCGTCAAAGGCATGATGGAGGGTCTCGGCGGTGTGAAGGTCGAGGTGGTCGGCAAGGGCGCCACCAACTGCACCCAGGAACTCGGGACCTCGGTCGCCGAGGACATACTGACCGCCAATCCCGACCTGAAGGCGATCTATTCGGCATGCGGTCCGCCGGCCGCCGGTGCGGCTCAGGCGATAAGCAATGCCGGCATCGCCAACGACGCGTTCATTCTCGTTGGCTTCGACGCCTGCTGCGGCGAGCTCGAAGCGATAAAGTCCGGCGTCGAGGATGCGACCGTCGCGCAGTTCCCCGCCAAGATGGGCGAATCGGAATCGACACGGTCGTCAAGGCGATCAAGGGCGAAAAGGTGGAAGCCAACGTCGACACTGGCGCCGGCCTTGTGACGCGGCCAACGTCAAGGACTTCGAGTGACACATGAACCGGCCCGGCGGCGCCACCCGCCGGGCCGGTTCAGTTCGACTACCAACGCATCCAGGAGCGACAGCGCCTTACATGAACGCCAGCATGAAAATTGTCCGATGCGTCGCTCCGGAGAGCTTGAGTTCGCCGACCGGCCGGCGCCGGCAGTCCGCCGGAAGGATGGGCACTGGTCGAGGTCGCTCATGTCGGCATCTGCGGCACCGACTATCACATCTTCGAGGGCAAGCATCCGTTCCTTGCCTATCCGCGCGTCATGGGCCATGAGGTTTCGGGCACCGTTGTTGAGATCAACGGACTTGCCACCGTTGCAGTCGGTCAGGATGTCATTATCAACCCTTACCTCGCGTGCGACAAATGCGTCCCGCGCCGCGAGGGGAAACAAAACTGCTGCGTCTCGATTGAGATTATCGGCGTGCATCGCGACGGAGCGATGAGCGAACAGCTCCTTGTTCCTGTGGAGGATCTGCTTTCCGCTTGAGGCCTGTCGTTGGCCGAAGCCGCGACTGTTGAGTTTCTGGCCGTAGGTTCACGCCGTTCGCAGATCGATGGCCGGGGGGGGCGGCGCGCATTGGTTATCGGTGCCGGGCCGATAGGTCTTGGTACCGCGCTTTTTGCACGAATCGCGAAACAACACGTCACCATCATGGATGTGAGCGCCGAACGGCTGGCCTTTGCCGCGGGGCAACTCGGTTTCTTGACTATCGATGGATCGAAAGGACGAGTTCTAGATAGAATATCGGAACGAACCGCAGGCGCAGGTTTTGATGTCGTTTATGACGCGACTGAAACAGCGAATCCTTGCAGACTGATTTCGCCTATGTTGCCCATGGCGGTGTGATGGTTATGGTCAGCGTCGTCCAGGACGATATCACGTTCTCGACCCCGAATTCCACAAACGCGGAAATGATGTGATCGGCAGCCGCAACGCGACGCGCGCCGATTTCGAGCACGTCATCGCCTCGATCCGCGCGGGCAGATACCGGTCGACCAACTCGTGACCCTCGCACCACACTGCGCAACAGTCCGCGCGACATCGCGGTTTGGGCGTATCAGAGTCGGGCTTTATATGGCCATGATCGATGTTCAGGGTCGGACGTGACGCGCACATGTACCCTCAAGGCAACCACAATCCATGCCGCTTCGGAGGCGACGCTTGGTCGTGTTTCCGACCGAACTGGTTTCGAGAAACGGCGACACCTTAAAAGCGATGGTGGTCGGTTTGGCTCAGCGCAGCGGAGCCTCCGACGCTTTTGCTCTTGTCGAGGACTGCGTATTCGCTACCTTGCTGGTCGACCGGATCGTCTCCTCGGCAATCGAGCCGGCCGGCGCTGTTGCCGAGCCTTATGTATTATGGGAAGTCGGACGCCATCGTCTCGGATTACAGCGTCACGGCGATGTATCGCGGCTCGGTGAATTCCAGCACGCCATGCGATCCGCCCTCGCGGCCAAGCCCGCTTTGCTTCACGCCGCCAAAGGGCGCAGCCGGATCAGAGACGAGGCCACGGTTTAGCGCAACCATTCCCGCCTCGATCCGCCGCGACACCTTCAGGCCGCGCCCGATATCTTTCGTGAAGACGTAGGCCGCGAGCCCGTATTCGGTGTCGTTGGCTATGGCGATCACCTCGTCCTCAGTTTCGAACTTCGTGACAGGCGCCACGGGCCCGAAGATCTCCTCCTGCATCATCGCAGCATCGGCGGCACGTCGGTGAGCACTGTCGGCGGATAGAATAGCCGGCCCCGGCTTTTGCCGCCGCACAGCACCTTGGCACCCCGCCAACCGCATCCTCAACAAGCCGTCGATCTTAGCGACGGCCTTGGCCGTGATCATCGGCCCGCACTCAGTGGTCGGGTCGATCCCCGGCCCGACGCGAGCGCCTCCATGCGCCTGCCAACGCTGCAACGAATCGTCTAATGCCCGACTGCACATAGAGGCGGTTGGCCGCCGTGCAGGCTTCGCCAGCATTGCGCATCTTGGCAACCATCGCGCCCTCGATCGCGATTTCGAGATCGGCATCGTCGAACACAATCAACGGCGCATTGCCGCCGAGTTCCATTGAGCAGCTCAGCACCGTCTTGGATGCCTCGGCAAGCAGTATGCGGCCGACCCCGGTAGAACCGGTGAAGGAGAGCTTGCGCACGCGCGGATCGGCAAGCATGGCCGCCGTCACCGGCCCCGGCGTCGATGTGGTGATGACGTTGACCACGCCATCCGGCACGCCGCCTCCTGATAGATAGCGGCCAGCGCATATGCCGTCAGGGTGTTTCGGTCGCAGGCTTCAAGACAACTGTACAGCCGGCCGCCAGCGCCGGCGCGATCTTGCGCGTCGCCATTGCGGCGGGGAAGTTCCATGGCGTGATGAGCACGCAACCCCGATCGGCTGGTATTCCACTATGATGCGGTTAAGCCCGCCGGCGCCATGCCGAAGTCGCCAACGATCCGCACGGCCTCCTCGGCGTTCCAGCGGAAGAATTCGGCCGCATAGGCGACTTCGCCGTGCGCGTCGCGTAGCGCCTTGCCGTTCTCGAGGGAAATGAGCTGGGCCAGCATCTCGGCCCGCTCCGTCATCAATTCAAAGCAGCGGCGCAGGATTTCGGAACGCTTGCGCGGCGCGGTCGCTGCCCAGCCGGCGGCAGCGGCGGCAGCAGCGTCGACGGCCGCGGCCGCATCCTCAACGCCGGCGTCCGCCACATGGGCAAGTACAGCCTCGTCGACGGATCGATCACGGGAATGGCGGTGCGCGCCGTGGCCTTCCAGCCACCTCCCGCCGATGAAAAGGCCTTTCGAGCAGGCTCGAGGTCCAGCCCTTGGTGTCCGGCGCAGCGGAACGAGCAGCAATGTTCATGTGAAGTTCCCTCTTATTGTCAGTGTACGGCGGAAATGTCGCCGTCGTAGGCGGCGCGCATCAGTCGCTTCATCGCGGGGAGATCGAGCGGACGTGGATTGTTCTTGATCAGCCGCTCGATGCCGACGCCTGTTCGCGCACCAGTCGAGCTTGTCCTCGGCCAGACCGAGCCCCCCAGTGTCGGCGCGATTCCGATCGAGGCGAGACAGCGCGCCACCTCCCGGATCGCCGCATCGGCCTTTTCTTCGCCGTGCAACCCGCGACGTCCAGCGCCAACGCGTCAGCAATCTCGGCCATCTCGGCCAGCGCCGCCTGGCGGTTAAAAGTCATCGCGTAGGGCAGCATGGTCGCCACGCCGAGACCGTGCGGCGTGTGCGTCAGCGCGCCGACCGGATACTGGATTGCATGCGCGGCCGCGGTGCCCGCTGTGCCGAAGGCGCAGCCGGCCGCCAGTGCGCCCATCATGACGTCTGCCCGCGCGTCCTCGTCGGTTCCGTTCCTGTAGGCGCGCTCGAGACTCCTACCGAGCAGCTTGATCGCCAGCAGCGCGAAATGGTCGCTCAGTGCGCTCTTGCCGATAAAACATGTTTCTGCGCCAGTTCGGGGTCGTGTCCCCGCCGCGCTGCGGTGAAGGCCTCGATGGCGTGAGTTAGCGCATCGGCACCTGCGATCGCTGTCAGCGACGGAGGGCAGGTCATAGTGAGGTCCGGATCGCAGATCGCTGCAGCCGGAATGAGATAGGGACTGGAAATGCCGACCTTTAGCGTACGGCTGGCGTCGGAGATGACCGCAACCGGCGTTGCCTCCGAGCCGGTCCCGGCAGTCGTTGGCACGGCGATCACCGGCAGGATAGGACCCGGGACCTTGAACTCACCGTAGTAGTCGCGGAGTGCTCCGCCATGCGTCAGGAGCAGCGCAGCGCACTTCGCCATGTCCAGGCAGCTTCCGCCACCGATCCGATCACCACGTCCGGAGCAAAGAGCGGCGCTCCTCGGCACAGAGCGCAACGCTATCGTACGGTACGTCGGGCTCAACCCGGTCATAGACATGCGATGGAAGTCCGGAGCTCTTCAGCGTATCGACTATCTCGAGAATGCCGGTGTCGACGCGAACCGCACATCGGTGCAGATGAGCGCGCGCGAGCCATACCGGGCCGCGACCAGCCGACTGCATCGGACTGCCCTTTGCCGAAATGAATTTCCTTTGGAGGCCGCAGGACTGCAAAAGGCTCATCGGAAAAGCCCTGCAGGATGGCGACCGACCGTCAGGTAAAAGAGTGGCGTCAGCAATGCTCCTCGGCCTGCAACCATGGCTGGCAGCGCTCGCAATTGAGCCAGCGGCATTCATAAGTCTTCAACAAGCCTCCCGATATCAAATCGTATAGGATATAGGATTGACGCGCCGGAGCATCGCGATAGAGGTTGAGTTATGTCAAGAGGCAAACATGAACACTTTGCTTAGGCTCGGCGTTCAGCGACGAGATCGGCGCTCCGCGTTTCGGTAAACCATAAACCGCCATCACGGACTCGCTGACGAGGCCTACGAGGCGATCTTCGCGCAGTTGCTGTCTCTGAAGATCGCGCCGGGCTCACGAATTACCGTCGACAATTTAGTCCGTGAGTTGAATGTGTCGCAGACTCCCATCCGGGAGGCCCTTGGCCGGCTCGAAGGCGAAGGGCTGGTCGTAAAAACGCATCTGATAGGTTATAGCGCCGCCCCGCAGATATCACGGCGTCGCTTCGATGAACTCTATGAACTTCGCCTTTTGCTGGAGCCTGAAGCTGCGCAGCGATGCGCTCGCACTATCGACCCAAAGCGGCTTGCGGTGCTCCAGGAAGTGGCGGGGATTATGTCGCGCCGGCAGGCTGGCGACGAACGTGTGCGCTACTCAGCCTTCGCCCGGCAGGACGCGATCTTCCACGACCGCATTCTGGAGTTCGCTGGAAACGAGTTGATCCGCCAAACGCTCGCGCACCAGCACGCGCACTTCCACATCTTCCGCCTCATGTTCCATTCCCGTGTTACCGAGGAGGCTTTGGATGAGCACGCGGCGCTGCTAGCAGCCTTTGCCGATGGTGACGGCAAGGCCGCGAAACAAGCCATGCGCGTACACATCGAGCGCTCGCGCGACAGACTTCTACCGGCGTTCGAATGACGACGCGGAAGTTTGGACAAAGATTTTCTGGACGGCTGCCGGAGCGGTTACAGCGGCAGTAAGATCAAGGCACGGGCACATCCCGGATCCACAACGGAGGAAGAAAGATGGCTGGCAAAAAAATTCTGATGCTTACGGGCGAATTCACCGAGGAATACGAGATTTTCGTGTTCCAGCAGGGGATGGAAGCGGTTGGTCATACGGTGCATGTGATCTGCCCCGACAAGAAGGCCGGCGACAAAATCCAGACCTCACTGCACGATTTCGAGGGTCACCAGACCTACATCGAACGCTACGGCCACCTGGCCGATATCAACAAGACCTTTTCCGAAGTGAAGCCGGAGGAATATGACGCAGTCTATTGCGCCGGCGGTCGTGGCCCTGAATATATCCGGACCGACAAGCGCATCCAGGCGATCGTCAAGCACTTCCACGATGCCAAGAAGCCGATCTTCACCATCTGCCACGGCGTACAGATCCTGGTCGCCGTCGATGGCGTGGTGAGAGGCAAGAAGGTTGCCGCGCTTGGCGCCTGCGAGCCGGAGGTAAAGCTGGCCGGCGGCACTTACATCGACGTCAAGCCGACCGAAGCCTATGTCGACGGCACCATGGTCTCGGCGAAGGGCTGGACCGGCCTTGCCGCCTTCATGCGCGAATGTCTGAAGGTGCTAGGCACCGAGATCCGGCACGGTGCGATTGCAGGCAGCGAAAAGGTTGCCGCCTAGCGGAAACCGGGACGGCGCTCAGGAGACCTGGCTCGGCGGCTTTAGCCGCCGGCTTGTGGGTACTGTTGTCCTGCCACAGACGGACATTCGTGGAAAACGCGCAACAGGGAGGAACTGATAATGCGCAAGAAACTTACCGGCATTTTGGCCGGCATTGGCCTATCGCTTGCCTATTCGACATCGGCGTTGGCGCAGGAACTGACCATCTTCTGGGCGGAATGGGATCCGGCGAACTATCTGCAGGAGCTGGTCAACGAGTACGAGAAGGAAACCGGCGTCAAGGTCACCGTGGAGACGACGCCGTGGTCGGACTTCCAGACCAAGGCCTTCACCGAGTTCAACGCCAAGGGCAGCGCCTATGACATGGTGGTCGGCGATTCGCAGTGGATCGGCGCCGCCTCGGAGGCCGGGCACTATGTCGACCTCACCGAGTTCTTCAACAAGCACAAGCTGACCGAGGTGATGGCCCCGGCGACGGTGAAGTACTACGCCGAGTACCCTGCAAGTTCCGGCAAATACTGGTCGGTTCCGGCCGAGGGCGACGCTGTCGGCTGGTCCTATCGCAAGGACTGGTTCGAAGATCCCAAGGAAATGGAAGCCTTCAAGGCGAAATACGGCTACGATCTGGCCGTGCCGAAGGACTGGAAGGCGCTGCGCGACATCGCCGAGTTCTTCCACCGTCCCGACGAGAAGCGCTACGGCGTCGCCATCTACACCGACAACTCCTATGACGCGCTGGTGATGGGCGTCGAGAACGCCATCTTCTCGTTCGGCGGCGAACTCGGCGACTATGCCAACTACAAGGTCGACGGCATCATCAATTCGGAAAAGAACGTCCAGGCGCTGGAAGCCTACAAGGAGCTCTACAAGTTCACGCCTCCGGGCTGGGCCAAGAGCTTCTTCATCGAGAACAACCAGGCGATCACCGAAAACCTGGCGGCGATGAGCATGAACTACTTCGCCTTCTTCCCGGCGCTGGTCAACGAATCGTCCAACCCGAACGCCAAGGGCACCGGCTTCTTCGCCAACCCGCCCGGACCGAACGGCGACCAGTTCGCCGCGCTCGGCGGCCAGGGCATCTCGGTGGTCAGCTATTCGCAGAACCAGGAAGAGGCGATGAAGTTCCTCGAATGGTTCATCAAGGACGAGACCCAGAAGAAGTGGGCCGAGCTCGGCGGTTACACCGCCAGCGCCAAGGTGCTGGAATCGCCTGAATTCCAGAACGCCACGCCCTACAACAAGGCGTTCTACGAGACGATGTTCAAGGTGAAGGATTTCTGGGCGACGCCGGAATATGCCGAGCTGCTGATCGCGATGAACCAGCGCCTCTATCCTTACATCACCGGCGACCAGGGGACCGCCAAGGAAGCGCTGGACGCGCTTGCGGCCGACTGGAACGCAACCTTCAAGAAGTACAACCGCGGCCAGTGAGCGGCGGCTTCGCCCGGAGGGACGACCGACCCGCCCCCCTCCTATCGCGACATAGACGATGCGACGACAAGGATCGGCGAGTTCATCGAGGTGTCTACAACGGGCAGTATCTCTCGCCGGACGCATAGGAGACAAGTCTTATGCAACTACGGCAAAGACACCAAACGCAATCCCCAGCAAGGAGAACTGTTACTGATTGCTGTCTCACCGAAGGGGGTGCACAACACCATATGTCCGCACAAACTGTTACCCATGTCTCCGGGTCGTACAACCGACTGAGTGGTGATCCCGACAGGAATCGAACCTGTGACCTACAGATTAGGAATCTGCCGCTCTATCCTACTGAGCTACGGGACCACGCGCCGAGACACATAACCGCTTACGGCCGTTTCGCCAACCGGTTTTGCGCGCGAAATTTCCGCGCGCGGACGATCGCGCGATGGCAGCCGGCGTCAGGCCGCCAGCGCCGTCTCCGCCAGCCGCACCCAGTAGCTCATGCCGTGTGAAATGACTTCGTCGTTGAAATCGTAGGCTGGGTGATGGAGGCTCGCCGTGTCGCCGTTGCCGATGAAGATGAAGGCGCCCGGCCGCGCTTCCAGCATGTAGGAGAAATCCTCGCCGCCCATCACCGGCGGCATGGCGCGGTGGACCTGTGCCTCGCCGGCGATGACCGCGGCGACGTCGCCTGCGAAAACGGTTTCGTCGGCATGGTTGAAGGTCACCGGATAGTTGGCGTCGTAGTCGATCGACACGGTCGCGCCGTGCGCGGCGGCAATGCCCTGGCAGATCGCATGCATGCGTTCACGCGCCAGGTGCGCCACTTCCTTCTTCAGGGTGCGCACGGTGCCGGCGATTTCGGCCGTCTCGGGAATGATGTTGTAGGCGTCGCCGGCGTGGAACTTGGTCACCGAGACCACCACCGATTCGATCGGATCGGCGCTGCGCGAGGCGATCGTCTGGAATGCCGTCACCATCTGGCTGGCAATCACGATCGGGTCGATGGTGATGTGCGGCATCGCCGCGTGGCCGCCCTTGCCCTTGATGCGGACGGTGAATTCGGCGGTTGCCGCCATGATCGGGCCTGGCCGGATCGCGAATTGGCCGATCGGCAGGCCGGGCATGTTGTGCATGCCGAACACCTTCTCGATGCCGAAACGCTCCATCATGCCTTCCTGGACCATGACGTTGCCGCCGCCGCCGCCTTCTTCGGCGGGCTGGAAGATGACGGCGACGGAACCGGCGAAATTGCGCGTCTCGGCGAGATATTTCGCCGCACCGAGAAGCATGGCGGTATGGCCGTCATGGCCGCAGGCATGCATCTTTCCCTGCGACTGCGACTGGTAGGGGCGCCCTGTCGCTTCGACGATCGGCAGCGCATCCATGTCGGCCCTCAGCCCGATCGTCGAGCCGTCGCCAAGCCGGCCCTTGATCACCGCGACGACGCCGGTCTTGGCAAGGCCGGTCACGACCTCGTCGCAGCCGAATTCCTTCAACTTCTCCGTCACGAAAGCCGACGTCTTGTGAAGGTCGAAATTGAGCTCCGGGATGGTGTGCAGGTGCTGGCGCCAACCGGCGACCTCCTGCTGCATTTCGGCGGCTCGGTTCAGGATCGGCATGGTCGGGAACTCTCAATCGTTGGCATAGGCAGAAACTATACGGGGTTCCGGCAAAAGTGATTGCTCGCATTTTGCCATCTTGGCGTCACATAGGCTAAATAGCACCGTTCATTGAAGCAGGCGCGGATCGAGGGCCCGCGCCGCGACGTGACATGTTACGCCGGTGCCGGAAGCTTACGGACCCCGGGGCGATCAGGGCAAGAGGCTATTTCGGAATTCATCATGCGGCATATGTATTTCCTGCGCACCCTTTTTGTCGGGCACGTCGCTCTCGGCGGCGCTGGTCACCGCCGGCGCCAACGCCAATCCGTCGCTTCTGTTCGACCTGCAGAGCGGGCAGGTGCTTTCCCATGAAGATGCCTTCCAGCGCTGGTATCCGGCCTCGCTCACCAAGCTGATGACCGCCTATGTCACCTTCCGCGCGATCGAGGCCGGTGAACTCGAACTGACCTCGCCGATCAAGGTGTCCAAGAATTCGGCCTCCGAGCAGCCGGCCAAGATGGGCTACAAGCCCGGTTCGGTGATGAACCTCGACAATGCGCTGAAGATGATGCTGGTGAGGTCGGCCAACGACATCGCCATGGCGATCGGCGAAAATGTCGGCGGCACCAAGGAAGGCTTCGTGGCCCGGATGAACGCCGAGGCGGCGCGGCTCGGCATGACCGATTCGCATTTCGCCAATCCGAACGGGCTGCATGCGGAAGACCAGTACACGACGGCGCACGATCTCGCCTTGCTGGTGATGGCGCTTCGCCGCGAATACCCGCAGTACACCTCCTATTTTTCCATCGAGGGCCTGCTGGCCGGCAAGAAGAAACTCGGCAGCTTCAACCTGCTTGTTGGCCGCTACACCGGTGCCGACGGCATGAAGACCGGCTTCATCTGCCCGTCCGGCTTCAACATGGTCGGTTCGGCGACCCGCGACGGGCGCACGCTGGTGGCCGTCATCCTGGGCGAAAAATCCCCGGTGACGCGCGCCGAAGCAGCCGCCAGGCTGCTGGACCAGGGCTTCGCCAATCCGAACATCGGCGCGCAGACCGTCGCTGGCCTGACGCGCTACGGAAGCGGAACCGGTGTGGTCCGCAATATGCGCGACGAGATTTGTCCGAAGCCGGTCAAAGGCAAGAAGACCGAGCAACCCAGCGAGCAGGCCTCGGAAAAGGACAAGTCTCCATTCCTGGAGAAGCTCGACCATCCGCCTAAACTGATCGCCGTCGGACTTGGCGGTGCAACGGGCAAGGTGCCGGCGGCCTATGCAGCGGCGGTTGCCGCGGGTGTGGCGCCAAGCGCCGACGGCATTCCTGTTCCAACCCCGCGCCCCGATTACACCGCGTCCACCGCGAAGTCCGACCCGGCCGCCGCCCGTCCGGCAAAAACCTCGCAGGCCGGCGGCTAGTGTCCGACTTTCCAATTCCGGTGTCGGTGCTGACCGGCTTTCTCGGCGCCGGCAAGACGACGCTGCTCAATCGTCTGCTGAAGGACCCAGCACTCGCCGACACGGCGGTGATCATCAATGAGTTCGGCGACGTCGCCATCGACCATCTGCTCGTCGAGCAGTCGTCCGATGGGGTCATCCAGCTTTCCGATGGCTGCATCTGCTGCACGGTGCGCGGCGAACTGGTCGACACGCTGGCCGATCTTGTCGACCGGTTGCAGACCGGGCGCATCAAGCGGTTGAGGCGCGTGGTCATCGAAACCACCGGCCTTGCCGATCCCGCGCCGGTGCTGCAGGCGATCATGGGGCACCCGGCGCTGATCCAGGCGTTCCGGCTTGACGGTGTCATCACCACCGTCGACGCCGTCAATGGCGACGCGACGCTGGATGCCCACGTCGAGGCGGTCAAGCAGGTTGCCGTCGCCGACCGTATCGTCGTCACCAAGGCCGACCTCGTCAGCGATCCGGATACCATGATCGCGTTGCGGGAGCGGTTGCGCGGCATCAATCCCGGCGCTCAACTGCTTGATGCGCAGGACGGCGAAACCGGCCACGCCGCGCTTTTCGAGTGCGGGCTCTACGATCCGGCGACGAAGACCGCCGATGTTCGCCGCTGGCTTGGCGAGGAGGCCGCACACGGCCATCACCATCACGGCGACCATCACCATGACCATGATCGCGGAGACCATGATCACGAACATCGTCACGATTCCCGCGTCGGCGCCATTTCGCTGACCCACGATCGACCGTTGCCGTTCAGCGCGATCGAGACGTTCCTCGATCTGCTGCGCTCGACCCACGGCGAAAAGTTGTTGCGGCTCAAAGGCATAGTCGAACTCGCCGAAGACCCGTCGCGCCCGCTGGTGATCCACGGCGTGCAGAAGATATTCCACCCGCCGGCACGGCTGCCGGCCTGGCCGGACGGCACGCGAGGGACGCGTATGGTGCTGATCATGCTCGATATGCCGGAAGACTATGTACGGCGGCTGTTCGCAGCCCTCATCAACCGGCCCTCGATCGACACGCCGGACCGTGCCGCGATCGAGGACAACCCCCTGGCGATAGCCGGGACGTGGCGCCGTTAGAGCGTGGTCTTTCCGAAAACCGGTTTCCACTTTTCGGGATCATGCTCCATGAGCGGTTCAGTTTTACAGAACCGTTGAACCACTCCAAGCTATTGTTTTTACGCAATTCCGGACGGAAATTGCTCTAACCGCCGCGTTCGACCAGGAAGCGGTGGCCGCCGGAAATTGTTTCGGTTTCGACCAGAAGGTGGCCGCTCTCAGTACAGAATGCCGGGATGTCGATGACGGCCAGCGGATCGGTGGTTTCCAGCCACAACCGCCCGCCGGGCTGCATGCCCGACAGGCGCTTCTTCGCCTTCAGGACGGGAAGCGGACAGTTTAGCCCGCGCAGATCGTAGATATCCGCTGCCGCTGTCACGCTGCCTGGCTCAGCCCCCGAAGAGGTTGCCGATCTTCTTGCGCACGTTGCCGAGAATGCCGGGTTGCTCGGCAGGCGGCGCGCCGACCATGGGAGCTTCTACTGTTTGCGCAGCTTCGGCTGGCTGCGGAACCGGTGCCGCCGCGACCGGTGCCTCTTGCGCGGCCTTGGCAGCCGCCACGGCCGCAGCCTTCTCTTCGGCCGCTCTTTGCTTGGCCGCCAGCTTTTCCGCAGCCGCCTTTTTCTTGGCCTCGGCCGCCGCTTCGGCGGCTGCCATCTTGCGCCCGGCAGGAGAATCGATGCGTCCCATCCTGCTGGTCACGGAGACGCTTCCGTCCTGAGTTCATCGACGGCGGCTCTAGCGGCACCCGTTCGCCCCGCGCGCGCTTTTTCGTCCATTCGGATACGAGAGCGGCTTCCTTGGTGCCGGCAATCGTCGGCTTTGGCGCCGGCGCTTTCGACGAGCCGGTGGCGCTGAAGAACGCCGCGGCGTAGCTCGTCTGGTAGCTCTGATAGGCCATCTTCAGCGAGTTCGGGCTGCGTCGTCACCGGGCAGGCCCCGGTCGGATCGAAGGTGGCGCCGGCCTCGGCGATCTGGTTGAAGACGTAGCGTTTTTCGCAGACGTCCACTTTCGGCGGCACTTTGGTGATCTCGAAGTGGTCGTAGCCTTCCTTCAGCATCTTCCAGAATTCGTAGTTCGGATCATTGCGATAACGCGCCATGTTCTCGGCGGTCATGCGGAAGGGAAACGCCTGGATCTGAAATTCCGTCTGGCCGCCGCGGAAGGCATCGCGGCCGAAGGCGTAGATTTCCTCCATCTGCGCATCGGTCATCGAATAGCAACCCGACGATGAGCAGGCTCCATGCACCATCAAGTTGGCGCCCGTGCGCCCGTTGGCGCGGTCATAGGCGTTGGGAAAGCCGATGTTGAAGGCGAGATGATAGCTCGACTGCGGGTTCATCTGGGCCGGACGGACCGGATAGAAGCCTTCCGGCGCCTGGCGATCGCCTTCAGTGTATTTCGGCCCCAGCTTGCCCGACCATTTGCAGATGTCGTATTCGGCGATGACGTCGTAGCGGCCGTTGTTTTTCTGCTTCCAGATTTCGACCTTGCCTTCTTCCTTGAAGACGCGGGCCATCACCGGCGAGGTGCGGGTCATGCCCTTCGCCTTCATCTTGGCGACGACCTTTTCAGGCAGCGGCTTTTCGGCTTTGGCGCCACCGCTGGAGATACCGCTGAGCGTGTTGTCGGTGCAGCCGGCGACAATCAGCGCGGCGGTAAGCAAACTGGCACGTAGCATATTGGCAAGCATAGGTTTACGCGTCGTCTTTTCCGTCGGCTTGTCCGATGCTGGCAGCCGACCCGATTGATATCGGCGGCACGCTAAGCCCGTTAACCTTGAAATTCTGTTACCGCAAGCGGCCCATTTCACTCACGTCCTTGCCATTGAGCGAAAAGGCGCGGCGATTTTGTGGCGAAATCGCACATTTCCGCCGCAAATGTGCAGCGTTTGCGGCACGGTCAGAGGCTGCGGCCGATGGCGAGGTATTTTTCGCGGCGCTGTTCGCGGAAATCCATGTTCTGGCCCGCGAACTCGCCAAGCGTCCTGGCTATCTGGTCGCCGGTGGCGCCGATCACCACTTCCGGTGCACGATGGGCGCCGCCAAGCGGCTCCTGGATGATGCCGTCGATGACCTTGAGATCGAGGAGATCCTGCGCCGTGATCTTCATGTTGGTTGCCGCATCCTTGGCGCGCGTCGAATCATGCCAGAGGATCGATGCGGCACCTTCTGGTGAGATCACGGAATAGATCGAGTGTTCGAGCATGTAGACGCGGTTGGTGGTGGCGATGGCGATGGCGCCGCCGGAGCCGCCTTCGCCGATGACCACCGAGATCGACGGGATTTTCAGGCCGAGACAGGCCGAGGTCGAGCGGGCGATGGCTTCGGCCTGGCCGCGTTCTTCGGCGTTGATGCCGGGATAGGCGCCCGCCGTGTCGACCAGGGTCACCAGCGGCACGCCGAAACGGTCGGCAAGTTCCATGATGCGCACCGCCTTGCGGTAGCCTTCCGGCTTGGCCATGCCGAAATTATGCTTCAGCCGGCTCTTGGTATCGGAGCCCTTTTCCTGGCCGATCACCGCGATCGGTTCGCCGCGAAACCGCGCGAAGCCGCCGATGATGGCATTGTCCTCGCCGAAGCCGCGGTCGCCGGCCAACGGCGTGAAGTCGCTGAACAGTGTGCCTATGTAGTCCAGGCAATGCGGACGATCGGGATGGCGGGCGACCTGCGCCTTCTGCCATGGCGTCAGCGCCTTGTAGGCTTCGCGCAGCGCGTCCCTGGATCGTTTTTCCAGCCGCGCGATCTCGTCCGCCACATCGACAGCCTCGCCGTTTTCCGAAAGCTTCTTCAGCTCCAAAATCTTGCCTTCGAGGTCGGCGACGGGTTTTTCGAAATCGAGATAATTGTACATTCGTGAGCGGACCAGAACGCCGGAAACCGATGAAAATAAGGCCGGCAGGCCTGACGAGGCGCGCACCGGCATGCTGAATGACGCCCTCACATAGCGTTACGATGTGTGATCGGCAAGCGGGTGATGGTCATTGACCAGCCGCACCAGCCTTTCTTCAAGCACATGCGTATAAATCTGGGTGGTGGAAATGTCCGAATGGCCAAGCAGTTGCTGGACGGCACGCAGATCGGCGCCGTTCTGCAGGAGATGACTGGCGAAGGCGTGGCGGAGTACATGCGGCGAGATCTTCGCGGAGGAAATGCCGGCGCGGGCGGCAAGCCCTTTCAGATCGCGGGCAAAAACCTGCCTCGGCAGGTGGCCGCTTTCCGAAAGTGCCGGGAACAGCCATGGGCTGGCGGCAAGCGCCGGGATATGCTTGCGCTCGACCTGCCAGGCGCGCATCGCAACACGCGCCTTTTCCGATAAGGGCACCATCCGTTCCTTATTGCCCTTACCGCGAACCATGAAAAAGCGCTCGTCACGCAGGGCAACGGTGAGCGGCAGGCTGACCAGCTCGGAAACGCGCAAGCCGGTCGCGTAGAGCACCTCGACCAATGCATGCAGCCGGCGCGCGGCAAGGCGATTGCCGTCGCTCAATCCTGCATCCGCGGCTTCTGCGGCGGCGCGGTCGAGCAGCCGCCCGGTCTCCGCCTCGCTCATCGTCTTCGGCAGCGAGCGTTCCTTCCTCGGGCTGTCCAGCGTGCCGGTCGGGTCGTCGGAGCGCAGTCCCTCGGCGTAGAGAAACTTGAAGAATTGCCGGAGCGCCGACAGTTTGCGCGCCTGCGAAGTCGCCGCAAAGCCGCGCGCGGCGATGTCGGCGAGATAGGCCCGGATGTCGGCGGGAGAAGCGGCAGCGAGGTTGCCCGCCACATGTTCGGCAGCGTCTTCCAGATCGCGGCGATAGGAGGAGAGCGTGTTATCGCTGGCGCCGCGTTCGGCGCTCATCATTTCCAGAAACGCTTCGATGCGCGCCGCGCTGTTCATTGCTGCTTGTTGAGTTTCTCAACCGGGACGCGCACGGTGATCTCGCCTTTTTTCGGTTCGACATAGGTTACCAGCGCGAACATCGCGCTATAGACCAGACCTGCGATAATGCCGAGCGTCATCAGCAAACGGAAAAGTGTCGGCATTGATCGTTGTTGCCCGTCTTTTTTCTATGCGCCGTCCCGTTATGAGACGGGAACTTTGCCATTTCAAGGACATTCGCTGCCCGTGACGGTGCTTGACGCCTACCGACTTTTCATGTCGATACCGCCTTGGAGCGGGCTGAGTTTTCAGCGAATAGTCATCCCGTACTAACTCTTTGTTTTGCGCATGATCTTTGCCGAAAACTCTGCAACCTTCCGGGTTCATGCGCTAAGAGGCCTCGCGATGACGGTGACGCAAATCCTGCCGGCGGAACGAACGGCCGAAGTGCTGCGGCACCTCGGCGACCGTTCGATCGTCTTCGTCGGTCTGATGGGCGCAGGCAAGACGGCAATCGGCCGCAAGGTGGCGCAGGCGCTTGGCCTGCCCTTCACCGACAGCGACCATGAGATCGAAACTGCGTCGCGGATGACGATCCCGGAACTCTTCGAGCTTTACGGTGAAGCCGAGTTCCGCGCGCTTGAGCAGCGGGTCATCCTGCGCATCCTTGAAGGCGGGCGGCAGGTGCTTTCCACCGGCGGCGGCGCCTTCATGAACGAACAGACCCGCCAGGCTATCGCAAGTCACGGCATTTCGGTTTGGCTGAAGGCCGACATCGACATCCTGATGGAGCGGGTTTCCAAGAAGCAGAACCGGCCGCTGCTGAAAAACCCCGACCCGCGCGCGGTCATGGAGAAGCTGATGGCCGAGCGGTATCCGGTCTACGCCAAGGCGGAGGTGACAGTACCGACTCGCGACGAACGCAAGGAAGTCATCGCAACCGAGGTGATCGAGGCGTTGGCGGTGATGCTGGGGGACGCGTCGGAGAACGTCGAGAAATGACAACAGAGCCCGTCACCGTCGAAGTCGGGCTCGGCGCCCGCACCTACGATATCCTGATCGGCCCCGGCCTGCTTGCACGCTCGGGCGCAGAAATAGCCAGGCGTCTGCCGGGCATCCGAACGGCGATCGTCACGGACAGCAACGTGGCATCGGCGCATCTGGACACCCTGATCGTCGGCCTCTCGGCGGGCGGCATCGAGACTGTGCCGATCGTCCTCACGCCGGGGGAAAAGACAAAAAGTTTCGACGCGCTGCAGGAGGTCGTCGACGGTGTGCTTGCGGCCCGCCTCGAACGCGGCGACGCGGTGGTGGCGCTCGGCGGCGGCGTCATCGGCGATCTCGCGGGTTTTGCCTCGGGCATCGTGCGGCGCGGCATGAATTTCGTGCAGATGCCGACCTCGCTGCTCGCACAGGTGGATTCTTCGGTCGGCGGTAAGACCGGCATCAATACGGCTCATGGCAAAAACCTCGTTGGGGTCTTCCACCAGCCGCGCATCGTGCTTGCCGATACCGATGTGCTGGACACGCTGCCGGCGCGGGAATTTCGTGCCGGTTATGCTGAAGTCGCCAAGTACGGGCTCATCGACCGGCCGGCGTTCTTCGCGTGGCTTGAGAAGAACTGGCAGGAGGTTTTTGCCGGCGGTCCGGCGCGGACCGAGGCGATCGCGCAATCCTGCCGCGCCAAAGCCGAGGTCGTCGCCCGCGACGAGTTCGAGACTGGCGACCGGGCTCTGCTCAACCTCGGCCACACGTTCGGCCATGCGCTGGAGGCCGCGACAGGCTACGACAGTACGCGTCTCGTCCACGGCGAGGGAGTGGCTGTAGGAATGGCGCTGGCATATCGGTTTTCCTCGCGCCTCAACCTTGCCAGTCCGGACGACGCGGCGCGTGTCGAGGCGCATCTTCGCGCCGTAGGCTTGCCCTGGCGCATGGCCGACATTCCCGGTTCGCTGCCGGATGCCGAGCGCCTGCTCGGCTACATTGCGCAAGACAAGAAGGTGTCGCGCGGCGCGCTTACCTTCATCCTGACCCGCGGTATCGGCCAGGCTTTCATCGCCAGGGACGTGCCGGCGTCGGAGGTGGTGAGCTTCCTTCGGGACAGTCTCGCATGACCGCCATGGCCGGATGGATCGCCGCTGGAGGCTTGCTCGTGCTTGCCGTGCTGGCGACCCTCTTCCGCAAGCCGCTGCTGGCCGCTTTCGGCCTCCAGCTCATCAGCCTGAAACGGCGCCGCCTCACGCAGCAGGAAATGCGCTCCACCATCGCCCGGCTGCGCAACGAAGCCAAGGCGCTGAAGGAAGACCGCAACCGCGTCGAGGCGCTGCTGACGCTGCGCGATCTGGAAGTGTCGGACGTCATGGTCCATCGCACCAACATGCGTTCCGTCAATGCCGACGATCCGCCGGAGGCCGTCGTGCGCGAGATACTGCAGAGCCCGCACACCCGCATGCCACTGTGGCGCGGCTCGCTCGACAACATCGTCGGCGTGCTGCACGCCAAGGACCTGTTGCGGGCCCTCAACGAGGCCGGCAACGATTTTGCGCAGATCGACGTAATGAAGATCGCTTCGAAACCGTGGTTCGTGCCGGACACGACCAGCCTCGAGGAGCAGCTCAATGCCTTTCTGCGCCGCAAGGCGCATATCGCCATCGTGGTCGACGAGTATGGCGAGGTCGAGGGGCTGGTTACGCTGGAAGACATCATCGAGGAGATCGTGGGCGAGATCGCCGACGAGCACGACATCGACGTCCAGGGCGTGCGCCAGGAGGCGGACGGGTCGGTGGTGGTCGACGGCACGGTGACGATCCGCGACCTCAATCGGGCACTCGACTGGCAATTGCCCGACGAGGAGGCAACGACCATCGCCGGCCTCGTCATTCATGAGGCGCAGTCTATTCCGGAGGAGAAGCAAGCCTTCACCTTCCATGGCAAGCGCTTCACCGTTTTGAAACGCGACAAGAACCGGCTGGCGCGAATCAGAATAAGGCCCGCGGGGGAGGAATTCCCTTATCCCCGTTCACGGGGAGAAGGTGGCTGAGCGCAGCGAAGCCAGATGAGGGGCAGGGCAGTTTTTGCTTAGTTCGCGCCGCCCCCCATCTGCCTGCCGGCATCTTCTCCCGTGAATGGAAGAAGAACGCTCGTCACCACCGTGTCGTTTCCCCCGGTGCCGCTGGCTCTATCGCCAGCGCGTGCACGCCGGCCCTCAACTCGTCGGCCAGCAGTGCGTTCACCGCGCGGTGACGCTCGATCCGGCTCTTGCCGGCAAATGCAGGCGACACGATGCGAATGCGGAAGTGCGTTTCGCCTGTGCCGTCGTAGACGGCGTGATGCCCGGACTCTTCATGATGATGCCCGGCGTGGAGATGGCTTTCGTTGATGACGGTCAGCCGCTCGGGAGAAAAAGCTTCTTTCAGCTTCTTTTCCATGGTTTCCTGTATGGACATCGCCGCTTCCTTTCACCACATGTGCCCCATCCGCCACAAAAAAGCATCAAACGGGCAAGCCGGACCGCAAATCAGCGGTTAGGTCGATCATCCGGCAAATGTCAATTCTTGTTTCGCACGGCGAACACCCCATAATCGGAACGAATGAAGCCCTATTCGAAATATTTCGAGAAAATTCGCGTTCGGCCGGATCCGGAAGCCGAGCTGAAGTCGCGCGCGCCGCGCTGCCAGTGGGATGGTTGCGGCGAAGCCGGCACCCATCGTGCGCCGGTCGGGCGCATGCGCGAGGGTGAATATTTCAAATTCTGCTTCAATCACGTGCGCGAGTACAACAGGGGCTTCAACTATTTCTCGGGCGTGCCGGATTCCGAAATCGCCCGGTTCCAGAAGGAGGCGATGACCGGTCATCGGCCGACCTGGACGATGGGCGCCAACGGCGGCACAAGATCCTCGCCCGATTTCGCCCAGCAGCGTTCCGGCCGTGCCGGCTACTACAACCGCATGCGCGACCCGTTCAACCTGTTCAACGGGCCGAAGGATCCGCGCGAACCGCGTGAACGCAAGGCCAAGCCGCTTGAGGCCAAGGCGCTGGAAACGCTTGGTCTTGACGCAAAGGCGACTGGCGCGGACATCAAGTCGCGCTATAAGGAACTCGTGAAGCGCCACCATCCGGATGCGAATGGCGGCGACAGAGGTTCGGAAGACCGGTTCCGCGATGTGCTTCAGGCGTATCGCGTGCTCAAGCAGGCAGGTTTGTGCTGAGCGAACTAACAGTCCGAGCCTTTTCCAACTTTCATCCGGTTGGAAAAGGCTCTAAGACCGCCCCCGAACAAATTCGATTGCCGGCGAAGCTCAACGTTTCGCTTGTGGAGACGTTGAAATATGAACAAGGTCGATCGCGACATCGCCAATCTCCCCGACACGACGGCGTCGGTGAAAGAGAAATTCGGCTTCGAGTCCAAGATGGTGGTGCCGGCCTATTTGGTCGCTAACGAGCATGTGCCGGACATCGATCCCGACTATCTGTTCGACGAGCAGACCACGCTGGCGATCCTTTCCGGCTTCGCGTTCAACCGCCGCGTCATGGTGTCGGGTTATCACGGCACCGGAAAATCCACGCATATCGAGCAAGTTGCCGCCCGCCTCAACTGGCCCTGCGTGCGCGTCAATCTCGACAGCCATGTCAGCCGTATCGATCTCGTCGGCAAGGACGCGATCGTGGTCAAGGAAGGCATGCAGGTCACGGAATTCCGCGACGGCATCCTGCCGTGGGCCTACCAGCACAACGTCGCGCTCTGCTTCGACGAATACGATGCCGGCCGTCCTGATGTGATGTTCGTTATCCAGCGCGTGCTGGAATCGTCGGGCCGGCTCACACTGCTCGACCAGAGCCGCGTCATCCGCCCGCATCCGGCCTTCCGGCTGTTTGCCACCGCCAACACGGTGGGCCTCGGCGACACTACGGGCCTCTATCACGGCACGCAGCAGATCAACCAGGCGCAGATGGACCGCTGGTCGATCGTGACCACGCTCAACTATCTGCCGCACGACAACGAAGTCGCGATCGTTCTGGCCAAAGCCAAGCACTACAAGAACGAAAAGGGCAAGGACATCGTCAACAAGATGGTGCGCGTCGCCGACATGACGCGTTCGGCCTTCATGAATGGCGATCTTTCGACAGTGATGAGTCCGCGCACCGTCATCACCTGGGCGGAGAACGCGGAGATATTCGGCAGCATCGGGATGGCTTTCCGGCTGACGTTCCTCAACAAATGCGACGAATTGGAGCGCACGCTGGTGGCGGAATTCTACCAGCGCGCTTTCGGCGAAGAATTGCCCGAAATCGGCTGCCAACGTCGTTCTGGGATAACATAAGGCGCAGATGGCGGGTCCGGGCGACAATTCAACGCGCAGCAAGCCGAAGACCAACGGCGAAGGCGAAGCTTTCAAGCGTGCGGTTTCTGTCTGCGTCCGGGCGATCGCCGGCGACCACGATCTGGAAGTCGGTTTCGCCAAGGACAGGCCGGCGCTGGCTGGAAACCGGGCGCGGTTGCCGGAGCTGCCGAAGAAGCCGACAAAGACCGACATTGCGGTGACTCGCGGCCTCGGAGATTCCATGGCGCTGAAGCGCGCCTGCCACGACAGCCGCATCCATTTGAAGCTCGCCCCGGAAGGCAAGCAGGCCCGCGCCGTCTACGACGCGGTCGAACAGGCGCGCGTCGAAGCGATAGGCTCGAGGGCGATGCTCGGCGTCGCCGACAACATCGGTTCGATGCTCGAGGAGAAATACGCCAAGGCCAATCTCGCCGACGTGAAGGATCAGGCCGACGCGCCGATCGAGGAGGCGGTCGCGCTGATGGTGCGCGAAAAGCTGACCGGGCGTGCCGTGCCGAAGAGCGGCGAGCGCATGGTCAGCTTGTGGCGCAAATGGGTCGAGGAGAAAGCCGGCGCCGATCTCGACGGGCTGGCGGGAAAGCTCGATGACCAGAACGCTTTTGCCCGCGTCGTGCGAGAGATGCTCGCGTCGATGGAGATGGCCGAAGAACTCGGTGACGACCAGGACAGCGACGAGACCGAGGACAGCGACGACGATCAGCCGCAAGGCGAGGAGCGGAGCGAGGAGGGTGGGGAGGACGATTCCGGCTCCGACAATTCGCAATCGGAAGATGCCGAGCCTTCCGCGGAAGACCAGGAGGCCGGCGAGACGGACGCGGCCGACGCAACCGCCGACGACATGACGGACGAGGAGGATCCCGACGCCGAGACGCCCGGCGAGGCGAAGCGTCCCGACAATCCGTTCACCAACCTGCCGAAAGAGATCGACTACAAGGTTTTCTCGACCGCCTTCGACGAAACAGTGGGCGCCGAGGAGCTTTGCGAGGAAGAGGAACTCGACCGGCTGCGCGCCTTCCTCGACAAGCAGCTTTCCAACCTGCAGGGCGTCGTCGGGCGGCTTGCCAACCGCTTGCAGCGCCGGCTGATGGCGCAGCAGAACCGTTCCTGGGATTTCGACCTGGAGGAAGGTTATCTCGATCCCGCCCGGCTGGTGCGTGTGGTCATCGATCCGATGCAGCCGCTCTCCTTCAAGCAGGAGCGCGACACCAAATTCCGCGATACGGTGGTGACGCTCGTCCTCGACAATTCGGGTTCGATGCGCGGCCGGCCGATCACGGTTGCCGCCACATGTGCCGATATTCTTGCCCGCACGCTCGAGCGCTGCGGCGTTTCGGTCGAGATCCTCGGCTTCACCACGCGTGCGTGGAAGGGTGGCCAGGCGCGTGAGAAATGGCTGAAGGACGGCAAGCCGCCGAATCCGGGCAGGCTCAACGATCTGCGCCACATCATCTACAAGAGCGCCGACGCACCGTGGCGGCGGGCGCGCCGCAATCTCGGCCTGATGATGCGCGAAGGCCTGCTCAAGGAAAATATCGACGGCGAGGCGCTGCTGTGGGCGCACAACCGCCTGATCGCGCGGCCCGAGCAGCGCAAGATCCTGATGATGATCTCCGACGGGGCGCCGGTCGACGATTCGACGCTGTCGGTCAATCCGGGCAATTATCTCGAGCGACATCTCAGGGCGGTCATCGAACTGATCGAAAACCGTTCGCCCGTAGAACTCTTGGCCATCGGCATCGGCCATGACGTGACGCGCTACTATCGCCGCGCCGTCACCATCGTCGACGCGGAAGAACTGGCCGGCGCGATGACCGAGCAGCTTGCGTCGCTGTTCGGCGAGGAAAATGCTCGCGAGACCCGCCGCGGCGGCATGCGGCGAGCCGGATGAAGCCATCCTTCCTCCGGCGGCACCGCGGCTGGCTGGCCGGCATTGCCGCTCTTGCGATGATATCGACGCTGGTGCTGGCCAATTCGGGTGACGCAGGGTCGGCGCCGCTCGACCAGATCACCGTCAACGCCCGCCCGATCACCCAGTTCCGCATCGGCCGCGACGACAAACAATTCGGCCCGCTGGAGTTTGTGGGCGGCCTCGAATTGACCGCAAACTCGCGTCATTTCGGCGCAATGTCGGCGTTTCGGTTCGCCAATCCCGGCGGCGATTTCGTGGGCGTCGCCGACACCGGGTTCTGGTTCTTCGGCAAGCTGGTGCACGACGCGGACAACCGCCCTGCGGGAATCGAGGATTTCCGCATGGAGCAGATGGTCGACACTACGGGCAAGACCTTTGCCCGCAAGTGGGAAGTCGATGCCGAAGGATTGGCAGTCAAGGACGGCGTCGCCACCGTTGGCTTCGAGCGCAACCACCGCGTTGCGCAGTTCAAGATCGAACCGGGCAAGATGGGTTCGGCCGTCCGCAACCTCGATTTTGTCGTTCCAGCCAACGAACTGCGCCAGAACCGCGGCTTCGAAACCGTGGCCTATACGCATCCATACGGCCAGCATGAAGGCGGGCTGGTGGTCGTTTCGGAAAAGAGCCTCGACAAATCGGGCAATATCTTTGCGGCGATCATCGAAGGCCCCAAAAGGGGCGTCTTCACCGTCAAGCGCAATGGCAATTTCGACATCACCGATGGCGCCTTCCTGCCCGACGGCGATCTCCTGCTTCTCGAACGCAGTTTCAACATGGCCGAGGGCGTGAGGATGCGGCTGCGCCGTATCTATGGCGAGAGCGTCGCCAAGGGAATGGTGGCGGACGGCCCGGTCCTGATGGACGCCGACATGGGCTACCAGATCGACAACATGGAAGCGATGGATGTCTGGCAGCGCGGCGACGGCGCGTTGATGGTCTCGCTGATGTCCGACGACAACCACTCTATCCTCCAGCGCAACATTTATCTGGAGTTCATCCTGCACGAGGATTGAGGTTCAGGTGCTGGCTCCCGCTATCCGGATCTGGTCGCGATCCAGATGACGTGCCGGGCGCCGCGCTTGCCGTTAGCTCGTACCTTTACCTCCTCGACCGCGAAACCCGCCCGATGGACCCTGCGGGTGAAGCCGCCATTGGGCGATGACGACCATACGGCAAGCACGCCGCCCGGCCGCAACGCGGCGCGGGCGCTGTCCAGGCCGGCCATGTCGTAGAGCCGGTCATTGCCCTTGCGGGTGAGGCCTTCGGGGCCATTGTCGACATCGAGCAGGATAGCGTCGTAGGCGGCTGCGGCCCGGATGAGAAGGCCGACATCCGCTTCGGCAATCGTCACGCGCGGATCGTCCAGGCAATCGCCGAAAACTTCCGCCATCGGGCCTCTCGCCCAGGCGACGACGGCGGGCACCAGTTCGGCGACGGTGACCTTTGCGTCATCGTCAAGTTCGGCAAGGGCGGCGCGCAGCGTGAAACCCATGCCCAGCCCGCCGATCAGAATGTGCGGTTTGTTACGACCGCGAATTCTTTGACATGACAGCCGGGCCAGCGCTTCTTCCGAGCCGCTGAGGCGGCTGTTCATCAGTTCGTTGGTACCCAGCATGATCGAGAACTCGGCGCCGCGCCGTTTCAGCCGAAGTTCCTGTTCGCCGTCCGGCGTCTTTGCGGCGTCGAGCTGGACCCAGGGGATCAACAGGCTACACCGCGACCGCCGGCTGGCTCCAGCGTGCGGCGATCAGCCGGTAGGGGATGAGGGCGAAGATCGCGATAAGCAGCTTCACGGCCAGGTCGCCGATCGTCCACGAGATCCAGCGCGGCGCCGTCTCACTCATGAAGCCGAGCAGCGGTGCCGCCTCCAGCGCGAAAGCATCATCGGGTCCGACGAACGCGAATGCCGCGGAGAAGGCGACGCCGAAGAAGATTGCGGTGTCGATCACCGAGCCGGCCAAAGAACCGAACACCGGCGCGCGCCACCAGTCCTGCCGGCGCAGCCAGTTGAATACCGTGACGTCGAGAAGCTGGCCGACCAAAAAGGCGCCGCCGGACGCTATGGCGATGCGTACAAGCCTGCTCGCGGCCGTTTCGAAAGGAATGTAGCCATACTGGAAGAGCAGCGGCGGAATGACGATCGAGCACGCGACCGCGGCCATGAAGCCGATGAAGACGACACGCCGCGCCACCTCAGGTCCGTAACGCCGGTTGGCGAGATCGGTGACGAGGAAAGCGACAGGATAGGTGAAGGCGCCCCAGGTCAGGATATCGGCAAGTGCCAGTTGTCCAAGCTGCCCCTGCACCGGAAACTGCACGAACACATTCGACGCCACGACAACCAGCGCCATGGCGACAACGAACGGAATGTAGGAGGAAAAGCGTATCATTTTTTTATCCTGGGTAATGGAACCAGTCAGGCGCCGATCCTGCCGGACCGTGCCCAGGGAAGGCGGGCAGGGCGCCCGCCAATCGAAAAATCAGGCTGCCGGCTGCTCGGCGACCTTCTTGGCGATCTGCTTCTTCAAGAGACGCGCACGCTGCGAAAGCTCGGCCACATCGGCCTTGGCGAGAAACGCGTCGAGGCCGCCGCGATGCTCGACCGAACGCAGCGCGTTGGCCGAAATGCGCAGGCGCACGTTCTGGTTCAGCGCCTCCGAGATCAGCGTCACCTTGACGAGATTCGGCAGGAAGCGGCGCTTCGTCTTGTTGTTGGCGTGGCTCACATTGTTGCCGGTCAAAACAGCCTTGCCGGTCAGTTCACATGCGCGGGACATTTTTTACTTACCTTCAGTTCAGTGCCGGGCCAAAAGACGATGTCGCACCAGAAGCGGCAGGCGCGGGCTCAGTCAGGCAGCCACGAGGGAAAAGTTGGCGTTCCCATAGTGGCATTTGGCGTGGGCGTCAAGCCTGCGCGGCGGTCGGCTCTCCGGCGTATGTCCCGCTCCCCGGCAGAATCCGAAGCTATAAATCCTCGGCGGCGAGTTCCTTGATCGTTTCCGGCCACAATGCGCGGATCTCCTCCGGCAGTGCGCGGAAAACGTTCAACGCCTGGCCCGGATCGATGTGGCGGTTCAGCACGGCAAATACCGCACGTGTCGCTTCCTTCGGATCGATCGGCCGGCGTCCGGCAAGCCCGCTGGAGACGTGGTCGAGGAAATCGGAAAGCGAACGCGACTTCAGCCCTTCCTCGCTTGGCCTCCATTGGTCGTAATAAGCGCCGCGAACCAGCAGCGGCAGTTGTGCGGCAAGGTGCGCGCCGAGCCCGATCGGCAGCCGGTCGCGCACGCAACGCAATACGACGCCCAGCACACTCCATGCGTCGTCGCGGTTAGGGCCGATGACGGCGTTGATTTCGTCGAGCCAGATGTGGGTTGTCTGCAGCGTCTTGTCGAAGGCGGTAAGGCCTGTAGCGCTCATGGCTTTTCCTCCTGTTTTGTCGGGAGGGAAACCCGTGTGGCCGCGAGGTGTTCCAAAAAAACAGAACAAACAGCGCCCGGCCGAGAGGTCGGCCGCCTCATTCGGCCCGGAGTTTGACGTCCGCGAAATCGTCGCGTGCGATCGCCGTGCAGAGATCGAACCATTCGCAGCCCACGCAGGCGCTGCGTGTTGTTCCGCCCCGGAAAGCCTCCCGCATGCGCTCGACGATTACCGGGTCAAGTGAAAACCGCTCGCCGGCCCGAAGCGGTCGCCCAAGCAGTTCTCCTACCGCCGAGGCGGCGCGTGCATCGCGTTCGAGTACACTGTCGCGAAAGCAGTGTGCGTCCGCGTCTTCGAGCAACGGCCGGCAAATATCGTCCGGTCCTTCGACGAGGAGAAGTTCCTCGCCGCCGCTCAGCCGCCTCACGACCGCATCGTAATTCTCGACGAAGGCGGCGCCGTATCCCTTGCCGACATATGTCAGCATGCAAAGCAGATGATGGGCTCGCAGGCGAAGCGTCACATCAGATGATGGAGTGGAGGCGGCGGGTCGCCTCGACGCTGAAAGTCGCCAGCGCCGCCTTGAGGATGCCGCCGAGAATGAACGGTGCCACGCCGAACTCCCATGCGTCGGAAAGACCGATCATGCCGGCAAGCCACAGGCCGCCGAAGGCGAGAATGAAGGCGCCGCCGATCAGCATGGCCGCGAGGTTGTGGAAAAGACTGCCCCGGGCAGTCCAGCCGCGCTCGGCGAGCCAGCCGACGATCGCCGCAGCAATCGGGAAGGCGACGAGGTAGCCACCAGTAGGGCCAGCGAAATGCGCCAGCCCGCCGGCGCCGCCCGCCAACACAGGAAAACCGAGGCCAGCTTCACCCAGCCAGGCTAGCACCGTGACGGTGCCCAGCCGCCAGCCGTAAAGTGCCCCGATCAGCGTCACCGCGAAGGTCTGCATGGTCATCGGCACCGGAAACATCGGCACCTCGATCCATGAGGAGGCGGCCAGGAACAACGCACCCATGGACACCGCGACAATCTTCAGCACCAGAGACTGACCGGTCAGCCGGAGCGGCACGAAAGCGCTGGGATCTGACGCGGCCGTAAATGCGTTGCTCATGAAGTCGCTCCGTGTCGATGAAAGCCGCAGCCGGCAGGTGATGGCCCGAAGTCTGACGCGTCGGATGACGCAGCGATATCCCACGGCACCCTCGACGCTGCAACCAAAAAATCAACGCTCGAATGCGGGAACCCGTCAATTCGGCGACCCGACTGATATTCACATAATCGCCTGATTCGTGCGACGTTCTGGTTGCATGTCCGGATCGCCGTACGACCACTCCCGTAACGCTGCCATGAAGCTGCATTATGCGCTTGGCCTTACTTTGGTCACGGCGCTGACGGTGCAACAATCCAGCGCAGCGGAAGGCGCGCAATCTTTCCACGCTGAATATTCGGTATCCTACCTCGGCCTCACCATCGCCCGCTCGCGCTTCGAAAGCACGATTAGCGACCGGTCGTTCAAGCTTGACGGTTCGCTGTCGAGTGCCGGTATCGCTGAACTGTTCGACGACACCAAGGGCACGACGTCGGCTTCCGGCAGATTTATCGACGACGTCGTGCGGCCGGACGCGTTCCGCACCGACTATACAACCGGCCGGAAGGCGAAAAGGATCGCCATCAGCTTTGACGGCGGAGTTGTCTCGAAAACCGTCAACGTCCCGCCGCCGAAGCCGCGCGGCAAGGACTGGGTAAAGGTTGGAGCCAGCCAATTGCGCGGTGTCGCCGACCCGTTATCTGCGACGCTCGTCCGGGCGGACCGGCCCGAGGCGGTATGCGCGCGGACGCTGAAGGTGTATGACGGCGAATTGCGCGCCGACCTGGCGTTGACGCTGTCCGAAAAGGGGCCGGTTTCGATCGGTGGCTACGAGGGCGAGGCCGTCGTCTGCGATGCCCGCTTCGTGCCGGTGGCCGGCTACCGCATGGGACACAAATCAATCGAATACCTGAAAAACCGCAGCAAGATCCGCATCACATTTGCGCCGCTGGGCACGACTGGCGTATATGCGCCCATCCGCGCCACGGTCGGCACACGGATCGGCACGATCACGATCAGCGCGCGAGGGATGAAACAGGTCAACTAGCGCGCTGCGCACAGCTTTTTGGGGGAGAGAGCATGGCGCGCGCCACGCTGATCGGTTTTTCGGCGGTCGCCATGTGGGCGCTGCTGGCATTGCTGACGGACGCATCCGGCGCGGTGCCGCCGTTCCTGCTCTCGGCGATCTGCTTCACCATCGGCACCGGCGTGGGCCTTGTAGCGCGTTTCTTTTCACCGGCCCCGGCCGAGCGGGTAAAAATCCCGGCGCAGGTCTGGCTGATCGGCATTGCCGGGCTGTTCGGCTACCACTTCTTCTATTTCACCGCGCTGCGCAACGCGCCGGCGGTCGAGGCCAGCCTGATCGCCTATCTGTGGCCACTGTTCATCGTGCTTGGCTCGGCGCTGATGCCCGGCGAAAGGCTGCGCTGGTTTCACATCGCCGGTGCCGCGCTCGGCCTCGCCGGCACCTTCCTCATCATCACCAATGGCGGTGGCCTTTCGTTCGAGAGCCGCTACGTGTTCGGCTATGCCATGGCAGGTGTGTGTGCCCTCCTGTGGTCGACCTATTCGCTTCTGTCGCGGCGGTTTCCGGCGGTTCCGACCAGCATCGTCACCTGGTTCTGCGCGGCAACGGCCGTGCTGTCGTTGCTGTGCCATCTGGTGCTTGAGGAAACCGTGTTGCCGTCGAATGCCGGCCAGTGGCTTGCCGTCGCCGGCCTCGGCCTGATGCCGGTCGGTGCTGCTTTCTATGCCTGGGACCACGGCGTCAAGCGCGGCAACATTCAGGTGCTGGGGGCGGCGAGCTATGCCGCGCCGTTGCTCTCCACCCTGATCCTGATTGCCGCGGGTTTCACCGAGGCGACGCCGCATATCCTGCTGGCCTGCCTGCTCATTACCGCTGGCGCCGTGCTGGCGGCGAAGTCGCTGCTGTTCGGCGATGCGTCTGGCAAAGAGAGCGAGGCAAAAGCTTGAACTTGCCGTTTCCCGGGGCCGCGACCGACATGGCGAACGCAACGCTGATCTTTTCGGTTGCCGCCGCCTTGCTCTATCTTTTCGCGATCGATGCGCGGCAGTCGCTGCTCCGGACAACCGCGAAGACGCTGGCCGTGGCGATCCTTGCAATTCTGGCCTTCGTCCAGGGCGGTCCGCAGCTGCTCGTCGCCGCCCTGGCGCTCAGTGCGCTGGGCGATGCCTTCCTGTCGCGCGACGGCGACAAGGCCTTCCTGGCGGGGCTCGGCAGTTTCCTTGCCGCCCATCTGGTCTATATCGCCTTGTTCTATCTTTCCGGAGGCTCGTTCGGTCTCCTGGCGGCGGAGCCATGGCGCGCTGCCGCGGCTGTCGCCTTGGCGGTCTTCGCGCTCTTCGTCCTGGCAAGGTTGCTGCGCGTCGTGACGCCGGACATGCGACTGCCGATAATCGCCTATGTCGCGGCGATCGTTGCCATGGGTGTTACCGCGCTGACGCTCGGCAATGCGCTTGTCATCGCGGGAGCCGTACTTTTCGTGGCCTCGGACGCGATCCTGGCTGCCGAAAAATTCCTGATGGCCTCGCTGTCGCCGCGCCGCCGTCCCGCCAGGATCGCGGTCTGGGTGCTCTATTACGCGGCGCAGCTCTCGATCACGCTGGGTTTCCTGCTGGGGTAGGCTGCCAGCCGGCGGGAGCCAGTTCGAAGGCGTCGAAGTCGAAGCCGGGCGCCACCGTGCAACCGACCAGCGTCCATGCGCCGAGACTTCTGGCCATCTGCCACCAGTTCGCCGGCACCACGAGCTGCGGACGCTGGCCCGCCTTGAGATCGAGCCCCAGCGTCCTGGTAATGACCGGGCCGCCTTCCTCATACATCATCAGCGACAACGGCGCGCCGGAGTAGAGATGCCAGACCTCAGCCGCGTCCCTCACCCGGTGCCAGGCCGAGACGTCATCTGCCTCGAGCAGGAAATAGATTGCGGTCGAATTGCCTCTCGGCGTGTTGGCGGAGTTGTCGCGGAAGGTCTCGACATACCAGCCGCCTTCCGGGTGCCGTTTCATGCCGAGCGTGGCGATGATCTCGGCGGCGGTCATCAAAAGACGTCCTTGCGCTTGCGGATCTCGGCGAACACCGCTTCGTCGGACGCGGTTTCCATGTGCAGATTCTTGCGGATCACCGGGTCGTGCCAGCGCAGGAACGGGTTGGTCGCCAGTTCCTGCATGATGGTTGTCGGCAATGTCGGCTTGTCCTCGGCGCGCAACTTGTTGATGTCGCCTGCGCGTTCCTTCAGCGCCGAATTGGTGGGGTCGATGGTCAGCGCGAAACGCGCATTCGACTGCGTGTATTCATGGCCGCAGTAGATCTTCGTTTCGAGCGGCAGCGCCGCCAGCTTCTTGAGAGACTGATACATCACCGCCGGCTTGCACTCGAACAACCGCCCGCAGCCGAGCGCGAACAGCGTGTCGCCGGTGAAAGCCGTCTTGGCGCCGCCGAAATGATAGGTGATATGACCGGCTGTGTGGCCCGGGGTCTCGATGATCTCGATCGCCTCGCTGCCCAGCCTGATGGTATCGCCTTCAACGACTTCTTCGTCAATGCCGGGGATCTTCGACGCTTCGGCCTTTGGTCCGGTGATCTTCAGGCCGAAACGCTGTTTGAGGCCAAGATTGGCCTCGACGTGATCGCCATGATGATGGGTGATCAAAAGTGCTGTCGGCCGCCAGCCGGTGCTTTCGATGGCGGCAAGGATCGGCTTTTCTTCCGGCGCGTCGATGATCGCCGTCTCGCCACTTTCGGCGTCATGCACCAGAACCCCGAAATTGTCGCTCCGACAAATGAATTGCTCGATCTCGATCGCCATGGCGTGTTCTCCTTTTGAGGAGAAACGATAGGGCGGGCATCCGCTCCTGTCACCCTTGCGGGCGGCCTTTCTTGAAAGCGCCTCGCAAGGCCGCTACCGTCCGCGCCATGAATTCCGACATCGTCGACCTGCGCTCCTTCTACGCCACCACGCTCGGACGGCTTGCCGAGCGCTCGATCGCCATGGCGATCTCCGCTGTGTGGGTGAACCTTCCTAACGAAAGGCTGGTCGGTCTTGGCTACGTGCTGCCCTGGCTCGACCGCTTCGGCGTCGATGCGGAGCGGGTTTTCGCCTTCATGCCGGCGACGCAGGGAGCGGTGAACTGGCCGCCGCAAGGACCATCGGCGACGGCACTGGTATTCGACGAGGAATTGCCGCTGGTCGATTCCTCGATCGACCGCATGCTGCTCGTCCACTCGTTGGAACACGCTGAAAACCCGCGCGAGACGCTCAAGGAGATCTGGCGCGTTCTTGCGCCCGGCGGCAGGCTGGTGATCGTGGTGCCGAACCGGCGTGGCGTCTGGGCGCGTTTCGAGCACACCCCGTTCGGCACCGGCCGCCCGTTCTCGCGCGGCCAGCTGACGGCGTTGCTGCGCGAAGCCAATTTCACGCCCTGGGCCATGGTCCGACGCGCTGTTCTTTCCGCCCTCACGCCGCCGCTGGGTGCTGCGTTTTCATCAATTTCTGGAAAAGTTCGGCCGCCGGATCTGGCCGATGTTTTCCGGCGTCATCGTCGTCGAGGCACAGAAACGTCTCTACCAGGGCCTGCCCGTCACGCAGCGCGCCTCGCGCCGCGTCTTCGTGCCGGTGCTGTCGCCGCAAGGCGTGACGGGTGCCGCCCGGGCAGCACCCGGCAGATAACGAGGCGACGCTTTTCGAACCGGTATGGCGACAGTCGCAAAGTCGCCCGAGCTTCAACAAGACAGTCGGCTCCGAACGAAGGACCCTACCCATGGTGGATCAGACCCGCGACAAAGCCGATCTCAAGCAATCACCGGTCGCCGAGGAAATCGGCTTTCGCGAGCAACTGGCCATGATGCTGCGCGCCTTCATGGCATCGCCGCTCCGCAACAAGATCCTATGGCTGGCGGCCGGCTTGCTTGCGGTCATCGTTGCAACCTCGCTCGGGCAGATCATCCTCAATCGCTGGAACCGCCCCTTCTTCGATGCCATTGAGCGCCGCGATCTCGATGCGTTTTTCCATCAGCTTCTGGTGTTCGCCGCGATCGCCGCCGGCCTTCTGACGGTTGGCGTCATGCAGACATGGCTTAATCAAAGGATGAAGCTCAGGCTGCGCGAGGGGCTGACACTCGATCTGATCAATGAATGGATGCGTCCGCGCCGCGCCTTCCGTCTCGCCAATGCGGGTGCGATCGGCGTCAATCCCGACCAGCGCATGCAGGAGGATGCCGGCCATCTTACCGACCTGACGACCGGCCTCGGTATCGGCCTCGTGCAGTCGACCATCCTGCTCATTTCGTTTGTCGGGGTGCTCTGGTCGCTGTCGTCGGGATTCGTCTTCCATGTCGGCGGGTATTCCTTCGCCATTCCCGGCTACATGGTGTGGGCAGCGATCATCTATACCGGTTCCGCCTCGGTATTGAGCTGGCTGGTCGGACGGCCACTGATCACGCTCAACAGCGAGCGCTACTCCCGCGAAGCGGAACTGCGGTTCTCGATGATGCGGGTCAACGAGCATGTCGACGCCATCTCGCTCGCCGGCGGCGAAGCCGACGAGAAACGGCGGATCGAGGCCGATCTGACCTCGGTGCTCGGCGCCATGCGGCGCATCTTCACGGTGCAGGTGTATCTCGATTGGGTCACCGACGGCTACGGCTGGATCACCGTGGTGGCACCGATCCTGGTCGCTTCGCCGGTCTATTTCGCCGGTGATATAACTTTCGGCGGGCTGATGATGGCGGTCGGCGCCTTCAACCAGGTGCACTCGTCGCTGCGCTGGTTCATCAACAATATCGGCGCCATCGCCGACTGGCGGGCAACCTTGCTGCGCGTGGCCGCATTCCGTCGCGCGCTGGTCGAGGCCGACGCTCTGCATGGTACAGAGGAACGGATCGAGTTCGCCGACAACGAGGACGACAGGCTGACCTTCGACGGCCTCGAGATCGCGTCTCCGGCGGGCTGCACGAAGCTTGCGGAACCGCGGGTTGAGATCGAGGCGGGCGAACGTGTTCTCATCACCGGCGATCCGGGTGCCGGAAAGACCTTGCTATTTCGCACCTTGGCCGGCCTCTGGCCATGGGGCAGCGGACGCGTCGGCAGGCCTGTCGGCGAAGCGATAACCTTCGTTCCGCGAACGCCTTATTTTCCGCCGGGCACCTTGCGGGCGGTGCTGTCCTATCCGCAAGGCGACGCCAAATTCACCGACGCGGACCTCAAGGGGTCGCTGTCCAGCGTCGGCCTTGAACGTCTCGCCGGTTCGCTCGATCGTAACGCACGCTGGGACCGCGAGTTGAGCGAGGAGGAGCAGCGCCTGCTGGCCTTCGGCAGACTTCGCCTGCACGGGCCGGGATGGGTCATCATCGACGAGGCGCTCGACACGCTCGACCGCACGGCGCTGAAAAAGATTCTGTCGATGTTTGAAGACGACCTTGCCGGCGCCACTATCGTCAATATCGGCCGCGCCCAGCGCAATGGGGATTTTTTCTCGCGGGAGCTTCATCTCGTGAAGGATAAGGAGGGCCGCAGCCTGAGACGCGTCGACTTCGCGCCTGCCGTCAGGAAGCGCAGTGCAACCCGGGACGACGACTCCGAGATGTCGAGGCGGCGCACGGGGACATGATTGCGGCGCGGACAGTGCTGGCCTGCCTGGTTTTCGCGATAGCAGAGGCCCATTCCGAGCCCGTGGATATCGAACTCGTGCTCGCCGTCGACGTTTCGGAATCGATGGACCGCGACGAACTCGCCATCCAGCGCGCCGGCTATGTGCGAGCGTTGCGAGACCCGGCATTCATAGCGGCGGCGCGATCGGGGCCGAGCGGCCGCGTCGCCGTTACCTATTTCGAATGGGCGGGTACGATCCGCCCGGCATCGATCGTGCCGTGGCAGATCATCGACGATCAAGGCAGCGCCTACGCCTTCGCGGCGAAGCTCGAAGCGCGGCCGTTCAACACCTTTCGTGGCACCTCGATCTCCGGCGCGTTGATATTCGGCCTGTCGGCGCTGCAAGCGAACAGCTTCGAGGGCGGGCGTCTCGTCATCGACGTATCGGGCGACGGTCCCAACAATTTCGGCCCGCCTGTCGTTGCGGCGCGGGACACCGCGATTGCCGGCGGCGTCACCATCAACGGGCTTCCCATCATGGTCAGGCCGTCTTCGATCTTTCCCGCCATCGACCGTTATTACAGCCAGTGCGTTATCGGCGGCGCCGGCGCCTTCGTGCTTCCGGTGCGGGCCGTTTCGGAATTTGGCACTGCCATCCGCAGGAAACTCATTCTGGAGGTAAGCGGCGATCCGGACGCCGCCGCGGTCGTTCCGGTGGCTGCCGAACCGCCGGTCGACTGCATGATCGGAGAGCGGGCGCGGCGCTCGCTGTCGGACCGGTTCTATCCCGAACTCGATCGCTGAATTTAGGCGGGCGCATGATCCTGTGGGGGTGGCGGATTCAGAGCAGGACGGCGACCTGCCCTGCCAAGCGGGTAAGCATCGGGGTCTGGTAATCGTCGCGCAGAGAAATCCGCTCTTGTCTCGCCTTGGCACGGACGGCCGGTGGCGTGCGGCCGAGTTGCAGCGCAATTGTCCCGACCGGTTTCCTCGCGGCGGCCATGCGCTTCAGTTCCTTGACCTCTACCGGGCTCCACGGGAAATAATGACTGATCAGGATTCGATTCATCGCTGCCTCCGCTGAGCGCAAGAACCAATTATGCCGTGACAGGAGCGTGATAGTCGCCCTCCTAATATATTTGTAGAACCGGATTTTGGCGCGGTGCTTGGATAACCGCACGCAGGCTGTTGCCCGGCACGTCAGCGTCAAGCAGAAACACCGCCTGCTGGCCGAAGACGTTCCAGAATTCCTCGCCCACGATTGCGCGAGGGGTGCCGTGCCGGTGGGTCGATCGCCCGGCCACAAGACAGCTCACAACATGGCGGGTTGTCGAGCTTTGCCGATCTCCTCCAGATCGTAGGACGTGGTCTGGTAGACCTGATTGATCCAGTTGCCAAAGAGCAAATGGGCGTGCGAGCGCCAGCGGTTGAGCGGCCGTCGTGCCGGGTCGTCTTCTGGGAAATACTCGTGCGGCACCTCGATCGGAGTGCCGGCAGCCACGTCGCGGTCATACTCCTCCTTGAGCGAGGTGGAATCGTATTCGATGTGGTTGAACATGTAGAGCCGGTTGCCGGTCTTCTCAGCAAGCAGACACGGGCCGGTCTCGTCGGATTCCATGAGCATTTCCAGACCCGAGTCAGCGGGAACGTCGGCAGCGCGGACCTCCGTCCAGCGCGAGACGGGAATAGCGAAATCGTCCGAGAAGCCGGCAAGATAAGGCGAGGCGGGTGCATGGTTACGGTGGCGAAACACGCCGAACGCCTTTTTTCCGAGCGTGTATTTCGGAATGCGGTGGAAATGCCATGCGGCGGCCATCGCCCCCCAGCAGATGAAGAAGGAGGAGTGGGCGTGGGAGGTCGTCCAGTCGAGGATGCGGGTCAGCTCGTTCCAGTAGGTGACATCCTCGAACGGTAGCAGCTCGATCGGGGCGCCGGTGACGATGAAACCGTCGAACTTGCGCTCCGCCACCTCCTCCCAGGTCTGGTAGAAGGTGATGAGGTGGTCCTCCGAGGTGTTTTTGGCCTTGTGGTTGCCGATGCGCACCAGCGTCAGCTCCACCTGAAGCGGCGTGGCGCCGATCAAGCGGGCGAGTTGTGTCTCCGTGCGCATCTTGTTTGGCATCAGGTTCAAGAGCCCGATCTGCAGCGGACGGACGTCCTGGCGCAGCGCCGTCCGCTCGTCCATGACGGATACGCCCTCGCGCACAAGCACCTCGCGGGCAGGAAGCTGATCGGGAATCTTGATCGGCATTGGGCAAGCTCCAAACAAAAACCGGCGGCGAAATCGCAGCCGGTTCCGGTGGAAATGTCCCAATCGGTCCTTTAGCGATTTCTTTAACGTGGCTGCAAGCCGACCGGCCAAATCACCACGGAACGATCCAACGTTTAGGGCTGTCCGCCCATTGCGTCAACGGGAAAGCTTTCCCTCGACATTCGCTGGCTTGGCTTGTATTTCCGCTGCGGCCTCGGTTCCGAGGCATTTTTGGTTGGACTTCGGCAGATGAACCAGGCAACGGATCAGATACGTCCACGGCCCCGCCCCGGCATCATGGATATCGAAGCCTACGTGCCCGGCAAGAGCGCCGCGCCGGCGGGGGTGACGCTCCACAAGCTGTCTTCAAATGAAAATCCGCTCGGCGCCTCGCCGAAAGCCATCGAAGCCGCACGCGCCGTTGCCGACCGGCTGGAGTTTTATCCTGACGGTTCGGCGCAGCGCCTGCGCCAGGCGATCGCTGAGACGCATGGGCTGAACCCCGCCAACATCCTCTGCTTCAACGGTTCCGACGAAGCGCTGGCGCTGCTCGCCCGCATCTATCTCGGTAAGGGCGACGAAGGCATCTACACCGAGCACGGCTTCCTGGCCTATCCGATCTACATTCAGGGCGTGGGCGCGGTGCCTGTCGTGGCGAAGGAGAATGGCGAACGCGCCGACGTTGACGCCATCCTCGCCGCGGTGACGCCACGCACGAAAATCGTCTTTCTCGCCAATCCCAACAATCCGACCGGCACCTACCTGCCGTTCGAAGAAGTCAGGCGCCTGCATGCAGGGCTGCCGAAACACGTGCTCCTGGTCATCGACGCGGCCTATGCGGAATTCGTGCGCCGCAACGACTATGAAGCCGGGGTGGAGCTCGTGGCGGGCGCGGAAAACGTGGTGATGACCCGCACCTTTTCCAAGGTGCACGGCTTGGGCGGCGCCCGCATCGGCTGGATCTACGCGCCGGCCCATATCGTCGAGGCGATGGAACGAGTGCGCGATCCCTTTAACGTTAATGCGCTGGCGATCGAGGCGGGGGTCGCGGCGATGCGCGACCGCACCCATGTCGAACGCTCCGTCGCCCATGTCGGGCAATGGCTGCCATGGTTGACGGAGGAACTGACCCGGCTTGGCCTCAGGGTTACGCCCAGCGTCGGCAATTTCGTTCTCATCCACTTTCCGGAAGGTGAGAGGCACTCGGCCGCGGCTGCGGACGAGTATCTTTCGGCGCGGGGCTATATCCTGCGGCGCGTTGCCGGGTACGGTTTTCCCAACGCGCTGCGGATGACAGTCGGAACCGAAGAGGCCAATCGCGGCGTCGTCGCCGCTCTCACCGAATTCCTGAAAGATTGAAAATGCCTGAACCCATGTTTGAGAAGATCGCCCTAGTCGGCATCGGCCTGATTGGCTCGTCGCTGGCCAGGATCATCCGCCGGGAAGGGCTTGCCCGGCAAGTCGCTATCGCGACCCGCAGCGAAGTCACGCTGGCGCGTGCCGCCGAACTCCGCCTCGGCGACAGCTATTCGACGGATTCGGCCGTTGCCGTCAAGGATGCCGACCTGGTCATCGTCTCGGTGCCGGTCGGTTCGTCCGGCGCCGTTGCAGGCGAGATCGCTCCGGCGCTGAAGCCGGGCGCGATCGTCACCGACGTCGGCTCTACCAAGCGCTCGGTCATTGCGCAGATGCAGCCGCATATGCCGGACAACGTGCATTTCATCCCCGGCCATCCGCTCGCCGGCACCGAAAAGTCGGGACCGGACGCCGGCTTCGCCGATCTGTTCGAAAACCGCTGGTGCATCTTCACGCCGCTGCCCGGCACCGACCCGGTCGCGCTCGAACGGCTGTCGGAATTCTGGCGGCGCTGCGGATCGAACATCGACACAATGGATGCCGACCACCACGACATGGTGCTCGCCATCGTCTCGCACCTGCCGCACATCATCGCCTACAACATCGTCGGCACAGCCGACGACCTGGAGACGGTCACCAAATCCGAAGTGATCAAATATTCGGCGTCCGGTTTCCGCGACTTCACCCGCCTTGCCGCTTCCGACCCCACCATGTGGCGCGACGTCTGCCTGCACAACAAGGACGCCATCCTCGAAATGCTGGCACGGTTTTCCGAAGATCTCGCATCGCTGCAGCGCGCGATCCGCTGGGGCGATGGCGACAAGCTGTTCGAGATGTTCACCCGCACCCGCGCCGTGCGCCGTTCCATCATCGATGCCGGCCAGGAAATCGACGTGCCGGATTTCGGCCGCCAGGTGGTCGAGCATCCGGGTGCGCTGGCGCCCGGCGTCAAATCATGACAGCGGCGGGATTTTGCCGAGCGGGATGAAGCCGAGCACGGCTCTGCCTTTCGAGATTTTCAAGGGCATCGTCGGCGTGTCGCCCAGCATGGACAGACCGGAAAAGCCGCTGGTGATCTGATCGCGTGCTTCCGGGAAAGCGGTCGCCAAGGCGGTCGAGACGCCCTTCGGGTCGCGGACCGTGATCTTGAGATCGGCATCGAGCAAGCCGTCGGCGCCGACCGAGAAAGTGCCGCTCAACAGAACGCCGGTGTTGGCGGCCGACGACAGGTCGAGATTGCGGATGGTACCGGATTGCCCGCGCAGGCTCGTCGCCCTGGTTTCGAGCAATTGCACGCCGTTCTTCAATGTCGCATCGCCGGAACCGCTCATCACCGGCAAGGTGCGCCCGCCGACGGTTGCGGGGTCTATCTGAAGCCCGGCGAAGCTGCCGGCCCAATCGAGATCCGTGCCGTTCGGCCGTAGATGCCCCTCGATCCTGGTGGCGCTGAACAACATCACCGGCTCGCCGTCTTCCGGATCGGTCTGGCCGGAAAGGCCTTCCGCTTCGACCGACACCAGTCGCGGCAACGGTCGCGCCAGGCGGGCGCTGGCGCGCAGATTATCCCAGTCGAGCCACAGCGGTGGCATGCCGGGCAGTGCCGTGCGCAGCGGACCGCGGAGTTCGCCGACGACGCGCAGCGGCTGATACACCTGCGCCGCAGTGCTCAGGCTGCCGGCGGTCGCGACGATGTTGCGGCTGGGGTCCGCATAACCGAGGCTGTCGCAATACAGCCCGAGCCGGAACGGGTAGCCACGCACCACCGGATTGGCGCATTCCGCAGTGACGCCGTCACGGTTCAGCGATGCGATTGCGGCGTTGGCTTCCCTGGTCACGCGGTCGGCGAGATAGTACCAGCCGGCGCTGTAGCCGCCGAACAGGATGACGACGAACACTGCGAGCCACATGAAATCGGCGGCTGTAATTAGGCTTCACTTCGCTTGACGGCATGCTGCGGCTCTCGTTAACGCTTGGGAACGGACTGGCCTGCGGCCTCCCGTGCTCTGGAATCGGCAAGCACTGCCGTTACTTTGATCAGGCTTGGCGATATGGGCGATTTTTGGGTTTTTGGCTATGGCTCGCTGATCTGGCGGCCGGGATTCGCCCACACCGAGACACACCGCGCTCGCCTTTTCGGCTTCCGACGGGCACTTTGCGTCTATTCCTGGTTCCATCGCGGCACCGAGGAGCGCCCCGGTCTGGTGCTCGGGCTCGATCGCGGCGGTTCCTGCATCGGACTTGCCTTCCGGGTTCCAGGCGAATTGCGCGACGAGGTCGTCGCCTATCTGCGCGAGCGCGAACTGGTCACCCAGGTCTATCTGGAGCGCACACTGTCGGTGAGGCTCGATTCCGGCGATAGGGTGCCGGCGCTCTGCTATATCGTCGACCGCTCGCATCGCCAGTACGCCGGCAATCTCGATGAGGCCGAGGCCGCGGCGATCGTCAATGGCGCTGCTGGCCAATCCGGCGCCAACGAAGATTATGTCCACAACACCGTGCAGCATCTCGAAGCGCTCGGCATCCGCGACCACTGGCTGGAGAAAGTGGCGAAGCTCGTCGCGAAGTGAGATGCGGCCCGTCCGCGGCGTGGACGGCACAGCGTGTATCAGGAGTTCCGACGACATGCGTGTCGCAGCACGGGCGGAAGTGAACTCGTAAGCTTTATCGCATTTCAAATGTAATCAGAATTTGTCCTTCTGAAATGCCCCCGTAGCTTCGCACCTGTTTCTTCCTGCCCAAGAGTTCATCGCTTGCAACGGCGAATGCGCGGCGGCGGGGTGGTCAAGTGTGCCCTGCAGCGGAAACCGACTGGAGAGCGCAATGCCTCGGATTCAGCCAGCGTGTACCACTGTCTTGTCAAATATACCCCCCTCTGGGTGTGCCGCTACGCTCGTCTGGAAGATGTTCTTAGCCGTCATGGTTTGTTTCGTCGTCGGATCGATCGATCCCGCGGCAAGCAGGGCGGAGAAAGCGAACGGCGAGACCAGCGGCCGCCCCCCGAACGAGATAACGTGCGCTGGTCGAGGCCATTCTCATGGCGCAAAGAGCGCCATGGCGGCCGGCAGTCATCGTCTGTTTGCAGATTCGAAGGATCGCAACACTGCACCCGGCATCCCGGTCTGGAAAACGATCACACTCTCGGCACCTACAAGAGCGCCAACGCCCTTCGCGACGCGCTAAAAGCAGCGCGCTGCGGTATCGGAGACCTGGCGGGTGGTGCGCTCGACCAGCCGGCGTTCACCGTCACGAAGACGGAAACACCGGTGGATCTGGTCGTCCTTTCCGCCGCCGAGCTTGTCTCCGAAGCGGAGAGTGCCACTCTGGCCGAGATCTACTCGCGGGCAACGCAACTCGGTCTCGAACTATGCCCCGCCGAGATCGCGCCACGGTTGCGGCTCCAGTATCCGGACCAGCCGGCGGGCGAACTGCTTCACGTTGCGATGGAGCCCATTCCCACTGATCGCGGTCCGGTTGCCTTTACCTTGGGTAACGGCGGCGCCGGGCTCTTCCTCATCGGCGGCGATGGGCGCGCCGACCGGACGGTGTCGTCGACCGCCCGCTTCGTGTTTGTCCGGCCCCGGCCGGCGGCAGGTCTTCGCAGCTAATCGTGCCGGTGCAGCGACGCTCAAGTGTCGTGAGCCAGCCCTTCTGTCAGGAGTGAACGATCTACGCCCGTTTTCGGGCGGCGGTATCGCGCGACTCGCGGTATTGAAGGGGCATGCTTTTTGAGCGTCCCAATGACGATGTTCTCTACGACGCGGCCCACCGCGCCGCCGTCACCCGGCTCATCGACGAAACGCCGGCCAAGCTGCGCGGCAAGACGATGCTCAAGGCCGATTTTATCGAAACGCCGATCGGCCCGATGATCGCTGTCGCCGACGACCATGCGCTGCACATCCTGGAGTTCCTGGAGCGCAAGGCGCTGGCGACGGAAGTAAAGAAGCTGCAAGCAACGAGCGCTTCAGCGATTTTGTTCGGGAGAACCAACCCGATCGACCGTATCGAAGCCGAACTCGCCGCTTATTTTGCGGGAAAATCCTCGATCTTCGAAACCCGGTTGGCCCCGCTGGGCACGCCGTTCGAACGGCAGGTCTGGGACGTGCTGCGGAAAATCCCGGCCGGTTCCACCGCGAGCTATTCCGGTCTCGCGGCCGGCATGGGCAAACCAGCCGCCGTCCGTGCTGTCGGTCGCGCCAACGGCGCTAACCCTATCGCCGTCGTCATCCCGTGCCACCGCGTCGTCGGCGCCGGCGGCGAACTGACCGGCTATGGCGGCGGGCTGTGGCGCAAACGCTGGCTGCTAGAGCATGAGCGGCGGATGGCGTGATCTTTCTCTCGGATGCCGCTCAGTGTCCCGGCCTCCACCCCAGCTCTCCTAACCTCCTCACGGCCGTCGGCGGCAGGGCCGGCGGGTTGGGGCCGGTGGCGGCTTCGATCAGGTACTGGTCGCAGGCGGTCTCCGTTTCGGCGATCAGCCGCTGCATGAATTCCTCCCTGTCGAGACCGGGCGGGATCGGCGGCAGGAAGCGCGCCTTGATGGTGCCGGGAAACCGCAGGAATTTTCGGCGCGGCCAGTAGAGCCCGGCGACGTGGGCAACCGGCACCACCGGAATGCCGAGCTGCGCATAAAGCTCGACGATGCCGTATTTATAGTTCGGCACGTCGCCCGGCGCGCGCCTGGTGCCTTCCGGATAGATGATGAGCTGCCGGCTGTTGCGCGCAAGTTCCGCCTTGGTCGCGGCGATCACTGCCTTCAGCGCCTTCGAGCGGCTGCCGCGATCGACCGGGATCATCCGCATCTTCATGATGTACCAGCCGAAGAAGGGTATCCAGGTCAGCTCACGCTTCAATATGTAAAGCGCGTCGGGGATGTGGGGCAAAAACGCTATCGTGTCCCAGAACGACTGGTGTTTCGGCGCCAGGATGTAGGAGCCCTGCGGCAGGTTCTCCAGCCCGCTGATCTCGCTCCTGGTGCCGGCGATCCTTTCCTGCAGCCACAGGCTGGACGAGGCCCAGAATTTCGGCACGAGCCATGCCTTGAGCCGCGGCGCCAGGAAATAGAACGGCGTCCACAAAATCATCTGGACGATCAGATTGACGTAGAAGGCGACGTTGAACGCCAGCGAACGGAGAACGAGCATGGGTTGCCTGCGAAGGATGCGCGGGAAACTGGTTACACCAAGCCCGGGCAAAGGAAAACCGGCCTCCTATCGGCCTGAAATGGAAATCGATTTTTCAGGGAGGTCCGCTACTCGGAAGCGGAGGACGCGTTCACCAGCGCGATATCCGGCGGCAGGCCGCGGGCAGGCATGACACCGCGCGCCAGCGAGGCGAGGTATTTGGTGTATTCGGTGAACAGCACGCGCAACGCATCGGGTTTGGTCATCCAGACACCGTCGTCGAGCTTCGTGTTGACCACCGGGTAGGGCCGCAGTTCGGCCGCCTTGAGCAGCCGCCCCATTTCAAGCAGGCTGCGCGGCATGTGGTAGTTGTTGGTGACGAGGATCACGCTCTGGTAAGCGTGGCTCTCGACCCATTTGGCGCTCTCTTCGGCATTGCCGATGGTGTCGAGCGCGGCGTGGTCGATATCGACGCAACAACTGAACAGCGTCTTGTCGCCACCGGTGACAGCCTGCAGATCGTCGAGATTGGCCCGGGGATTGACGCCGCTGATCAGTAGCCTCTGGCCCTTGCCGGATTTCAGAAGACCCAGCGCCGTGTTGAGCCTGGCCTGGCCTCCGGTCAGCACGATGATCGCGTCGGCCCCATCGAGATTTTTTGGCGCTGTCAGATGGCTGACATGATTGGCGAACCAGCCAAATCCTCCGGCGAAGAGCACAGCAGCGGCGATAATCGAAACTGCGGAAAACTTGAGAATGGCCAACAAAGTCCAGCGGCGATTCGCGCGCTTCCGTGCGCATCTCGCTCACAGGCCTGCTCAGAATCAGTTCCGGCGGCTCATTCATGTGCAATGGATACTCCCGAATCGCAGCGAATTGGCGAGCAGATTGGTTTCACCTTTCTCACATATCGTTACTTATATTATCGATTCGTGATATATCCATCAATGATTAGCCGCCTTCCGGATGGCGCATGTCGATCTCCGACAGATAGGCGACTACGGTCATGTGCGAGGTGGCGGCGGTAAGCGCCCGCGATGACCATGACGATCAACGCGACACCGAGATAGCCTGCCGCGCCGATCGCGAAATTGCCGAACAGGGCGGTTGCCTGATCGGCCTCCGGCGTCGCCATGTTCATCGCCGACCAGAACGAGAAGGCGATGAAGACGATGATCGCGGCCACGCCGCCCGCTGCCGCACCCTTCATGCCGGTCAGGAGGAAATGCTGGCGGAATTCGCGCGCGATGAAGCTAGCTTCGGCGCCGACGAAATGCAGCACCTCGATGATGTGGCCGTTGCCGGCCATGGCGCCGCGGGTGGCGAACACCACGGAAAGCACCGTCGCCGACAGCATCAGCACCAGCACGGCCATGCCGATCGTCACCGTGGTGCGTGCCATCGCGACCAGCCGGTCGACCCAGGTACGATGGTCGTCGAGCGAAGCGCTCGGCAGTTCCGGTGCCAGCAATGCGCGCATGGCCGCAAAATCCGGCGGGCTCTCCTCGTCGATGGTAACGATCACCAGCCGAGGCACCGGCAACTCATCGATGTTCAAGCCGGAACCCAGCCAGGGTTCCAGCAGCCGCGCGGTTGCCTCGCGGTCGACGATGCGCGCGTCCTTCACCCCGGCGAAGCCGGTGGCAATGCGCGCCGCCGTCGCGAGAGCCGCCTCCATGTCGAGCCCTTCGATCGGCTTGATCTGGATGGTCGCCTCGCGGGCGATCTGGTTTTCCCACACCGAGGCAGTGTCGCGGACCAGCGTCACCGCACCGAGCGTGAGGCAGGAAAGGAACGTCATGATGGCGATGACGAACACCAGCGCGTTGCCGACGACGTTCTGCTCGGGCACGATCGGCGCCGCCTTGCGCTGAACGCGCTGGCCGGATGCGCCGTCCTTCGTCGCCGCGCCCACTTCTTGCGGAAGCTCAGTCATAGATGTCGAGCCTTCCGCCGGAGAGGATCATCCGCCGCGCGTCGACCTGCTCCATCAGGCCGAGATCGTGGGTGGCGATAACGACGGCCGTGCCTAACCGGTTGAGCTCGATAAACAGCCGAAGCAGCCGTCTTGCCAGCGGCGGGTCGACGTTGCCGGTCGGTTCGTCCGCCAGCAGGATCTCCGGCTGCTCGATCAGCGCCCGGGCAATCGCGGCACGCTGCTTTTCGCCACCCGAAAGCACCGGCGGCAGCACATGCATGCGCTCGCCAAGCCCGACCCATTTCAGGAGTTCGGTGACGTCGTTGCGGTAGCTTGCTTCTTCGCGGCCGCGCACCCGCAGGGGCAGCGCAACGTTCTCATAGGTCGTCATGTGGTCGAGCAGGCGGAAATCCTGGAACACCACGCCGATGCGCCGGCGGATCATCGGCAGGTCCTGCCGCGAGATGCGCGAGCGATCCTTGCCGAACACCGTGATCAGCCCGCGCGTCGGTTTCAGCGACAGGAACAGCAGCCGGAGCAGCGTGGTCTTGCCGGCGCCGGAAGGGCCGCTCAGAAACTGGAAGGAGCGGTTCGGAATATGGAACGAGATGTCGCGGAGGATTTCCGGTCCCATTCCGTATCGCAGGCCGACATTTTCGAAGCGGATCACTCTTTGCTCGTGGGGCGTTCTTGGGCTGCGGATGGCGGCCGTTTCTTAAGAAACGACCATGGGTCGGCGTGGTTAATCACTGGTTAATTTTTCGGCTCTCGGACACGCGTGAAAGGCTTTTGATTGGGAACCATTAACCATTTCGGATTACCCACGAAAGTGGGGATTCGAAAGGATGGCTCGGCCCGCATGGCTGACTCGCGCAACGCACGCCTGGTTTCCGGCGAAATCATGACAACGGCACCCGCCGGGGATGCCCCGACGCGCCGCGAGCCGCCGTTTGATATCGTCGACGCCGAATTCGAAACGCTGGACAGGGGCTGCAGAAACGGTCACTGTCGCACCATCCGTCTTCGCCGGGCTGAAACCGCTTCCGCACCCCGGCATGGACATATTGCGCAAGCGGCAGGCGATGGTACGGCCTTTCGGGTCCGCCCGCGGCGGACCGCTGTTCTGGACGGCGGGTCTCGGTCTTGCGGTCATGGCTTTCTGGTTTTCCGGCGGCCATGCTTTGATCCCGCAGGACATGTTCCCCCCGGCGCAGCCATCCGCGCTTCCATTGCGCATCGCCTCGGTCGTTTCGCGCGTCGACACTTCGGGCGACCGCGCGATGCTCAACATCGACGGCGAGGCCGTGAACGACGGCATGGATATGCTGCTGATGCCGCCGCTCGATATCGAGGTCGTTGCCACCGACGGCGGCACCACGCGCTACAATCTGGGGACATCGGGCAGTCCGGTCGCGCCTGGCGAGAAATTCGCCTTTGCGAGCCGCCTTCCAGTGCCTAGAAACGGGGTCAAGTCCGTTTCGGTCACCGTTGGCCGCTAGCAAACCGGGAAAAACATCATGCCTGTGGTCCGTGGCAAGGATATCGAAGTCCTGTTCAGCGCGTCGGCGATCGCTCGCCGCAATCTCGAACTCGCCAAGGAGATCGGCGCGCGCGACTACAACGATCTTCTGGTGATCTCGATCCTCAAGGGCTCGTTCATCTTTGCCGCCGACCTGATCCGCGCCATGCATGACACCGGTCTGTCGCCGGAAGTCGAGTTCATCTTCATCTCCAGTTACGGAGCCGGGACGACCAGCGGCGAGGTCAAGGTGCTGCGCGATATCGACAATGAGGTGACGGACCGCGACGTACTCCTCATCGACGACATCCTGGAGTCCGGCAAGACATTGAAATTCACCCGCGAACTGATGCTCTCGCGTGGCGCGAGAAGCGTTTCCATCGCCGTCCTGCTCGACAAGCATACCCGCCGCCAGACCGACCTCAAGGCCGATTTCGTCGGCTTCGAATGCCCGGATTATTTCGTCGTCGGCTATGGCATGGATGTCGCGCATGCCTTCCGCGAACTGCCGTTCGTCGGCATCGTCAAGGGTGACGCGTAAGCGGTAACGGGGCGTCGACCCCCGTCCGAATTTTTCCCAGCAGAGGAGCGTGATTCAGGGATCGTCAAGAATTCCCGGCCAGTATTCCGTCATGGCAAAAATCCTGATCGTTGAGGACGACGAGTCCGTTCGCACACTCGCTGCCCGTGCGCTTGAACGCGCCGGGCATGCAATCGAAATTGCCGGCGACGGTGCCCAGGGCCTTGCCCGCATTCGCGCTTCCGGGGGCGGCTTCGACCTTGTCGTTTCGGACATCCGTATGCCCGAAATGGACGGCATCGAGATGGCGAAGGCCGCCGCTTCCTCCTACCCCGGACTGCGTATCATGCTGGTCACCGGTTACGCGGACCAGCGGGAACGGGCAGAAGATCTGCGCGGCGTCATCGTCGACGTCGTCCAGAAGCCGTTCACGCTGGCCGAGATCCGGGAAAGGGTGGGGCGGGCGCTTGGCTGATCCCCGGTCGCCGGTCATCCTCTACGGCTACCGCTACAGCGTCTACCTGCGCATTGTCCGCATGGTCCTGCTCGAAAAAGGCGTCGGCTGGACTCATGTCGAGATCGATCCCTTCGCGGAGACCCTTCCCGCCGACTATCTCGCGCTGCACCCGTTCGGCCGCGTGCCGACGCTGAAGCACCGCGATTTCGTGCTCTATGAAACGGCGGCGATTACCCGCTATGTCGACGAGGCTTTTCCCGGGCCGCGCCTGCAGCCGGAAACCCCACATGACCGCGCCCGCATGAACCAGATCATCGCGGTCGTTGATTCTTACGGCTACTGGCCGATGGTGCGGCAAGTGTTCTCGCCGAGGGTATTCAATGCCGCGCTCGGCCGGACACCCGATGAAAGCGTTATCGCCGAAGGCATCACCAAATCGCGCACGGTGCTCGGCGCCATCGAGACGCTGGCCGCCGGCGGGCCGTTCCTCGTTGGCCAGGCGCTGACGCTCGCCGACATCCATCTGGCGGCGATGATGGCCTATTTCACCGCAGCCGACGATGGCCGTATCGCACTCGCCACCCATCCGAAACTGTCGGCATGGTGGGCTGGAATGAGCAGCCGCAAATCTCTTACAGACACCGATCCGGGATTGCCCTAGGACAGCCAATTTTATGCGGAAGCAGGAACGTTCGAACCCGCCCGGCGCACGTCGGCAAGGTGCAATCCCAAATCGTCTCGTGTGCTGTGCGTGCCGACGACGACGTTTAAGAGAGAGCTCCCGGTCCGCGTGTGCTATAATTAATGCGGCAATTGAAAGAATTGGGGTGATGCCACTGCCTCGATCCATGATCTGCAAGGGCTGCTGGCAGCAGATGCACCTGCCCGTGCCACTGCGCGGGCCGGCCTCCATTCCATTCCGTGCGTTTGGCATACGCCCCAGCCGGATGAACCCAAACACCTGTACAATATGCGAGCTCATGTTCACCCGCGTGATGAAAGCTCGCCAGATCACTGTCGATGTGTCTGTGCTTTTTGCCGATTTGAGAGGCTATACGACGCTTTCGCAATCGCTCCCCGCAGAGGCGGTCTCATCGCTTCTGGATGTTTTTTATGATGAATGCGCAGAGGCTATCTGGGAGCAAGACGGACTGCTCAACAAGACCGTTGGCGATGCGATCATGGCGATATTCAACTTCCCGATCCGCCACGACGATCATGCGCAGCGCGCGGTGCGGACTGCGCGCGAGATCCAGCGTCGCTGTAGTCATCTCGGCCGCGAGTTCGACGTTCCCAAAGTTGCCGGGGCGGACGGAGGTGAACTTGGTGTTGGTATCGGCATCGACTCAGGCCAGACCAGTTTCGGAGAATTCGGCCGATCGCACCGCGACCTGACTGCGATCGGCACGGTGGTGAATACCGCAGCCCGCGCCCAGTCGGTCGCCGAGGCGGGCAGCATCCTCGTCACCGGGGCTGTTTGTAATCGGGCCTCCGGCGAAACCGGCGCTGTGGAAGGAAGGGTTTATGAGTTGAAGGGCTTCGACAGGCCGATGGAATTGTATTCAGTCTGAGCGTCAACGGTTGCGGGACTTGCGCGCCGCCGGTTCAGACCGAACAAAGACATCTCCAACCCTAGCCTCACCTGTTCCCGCTTCGCGCTATCGGCATCCAGGATCGCAAACGGCGACTGTAGCGACCACTCACGCCCGCCTCAGCTCGTGCGCGGGTCCTTGGCGCCGATCTCGGGAAAGAAGCCCGGAATGCCGTGGCGTTTGCCGAACATCAGATCATATTGCAGGAAACGGAAGTCGCGTATCACCGGGTCAAGGGCTTCGCCTTTTCTGGCCCAATTCTCCTTTGTCTCGTTGTTCGGCTTGACCAGCATGTTGCGATCGACCACGCGGTAGCGTTCCCGCACCTCGCCGAGGAACCCGGTGTAGTAGGGATGGGTGATGCCGGCCGCTTTCAGTACGTGCAACGGGATGAAGGACGGGCTGATCGAGCCGAGGTTCTTCACCGGTCCCTTGCGATTTGACCAGACCACCAGCGGCGTCTCGTGCTGACGGCTCATTTCGGCCAGCGGACCTTTGCGCGGCGCCACTGGTTCCTTCATGAAGCCCGTTTCGACGTAGACAGGTCCGAGTGGTGGCAGATGGTCGCCGAAGAAGGCGATCACGGTGGGCCGCTTGCGTTTTTTTGCCCAGTCCATCAGCCGCTGCAAACCCTTGTCAGCGTCCGACATGCCTTCGCTGAATGTCAGGATCGATTCCCGCGTCCACGAACTCGCCTTGGTCTCCACCGTGTGCGTCGTGTTGCTGTAGCGGTACGGCTCGTAAGGACCGTGGCTCTGCAAGCTTACCGCGAAGAAGAAGAACGGGTCGCGCGTCGCGTCCGCCTGGCGGATGATCTCTTCCGTGAGCGCTGCGTCCGAAGCGAGCGGGCCACGCTTCTCGAGCGGCGCCAAATTCTCTTCGGAAAGGAATTTCTCGAAGCCGAAGGCGTCGTAGACCGCGCCCCGGTTCCAGAACCATTTTGCGTACGGATGGATGGCACGCGTCTCGTAGCCCTCATCCTTCAGGAACGTCGCCAGAGACGGGATCTTGTGGCGCACATATTGCTGATAGGGGATGCTGCCATAGGGCAGGAATGCATTGGAAAAGCCTGTCAACGCCTCGAATTCGACATTGGCGGTCATGCCGCCGAACTCCGGCGAGAACATGGAACCGGAGCGGACCTTGCGAACGGTCTCGATCGGGTCCGGCGTGATCTTCACGCCGGGCAGCTTTGTCGGATCCCAGAACGATTCGCTCATCACGATGATGATGTCCGGCTTTTGCGAAGGCATTTCGGCGACGCCCGTCGGTGTGCGGACGTTCAGGATCGCGTCGGCCGAATAGCCGGGAGGTGCCGAGACGTTCGCCATCGGCAGGTTGAGCGCGAAAGCCAGCGTGAAGCCGTTGAACGCGTAGTTCTCCTTCTGATCCCACATCATCGGGATGATCTGCAGCCGGTCGCGCGCCCAGGAGAAGCTGGAATAATCCATGATCGAGACGAAGAACGCCAGAATTGGAAGTGCGAATGCCAGCCGCCAGCCGCGCTCGCGCCAGGAAAGCGAGGGCGCGCGGCGACGCCAGAAAATCCAGGCCGCGACGAGAAGGATGATCCCCGCCAACAGGCCTGCGCCAATCGCCACGGCCGTCCACGGCCGTTCGCGCACCAGCAGCGGCAGCAGCTCGACGATCTGCGCGCCATAGAGGAAATCCGTCGGATAGAGCGGATCGCCGAGATAGTAGGCCTTCTGCTTGCTGATGAAGGCGACGGCCAGCACCAGCGGCGCTGTGATCAGCAGCGCCAGATGCGCGCGGCCCAGCAGCGCGTCGAGGCAGGTCAGCAGCAGCGCGAAGAAAGCGATGGTGGTCCAGCCGGGCCGAAGCGGTTCGCGCAGGAAGGTCAGCGTGCTTTCGAATGAGCCGCGCGAGACGATCTCGACGGCGAAGACAAGCACCGCCGAGATCAGCAACGAAGCGGTGATCGATATCGCGAGCCTGAGGGCCAACGGCAGCCGGCCGGATTGCGACGCTTGCGCGTCCTGCGATGCCTGCTGCCTGATATTTGCTACGGGTCTCGCCAAGGCGTCTGAACTCCAACTAAAAAAGCGTCACGCTTCTGTCACTTAACTGTCATTAAAGCTAGCGGAGCGTGTTGAAAATGGAAGAGCTGGGCCGATTTGAGGCGACGTCGACGACGAACTAGAAAAGCCTTGATTTTCCCGAGAACACTTTTGATTTCAGTGTGTTACCAACGCGCCGGCGAAGTGAAACCGATGAGTTATGCGTCGGGTTTCGGGTTCGGCGGCTAACTGTCATTTTTCAAGTGTTTGCTGCTGATTATCGCAGGGCCGGACTTTCTTCCAGACATGTCCGGGGAGGCTCGATGAGTGCTCACTAAAATGCGCCGGAATCGATGCGAAATTCTCTCGGCAAGCCGATACCGCGTCGATTTTGCACCTCCCGGCGATCACATGCCGGAGTCTTTCCTACACAACATTTGACGATTGCCGGATCCTCCGGTTGGCCTCTGCGAAGGTTGATTGGCTCTGACCGGCAGAGCAGCATTCATGTTCTGTTTGCCATGATCGGCGACAAGTTCACTGGCCCATAGAAAGCATCGGTCTAGCCCCCTGACCCGGTGCCCCCCCGCCCGATTACTCTCGTTCCTGCGCCCCCTGAAGGAGTAGGTTCGATGCTTTCTCCCCAACTCAGCCGCCGCGATCTCCTGGCCATGATCGGCACGCTTGCCGGCAGTGCGGCCATGTATCAAGCCATAACGACCCTCGGCTTCGCCCAGGAGTCACCCTACAAGGGTCCGATCAAGCTGGACGGCGATCCGAAAGGGGCTTCCGTTCTCATCCTCGGCGGCGGACTGGCCGGCATGGTCGCTGCGTACGAGCTCAGCAAGGTCGGCTACAAGGTCCAGATTCTGGAGTATCGCGAAAAAGCCGGCGGTCGCTGCTGGTCGTTGCGCGGCGGCGACAAATACACTGAACTCGGCGGCTTCGAGCAGGAATGCAGGTTCGACGAGGGTCTCTATCTCAATCCGGGCCCGTGGCGCATTCCCTACCATCACCATGCCGTGCTCGATTACTGCAAGCGGCTCGGCGTCAGGCTCGAGGCGTTCGTGCAGGTCAACCACAATGCCTATTTGCATTCGGCCAAGGCATTCGGAGGCAAACCGCAGCGCTACCGCCATGTCAGCGCGGATTTCAACGGCCATGTCGCCGAGTTGCTTTCCAAGGTGACGAAGCAAGGCGGTCTCGACCAGGCAGTCTCGACGGAGGACCGGGAGAAGCTGCTGGAAGCGTTGCAGAGCTGGGGTGCGCTCGACGAAAACTACGCTTATGTCGCTGGCCCCCACAGCAGCGAGCGGCGTGGTTTCGATATCGACCCAGGCGGCGGCCAGATGCCGCTGGCCACGCCGTCGCAGCCGATCGGGCTCTCCGACATCGTGCAATCCGGCCTGTGGAACAGCCTCAGCATCGGCAGCCTCTACGAGTACCAGACCACGATGCTGCAGCCGGTTGGCGGCATGGACATGATCGCCAGGGCCTTCGAGAAGGAAGTCGTCAGCCTTATCAAATACAACGTCAAAATCACGGAGATCGACCAGGACGACAAGAGCGTCACCGTCCGCTACGAGGATGCGCAAAAGGGCGGCGAGGCGCAGACCGCAACCGCCGACTGGTGTATCTGCACGGTGCCGTTCTCCGTGCTCAGCCAGATCAAGACCAAGGTGTCGCCTGAAATGCAGGCGGCGATCGACAATTTGCCCTATGCCGCTTCTGTCAAGGTGGGGTTGCAGTTCAAGCGCCGCTTCTGGGAAGAGGACGAACACATCTACGGCGGCATCAGCTTCACCGACCTGCCCAACACGCTGATCTCTTATCCCAGCACCGACTATCACAGCCCGGGCAAGGGCGTTCTGCTCGGCGGCTATTCATGGGAGGCCTGGGCCTACGAGTTCACGTCGCTGCCGCCCGAAGAGCGCATCCAGAAGGCGCTGGAATATGGCGCGCAGATCCATCCGCAATACAAGGACGAGTTCGACAACGGCGTTGCCGTCGGCTGGCACCGCGTGCCGTGGACGCTCGGCTGTTATGGCGAGTGGACCGAGGAGAAGCGCAAGGAACACTACCAGGCGGCAAGCTCGATCGACGGACGCATCGCCATGGCCGGCGAGCACATCTCCTACATCCCGGCCTGGATGGAAGGAGCGATCCTGTCTTCGCTCGATGCGATAGGCCGTCTCCACCAACGCGTGATCAGCGGCTGACGGCCCGGGCGCCAGTTGCTCGCCTCGATCGAATTCTGGAGGATTTGGATATGAACCGGATCACCTCTTTCGCCGCCACTGTCGCCATCACGGCCTCCGCTACGTTTCCTGTTTTTGCGCAATCGTCCGAACTCGACCGGCTTCGGCGATGCCACGAAGATCCAGCCCAGGGACGGTGCCGGCATCTACGCGGCGATCTGCCGAGGTTGCCACATGCCGGACGGCGTCGGAGCGGTCGGCGCTGGCAAATACCCGGCGCTTGCCAAGAACGAGAACCTCGAAGCCGGCGCTTACCCGGTGTTCATGGTGGTCAGCGGCCAGAAGGCGATGCCGCCGCTCGGCTCCTATCTCGACGATGAGCAGGTGGCGGCGGTGGTCAACTACATCCGCACCAATTTCGGCAACGACTACACCGATGCAGTGACTGTGGAAGACGTGCAGGCGGCCCGTCCGTAGAGCATGATCCCGAAAAGTGGAAGACAGTTTTCGGAAAAGATCATGCTCAAACAAAGAATTAGCGCCTGCCTCGATCATCCGGCGTGGTTGACCGGCCTTTTGTCGGCTTGCCGGTATTGCCTAGCGCGGGGGCGCAGATCCGAAGCGAAATACGAGGAGCAGCCATGAACCCGAAAACCCTGTTGTCCGCCGTTGCCTTGTCGGCGGCGATGCTTTCCGCGTCAGCCGCGGTCGCACAGGAAAAGCCCGCGGCGGGCGAGGTCGTTCGCCACGCAACGCCCGGGTCCAATTTTCCGATCGCGCGCGCCGTCGAAGTGCCGTCCGGGCTGACCACCGTCTATGTCAGCGGGGCGGTGCCGCCGGTCGCCGACAAGAACGCCGCCGGAGGCAGCATCCAAGCGTTCGGCGACACCGAGACGCAGACGGTCGGCGTGCTGAAATCGATCGAGGCGACTCTGAAGGACCTCGGCCTGACGATGGGCGATGTCGTCAAGATGCAGGTATTCCTGGTCGGCGACCCCAAGCTCGACGGCAAGATGGATTTCGCCGGCTTCATGAAGGGCTACACGCAGTTCTTCGGCACCACCGAGCAGCCCAATCTGCCGGCCCGTTCGGCGATGCAGGTGGCCGGCCTCGTCAATCCCGGCTGGCTGGTCGAGATCGAGGTGACCGCGGTCAGGAAATAGGTAGGCCTTGGACCGCCCTCACGTACGAAAGCGCGAGGCCACAAGTTTAAGAAGCCGTGCCGGCAACAGCCGCACGACTGCCTTCATCAGCGGTTTCAGCCGCCCCGGCACAAGCTCGGAAAACAGCCGGCCTCGCAAAGTGAACGGGACAACGATATCCCGTACGGATGTCGATCCGTCGGCATGCTGCAGCTTGTAGGGATCGGCGGGCGCCAAAAGATCGAAAACGGCATTGCCGCGCTGGCGCGCATTCGCGAATACCCGGTGCACGAGAATCCCGCCCACGCCCTCGCGCTCGTATCCGGGATCGGTTGCGAGAACATGCCCGAAGGCGCGCCCCTTGCAATCGAAGGAAAGGTCGATGCCGATCGGCCTGCCGTCGCATTCGACCACCGAAACGCGCAATGGCGAACCGTTCTCACTGTCCGCCGCGATGTCCCGGAAGAAAGCCTCGAAGCGCGGGTCGGCAACCGTTGGCGAGAGGATTGAATTGCGGCTCAGCCATTCCCGCTTGAGCACAATCGCCTGCGCCGCCAGTTTCGCTGCCTCCGCGCCAGGAAGATGGTCGTGAAATGCGATCTTGCCGCGTTCGGCGAGACGCCGCAGGTGCCGGCGATAGTTGGAGCGCTCTTTCGCCGAATATACGTTGCCGGGCTCATCTCCGCCGACCCGCCGGTCCAGATCGGTGAACGGCGCCTCCTGGTGGTCGTATGCGAGGGTCCGGTCGCCGATCGGGCACCGGGAAAAAGCCGAATCGGCACGTATCTTGCGGGCTTCGAACAAGTCGGCCCCGAGGCCTCGCACGGCAGCCCAGCCAGCACCAAGCCACATCTCCGCGTCGCTGGACTTCTCGATCAGCAGGTCGCCGAACTGCGCGACCGGCGCTCCCATGAAGCCGAGGGTGTCCAGTCCCGCGTGTCTGCGCCGGACGAGCGGCCACACCATTACCAGCCGGCCGTCGACGCGCCCGGTGAGGATGGAAAGCGTCATCCTGTCGTCCAGATAATGCCGCGCCCAGCAGTCGAGGAAGGCATGGCTCTGGAATACCTGCTGGGGGTCCGCCACGCGCTCGAAAAGAGCGGTCCATTCGTCCCGCAGCGAAGCGAAGCCCTTGCGGTCCATGACCAGGGCGATCTTCAGCGAGCCGCCGGGAGCGTGCTCCCCGGCGGTGGAGGCCTGTTCGGCCGCGACCAACGTTGCCGGGCTGTTCATCGCTCAGCCGCCGGTTCTCATATAGGCGATGAGCCGCCGCGTGCCGGCCAGCGGGAACCTCAACAGGTAAGCCGCCATCAGCGGCGGATGCTTGGCGGCGAAAGGCGCGTCCTGCTCCACCATGTGCCTGATCGCCAGAACCGGCAGCGGCGCGCGCAGTGGCCGGAAGTCCGGGTTCCACAAACCCGGGTCCTCCGATGTCGCGTGCATCATGCCGATCATCTTGCCCCGCCGCAGCGAGTAGAACCGCAATCGCCGCTGCACCCGCTTCAGCATGGCGATACCGTTGTCGCTGTCGCAGCCCGGAAATCCGACAATGACTGTCCGGAAATGACGCATGCCCGGCTTGCTGGCGATCTTTTCCAGCTCGCCGAAACCATCGCGAATCAATGCGAACGCCTTTTCTTCATCCGACGGAACTGCGTGCGAAATCCCCAGTCGCACCGTGTCGATCCTTGCCGCTTGTCTAGTGAACGGGCACACCGCGCCGGTCCGTCCGAGTTCGGGATGGCCGGCCATCAGATAATTCTCGACCCAGTGCAGCAAGGTCCGCAATGCCGTATTGGCGCCGTCCTCCGCGCCCGCCAGTGCATGTGCCTCCGCGATGGTCAGCAAGCCGCCGCCGGCACTTACCGTCGCAATCGCTGCATCGTCCGCCATCACCGCGCACGCCCCGTGTTTTTCCTTTCCGGCGTAGCAGGTCAGGCTTACGGAACAATTGCACGCAGCAAAAAAAGGCCGCTTCAGCAGCTTATGGTTTACAGGAGGTTAGGGGATGGGCCGGGGACGCCGCTACCTCAATTCCAGCAGACGCTCGAGATACTCTTTCTCGAGTGCCGGGCTCAGCGCGTTACCGAGCCGCTGGCGGATGGCGTCGAGAATCTGGCGGGCTCGCTGCACGTCGATTTCGTCAGGCACCTTTGTCGCGCGCCCGTCGTCCGCGCCAGGCGGCGTCTGCCTCGGCCTGCCGAGCGGGTCGCGGTCCGAACTCTGCTGGCGACCGCCTTCCTCGGTGCCGCCCTGGTCGCCCTGCATGGCCTGCTGCATCTGCTGCATCATATCCTGGGCGCCCCGGCGCAGCGCTTCCAGCGCGTGACCCTGTTCGCTGACTGCGCGGTCGCCTTGTTGGTCGCCCAGCGCCTTGCCGGCCTCGCCCATCGCCTCGCCGGCTTCGCCGAAACCTTCACCTGGCTGGATACCGAGGCCTTCCAGGCCCTTCATCAGGTCGCCGAGGTCGCCCTGCAGCTTGCCCTGGCCTTCCTGCAGCTGTTTCATCGCTTCGGCGAATTCCTCGGGCGTCATCGGGCTGGCCGAGCGGATCGCGATCCGAGGGCTGCTGGCCATCCTGTCCCTGCTGGCCTTCTTGTCCCTGCTGACCCTCTTGGCCTTGCTGTTCGCCGCGCTGGCGCTGGCCGCGCTGCATCTGGTCCATGCGGAAGGTCTCGTTCATCATCTCCTGCTGGCGCCGCATGATCTCGCCGAGCTTGTCCATCTGCTTGCGCATTTCGCTCTGCTGGCCGTCCTGCCCCTGCTGACCCTGCTGCGGACGCGCGGCCTGCAGATTGTTCATCATGTCCTGAAGCTGCGACAGCAATTCCTGCGCCTGCTCGCGCGAGCCCGATTTCGCCAGATTCTCGATCTGATCGAGCATGCGCTGCAGGTCGCTCTCGCGCAGCATTTCGCTGTTCGGCGGCATCTGCTGCGCCATGTTCGGATTCTGCTGCGCCCGCTCGGCGAATTCGCGCAGGAATTCGTTCATCGCCTCGCGGAGCTCCTTCATGAGCTTGTCGATCTCTTCGTCGCTGGCGCCATCCGCGAGAGCCTGCTTCAACGCCTCCTGCGCCTGGCGCAGCCGTTTCTCGGCGGCGGAAAGGTCGCCTTCCTCGATGCCGAGCGCGATTTCCCACATGTAGGAAACGACGCCGCGCAGTTCGTCGTCGGTATCAGCCATCTTCAGCCGCGTCATGGCGCTCATGATCGCTAGGTAATGCGACATGTTGTCAAACGTGTCTTCCGGGCGCAGCGTGATCGCATCCATCAGGTCGAGCACGCGGGGCTTGCGGTTGGCATCGAGCGCCAGGATCCGCCGCTGCTCGATCACCGCCTTGGCGAGGGGGTTCGAGAACGGCCGCTCCGGCAAGGTGATGGTCTTGGTCTCGCTGCGTGCCTCTTGGCCGGCATCGTCGGTTGCCTTCAGCGTCAGCTTCACCTTGGCGCCGGCCCAGACATGTTCGGTCAGGTCGCGGGTCGCCTTCGCCGCACCCTTCTCGGCGCCCCGACGCGGCAGGGCCAGCGGCATTTCCGGCGCCGCATAAAGTGGGTGCACGCCTGGTTTCTGCGCTTCGTTAAGCACGAATTCGGTCGCGCCGGAAGCCGCGCCGTAATCGTCGACGATCTCGTAGTTGAGTTCCAGGGTGCCGTTGACCGCGCGTTTCGGTTCACCCGCGAAACGGATTTCCGGAACCTTGTCGGGCGTCACCGAGAACGACCACTTGGCGAGTTCCTGTTCGCCGGATTTCAGCGCCAGCACACCGTCGGTATTGAGCTTGCCGGCAAATTGCAGCGGCGCTGCAGATGTCGTCGCGGCAGGTGTGGCCTTTTGCTGTTGCGCCGGCGCGTTGGGCGTCAGGTCTCGCGTGTTCCCGTTGAGGTCGGTGTAACCCAGCGTTTCCTCGCCGGAACCGCCGGTGACTCGCAGCGCGACATCGCTGCCCTCGGGCACCGTATAGACGGGCGCAGCCTGCGTCGCATCGGCAGTCAGGAACACCGGCGCCTTGCCGGTATAGGCCGGAGGCGTCACCCAGGCGTCGATGCGCGCAGGAACGGCGTCGCGCGCCGCATGTGCGCGAAAAGCGTCGCTGATGCTGCCGCCGAGCGGTCCCAGCGAAAAGCCGAAAGCGGCGACAAAGAGAAGTGCGGCGACGGCGCGCAGCGCCCACGGATCGCGCTCCGGTACCGTCGTGCGCGGCAGGTCTCCTCGCATGCGTCCGAGTTTTTCGGCCATGCGCCGCTGGTGTTCCTGCCACAGCGTCTGGCTGAAGCTGCTGTCCTTGCCGGCCAGCCGATCGGTCTGCACCAGCACCGGTGTGTGCGGCAGCGCGTTGGCGCGTTCGATGCGGCGGTCGATCTCGGCCACAGTCGGGCGGCGGAAGGAACGCAGCGGATAAAGCGAGACGATGGCGCCGGCGGCTAACAAAACGGCAAGCGCCAGCCGAGCCATGTCGGGCATGATCCGGAAGACGCCGAGCCAGGACAGCGAAAGGAAGAGGCTGATAATCACGATGAAGGGCAGTGCCAGCGGCCACAGCCGCTCCAGGATCACCGCAGCCCGCGTCGCGAAACGGGTGCGCCTCAGGCGCCCGGCAAATCCACGATAGGTGCTGACGGTCGGCGTCTCTGTCATCTGCCCTTCCAGGCGGACGGCGCGGGATGGCGCCGCCTCCACGACTCAAAGAATAGCAGCAAACACGGCAAAGGCGAGGCGGGTGACAAAAACGTGAAGGCGCTCCGGCGGTACTGCAACCGGCCGTGAGGGCAGGATTCCCGATCACGATCTCGATGGCGCGCCGATCCGGCGATGCCAGGTTCGGCTGGTTGAAGCCATCAACCCGCCTGGTCGCGCCGCGCATTTCGCCATGCGGCGGGCGGAGCGCCGTAGGTGCGTGAAAACGCGCGGTTGAAAGCGGCTTCGGTGCCGTATCCGGCGTCATGAGCGATCGCGGCGATGCCCTTTGCGCTCGTGCTCAGCGCCATGCTCGCCAGGCAGAGCCGCCAGTCGCGGACGTAACGCATCGGTGACGTGTCGAGCACTGTTTCGAAACGCTCGGACAAAGTGGTCCTCGAGAGACCGGACGCGGATGAAAGATCGGTTACCGACCAGTCACGCCGCGGGTCGTCGTGGATGAGCGAAAGGCATCGGCCGAGCGCCGGCTCGGCCAGTGCCGCGAGCCAGCCGGTTGAGCCGGGCGGTGCGGCGATGATCTGGCGCCGCAGAAGCTCGATAAAGGTGAGTTCCGTCAGCCGCTCCAGCACCGACTGTCCGCCGGTGCGCGGCCGGTCCACTTCCGCCACGATCTGCTCAACCGTCGCGGCAAGCCAACCGGCGTCGTCCACACCCTTGGTCCTGACATGCATGAAAAGCGTCAGTGCATCCTTGAGCGGGCGGAAGCTCATCGCGTCGCACCGCAGGTAGCCGCAAAGGATGCGCACACGTTTGGCGTATCCGTCATAGCGCAGAACCGGGATCTCCCGCCATGGTCTGGGCGGCAGGTCGCCGCCCGGATCGATCAGACGGCCGCCGCTGCCGGCGCCGAGCATATGGCCGGTCCCGAACGGGAAAGCGACGACGTCGCCTTCCGCAAGAACCACCTCTTTCCCCTCGATATTAAGCCAGCACGTCCCTTCCGCCATGATGTGGAACGGTATTGCGTTGACCGGCCTGCCCGGCGAGGGGGAGGCATCCGTTCGCCATGCGCCGGTCGGCATGAAGCAGAACTGCAAAGACCCGGAAAGCCTGATCGTGCGCAGCACGTCCGACAGCACATCTTCCTGCACCGGCTTGCCGGCTGCGGGATGATCCGGATTTTCGATCAATTCTTCCGGCGATCCGGCCAAAGACACTCTTCCACGACGATAGTAGTTGAACGGTCATTGCAAACAGCAACCAAAACCGGAGCGAAATAAAATGCAAGCAGCAACCGATAAACTCGTTGTTCTGGTCACCAAGGGCATCGATTCGGAATTGTCGTCGGTGGCTTTCACTATTGCCAATGGCGGGCTGACCGCCGGATTGAAAGTGTTTATCTTCCTCACCAGCACCGCGATCGACCTCGTGCGGCGCAACGGTCAGCGTCTCACGCATGTGCCGCCGCTCGAGCCGCTCGCCGGTCTGATAGAGGATTTCCAGAAGCGCGGCGGCGTGATCTGGGCATGCCCGCCTTGCGTCAAATCCCGCGGCTACGAACAGTCCGACCTGCTCGACGGCGTCATCATTGCTGGAGCGAGCGCTATGCACGCCGAGATCAAGCAGGGTGCCGCGACCCTGTCGTTCTGACCATCGAACGAGCCGGCACTAAGCAGCTTTGCCCTGCCCCGCTAGGGACCGCCGGGTGCGGCGGATCATCACGGACTGTTACATCGACCGGAATTCGCTTGAACGCGCGGTGGCGGGCGGGCTACTTGTCGCGGATGTCATCAGCTTCTCCTGACTCCGCGACGCTTTCCGGCGCCCTTCACTGGCCGAAAATCCTGGCGAATTACCGCAAGCCCCACCGCGGCCGCAGCGCTTTCGAGCTTGCGGTGACGGTCATCCCATTCACCCTGCTCTGGGCGTTGTCCTGGGCGGCGGTCCACTATGGATTCTGGTGGGGGCTGCTTCTCATCGTTCCGGCGGCCGGCTTCCTGCTCCGGCTGTTCATGATCCAGCACGATTGCGGCCACGGCTCCTTCTTCGCCCATCGCAATACCGACGACTGGACCGGCCGCGCGATCGGCGTGCTGACGCTGACGCCCTACGACTACTGGCGCCGCGCGCATGCCGCGCATCACGCCTCGTCCGGCAATCTCGATGAACGCGGCGTCGGCGACATCACCACGCTGACGGTCGCAGAATACCGCGCCTTGTCGCCGTGGGGCCGGCTCGGCTACCGGCTTTACCGGCATCCGGCGGTGATGTTCGGCATCGGCCCGGTCTGGCTTTTCATCCTCAAGCAAAGACTGCCGTTCGGCATGATGCGTTCCGGCGCCCAGCCCTGGGTCTCGACAATGGCGACCAATTTTGCCATCGCCGTGCTGGCGACCGGTCTGATCTGGCTGCTCGGTCCCTGGCCGTTCCTTCTGGTGCATCTGCCGATCGTCACCCTGGCGGGTGCTGCCGGCATCTGGCTTTTCTACGTGCAGCACCAGTTCGAGGAAACGCATTGGGCGCAGGGCGCCGAATGGAAATTCCAGGAGGCCGCGCTTCACGGTTCCTCGCATTACGATCTGCCCGGCGTGCTCAAATGGCTGACCGGCAATATCGGCATCCACCATGTCCACCATCTGTCGAGCAGGGTGCCGTATTATCGGCTTCCGGAAGTGCTGCGGGACTATCCGGAGCTTGGCGGCGTCGGCCGCATCACCATCATGCAGAGCCTGCGCTGCGTGAAACTCGTCCTGTGGGACGAGAGCCGCGGCAGGTTGATTTCCTTCCGCGAGGCACGCGCGCTGGCGTAGCCGCCCTCACAATTCGGAACTTGCCGCCTGGATCCGGCGACGTGGCTGCGGCTGCAGTGTTCAGCGGCTGGTCCCCGGTCGCGATCTTTCCAGCTTGCGTAGCGTCCCGCGACGATGCTAAGCCTCAAATATTCGACAGGGGTGCTCCGTAAAGCCGGGGCTGAGATGGAGGCGACATGCCTCGGGACCCTAAAGCTGATCTGGATAATACCAGCGGAGCGAGGCGACCAATGTTCTCAGGTGCACAGATTTCACTTTATCCGATGTGCGACGATTTCGTCTCCGTCATCCTTGAGGCTATCGGGGCGCTGGAGCCCTACCGGCCGAATTTCCGCATCGAGACCGATGACGTTTCGACGTTGATCGTCGGGCCGCCGGAGCAGCTTTTCCCGGCGATGCGCGACCTTTTCGTCAGTGCTGCCGCAAGCGGCAGGCACTGCGTGCTCTCGTCCGCCGTCTCACGCGGCTGTCCGGGCGAGCCGGACGATCCGATCTGCACGCCGGTCACCGGCAGCAGGCCGGATGAAACTCTGGAAAAGCGGGTGCAGGAGGCGCGGCGCACAGTCGAGGCAGCCGCGACGACGGGCCAGGCGGTGGCCGCGCAATTCTCGCTCTATCCGCTCGGTTCCGATCATCACATGGACGAAATTTGCGGCTGCATCGAATTCCTCAAGACGTCAGGCGTGTTCGATCGGTCGAAGAATTTCTGCACCAAGCTGCGCGGCGATGCGGGCCCCGTGTTCGCCACGCTGAGCGAAGCCTTCCTGCGCTTCGGCGCACCGCAAGGCCATGTGGCGCTCGACCTGACTGTCTCGGCAAACAGCCCGACGGCTGCGGGCTGACGCAAGCCGGCCGCGCCAGACGCGGCCTCTTTTCGTTCACCTTCAAAAGGATTGTGGTCATGGGCAAGGAATTCAGCTGGACTCTGCGCGAGATACTCATCGTCGCGGTTCTGGGTGCGGTCTTCGGCGTTCTCTACCTCGCCTGGGTCCAGGTGTGGCTGATCGCGCAGGCGATCTTCGGCGCCATCACCATGGACGTGGTGATGGGCTTCTGGTTCATCGTGTCAGTCATCGCCGCCGCCATCATCCGCAAACCGGGCGCGGCTCTCTTTTCCGAACTGCTGGCAGCACTCGTTCAGGTGCTGCTGGGCAGCCCGGCGGGGCTGCTCCTGCTTGTCACCGGGCTCGTACAGGGCGCAGGCGCCGAGGCGGTCTTCGCGGCAACCGGATGGCGCAACTACCGACTGCCGGTGCTGATGGCGGCGGGTGTTGGCGCTGCCATATTCTCGTTCGCCTACACCTGGTTCCGCTTCGATTATGGCGCGCTGGCTCCGGGCCTGCTGATCGCGATGTTCGTATTGCGTTGCCTGAGCGGGGCGCTGCTCGCCGGCTTGCTCGGTCATCTCGTGACGGAAGCGCTCTACCGGACGGGTGTGCTGTCCGGCCTGTCGATCGATCATGCTAGGCGCTCGGCGCATGCCTGAAGGCCCTCTCGCCTTGTGGCAGGATGTTACCGTCCGCTATCCCTATCAGGATCGCGATGCGGTCGGTCCAGTCACACTGGATATCCGGCCGGGCGAGCGGCTTCTGGTGCTGGGACCTTCCGGCTCCGGCAAATCGACCTTGCTCAACAGCCTCACCGGACTGGTGCCCAGCACGATTCCGGCGGATTTGACGGGCGAGGTGAGGTTGTTCGGCCGCGCCGTCGGCGAACGCAAGCCGCCGGACTGGGCGGCGTGCGTGGCGCAACTCTTCCAGGATGCGGACCAGACCTTGTGCGGCATGACGGTCGAGGACGAGGTCTCGTTCGCGCTCGAAAACCGTGCTTTGCCGAGTTCCGAAATTGCGCAAAAAGCGGCGGCGGCGATGACCCGTCTCGACCTTCCCGACGGCTGGCGCAGCCGCCGGACCACCACGCTTTCAGGCGGCGAAAAGCAGCTGGTGGCGCTGGCCGCCGCGCTGGCGCAGGAGGCGCCGCTCTTCGTGGCCGACGAGCCGACCGCGCACCTGGCGCCGGAAGCCGCGTCCCGGCTGCGCGCCCTGCTGATCGATGCCGACGGGGGGCGCGGTGTGCTGATCGTCGACCACAGGCTGGACGGGCTGATCGGCCTGATCGACCGCGTGGCGGTGATCGGTCACGACGGCCGGATCGTCGCGCAGGGAGAGCCGCGCGACCTGTTCCGCAAGCATGGAAAGATGCTGGCCGAACTCGGCGTCTGGCAGCCGCTCGCAAGCATGCTCGACGCGGACCTCGCCGAAGCGGGTTTGGCCGCGAAGAAAGCGCCGCTGACAATCGCCGAAGCCTTGCACGATCTCGATCCGCCGGCCACCGAAAAGAAAGCGGCAGCCATATCCACGATCGGCGCATTCGTGGCTGCCCGCTCGCCGGCTCCCGTCCAAAGCCCGAACCCGGAAATGGTAGTCCGGCTCGATGACGCTTCCTGTGCGCCCCTGTTTGGACCGACCGTGCTGCGCAAGGTGACGCTTGCGATCCACCGCGGCGAGACGGTTGCGATCCTTGGGAAGAATGGCGCCGGCAAATCGACGCTTGGCGCAAGCCTTGCCGGGCTTCTGAGGCTGAAGGCGGGACGTCGCCTGGGCACGCCTGGCGGCATGGCATTCCAGAATCCGGAAAGCCAGTTCATCGCCGGTTCGGTGCGCGAAGAAATCACCGGCGCGCTCGAGCGCTCTATCCCGTCGGCCGAGCGGCAACTGAAGGCAGACGATCTGCTCAGCGCATGGAATCTCGCCGGTCTCGGCGCGCGTCACCCGTTCGAAATGTCGCAAGGGCAGAAACGCCGGCTGGCGCTCGCCACACTGATGGCAAACGACAGATGGCCGCTGCTGGTGCTCGACGAGCCGACGGCCGGGCTGGATGCCGCAGGCGTCGCGATGATCGCGCGGCATCTGGAGGCGATCGGGCAAAGCGGCCGTGCGGTGGCGATCATCACCCACGACATGGATTTCGCCCTTCGCCTCTGCGCGCGTTCGGTGATCGTCGGGGAGGGGACCATCCTCGCCGACGGGCCGACAGCGACGCTCATGCGCGATCGCGCGCTGCTTTCGCGGGCAGGGCTCGAAGAGCCGGGCATCGCGCCCGCCATAGAATGGCTGGAGCGGCATGCGGCATGTTGAGTACCTTGCATCCGCTGCCGAAGCTGGTGGTCTGCTTTGTCTGGATCGCTGCCTCAATCCTCATTTTCGACGCGCGGTTCCAGTTGGCGACAATCGCGCTTGCCGCGCTGGCGCTGGTCGTTCTGGAACGGAAATCGCCGCTGCTCGTGCTGGCGCTCATGCTGCCGTTCGCGCTGTTCGGCTTCGGTTTCCTGACGACAAGCGTGCTGTTTCGCGAAGAAAGCGATTTCGCCCAGCGCATGGCGCGGGAGACGCCGTTCGGTTCGGCGGCGTTTTCGGCCGGCATCGTGCTTTTCCTGCGCGCGATCGCCTGCGGCATGGTGTCGGCGCTGTTTGCGCTGACCACCGATCCGGGCAAGCTGATCAAGGCGTTGATGGTGAACTGGCGGCTTTCGCCGCGGATCGGCTATTCGCTGTTTTCGGCCCTGCAACTGGTGCCCGATCTTGGCGCCGAGGCGCAGCAGATCAGGCTGGCGCGCGCCATGAAACGTGGCCGCCCGCCCCGCCGCATTCCCGGCCCTGTCGAGACGGCCTCGCTGGTCATCCCGTTGCTCGCCTACGCGATCCGCCGGGCAAGCCGCGCGGCGATCGCTATGGAAGCGCGAGGGCTGACCGCCGACAGGCCGCGCACCGTTGTGGGTGCGCCGGAATTGCATCGACGGGACCTGGTCTTCGCAGTTGTGGCGTTAATCCTGCTCGGTTTGTTCGTTCTCTCGGTGCGGCCGGACTGACGCGGGAAGTGTCAGTCCACGCGGCTGTGTCAGATGAACTTCACCGCCGTCGTGTTGGCGCCGCAGACCAGTACGGCGACCTTTTCGCTGGGCGCCGGCACATATTTTCCGGAGAGCAGCGCCGCGAAGGCGGCGGCGCCGCCTGGCTCGGTGGCCAGCCGGACGCTTTCCCAGAGCGCGGCTTGCGCCGCGGCGATGTCGTCGTCGCCGACAAGTATGGAACGCGTGACGAAGGCCTGTGCGATCGGGAACATCAGCGTGCCGACCCGTTTCGGCGCCAGCGAATCGGCGGCAATGCCCCCGGCGGGAGCATCGACGGGCTCTCCCGCCTCCAACGCGTGGTGAAGCGTTGGCGCCAGGTCCGGTTCGACGGCGATGATCCGGATGCGGCCGGCGAACCAGGCGGCGATGCCACCGATCAGTCCGCCGCCACCGACCGCCACAAGCAGCGTGTCGATGTCCGGCAGGTCGGCCTCTATTTCCAGTCCGACGGTGCCTTGTCCGAGCAAGGTTTCCGGCTGGTTGAAGGCGTGGATCTGCAGCGCGCCGGATTGCATGGCAAACGTTTCGCTGGCGGCCAGCGCATCGGCATAAAGTTCGCCGCCGATGACGAGTTCGGCGCCGTAGCTCCGGATGCGGTCGATTTTGGTCTTCGGTGACACCTCGGGAACGAAGATCGTCGCCGGTATGCCAAGCCGCATCGCGGCATAAGCGACTGCCGCGCCGTGATTGCCGCCCGATGCGGCGACAACGCCGGCGATGGGGATTTCTCTGGTGAGCAAATTGGTGAAGGCGCCGCGCGCCTTGAACGAACCCGAATGCTGCAGCAACTCCAGTTTGAGATCGATTGGCAGCGCGCTGCGGCCGAAATCCGCCATGTCGACGGAGAGCACCGGTGTGCGCCTGACATGCGGCCGGATCAGCGCCTCGGTCTCGGCGATGCGTTCTCTGGTGATCTGGAAACCGGTCAGCATGTTCGTCCTCTCGCGAATTGACTTTATTTAGTAACTTGGCAAAATGCCTAAATGCAAGAGATTGATTTTCTGAAAGCGCTAGCCAACGAGCGCCGCCTGCAAATTCTGGAGTGGCTGAAGGATCCGCGCTCGCATTTCCGCCCGCAAGCCGATGGCGATCTGGTCGAGGACGGCGTCTGCGCCCTTTTGATCGCCGAGAAACTCGGCATTACCCCGGCCACCCTCAGCGAGCACATGCGCGTCCTTTCGCAGGCAGGGCTGGTGCGTTCGAAGCGCATCAAGCAGTGGATCTTTTACCAGCGTGATGAAGACAGGATCGGCGCGGTCAAGACACTGGTTCTGGAGAACCTGTGATGGCTGGGCGATGGAGGAAAGCATGATCGTCAGGGCGTGGCGTGGCTACGCCTCGCTTGGAAAGCCGGACGACTATCCGGCTCACTTCCGGCGCAACGTCATGCCCGAGCTTCGGGCGATCGACGGCTTCCTCGGCGCCAGGCTGCTGCGCTGCAGGAATGCCGATGGTTATGAATTTCTCGTGCATACGAGATGGCAATCGATGCAGGCCATTCGAGCTTTCGCCGGCGACGATCCCGAGCGTGCCGTCGTCGAGCCGGAGGCGGTTCGTGCGCTGGTCCGCTACGACGCGCCGGTCTGTCACTACGAGGTCATCGAGGATTACGATCCGGTGGGCGGTGCAAACGACGACCCCAGGGGGAGATGACCGCCTCTGCCAGCAACCTCTTGCCGGGCCTCCGCCACACGGAAACGCTTGAGCTGAGCGGGCGATCGTCGACTACGACCGCTTCATGGAGCGCACCAGATCGCGGCGGGATGGGGGTCGTGAGGGGCGCGGCTTGCGGCGCTATTCCAGCCAGTCGGGTACTGAATCGAGCCCGATCAGTTCCTCATAGGTCCGGCGCTCTCGCACCACGGCGAAGCGGTCGCCGTTGACCAGCACTTCGGGGACAAGCAGGCGCGTGTTGTAGGTGCCCGACTGCACGGCGCCGTAGGCGCCCGCCGTCGACACCGCCACAAGGTCGCCGCTCTTCAGTTTCGGCAGTTCGCGGTCATGGCCGAGATAGTCGCCGCTCTCGCAGATCGGCCCGACGATGTCGGCGGTGAGCCGCGGCGCGTTGGCCGGAGGCTGCACCACCGGCTTGATGTCGTGGAAGGCATCGTAAAGCGTTGGCCGGATCAGGTCGTTCATCGCCGCGTCGACGATGACGAAGTTCTTCGCCTCGCCCTCCTTCACGTAGATCACTTCCGAGACCAGGATGCCGGCATTGCCGACGATCAGCCGGCCCGGCTCGAAGATCACCTTCAGGCCGAGTTTCGATACGTGCTTCTTAACGATCGCGGCATAGGCGTCGGGCAGCGGCGGCGGGTTGTTGTCGGTCTTGTAGGGAATGCCGAGCCCGCCGCCGAGATCGACATGTTCGATGGCGTGGCCGTCGGCTCTGAGCGTATCGGCGAGTTCGGCGAGTAGCCGGTAGGCGTCGTCGTAAGGTTGCAGGTCGGTGATCTGGCTGCCGATGTGGGTGTCGATACCGGTCGCCCTGATGCCCGGCAACTCCGCCATGCGGGCATAGACTTCCCGCGCGCGCTGCCACGGCACGCCGAACTTGTTCTCGGCCTTACCAGTGGAAATCTTCTTGTGGGTCTTGGCATCTACATCGGGATTGATGCGCAGCGATACCGGCGCCGTCTTGCCCGCTGCGACGGCGCGCGCCGACAACAGTTCCAGTTCCGGTTCGGATTTAATGTTGAAGCAGTGGATGCCAGCTTGAAGCGCGAAGTCCATTTCGCGCGCCGTCTTGCCGACGCCGGAAAACACGATCTTTTCCGGGGCACGCCGGCAGCCAGCGCTCGCCGCAATTCGCCTTCCGAGACCACATCGGCGCCGGCACCGAGTTTGGCCAGCGTCTTCAGCACCGCCTGGTTGGAATTGGCCTTCAGCGCATAGCATACAAGCGCGTCCAGGTCGGCGAAGGCTTTTGCATAGACATTGTAGTGCCTGGTCAACGTCGCCGTCGAATAGCAGTAAAAAGGAGTTCCGACCGCTGCCGCTATCTCCGGCAGGGGCACGTCCTCGGCGTGAAGCACGCCGTCGCGATAGTCGAAATGGTTCACGGGATCAGGTCCGGCGGTGAGAGAACTACTCGATCAGCCCGTCGAGGATGAAGCGCCTGTCTTTCACCGGCGGTGTCGGCTCCGGCGGCAGCGGCTGTTTCGCCTTTTCGGCTTCCTTACGTGCGTCGACGGCGGCCTGATAGGGCGTGTCGAGGCCCGATTTGCGGCCGCAGCCCGCCACCACGCCGAGAGCGGCCAGAACCACGATTGCCATAAAGAGCCTGCCCGTCATCGATCCATCGTCCTCAAAAATTCGTCCGCCGCTTGTAGCGCATGTCCGCAAAGGCTGGAAACCGGTTTTTCCACACATCATAGCGTTGCGCCTCTGCGGCGTTGCTCACGCCTTTGCCAGCCGCTTCCGCCAATAGCGGCTCTGCTTCTTCACTTCCTGCGGCGCGGTGCCGCCGAACGAGGTGCGGCTCTGCACCGACTTTTCCACGGTCAGCACCGAAAAGACGTCCGCCGTGATCGCCGCGTTGAGCTTCTGCAACTCGGCCAGCGGCAGTTCCTCCAGGCCGATCTTCCTCGCCTCGGCCAATGCCACAGCCTTGCCGGTGACATGATGCGCGTCGCGGAAGGGCAAGCCGGCTTCGCGCACCAGCCAGTCGGCGAGGTCGGTCGCCGTCGCATAGCCGGAACCCGCGGCACGTTTCATAGCCTCGGCGTTCACCACCATGTTGGTCACCATGCCGGCCATCGCCGCCAGCATCAGCTCCAGCGTCTCGGCGGCGTCGAAGACGGCTTCCTTGTCTTCCTGCATGTCCTTCGAATAAGTGAGCGGCAGGCCCTTCATCACCGTCAGCAGCGCGATGAGGTGGCCGTTCACCCGCCCCGTCTTGGCGCGGATCAGCTCGGCCGCGTCCGGGTTTTTCTTCTGGGGCATGATGGAAGACCCGGTGGAAAAGGAATCCGGCAGCTGCACGAAGCCGAATTGCGGCGTCGACCAGAGGACGATCTCTTCCGCCAGCCGCGACAGATGCATGGCGCAAATCGCCGCGAGAGACAAAAACTCCAGCGCGAAGTCACGGTCCGACACGCTGTCCAGCGAATTCCTGGTCGGTTCGCGGAAACCCAGCGCCTTCGCCGTCATATGGCGGTCGATCGGAAAGCCGGTGCCGGCAAGGGCCGCCGCGCCCAGCGGGCTCTCGTCCATCCGCTCGACCGCATCCCTGACGCGCGAAAGATCGCGGCCGAACATTTCCACATAGGCCATGCAGTGGTGGCCGAAAGTCACCGGCTGCGCCGCCTGCATGTGGGTGAAGCCCGGCATCACGGTTGCCGCATGTTCTTCGGCCTTGTCGAGGAAAGCAGCGATCAGCTTCTTCAGCGCCTCGGCCGTGCGGAGCAGCTCCGCCTTCACCCATAGCCGGAAATCCAGCGCCACCTGGTCGTTGCGCGAGCGCGCCGTGTGCAGGCGGCCGGCCACCGGCCCGATCAGCTCGGCGAGGCGGGCCTCGACATTCATGTGGATGTCTTCCAGCCGCGTCGAGAACTCGAATTTGCCTGACTTCGATCTCTTTCAAAATCGTGTTCAGCCCGCGGGCGATCTGTTTTTGATCCGCCGCCGAAATGATGCCTTGTTCGGCCAGCATTTCGCTGTGCGCGATCGAACCGGCGATATCTTGTGCATAGAGCTTCCTGTCGAAGGAGATCGAGGCGTTGATGGCTTCCATGATGGCGGCGGGGCCCGAGGCAAAACGTCCGCCCCACATCGCGTTGCTGGCCTTCTTGTCGCTCATCGTGATATCCGGTCGCTGGAGTGGAAAATGGCAGACGGCAGTAAAAACAGAAATCTCTTCCCGGCATGGCGGCTGGTGCTGATGGCAGCACTTGCAGGCGCCGTTGCCGGCGCGGTCGCGGTATATGTCAGCGGCCCCCCGTCTGGCAACACGCCTGCGCCGCCGCCTGCCGCCGAAGCAGAGGTCAGCGAGGCCGACGTCGCCGCCTGCGCCGCCAAATCCGAAAAAGCCAAGGCCGTCGGGGCAGCCGCCACCGGCCCGGTCGCGGCGATGCTGCCGGCCGACCCGCCGCAGTCGGTGAAGAACCTCGCTTTCAACGCCCCCGACGGCAAGCCGATGACGCTGGCCGACCTGTCCGGCAAGACGCTGCTGGTCAATCTGTGGGCGACCTGGTGCGCGCCCTGCCGCGCCGAAATGCCGGCGCTGGATGCGTTGCAGAAGGAACTCGGCGGCGAAAAGTTCGAGGTCGTCGCCGTCAATGTCGATACCGGCGACGATGCCAAGCCGAAGAAATTCCTCGGCGAGGTCGGAATAAAAAACCTCGCCTACTACCGCGACAACACGCTCGATCTCTTCAACGAACTGAAAAAGCGCGGCCTGGCGCTCGGCCTGCCCGTCACGCTGCTGGTAGACGGCGAGGGCTGCCTGCTCGCCCATATGAACGGCCCGGCCGAATGGGCCGGCGAGGATGCGAAGGCGCTGGTGGGGAGCGTGGTGAGGGATTGAGCGGTTTTACCCTGCTCACGGCAGGGGCAATTGCATCTCCGCAGCGGTTCCTCGCCCCCATGAAATGGGGGAGAGGTGCCGAGCGCAGCGAGGCGGAGAGGGGGACATTTGCGCCTTTGCGGCCTCTCCCCTTGGTAGGGCTATCGCATTTTTGAAATTTGCCCCCTCTCCGGTTTGCTTCGCAAACCACCTCTCCCCCGCTTCGCAGGGGCGAGGAAAGGGGCACCGGCCGCGCCCCCACCGCCTCCCCGCAAGGGGGAGGGCACGCGCGTCTCGCTTAACGCGTAAACACCGTCACGCTGCCGTCGGCATTGACCTCTGCGGCGACGACCGACGATACGTCGACGTTCTCGGCGTCGAGGGCCGCCGCAAGCGTCGCGTTCGAGGCGATGGAGCCCTGGAGTTCGGCGAGCGCGTCGGCATTGCCTGCAAGCGCATTCTCGATCGCCACCGCATTGTTGCCTTTGGCGATGGCGTCGAGGCTGACGATGCTCACCGCCGTTTCCCCGGTCACGGCGTCAAGGTCGGCCGCAGCGGTCTTGTCCGCCCGGATCGACGATACGGCCCTGCCGAAATTCGCCGAAGCGCCGCCCGAGGCCTCGGATCCGAGGTCCGTCGTCGCGGCAGAGCTCGCGCTGTCGTCGACGTCGGCCGTTGCCGCAGCGGCCGCGGTGCCGGCAGCGCTGCCGTCCACGTCGACATTGGCCTCGCCTGCGTCGGCGTCGACGTCGGCTGACGCGCTGCCCGCGGCGGTGCCGCCCGCATCGACGCCGATGCCGCCGGCTCCGACGCTGACGCCGCCAGATGCGCCGCCCGCGGCCTCACCGCCGACACTGACACCGCCTGCGCCTGCGCTCACGCCGCCGGACCCGCCGACAGATCCGCCGAGCCCGCCTGCAAGCACGGGCGAGGCGAGCATCGAAGTTGCCACCAGGGTTGCGGTCGTCGCTGCAAGAATCCGTTTCATCATCATTCCTCTTCGTTGGTTTGTCTCACGAAGTCCCCGGCGGCACGTATCGCCGCCGGACGAACGGGGGGATAACGCGGCGATTTGCCGACCGCGTGGCGAGACTTTGCCGGTCCCGTGGCGGCGAAGTCACGTTTTGCGAAGCCGGTGAAGGGATTTTGATGAGGGGGTATGCGCCCTCACGGGAACGGTGGCGGCGCTTGCGTCCGACATACCGCCTCCAGTCGTGGCGCATCGACCACACATATGCCGGAAATCGGACACAAAAAATTCACAAAGATCGTTCCGGACTTGACCTTCCTCAACTTTAAATCCGAATGTTTGAACTTGGGGCATATGGGGTTTTACTTATATAAGAGGAATCTTATATGGCCCTTTATGCTGTTGACACCGACGGCTCGGTGCGCCTCCTTTCCTCCTTCCGCAAGCATCTCAGGACAACGGTCTTCACGACAGTTTGGCTCGCCGCGAGTGCGGCGTGCACGCTGGCGCAGGAGCTGCCGAAATATGTCAACGCCGACGGCACCCGGGCCAACGATGTGGAAGCTGCGAAGCAGAGCTGGCGCGACGACGCGGAATTCAACGGCAATGACGGGCTCGGCGCCATCAACGCCGACGCGGCCTATGCGGCCGGCTACACCGGCAAGGGAGCAAGCTCGGCGTGATCGACCAGCCCGTGTGGGGCGGCCATCCGGAATTCGCCGGCAGGTTTACCTTCCTCCCCACCAGCGGCACGCGCGTCTATACCGATCCCTACATCCCGGTCGAAGCCGGCGATCCCTTCTTCGCCGACGGCCGGCAATTCATCGACGGTTTCGGCGAGATTTCGAGCCACGGAACCCATGTGGCCGGCATCGCGGGAGCCAACCGGGATGGCGCCGGCATGATGGGTGTCGCCTTTGGCTCCCATGTCTATGCCGCCACCAATTTCGACCCGGGTCCGGAAGACGGCATCGTGCTCGGCAATGACGGCGCGGTCTATGGCGCGGCCTGGCAGGCGATGATCGACAGCGGTGTCGATATCGTCACCGACAGTTGGGGTATCGGCCTTTCCAGCTCGTCGTGGTCCTATCAGCAGGCTTATGGACAGTTCCAGGAAATCGAGGCGATCCGCGGCACGCCTGAAGGCGGCGCCTATGACGGCGCCATCAAGGCGGCGCGCAGCGGCATCGTGGTCGAGTTCTCGGCCGGCAACGATGGCGGCCTGGAGCCGGACGCGATGGCGGGGCTGGCGAGCTTCGTGCCCGACATCGAGAAATACTGGCTGACGACGATGAGCGTCATCGCCGACGCGGAAAACCCGCAAGGCTTCTCGCGCAGCAGCTTTTCCAGCATCTGCGGCTACACCAAATATCATTGCGTCGCCGCACCCGGATCGAACATCAACAGCAGCATCCCGGAGGGGGACATCACCGGTCTGGAGATCGGCGACATCGTCGATGATTCGCGTCTGCATCCGAGCTATGCCGAGTTCGCCGGCACGTCCATGGCGGGTCCCTTCGCCACCGGCGCCTTCTCGGTCCTGAAGGAGCGGTTTCCGTATCTAGCCAATGGCGAGGTCAACGAGATCCTCAAGGCGACAGCCACCGACCTCGGTGACGCCGGCGTCGACGATGTTTTCGGCTGGGGCCTGATCGATCTCGGCAAGGCGCTGAACGGCCCCGGCCAGTTCCTGAGCCGGTTCGAGGCGAATTTGCCGGGCTCGCATGTCGGCGCGAAGGAAGAAGTCTGGAGCAACGACATCTCCCTGGACGCGCTGAACCAGCGCAAGGCCGAGGACGCGCAGACGATTACCGACTGGGAAGCGAAGAAGATCGCGGAGGGCTGGCAGAACGGCGTCACCGAGGAGAGCAAACAGGCAATCAGGGACGAGGTGATCGTCGATTTTCCAGCCGACGAATTCGACGATGCGAGCGAACTCGTGCGGGTCAGATACGCGGCCCTCGACATCATCCCCCTGCCGCAGGACCCGCCGTGTACCGACGAGGAGTTCGAAGCCGCCAACGCCGCGTTCGAGGCGGCGGATGCGGCAATGCTGGCGAACCCGGCCGCCACCGCTCTGTGGAACGCCTTTGTGGCGACGGCTCCGAACACGTCAATTCCACGGGCGCCGCAGTTCGTGGCATTCAAGGACACGCCCGCCGCCAGCCTGGACACGATACGGCGAACCATCACCGACGACCGCATCGCCGGCGCCCTAGCTGAGTTCGAGGCCTACGAGGCGCTGGTTCCGACGCTCCCAGCCAAGCTCGGCGACCCCCACAACTATATCGGCGGCCTGACTAAATCCGGCGCCGGCACGCTGCGGCTGACCGGCGACAGCACCTATCAGGGCGATACGCTGATCAATGGCGGGCTGCTCGCCGTCGACGGTTCGCTCACCTCGAAGGCCGTGGTCAATGCGACGGGCACGCTCGGCGGCGTTGGCTCAGTCGGCGGCATCGTCGCCAACAGCGGCGGCATCGTCGCGCCGGGCAATTCGGTCGGCACGCTGACATCGAACGGCGACGTGACCTTCAACGCGGGCAGCACGCTTCATATCGAGGTCAACGGCACCAGCGCAGACCAGCTCGTGGTCAACGGCGCGACGACGCTGCTCGGCGGCGTGGTGATGGTGACGCCAGAAACCAGCGGAACACAGCAACTCACGCCGCAGCAGAAGCTTTCGGCCTTGCTCGAGCAGACCTATACGATCCTAACGTCTTCGGGCGGCATCACCGGCGAGTTCGACCAAGTGGTGCCGACCTATGCGTTCATTGACACCACGCTGGCCTACTCGGCGACCGGTCTGGAGCTCGCGCTTGCCCGCAACGATCTCAGCTTTGCCGATTTTGCGACCACCCAGAACCAGAAGGCGGCGACCGCCGCCGTCGAAGCGTTCGGACAAGGCAACACCATTCACGATACGATCGCCACAGCTACCGTGTTCGACAACCTCGCCGCCATCTACCAGTCTCTCCGGCGAAATTCACGCCACGCTGCAAGGTGTGCTGATCGAAGACGGCTGGTTCGTCAGCCGCGCGGCGACCGACCGGGTGCGGAACTCCTTCGGCGGGGTCGCCGCGACGCCGCAAGCGACGATCGGCCCGATGGGATATGGGCCGGAAACGAAGGGGCTGGCGCACAGCGCCGCCTTTGCCGCGGACCAGGTGACGCCCACGGCACCGATCCCCACCTATGCGCTGTGGGGGCAGGCCTACGGCTCCTGGGCGGATGCGGACAGCAACGGCGCCGCGGCGGGATACAACCGCGATCTGGGCGGCATCGTCACCGGCTTCGACGGCCTTGTCGCCGACAGCTGGCGGGTCGGCCTTTTGCTTGGCTACGGCAACACGTCGCTCGACAGCGGCAGCGACCAGGCTTCGGTCGACAGCTTCCAGGTCGGCCTCTATGGCGGCACCCAATGGAATGCGGTCGGCCTCCGCCTCGGTGTCACCTATGCGCATCATGAGATCGACACGGACCGCAGCGTGGTCGTCGGCGGCCTTGCCAGCGAGCATAGCGCTTCCTACGACGCGCAAACCGTGCAGGTCTTCGGCGAGGCCGGTTACAGGATCGACACCGCCTACGCGGCTTTCGAGCCTTTCGCCGGTGCCAGATATGTGCATCTGGAGACCGACGGGTTCCTGGAGGACGGCCCCACCACCAATCTTTCGGGTCTCTCGGGAACAAGCGATGTCGGCGTGACGACGCTCGGCCTTCGCGCTTCGCATGATTTCCTGTTGCGCGAGAACACCGTCCTCACCGCACGCGGCATGATCGGATGGAACCATGCTTTCGGCGACGTGACGCCGGAGCAAAGCCTCGCCTTCGCCGGCGGTCAGGCCTTCAACATCGAAGGTCTGCCAATCGCCGAGGACGCGCTTGTCGTGGAGGCCGGCTTCGATGTCGGCATCGGTGCGAACGCCAATGTAGGGCTGTCCTATACCGGCCAGTTCTCCGGCGACATCAGCGACAACGGTGTGAAGGCGGATTTGACGATACGGTTTTAGCGGGGAGGACTACTCGGCGTCCGGCCGGCGCGCTCACCGCGTCGGCACCGGATGCTCGCCGCGGTAATCGTAGAAACCGCGCCCGGTTTTTCTGCCGAGCCAGCCGGCTTCGACATATTTCACCAGCAGCGGACAGGGGCGGTACTTGGAGTCGGAAAGCCCGTCATGCAGCACCTGCATGATCGACAGGCAGGTGTCGAGGCCGATGAAATCGGCAAGCTGCAGTGGTCCCATCGGATGGTTGGCGCCGAGCTTCATCGCGGTGTCGATGGAATTGACCGAGCCGACACCCTCGTAGAGCGTGTAGATCGCCTCGTTGATCATCGGCAGAAGGATGCGGTTGACGATGAAGGCCGGGAAATCCTCGGCCACCGTCGATGTCTTGTCGAGCCGGTGGATGAATTCCTTGGCTGCCTCGAAAGTCTCGTCCTCGGTGGCGATGCCGCGCACCAGCTCGACCAGCTTCATCACCGGCACCGGGTTCATGAAGTGGATGCCGATGAAACGCTCCGGCCTGTCGGTCTGGGCGGCGAGCCTTGTGATCGAGATGGACGACGTGTTGGTGGCGAGAATCGCCTCGGGATTCAGCACCGGGCAGAGTTGCGCGTAGATCTTACGCTTTACCGTCTCGTCCTCGGTCGCCGCCTCAATGACCAGGTCGGCGCCGGCAAGATCCTCAATCTTCGGCGCACCGGTGATGCGGGCCATCCCGGCCTGGCGGTCCTGCTCCTCAAGCTTGCCGTGGCTCACCGAGCGCGCCATGTTGCCGCTGACGGTAGCGATGCCCTTTTCGATCTGCTCGGCGGAGATATCGTAGAGCAGCACCTTGTAGCCGGCGAGTGCTGCGACATGAGCGATGCCGCTGCCCATCTGCCCGGCACCGACAATGCCGATGGTTTCAATCGTTGCGGCCATTACACTGATCCCGTCTTAGGCGGTTCGCCCAATTTTGTTGCAGTGCAAAGTAAGATGGCCGGGGCAGTCTCGTCTACCCCGGCCATCCAATTTTGCATTAGGCCCTCGTCGAAAGTCAAAGCGCCTTTTCGAGTTCCGGCAGGACCACGAAGAGATCGCCGACGAGGCCGTAGTCGGCGACCTGGAAGATCGGCGCCTCCTCGTCCTTGTTGATGGCGACGATGACCTTGGAATCCTTCATCCCGGCGAGGTGCTGGATGGCTCCGGAAATGCCGACCGCGATGTAGAGATCGGGCGCTACAACCTTGCCGGTCTGGCCGACCTGCCAATCGTTCGGCGCATAGCCGGCATCGACCGCGGCGCGCGAGGCGCCGACGGCGGCGCCCAGCTTGTCGGCGACCGGCAGGATGACTTCCTGGAACTTTTCCGAGGAACCCAGCGCGCGGCCGCCGGAGATGATGATCTTTGCCGAGGTGAGTTCCGGCCGGTCGCTTTCCGACAGCCGGTTCTCGACAAAGCTTGACAGGCCGGGGTTGGTCGCGGCGTTGACCGTCTCGACAGAGGCGGAACCGCCTTCGCCGGCGGCCTGGAAGGAGGCGGTGCGCACTGTGATCACTTTCTTGGCGTCGGTCGCCTGCACCGTCTGGATGGCGTTGCCGGCATAGATCGGCCGCTTGAAGGTGTCGGGCGAGACAACCTCGATGATCTCGGAGACCTGCATGACGTCGAGCAATGCTGCGACGCGCGGCGTCACATTCTTGCCCATTGTGGTCGCCGGCGCGACGATGGTGTCGTAGTCACCGGCAAGTGAGACGACAAGCGCGGCGAGCGGCTCGGCGAGCCGCTCGGCCAGTTCGTCGGCCTCGGCCAAAAGCACCTTGCGCGCGCCCTTCAGCTTGGCGGCGGCTTCGGCGGCACCCTTGGCGCCCTTGCCTGCGACCAGGATATCGACGTCGGAGCCGATCTTGAGGGCCGCAGACAACGCCTTGGCGGTCTGGTCGGAGACGGATGCGTTGTCGTGTTCGGCAATCAGAAGAATAGCCATTTTCGTTTCCTTCAAATCTCTTTTGTGGCCCGTGACCCCCGAAAGTCTGCAACTTTCGGGGGTCACGGGCTTAAAGCACGCCGGCCTCGTTCTTGAGCTTGTCGACCAGTTCGGCGACGCTCTTGACCTTGACGCCTGCCTTGCGGCCGCCGGGCTCCTCGGTCTTCACCACCTTCAGCCTGGGCTTCAGGTCGGCGCCGTAATCGGCCGCGGTCTTCTCATCGAGCGGCTTCTTCTTCGCCTTCATGATGTTCGGCAGCGATGCGTAGCGCGGCTGGTTGAGGCGAAGATCGGTGGTGACGATCGCCGGCATCTTCAACTCGACCGTCTGCAGGCCGCCGTCGACCTCGCGCGTCACCTTTGCCTTGTCGCCCTCGATGATGACCTTGGAGGCGAAGGTGCCCTGGCTCCAGCCAAGCAGCGCGGCCAGCATCTGGCCGGTCTGGTTGGCGTCGTCGTCGATCGCCTGCTTGCCGAGGATGACGAGGCCGGGCTTCTCGGCGTCGACGACGCCCTTCAGCACCTTGGCGACGCCGAGCGGCTCGGTCAATTCGTCGGTCTTGACCAGGATCGCGCGGTCGGCGCCCATGGCGAGCGCTGTGCGCAGGGTTTCCTGCGCCTGCTGCGGGCCGACCGAAACGACGATGATCTCCTCGACCTTGCCGGCTTCCTTGAGACGGATCGCCTCTTCGACGGCGATTTCGTCGAACGGGTTCATCGACATCTTCACATTTGCAAGCTCGACGCCCGATCCGTCCGACTTCACCCGGATCTTCACGTTGTAGTCGACCACCCGCTTAACAGGAACCAGCACTTTCATCGAGTTTATCACCTCTCCGACTGAAATTTCGAGCGCGCTATAGCAGCGTCGAGACAGTCCAGCTTGTCGATTGCCGACATATTGGACGGAAAAAGGGTCGTTGTCATGCGTACTTCCGGCATGCGGAAGCCCCGGAAACGCGCGGGACCCTAGTGACGCGTTCCGAGAACGTCAATATCCGCGAACGGGTCGAATCGGTTGAATTATTGACGCCCCCACCGAGGCACCGGCTGGGCTTGCGCAGGCTCGACGGCGCTCGGCTGCTCGACCCTGACCGAACGGGGCGTGACGATCTCGCGGTCGAGCACCGGCTGGTCGCTACGTTTCAGGAACAGCACCAGGACAGCCCCGGTGACGATGCCGCCGACATGGCAGGCCCAGGAGATCTGGTCGTCGCCGCCGGCCAGGAACATCAGTAGCTGGAACGCGATCCACAGCGCCAGCACGATATAGGCCGGCAGCCTGAGCGGGATGCGGGCAAAGGCCAACACCCAGATTTTCACGCGCGGATGCAGGATGAGATAAGCGGCGACGACACCGGCGATAGCACCGGAAGCACCGATCAGCGGCATCTGCGAGGCAGTATCGACCAGACCGTGCACCAGCGCGCCGCCGACGGCACAGAGCAGGTAGAAGGCCAGGAAGCGGAAGTGACCGAGCGCATCCTCGACATTGTCGCCGAACACCCAGAGAAACAGCATGTTGCCGCCGAGATGAAAGATGTCGCCATGCAGGAACGCATAGGTGATGTAAGTGAAGCTCTCCGGAACCAAGACATATTCCGGCGGCAGTTCGGCTTCGTCGAAGACGACGGACGGGATGTAACCGAAGCCGACCAGCGTCGCCTGGCTAAAGTTCTCGCTGCCCATCGTGGTGAGGAGGAAAACGATCACATTGGCCGCGATCAGGCCGAAGGTGACGTATTGCAGCTTGATGTATTTCAGGCTGTTGGCGTCGTGAAGCGGAATGAACATGCTCGTCTTCCGCTCCCCCAATTTTCAGCGGTTCTCGCCCGGCACCCATAACACATCGGCATTTCCGTTGTCATTGACCACGCGGGCGGCCACGAACAGAAAATCGGATACGCGGTTGATGTATTTCAGGCCTTCGCGGTTGATGTGCTCTGCCGGGTTCTGCGCCAGTTCGACCATGATGCGCTCGGCGCGGCGGGAAACGGTGCGGGCAAGGTGCAGCGCGGCCGAGGCCGGCGAACCGCCCGGCAGCACGAAGGAGCGCAGCGGCTGCAGGTTCTTGTTCAGGAGATCGATGTCTTCCTCGACCCGCTTCACTTGCGAGGCGACGATGCGCAAGGGTTCATAGCCGGGATCCTTGCCGGTGTCCGGCGTGGCGAGATCGGCGCCCAGGTCGAAAAGGTCGTTCTGGATACGGCCGAGCATGGCGTCGAGTTCTGCATGGGTTTCGCCGGTGTGGAGGCGTGCCAGCCCGATGCAGGCGTTCGCCTCGTCGACGGCGCCGTAAGCGTCCACCCTCGTGTCGGATTTCAACCGCCGCTCGCCGGTGCCGAGCCCGGTGGTGCCGTCGTCGCCGGTGCGGGTGTAGATCTTGTTGAGCTTGACCATATAGCGCGACTCCGGGTGTGCAGAAAGGTTAGAACCGGCCACCGAAATAGGCAGCGATCAGGATCAGCACCAGCGCCACGAACTGCAGGAGAACTCGCATCTGCATCAGCTTGTTGGAGGTGTTGCCGGAGCCGCCGCGCATCATGTTGGCGAGGCCGCGTATCAGCACGATCACCACGGAGACCATCACGAGAATGGCGAAGATGTTGAATACGGTGGCCATGGGTCCTTCCTGGGATGCGGCTCTCGCCAAAGTGTACGATCAGCCCTGCTTCGACAGAATCCGGTAGAGCGTGGATGCCGGCAGAATACGCTTGAGGAATACGCCGACCTTCGCCGGCAGCGTGACAACATAATGCGCCTTCGGGCGGGGCGACAGCAGGGCGTGTCGCAATACCGCATAAACCGCGTCCGGCTTGAGCTTGAAGCGGGATTTGGAGCCGCCACCACGCAACCGGGCAAGCTGCGCCTGATATTCGGTGTGATGCACCGAATTCTCGTGGTCGATGTTCTTCTCGAACCAGAAAAGCCCATTGGAAGCGATCTTGGATTCCACCGGCCCCGGCTCGATCAGCGAGACATGAATGCCGGCGGGCTCGAGTTCCATGCGCATGCAAAGCATCAGCCCTTCTACGGCGTGTTTCGCCGCCGAATAGGCGCCACGGAATTTGGCCGGCGTCAGGCCGAGGATGGACGAGCAATGGACGATGCGGCCATGGCCCTGGGCGCGCATCACCGGAACGATGCGGCGGGTCAGGTCGTGCCAGCCGAAGAAATTCGCCTCGAACTGGTCCCGCAGGGCCTGAACCGGCAGGTCTTCTACTGCCCCGGCCTGAGCGTAGGCGCCGTTGTTGTAGAGCGCGTCCAGCCTGCCGCCCGTCCGCGCGAGCACTGCCTCGACCAGCGTAGCGATCGAATCCGCCTCGCAATAATCGAGATAGAAGGCCTCGACACCGTCGGCCTGGAGCGCTGCGATGTCTTCCGGCTTGCGCGCGGTGGCGAAAACCCGCCAGCCGTCCGCCTTCAAGGCACGCGCGCAATAGGCGCCGATGCCGGATGAGGCGCCGGTGACGATGATTGTGCGCAACTCCTGCGGGTAGGGATCCGTTGTGCCGGTGACGCTTGCCATTTGCAGCAATCACTTCCCATATTCGCGGGCGGGAAACAATGGAAGGAGACGGGGTGCGCAGGATCGTTGCGACGCGGCGCGTGCTCTTCGATGCGCTCGGCCATTTCAACGACGACGACGGCTGGTCGATGGCCAGCCACCTGGCGATCAGCGCGTTGATGGCGTTGTTTCCGTTCCTGATTTTCGCGACGACCCTGGCGAGCTTCCTTGGCGCGGAGGCCTTTGCCGAAACGGCGGTGCACCTCGTCTTCGACACCTGGCCGGACCAGATCGCCGAGCCGATCGCGCGCGAGGTGGTCAACGTGCTGACCGTGCAGCGCGGCGACCTCTTGACGTTCGGCGTCGTGCTCGCCGCCTTCTTCGCCTCCAACGGCATCGAGGCGCTCAGGACATCGCTCAACCGCGCCTACCGGGTCACCGAGACGCGTTCGCTGATATACCGGCGCATCCAGAGCCTGGCTTTCGTTATCATCGCCACGATCGCCTTCGTGGTGATCAGCGTGCTTCTGGTCTTCGCGCCGCTGATCGCGCGCCTTGCCAAGGCGCAGTTCGACTGGATCGAGCCCTACATGGGAACCTTCACGCTATGGCGCTACGTCATCGCCTCGGCGGTGATCGTGCTTGGCTTGATCGCCGTGCATTTCTGGCTGCCGGACGGCAAGCGGAGATTCGTCGATATCGTGCCGGGCATCATCTTCACGCTGATCGGCTGGCTCGCCGGTTCGACGATCTTCGCCACCTATCTCGACAATTTTTCGTCCTATGTGACGACATATGCGGGGCTCGCCTCTATCATGGTCGCGGTGGTGTTCCTCTACATCATGTCGCTGATCTTCATCCTCGGCGGCGAGTTCAACGCGGCGATCAAGCGCTACCTCGATGCCCGCGCCCGCGTCGGCGCCGCCTAGAGCAGAATGGCTTTTCTTCGAAACGCCCTCCCTCTCCAGTTCCTTGTTTGAGCAAGATCTTTCCGAAAGCCGGTTTCCACTTTTCGGGATATTGCTCTAGCCCGCAGAACGCCTGGCGGCGGTCGCCAGCCCGACCCCGAAGGTGGTCAGCGCCATGCCGCAGACCTGGATGAAGGTCAGCGCCTCGCCGAACAGGAGCCATGCCATCACCGCGGTGACGGCCGGCACCAGATAGAACAGCGACGCGACCTTGGACATCTCGCCTTCGCGGATCAGGTACATCAGGAGGAAAATCGCGCCGATCGACAGCACGAGGACCAGCCAGGCCATGGCGAATATCAGCTCGCCATTGATCGTCATCGTGCGGGTCTCGAATACGAGCGAGGCGAGCGCCATCAGGACGGCGCCGCCGAGATATTGATACATGGTTCCGGTCACCAGGTCCGTTCCGGAGCCGAATCGCTTCTGCCAAACGGTGCCGACGCTCATGCCGACCACCGATACGATGGCAGCCGCGAGCGTGGCGGCGGTTATGCCGCTGCCCAGCGAGCCGAATTTCGGCGACAAGACGACAATGACGCCGACGAAGCCGATGCCAAGGCCCAGCCAGTGGCGCGGCAGAATCTTCTCGCCGAGCAGCTTGCCGGCAAGGACAGCGGTGATCAGCGGCTGCAGGCCGACAATCAGGGCGGATATGCCGGCCGGCATGCCCTTGTGGATCGCCCAGAAGACACCGCCAAGGTAAATGCCGTGCATCAGCGCGCCGGCGATCATCGCGTTGAGGATGCCGGCCCGGCTTGACCGGCGGGACCTCAGGAAAAGCAGTCCCAGGGCGAGCAGCGCGAACGCCAGCACAAAACGGGCGGCGAGAAAGGTGAAAGGTTCCGCCCACGGCATCGCATACCGCGCGCCGATGAACCCGGTCGCCCAAAGCACGACAAAAAGGGCGGGGATGAGCCGTGCCGGAGATGCCATGGAGAAGGGGACCGTGGTGAAAGGAGTGCGAAGCGGTTCGCTCTAATGCCGTTGAACCGGATAAGCAAAGCGAAACAATTTGATCCTTATCCTGAGCGGTATTGAACCGGGGTGGGGTTCAGGGGCTTTGGCGTGTCAGGTTTCGAAAGGACCAGGCATGATTTGGAAGCTCGATCCGGCCTGGCTGATGATGGCCGTGGCCTCTGTTGCCGTGTTGTCGTTTTTCTTCGGGTCGATCATGGATGCCATCATGTCCGACGACGGCTTCGGACCGTTCGGCAACATGATACTCATCGCGATCGGATTCTTCGCGGCCATCTTCGTCGCCAATGTTTACGGCGTTGCCATGCGAAACCTCACCTTCGCCATGGCGACCGGGCTGTCGGGGGCGTTTCTGACGCTCTCCGTACTCGCCCTGATCAAGGCGGCGCTGGCCCGGATATAGGCTCTCGGGCGAGCCCGACGATCCATCTGATGTCCGCCGGTGTGGCGCCGTTTTCCCGCAGGATGCGGATGCCGGTGTCGCGGTTGCTTTTGGAAAGTTTGCGTCCGTCGGGTCCGTCGATCAGCCGATGGTGGAAGTAGAGGGGCTCAGGCAGGCCGAGATGCGCCTGCAGCAACCGCTGGATGGCGGTCGCCAGATGGAGGTCGCGGCCGCGCACAACATGGCTGACGCCCTGCAGCGCATCGTCGACAACGACCGACAGATGGTAGCTGGTGGGGATCTCCTTGCGCGCCAGGACGACATCGCCCCAGACCAGCGGATCGGCATGGACTTGCCGCGCCGCGTCCCAGTTTCCGTTGTCGGCCTCCTGCCACGACGATCCCGCGGGCGGCAGAGCCGCGGATGCCTTTTCGACATCCAGCCGCCAGGCGAACGGTTCGCCGCTCTCCATGCGCCGCCTGCGCTCGCGTCCGGAAAGCGCCTTGTCCAATCCCGGATAGAGCGGTGCTCCGTCGGGATCGCGCGGCCAGCGCTGGCCGGCCGTCTCCTGCGCCGTGATATGGGCCCGGATGTCGCCCCGGCTCATGAAGGCCGGATAGACGAGATCCGCCTCGGCGAGCTTTCGGAGGGCGCTCTCATAGTCGGCAAAATGTTCGGATTGCCGGCGAACCGGTTTTTCCCATGCAATGCCCAGCCACTCGAGATCGCGGTAGATGCCTTGCTCGAATTCGGGAGTGCAGCGAGTGAGGTCGATATCCTCGATGCGCAGCAGGAGGCGGCCGCCGGCCTGCCGCGCCAGGTCCTGGTTGACCAGCGCCGAATAGGCGTGGCCGAGATGCAATTCCCCATTCGGGCTCGGCGCAAAACGGAATGTCAGGAGTGTCATCGTCGGGCGGCAATCGGCTTGTGCGGCGGTTCCATCGATTGCTACTTTGCCGCCTTCCGGTGAACAAGGCTTCTCATGCGCCGCATAAAATCGCCCCGCGACATTTCCGACGGCCTCGATGCGCTCTGCGCCATCGATCCAAGGCTGGTGCGCGTGCGCTCGATGGCGGGCGAAGTGCCGCTGCGCCTGACGGAACCGGGGTTCGAGAGCCTCGCCTCGATCATCGTCTCGCAACAGGTAAGCCGCGCCAGCGCCGACGCCATCTTCGGCCGCCTGACGAAGCTGGTCGATCCGCTGACGCCTGGCGGCCTGCTGTCGGCCGGCGAGGCGATGTTTCGCGAGGCTGGCCTGTCGCGGCCGAAGCAGAAAACCTTGCTGGCGATCGCCCGGGCGGTTGCCGACGGGCTCGACCTGCATCACCTTTGCGGCCTGGATGCGAAGGATGCGATCGGCCGGATGACCGCCATCTCCGGCATCGGGCCGTGGACGGCGGAATGCTACCTGCTTTTCTCCGCCGGGCACCCGGATGTTTTTCCCGCGCGGGATGTAGCGTTGCAGGCTGCTGTCGGCCATGCCTTCGGCCTCGAATCACGTCCGGGCGAAAAGGCGCTGGTCGCGCTGGCCGAATCATGGGCCCCCTGGCGGGGTGTCGCATCGAGGCTTTTTTGGGCCTATTATCGGGAATGGAAGGGCCGGGAAGCCGCTCCTGCGGCATGAGACCGCAAAAAAGCCGAAAAAACAGTGCCTTTTGCCGGCTGGTGTAACGACGTGGCGGCTTCACATTCCTGTCACCTCGGGCTTACACTATCCGCGCCGATCGCTTCGCGAGCCAAGGAGGTGCCTAAGTGACGATCGCAGTGTCGCCTGATGGGCTTCCAGCGCTCGTGCTGAACGCGGACTACCGTCCGCTCAGCTATTACCCCCTGTCGCTCTGGTCCTGGCAGGATGCCATCAAGGCGGTGTTCCTCGACCGGGTCCACATCGTGGCGGAATACGAGCATTCGGTTTCCTCGCCGACCTTCTCGATGAAGCTGCCGAGCGTGGTCAGCCTGAAGACCTACGTGAAGCCGTCGCGCAACCCGGCCTTCACGCGGTTCAACGTGTTCCTGCGCGACCGTTTCCAGTGCCAGTACTGCGGCACGCCGGAAGACCTGACGTTCGACCATGTCATTCCGCGCCATTGCGGCGGGGCGACGACCTGGGAGAACGTCGTTGCCGCCTGCTCGCCCTGCAACCTCAGGAAGGGCGGCCTGCTGCCGGCACAGGCCAAGATGTGGCCGCTCCAGAAGCCCTACCACCCGACCGTCCACGACCTGCACAACAACGGCAAGCGCTTCCCGCCGAACTACCTGCATGAAAGCTGGATGGATTATCTCTACTGGGATGTCGAACTGGAGCCGTGAGATTGTCGTTCTTCTCCCCGTTGACGGGGAGAAGGGAAAAGTCAACCCCTCGCAAACGCCCCGCTGAACGCCACCACGGCGAGGATTGCGCTGGCGATCGCGTTCCACCCGGCGAAAGACAGGCCGAGCACGCGCAGCGCCGCCGCGTTGCAGGAGGGCGGGATCACCGTATTGATGGCGTCGAGTACGCCGGCGCCGCCGGTATCGGCAGGGGCCACGGCCGCGCAGTCGGTCGGGCCTTGCCACCACGCCCATTCGACGCCCGCATGATAGACGCCAAGGTAGAGGCCGTAGGCCATCAGCAGCCCGCCGGCGACGAGAAGGCCGCGGGTCACGATCGCCGGCCAGTGCAGCGTCGAGGACAGCGCCGCCAGCGCCATCAGCGGCACGCCGACATAATAGGGCGTGCGCTGCTCGAGGCAGAGCTTGCAGGGCATGTAGCCGCCGATGTGTTCGAAGCCGAGCGCGGTGCCGACCACCGCTGCCATGGCGATAAGCAGGAAGAGCGCGGTCAGGGTTTGCGGGCGTCCCGAAGGAGCGGTAACGGCGGCCATGTGTTTCTTTCGTTCGTCGGTTGCGGCTGCGAAGTTTCGCCGGCGGTCAGTGGAAATATCTGACGGCGAGATAAAGCGAAATAAGGGCAGCCGCGCCGAGACCGGCGATGAGGCCCAGGCGCTTCTCGATGAATTCGCGGATCGGTTCGCCATAGGTCTTGAGCAGCCAGGCGAGGAAATAGAACCGCGCCCCGCGGGCTATTATGGCGGAGATGATGAACACCCAGATGTCGACGCCGATGACGCCCGACAGGATCGTCACCACCTTGATCGGCGGCAGATGGGCCAAACCCGACGTGACCAGCATCAGGAGGATGAAGCCGGTGCCGCCGGAAGCACTCAGCACTTCGAATTCGTCCAGCTTGCCGTAGAACTCCAGCACCGGCTTGGCGATCGTTTCGTAAGCGTAATGGCCCAGAAACCAGCCGGCGATGCCGCCGGCGACCGATGCGGTGGTAGCGATCAGGGCATAGCGATAGGTCCGGTCGGGCCGAGACAGCGCCATCGGCAGGAACAGGACGTCGGCGGGGACGAGAAAGATCGAGCTCTCGATGAAGGCGATGAAGGCCAGCCACCATTCGGCGGATTTCCGCGCCGCCAGCGACAGCGTCCAGTCGTACAACCTGCGAAGCATCGGCATCCCCGTTTTGCGCGAGGCCTGTCTAATGAGGATTGCCGCGCCGCACAATGGGGCGAGCCTGTCACCAATTGTCGCCGACTGGCGCCAACGCAGCATTTCCTCGCCCACGAAAGTGGGGAAAGGTGCCGAGCGCAGCGAGGCGGAGAGGGGACGCAAGCATTTCGTTATCCGAGTTCAGAGTTGCGCACATCACTCACCAGTTGACGAGCGGCCCCCTGACCGTATAGTCCGCAGCCGTTCACGCCTTCGCAGGCGAGAGCCCCCTTGGCGGAACTGGTAGACGCGCCTGAACTCAAAATCAGGTTCCGAGAGGAGTGCTGGTTCGATTCCGGCAGGGGGCACCACCAAACACGCAAAAAACCGCAGAAACGTGTAGAGCATCGGCTGTCTCCATAGGAGCATTATTGCCGACCGCCCGTTTCACCCGAGACTTTGTCAAATATAAGCCTCCGCTTATGTGATCTCCGCGATACCGGAGAGAACCGCGGAACAAACACAGAAAACCTGTTACGTCGCCTGTGGATAACTAGCGACCTAACTCTAACAAACCTAAGCCTATTCAATTACTTAGAGAACTTAGGAAAATAAACCTCCACAGGTTCCTGTTCTGAGCATCATACGACCCCTTGCGCCTGCCCGGCAAATCGGTCCTACATACCTAAGTCGGCACGAAAAACCGTCTCCATAAGAATTTAATGGAGACGTGTGTGTCATGACCAAACATCCCCGCAAGAAGAAACTACCCTCGCATCGCCGCTGGGCCTTTCGTTATCTGTCAGGCCGGGTGATAGACATCCTGTTTAAGGTTGTCGTCTTGGTCGACAGGTTCGACAACTGGTGGACGTGAATGGCCAAGCAACAAGAGAAAGAGACGCGACGGCGCATCCGGCTGTTGTACTCGTTAGGTGACTTTCCGCTGGCGTCGAGTGCCTTGGCGCCTTCCTCACAGATTGTGATCCCTATGCATTATACTCAAAGATAGAGTTGCGCCGTTTTCGCTGTTTTGAAATGACGGCGATTTGGCTGTTTACCTCCTTGCCGCCCAAAGGCGAGTTGGAGCCGTTTCAAATTGGGGAGTGAAATCATCTCCCGCTCCTGCCTTCATTGCCATCTAACGTTCGCCCTTTTCAGCGGGAAACACCGGTGGCCGCCGGTCAGAGATTTTCGAGGTCCCGGTCGAGAGCCGACAGCCGGCGGTAAAGCTCGTCGATCATGTCGTCGATGGCGTCCATTTTCTCGCTGGCGACCGTGAATATCTCCTGACTGGCGCCGCGAATCTTGGCCTCGGCCACACCAGTCAGGATGAGATCCAGCCCGTCATACCGGTAGCGCGCGTGAGCGAGCGCATCCTTGATTTCGATTACCTGTTTGCGATGGGATCGAGCACCTCGCCCAGATCAATCATCGGTCCAACCTTTCCACAGTGGTGTGGCGCCAGTGTCCGGGAGGTTATCGGGTCATGGCGATTTCTGGCAACTCCAGGATATCGCGCCATCAGGGTTGCTGGCATAGTCGCCTCAGGTTGACGATCATGCGGCGCGGCACATAGGTATCCGGTCCGGCGCTTCCCGCGCCGAGGAGCGCAGCAAGCAGCCCATGCTCGAACGACGCGACAGCTATCCCGATCTCTATCGCGATTTCCGCTGGAATATCCCGGCCCGCTTCAACATCGGCACGGCAGTCGCCGACCGCTGGGCGGCAATCGATCCGGATCGTACGGCACTTCTCGAATACCGCGTCGATGGCGAGGCAGGCCGGCTAACCTACGGCGAACTCGCCGCGCAGTCGAACGCGCTTGCCAATGGCCTGCGGGCCGGCGGCCTGAGCCGCGGCGACCGCGTCGCGCTTTTGTTGCCGCAGAGTTTCGAAACGGCGATCGCTCATGTCGCGATCTACAAGCTCGGCGCCATCGCGGTGCCGCTGGCGCTGCTGTTCGGCGTCGAGGCGATCGAATACCGCATGCAGACCGCCGGCATAAGGGCGATCGTCACCAACGCCGCCGGCCATGCCAAGCTGAAGAAGATCAGCGACCGGCTGCCGTCGCTGGAGCAGATCGTCCTGGTCGACGGCGCCGATGGCGGAGCACTGGATTTCCGCAAGATGGTCGCCGACCAGTCGCCGCACTTCGTTGCGGAAGATACCGGCCCCGACGATCCGGCGATGATGATCTTTACCTCCGGCACGACCGGCCCGCCGAAAGGCGCGCTGCACGGGCACCGGGTGCTGCTCGGCCATCTGCCGGGCGTGCAGATGCCGCATGAATTCCTGCCGCAGCCGGGCGATCTTTTGTGGACGCCGGCCGACTGGGCCTGGGCCGGCGGCTTGCTGAACGTGCTTTTGCCCGGCCTCTATTTCGGCGTCCCGGTGGTTTCGGGCCGCTTCGAAAAGTTCGATCCGGAGGCGGCACTCCTGCTGGCCGAGAAGATGCGGGTGCGCAACACCTTCATCCCGCCGACGGCGCTGCGCATGCTGAAAACGGTGCCGGAAATATCGAAACGGTTCCGACTCGATCTGCGAACCGTCGGCTCCGGCGGCGAATCGCTAGGCCGCGAGACCTTCGAATGGGGCCGCGAGGAACTCGGCCTCACCATCAATGAATTCTACGGCCAGACCGAGTGCAACCTGGTGCTGTCGTCCTGCGCAGCGCTTGGCGTCAGCCGGGCCGGCGCCATCGGCATGCCGGTGCCCGGCCACCGCGTCGCGGTGATCGACGATGCGGGCCGGCGCGTCAAAGCGGGCGAAGCCGGCCAGATCGCGATTGCACGGCCGGATCCGGTGATGTTCCTCGAATACTGGCAGAACCCGGAAGCCACCGCGAAAAAATTCGTCGGCGACTGGATGACGACCGGCGACCAGGGCATCGAGGACGGGGACGGCTACGTCCATTTCTTCGGCCGCGACGACGACGTTATCACGTCGGCCGGCTTCCGCATCGGGCCGAGCGAGGTCGAGGATTGCCTGACCGCCCATCCCGCCGTTGCGCTGGCCGCGGCCGTCGGCAAGCCGGACCCGGTCCGCACCGAGATCGTCAAGGCCTATGTGGTGCTGAAGGAAGGCGTCGACGGCACCGAGGGACTCGCCGACGAGATAAAGCTCTGGGTGCGCGAGCGGCTGTCGGCGCACGAATATCCGCGCGAGGTGGAATTCGTCAATTCGATGCCGCTGACCACCACCGGCAAGGTCATCCGCCGCATTTTCCGGGACAGGGCGAGGCAGGAAGCGGGGAGGTCGAGCCTTTGATCACCTTGCGTCCGCCTGGATAGCGACGGGCACGCGGCTCTTGATGCAGACGATCATCGCGCCGAGCACGACGACGGCGCAAAGAACAGTTGTTCCGGTCACGCGTTCATCAAGCAACAGGGCTGACCAGAACAGCGCCAGAAGCGGTTGGATAAGGTTCAACTGGCCAACGCGCGCCACCCCACCGGCGGCGAGGCCACGATACCAGAATACCGAGCCAAGAAACATGCTGACGACACCGGCGTACCAGAAGCCAATCCAGGCGGCTGTCCCGATTGGTTGTGTCCAGTCGAGGAGGGACAACTCACGAATGAGAGGGATCGCTGCGAATGGAGCAAGTACGATCATGGCCCAGCAGAGTGTCACGGTGCCCCCGAGCGCACGCGACACGCGGCCACCCTCGACATAGGCCAGGCCGACGCTCGCGATAGCGGCGACGAGCCATGCGTCGGCAAGGGTGACGCCGCCGCCCTGATGCAAGGCAAACAGTAGCACGGTGCCGACGCCTGTGATGGATGCTAGCCAGAAGACCGGCCCGGGGCGTTCGCCCAGTCGGAACACTGCAATCAACGCCGTGGCGACCGGAGCGAGGCCGATAACGACGGCGCCGTGTGCGGCCGGGACATGTTGAAGGGCGACGGCGACAAAGAGCGGATAGCCGACAGCAAGTCCCAGCCCCGTCCACAAAATTCCGAGCCAATGTTCTCTGTCCGGCAAACGCAATTGTCCTGTAGCCACCAGTGTCCCGACACCAAGAAGGGCAGCAATTTCGATGCGGGCGCTCGTGATCGCCAGCGGGGTAAAGAACGACAGCGCGGCACGCGTTGCCGGCAAGGTGCCGCTAAAGGCGAGCACGCCCGCGGAGCCGGCTATCAAACCGTGCCACCACGACATGCCACGCTGGCAATGCTTAACTTCGGGGAACTTCGACAATTGAAGGCTGGTCTGCTAGACGATCCATCGTCGGATTCTCGCAGGGAATCTGCCCGTAATCCATGGATATACCGAGGCGCGGAAACCAAATCTCCTGTGAAACGCAGGCAAAATTCGCTATCCGCCTTGGTGATAGCGTACAGGCAGCCCGGCGGAGCGTCACCGCCTCTTCAGCAGGCTCTTGACCCGGTTGCGCAGGATGCGGGCCATGTTGCGGGTCTCGTTGTAGAGATGCAGCTGCGAGGCGGCCTGCCGCGCCGCGCGATCCGCGTCCGGCGTCAGCCCGACCACGATGGTGCCGATCGGCTTGCGTTCCATCCAAAGCCGGCTGAGCACGGGATGGTCCGGCACCGCGCAGGAATCGGTCACCATGATATTCGGGTCGTCGAGATGGTTGTGGCTCACCTCGATCATCAGCAGCGTGCCCGGCGAATAGGCGGAGAACGCCTCGTCGTAGGCGGTCTTCCAGGTATAGGCGACACCGGCCTCGATGAAGACGATCAGGCAGGCGATGACCTTGCCGTCCAGCGTCAGCGTGTGGACCCGGCAGAGGTCCCGCTCGGCCATGCGGAACACCGCCTCGCGGGCGAAGGCGGCGCGGTAGCGGTCGATCGCCATGGCGGTGCGCTCGCGGCCCTTCCAGCCCGCGGCTTCCAGCGTCAGGAAGGCCTCGATGCCGTGGCGGACCTCCTCCTCCTCGCGGGCGACGTGGTGCTCCAACCTGCCCGTATCGGCGAGCCGCCGTTTCAGCCGGCGGAATTCGCGCAGGTGATGCGGCCTGAGCGCCGCCTTGAAATAGGCGTTGCCGTCGAGGTCGCTCTCCAGAAACGGCCGCTCGGCCTCGTTGGTGGTGACCAGCGGAAGGCCGCGGCTTTCCGCGACCGAACGCAGCAGGCTGGCGACCGGCCCGTCGAGCCGCATCTCCGGCAGCACGAACACCTTCGGCAGTTTCAGATGCTTGCGCGACAGGATGGCGAAGAAGTCCTCGATGACGCCGGCGGGATCGTCGCGGTCGACCAGCGGCGTGCCGAGCGGGCCGAACGGGCTCGACCAGGTGCGCATGATCGAGACGCCGAGCGGGATCGCCGGACGCTCCACGGAGAAGGGCACCAGCAGGCGCAGGCGGTTGCGGTACTCGTCGCCGTCGCGGATGACCGCCAGCCGGACCTCGCGGTCCTCGAGGCGCGGCATCGCCGGCGCAAGGAAGCGGGGGTTGAAGAAGACGTTCGGCTCGATCGAGCGCGAGCACAGGTAATCCAGTTCCTCGACGAGGTCGAAGCCGGCGGAGGCCGGATAGATGGCGAGCTTGCGCGGCGGGCGATGGCTCTCCAGCACTTCGATATGGGCGCGGTCGACCGCCCGGTTGTCCAGGCCTGCAAGCTCGGCGATCATCGGCGCCGAGGGGCTGCCGCTCATTTCCTCGAGCAACGGGACGGCAACCATCAGAACACTCCTTTTGCCGGAGCCGCCGGCACGAAAATCGCCATGACGATGCCGAGCTTGCGCCAGACCGTGAACGACAGGGCCGCGGCTTCGAAGATCATGGAAAGTGCTGTCGCGACCGCCGCTCCCCAGAGGCCGAACGCGGGGATGAGCAGGATCGAGAGGCCGACATTGATGATGAGCGTCAGCGCGTAGACCGCCGCGCAGACGTTCTGGTTTCCGCTCATGGTGAGCAGGCTTTCCGCCGGCCCGACCGCCGCGCGCGCCACGACGCCTGCAACCAGCAGGAACAACAGCGGATAGCCGCTCACGAATTCCGGCCCGAACAGCATCAGCATCGGCTTGCCGAGCGCCAGCACCACCGCGGCCATCAGCAGCGACGGCCAGAACGTCCACGACACGGTCTCGCGCGCGAACGCGGCCAGTTTCTCCGGATCGGAATGGGTGAACTGCGCATAGCGCTGGGCAACGCCGGCCTTCACCGCGAAATAGACGAAATGAACCAGCGCCAGCGTCTTCACGGTGGCGAAATAGACGGCGACGTCGTCCGGCTGCATGAAGGCGCCGACCATCAGCACATCGGCGTTGGTGAGCAGGAAGAAGAAGCTTTCGACAAGGAAGATCGGCAGCGAGACGGCGAACCACTGCCCGAACACTATCCGGCGCGGGCCGGCCGGCAGCCGGTGGTCGAGGCGGGTCGTCACTTCGATCAGTTGGGCGATGGTGGTCAGGTAGGTAGCCAGGATCGCCGCGATGATGGCGTTCTCGGCGCAAGGCTCGTAGCCGGCGATCAGCGCGCCGCCCATGAAGACCAGGATCAGGATCGGGCGCGTGATGTAGGTCGGCGACAGGGCCGAAAGCGTCCACGAATTGGCGCGCGAGATGCCTTGCAGAACGTCCGAAAGCGCGATCATCGGCAGGCAGATGATGCCGAGATAGAAGGGAACGACGTAATAGGATTCGAGCAGCGGCGCGAAGAGCCAGAGCCCCAGCATTCCGATCGCGGCGGTCGCGGTCGAGGCGGCGAGCGCGAACAACCGGCTGGTCAGCAGGATGCCGCGCAGCTCGGCGAGTTTTCCCCGCTCGAAATATTCCGGAATGAACCGGATGACGGAAGTGTGGAAGCCGAGGCAGGAAATATTGCCGACGATGATCATCGTCACCCATACAAGGACGAAGATGCCGTATTCGAAGCTGCCCATCCAGCGGGCCAGCAGAACCTGGCTGACAAAGGCGATGACGGCGTTGAAGATGCGGATCGAAAAGGCGATCAGCGACATGCGGCCGGCCGCGCCGCGATCGTCGGCGGTGAAGAGCAATGCGTCGATCCGGGCAAGATAAGGGCGTGCGCGCAGCGCCAGGCGCTGCGGCAGAAGCCGCTCGGCCGTCATTGCCGCGGAAAAGCGCACGCCATACTCTCCGTTTTCCGTCGAGACGAAGACAGGCTTAATGCAAAAGTCTTTAAGAAACGGTTGGGTCGGCGCCCGCAATCCGAACGGTGAATGGAGAGCCGCACATGATCGATGAGGCCGAGCGGCGGAAGATGCTGCGGGCACACTCGATCGGCCCGAAAATGATTTCCTATCTGGAGGAAATCGGGATCGAGCGGCTCTCCGATCTCGCCGGCGCGCGGCCCGAGGAAATCGCATTCCGCATCGACATCGCGCTCGGGTGGAAGCACATGAACCGGCTCGGCATCGAGGCGCTGCGCAACCTCATCGCCCTGGCAGACAGCGAAAAGGGCTGAATTTCAGCCCTTTTCGACCCCTCACGCAAACGCGCCGTGGCAGTGCTTGTATTTCTTGCCCGAACCGCAGGGGCAGGCCTCGTTGCGGCCGACCTTGCCCCAGGTCGACTGGTCGTTGGGGTCCCGGTCTTCCGGCGCGACGACACGCGCCGTTTCCTGCCTGACCAGCAGGGCGGTTTCGCCGAAATCGTCCTCGCCGGTGGAGCCGTCGAGGTGGTGGCCGTGCATTTCCGGCGCCTGCGGCGGCGGCGCCTCGGCCGCCTCGCGCACCAGTTCGACGCGCATCAGCTGCGCGGTGACCGCCTGGCGCAGATTGCCGAGCATGGCCTGGAAGAGCTCGAAAGCCTCGCCCTTGTATTCGTTGAGCGGGTCGCGCTGGGCATAGCCGCGGAAGCCGACGACCGATCGCAGATGATCGAGATTGACGATGTGCTCGCGCCACAAATGATCGATCGTCTGCAGCACGACGGAGCGTTCGACATACGCCATGATGTCGGCCCCGAAACGCTCGGCGCGGTCGGCCGCCTCCTTGTTGGCAAGGTCGGTGAGGCGGGTGCGGATTTCGTCCTCCGCGATGCCCTCTTCCTTGACCCAATCCTCGATCGGCAGGTCGAGGTTAAGGTACTGGCGCACGCCTTCCTTCAGGCCCACCGCATCCCACTGCTCGGCATAGGCGTTTTCCGGGATGTGCTTGTTGACGAGATCGTCGATGACGTCCTGGCGCATCTCGGCGACGGTGTCCGACAGTCCTTCGGCGTCCATCAGTTCGATGCGCTGCTCGAAGATGACCTTGCGCTGGTCGTTGGACACGTCGTCGTATTTGAGCAGGTTCTTGCGGATGTCGAAGTTGCGCGCCTCGACCTTCTTCTGCGCCTTCTCCAGCGCCTTGTTGATCCAGGGGTGGATGATCGCCTCGTCTTCCTTGAGGCCGAGCTTCTGCAGCATGCCATCCATGCGCTCGGAACCGAAGATGCGCATCAGGTCGTCCTGCAGCGACAGGAAGAATTTCGAGCGGCCGGGATCGCCCTGGCGGCCGGAGCGGCCGCGCAGCTGGTTGTCGATGCGGCGCGATTCATGGCGTTCGGTGGCGAGCACGTAAAGGCCGCCGGCGGCAAGCGCCTTCTCCTTGAGCTTCTGGATGTCCTCACGGATGGCTTTTTCGCGCGCCGCCCGTTCCTCGCCCTCCGGCATGTCGCCGAGTTCCCGGGCGATGCGCATGTCGGCATTGCCGCCGAGCTGGATGTCGGTGCCGCGGCCGGCCATGTTGGTGGCGATGGTGATCGCTCCCGGCACGCCGGCCTGGGCGACGATCGATGCCTCCTGTTCGTGATGGCGGGCATTCAGCACCTGGAAGTCCTTTATGCCTTCCTTGCGGAGGCGCTCGGCGAGCAGTTTCGGACTTCTCGATCGACGTGGTGCCGACCAGGATCGGCTGGCCCTTCTCCCTGGCGCCGCGGATCTCGTTGACGATCGCACGATACTTCTCCTCGACCGTGCGGTAGACCTCGTCGTCCTCGTCCCTGCGGATGACCGGCAGGTTGGTCGGAATCTCGACCACATTGAGATTGTAGATGTTGCCGAATTCCTCCGCCTCGGTCAGCGCCGTGCCGGTCATGCCGGAAAGCTTGCTGTACATGCGGAAATAGTTCTGGAAGGTGATCGAGGCGAGCGTCTGGTTCTCGGGCTGGATCTGCACGTGCTCCTTGGCCTCGAGCGCCTGGTGCAGGCCTTCGGAAAAACGGCGGCCCGGCATCATGCGGCCGGTGAATTCGTCGATGATGACGATCTCGCCGTTGCGGACGATGTAGTCCTTGTCGCGCTGGAACAGGCGGTGCGCCTTCAGCGCGTTGTTGACGTGGTGGACGATGGCGACGTTCTCGACGTCGTAGAGCGATTCGCCCTTGAGGTGGCCGGCATCGCGCAGCAGGTTCTCCAGCTTTTCGGTGCCGTCCTCGGTGAAAATCGCCGTGCGCTGCTTTTCGTCGATTTCGTAGTCGGCGGGCTCGAGCTTCAGGATGAAGGCGTCGATGGTGTTGTACATCTCCGAACGGTCCTCGAGCGGACCGGAGATGATGAGCGGCGTGCGTGCCTCGTCGACCAGGATCGAGTCGACCTCGTCGACGATCGCGTAATTGTGACCGCGCTGCACCATCTGGGCGCGCTCGTATTTCATATTGTCGCGCAGATAGTCGAAACCCAGCTCGTTGTTGGTGGCGTAGGTCACGTCGCAGGCATAGGCCGCGCGCCGCTCCTCGTCGGAGAGGCCGTGCACGATGACGCCGACGGTCAGGCCGAGGAATTTGTAGACGCGGCCCATCCATTCGGCGTCGCGGGTGGCGAGGTAGTCGTTGACCGTAACGACATGGACGCCCTTGCCGGCGAGCGCGTTGAGATAGACCGGCAGGGTGGCGACAAGCGTCTTGCCTTCGCCGGTGCGCATCTCGGCGATGTCGCCGTCATGCAGCACCATGCCGCCGATCAACTGTACGTCGAAGGGCCGCATGCCGAGCACGCGTTTGGCGGCTTCGCGCACCGTGGCAAAGGCCGGAACCAGAAGATCGTCGAGGGAGGTGCCGTTGGCGACGTCCTGGCGGAACTGATCGGTGCGGGCGCGAAGCTCGGCGTCGGACAGCGCCGCGATCTCGTTCTCCATCGCGTTGATCGCTTCGACGCGTGGCCGCATCGATTTGATGCGGCGATCATTCGAGGAGCCGAAGATTTTGCGGGCAAGGCCGCCAAGACTGACCATCAACTGGTCCTTTCAAACGTGCCGACGGGCCGGCCAGTGGTGGCCGTGACGTCCGCCGGGCCCGGATTTATCAAAAAAGCGTCCGGAAATCGCTTCTGGACGCAAAGTCGAAGGACAGATAAGAGGGGGCCTCTTGCGATGTCAACGCTGCTTGATAGCGGCGTGTCGCGCGAAATTCCGCCAGTTTCGACTGGTCTGGAAGCGTTTTCCAAAATCCCACTGGAGAGTTCTGATGCCTGCTTCGTTTCCTCGTGCCATGCTTGTCTTTTGCGGACTGGCAGCTGGCTCCTTGCTGTTTTCGCGCCGGCATCGCCAGTGCCCAGGACGACAAGGTTATCGCAACCGTCAATGGCCAGAATATCACCGAGGCCGATCTGGCGCTCGCCGAAAGCGATCTCGATCCGCAGTTTTCGCGGCTGCCGCCGGAGCAGCGCCGCGCCGCGGCCCTGTCGGCGGTGATCGAAATCCGCCTCCTCAGCGCCAAGGCAGCAGCCGACGGCATCGACAAGAAGCCCGATTTCCAGCGCCGCATGGAATTCCTCAAGCAGCGCGCCCTGCACAGCGCGCTCGTCGAGTCCGACGTCGCGGCAAAGGTGACCGACGAGGAGATCCGGGCCCGCTACGACAAGGAAACGGCCGCGACGCCGCCGGTCAACGAGGTTCATGCCCGCCATATCCTGGTGAAGACCAAGGAAGAGGCCGACGCGATCATCAAGCAGCTCGACGGCGGCGCGAAATTCGAGGACCTTGCCAACCAGCACACCACCGACCCGAGCGGCAAGACCAGCGGCGGCGATCTGGGCTTCTTCGGCCCCGGCCAGATGGTGCCGGAATTCGAGAAGGCGGCGTTCGCGCTCGAAATCGGCGCCTACACCAAGCAGCCGGTGCAGAGCCAGTTCGGCTTCCACGTCATCAAGGCGGAAGAGAAGCGCGCGCAGCAGCCGCCGGCTTTCGACCAGGTCAAGGAACAGTTCCGCTCGGTCGTGCTGCGCGAAAAATACTTCGCGCTGGTCAAGTCGCTGCGCGATGCCGCCAAGGTCGACATCGCCGACCCGGCGCTGAAGACCGCCGTCGAAGCGATGGACAAGCAGCAGTAGCGTTTTCGCCGTCTGGATGAAAATGACGCCGCGGTTGCGGCGCCATTTTCATTTGCGGCCCGCGCTGGCGGCGCCGCGTGCGATGATCGCCACGACGCTGCGGATCGTCTCGTCGCCTTCGTCGAGACGTCCGGTGAGGAGATGGATCCAGGCATAGCCGGACAGCATGTCCGCGACCGCGGCCGGGTCGACGTCCGGATGGACTTCGCCGTTCGCTCTGGCACGTTCCACGATCTGTCCCGTCTGGACACGCCGCTCGCGCATGTAGTCGGCAAGAGCCTTGGCAGCGGTTTCGTCGGATTGCGCCTCGGCGATGAACGAGCGGAAGATGTCGCCGGTTGCCGTTTCCCGCCACTGTCGAAGCAGACTCCTGACGAAGCGGAACATGTCGTCTTCGAAGGACACGCCGGAGCCGAAGTCGACATCGCGCTTCTGCCGGTGATAGACGTCGAGCAGCAACGCGGCTTTGCTTGGCCACCAGCGATAGATGGTCGGTTTGCCGGCGCGGGCGCGGCGCGCCACCGCCTCGATCGAGAAACCGGCATAGCCCTGTTCCAGCAACACTGCCTCGGCAGCCTCCAGGATTGCCTCGGCGCTTTCCGGGTTGCGTTTGGCGCCGATCGACCGGCGCATTTCTTTCACGTCCTCTGTCACATCCGATCCCTGCAATTCGTCTGGAGTTTAACATAAACGCTTGACGAAACGAAACGGCCCGTTTTATATATAACGAAACGTTCCGTTTTTATGGAGAGAGAAAGATGTCCGTTTCCGCCACGAATCTCATCCGAGCGGGTGCATCGGCCGCGCCCGCCCAGGCTCGGGCCGCTCGGTTTTCCAGGCCGCGTTTCGCGCTTCTGGTGCTGCTCGGCGTCTATCCGCTGATCACGGTGCTTCTCTACCTGATCCTGCCGCTGACCGATGGCTGGCCGATCTGGCAGCGCACGTTGCTCATCGCGCCGATTATGGTAACCATCATGGTCTGGGGCCTCATTCCCGGCGTGCAGAAACTTTTTCGTTCCTTCATCAATCCGGTGGGTCGCTGACTTTGCGCCTACCACAGGCTGTCCTCGCCCCGCGCTGGAAGGTATGCGACATAGGCTGGCTTAACCGGTCGCGGGCTGCCGAGCATGGTCACTTCGGGATCTCTGTTGAACGATCTCCATGCCGTATCCGGGGATGTGGAACCCCAGCGGTTTATCGTCGAGAACCTCCATGTCGCACCGGTGCCCATGGTTCCCGAGATTCGCCTCTACACGGCCCATCCTGGAAGCGGGCTGAGGCGCCTTTCCGGTGAGAGCCGGTCGCCGCCGCCCTATTGGGCCTATCGATGGGCCGGCGGTACGGTGCTTGCCCGCCACATACTCGACTGGCCGGAAACCGTCGGAGGCCGCCGTGTTCTCGACCTCGGCACTGGGTCGGGCATCGTCGGCATCGCTGCGGCCAAGGCCGGGGCAAGCGCGGTCATTGCCGCCGACATCGATCCCTATGCCGTCGCGGCGGCCGGGCTCAATTCCCGGATGAACGGCGTCGCCATGACTGTGATCGCCGCCGACCTCACCGCCGGCCCACCGCCGGAGGTCGATCTCGTCGCGGTCGGTGATCTCTTTTACGACCGCGATCTTGCGCGTCGGGTAACGGCTTTCCTCGACCGTTGCCTGGCCGCCGGGATCGCGGTGCTTGTCGGAGATCCGGGCCGGGCTTTCCTGCCCCGCCCGAGGCTTCGCCTGGTTGCCGAATATCCGGTCTCCGACTTCGGCGAACTCGAGGGTGCGGCCGCCAGGCAGAGCGCCGTCTTTTCGTTCGAACCGTATGGCGGCGGCGCCTCGTTTCCCTGAGCGAACAATTGCCTCCGCGGCCTCCGGCGGAAGTTCTGTCCGGATCACAGCGGTCCTTCATCTACCGAAACGCCTTGCGTGGCCGGAGATGATCGGGCAAACGGGGACGCTCCATATCCTTCGCCGACAGAGGTCCGATGTCGACCACCGTTTCCCCGCTTGCCCCCAAAACGCATCCGAAGATGCCGCCGATCGGCGGTGTCCGTATCGCGACCGCCGAAGCCGGCATCAAATACAGGAACCGCACCGACCTCCTGGTCATGGTGTTCGACGAGGGCACCGAGGTCGCCGGCGTTTTCACCAGATCGAAATGTCCGTCGGCGCCTGTCGACTATTGCCGCGACAATCTCGCGGCCGGCAAGGCGCGCGTCCTCGTCGTCAATTCGGGCAACGCCAATGCCTTCACCGGCAAGAAAGGGCGTCAATCGACCGCGATGACCGGCGAGGCGGCCGCCAAGGCGGCCGGCTGCAAGCCCGGCGACGTGTTCCTTGCCTCGACGGGCGTGATCGGCGAACCGCTCGATGCCGGCAAATTCAGCCATCTGCTCGAAGGCATGGTGAAGGACGCCAAACCGGCTTTGTGGGCTGATGCCGGCAAGGCGATCATGACCACCGATACCTACCCGAAATACGCGACCGCCACCGTCAAGCTCGGCGATGCCGACGTCACCATCAACGGCATCGCCAAGGGCGCCGGCATGATCGCGCCGGACATGGCGACGATGCTTTCCTTCATCGCCACCGATGCGCCTATCGCAGCGCCGGTGCTCCAGGACCTCCTGTCGAAAGGTGTCGGCAAGACGTTCAACTCGGTCACCGTCGACAGCGACACCTCGACCAGCGACACGCTGCTTCTGTTTGCCACCGGCGCTGCCGCCGGGCAGGGCGCTCCCAGGATCTCCGACCCACGGGATGCGAGGCTGGCGCAGTTCCGCCGCGCGCTGAACCGCATCCTCAAGAACCTCGCCTTGCAGGTGGTGCGCGACGGCGAAGGCGCGCGCAAGCAGGTTGAAGTCACCGTCACCGGCGCCAAATCGGCGCGCTCGGCAAAGCGCATCGCGCTTTCGATCGCCAATTCGCCGCTGGTCAAGACCGCCGTCGCCGGCGAGGATGCCAATTGGGGCAGGGTGGTGATGGCCGTCGGCAAGGCCGGCGAGCCGGCCGATCGCGACCGCCTGTCGATCTGGTTCGGCGACAACCGGCTGGCCTTCAATGGCGAGCGCGATCCGGATTATTCCGAGGAAGCCACATCCGCCTACATGAAGCGCGACGACGTCCGCATACACGCCGATATCGGAATTGGACGCGGCAAGGCCACTGTCTGGACCTGCGATCTCACCAAGCAGTATGTCGAGATCAACGGCGACTATCGGAGCTGACGTGTCGGCCGCCGACAATCGCCCAAAGCCGGATCTGGCCCGGGTCCGCCGCTACGAAGCGGCCGGTTTCCGCGCCTGGCCGGCTGCCTCGGTGCATTACGACGGCACCTGGGTGATCCGGCTGACGACCAACCATCCCGCCAAGCGGCTGAACTCGGTCAACCCGCTTGACCCCAACGATGTCGTCGATCTGGACAACCGGATCGCGCGCGCGGGCCGCCGTTTCGAAGCGCACGGGCAGAAGCTGACCTTTCGCCTGTCGCCCCTGTCCGGGTCGGTGCTCGACGGGCATTTCGATCGCCAGGGCTGGCGCGCATTTTCGGAGTCGATCGTCATGCGGTTGTCGCTCGCGGATGCGCCGCTGAAAAATGCGGTCGACCAGATTCCGCTGCAGGATATCGCCCGTTTCACCGACGCCGCGCTCAAGGTACATGGCTTCGATCCGGCGCTGCGTTCGGGGCTTGCCGAACTGATCGAACGGATACAGCCCGATGTCGGCCTGTTTGTTCTTGAAAGCGGCGGCGAACCGCTGGCGAGCGCCATCTGCGTGCATGACAACGATCTCGCCGGATTCTTCGAAATCGCCACCAACGTTGCGCAACGCGGCAAGGGCCATGCCCGCCGCCTGCTGCTTTCGGCGTTGAAATGGGCGCATTCGCGCGGTGCCCGCGAGGCGTGGCTGCAGGTCGAAGCGGATAACGACCCGGCGTTGCGCCTTTATGCCTCGATGGGTTTCAGCGAAGTCTACCGCTATCATTATCGCCAGCCGCCGGAGAATTGAGCGTGGAAACGGCCGTGAAGCGCCTCCTGCTGGTCGCCGCCTGCGCGCTGGTCGACGCCGACGGACGTGTGCTTCTGGCCCAGCGCCCCGAAGGCAAGACGCTGGCCGGGCTCTGGGAATTTCCAGGCGGCAAGGTAGAACCCGGCGAGACGCCGGAGGAAACCGTTGTCCGCGAATTGCACGAGGAGATCGGCATCGAGACGAAGGTGCCCTGTCTGGCGCCGCTGACCTTCGCCAGCCACACTTACGAAACCTTCCACCTTCTGATGCCGCTTTTCGTTTGCCGCCGGTTCTGGGGAACAGCCCATCCAAAGGAAGGACAGGCGCTCAAATGGGTGCGCCCGCGCCAGATGCGCGACTATCCGATGCCGCCTGCCGACGAGCCGCTGATCCCGTTCCTGATCGATCTGCTCTGATCGCCCCGCGACATCGTTAATCGATCCTTTATCCAATCGTGAAAAATTGACGGATAGAGGGCCGATTTGCGCGCGAGCGCCGGAGGGGCGGGAAATGCAACCCGAAGACGAATGGAATCTGATCCGGCAAGGCCAGGCCCGGAGCCTTGGCGGCGCCGGGATGGGCGTTGTCAGGATCGCGCTTCTGTTCGGTTTTATCGCGGTCGCGCTTACCTTGATCCTGGTGCCGATCGCCGATGAGCAGTCTCGCGCGTATTCCGGGGGTGCCGGCTTTCCCGTCGGCGTCGACAATTTCAAAACCGGAACGGTCCGGCGGCAGGAGACTTACACGATCCGCCGCAGCGTGCTGCAGCCTTCGCCGGCTTCGATCTGCGTGATCCGCGACAACGGCCGGCGCGACGGCGATTGCTGAGCGTTCTTTAGCGCCCGTTAATGCTGCGCCGTTAACCTTTATTAATGTGTTTCACCTAAGGTCACTTCCATAACAAATGGCGGCGACCAAGATGATCAGAAAATTCCTGGCAGATGAAAACGGGGCGACCGCCATCGAATATGGGCTGATTGCGGCTCTTATCGCGCTTGCCATCGTCAGTGGGGTGGGAGCAACCGGCGGCGGCCTTGCCCAACGCTGGAACGAAAATGCCCTCGAGATCGTCGACTGGCTCAACCGCTGACGGTGTGGCGTTACTTCTTGCCGCCGGTGGCGTCTATCATGCCAAGTGCCTTGGTCAATGAGACCTGCGCCGAGCCTGGCTTCAACGGTTTCTGCTGTGAAGCATGCGGCGCCCATCCCGACATCCAGATGACCGAGAAGGTGGCGCGCACGCGGCCGTCCGCATCCGAGAAGCGCTCCGCGTAAGTTTCCGCCGCCCGCTGGAAAAGCCGTCTGGTTCCGGGACGGCGCGACCGCGCCACGAGCGCATTCGTGGCGCCCATGGCACGCAGATCGCGGATTAGCCCGAACATCGTGTCGTAGCGCACCGTGATGGTCTCGACATCGGTCACCGGCAGCGCGAAACCGGCCCGCTGCAGCAGCCCTCCGGCGTCGCGGACGTCCGTGAAGGGAATGACGCGCGGGCTGGCGCCGCCGCGGAGCTCGGTTTCCGCCAAAAGCAGGCTCTCGCGCAGTTCCGCCAGGGTGCCGGCGCCGGCGAACGCACCGAGAAAAAGCCCGTCCGGCCGCAGCGCCCGACGGATCTGGATCAGTGCGCCGGGAATATCGTTGGCTTCCTGCAACGCCAGCAGCGAAACGACGAGGTCGACGCTCTCCGGATCGAGCGGCAAATGATCGCCGGTGGCGATTTTTCCTGCATCATGGCCGAGAAAAGCCGGCTCGGCTTCGACACGTATCACCTCGCCGACCTTGCCGCTTGCAGTCAGTGCGTTGGCCGCTGCCGGGGTCACGCAGAAAGCCGCGACCGCCTTCTCGAATCGCCGTTCGACTGTGGCCAGCCGCTCGGACAGATCATCGGCGGCGCGGTCCATCAGGAAGGCAGCACCATGATCCGCCTTGGCGAAAGCGCGCCGCTTTCGCTCCAGAATCAGCCCTGCATCGAAAATTTGTTCCAAACCCGGTCCGCCTGTATGCGTTGCTTGCTTGCCCGCGCAACCTTTCTTCGGTCTGATATGGTCATCCGCGTTGGGAAAAGCTCGTGACCGATAAGGCGCAGGAGATCAAGGCATTTGCGTCCGCCATTTTCGAATGGCCGGCACGGCTGCTGTTTCCGCCGGTCTGCGCCGGCTGCCGCCGCCAGGTTTCACAGCCGGGCACTTTGTGCGGGAGCTGCTGGCCGAAGCTGAAATTTCTCGAACGGCCATGGTGCGAGGTGATGGGCACGCCATTCAGCCACGAGATGGGCGAGGGCTTTTTGTCGGCCGACGCCATCGCCAACCCGCCGCCGTTCAGGCGGTCTCGCGCGGCTGTCTCCTATTCCGGCGTCGCCCGCCAGATGGCCCAGGGGCTCAAATACCGCGACCGCACCGATCTGGCGCCATGGATGGCGCGGTGGATGCTTCGTGCCGGCGCGGAACTCATTGCCGATGCCGATATCGTGGTGCCGGTTCCGTTGCACTGGCGGTGCTTCTTCTCGCGGCGCTTCAACCAGTCCGCCGAACTGGCCCGGGCCGTCGCAACACTTTCCGGGAAGCGTTTCGAGCCGTCCCCCGTCCGGCGTGTGAAGGTGACCAAACAGCAGGTCGGGCTCGGCCAGCGGGAGCGGGAAGACAATGTGCGCGGTGCCTTCAAAGTGCCGGACGAAGCCGAAATCCACATTGGAGGGCGCCGCGTGCTTCTCGTCGATGACGTCTATCACCGGTGCGACGGCTTTTGCGGTCACCAGGGCGCTGAAGAAGGCCGGCGCGGCGGATGTCGACGTGCTGACCTTCGCGCGCGTCATCCCCGGGGACTTCCAGCCCGGCGAGACGACAACTATATAGATTTGAGACGCTACGGAATTGGCCATGGTTGATGTGACGATCTATACACGCATGATGTGCGGCTACTGCACGGCGGCGAAGCGCCTGCTCGACAGCAAGGGCATCGTCTATACCGAGCACGATGCGAGCTTCTCGCCGGAACTCCGGCAGGAAATGATCAGTCGCGCCAACGGGCGCTGGACTTTTCCGCAGATTTTCATCGGCGACACGCATGTCGGCGGTTCGGACGATCTCCATGCGCTGGAGGCCGCCGGCAAGCTCGATGCGCTTCTCGCCGACGCCAAAGTGAGCTGAGGACCTTTCCATGAGCGTTTTCAAGGCTGCCGCCATCCAGATGCGCTCCGGAACAGATCCGGAAAGAAATGCCGTCGATTTCGAACGGATGATCCGCAAGGCTGCCGCCAATGGCGCACGCTATGTGCAGACCCCTGAAATGACCAACGCGATCGTGCGCGACAGGGAAGCGCGTGCCGCAACCTTCCGCCCGGTCGAGACCGATCTGATAGCGGAGACCGCGGCGCGGCTCGCCGCGGAACTCGGCATTAATATCCATGTCGGTTCCAATGCCATCGCGCTTGCCGACGGCAAGCTGGCCAATCGCGCGCTGCTCTATGACGCGAGCGGCAGGCTCGCCGCCACCTATGACAAGATCCACATGTTCGACGTCGATCTCGACAATGGCGAGAGCTGGCGCGAAGTCCGCCGCTTACGAGCCGGGCACCGAAACGGTGGTTGTCGAGCTGCCGGAGACGAAGATCGGCCTTGCCGTCTGCTACGATCTTCGGTTCCCGCAGCTTTTCCGCGCCCAGGCGCTTGCCGGCGCCGAGGTGCTGACGGCGCCTGCCGCCTTTACCCGCCAGACCGGCGAAGCGCACTGGCATGTACTTTTGCGCGCCCGCGCCATCGAGAACGGCGCCTGGGTGATCGCGTCGGCGCAGGGCGGCGTGCATGAAGACGGACGCGAGACCTTTGGCCACTCGCTGATCGTCGATCCCTGGGGGCGTATCGTCGCCGATGCCGGCAACGCCGAACCCGGCATCGTCTATGCCGATATCGACACGTCCGCTGTTTCGGCCGCCCGCAGGAAAATCCCGAACCTCAAGAATGCACGGGAATTCTCCGTCAGGCTTGCCGGCGGCAATGCCGGCCTGAGGGCCGCGTCTTGATCCGGTTTTCTCTCCACTGCGACCACGAGCACGAGTTCGAGGCTTGGTTCCGCAACAATGACGACTTCGAAACGCAGAAGAAGCGCGGTTTCGTCGAGTGTCCGGTTTGTGGCTCGCACAAGGTCGAGAAGGCCTTGATGGCGCCTGCCGTCTCAACCGGCCGCAAAAAGGAAAAGATGGCGCTCGCCATGAACGCCGAGCAGCAGGCGGCGATGGCGCAACTCAAGGCGCTAACGGAAAAGATGCGCGAGAACGCCGATTATGTCGGCGACAAATTCGCCGAGGAAGCGCGGAAAATCCATTTCGGCGAGACCGACCCGCGCGGCATCTACGGCGAAGCGACGCCAGAGGAGGCACGCAGCCTCGCCGAGGACGGCGTCGAATTCATGCCGATCCCGGTGTTTCCCGAGGACAGGAACTGAGGAGGGCTAGCGCGCGCCGCCGCAGTCCCTTTGCATCTAAGCCGGCGAGAAGTCGCCGTCGAAGTCGACCTGCCGATCGAAGCCCACCAGCACAAGTCGGCGAAACATCTCATCGACTTTCCCGGGTGAAAGCCCTGGCTTTCGTTCCAGCCACCAGTCGAGCACGGTAAGAAAGGCGCCGACGACGAACTGTACGCGCAGCTCTCTGGGTATCGTGTCGTCCTGGCGCAGGCGGGCCACATCTTTGCGCACGACGGATGCGAGCGCTCGACGAATTTCGGACTGGACGATGACGCCGCCGCGCCCGCCCACGAGTGCCCGGGCGGCGTCGCGGTATCTACCGGCGTGCTCGAACATCGCGAGGCTGAAGCTGAGTGGCAGATTTGCCGCCGCCGCTTCTGAGCCCTCCTCCTGGTGTCGTGCCTCCTCCAGTTCCCTGCGCAATACGTGAAAGCCGCTGCGCAGCAGATCCTCCTTGCCGGTATAGTGAGCGTAGAAGGTCGACCGTCCAATGTCGGCCGCCTCGACGATGTCGCTTACTGAAATGGTGTCGTATCCCTTGCTCAGGATCAGCGACATGAGCGCCTGATGAAGGGCTCTGCGTGTGCGCGCGGCTCGCCGGTCCATGATCTCGGTCATATCGGTCACCACGTTTTCTCGGACTCTTCGACAAAACTGTCCGAAACCGGACATCGCACGCCCATCGTCCGTCGCCATTTCCGGACAGACTGTCCATTATCATACGCGATGTCTACCTGGGCGGAAACCCGGTTGTGCCGACCGCACGACAGCGAGGAGAATACCGTGTCCGCAGTTCTCGGCCAGCCTTGGCGCAACCTGTTGCTTTCTCTGCACATTGCCGCGAGCGTCGGCACGCTGGCAGGCTCCAGGCCATTGCCAGGGCGACGAGCGCGAGCAGCAGGGAAAGCTTGGCCGGCTGTGTGAGCCTGGTATCCTCCATGTTGAAGCCGCGCGTCTTGGTGTGGGCGAACAGGCATTCGATCTGCCAACGGCTTTTGTAGGCATTGAGCGCCTTGCGGGGGTTCCGGTTGGTGGCGACGATCAGCACGGCGCCATCGCGCACTCTGATGGCGCCGAAGCAGAGTGCCGCGGCGAAGCGCTCCTGCATTCCAGCGAAACATCCCCGGGCCTTCATCAGCCGATGCCGGGCGCCTTTGGTTGTGGCCAGCCGTTCGAGCTTTCCGTCGTAACCATCGTCGAGTCGCACGAACAAGCGGCCGCTGACGCGAATGGCGAAGGGGATGTCATTTTCGACAAGGAATTCAAACCATTCGTTGCCGATGAACTCGCGATCCGCGAGCAGCAGCTTGATCGCACCCTTGCCGAACAGCGCCATGAAGCGTGCCAGCAATGCCTGCGCTGGGGTGTGGACCTCGCCCTGTCGATCCTTGGCGCAGCCGGGCTGGCGGGTGTAACTCCCCTGACCGTCTATCCGGCCGCGGCGCTCGTCGGCACATGGCTTGCCGCGCCGTTGGCGCTTGCTACGCTTGCCACGGGGCTGGCGCTCGCGTTCGTGACCCGTTGGCGGCTGTTCGTGCACCGGTGGGTGACAATCAAGCTGGCGATCGTCCTCGCGCTGAGCGGCGCGCTGCTGTTCCTGTTGCTACCTGCTCTCGCCGCGACCGCGGCCGCGGTCGGCTATCCGGGCGCAGCGCTTCCTTCGGCGGCTGTCCGGCTTCCACTCGCGGTGGCGCCGGCGGCGGCCAGCGTGCTTCTCGCCGTCGCCATCCTGTTGGCGGTCTTCAAACCCGGATCGAAGCCCGTCCCCGGATCGGCATAGGAGGCGCAAATGCACGGATTTTCGGCAAGGACGGCGAAGGCTGCTGGACCTGGCCGCGGATCGGGAAACCAGGGCATAGGCTTCCCGCGCATCTACGACCTGCTCATCCTCGCGCTTACACGCGGCCGGGAGCGGCAATATCGTCGGGCCGTGCTCGAACTGGCCGAACTTGCGCCCGGCCACAGGGTTCTCGACGTCGGCTGCGGCACCGGCAGCCAGGCGATCATGGCCAGCCGCCAGGTCGGCAGCGGCGGGTCCGTGACCGGGGTCGACATTTCCGAGCCGATGCTTGCGGTAGCGCGGCGCAAGACCCGCCGCGCCGGCGTCGACGTCGAATTTCATAAGGCCGATGCGGTCGAGCTTCCCTTCGCGGATGGCGGCTTTGACGTGGTCATGGTCACGACGGTCCTGCACATGGTGCCGAACGACCGCCGCCGCGATAGTCTGCGCGAGGCGTCGCGGGTGCTATGCTGGGGTGGCCGGCTGGTATTGATCGACTATGCGGGGGACTTGTCAGGACGCAGCCATCTTTCGGCAAGACACGGCCGGCACGGGCAATTCGACCTCAACGGCTTGTGGGGCATGCTGGTCGAAGAAGAATCACCGCGGTGGAGGGGACCGCTCGGCTGGCTCAGCCTGCATTACCTGCGGGCGATGAAGATTTGATCTAGGAGTTGCAGCGACACCATCGTTCTGTCTGGGCCCATTGGATTCTGCCCTCGACAGTGGCGATGACAGAGCCAGACCAAGAGGGACCCAAACTCGAAATCCGTCGGCTCAACCCACGCTCCCGATCAGCTTCTCCAGCAGTTCAGCCAGCCGGTCCTGCTCGTCGCGCGTCAAGCCCGACAGCACCTGGTGCTCGTTCTCGACATGCGCCGTCACCGCCTCGTCGATCAGCGCGCGGCCTTTTTCGGTGAGTTGCACGACGACGCCGCGCCGGTCTTCCGGGTGCGGCCCCCGCGCGATCAATCCCGACTTTTCCAGCCGGTCGAGCCGGGCGGTCATGGCGCCGGAGGTCACCATCGTCGCTTCGTAGAGAGCCGTCGGCGTCAGCGCGAAGGGCGGACCGGAACGCCGCAACGTCGCCAGCACGTCGAATTCGCCCGATTGCAGCCCGAAGCGGGCAAACAGCGGATTGAGCCGCTCGCGTGAGATCAGGGAAGCTGCCTCTCTCAATCGCCCCAGCACGGCCATCGGACGAACATCCAGGTCCGGCCGCTCCTTTCGCCACTGTTCGACAGCCCGTGCAGCACGATCCATCTATCTCACCAGAAAGTATCTTGACGTAAAGAATCTTCGCATTATGATACCTTGAAGCAAAGCAGCGGGCAAGTCCGTGGAGCAAGGCGCGTCGCCTGAGGGCATTTCACAAGGTACTGACGTCATGACCATGCAAGCACAACAAGGCGAAGCGGGAATATCGATGAAATCTGTCTGGGATTCAGCCTTCGGCCTGCTTCTCGTCACCGGCGGTCTGCTCGGGTTGACGCTGCCCTTCGGCAAGATCGCCACCGGCAGCGGCGTGCCGGCGATGCTGTGGGCGTTCGTCATCTCGTTCGGCGCCGGCGGAGTCCTGTTCCTGGTGCTGCTTTCGCGCCGGCATCGGTTTGTTCTCAACGCCCGCAAATTGCGCTATTTCGTCATCGCCGCGGCGATTTCCTACGCCATCCCCAACATGCTTGATGTTTTCGGCCATCTCGTATCTTGGCGCCGGCTACACCGGCATCATGTTCACGCTGTCGCCGGTCATCACGCTGGTACTGTCGATCCTGCTCGGCGTCCGCCGCCCCAATCTGCTCGGCATCGCCGGCATCGCGGTCGGTTTCGCCGGCGCGCTGATGGTGGCGCTGACGAGGGGCGAGGCGGGCCAGCCGGCAGAACTTTTCTGGGTCGTTGTCGGGCTCCTGATCCCGGTCAGCCTGGCCGCCGGCAATATCTACCGCACCTACGACTGGCCGGAAGGAACCGGGCCGATCGAGCTCGCGGTCGGCAGCCACCTTGCGGCTGCGGCGATGCTGCTCGTCGGGCTGCTTCTGCTCGAAGGAGGAAGTACGTTCGGCGCACTGTCCGGCCTGCCGCTGCTGGTGTTTGCCCAGGTCGCCTCGGCCTCGGCGATGTTCGCCTTCTTCTTCCGCCTGCAGGCGGTTGGCGGGCCGGTCTATCTCAGCCAGATCGGCTATGTCGCGGCGGCGATCGGGCTGATCGCCGGCACGTTCTTCCTGGGCGAGCGCTACCAGTTGCTGACCTGGGCGGGTGCTGCGATCGTCACTGCCGGGGTCGTGATGACGACGAAAGCGCAGAGCCAGAAAGCTTAGCCCAGCTGTGGATCAGGCGATCCCAGGTCTCTCCGCCAGCACCATGTAGTTGACGTCCATGTCCTTCGAACGGTGCCAGCGGTCGGCGAGCGGATTGTAGACGACACCGGTGCGGTCGATGATCGACAGCCCGGCCTTGCCCAGCCCCGCTTCCAGTTCCTCGGGGCGTACCAGCTTGCCGTACTGATGGGTGCCGCGCGGCAGCCAGCGCAGCACGTATTCGGCGCCGATGATGGCGAGGCCCAGCGCCTTCAGCGTGCGGTTGATGGTGGCGACGAACATGATGCCGCCGGGCTTTATCATCTCGCCGCACTTGCCTATGAAGAGATCGATGTCGGCGACATGTTCGACAACTTCCATGTTGAGGATGACATCGAACTTCTCGCCCTCGTCGGCCAGCGCTTCGGCCGTGGTGGCGCGGTAGTCGATGTCGAGGCCGCCCTCGGCGGCGTGCAGCTTTGCCACCTGGATGTTGTTCGCCGAGGCGTCGGCTCCGACAACGGTGGCGCCGAGCCGCGCCATCGGCTCGCACAGAAGACCGCCGCCGCAGCCGATGTCGAGAATGCGCAGGCCTTCGAACGGCCGCGCCACGCGCGGATCACGGCCGAAGCGGGCAGCGACCTGGTCGCGGATATAGGAAAGCCTGGTCGGGTTGAACTTGTGCAGCGGCCGGAACTTGCCGTTCGGGTTCCACCATTCCGCCGCAAGCGCGGAGAAGTGCTCGATTTCGCGGCTGTCGATCGTCGTTCGGCGGGCTTCGGGCATTATGCGGTCTCCCTTCGGCTGAAGGAAGTCGGGTCCTGCGGCTCGAAAGTCAAGGCGCGATTTTCCCACCGGCGGGCGGGCGCAAGCATTCAAGCGGCCTGCGCCAAGCGCGGCGGCAAAATTCCGATCGTCCTACGCGACCGGGAGCTGACGACGCCGGACCACAAGGCCTACCGCTTCGAGATGTGCTGAAGCCGCGGCAAGTTTTTACAAGCAGAAATTTGCACGGTTCCGCGGTCATCTGCCGCGTGCGTTGGACGCACAGCGCTGGACCAGGCAATTGCCGGTATCGGAGGCTGGCACGCTTGCCGGTTGAGCGGTCTGGCCGATGCCGCAGTAGCGCCCGTCCTTCACGTAAATACCGGAGGTCGACCGCTGACGGAGAATTGCGCTGCCGTTCTGGTCCAGAATGGCGCGGATCCGAGCACAGCTCGTGCTTGTCGTGTCGACGCGGGTTTGCGCGTTGGCCGCGATGGCGCTTAGCGAGAGAAGCGCGGTGATGGCAATTTTTCGCATGTCATTTCCCTGGGATAAGTCGGCGAATGTCCCGGAAGGAGCTTTGGGAAGTATCTTTATAGGAGAAATGTCGTTCCAGAGAGGTTGCGGGGTCCCGAAAACGCCGCCGATCACGCTCTTTTGACAACGACCGCGTCGTCTGCCGCCAGCAAAACGAGGCGCTCCGTATATTCTTTCCACCCGGCGTCCAGCAATTTGCGCGTCCGGGCCGGCACGAAGCCGGTGTGAGTCAACGTGAAACGCACGAAGCCGGGTTCGTCGTCGAGCGTGAAGACGACGCGTCCGGGTGGAGCGTCCTCCACGCAGTCGAACCGCCACACCATGCGATGAGGTGCTGCGATTTCCACCACCTCGACATCCGTCCAGCCGCGCCAGCCCGGCTTCTGCTCGCCGCGGATCCGGAACCGTGTCCCACCACCGGCCGGAAATCGACCGCGAAGAACCATTGCGCGATCAGGTCCGCCCGGGTGAGGCAGGCCCAGACGTGTCGATCGATGCTCTTATGCGGCGTTCAAATTTCAGGTCGATCGGCTTCAGCATCCATCTTCTCCGCCAGTTCCTCCAGCCAGTCGAGCCTTTCTCCCCAGAACACTGATAACGTCTCGGCCCAATCGACCACGGTCCGCAAGGGCGCCGGCTCCAGCCGGTAGAACCGATGCCGGCCGGCGACCCGGCGGTTGACCAGTCCCGCCCTCCACAGGACCTGGAGGTGCAGTGAGATTGCCGCGGTGGTCATGCCGGCGCCTTCGGTGAGGTCGGCGACAGAACGTTCGCCGGCCACCAGTCTTTCCAGCAGCCGTCGCCGTGTCGGATCGGCGATCGCCGTGAAGACGTCTGCTTTTCCGGACACTCTGCCAGCCACCTTGTCATCTCATTCAAGTTTATGCTTGAATGACAATCTGACCGTGGGGACGCGCACAGTCAAGCGCGCGGCGGTGGCGCGGGGGCTATCTGAAAGGAAAGTCCGATGACCGAGATGAACGGTGTGGTTCCATGCCTTACGATCGACGGCGCCAAGGCGGCGATCGATTTCTACAAGAAGGCCTTCGGCGCCGAGGAAGTCAGCCGCGCGGACGCCGAGGACGGCAAGCGCCTCATGCACGCCCATATCCGCATCAACGGCGGCGATGTGATGATGTGGGACCTGTTTCCCGAATACGGCATGTCGAGCGACAAGCCGCACGGCGTTACCATCCACCTCGAAGTGGACGATTCCGACCGCTGGTTCAAACGCGCCATCGACGCCGGCGCGACCGAAACGATGCCGCTGCAGGATACGTTCTGGGGCAGCCGCTATGGCCAGTTGCGCGATCCGTTCGGCCACAGATGGGCGGTCGGCTCGCCGCTGAAGAAATAGTTTGGCAACGTCTGCCGTATCCAGCGGCGGTCGAATTGTGTTGGTGAGTCCGCCGGCCCTTTCAATCTTCCCGACATGAAATGTCAGGGTGCGCGCGCTAGATTGCTGCCTTGACGAACAGGGCGAAACCCATGACCGAAACCGTAGCCGCAATCCTCTGGCAGCGCCTCGACGTACCGGGGCAGGACGCTTGTCGCCTCATCCGTCATGGCGACGGCTGGGAACTCAACGGCCATGCCATTTTCGAGCACGAGGGCGCGCCTTGCAGTCTCGCCTACGCGGCGTTCTGCGATGCAGGCTGGCAGACACGGTCGGCTTCGGTGAACGGTTTTCTGGGTGACCGCGATCTGGCATTCGACATCGCGAGGACCGCGGGCGGCGAGTGGCTGCTGAACGGTGTCGTGCAACCCGGTCTCGACGGATTGGTCGATGTCGATCTCGGCTTCACGCCGGCGACCAATCTTCTCGCCCTTCGCCGCTTCGATCTCGCTGTCGGCCAGAACACGCCGGCGCCGGCCGCATACCTCGCCTTCCCCGAACTGAAGCTCATCCTGCTCGAACAGCACTACCGCCGGCAAAGCCAGTCGCATTACGCCTATCGTGGGCCGCTGTTCGGCTATGACGAGGTGCTGGAAGTGGCGCCGGTCGGCTTCGTCACCGATTACCCCCACCTCTGGCGAGGAAAGATCGCCGCCGGCGGCTAACGCATGACCCGAGAATCGGAATTGGCTTCGGAAAGGATCATGCGCCGATTTCAAAGTGCTACAGCGTCCTTTTGCGCCTCCAGGAGGACGCGCGGCGCTGCGAGTTCGATCGCCGATGCCCGCAACAAAATTCTCGTCCGCATTTGATCGGCGGTGTGGTATTGCGCTTGGCGCCACCCATATAGAAAACCGATCCGGCCATATTTGCCGCCCGACTCCGGGAATTTTCCTGCCAAACGACGGCCCATCTTCATGCAGCCCATCATTTCGGTCAAAGACCTTTCCAAGACCTTTGCCTCTGGCTTCGAGGCGCTGAAAAGCATCAACCTGGAAGTCCGCCGCGGCGAGATATTCGCGCTGCTCGGGCCCAACGGCGCCGGCAAGACGACGCTGATCGGCACCATCTGCGGCATCGTCAATCCGACCAGCGGCAAGGTGACGGTCGCCGGCCATGACATCATCGGTGACTACCGTGCCGCCCGCTCGATGATCGGGCTGGTGCCGCAGGAACTGACGACAAACGCTTTCGAGAAGGTCTGGGATGACGTGTGCTTTAGCCGCGGCCTGTTCGGCAAGAAGGCAAATCCGGCGCTGATCGAGAAGATACTCAAGGATCTGTCGCTCTGGGACAAGAAGGACGCCAAGATCATCACGCTCTCCGGGGGCATGAAGCGTCGCCATATGATCGCCAAGGCGCTGTCGCACGAGCCGGACATCCTCTTCCTCGACGAGCCGACAGCCGGCGTCGACGTCGAACTCCGCCGCGACATGTGGAATCTGGTGCGCTCGATGCGCGAGACCGGCGTCACCATCATTCTCACCACCCACTACATCGAGGAAGCCGAGGAGATGGCCGACCGCATAGGCGTCATCAACAAGGGCGAGATTATCCTGGTCGAGGAAAAGGCCACGCTGATGCGCAACCTCGGCAAGAAACAGCTGACGTTGCAGATGCAGAGCCCGCTTGAGGATATTCCGGCCGCGCTTTCGCCTTATCATCTGGAGCTTGCCGACGAGGGCAACGATCTCATCTTCACCTATGACAGCCGTGGCGAGCGGACCGGCATCACCGCCTTGCTCGCCGACCTCAACAAGGCCGGCATCCGCTTCAAGGACCTCCAGACCAGCCAGAGTTCGCTTGAGGAGATCTTCGTCAGCCTGGTGAGTGACCGCACATGAACTGGCGCGCCGTCAAAGCCATCTACGTCTTCGAAATGACGCGGGCGTTCCGCACGCTGCTGCAGAGCATCGTGTCGCCGGTCATCTCGACTTCGCTCTACTTCGTCGTCTTTGGCACCGCGATCGGCTCGCGCATCAATGCCATCGACGGTGTCGATTACGGCGCTTTCATCGTGCCTGGCCTGATCATGCTGACGCTTTTAACGCAGAGCATCGCCAACGCCTCCTTCGGCATCTACTTCCCGAAATTCGCCGGCACCATCTACGAGGTGCTTTCGGCGCCGGTCTCCTATCTCGAGGTCGTTTTGGCCTATGTCGGCGCCGCGGCGACGAAGTCGATCATGATCGGCATTATCATCCTCGCCACCGCGAGCCTGTTCGTGTCGCTGCGCATCGACCATCCGTTGTTCATGCTGCTGTTTCTGGTGCTCACGGCGCTGACGTTCAGCCTGTTCGGCTTCATCATCGGCATCTGGGCCGACGGCTTCGAGAAGCTCCAGCTCATCCCGCTGCTGATCGTGACGCCGCTCGCATTTCTCGGCGGCTCGTTCTACTCGATCGAAATGCTGCCGCCGTTCTGGCAGACCGTCTCGCTCTTCAATCCGGTCGTCTATCTGGTCAGCGGTTTCCGCTGGAGCTTCTTCTCGACGTCGGATGTCGGTGTCGGCGTAAGCCTCGCCATGACGCTGGCGTTTCTTACCCTGTGCCTGGGGGTCGTGGCCTGGATATTCCGCACCGGCTACCGGCTGAAGACATAAGCCGTTTCCGGCGGCACACGTCGCCGGTGCCGGTATCCATTGCTCCAGGTCTATGCGTTTCGCTCGACCAGACGTTTGAAGCGCGGGTGGTCGCGCAGCGAATCGAAATCGGTGTCGTTCACCAGCCAGTTTTTGGTCACCTTGTTAACGCGTCCGCTCCAGGGCTCGAGCAGATCGAGCGCCTTTTCATCTTCGCCCAGCAGCGCATAGACGCAGGCGATGTTGTAGTGCGTCAGCGGATCGTCGGGGGCGATGGTCAAGGCCCGGGCGGCCCAGTCGAGCGCTCGCGACCGCTCTCCGAGTGCAGCGAGCGTGGAAGCACCGAGCGATGCGGCGAGCGGAATGTCCGGATTGATTTTGAGCGCCCGCTCGGCCCGCTCGAGGCCCTCTTCGGCCGCGATCCGGAACTCGGACGACCTGCCCAGGTCTCTCAGCATCACCGACATCAGCATCTTCGTGCGATAGTCGTCCGGGGCAAGTTCGGCCGCTCGCCCATACATGCGCACCGCACCTTCCGGATCGCCGCCGTCGCGGCACGCATAGGCGCAGAGGTAGTAGGCTTCGAACAGGTTCGGATCGAGCGCGATAGCCTTGTCGAATTCGACCCGCGCCTCCTTGTTGCGGCCGGAAAGATGAAGCGCCATGCCCTGCGAGGCATGCGCCTCCGCGAGCATCGGATCCAGTCGAAGCGCGGTCGTGCTCGCGGTCAGTATCTCCTCGACGCTGGCGCTCTCATGGTGGTTGGTGAAAAGGAACCAGGCGCAGTCCGCCAGGCCCGAATAGGCGCGCGCATAGAGGGGATCGAGTTCGACGGCCTTGCGGAAAAGCCGCTGGGCGAGCAAGGCATGCTGCGTGGAGTGCAGATGATAGAAATGCCGCCCCTGCAGGTAGTAGTTGTAGGCGTCGACGTTCTGCGTCGGCTCCGCCTCGATCGCCTGCTTCTCCGCCGGCAGCAGCCTCACCTTCAACTGCTCGACGATGGCATGGGTAATCTCGTCCTGAAGGGCGAAAATGTCGGTCAGGTCGCGGTCGTAGCGGTCGGCCCAAAGGTGGGTTCCCTCCTTGCCGTCGACGAGCTGGGCGTTGATGCGGACCCGCTGCCCCGCCTTGCGCACGCTTCCTTCGAGGATTTTCGCAACGTTGAAGCGCCGGCTCACCTCCTGCACGTCGACCGATCTGCCCTTGTAGGTGAAGACCGAATTGCGCGCGATGACGGAGAGCCCGGAAACCTTGGAAAGGTCGGTGATGAGGTCCTCGGTCATTCCGTCGGCGAAATAGTCCTGCTCCGGATCGCCGCTCATATTGCTGAACGGAAGCACGGCAATGGACGGTTTCTCGCGTCCCGGCGCGCCCGACGGTGCGGCCGCGGGAACGGCCTCTGGCGCGACGGCGATGCGGTATACCCGAATCGGCCGTTCTATGTTCTTCAGCGTCTGTTCGCCGATGTCCTCGAACGGTATGTCGAGGCGATTGCCGATGTGCTCGCGCACCGACCCCGAGACGCATATTCCGCCGGGCCTGGCGATGCCTTCCAGGCGCGCCGCGACATTCACCCCGTCGCCGAAAATATCGTTGCCCTCGACGACGACGTCACCGAGATTGACGCCGATGCGGAATTCGATGCGCCGGTCCGTCGGCGTGTCGGCGTTGCGCCGGCGCATGCCGCGCTGGATTTCCACCGCGCAGGCAACCGCGTTGACCACGCTCGGGAACTCGACCAGCATGCCGTCGCCGGTGAGTTTTACGATCCGGCCTTCGTGTTCGGCGATCCTGCCGTCGACCAGTTCGCGGCGATGTTCCTTCAGCGCCGAAAGTGTTCCGCGCTCGTCGGCTCCCATGAGCCGGCTGTAGCCGACCATATCAGCGGCCAGGATTGCGGTAAGTCGGCGTTGCACGCGTTCTTCAGCCATCCGGCCGGTTCCTGAGCTGGCGATGCGACAAGTCTTATTCGCCGCCACCCGCGGAGTCTATCGGCCGGGATGGTGGTGCCGAACGGACCTGCGTGAGTTTGGATGCTCAGCTTGCGCAATTTTGTCGAGTTGGCTATGGAAACCGCGCATTCGCGCCCTGGCCATCCGGGGCGCTTTCGTTTGGTTCCTGCCGGCTGGCGGCATTCAGAAGGCATTTCAGCTTCATGGCGCGCATCGTGATGAAATTCGGCGGAACTTCCGTCGGCGACATCAGCCGCATCCGCAATGTCGCGCGCCATGTCAAACGCGAGGTCGACGCCGGCCACGAGGTGGCGGTGGTCGTCTCGGCGATGGCCGGCAAGACCAACGAGCTCGTCGCCTGGACGCGCGAGCTGTCGCCGATGCACGACGCCCGCGAATACGACACCGTCGTCGCCGCCGGCGAGCAGATCACTTCGGGGCTGCTCTCCATCGCTCTGCAGGCTGCCGGCGTCGACGCGCGTTCCTGGCAGGGCTGGCAGGTGCCGATCCGCACCGACAACGCGCATGGCGCCGCCCGTATCCAGGAGATCGACGGCGCCGAACTGATCGGCCGTTTCGGCAAGGGCCAGGTCGCGGTGCTTTCCGGCTTCCAGGGTATCGGCCCGGACAACCGCATCGCCACGCTTGGCCGCGGCGGCTCGGATACCAGCGCCGTGGCCATCGCCGCGGCGGTCAAGGCCGACCGCTGCGACATCTATACCGATGTCGATGGCGTCTATACGACGGACCCGCGCATCGAGCCGAAGGCGCGCCGTCTGCAGAAGATTTCCTTCGAGGAAATGCTTGAAATGGCGTCGCTCGGCGCCAAGGTCTTGCAGGTGCGCTCCGTCGAGCTCGCCATGGTGCACAGGGTGCGCACTTTCGTGCGCTCCTCCTTCGACGATCCCGATGCTCCGGGCATGGGAGATTTGGACAATCCACCCGGAACGCTCATTTGCGACGAGGATGAAATCGTGGAACAGCAGGTCGTCACCGGTATCGCTTACGCCAAGGACGAAGCGCAAATCTCGCTCAGGCGCGTCGCCGACCGTCCCGGCGTCGCTGCGGGCATCTTCGGCCCGCTCGCCGAAGCCAACATCAATGTCGACATGATCGTCCAGAACATCTCGGAGGACGGCAAGTTCACCGACATGACCTTCACGGTGCCGTCCGGCGACATCGACAAGGCGCTTGCCGTGCTCGGCAAGGTCAAGGAGACGATCGGCTTCGACGTGGTGCAGTCGGAAGCCGGCATGTCGAAAGTGTCGGTCATCGGCATCGGCATGCGCAGCCATGCCGGCGTGGCGGCAACCGCCTTCAAGGCGCTGTCGGAAAAGGCGATCAATATCCGCGCCATCACCACGTCGGAAATCAAGATTTCGATTTTGATTGACGGTCCTTACACGGAACTTGCAGTTCGCACTTTGCATTCCGTCTACGGTCTGGATAAGCAGTAGACAGACGAGATTCCTGTCGCGGCATGACCGGCACTTCGAGGAGGAAGGCGCCGGCGAAAGCCGTTGGAGAGACCGATGCGTGATATGGCCGCCGGACCGCGCGTGCTTCTGAAACGGCTCCGCGAGCTCATGGCAGAGCCGCTGGAGCCGCAGGAGCGGCTCGACCGCATCGTGCGCGAGATCGCGCAGAACATGGTTGCCGAGGTCTGCTCGCTCTATGTGCTGCGCGCCGATTCGGTGCTCGAACTCTACGCTACCGAAGGTCTGAACCCCGGCTCGGTCCACCTGGCGCAATTGCGGCTGGGGCAGGGCCTTGTCGGCACCATTGCGGCCAGCGCTCGCGCTCTCAACCTTTCCGACGCGCAGAAGCATCCGGCCTTCGCCTACCTGCCGGAGACCGGCGAGGAAATCTACAATTCCTTCCTCGGCGTGCCGGTGCTCAGGGCAGGGCGCACGCTCGGCGTTCTGGTCGTGCAGAACCGCACCAAGCGGCATTACCGCGACGACGAACTCGAGGCGCTCGAAACCACGGCGATGGTGATCGCCGAGATGATCGCGACCGGCGATCTGGCGAGGCTTACCCGCCCCGGCCTCGAACTCGACCTCCGCCGCCCGGCGAGCTTTGGCGGGCTGTCCTTCAATGAAGGCGTCGGCCTCGGCCATGTCGTGCTGCACGAGCCGCGCATCGTCGTCACCAACCTCTTCAACGAGGACAGCGACGAGGAAATGCGGCGGCTGGAGCAGGCGCTCGGCTCGCTGCGGCTGTCGATCGACGACATGCTGGAGCGCCGCGACGTCGCCTTCGAGGGCGAGCACCGGGCCGTGCTCGAGGCCTACCGCATGTTCGCCAACGACCGCGGCTGGGTGCGCCGGCTCGAAGAGGCCGTCCGCAACGGCCTGACCGCCGAGGCTGCGGTGGAAAAGGTGCAGAGCGACATGCGGGCCCGCATGCTGCACATGACCGATCCGTATCTGCGCGAGCGGATGAGCGACTTCGACGACCTCGCCAACCGCCTGCTGCGCCAGTTGATGGGCCACGGGCCGGAAGTGCTGGCGGCGACCCTGCCGCGGGACGCCATCATCGTCGCCCGCTCGATGGGTGCTGCCGAACTGCTGGACTATCCGCGCGACAGGCTGCGCGGGCTCGTCCTCGAGGACGGCGCGGTCACCAGCCATGTCGTCATCGTCGCCCGCGCCATGGGCATCCCGGTCGCCGGCCAGGTCAAGGGCGCGGTATCGATGTCGGAAAATGGCGATGCGATCATCGTCGACGGCGACGAAGGCCGCATCCATCTGCGTCCGCAGCCCGATGTCGAGGCAGCCTATGCCGAGAAGGTGCGCTTCCGGGCCCGGCGCCAGGAACTTTACCGCGAACTGCGCAAGAAACCGTCGACGACCAAGGATGGCACCCATGTCGACCTGCTGATGAATGCCGGCCTGGCCGTCGATCTGCCGCAACTCGCCGAATCGGGTGCCGCCGGCATCGGCCTGTTCCGCACCGAACTGCAATTCATGGTCGCGGCGACCTTCCCGCGCGCCGAGGCGCAGGAGCGGCTCTACCGCGATGTGCTGGATGCTGCGCGCGACAAGCCCGTCACATTCCGCACCATCGATATTGGCGGCGACAAGGTGCTTCCCTATTTTAAGAGCGTCGCACATGAAGAAAACCCTGCGCTCGGCTGGCGGGCTATTCGCCTGACGCTCGATCGTCCGGCGCTGCTCAGGACCCAGGTGCGGGCGCTGCTCAAGGCGGCGGGCGGCCGCGAGCTGCGCATCATGCTGCCGATGGTCACCGAGATCGGCGAGATCATGCAGGCACGCGAGATCATCGACCGCGAGGTCCGGCACCTGTCGCGCTTCGCGCACGACCTGCCGACGATCCTGAAGCTCGGCGCCATGATCGAGGTGCCATCGCTGCTCTGGCAGCTCGACGAGTTGATGAAGACGGTCGATTTCGTCTCCGTCGGCTCGAACGACCTGTTCCAGTTCGTGATGGCGACGGATCGCGGCAACACCCAGATTTCCGAGCGTTTCGACCCGCTGTCGGTGCCGTTTCTCAGGGTGTTGAAGCAGATCGCAGACGCCGGTCATCGTGTCGGCACGCCGGTCACCTTGTGCGGCGAGCTTGCCGGGCGTCCGATTTCGGCGATGGCGCTGATTGGGTTGGGCTACCGCTCGATCTCGATGTCGCCGGCGGCGATCGGTCCGGTCAAGGCGATGCTGACCGAATTGCCGCTGGAGACGCTAACCGCGCATCTCGACGATGCGCTGGCGCACCCGAATGCCGCGAAGAACGTGCGGAGCGACCTGCACGCCTTCGCCGAACAACACAACATTCCGCTTTGACGCTTTTGACATGATCAGTTTGCCCCGCGACCGGATGGACCAGGTAGTCAAGCGTTTCGACATGCTCGAAGCGCTGATGTCGGCCGGGCCGGAGCCGGAAGCCTATGTGAAGATGGCTTCCGAATATTCGGAACTTCAGGAGATGGCCGGCAAGATCCGCATGCTGCGTATAGCCGAGCGGGAGCTTGCCGACCTCGAATCGATGCTGGCCGACAAGGCGACGGACGCCGAGATGCGGGCGCTCGCCGAAGCCGACATGCCGGCGGTAAAAGAACGCATCGACGAATTGCAGCGGGAAATCCAAATCCTGCTGTTGCCGCGCGACGCCGCCGACGACAAGAACGCCATCCTCGAAATCCGCGCCGGCACCGGCGGCGACGAAGCCGCGCTTTTCGCCGGCGATCTTTTCCGCATGTACGAACGTTATGCCGCCGCGCAGGGCTGGCGGTTCGAGGTGGCGTCGGCGAGCGACGGCGAGGTCGGCGGCTTCAAGGAAATCATCGCCACTATTTCCGGCAAGGGCGTTTTCGCCAAGCTGAAATTCGAATTGGGCGTGCATCGCGTCCAGCGCGTGCCCGAAACCGAAGCCGGCGGCCGCATCCACACCTCGGCGGCCACCGTCGCGGTGCTGCCGGAAGCCGAGGAGGTCGATATCGACATCCGCGCCGAGGATATCCGCATCGACACGATGCGTGCGTCCGGCTCGGGCGGCCAGCATGTCAACACCACCGATTCGGCCGTGCGCATCACCCATCTGCCGACGGGAATCATGGTCGTGCAGGCGGAGAAGTCGCAGCACCAGAACCGCGCCCGCGCCATGCAGATCCTGCGCGCGCGCCTGTTCGACCTGGAGCGTTCGAAGGCCGACCAGGAACGCTCCGAATCGCGCCGCTCGCAGGTCGGTTCCGGCGACCGCTCAGAGCGCATCCGCACCTATAATTTTCCGCAGGGCCGGGTCACCGACCACCGCATCAACCTGACGCTTTACAAGCTCGACCGTGTCATGCTCGGCGAACTCGACGAGATCATCGATGCGCTGATCGCCGATCACCAGTCGAAGCTCTTGGCGGATCTCGGTCAGGATGGCTGAAGTGTGGATGTGTCGCGGCAGGGCTCTTTCTTGATCGACCACGCTGCTTCAACAACACTTGGCGAGATTCTCCGCACTGCCCGCGCACGCCTGACCGTGCCCTTCATCGACGATCCGGCACTGGAAGCACGCATGATCGTCGAGCATTTTTCCGGCACCAGCCGCGCCGACGCGATCAGTCACAGCCGATCGCCCGATCGCAGCCGAAACGGTTGCGGCCATCGACGCATGCGCTGCAACGCCGCCTCGCTCACGAACCCGTCCATCGTATCTTCGGCTTCCGCGATTTCCACGGGCTTCGCCTGTCGCTTTCGCCGGAAACGCTGGAGCCGCGTCCCGACACGGAAACCCTGGTCGATCTCGTGCTTCCCTTCGTTCGCGAGACGGCAGCCAGGCTCGGCGCCTGCCGCATCCTCGATCTCGGCACCGGCACCGGCGCCATCGCGCTGGCCCTGCTCAAGGAGGTGCCGCAGGCGACGGCGGTCGGCGTCGACATCTCGGAGGATGCGCTGGCGACCGCCGCCCGCAATGCGGCCGATGCCGGGCTCTGGGACCGGTTCGAGACCACTCAAATCCGACTGGTTTGCCGCGACGGAAGGTCGCTATCATTTACTTGTCTCAAATCCGCCCTATATAACATCCAAAGAGCTTGAGACCTTGCAGCCGGAAGTGCGTAACTTCGATCCGGCCCGCGCCTTGGATGGCGGCGAAGATGGTCTCGATGCCTATCGCATCATTGCCCGAGGAGCGGATGCTTGTCTCGAAGCCGGCGCGAGGATCGCCGTTGAGATCGGACATACCCAGAAGGCCGAAGTAATGCATGTCTTTCGCCAAGCCGGCTATCGGACGATCGCCGCGGCTAAGGACCTTGCCGGAAGCGACCGAGCCCTTGTTTTCCAACGGTGAACGCGCTTTCCGGCTTAACGAAAAAACGCTTGGCAACCGTTGGGAATATGGATAGGGTCAGGTAACCGGATGAGACGAAGCAGGCAGTACTGTTATCGATTCGGTTCCCGTAGAAACAAGCTGCCTTCTTGCGTGAACGACGCCTTAGCTTCGTGCGGGGATCGTCCGGCAAGTGAATGAACCGAATACAGGATGGCACGTGGCGCCAGCGCAGGAGATGCGGGCGAACACCGGCAGGACAAACGGAACGGCTGACACCTGATGTGCGCCGTCCGCGAACGATTTTTCAACACGAAGAGAAAAGAATGAGGCCACAACAACAGAACCGGCGCATGCGGGGTCGTAACAACAACAATAACAACAATAACAACAACAACACGCAAAGGCCCGAACCCACTGACGCGAAACTACGAGAGCAATGGCCCGGACGTCAAAATCCGTGGCTCCGCTCAGCAGATCGCGGAAAAATACACCACGCTGGCGCGCGATGCGCAGAGTTCCGGCGACCGCGTCATGGCGGAGAATTACCTGCAGCATGCGGAGCACTACAACCGCATCATCGCGGCAGCCCAGGCGCAGATGCCGATCCACCAGATGCGCGACAATCGCGACGACATGGACGAGGATTCGGATGACGAGATCGAGGCCGGCGCCAACGCGCCTCAGCCCGCTCCGCAGCACGTGAACAACGGTTCCGGTCCGCAACCGGTCATCGAAGGCACGCCCGCCGAGGTTGCTTACAACCAGCAAACGGTCAGCCAGGGCGACGGCGATCGTCCCGAGCGTCAGGCCCGCGAGCAGCAGCCTGTCGAACATCAGGCCAATGGCGGCCATGCGCCCAACGGCGAGGCCGCGGCCGGTGGCGAGGAAGAAGGCCAGCAGCAGCGTCGTCCGCGCGCGGCCACGCCGTCCGCGCCGGACCGACCAGGACCTTCCGAGCGGAAACGCCGAGGTCGACGGCAACGTCGCCGCAGCGCCGGAAGCCGCAGCCGAGCCTGCTCCGCAGGCATCGGCGCAAGACCCGTCGCTGGCGGGCGCAGACAATTGATCTGAATTTTCCGATCGCACGATTTCGGAAACGGCGGGGCCTATAGCCTCGCCGTTTTTTGTTGCGGTATGCTGTCTTGAGGATTTCGCGCCAGTTCCCATATCTCGCTCAACAGGACCTGGCTTTCGAACATGATCCCAAGAGCTGCAGCTCCTTCGGGATCATGTGTCAAACTACAAGCGGGTCCGTCACCGCAAGCTGACCCGGTGCCGCCAAGCGGGCCGGTGATGAGAAGGAGACAGACATGAATCTCGAGAAATACTCCGAGCGCGTCCGGGGCTTCATCCAGTCCGCCCAGACCATGGCGCTCTCGAAGAACCACCAGCAGTTCACCCCCGAACATATCCTTAAAGTTCTCGTCGATGACGACGAAGGGCTCGCCGCGTCGCTGATCGAGCGCGCCGGCGGCAACGTCCGCGACGTCAAGCTGGGCGTCGAATCGGCACTCGAAGCGATGCCCAAGGTGGAAGGCGGCAACGGCCAGCTCTATCTGGCGCAACCGCTCGCCAAGGTTTTTTCCACCGCCGAGGACCTGGCCAAGAAGGCCGGCGACAGTTTTGTCACGGTCGAACGCCTGCTGACGGCGCTGGCGATCGAAAAGTCGGCAAAGAGCTCCGAAATCCTGTCGAAAGCCGGCGTCACCGCGCAGGCGCTGAACCAGGTCATCAACGACATCCGCAAGGGCCGCACCGCCGATTCGGCTTCCGCCGAACAGGGCTACGACGCGCTGAAGAAATATTCTCGCGATCTGACCGCGGACGCCCGCGCCGGCAAGCTCGACCCGGTGATCGGCCGCGACGACGAAATCCGCCGCACCATCCAGGTGCTGTCGCGCCGCACCAAGAACAATCCGGTGCTGATCGGCGAGCCCGGCGTCGGCAAGACGGCGATCGCCGAAGGCCTGGCGCTGCGCATCGTCAATGGCGACGTGCCCGAATCGCTGAAGGACAAGCAGTTGATGGCGCTCGACATGGGCGCCCTGATCGCCGGCGCGAAATATCGCGGCGAGTTCGAGGAGCGGCTGAAGGCCGTGCTCTCGGAAGTCACCTCCGCCGACGGCAGCATCATCCTCTTCATCGACGAGATGCACACGCTGGTCGGCGCCGGCAAGGCCGACGGCGCGATGGATGCGTCCAACCTTCTGAAGCCGGCCCTGGCGCGCGGTGAATTGCACTGCGTCGGCGCCACCACGCTGGACGAATACCGCAAGCACGTCGAGAAGGATGCCGCACTTGCCCGCCGCTTCCAGCCGGTTTTCGTCAACGAACCGACGGTCGAGGACACCGTCTCGATCCTGCGCGGCCTCAAGGAGAAATACGAGCAGCACCACAAGGTGCGCATCTCCGAACTCCGCGCTTGTCGCCGCGGCGACGCTCGGCAACCGCTACATCACCGACCGTTTCCTGCCCGACAAGGCGATCGACCTTGTCGACGAGGCCGCCTCGCGGCTGAGGATGCAGGTCAATTCCAAGCCCGAAGCACTCGACGAGATCGACCGCCGCATCATGCAGCTGAAGATCGAGCGCGAGGCGCTGAAGGTCGAGAAGGACGACGCGTCGAAGGACCGGCTCGCCCGGCTCGAAAAGGATCTGGTGGCGCTGGAAGAGGAATCGGCCGAGCTGACCGTCCAAATGGCAGGCCGAGAAGCAGAAGCTCGGCCTTGCCGCCGATCTGAAGAAGCAGCTCGACGAGGCGCGCAACGAACTGGCGATCGCCCAGCGCAAGGGCGAGTTCCAGCGCGCCGGCGAGCTTGCCTATGGCAAAATCCCGGAGCTTGAGAAGCAGCTCAAGGACGCCGAGGCGCAGGACGGCAAGGGCGCGCATGGTCGAGGAGACCGTCACGCCCGATCACGTCGCCCATATCGTCTCGCGCTGGACCGGCATCCCGGTCGACAAGATGCTCGAAGGCGAGCGCGAAAAGCTTCTGCGCATGGAAGACGAGCTCGCGGTGCGCGTCGTCGGCCAGGGCGAAGCGGTGCAGGCGGTGTCGAAGGCGGTGCGCCGCGCCCGCGCCGGCTTGCAGGATCCCAACCGGCCGCTCGGCTCGTTCATGTTCCTCGGCCCCACCGGCGTCGGCAAGACGGAGCTGACCAAGGCGCTTGCCGCGTTCCTGTTCGACGACGAGAGCGCCATGGTGCGCATCGACATGTCGGAGTTCATGGAGAAGCACTCGGTCGCGCGGCTGATCGGCGCGCCTCCCGGCTATGTCGGTTATGAGGAGGGCGGCGCGCTCACCGAAGCCGTCCGCCGCCGGCCCTACCAGGTCATCCTTTTCGACGAGATCGAGAAGGCGCATCCGGATGTCTTCAACGTGCTCCTGCAGGTGCTCGACGACGGCCGCCTGACCGACGGACAGGGCCGCACCGTCGATTTCCGCAACACGCTGATCATCATGACCTCGAACCTCGGCTCCGAATATCTGGTCAACCTGACCGAAGATCAGGACGTCGATCTGGTGCGTGACGATGTGATGAATGTGGTGCGCGCGTCGTTCCGGCCGGAGTTCCTGAACCGCGTCGACGAGGTGATCCTGTTCCACCGGCTGCGCCGGCAGGACATGGGCCAGATCGTCGAGATCCAGCTGAAGCGGCTGGAAAAGCTGCTCGCCGACCGCAAGATCACGCTGTCGCTCGACCAGGACGCGATCGACTGGCTCGCCAACAAGGGTTACGACCCGGCCTATGGCGCGCGGCCGCTGAAGCGGGTGATCCAGAAGGAGCTCCAGGATCCGCTGGCTGAAAAGATCCTGATGGGCGAGATCCTCGACGGCTCGACCGTCAAGATCACTTCGGGCTCGGACCGGCTGAATTTCCGGTCGAAGCCGACGGTGGTGAAGGACGCCGAGGCGGCGTAAGCGCGAGGCTAGGCTTGTCGAGGGAAGTTCGGATTTCTCGACCCCCACTCCGGTCCGCTATACGGACCACCTCTCGCCCGATCGGCGGGGGAAGTGGAAATGCCGGCACTCCGATCCGCCTGATCGACAACCAAAGATGTTCTAAGTTAATAAGAATGAGCGGCGCCAGACGCGACGCTTCCCGTCCTGTCGAACGTGGGAGAGGTGCCGAGCGTAGCTCGGCGGAGTGGGGGTCGACTGAATATCCATGACGATGACAAGATGACTCCCGACGACTACAACTCCTTCTGCGCGTCGCTGCCTTCGACCACGCATGTGGTGCAATGGGGCGGCGCCGATGTCTGGAAAGTCGGCGGCAAGGTTTTCGCCATCGGCGGCTGGAACGATGGCCGGCAACTGGCCGTCACTTTCAAATGCTCCGAAATGGCCTTCGATATCCTGAAGGAGCAGCCGGGCTGCCGGCCCGCGCCGTATCTCGCCTCGCGCGGCATGAAATGGATCCAGCGCCAGACGGACAAATCGATGGATGACGAGGCGCTGAAGGACTATCTCCGCGAAAGCCACCGGCTTGTTGCGCGAAGCTTACGAAGAAGACGCGCAAGGAGTTGGGATTGAGCACCTGACGTTGGCGATCTGGGTGCCGACAACAGCCGGGAACTGATTCGAATGACAGAAAATGACCGCGTGAGATTGCGGGCTCTCGGCATTGCCCCGGGCCGATTTCGAGCCCGGCCTTCTCAATGCGATCACCGATGTCGCCGGTGTCCAGGTGGGGCACGTGACCTGCGTGGAAGGCGACCGCACGCGCACTGGCGCGACCGCCATCCTCCCGCACGGCGGCAATCTTTTCCAGGACAAGGTTCCCGCCGGCCTTGCCGTCTTCAACGGCTTCGGCAAGTTCGCCGGCGCCACGCAGATCGAAGAACTCGGCGAGATCGAGACGCCGATCCTTCTGACCAACACGCTTGCGGTCGGCCGGGGCATCGAGGCGATCGTTCGCTATACGATCGCCCAGCCCGGAAACGAGCAGGTCGTCTCCTTGAATGCGGTTGTCGGAGAAACCAACGACTTACGGCTGAACGACATTCGCGCCCAGCGCCCGACCGTCGACGAAATGATGGCCGCCCTTTCATCCGCGAAGCCCGGACCGGTCGAGGAGGGCGCCGTCGGCGCCGGAACCGGCACGGTCGCCTTCGCCTATAAGGGCGGCATCGGCACCAGTTCCCGTCGCGTCGCCGTGGCCTCGCAGACCTACATGCTCGGTGTGCTCGTCCAGTCCAACTATGGCGGTACGCTTACCATCGCCGGGCAGGTCTACAGGCCGGACGAGATTCGCGACGACGACGGGCACGACAAGGACGGCTCAATCGTCATGGTGGTCGCCACCGACGCGCCGCTCTGCTCGCGCAATCTGAGGAGGTTGGCCGATCGCTGTTTCGGCGGCCTTGCCCGCACCGGAGCCGCCTTGAGCAATGGCTCCGGCGACTATGCGCTCGCCTTCTCGACGGCGGAGTCCGTCCGGCGTACTCCGCAGCGGCGCAAGGCGCTCGCCGACTATCCAGCGCTCTCGAACGACGCCGTCTCGCCGCTCTTCGAGGCCGCCATCGAGGCCACCGAGGAGGCGATCCTCAATTCGCTCACCATGGCGACCGGCATGCACGGCTTCGACACCGTCAGGGGAACACCTTCCACGGTCGAGGCCATCTCGCTCGCTGCCATCCGGCGTGGCTGAGCAGGCTCAAGTGCGGTGAGCTATGTTGGATAGCTGAATTTGATCCCCAAGCGGTCTATCTTCAGACAATCGAAGGCGTTGTTCAGAGCCATCCAGTCAGTTCGAGCGTCTGGTAGCCGGCCAAAAGCGTGATCAGAGATCCGACAAGCCGCAGCAGTGTCCGCTCCCGCAATGTCTTCACTATCCGTCCAGCAAGCGGCGCCGCTAAAACTCCTCCGACGATCAGTCCGGCTACAGATGTCAGGTATTCGCGGAATTCACCGGCCTGCTCCCAATGGCCGGTTACAATCGCGGCGAGGAAGCTCAGCGACACTGAAAGTGCGATCAGGAACTCGCTCGCGTTGACCGTTCCGATAACGTATCGCGGTTGTCCACCAGCGCCGAGCAGACCGGTGGTGGCGACAGGACCCCAGCCCCCACCGCCTGCGGCGTCCAGGAATCCGGCGATTGCGCCCAGCGGCGCCACAATTGGCAGTTTCACGGGGTTGGTGGGGATACGATGAAACGACCGATATAGCAGCCAGCTCCCAATAATCGCGAGATATGCTGTAACGAATGGCTTGACCTGATCTCCGTCAAACGAAGTGAGCACGAAAGTACCGAGCATACCGCCGCCGACACCAAAGGGGATCAGTCGCCAAAACAGTTTCCAGTCGATGTTGCGATGATAAAGATGAGCCGATCCGGAAGCGGCCGTGGTGAACAATTCCGCGGCATGAGCTGAAGCTGATGCTTGTGCCGGTGGCACCCCGAAGGCGAGGAGCACCGTCGAAGAGATCACGCCATAGGCCATCCCGAGAGCACCATCGACCGCCTGGGCCAGAAACCCGACTGCTGCGAACAGGAGGAATTCTTCCATCAGAGGCTCCGCGCATGAACGGCTTGGGCCGTCGCGTATAACGAAGCCTCACATGTGCAGTGGCACACGGAGGCTTTAGGCTCTGCCAAGCTGCAGTCGTGATGCTCTTGGCGAACGGAAACGGGCAATGCGTCGGCCTTGTTCCGTAAATGAGGCAAATTCAGCCCTAAGCGCGGGCCTGATAGCATAAACGGGCAGCAACGCCCAGAAATGACGCCAATCCCGCCTGGTTTGTGCGATCCTCAATTCGCTCACCATGGCGACCAGCACGCGCGGCTTCGACACCGTCAGGGAACGCCCTCCACTGTCGAGGCCATCTCGCTCGCCGCCATCCGGAGCGCCTTCAGTCGGCTCCGCTGATTTCAAGATGAAAACGGAAGTGATGGCCGCCGCGTGATGCGTGCGCCTTTGCGACCTTGCGATGCAGCAAAGCAGTTGTTTATTATTGTGCGATGCAGCAATCGGCAGCCGGGAAGGGCGCGGTAATGGTTCGACCGAAGCCCCTTGCCGATCATCTTCCATATCTCGACGGACTGAGAGGCGCGGCGGCCGGCTGGGTTTATGTCGCCCATCTCGCAGTGCTCAATTCGATCCATTATCCGGTCATCGCCTGGGGCGGATCCGCGGTCGATCTGTTCATGATGCTCTCGGGATTCCTGATGGCGTTCCATTATTTCCTGCGCAGAGAAAAAGAGCCGTGGGAGGAGCCGGCGACCTGGGCTTCGTTCTGGATCCGCCGCTTTTTTCGCATTGCGCCGCTTTTCTACGTGCTGCTGCTGGCCGCTTTCCTGTTCGGTCCGGCAATCGGGGAATGGCGCAATCAGATCGACCTCGTGTTCCCCAGTACCGGCACCGAGCCGGCGCGCTATTACGACCAGTCGCCGATGAATGTGCTGACCCATGTCACCTTTCTTTTCGGGGCCCTGCCGAAATACGCGTTCCGAACGACTCTTCCCGACTGGAGCATCGGCCTGGAAATGCAGTTCTACCTGGTCTTTCCATTCCTTATGCTCGTGCTCGTCCGACTAGGCCCGGCAATCGCTTGCGGTGTCTTCATATTGATTGCGGGAGCTCTCATAGCGATCTTCCCCACTTACTTCGGGCAGTTCCCGATGCCCTCGGCATTGGCTCTGAAGCTTCATGTCTTTGCCGCGGGGATGCTGGTCGCATGTGCTCTTCGCTGCGATAAATGGCACCAATCCGCTCGGCTTCTGGCGATCGCGGTGGCGTGCCCGATCCTGGCATTTGCCCTCCGTGTCGATGATTTCGGGTCGGCCGCGATGCAGGTCGCACTCGTTGCCGCCTTTGCCGCCGTGGTCTTTCATCGTCAATTGGCCCGGATAGGCATTTTCTCGATGCCGGTGCGAATTGTGATGGGCATTTTCGACAGCCCGCCGTTGAGATTCCTGGGCGACACCTCCTATGGCGTCTATCTGGTGCATCTTTTGATCGTCATCCCGGCGATCGGCTGGCTGATCAGCCAGGAATTTTACCTTCAGATGCCGCAATCCCAGCGTTTGGCGCTTTCGGCCGCCGTCACTGTTGTCCCGGTATATCTGAGCGCCTGGGTACTCCACCGGCTCGTCGAGAAACCGGGGATCGCGTTCGGCAAGGCGGTTCTGTCTCGGAAATCGCGGAGAAGCGCGCGCAGCCTGGAAGAAGTTCCGGAACGTGGTCGCAGCGGTGTTTGAACAGCGGCGTCCCCTTGTCACCATCTGTCAGCAGTCTTTCATCTTCTTTTATCCACACCCCCTGAGCCGACGCGCATAATCCTCGTCATCTCCCTCGCGGGAACCCTGGTCCGGACCGGGGATCAGGGGAGGGAGACGGTGTCCGGGTCGGCCGCGCAACGGTAGCGCGGCTTAGCGAGGCGATCGCCAAGACCCGGGCCTCGGGGACGGTCAGGCTGGTAGGCGCAAATGCCGAGCCCAGCCCACCCAGCCGAGGCGAGAACACCGGCGGATGCGGAAGGCCGCGCCGCATTTTCAAATTTGAGTGAGGCGTGGCCTTCCGCTCCGCTTCCCGACCATTTCGCGGCGGGAAGTCGATGTCGCGCGCCCCTAACCAGCCAACAGGAAAGGATCAACGAAATGCCGAAAAAGAAGGACAGCAACAGCGAGGACAAGGCCTCAAGGACGCCGGACGCGGTCCCCGCCGATCCCGTCTCGCCGTCTTCAACGAACTGGCGGAAGAGTTCTGGCCGGATGCGCTGCGCGCCGCGTTCACCGGCAACGGTGGGCTGGAAAGGTGCGGCCGCCGGTCCTGCAAACTGGCCGGCTCATGCCAGATGATCTACACCCCGCGGCAAGCCGCTCGACTGCGGCGGCGGCGAACCGGAGGCTGCGGTTGTGAAGGCTGCGTTCGGCGTTGTCGTCGGTTGCGAGATGATCAGAGCCATCCTTCCGGAGCCACTCGCGATAGCCGTCCTCCCGGCCATCGCGAGAGCCGGTCCTTCCGGACATCGCGCTTCCGGACATCGCGAAGGACGGCTGAGGCTGTGGGCGCCGCGAGCGGGCTAGCCGGCGAGGCGCAATGGCGGATCGGCTGCCGGCGAAACCTTTTGCCGGCTGGCCCGTTGAGGCAACGAAGGGAGAGACCGCATACGCGGATGAAAAGGCGCCGCCAAACGGCCATTTTCATGCCCGGTTCATGTTCGATGGTGCAGGCTTGAAGCAGTGCCGTTCACGATGCGGCTGCTTCGCATGATAGCGGTCGTCCGACGGAGAATCTGAGAAACATGTTCCGCCAAATCCTGGTTTTTTCGGCCTTCGCCGCCGGCCTGACCTCGGTCGGCGCCTTCGCGTCGGAACGCAGCGGCCTTGCCGGCTCTCCCGCCAGTCCGAAACCGGGTCTGCAGCTTGCGCAAGCCGGCGATGTTGAAGTCTACTACGATGGCCGCGGCCGCCGCGTCATCGTCGATGCCTATACCGGCGAGATCATCGCCATCGAACCTCGCCGTCCGATGCGCCGTCCGTTGCGGGAGCGCGCCAATCCCGAACGCTATTACCTGGACGACCCCGAGGACATGGCGCGCCTTCGCCGCGACCGGCTTGAGGAACTCGGCCGCGGCACCGATCGACGATTATTCCGAATATCCCGCCGAGGAATATCCCCTGCGTCCGCTCGAGCCGGAATATCCGCGCAACGCCTTTCCCGAAGCGCCGGATGACGGTTTCGCCAACCCTGTCGAGCCGCCGCGGACAGCGACGCGCTGAACCGATAGCCCCGCCCATCGAGCGCGCGCCGCTTGATCCGGGCGTGATGGAGCCCGAAGGGGGCCAGCCACCGGATGTTCTCGTCGAGCCGAACAGCCCGGCGACCATCGAACCGCCGGTTACCTCGGCTGCGCGCATCGAGGTGGCGGAGCTTCAGGTGCTGCTCGACCGGAAGGGCGCGTCGCCGGGCGTGATCGACGGCCGTTTCGGCAGCAATGTCGACAAGGGGCTGGCCGCCTATCGCGAACTGACGGGCCAGGTTCTGAAGTCCACCGATGCGGCAGGCATCAAGAAGGCGCTTGCCGAAAGCGGTGGCGAGCCTTTTATCAACTACACCATCACGCCCGGCCGACGCGGCCGGCCCCTTCGTCGCTGCGGTTCCGGCGGACTACAGCCAGAAGGCGAAGCTCGAGCGGATGAGCTTCACGTCGGTTACGGAAATGCTCGCCGAGCGTTTCCACATGGACGAAAAATATCTGAAGGCGCTCAATCCCGACGCGAATTTCAACCGTCCGGGCACCATCATTCGCGTCGCCAATGTCGGCAACCCGGTGAAAGCTCCGGTCGCGCGCATCATCGCCGACAAGGGCGAGAAGCAGGTGCGCGCCTATGGCGCCGACGGCAAGCTTGTCGCCGCCTATCCGGCGACGATCGGTTCGGCCGAAACGCCTTCGCCGACCGGCACCCATATCGTCTCGCGCGTCGCGTTCGACCCCAACTACACCTATAATCCGAAGCTCAACTTCAAGCAGGGCGAAAACAACAGGATCCTGACCATCCCGCCCGGGCCGAACGGGCCTGTCGGTTCGATCTGGATCGCGCTCGACAAGCCGACCTACGGCATCCACGGCACGCCCGACCCATCCAAGATCGGCAAGACCGAAAGCCATGGCTGTGTCCGCCTCACCAACTGGGATGCGCAGGAACTCGCCAAGATCGTCAAGCAGGGCGTTTCCGTCGAGTTCACCGAGTGATCGTGCGTCCTTCGAGGCTCGCCCTTTCGACGATTTGTGTTGTCGCAGAGCGACGTGCAGGCTCGCACCTCAGGATGAGGAAGGTTGGCGCCAACCTTCCTCGATCCGTGATGTGGTGCTGAGCCCGCAGTAGCGCGGCAGGACTTTCCAGTGCGAGCGACGGCGCCGAGCGAGCAAATTGCGGCGGGCGAGTCTTGAAGGACGCACCCTGTCGCTGGTGCGATCGATTCGGTCGGCTGATTGCCGTCGCCGCATCTGTTGGCTGACTAGCGTTGAATGATGAGCGTACCGGAGTTTGCAAGTTCACCGTCCCCGCCGACTTTCTGTCCGCAATCGCAGCGCCGCTTCGTCCTCATCGCGGCGATTCTCGCTTCGGCACTCGGCTTCATCGACGGATCGGTCGTCTCCATCGCCATTCCCGCCATACGCGCCGATCTCGGCGCCACGCTGGCTGACGCCCAATGGATCTCCAACGCCTATGCGCTGACGCTTTCGGCGCTGATTCTCGCCGGCGGTGCCGCTGGCGACAATTTCGGCCTGCGCCGCACTTTCGTCGTTGGCATCGCGCTTTTCACGGCGGCTTCGCTTGTTTGCGCGGCCGCACCTGACCCGGCGTCGCTCATTCTCGCCCGCGCGGTGCAAGGCATCGGCGCGGCGATCATGGTGCCGGGAAGCCTTGCGATCATCGCCAAGGCCTATCCCAGGAAGGAGCGCGGCAGGGCGATCGGCATATGGGCGGCATCGTCGGCATTGACGACCGCGCTCGGGCCGGTGTTGGGAGGTCTTGTTCTGTCGGCCTTCGACGACAGCATCTGGCGGGTAATTTTTGCGATCAACCTGCCGCTCGGCGGGATCGCGGTCTACCTGCTGCTTGCGAAAGTCCCGGCGGACAGACCGAGCGAGAGGCGAAGGCTCGATCTCGGCGGTGCGGTGATCGCAACCGTAGCCCTTGGCGCGCTCGCCTACGGGTTGACCGCGCTGTCATCGGAAGGCGAGGGGTCGTCCACGGGACGTTCGGTCGCCTTCATGGTTGCGGGGGTGGCGATCTTCGTCGGATTTATCTTCTGGGAGCGGCGCCAGCGCGATCCGATGGTGAACCTTTCGCTCTTCCGCGTCGGCGCCTTTTCCGGCGCCAATGTTGCGACCTTCTTCCTCTACTTCGCGCTGTCGGGGATTCTCTTCTATCTGCCGATGCTTTTGATCGCGGGTTGGGGATTGAGCGAAGCCGAAACCGCCCTGATCTTCCTGCCGCTGTCGGGGGCAATAGCGCTTTTGTCCGGGCCGGTCGGAAGTCTGTCCGACCGAATCGGCCCGCGTTTGCCGATCGCCGTGGGCAGCCTGGTGGTCGCGGCTGCGTTCGCCGGGCTGGCAATCGCCGTGGGTGCTGGTTTCCACGGGTTCTGGACGGCCGTATTTCCAGCGATGATCCTGCTGGGGCTCGGCATGGCGCTGGTGGTCTCGCCGCTGTCCACAGCGATCATGACGTCGGTAGAGGATAACGACACCGGTGCGGCATCGGGAATCAACAATGCCGTCTCGCGTATCGCCGGACTGATCGCGGTGGCGGCGATGGGTGGCGTGGCGGCATTTACCTATGCGGCGGCGCTCGGTGGCCAGACTGGCATCCCGGGATTCGGCGAACCGGCCGCGAATTTGCCGGCCGCGGTCGATGCAGCGCGCGTTGCTGCAAGCGATGCGGCTTTCTCGGCGGTCGCCTGGGTGACGGCAGTGCTCTGCGTACTTTCGGCGGTGGTCGCGTGGGTTACGATTCCGGGCGGAGTGCCGCAGGAACTCCGCAATGAGCCGGCGGAGACCGGCACGCGATCCTGAGGGCGGATAGCCGGGAAATGCTTGCTTAGCCGGCGAGCTTGGCCGCGGCGACCTTCAACCCGTCCTTGCCTTCCTGCTTCAGAAGGTCGTCGATGCGCTTGCGCTCGCGCTTGAAGGCCTCGAGATCGCCGCCCTTGAGGACGCGGCCGACCGGCAAGCGGACCCGCATCGGATCGACCTTGTTGCCGTTGACCATCAGTTCGTAATGAAGGTGATTGCCGGTCGAGGAGCCGGTTGAGCCGACATAGCCTATCACCTGCCCCTGGCGGACGCGGGCGCCGGGTACTATCCCGCGGGCAATCCCGCTCTGGTGATTGTAGGATGTCTCGTAGCCGTTGGAATGCCGGACGATTGTCTGGCGGCCGTAACCGCCGGCCCAGCCGGCCTTTTCAACAACACCATTGCCGGAAGCGATGATCGGCGTACCGCGAGAAGCCGCCCAATCGACGCCGGTGTGCATGCTGGTGTAGCCCAGGATCGGGTGGCGTCGTGCCCCGAACCCCGAGGTGAAGCGGCCGTTCGGCAACGGATTGCGCAGGAGGAACTGTTTGGCGCTGCGCCCGTCCTGATCGAAATAGTCGACGGCGCCATCTTCCATCTGGAAGCGATAGAATGTGCGGGTGTTGCCGCCGAACGTCGCGGACGCATAGAGAAGTTCGGAGTCTTCCGAGGCCTGATTGTCGCTGTCGGGCTGGGAGAAGAAGACGTCAATGCGATCCGACGGGCTCACGCGGGATTGGAAATCGACGTCGGAAGCGAGCAGCTTGATCAGCTTGCCGGTCATCTCCCTCGACATGCCGTAAGAATAAGCAGCCCGGTAAATGCCGTCATAGACCGTCGGCAGATTGCCGCGCACGACGACCGGCGGCGAATCGTCGAATGCCGTCAGAATCTCGGGATTGGGTTCCGGCTCGGACGCCGGCACATATTGCTTGCGGTCGTCGAGAGCGATGGTGACGATGTGGTTGGTGCGGTCATAGACGCTCGTCCGCACCACCTTCGCCTCGTCTCCGCGAACTTCGAGGCCGACGCGCAGCACGGTCCCGGCTTTCAGGGCGGGCGCATTCAGCATTTTCGCGATCGCTTCGGCCATGCCCTTGGCATCGTCGCCATCATAGCCGGAACCGGCGAAAGCTTCGACGATCTCGCGGCTCTCGGTGAATGGGATGATTTCCTCGGCATAAGCGAGGGATGTCTCCTCATTTGCCGTGCGCGGCGCCACCGATACGTTCTCGGGAACAATCTTCACGCCATACGAGGCGGTGATCGCCTGGGCGGCCAGCGAATCGCCGAATTGCTGCGGGTCCACATAATGAAGTGCCGCAACCTGGACATCGCCGTCGGCGGTCAGGATGGAGCCGGTGTTCCGCACAACCTGCTCGACTTCGTCGGCGGAGAGGCCGCTCTTCTCGTCGTAAGCCGCAGTGTCGATCGGGAAGTCTACCGTCTTGAGGCTCATTTCGCTCTCGACCTTGGCTCCATATATAAGACCGGTGGTCGCGGTCTGGGCGGCGCCATCCTCGGCGAATACCTGGAGCGGATCGAACGGCGGATAGCTGCGGGTTGATTTGTGCCCTGCAGCCAGCGCCATCTTGATCTGCACGAACGGAACGGTGCGGATGACGTCGCGGTCGCCATCCTTGATCACCGTCGACACTTCCATCCGGCGGCGGTCCTTGGCTCTCGCGACCTGCCGGAGTGCTGTAATTCGGTTGGTCTTGGCCTGTTCGCCTGCTTCGCCGTCCTTGTTCATGTCGACAAGATTGGCGATCTCGGGGGGGTTGCGAGCTGCTCGCGGCCGTCGAGCGCCGCAAAGAGCGCGACGCCCATCAGTACGCTTGAGGTTACGCCGGTGAGGAATGTGCCGGAAAGCCAGCGCGCCGAAACCTCGCGACGGTCCGGCGGGCCGCTGCGCCCATCGGCGATCAGTGGCGGCTCGTTGCCGAGGGCGGCTATGGTTTCATCGGTGTCGTGCATTCAGGAGAGCGATTTCTTCCCGATCCGGAACCGGCTTATTTTTATGGCCATGACAATTGCCTGTCATGGAGCGCGAAGTCAACGAAGGCTCCTTCAGGAGTAGCCTGGGTATCGATTGTTTGCCCGGCGTACCTATATAAGAGGCACGTATAAGACGCCGGCATCCGGGATCACCCAATCGACGCCCATTGGGGCGGCAATAGGGCTCCTTTAAGGCTGGCGGTAAGGAAGGAGAGGCCGTTTCAGGCGCATTACCCAGCGTCCAAAAGGCCTCGTGGCCGACTGTCGCAAAAAATTCAAAAAAGTTCAGAATCCTTGTTGACAGTTTGAAGGCCCCCCGACTATATACGCCTCAACAACGAGGGCGGCGCGCCGCTGGCGACCAAGAAGTTCGCTTCTAAGAAGCCCTGGTTGACGAAATCACGAGAGCCGCGTAAGCGACACTCAAACGGCCCCAAAGCCAAAAGCTAAACGGGCCACGACATCGCGTCTGCAATGTCTGTTCTTTGAAAATTGAATATTGAAGAAAGAGAAACGTGGGCGGCAGAGTTCTTGCTGAACCCCTCATCCCGCCAGGGATGGGACGGTTCGAACGAGACTTTGGCGGACACGTTTTTGAGAGAATAATATCTACCAAGGCATTTCGGTGCCTAGGTGTGAATGTTCTCGTCAATTCAAATGCGTGACCAG